>NZ_CP074406.1:0-1287942 GCF_018388425.1 Nocardioides faecalis | reverse complement strand
CTGGCCGGTCCCTCGACGCTGGCCGAGCTCACCACGAGCATCAAGGGCGCGCTGCGCGGCTCCCGGGTGCCCGATGCCTACGCCATGTGCGGCACCGCGGCGCCGGACGCCAAGAACTTCGAGCGGGTGCCGTGCTCGGCCAAGCACAGCTGGCGCGCCATCGAGGTCGTCCCCTTCGACTCCGCCCGCTACCCCGGCACCGCGAAGGTGAAGGCCGCCGGCCGCGGCCGCTGCGAGGACGCCGCAGCCGACCGCGCCGAGGACCCGCTGGAGTTCCGCTGGGGCTACGAGTGGCCCACCCGCGCGCAGTGGCAGGCGGGCCAGACCTACGGCCGCTGCTGGGTGCCGGACCCGACCTGAGCCCTCAGAAGCCCAGCTTGCGCAGCTGGCGCGGGTCGCGCTGCCAGTCCTTGGCGACCTTGACGTGCAGGTCCAGGTAGACCGGCGTGCCGAGGAGCGCCTCGATCTGCTGACGCGCCACCGTGCCCACCTGACGCAGCCGCGCGCCCTTGCGGCCGATCATGATGCCCTTCTGGGAGTCCCGCTCGACGTAGACGTTGGCGTGGATGTCGAGCAGCGGCCTGTCCGCGGGCCGGTCCTCGCGCAGGCCCATCTCCTCGACCACCACCGCGATCGAGTGCGGCAGCTCATCACGCACGCCGTCGAGGGCGGCCTCGCGGATCAGCTCCGCGGCCAGCACCTCCTCAGGTGCGTCGGTGAGGTCACCGTCGGGGTAGAGCGCCGGCCCCTCCGGCATCAGGGCGACCAGCAGCTCGGCGAGGAGGTCGATCTGGTCGCCGGCCACCGAGGACACCGGCACGATCTCGGCCCACTCGGTGCCGGTGCTGCGGCCGAGCTCGACGATGTCGAGGAGGTGCTCGGCGATCCGCTCGGGCGTGGCCAGGTCGGTCTTGGTCACCACCGCGATCTTCGTGGTACGACGCACCTTGGCCAGCTCGTTGACCAGGAACGTGTCGCCGGGGCCGATCTTCTCGTCGGCGGGGAAGCAGACCGCGACCACGTCGACCTCGGCCCACGTGGTCTTCACCAGGTCGTTGAGCCGCTCCCCCAGCAGCGTGCGGGGACGGTGCAGCCCCGGGGTGTCGACGAGCACGAGCTGGCCGTCGGGGCGGTGCAGGATGCCGCGCACCACGGTCCGCGTGGTCTGCGGCTTGTCCGAGGTGATCACGATCTTCTGCCCGACCAGCGCGTTGGTCAGCGTGGACTTGCCGACGTTGGGCCGGCCCACGAAGCAGGCGAAGCCGCTGCGGTAGCCCTCGGGGACCTCCCCACCGAAGCCGCCGACCGCGGGCGCCGGGGGCGGCAGGGCACCGAACTCCTCGTCGAAGTCGTCGTCCTCGTCCTCGAAGTCGTCGTCGTCCTCGTCGGCGTCCTCGTCGGCGTCCTCGTCCTGGAGGTCGGGGGCGGCGTCCGGCGCGTCGGTCTCACGCGGTGCGTCGGGCTCGTTGCCCTCGCCCGGCGCGGGCTGCGCGGTGGGGTCGGAGGCCTCGGTGGTCTCGTTGGCCTCGGTCGGCTCGGTCACTGCTGTGCTCCCTGTGCTGCGTCGTAGTCGGCCCAGATCTCCTCGTCGGACTTCCCGGCGGCCTTGCCGGCCCGCCAGATCGGTCCCGGGTCCACCGCGCGGGGCTGTCGCTGGGTGACCGAGCGCCAGTAGCCCATCACGTCGTAGTGCGTGCTCGGCAGCTTCCGCTCCCGCATGAGGTGCTTGCGGATGGCGCGCATCTGCGCAGACTCCCCCGCCATCCAGAAGTAGCCCGGGCCCTCGGGCCAGTCCAGCTCGGCGACCACCTCGGCGAGCCGGCTCTCGCCGTCTCCCGGCAGCCAGGACACCTCGACCGTGTCGGGGAAGTAGCCGGCGACGCGGGAGTCGGCGGGCACCTCGGCCACGACCCGGGTGGGCAGCGCGGCGCCGTGCTCGACGGCGATGCGGGCCATCGCGGGCAGCGCGGTCAGGTCGCCGACCAGCAGCAGCCAGGAGGCGTCGGCGGGCGGGGCGAAGGAGCCCTTCGCCTCGGTGATCGTCACCTGCTGGCCGACGGGGTCGCCGAGCGCCCACTCGGTGACCAGCCCGACCTCGTGCACGACCACGTCGAGCACGATCCGCGACCCCTCGTGGGAGCGCACGGTGTAGTACCGGCTCTGGAACTGGCCGGGCACCACCAGGCCGACCCACTCATCAGCGATGCCGGTGCTGGTGAAGCCCGGCACCTCCAGCGTCAGCCGCACCAGGTGGGGGGTGACCTCGTCGCGGGCGACGACGGTGCCGGTGTGCTGCTGGGCCCTGGTGCTCACCGGCCAAGGCTACCGGTGGGGACTCAGAACTCGTGCCTCAGCGGGTAGCCGCTGACCCCGTCGACGGTCTTCGTGGCGAGCACGTGGTGCAGCTGGATCTCGTTGCGCTCGAAACCGATGCGTGAGCCCGCCATGTACAGGCCCCACACCCGCGCGGTGCCCTCGTTCGTCTCCGCCACGCAGGCGTCCCAGTTCTCGGCGAGGTTGCGGCACCAGCCCGCGAGGGTCTTGGCGTAGTGCTCGCGGAAGTTCTCGTGGTGCTGGACCTCGAGGCCGGCGTCCTCCACGGCACGCACGATGGTGCCGGACCCGGCCAGCTCCCCGTCGGGGAAGACGTAGCGGTCGATGAACGCACCGGCGTGGGCGCTGCCGCGGTTGTCGTGGCGGGTGATGCAGTGGTTGAGCATCCGCCCCTGCGGCTTGAGCTTGTCGTGGATGAAGGCGAAGTACGCCGGGTAGTTGGCCACGCCGATGTGCTCGGTGAGCCCGATCGAGCTGACCGCGTCGAAGTCGGTCTCGGCGACGTCGCGGTAGTCCAGGTGCCGGACCTCGGCGAGGTCGTCGAGCCCCTGGCGCTTGATCTCGTTCTGCGCCCAGGTGGCCTGCTCACGCGAGAGGGTCACGCCCAGGGCCTTCACGCCGTAGTGCCGGGCGGCGTGGCGCACCATGCCGCCCCACCCGCAGCCCAGGTCGAGCAGCCGCTGGCCGGGCTTGAGGTCCAGCTTGCGGCAGACCAGGTCGTACTTGTTCTCCTGCGCCTCCTCCAGCGAGGCCTGCGGCGTGGGGAACACCGCGCAGGTGTAGGTCATCGACTCCCCGAGGACGTGCTCGTAGAAGGTGTTCGAGACGTCGTAGTGGTGGTGGATCGCATCCGCGTCGCGCTGCTGGGAGTGCCGACCCCACGAGGTCAGCGCGCGCATCCCTTCCGCGCGGCGGCGCCACGCCGGCAGGTGCTCCTGGGCCGGCGGGTGCGGCGGCACCAGGTTCCCCACGCCGAGCGCGGCCACGAGGCCGGCGAGCTTCGCCGGGTTGGGGATCTTGAAGCCGGTGTGGCCCTTGAGCCGGGCGATGGCCTCGTACGGGTCGCCGGGGTGCACCCCGTGCAGCACCAGGTCGCCGGCGACGTAGGCGCGGGCCAGACCGAGGTCGCCCGGGGCCGTCATCATGTAGGCCAGACCGCGCCGGCTGGTGATCTCCAGGCCGTAGGGGACGCTCTCGTCGCCGGCCACCGAGCCGTCGTAGGCGCGCAGCCAGAGGGGGAGGCCGCCGGGGAACAGGGACGCGATCGTCGGTGCGATGAACGTGCTGCTCATCTGCTCTTCACCGCCTTGTCGTAGAGAGTCGTCAGTCGACCGTCGGGGTCGAAGCGTCGCTTCACCTGCGCCAGGTGCGCGGTGTTGTACAGGGCGTCGAACGTCTCGGCGTCGTAGAAGGCCTCCGAGTACAGCGACTTGTGCCCGCCCAGCTCGTGCACCTTCGCCTCGATGGCACGGTTGCGCGGCGCCTGTGACGCGTCGGGGCCGACGTGCACCGTGCCCCAGAAGCCGATGTTGACGTAGAGGCGTCGGGGCTCGAGCGGGTACGTCGGCCACTGGGCGCCCGAGACGGTGCCGGTGGAGACCAGGGGGCACAGCCACACCGGCCGCATCCCGACCTCCTCGTCGAACCAGCTCAGGAACTCCCCCAGTCGCTCGAGGGGCACCTCGACGTCCTGCACCACCCGCTCGCGCTGCGGGCGTCCGGCGCGCCGGTCGAGCCGGTCGGCGATGCCGAAGCGGCGGTCCAGCCCGAGCAGGCGCATGTAGACGTCCGAGCGGCGCAGCCGGCGCGGCCACAGCCGCCGGATCCGCGGGTCCTGGGCACCGAAGGCGCGTGAGCACCAGAACCAGTCGGTGTCCCAGCGCCACAGGTAGTCGTAGGTGGTGAGCCGGTCGGAGTCACGGGTGCGCAGGGAGCGGTAGTAGACGTCGTGGCCTGCGTAGTCGGAGGTGGCGCCGGGCTCGGCGGTCCACCGGGCCAGGGTCAGCACGTGCTCACCGGGGCCGAAGGAGACACCGTCGAGGCCGTCGACCCGTTGGCCGTCGTGCTCCTTGGCGGCGGTGATCTCCTCGATGGCCTTGGCGAGCAGGCCGGTGTCGTCGAAGCGGAGGTGGCGCAGCGCGACGTAGGGCGGGGCCTGCGCGAGACGGATCCGCAGCCGGGTGGCGTAGCCCAGCGAGCCGTAGGAGTTGGGGAAGGCGTCGAACAGCTCCTCGCCCGGGCGGGTGGTGACCACCTCGCCCGCACCCGTGAACACGTCCATCTCCAGCACCGACTCGTGTGGCAGCCCGAGCCGGAAGCTGGTGGCCTCGATGCCCATCCCGGTCACCGCACCGCCGAGGGTGATCGTGCGCAGCTGCGGCACCACGTAGGGCATCAGGCCGTGGGGCAGCGTCGCGTCGACCAGGTCCTCGTAGGTGCACATGCCCTGCACCTCGGCCACCGGACCGTCCGGACCGTCGGTGCGGACCTCGATCACGCCGTCCAGGCCGCTGACGTCGAGACCCGGCGCGTCGGTGGCGGCACGGGCCCGGAAGAGGTTCGTGGTGCGCTTGGCCAGCCGGACCGGCCGGCCCTCGGGCACCGCGTCGTACGACGCCCTCAGCCTGTCGACGGCGCTTCGGTGCTGCTGCCAGCCACGGTCTGCCACCGCTCGAATCTACCCCTGCCCACCCCTCGGCCGTCGAGAGCGAACACAGGAATTTCGTAGCCGGACTCGAGGTGGACGGCGGCCGAAACCGGCGGGTAACCCGGGCTTCACCACCCGGTCGATCACCGGCCCCGGCGGGCGGTGGCGGCCCGGATCGCTCAGAGAGCCGTGGAGCGCGCGATCGTGCCGCGCGGGTCCCCGGTGTGCACCAGCACCCCGCCCTCGGCCGCGAAGTCGGTGAGCACGGCGGCGTCGGGCTCGGTCAGCTCGCCGGCCTCGCCCAGCACCACGCAGGCGCTGACGCCGGTGGAGCCGGAGGCCACGGCCATGGCCACGACGGACTGCACGGCGCTCAGCTGCAGCGACGGCAGGTCGACGGTCGCGGCGGCGTAGGTCCGGCCGTCGGCGTCGCGCACCGCGGCGCCCTCGGCGGCGGAGATCCGGGCGCGGGTGGCGCGAGCGAGCGTGACGAGCTTCTGGTCCTCGGCGGACATCTCGGACATGGGGCCGATTATCGCCGACGCTCTCCCCCACGTGTGCGCCGAGGGGCACCAGCGGCCTGGGCCGGCGGCAGGTCCGGCAGGATGACGCCATGACTGCCTACTGGATCAGCAGCTACTCCGAGATCCTCGACGCGGACAAGATGGCCGCCTACGCCAAGCTCGCGCTGCCCGCCCTGACCGCGGCCGGCGGCACGTTCCTGGCCCGGGGCGTGGCCGAGGCGTGGTGGGAGCAGGGCATCGAGGAGCGTGTGGTGCTGATCGAGTTCGACAGCGTCGAGGCAGCCGTCGCCGCGCACGACTCCCCCGCCTACGCCGAGGCCCTCGCCGCCCTGGACGGCGGCGCGGTGCGCGACATCCGCATCGTCCCTGGAGCCTGAGACCCCGGAGCCTGAGACCCCGGAGCCTGAGACCCCGCAGGCGGAGGCCTCAGACCGCGGCCTCCTCCGGCTCCACCCGGGAGATCAGCACGGTGTCGATCTTCTTGCGGCGACCCCGGGTGCGCTCGGCCTCGAACCGCAGGCCGTGCGCCTCGACCACCGAGCCCGGGATCGGCACCTTGCCGAGGTGCTTGGCGAGCAGGCCGCCGACGGAGTCGACGTCCTCCTCCTCGATGGTGAAGCCGAAGAGCTCGTCGAGGTCGTCGACCGGGTAGCGCGAGGAGACCCGGACGAGGCTGTCCTCGAGGTGCTCGACCTCGACCTCCTCCTGGTCGTACTCGTCGGTGATCTCACCGACGATCTCCTCGAGCAGGTCCTCGATGGTGATCAGGCCCGCGGTGCCGCCGTACTCGTCGACCACGATCGCCACGTGCTGGCGCCGGGTCTGCATCTCGCGCAGCAGGTCGTCGACCGGCTTGGACTCCGGCACCCACAGCACCGGGCGCATGATCTCCTCCACGCGCTGGGTCAGCTCGACGTCGGGGTCCTCGAAGTCACGGCGGACGACGTCCTTGAGGTAGACCAGCCCGCGCACGTCGTCGAGGTTGTCACCGACCACGGGGATGCGGGAGAAGCCCGAGCGCAGGAACAGCGAGAGCGCCTGGCGCAGGTTCTTGTAGTTCTCGATGTAGAGCACGTCGCCGCGGGGCACCATCACCTCGCGCACCGTGGTGTCGCCGAAGTCGAAGACCGAGTGGATCATCCGCCGCTCCTCGGCCTCGATCAGCTCGGAGGCCTCGGCGATGTCGACCATCTCGCGCAGCTCGGTCTCGGTGGAGAACGGGCCCTCGCTGAAGCCGCGTCCCGGCGTGATCGCGTTGCCGATGAGGATCAGCAGCCGCGGCACGGGCCCGAGCACCGCGGTCAGCAGCGACAACGGCCACGCGGCCCACACGGCCACGGTGTCGGCGTGCTGGCGGCCCACCGTGCGCGGGGCGACGCCGATGACGACGAACGACACCACGAGCATGACGCCCAGGACGATCCCGCCGCGCACCCACCAGGCGGCGTCGACACGGTCGTCGACGTGCATCGCCACGATCACGGTCGCCGCGATCTCGCACAGCAGCTGCAGCAGCAGCGCGGTGTTGAGGTGGCGCGGGGCGTCGTCGAGCACGGCGACCAGCCGGGCCGCACCAGCCCGGCCCTCGGCCGCCATCTCCTGCGCGCGGGCGCGCGAGAACCCGGCGATGGCGGCGTCGGCGGCTGCGAAGAGCCCGGCCAGGACGACGAGGAGTGCGGCCGCTGCGAGCGGCCACAGACTGCCGGCGCTCATGCCTTCCAGCGCCCCTCGTCCGGCTGGACGACCGGCTGTACGACCGGCTGGGCGATCGGTTGCAGCACCGTCACGACGCCGCGAGGTGCTCGCGCCACTGGGCGAGCAGCTGGTCCTGGAGGCCGAACATCACCTTGTGCTCCTCGGGCTCCGCGTGGTCGTAGCCGAGCAGGTGCAGGATCCCGTGGGTGGTGAGCAGCTCGAGCTCGGCGAGCGTGCCGTGGCCCGCGGCCTCGCCCTGCTTCTCCGCGATCGCCGGGCACAGCACCAGGTCGCCCAGCACGCCCTCCTCGGGCTCCTCGTTGACCAGGCCGGGGCGCAGCTCGTCCATCGGGAAGGCGAGGACGTCGGTGGGCCCCTCCTTCTCCATCCACTTCTCGTTGAGCTCGGCGATGGTGTCCTCGTCGACCGCCTTGATGCACAGCTCCGCCAGCGGGTGCACGCGCATCCGGTCCATCACGAACCGGGCCAGCCGGGAGAAGTGCTTGACGTCGAGCCCGCTGCCGGACTCGTCGAGGATCTCGATGCTCACTCCGTGTCGCCCTTCCTGGCGTCGAACCGGCGGTCCTGGCGCAGCTCGGCCCGGGCCTCCTTCTGCGCGTCGAACTCGTCGTAGGCCGCGACGATGCGGGCCACCAGCTTGTGCCGTACGACGTCGTGGCTGGTCAGCCGCACGAAGGCCAGGTCCTCCACGCCCTCGAGGATGCTCTCCACCACGCGCAGGCCCGACTTGGTGCCCGAGGGCAGGTCGACCTGGGTGGTGTCGCCGGTGACGACGATCTTCGAGCCGAACCCGAGCCGGGTCAGGAACATCTTCATCTGCTCGGGCGTGGTGTTCTGCGCCTCGTCGAGGATGATGAAGGAGTCGTTGAGCGACCGGCCGCGCATGTAGGCCAGCGGCGCCACCTCGATGGTGCCGGCGGCCAGCAGCTTCGGGACCGACTCGGGGTCGAGCATGTCGTGCAGCGCGTCGTACAGCGGGCGCAGGTAGGGGTCGATCTTCTCGCTGAGCGTGCCGGGCAGGTAGCCGAGCCGCTCACCGGCCTCGACCGCCGGGCGGGTCAGGATGATCCGGTTGACCTGCTTGGCCTGCAGCGCCTGCACCGCCTTGGCCATCGCCAGGTACGTCTTGCCGGTGCCGGCGGGACCGATGCCGAAGGTGATGGTGTGAGCGTCGATGGTCTCGACGTAGCGCTTCTGGTTCAGCGTCTTGGGTCGGATGGAGCGCCCGCGGTTGCTCAGGATGTTGAGCGAGAGCACGTCGGCGGGCCGCTCGGAGGTGGCGGTCTCGGCGCGCAGCATCGCCTCGACCCGCTCGACGACCTCGGTGGTGATGCCCTGGCCGGTGCGCAGGATCGCGACGAGCTCGGAGATCAGCCGCTCGGCGAGCGCGATCTCGTCGGCAGAACCGGCCAGCGTCACCCGGTTGCCGCGGACGTGGACCTCCGCGCCGAAGCGCTTCTCGATCAGTCCCAGGTGCTCGTCGCCCGGTCCGAACAGGGTGACCATGTCGATGCTGTTCGGCACCACGACGGTGTGCCGGATGGGAGCAGCGGCGGCCGACGGCTCGGAGGCGATCGGAGTGGGGGTGGAGTCTGTCATGTAGGCCCGAGGACGGGCGGCCTTTCGATGGGACGACCTTGCGGCTCACATCCTACGCCGCGCACCGTCCCGGACCGCCTTCCGTTTGCCCCTGCCCGCCGGCGTGCGCCGGAGCGGGGCCCCGGCGGTGGGGCGGCGGTGGGGCGGCGGTGGGGTGACTCAGCCCGGGGGCCAGGTCAACGGCCGGCCGGCGAGCACGTGGCAGTGCGTGTGGAAGACGGTCTGGCCGACGCCGGCGCCGGTGTTGAACACCAGCCGGTAGTCGTCGTACCCCTCCGCGGTGGCGACGGCGCGCGCGGCGGTGGCGATCTCGGCGAACTGGGCCGGGTCCACCTCCGCCGACGCCGCGGCGTTCGGCGCGTGTGTGCGCGGCACGACGAGCACGTGCAGCGGGGCCTGGGGGTTGATGTCGCGGAAGGCGACGGTGCCCTCGGTGGCGTGGACGACCTCCGCCGGGACCTCGCCGGCGACGATCTTGCAGAACAGGCAGTCAGGGTCAGCACTCACCCTCCCACCCTCCCAGACGGCCCAGCGGCTGCGTGGAAGGATCGCGCCATGCCTCGCCTCGCCGTCTGCCGCCGGCTCACCGCCGGCCTCTCTGTCACCGCCCTCGCCCTCGCACTGGCCGGCTGTGGCGACGACGGGCCGGAGGCCCCCCGCTCCCCCGCGACCGCGGACTCCTCGGGGGTGGCACAGCCCTCCGGCTCGGCCTCCGCGCCGGCAGGGCCGCCGGTGAGCGTGTTCTACGTCGGCGACACCCCGCAGGGACCCCGACTCTTCCGCGACTCCGTGGCGGCCTCCGACACCGACGAGCTGCGCGCCGCGGCCGACGCGGTGACCGACGGCACCCCGAGCGACCCCGACTACCGCACGCTGTGGCCGGGCGGCACCTTCGCCGCCGTCGCCGCCGACGACCGGGCGATCACCGTCGAGCTGCCCGACGACTCCTGGCTCGAGCCCGGTGCGCTGAACCCGAAGCAGGCGGCGCTGGCCGTCCAGCAGCTCGTGCACACGCTGCACGGCGTGGTGGGCAAGGCGCTGCCGGTGCAGGTCGAGCTGGGCGGGAACCCCGCCACCCGGCTCCTCGGCGTCGACATCGCCGCCGGTCTGGAGGCCGCACCGGAGCTGGACGTGCTGGGGCTGGTGAACGTCACGGCGCCCGTCGAGGGCGGCGGCGTCAGCAAGACGTTCACCGCGACCGGGTGGGCGAGCTCGTTCGAGGGCACCGTGCCGTGGGCGATCGAGGACGAGGCGGGCACGGAGGTGCTGCAGGGCTTCTCGACCACCGAGGGCTGGATGGACCGGCTCTACCCGTGGCGTGCCGAGGTCGACGTCAGCAGCCTGACGCCCGGCACCTACACGTTCGTGGCCCGCACCGACGATCCCTCCGGCGGCGAGGGCGGCGGTCCCACCGAGGACACGAAGCGGATCACGATCGAGTGAGGCTCTCCCGGCTCCGCCTCAACCGCACCCTGCTGGCCCGACAGCACCTGCTGGAGCGGAGCCGGACCACGCCGGCCGCGATGGTGACCCACCTCGTGGGGCTGCAGGCCCAGGAGCCGTTGTCGCCGTACCTGTCGCTGGCGGCCCGGCTGGCCGAGCCGGACCCCTGGGTCGTCAGCGCCGCGCTCGAGGACCGCACCCTGGCCCGGGTGCTGAGCCTGCGCGACACCGTGCACCTGCACGTGCCCACCGACGCCCTCACGCTGCCGGTGTGGGCGGCACCGGTGCGCGAGCGCGAGCTGCGGGCCAGCCAGGCGATCGGCGACGCCCGGACGGTCGACCGGGCGGCCTTCGCCGCCGCCATGCGCGAGGTGCTCGCCGACGGGCCGCTGGGCCAGCGGGCGCTGGGCGCGGTGCTCGCCGAGCGGTTCGGTGAGCACACCGCGGCCCAGCTCGGCCAGGTCGCCCGGGTCACCGAGGTGCTGGTGCAGCTGCCACCGCGCGGCTGCTGGAAGCCGGCCGGCTCGACGGCGGTGACCTACGACTTCGCGCAGCGCTGGCTGGGCGCCCCGCTCGGCGAGCCCGACGTGCCGGGCATCGTGCGCCGCTACCTGCGCGCCTTCGGCCCAGCGAGCGCCGCCGACGTCACGACCTGGTCCGGCATCACCCGCCTCGCGCCCGTGCTGGCGGGCATGGAGGACCTGGTGCAGCACGAGGACGCCGACGGCCGGCGCCTCTACGACGTCGCCGACGCCCCGCTCGCCGAGGAGGACGTGCCCGCACCGGTGCGGCTGCTCGGCCTCTACGACAACCTGTGGCTCTCCCACGCCGCCCGTGACCGGGTGACCACGCCCGAGGCCCGGAAGGCCGGAGCGGGCCCGAACGGCGCCCAGCTGATGTCGGTGTACGTCGACGGCTGGCTCACCGGGTTCTGGCAGGTCCGTGACGGGCGGGTCGCCATCGAGCACCTGCTGCGCCGTCTCACCCGCACCGAGCGCACCGACCTCGACGCCGAGGTCGCCCGGACCGAGGCACTGCTCGCCCGGTAGCCCGGTCGGCCCGGTCGGCCCGGTGGGCCGGCGGAACGCCGAGTTCAGGCCCAGCGGGAGGTGCGGGACAGCAGCGCCGCGAGGGCCGCGACGCCGGCGGTGGAGGTGCGCAGCACCTCGGCGCCCAGGCCGACCGCGACGGCACCGGCCGCGGTGAGGTCGGCGACCTCCTCGGGGCTCAGCCCGCCCTCGGGCCCGACCACGACGAGCACCTCGCCCGTCGCCGGCACCGGCAGCGAGGCCAGGGAGGCGCTCGCCTCCTCGTGCAGCACGATCGCCAGGTCCGCGGCGGCGACCAGGTCGAGCACCTGCGCGGTGCGCGCCAGCGGCGGCACCTGCGGGTGCCAGGCGCGGCGGGACTGCTTCGCCGCCTCGCGGGCCGTGGCCTGCCACTTGGCGTGCGCCTTCGCGGCCCGCTCGCCCTTCCAGACCGCGACGCTGCGTGCGGCCGCCCACGGCACGATCCGGGCGGCGCCGATCTCGGTGAGCACCTCCACGGCGAGCTCGCCGCGCTCGCCCTTGGGCAGCGCCTGCACCACGGTGAACGACGGCGCCGGCTCCGGGTGGTCGACCACCTCGCGCACCGTCACGTCCAGCTGCCGCTTGCCGGTCTCGGAGACCTCGCCGGTGACCACCCGGCCGGCGCCGTCGCACAGCTGGACCGGCTCCCCCACCCGCAGGCGTCGTACGACGACGGCGTGGTGGGCCTCGTCGCCGGTGACCTCCACGACGTCCCCGGCCCGCACGTCGGCGAGGCTGGGGACGAGGTGCTGGGGCAGCGTCACCGGCTCAGTGCGCGGTGAAGGCGTCGCGCAGGCGCCCGAAGACCGACTTGTGGGCCGGGCGGACGTCGCCGTCGGGCTGCTCCTCGCCGCGGATCGCGGCCAGCTCGCGCAGCAGCTCCTCCTGGCGGGCGTCGAGCTTGGTGGGCGTCTCCACCGCGACCGAGACGACCAGGTCGCCCCGCCCGCCGCGCAGGCCGGGCACGCCGCGCCCGCGGAGCACCTCCTGGTGGCCCGACTGGGTGCCGGGCGGGATGACGAGCTCGAACTCGGTCTCCACGCCGGAGCCGGCGCCCTGCTCGAGGTCGGCCTCCAGGGTGGGCAGGGTGAAGGTGGTGCCGAGCGCGGCCGCCGCCATCGGCACCGTCACCGAGCAGTGCAGGTCGTTGCCGTGCCGGTCGAAGACCGGGTGGGCGGCGACGTGGATCTCGACGTACAGGTCGCCGGCGGGACCGCCGCCGGGGCCGACCTCGCCCTGCTCGCTGAGCTGGACCCGGGTGCCGGTGTCGACGCCGGCCGGGATCTTGACGGTCAGCGTGCGGCGCGAGCGCACCCGGCCGTCGCCGGAGCACTCCCGGCACGGGTCGGGGATGATCGTGCCGAAGCCGCGGCAGGCGGCGCAGGGACGCAGCGTCCGGATCTCGCCGAGGAAGGAGCGCTGCACCTGCGCGACCTCGCCGGCGCCGCGGCAGGTCTCGCACGGCACCGGGTGGCTGCCGGGCGCCGCGCCCTCCCCGTCGCAGGTGGTGCACCGCACCGCGGTGTCGACCTTGAGCTCGCGGGAGACGCCGAAGGCGGCCTCGGCGAGGTCGATCTCCAGGCGGATCAGCGCGTCCTGGCCGCGGCGCACGCGCGGACGCGGGCCGCGCCCGCCGCCCGGGCCGCCGGCCCCGCCGCCGAAGAAGGCATCCATGATGTCGGTGAAGGAGAACCCGGCTCCCTGGCCGGCACCGAAGCCGCCGCCGAAGGGGTCGCCGCCGCGGTCGTAGGCCGCCCGCTTCTGCGGGTCGGAGAGCACCTCGTAGGCGGCGGTCACCTGCTTGAACCGCTCCTGGCTCTCCGCGTCGGGGTTGACGTCGGGGTGCAGCTGGCGGGCGAGGCGCCGGTAGGCCTTCTTGATCTCGTCCGCAGAGGCGTCCCGCTGGACGCCGAGCAGCTCGTAGAGGTCGTTGCTCACTTCATATCTCCATAGGGGTGAGAGCCGAATCAGCTCTCGTCGAGGATGCGCGAGACGTAGCGTGCCACCGCGCGCACCGCCGCCATCGTTCCTGGGTAGTCCATACGGGTGGGGCCCACGATGCCCAGCGCGGAGAGCGCGTCGTCGGGGCCGTAGCCGGTGGTCACGACGCTGGTCGAGGCCAGCTCCTGGTAGGGGCCCTCGGCACCGATCCGGACGGTCACCGCGCCGCCGGCGGTGGCCTCGCCGAGCAGCTTGAGCAGCACGACCTGCTCCTCCAGCGCCTCGAGCAGCGGGCGGACCGAGGTGTCGAAGTCGTCACCGAAGCGCGCCAGGTTGGCCGTGCCGCCCACGACCACGCGCTCGTCGGAGCGGTGGTCGCTCATCGCCTCGACCAGGGCCTCCACGACGTCGACCATCACCGCGGACGGGGCGGGCATCCCCTCCTCCGGGTGGGCCAGCGCACCGAGCGCCTTGGCCGCCTCGGCGATCACCTCGCCGGTCGCGGCGCGGTTGACCCGGCTGCGCAGCGTGGTGAGGTCGTCCTCGCTCAGCTCGGCGTCGAGCTCGACCAGCCGCTGCTCCACCCGGCCCGAGCTGAGGATCAGCACCAGCAGCAGCCGGCGCGAGGTCAGCGCGACGATCTCGACGTGGCGCACCGTGGAGCGCGACAGCGAGGGGTACTGCACCACGGCCACCTGCCGGGTCAGCTGTGCGAGCAGACGCACCGAGCGTCGTACGACGTCGTCGAGGTCGACGGCGCCGTCGAGGAAGTTGGCGATGGCGCGGCGCTCGGCGGCGGTGGTCGGCTTCACCGTGGACAGGCGGTCCACGAAGAGCCGGTAGCCCTTGTCGGTGGGCACGCGCCCCGCGCTGGTGTGGGGCTGCGCCAGGTAGCCCTCCTCCTCCAGCGCCGCCATGTCGTTGCGGATCGTCGCCGGGGAGACGTTGAGCTGGTGCCGCTCGACCAGTGCCTTCGAGCCCACCGGGTCCTCGGTGGCGACGTAGTCCTCCACGATCGCGCGGAGGACGGCGAGCCTGCGCTCCTCCTGCATGCCCGACCTCCTTGCTCTCTACTCGCTGCTACAACTCGCTGCTTCAACTCGCTGCCGCTGCTCACCGCTACGGCCGAGAACCGGGGCACCGAGACGTACGCCGACAGGCGGCGTCGCTGGCACTCCGGCCCACTGAGTGCCAATCCTAGCGCCGAGACGCGCCAACACGGGATCGACGCGACGGCTTCCCGGGCCACAGCCAGATAGGTTAGGCTCACCTAAACGACCCAATGAGGAGGGAACGTGTCGCTCGACACCGGAGCCACTGATCGCGTCGACAGCCACCGCTTGGCCGCCGCCGCGCGCAGCATCCTGGCCTGCCCCGCCGACCTCACGCTCCGCCTCGACGGCGTGTCCGACCCCGCCTCGCTCGACGGCCAGGTCGAGCTGCAGGACCACGCCGGGCACCCGATCCTCTCCTGCGCCCCCGACTCGCCGCTGGCCCTCGCCGCGCACCGGAACGCGGCCGCGGTGCTGACCGTGCACTCCGGCCTGGGCCGACCGGGCACCGCCGACCGGGACGCGACCCTGACCCTCTCCGGCCACCTGGAGATCACCGGCCTGGAAGAGTGCTCGTGCTGCACCGCGGTCCGGCTGCGGGTCACGCTCCACCTCGACCTCGCGGTGCTGTCCCGTCCGGGCGCGGCGGCTGGCCCCGTGAGCGGGATCGGGGTCCCGCTCGCCGCGTTCACCTCTCCTGCCCACGACCTCAACCGCGGCCTGCTCCAGCGCTCGGCCGAGCACACCGACCTGTGCCACCAGGCCGAACTGCGCCGCGCGGTGTCCGCCCGCACCGCCACCCCGCTCCGCGACGTCATCGGCGTCCACGTGGCCGACCTGCGCCCCGACGGCCTGCTCCTGCGCTGGGTGGACCGCACGGGCGCCCACGAGAGCGTGGTGCCGTTCGGTCGCCGGGCAGCCGACGCCGCCGACCTCGGCGACCTGCTGCGCGACGCCCTGCACGCCGGCATCTGCTGAGCCGCCCTCCTCAGCCGGCCTGAGCCGCCCTCCTCAGCCGGCCTGAGCCAGCCTGAGCCAGCCTGAGACCGCCTGGCCCCACCCGGGGCGGACTACGGTGGGCCGGTGCCGTTCACCGAGATCGCCGACCGCGTCTGGGTCCTGCGCCATCCCTGGCTGGACCTGAACCTCACCGTCGTGGCCGGCGAGCGCGGCTTCGTGCTCGTCGACACCCACGGCTCGCACGCCGCGGCCCGGGAGGTGCTCGACGAGGTCGCCCGGCTCTCCCCCGGCCCGCTCGTGGCGGTGGTGAACACCCACGAGCACTTCGACCACACCCTCGGCAACGCCACCGTGCTGGACACCCTCGGCACGGTGCCGGTGCACGCCACCGAGGAGGCCGCCGCCCGCACCCCCCAGGCCGCCCAACGCGCGAAGGACGCCTACGCCGCCACGCCGCAGGACCCGCGCGCGGCGCAGGTGCTGGCCACGGAGGTCCGGCCCGCGGACCGCACGTTCTCCAGCGCCGCCTTCGTCGACCTCGGCGACCGGCTGCTCGAGCTCGTCCACCCCGGCCGCGGGCACACCGCCGGCGACCTGGTGGCGCGGGTGCCCGACGTGGACGTGCTGCTCGCCGGCGACCTCGTGGAGGAGTCCGCGCCCCCGGCGCTGGGCGACGACTCCTGGCCGATGGAGTGGCCCACCACCCTCGACCTCGTGCTCGCGCTGCTGACCCCCGCCTCGGTGGTGGTGCCCGGGCACGGCGCCGTCGTCGACCGCCGGTTCGTCGAGGAGCAGTGTGACGACCTGCGCGCCGTCGCCGAGACCATCCGCGAGCTCGCCCAGCGCGGCGTCCCGGTCACCGAGGCCCTGGCCGCGGCGTCGTGGCCCTACCCGGCCGAGGCCCTCGAGGACGCCGTACGACGGGGCTACGCCCACCTTCCCCCGCTCCGGCGCCAGCTGCCGCTCGCCTGAGCCTGGGAGGCGGTGGCTGTACCGCCGCCGTGCGGGTACTGCGCGGAGCATGAGCGAGCACCGGAGTGAGAACCCCTCGGACGACGACGCCACCGCGGTCGGCATCCCGGACGAGGCCCTGCCCGACGACCTCGTGCCGAGCGAGGACAACCCGCTGGCCGAGGGCCTGCCCGACGGCGAGACGGCCGAGGGGCTGCTCACCGAGGGCAAGCGCGGCGACCAGGACCCCGAGCCCGGCCAGGACACCGACCCCGACGCCGGCCGGAACACCGATCAGGACCCCGCCGCGGGCACCGACCCGGACGCCGAACCGGGCACGGCGTAACCCCTGACACAGCCGAGCGCGGCAGATCCCGGCTGAGCCCGGCTGAGCCCGGGCGGACCCGGCGCGGCTCCGCCGTCCGGCGGCGACGACGACCTACATTCTTCCCTCGTGGATCGCTATGGGACCGACGTGCTGGCCGGCGACTGGAAGGTCCCGAAGCGCGGGCGCGCCGTCGAGGCGCCCGCGGACCTCGGGCTGGTCGTCGAGGAGGTCACCGCCGACTGGTGCGGCGAGATCGTCGCGGTCGACCGCGACCTGGACACGCTGACGCTGGAGGACCGGCGCGGCAAGCGCCGTACGTTCCCCCTCGGCCCGGGCTTCCTGCTGGAGGGCAAGCCGGTCATCCTCACCGCTCCGGTCCGCCCCGGCGCCGCCCCGGCCCGGCCCACCCGCACCGCCAGCGGGTCGATCGCGGTGCCCGACGCCAAGGCGCGGGTCGCGCGGGCCAGCCGGATCTTCGTGGAGGGCCGCCACGACGCCGAGCTCGTGGAGAAGGTGTGGGGCGACGACCTGCGCATCGAGGGCGTGGTGGTGGAGTACCTCGGCGGCGTCGACGACCTGGCCGACCACCTGGTCTCGTTCAAGCCGGGCCCCGAGCGCCGGGTCGGCGTGCTCGTCGACCACCTGGTCCGCGGCTCGAAGGAGTCGCGGATCGCCGACGCGATCGCCCGCGGGCCGGTCGGCAAGCACGTGCGGATCGTCGGCCACCCGTTCGTGGACGTGTGGCAGGCCGTGAAGCCGGACCGGCTCGGGCTGCAGGAGTGGCCCACCATCCCCCGCTCGATCGAGTGGAAGAAGGGCGTGTGCCAGCACCTGGGCTGGCCGCACCGGGACCAGGCCGACATCGCCCGGGCCTGGAAGCACATCCTGTCGAAGGTGAGCTCCTACGCCGACCTCGAGCCCGCTCTGCTCGGGCGGGTCGAGGAGCTCATCGACTTCGTCACCGCCTGACGGTCGGCCGCGTCACCGCCCGGCGGGTCCTCGTCAGCGCTGAGGCTCAGAGCCCCTTGCGGTAGCGCTCCAGCACCTCGTCGACCCGCTTGGTGTCACGCTCCTCCAGCGGGATCAGCAGCTCGGCGACGACGTCGGTCAGCTCGGCGATGCGCCGGTTCAGCTGCCGGTTCTCCTGCACCTCGGCCTCCAGCGCACGCACGCGGGCGCGCAGACCGGCGCGCTCGGCGATCCCCTCGCGCAGACGGTCCTTCATCTCGCGGGCGTTCATCGGGTCTCCTTCGGTCGGGGCCAGTGGGCACGGATGCGGCACACGGCGGGGTCGGGCTCACCGAACATGTCCTCGCCGGGCTCGACGGCGAAGTGCTCCACGACCCCGCCGGCCTGCTCGATGGCGGCCCGCACCGCCTCGGGGTCGCTGCGGCGCAGGAGCCCGTTGGGGGCGCCAGGGGTGCCGGCGGGCTCCGTCACGCCGCGCACCGCGGCGGGGAACTCCAGGAACAGCCGGCCACCGGTCGGTCGCAGCGCCATCCGGGCCAGCACCCACAGCTGGGCCAGGGCGGCCTTGTCGAGGCAGCCCACGAGGTTGCGGGCGTAGAGGTGGTGCGGGTCGCGGGCCAGCTGGGTGCCGAGCGTCATCGTGGAGCGCAGCTCGCCGAGGATCAGCTGGGCGGTGCGCACCTCTCCGCGCCGGTGCTTGCGGTCGCGGCGCTGTGCGCGCAGCACCCGGCGGCGCAGCACCCGCAGCGCGGCGCGGGAGAAGTCCACGCCGAGCACCGCCCGGCCGTGCCGGGCGAGCCACACCGTGTCGACGCCGGCGCCGGCGCCGATGTCGAGCACGGGGCGCTCGTCGAGCTGGGGCGCCACCCAGCGCGCGAACGACGACGCCTTGCGCGGCAGGGTCGCCGCGAGCGGGCTGTTGTAGAACTCCGTCCACGAGCCCATCTCGGTGCGGAACCCGCGCAGCCAGCCGTCGAGGCGTCGTACGCCGGCGGGCGGGTCCTCGTAGCGGAACGAGGGGTCCGGGGTGCGCCAGTGGGGGCCGTAGAGGAAGCTCAGCATCGCCTCGGGGTCGGCCGGCGCGGGGAACTCGTGGCCGTGCAGCTCGATCGTCGAGAACGGCACGATCGCCTCGCGCGGCAGGGTGCCGCTGCGGTTGCCGAGCTGGAAGAAGGTGTCGCCGACGTGGAAGGCGACGAAGACGTCGATGTGGCAGGCGCGGCCGTCGGACAGCGGCAGCAGCAGCTTGATGTCGCCGCCCGACATCCGCAGCAGCTCCCAGCCGCGCTCGCGCATCACCCGGGTGATCCGGTAGGACTCCGCGATGATGTCGGCGGGCGAGGAGTGCTTCGAGAGGTAGCACAGGTCGGTGTCGGAGTCGTGGCCGAGCATCCGGCCCTCGCGGATCGCGCCGAGGAGGGCGCCGTAGTTCAGGTAGGGCTGCACGCCGGCGTAGGTGCGCAGGTCCTCGATCGCCCGCGCGGTGCCGGCGAGGATCTCCTCCCGCACCGTCTCCGCGACGTCGGCGAAGGAGCGCGACAGGTGGCCGACCTTGTCCACCGAGAGGCGGTGGCCGGCGGCGTCCACCACGGCCAGGGCACCCTCGCCGTCACCGAGCCGGACCTCGTCGTCGTACAGCACGTCGTCGCCGGAGAAGTCGGCGATCCGGATCCGGCCCCGTCCGGACAGGTAGGGACGCAGCACCTCGGGCCACGGAACCAGCACCCCGGCACCACTCGGCGCGCCGTCCCGGGACGGCGTCAGCGACCAGACGTAGTGCCCGTCGATCTCGACGACCAGCGGTCGGGTCTCGGCGGGAAGGAGCAGGCCGTCGTCAGAGACGACCGGGCTCACGAGACGCCGCGGTGCGCCAGGGCCTTCCGCAGCGCGGTAGAGGAGGTCTGCAGCGTGTAGGGGAAGTAGACGACCTCGACGCCCAGGGGCGCCATCTCTTCCTCGAGCCGCCGCCCCTTGGGGGTGCCCTGCCAGTCGTCACCCTTGAAGATGCGGTGGAAGCCGATGTCGCGCCAGGAGTCCACCTTGCTCGGCGTGCACTCGGCGTAGACCGCGTCCACGATGCCGATGGCCTCCACGATCTCCATCCGCTCGCTCAGCGGGACCGTGGGGGTGACTCCCTTGGTCTGCTCGCAGATCTCGTCCGCGACGACGCCGGCGATGAGCACGTCGCACCACTTGCGGGCCTGCCGCAACGCGTTCAGGTGACCGATGTGAAACAGGTCGAAAGCACCGGGCACGTAACCGATCACGTCTGCCACTGCCGCTGCACCTCCTCCGCACGAAGGCGCCGGAGATCGGCGCCTACCGATTTACCATACTGCATTGGTGGGCTTTGATCCTCCTTCCCAGACTTCGCGCGCCGCCCGCACGGGGTCGGCCGCGGGTCGCCTCAGGCGAGCAGCCGGTGCACCACGCCGTCGGCGAGCAGCCGCCCACGGCGGGTGAGCACGAGCACGTCCGGGCGGTCCTCCACCAGGCCGTCGGCGACCAGGTCGGCGATCAGGGCCGCGACGTCGGCGGGCTCGCCCGGCACCGCGGCCGGGTCCATGCCATCGGCCAGCCGGACCTCGAGCAGGACCCGCTCCACCTGCCGGGTCTGCGCGTCGAGCAACTCGCGGGCCTGGGCCGGGCTGTGTCCCGCCTGCAACCGGGCGGCGTAGGCGGCGGGGTGCTTGACGTTCCACCAGCGGACCCCGCCGACGTGGGAGTGCGCGCCGGGGCCCACGCCCCACCAGCTCGCCCCGCGCCAGTAGCCGAGGTTGTGCCGGCACCGGGCCGCGGTGTCCCGCGCCCAGTTCGACACCTCGTACCAGCCCAGGCCGGCCGCGGCGAACCGGTCGTCGGCCTGCACGTACTTGTCGGCGAGGTCGTCCTCGTCGGGCATCGGCAGCTCGCCGCGGCGCACACGGCGGGCCAGGGCGGTGCCGTCCTCGACGATGAGCGAGTACGCCGAGACGTGGTCGGGCTCGCACGCCAGGGCCGCCTCCAGGGTCCGGCCCCAGTCCTGCTCGCTCTCCCCCGGCGTGCCGTAGATGAGGTCGAGGCTGACCTGCTCGAACCCCGCGGCGCGGGCGGCATCGACCACCACCGGCACCCGCTCGGGGTCGTGGGTGCGGTCCAGGGTCGCGAGCACGTGGGGCACCGCGGACTGCATGCCGAAGGAGACCCGGGTGTAGCCGGCCTCCCGCAGGCGGCTGAGGTAGGCCAGGTCGACGGAGTCCGGGTTCGCCTCGGTGGTGACCTCCGCGTCCGGCGCCAGCGAGAACTCCTCACCGATCGCGCGCAGCATGCGGCCCAGGTCCTCGGCCGGCAGCAGCGTCGGGGTGCCGCCGCCGAGGAAGACCGTGGAGACGGGGACGTCGGCATCGCCCAGCACCCGCCGGGCCAGCCGCACCTCGGCCACCGCCTGGTCGGCGTACGACGCCCGGGAGGCGCCGGGCCCCAGCTCGGTGGCCGTGTAGGTGTTGAAGTCGCAGTAGCCGCAGCGCACCCGGCAGAACGGCACGTGCACGTAGAAGCCGAGGTCGTGGGTGCCCAGCTCGGCGAGCGCGGCGGGCGGCAGCGCTCCATCAGGCGGGGCGGGATCCCCCTCGGGCAACGCGGACGGCACCGTCCCATCCTCTCAGCCGAGGGCCCAGACCCCCACGTCGAGGGCGACCCCGGACCGGCGGCGAGGACGTCGGCGAGGGCGTCGAGACGACGCGAGGCCTGTGCGCACGCCGGGCGTGCACACAGGCCTCGTCAGGTCCTCGCGGGGTCATGACCCCCGCAACGGATCAGGCGTCGACGTAGAAGCTGTCGATGACGTCCTTGTTGTTGGCCTCGACGACGTTGCGCTTGACCTTCATGGACGGGGTCAGCTCACCGGACTCGATGCTGAGGTCGTGGTCGAGCAGCGTCCACTTCTTGACGGTCTCCCAGCGGTTGAGCTGGGCGTTGAGCTGGTCGACGTACTCCCCGACCATGGCCACGACCTGCGGGTCGCGGACCAGGTCGGTGTACGACGTGCCGCCCTTGCCGTTCTCCTCGGCCCAGCCGGCGATGCCGTCCGGGTCGAGGGTGATCAGCGCGGAGACGAAGTTGCGCTCGGCGCCGAAGACCATGAACTGGCTGACGTAGGGGCAGATCGCCTTGAACTTCGCCTCGATCGCGGGCGGGGCGATGTACTTGCCGCCGGAGGTCTTGAAGAGCTCCTTGATGCGGCCCGTGATCGTCAGGTAGCCGTCCTCGTCGATCTGGCCGCGGTCGCCGGTGCGCAGCCAGCCGTCGGCGGTGAGCGCCTCGGCGGTGGCCTCGGGACGGTTGTGGTAGCCGGCCATGATGTGCGGGCCCTTGAGCTGGACCTCGCCGTTGTCGCCGATGCGGACCTCGGTGCCGGGGAACGGCAGCCCGACGGTGCCCATCTTGTAGCGGTCGGGGTGGTTCACGGTGGCGCCCGCGGAGTTCTCCGTCATGCCGTAGCCCTCGAGGATGAGGACGCCGGCGGCGTGGAACCACCGGGCGATGTCGGCGTTGAGCGCGGCGGAGCCGGAGATGAAGAACTTCACCCGTCCGCCGAAGCGGTCGCGCACCTTGGAGAAGACCAGCTTGTCGAACAGGCCGTGCTGCAGCTTGAGGCCCAGCGGCACCGACTTGCCGGCGAGCTTGAGCTCGTCGACCTTGGCGCCCACGGCGAAGGCGCGCTTGAAGATCTTCTCCTTCAGCCCGCCCTCGGCGGCCTGCATGGTGACGATGCGCGAGTAGGCCTTCTCGAAGATCCGCGGCGCCGCGCCCATGAAGGTCGGCTTCACCACGCCCAGGTTGTCCACGATCTTGTCCACCCGGCCGTCGATCGCCGTCGCGAAGCCGCACGCCAGCTGGGTGGAGAGCAGGACCTTGCCGAAGGAGTGCGCCATCGGCAGCCACAGGAACTGCAGGTCGTCCTCGTTGAGGATGTCCTGGGCCTTGATCGCCTCGCCCTCGAAGACCCAGCCGCGGTGCAGGGTCCGCACGCCCTTGGGCTTCCCGGTGGTGCCGGAGGTGTAGATCAAGGTGGCGAGCTGGTCGCCGGCGATGTCCTTGGCGACGATCTCGATGCCCTCGGGGTGCTCGGCCAGGTACTCCTCGCCGATGCGGGCGAGGTCGTCCATCGAGATCACCCAGTCGCCGTCGGCCAGGGCGGCATCGAAGGAGACGACCTTCATCACCTCGGGCAGCTCGTCGCGGTGGTCGCGGAGCTTGGCCACCTGGACGTCGTCCTCGGCGAACACGACACGGCTGCCGGAGTCGCCGATGATGTACGCCGTGTCCTCACCGCCGGTCGTGGGGTAGACGGTGGTCGTGGCGCCGCCGGCGCACATGATCGCCAGGTCGGCGAGGATCCACTCGTAGCGGGTGGCCGCGGCGATCGCGACCCGGTCCTCGCGCTGCAGGCCGAGGCCGAGCAGGCCGGCGGCGATGCGCCGGACCTCGTCGCCGGTCTCCGCCCAGGTCACCGACTTCCAGGTCTCGCCGACGGGGAACCGGAACGCCTCGCGCGGTCCGCTGGCGGCCACACGGTCCCAGAACTGCACAGCGCAGTTCTGGGGCATGTGATCGAGGAAGCTGGTGTCTGTGTGGTTGGGCATGTCTCTCCCCTGCATGCTCGGCTGGCCGATGCGACTAGGGAGTAACCTAGATCACTCACCAACCTGGCGTCATCAACTACCCCCTACTGGCGAGGAAGTCCTCGGCCTTGCGGCGGGCCTTGGGGGTGAGCCCTTCGACGGCCAGCAGCTCGGGCAGCCTGCTCCGGTCGAGGTTCAGGGCGACGAACATGTCGCGGACGGTGATGCCGTGCGCGGGGCGCTGCACGACCTCGATCGCATCACCGGCGCCGACGGTGCCGACGGCGAGCACCCGGAAGTACGGCCCCGGTCGCAGCGCCTGCGCGAACCGCTTCACCCAGGCGGTCGCGTCGTACCCGGTCTCGCCCATCCAGCCCTTGAAGTCGTTGCACGGGGTGCGCACGTAGGAGACCTCCAGCAGCACCCCGTCGTCGCCGACCCGGAGCCGGGCGCCGATCTCGAGGGCGTTCAGGTCGATGCCGCGGGTGGTGAGGTTCTCGCCGAAGAGGCCGTCGCGGATCGGGCGGCCGAGCTCGGCCTCCCAGAAGTCGAGGTCCTCGCGCGCGTAGGCGTGCACGGCCTGCTCGCGGCCGCCGTGGTGCACGACGTCCCCGACCTCGTCGCCGGTCAGGCCGAGCTCGCCGACCCGCACGCGGCCGTCGGCGGCGCGCTTGTCGATGGCCGTGCGTCCCAACCCGGCCCACTCCTTGGCCTGGGGACGACCGACGCTGACGGTGAGGACGTGTGCCATGACCGGCATCCTCCCAGCCAGCGGCGGCGTCGGGTCAGTCCAGGTCATCGGCCGCGATCGACCGGGGACGGCCGTCCTCGTCGACGGCGAGCAGCACGTCCGCGCCCGCGACGAGGTGCTCGTCCGTGTCCAGCACCTCACCGGTCCGCGCTGAGAGCACCACCTGCTCGTCGAGGTCGTCGGGCCGTTGCAGGACCACCACCCCGGCGCCCACCTGCGGCTGGACGTCGTTGACCTCCTCGGGTGCCACCGGGGAGGTCCACCGGGTCTCGCCGGTCGCCAGGTCGAGACCGACGAAGCTGCCGCCGGCGGAGGCGAGCACGATCCCGGTGGACAGGTCGGCCACCTGGACGCCGACCACCACCGGCTGCGCGTCGGGCCGGCGCCACAGCACCTCGCCGTCGCGCAGGCGCACCAGCTCCATCGCCTCGACGGTGCGCAGCAGCACCCGCTCGGCGTCGACGAGTCCTGGGGCGCCCGTCAGCTCGACGCGGTGGCCGGGCAGTCGCAGCACCTCGCCCTCGATGGTGCTGACCAGGTCCCGGCCGAGCACCGTCATCGGCTGCTGCGCCTCGACGTCGGCGGGCCGGTCCGCGCCCTCGGCGACGGTCTCCCCGGACCTGGCGTCGACCAGCGTCCAGGCATCCAGGTCCTCGCCCTTGGTCAGGGCCTCGAGCAGGAACGCCCCCTGGCCGGTGTAGTCGCCGAACACCCGACCGTCCGCCTCCCGCACCCACAGCTGCTCCCCCGTCGGTGTGAACCCGGCGACCAGCTTGGGCGGAGCGGCGTCGAGGTCGGCGTACCGCTCCTGCGTCTCGACCACGACGACCGGACCGTCCTCGGTCGGCACGCAGCCACCCGAGGTCAGCCAGTCCTGCGCCGGCGCGAGCTCGGATCCGGGCGGTGCGGTGACCTGCGGGACGAGCACCCGCTCGGTGGCGACGTCGAGCACGTGCAGCGGCTCCTCGCCCACCGAGCTGCGCACCACCCACGTGCCGCACACGTCGGTGTCCGCGAGGGAGTCGTCGACGTTCCAGCGCAGGTCCGCCATCGAGGTCGGCACGCCCTCACGCCCGCCCCCACCGGTGTCGATGCCGTCCGGGTCGTCGCGGTCGTTGTCCGAGCACGCGACCATCGGCAGCAGGAGCAGCGGCGCCGCGAGCAACGCCGCACGGCGCCGGGAGCGGGTGGAGCGGCAGGGGACGTCGTACGGCGCGGGCACGGCGGCACCGTGCCCGAGGCGCCGGCGCCGAAACCGGCGCGGTCGCCGGGGCGTCGCTACTTCTTGGGCTTGTCCCCGGCAGGGCCGGTGCTGGACAGCGCAGCGACGAACGCCTCCTGGGGGACCTCGACGCGGCCGACCATCTTCATCCGCTTCTTGCCCTCCTTCTGCTTCTCCAGCAGCTTGCGCTTGCGGCTGATGTCGCCGCCGTAGCACTTGGCGAGCACGTCCTTGCGGATGGCGCGGATGTTCTCGCGGGCGATCACCCGGGCGCCGATGGCGGCCTGGATCGGCACCTCGAACTGCTGGCGCGGGATGAGCTCCTTGAGCTTGGAGGCCATCATCACGCCGTAGGCGTAGGCGGCGTCCTTGTGCACGATCGCGGAGAACGCGTCGACCGGCTCGCCCTGCAGCAGGATGTCGACCTTGACCAGGTCGGCGGCCTGGTCGCCGGCGAACTCGTAGTTGAGCGAGGCGTAGCCCTTGGTCTTCGACTTCAGCTGGTCGAAGAAGTCGAAGGCGATCTCACCCATGGGCAGGGTGTAGCGCATCTCCACGCGGTCCTCGGAGAGGTAGTCCATGCCCTGCAGCGTGCCGCGCTTGTTCTGGCACAGCTCCATGATCGTGCCGATGTAGTCGGACGGGCTGAGCACGGTGGCGTTGACGACCGGCTCGCGCACCTCCGCGACCTTGCCGTCGGGGTACTCGCTGGGGTTGGTGACGACCAGCTTCGAGCCGTCCTCCATGACGACCTCGTAGACCACGTTGGGCGCGGTGGAGATGAGGTCGAGGTTGAACTCGCGCTCCAGGCGCTCGCGGGTGATCTCCATGTGCAGCAGCCCGAGGAAGCCGCACCGGAAGCCGAAGCCGAGCGCGCCGGAGGTCTCCGGCTCGTACGTCAGCGACGCGTCGTTGAGCTGCAGGCGCTCCAGTGCGTCGCGCAGCTCGGGGTACTGGTCGCCGTCGATCGGGTAGAGGCCGGCGTAGACCATCGGGTTCGGGTGCTCGTAGCCGCCGAGTGCCTCGGTGGCGCCGTGGTGCTGCGAGGTGACGGTGTCACCGACCCGGGACTGGCGCACGTCCTTCACGCCGGTGATCAGGTAACCCGTCTCCCCCACGCCGAGCTCGCCGGCCTTGAGCGGCTCGGGGCTGATCACGCCCACCTCGAGCATCTCGTGCACCGCACCGGTCGACATCATCTTGATCCGGTCGCGGTGGGACAGCTTGCCGTCGAAGACTCGGACGTAGGTGACCACGCCGCGGTAGGTGTCGTAGACGGAGTCGAAGATCAGTGCCCGGGCCGGGGCGTCCGGGTCCCCCACGGGGGCGGGGGTCTGCTTGACGATCTCGTTGAGCAGGGCCTCGACGCCGACTCCCGTCTTGGCCGAGGTGAGCAGCACGTCCTCGGGCTCGCAGCCAACGAGGTTGGCCAGCTCGAGCGCGTACTTCTCGACGTTCGCGCTGGGCAGGTCGATCTTGTTGAGCACCGGGATGATGTGCAGGTCGGCGTTCATCGCCAGGTACAGGTTGGCCAGCGTCTGCGCCTCGATGCCCTGGGCGGCGTCGACGAGCAGCACCGCCGTCTCGCAGGCCTGCAGGGAGCGGGAGACCTCGTAGGTGAAGTCGACGTGGCCGGGCGTGTCGATCATGTTCAGCACGTAGGTGCCGGCGCCGGCTGCGATGTCGTGCTCGGCGGCGGCCGCCTCGGTCACCGTCCACGGCATCCGCACGGCCTGGCTCTTGATCGTGATGCCGCGCTCCCGCTCGATGTCCATCCGGTCGAGGTACTGCGCGCGAGCGGCGCGCTCGTCGACGACCCCGGTCAGCTGCAGCATCCGGTCGGCCAGCGTCGACTTGCCGTGGTCGATGTGCGCGATGATGCAGAAGTTGCGGATGATCGCCGGGTCGGTACGACCGGGCTGCGGGGCGACGGGTGCGGGCATGGTCCGGCCATTCTTCCAAAGGGCGACGGGTTCGAGAATTCGCGAGCGACCCCGCTGAGATGATGTGCCCCGTGCTGCCCTCCCGGATCCCCCACGGACGGACCGCGCGGCGGCTGGAATGGGTCCACCTGCCGCCGCGGCTGCGACGACAGGTCGAGGAGCGGCTCGGCTCCCCGGTCGAGGTCGCGGAGTCCGCCGGCGGCGGCTTCTCCCCCGGTTTCGCGTCCGTGCTCACCTGCGCCGACGGCACCAAGCACTTCGTGAAGGCCGCCTCGACGATCGCGCAGCGCGCGTTCGCCGAGTCCTACCGCGACGAGGCGGCCCGGCTCTCCGTGCTGCCCGCTAGCACGCCGACACCGCCTCTGCTCTGGAGCGCCGACGGTGGCGAGCACGCTGAGTGGGGCGACTGGGTGGTGCTCGAGACCGCGTACGTCGAGGCGCGGGCCCCGCAGCGTCCCTGGATCGAGGAGGACCTGGACGCCGCCGAGACGCTGGCCCTCCGCCTTGCCGAGGTGCTCACGCCCGCACCCGGTGACGGCTCCGGGGGCGGCTCCGGGGCAGCGCCGACGCCGGCGGCGGAGGAGATGGCGGCCTGGCCGGGGTTGTGGCGCCGCCTGGACCACCCGCACGCCGTGGAGGCCGCGGCACTCGCCCGTCGCCTGCCTGAGGTGGTCGTCGGGGACACGCTCTGCCACACCGAGATCCGCGACGACAACATCCTGATCACGCCCGGCGGCACGGCACTGGTGTGTGACTGGAACTGGCCCGTGGCCGGTCCCGCCTGGCTGGACTCGCTGCTGCTGCTCATCGGGCCGCGCGGGGACGGGCTGGATGTGGAGGCGCGGATCGCCCGGCATCCCCTGCTGGCCGACGTGCCGCCTGAGGACATCGACGTCGCGCTCGCGCTGGTGCTGGGCTGGTTCAGCACGTGCGCCGCGCAGCCGGTGCCGTCGAGCTCGCCGTACGTCCGGGCAGCGCAGGCGTGGCAGCGCGACGTCGTCGACGACTGGCTGGGCGAGCGGCGGGGCTGGCGCTGAGCACCGGGGACGCACCGCCTCCGGCGGGAGCCCGGTGGCGTTTTGGTGGGCGCTGGGGCCGCTGATAATCTTGCTGGTCGCGTCTCTGATGTCTCCGCCTGCCCTCGGGCACGGACCGTGGGACCCGGCCCTGGGCCGGTGGATGACGCACTCCGGACCTGATCAGCACCTTCACACGACAAGAGGCAGTCACCAGTGGCGAACATCAAGAGCCAGATCAAGCGCAACAAGCAGAACGAGAAGGCGCACGAGCGCAACAAGGCGGTCAAGAGCGGCCTGAAGACCGCCATCCGCAAGTTCCGCACGGCCGCCGAGGCCGGCGACAAGGACACCGCCACCGCGCTGGCCCGCGAGGCCACCAAGAAGCTGGACAAGGCTGCCTCCAAGGGCGTCATCCACAAGAACCAGGCCGCGAACCGCAAGTCGTCGATCGCGAAGCAGGCCGCTTCTCTCTGAGCCCCTGGCGTTCCGGAGTTGAACGAGCCCCCCGCAGCAGCGGGGGGCTCGTCTCCGTTTTGGCGACCCTCACCGGGTCGTCACCGCGTCACCAGGTGAGCTCGATCTCCAGCTCGTTCTCGGAGCCGATCTCGACCTCGACCTTCAGGTCGACCTCGTCGGGGATGCTGACGGTGATCCGCTTGCCGTCCTTGTCCAGCTCGACGGAGTTGTGCCGGGCCAGCGAGTCCGCCAGGGCGTGCAGCTTGGCGGCGGCCTCCTCCCGGGTCACGCGCTGGGTCCGGCCGGTCTCGAACAGGTCCATGGATTCTCCTCTGGGTCGGGGGACGCACACGCTACCGAGCCCGCTGTGTCCGGGACGCGTGAGGTCCGGGACGCGTGAGGTCCGGGGCCCGTGAGGTTCAGGCCCGGCGCAGCGCGGTGATGGTGAGCACCAGCCGCTCCAGCGCATAGGAGGCGTCGCTGGCCGCCCCCTTGATGTCGGCGTCGGCCTGGGCGACGGCGCGGATGGCGCCGCCGAGCCCGGCCTCGCTCCAGCCGCGTGCCTGATCGCGCAGCGTCCGCAGCTTCCACGGCGGCACCCCGACCTCCCGGGCCAGGTCCGCCTCGCGCATGCCTCGCGGAGCGCTGACCAGCCGGGCCAGGCCGCGGGCGCTGCCCGCGAAGGCGGAGGTGACCAGGACCGCCGGGGTGCCGGAGTCGAGCGCCCAGCGCAGCTCCTCCAGCGCCGCCCGGTCGCGGCCGGCGAACGCCGCGTCGGCGACCGCGAAGGACTTGGCCTCGGCCCGGCCACCGAAGTAGCGGCGCACCTGGGCCTCCCCGATCCGCTCACCGGGGAAGTCGTTGGCGAGCTGGTGGGCGGCGCCGGACAAGGAGCGCAGGTCGCGACCGACGGCCTCGATCAGGAAGTCGGCGGCCTCGCGCTCGATGGTGGCACCGAAGCGGCGTACCTCGTTGGCGACGAACGAAGCGAAGTCGGAGGCCCGCAGCTCCTCGGACTTGTGCTCGGTGACCGTCTTGAGCTTGCGCAGCTTGGTGAGCACGCCGCTGCCCTTCTGCCCGCCGCCGTGGACCAGCACCAGCGCGACGTCGTCGACCGGGGCCGCGGCGTAGGCCAGCAGGCCGGCGACCGACTCCTCCGGCAGGTTCTCCAGCCCGCGCACCACCACGCAGCGGATCGAGGAGAACAGCGACGGCGCCGCCATCTCCCCCAGGGAGGCGAGGGTGAGGTCGGCGGCGGGGCTGTCGGCGAGCTCGGCCTCCGGGTCGTAGCCGCGCACCGTCGCCTTGACGTCGTCGACCGTCCGCGCACCGAGGAACTCCTCCTTGCCGGTGACCAGCGTGACCCGGCCCAGCACGTCCTCCGCCCGCATGGGCTCAGCCTTCCACATCCCTCCGACCACGGCGGCACCCCTCCGGCCCTGGCAGGTGGCGGGGTGACGCGGTCGCACGGTGCGGTCGGGTGGCACCCGTGGCGGGCGTCATCCCGCAGGCTCACAGGACGACGCCGCCCGCCCGGAGCCACCGGACGCCGAAGGCCCGGCGGTGCAGGCGACCATCCCGTCCCGGTCGGTGCGCAGCACCCGGGCCCCGCACTCCTGCAGCCCCTGGGTCGTGGCCGGCGCAGGGTGCCCATAGTCGTTGTCCGCGCCCACCGAGGCGATGGCGACGGTGGGCGTCGTCGAGCACAGCCAGGCCAGGTCCTGGTGCCGGGAGCCGTGGTGCGGCACCTTGAGGACGTCGACGTCGAGGCCCGGGACGGCGTGGGCCACCCGAGCCTGGCCGGGCGGTTCGAGGTCGCCGGTGAGCAGCACCCGCATGCCGGCCACCTCGACGAGCAGCACCACGCTGGCGTCGTTGGCCGAGGTACCGTCGCCCGCGCCCGGCGCCGGGCGTCCCTCGCGGGGGTGCAGCACCTGCACCACGACCCCGCCGAAGCTCCGGGTGCTGCCGAACGGGGCGAGCGTGAGCGGCACCCCGGCCTCGTCGGCGCGCCGCTGCACCTCGAGGGCACCGGACGGGGGGTCGAGCACCGCGGTGGTCTCGATCGCGCTGACTCGGCGGCCGCGCAGCACCCCGGCCAGGCCGTCGACGTGGTCGGCGTGCAGGTGGGTGAGCACGACCAGCGGCACCTCCCGGACACCGAGGGTGGTCAGGCACCGGTCCACCGCCTCGGGGTCGGGTCCGGTGTCGACCACGATGCCCGCCCCGCGGCTTGTGGCCAGCACGAACGCGTCGCCCTGGCCCACGTCACAGGCGACCAGCGCCCAGTCCTCCGGCACGCTACCGGCACCGCCGGGCCACACCCGGCCGGGCACGCCGAGCAGGGTCACCACCAGCAGGCCGGCCAGCCCCATGCCCCAGGCGCGGCGGCGCAGCACCACGGGCAGCACCAGCGCGACGGCGGCGCACAGCAGCACCAGGGCGGCCACCGCGCCCGCCCCCGTGCCCCACCCGATGGCCGCTCCGGGCAGCGCCGCCCCACGCTCGGCGACCGTGACGATCCAGCCCACGCACCAGCCGGCCCCGGTGCCGAGCAGGCTCCCCGCGGGCGGCGCCAGCAGCCCGACGAGACCGCCGAGCAGCCCCAGCACGGTGGCCGGTCCTACCGCCGGGCCGGCGAGCAGGTTGGCCACGACCGCCACCAGGCTCACCTCCGCGGAGAGCACCGCCACGATCGGGGTGCAGGCGAGCTGCGCGGCGGTGGGCACGGCGATCGCCTCGGCCAGGCCGCGCGGCAGCCAGCGAGCCAGGGCCGCCGCCGACGGCGGACCGAGCAGGACGATGCCCGCGGTGGCCAGCACGGACAGCGCGAACCCCGGCGTGACGGCCAGCGCCGGCTGCAGGAGCAGCAGCGCGGTCACCGCCGCCCCCAGCGCCCGCAGCCCGCGGCGCCGCGGGTCGGGCCCGAACGCGAACAGGCCCACCGTGCCCATCGCGGCCGCGCGCAGCACGCTCGGCTCGGTGCGGGCCAGCAGGACGAAGCCGACGATGCCCGCGGCGCCGACGAGCGTGAGCCAGTGACGTCGTACGCCGAGGGTGCGGGCGAGGAGCAGCAGCGCACCGACCACCAGGGTCAGGTTGGTCCCACTGACGGCCGTGAGGTGGGTCAGCCCGGTGGTGCGGAAGTCCTCCTCGACCTCCGCCGGCAGGCCGGCGTCGTCTCCGTCGACCAGGGCCGGCACCAGGCCGGCCTGCGCCGGCGGGCGGTGTGCGACGGCGTCGCGGATCGAGGCCCGCAGCGCGGCCGACGCGCGCCACCACACATCCGGGCCTCGGAGCCGCTCCGGCGCTCGCGCACCGGTCAGCAGGGCAGCAACCGGCCCGTCGTCGGAGGGGGCGAGCCGCCCCCGGGTCCGCACCTGCTCCCCCAGCTGCGCGTCGGCCCAGGCCGGCTCCCCCAGCACCACCACGGTGCCGCCGAGGCGCCGACTGACACCGCGGGAGGTGACCGCCTCGACCCGCAGCCGTACGACGACCTGCGGACCCCACTGGCCCTCCACCCGCCGCGGGTCGGAGGCCACGGTGCCGACCAGCTCGGCGGTGGCCCGCTCGGCCGCCCAGCCGTGCAGCGGACTGCTCTGCACGGCGTGCTCGCGCAGCACGGTCCCGGCCGCCACGGCGGCCGCCAGCAGCAGGCACGCCCCGAGCAGCCGCAGCACCGCCGCCCGGGGCCCGTGCCGGCCGCGCGCCACCCATCCGGACGCCAGCGTGACGACGCCGGCGAGTGCCAGGGCGACCGCGAGCCCGCCGCGGACACCCTGCGAGCCGGCGTGGACCGCGGCCACGCCGCCGAGCCAGGCAGCCGCGCCCAGCAGCGGCAGCCTCAGGTCGTGCGGGCGGGACGGGCCACCGCTCGGCCCGGCCGCACGACCTGCACCTGCCGTCCGGTCGGCGCCGGCCTGGTCGCTGCGCTCGATGTGATCCCGCACGACGACCGGGCGGCGCACCGCCTCACACCGTGACCTGCGGGGCGAGCCTGGCCAGGGTCTTCTCGCCGATGCCGTCCACCTCGAGCAGCTCCTCGACGCTGGTGAACCCGCCGTTCTGCTCGCGCCAGGAGATGATCGCCTGCGCGGTGACCGGGCCGACGCCCGGCAGGGTCTCCAGCTCGACCTGGCCGGCCAGGTTGAGGTTGACCAGACCACCTCCCGGCAGTCCCGTCCCGCCCGGCGCGGGGCCGGTGCCCGCACCCCCGGCACCCATGCCGCCGGCACCCGGGGCTCCGGCGCCGGAGGACCCGGGGACGCCGACCACCACCTGCTCGCCGTCGACGAGCACCCGGGCCAGGTTGACCGAGGTCAGGTCGACGCCGCGGCGCGCGCCGCCGGCCTCCGCCAACGCATCAGCGACCCGGGCGCCCTGGGCGAGCACGACGATGCCGGGACGGCGGACCTTGCCCGCGACGTCCACCGTGACCGTGCCCGGTGCGGCACCGGTGCCCGGGGCGGTGCTCGCAGCCGCATCACCGGGTGTCGTGCCCGTCTCGGCAGCGAGCGCGCCGCCCGTGTGCAGGGGCGCGGCCGGCTGCCCGGCGGTGACCGCCGCCGGCACCACCTCCTGCGGCCGGTCGCGCACCACCCACCACGTGGTGACCGCCAGCCCGAGTGCCACCGCCAGCGCGATCACCGTGACGTGCGCCGGCCCCAGGGACGGCAACCGGGGCGCCGGAGCCACGACCGCCGGCCGCGGCAGGGCGGGGCGAGAGCGGCGGCGCCGCGCGGCGTGGCGGCCGGGGACGGGCAGGTCCGGCAACACCCCGGCCTGGGCCGGTGTCGTCCCCGCCCGGAGCGTGGGCTCCGTGGTCGGCGCGGGGGCTGGACCGGTCGCCGCGTCGCCTCCGAACACCCCGTCCGCCCCGTCCGCCCCGTCCGCCCCGTCCGGTGGCCCCGGGCTGCCGGCGACGCGGGTGTGGTCCGCCCACCAGGGCTCCTCCCCCGCGCTCGCCCACAGCGGCGCGGGGTCCGGTTCGGCCGGGGTCGGGCCGGACGGGGTCGGGCCGGGGCCGCGACCTGGACCGGCCCCGAGACCGGAGGCGATCTGGGCGAGACGCCGGGCGGCAGCGTCGCTGCGGATCGCCTCGGCTCGCTCGTCGGGTCCACGGCGGGAGTACATGTCCGGCACGTTAGGCCGAACAGGCGGCCGCCCGCCGAGCGCGCGGCGCGGCCTGTGGAGAACCCGCGGCACGGCTGGGACTGTGCACGATCCCCGGCCGGGCCGGCGACCCGTGCAGCGACGAGCCCGGCCAGGCCGGGTGATCAGGCCGGGCGGTGAGGCCGGGTGGTGAGGCCGGGTGGTGAGGCCGGGTGGTCAGGCCGGCTGGTCAGGCCGGGTCGGCGAGCGGTGCGACGCAGACGGCGAGCATCCCGGGCCCGACGTGGGCGCCGAGGACGCCCCCGACCTCCACGCACCGCACGTGCTCGCCGCCCGGGACGGCGGCGACCTGGTCGCCGAGCTGCTCGGAGAGGCGCTCGGCCAGGGCGGCGGCGCGGTCGTGGGCGGCCAGGTGGGCCACGCTCAGCTCGACCCTGCCCTCGCCGGCGGCCTCGACTGCGAGCGCCTCGAGCCGGGCGATGGCCTTGGCCGAGGTGCGCACCTTCGCCCGCGGCACGATGACCCCGTCCTCGATGCCCAGCAGCGGCTTGACGGCGAGCGCGCCGCCGAGCACGGCGCCGGCCCGGCCGACGCGGCCGCCGCGGCGCAGGTACTCCAGGGTGTCGACGTAGAACAGCGACGTGGCGGCGCCCGCCCTGCTCCGGGCGGCCTCGGCGGCCGCCTCCAGCGAACCGTCGGCGGCCAGCACCCGGGCCGCGGACTCCACCGCGTAGCCGGTCGCCATGCCGACCTGTCGGGTGTCCACGCAGGTGACCGGGACCGGCGCGTTGCGCGAGGCGACCAGCGCCGACTCGAAGGTGCCGCTGACCTCGGCGGAGAGGTGGACCGACAGGATCGCCTCGACGCCCTCGGCGGCGAGCCGCTCGTAGAGGGCGGCGAAGACCGCAGGGGCGGGACGCGACGTGCTGACCGCCCGCTTGTCCCGCAGCGCGGTCGCCACCTCTTCCGGGGTGGCCTCAGGGGTGCCCTCGTCGTAGGAGACGTCGTCGATGACGACCTGCAGCGGCACCACGGTGATGCCGCTCGCCGCGGCGGCCTCCGGCTCCAGGAGTGCCGTCGAGTCGGTGACGAGCGCTACTGACCCCACAGGTCAGATCACACCACGACGTTGACGAGCTTGGGAGCCCGGACGACCACCTTGCGGACTGCTCGGCCGTCGATCGCCTTCACGACCGCCTCGTCGGCCAGGGCGAGGGCCTCCAGCTCGGCCTCGGTGATGTCCGGGGAGACCTCCAGGCGCGCGCGGACCTTGCCCTGGATCTGCACGACCGCGGTGACCGTGTCCTCGACCAGGAGCGCCGGGTCCACCGTGGGCCAGGCGGCCTGCGCGACCGACGGCTCGTGGCCCAGGCGGGCCCACATCTCCTCGGCGGTGTACGGCGCCACCAGCGACAGCAGGATCGCGACGGTCTCGGTCGCCTCCCGCACCGCCGGGTCGGCCGGGCCGCAGCCGGAGTCGATGGCCTTGCGGGTGGCGTTGACCAGCTCCATGGTGCGTGCCACGACGACGTTGAAGCGGTAGGACTCCAGCAGCTGGGCGGCCTCGTGCACCGTCTTGTGGGTGACCTTGCGCAGGGCGACGTCGCCGGTGGCCGGGTCGGTGCCCGGGGCGGAGGCGACGTCTCCGGCGAGGCGCCAGGCGCGCTGCAGGAACTTGGCGGAGCCGGCCGGCGAGACGTCGGCCCAGTCGATGTTGTCCTCCGGCGGGCTGGCGAAGACCAGGGTGAGCCGGACCGCGTCGACGCCGTACTCCTCCAGCTGGGTTCCCAGGTTGATCCCGTTGCCCAGGGACTTGCTCATCTTGCGGCCGTTGTTGATGACCTTGCCCTGGGACAGGTACGCCGTGAACGGCTCGTCCCAGTCGATCAGGCCCAGGTCGCGCAGCACCTTGGTGAAGAACCGGGCGTAGAGCAGGTGCAGCACGGCGTGCTCGTCGCCGCCGATGTAGAGGTCGATCGGGCCCCACGCCTTGGCCAGGGCGGGGTCGAACGCCTGGGTGGCGTCGTTGGGCGAGAGGTAGCGGAAGAAGTACCACGACGAGTCGACGAAGGTGTCCATCGTGTCGGTGTCGCGCTTCGCGGGGCCGCCGCAGGTCGGGCAGGACACGTTGACCCAGTCGCTGGCCGCGCCCAGGGGCGAGGTGCCCTTGGGCTTCAGGTCCGCGCCGCGCAGCTCGGGCAGCTCGACGGGCAGCTGGTCCTGCGGCACCGGCACCTCGCCGCAGTCGGGGCAGTGGATGATCGGGATCGGCGCGCCCCAGTACCGCTGCCGCGACAGCAGCCAGTCCCGCAGCCGGAAGTTGACGGTGCCGGTGCCGCGGCCATCAGCCTCGAGCAGCTCGATGGCCCGCCGGATGCCCTCGGTCTTGTCGCTGAGCCCGTCGAGGGGTCCGGAGCTGACGTAGGTGCCGTTGCCGGTGGTGGCGACGCCGGAGACGGCCGGGTCGTCCTCGCCGGTGTCCACGACGCGTCGTACCGGCAGGTCCATCGCACGGGCGAAGTCGAGGTCACGCTGGTCGTGGGCGGGCACGGCCATGATCGCGCCGGTGCCGTAGTCGGCCAGCACGTAGTCGGCCGCCCACACCGGGATCTGCTCGCCGGTGACCGGGTTGGTGGCGTGCACGCCGAGGAAGACCCCGGTCTTGGGGCGGTCGGTGGCGAGCCGGTCGATGTCGGAGGCCTTGCGGACCTGCTCGCGGTAGTCCTCCAGCGCCGGGCGCTGCTCGTCGCTGACCAGCTCGGCGGCCAGCTTGGCGTCGGCGGCCACCACCATGAAGGTGGCGCCCCACAGCGTGTCGGGACGCGTGGTGAACACGGTCAGCGGCTCGTGGCCCTCGACCTCGAAGGTGACGTGCGCACCCTCGGAGCGGCCGATCCAGTTCCGCTGGGCGTTGACGACCTTGCCGATCCAGCTGTCCTGCAGGTCGTCGAGGCAGTCGTAGAGCTCCTGGGCGTACTGGGTGGTGCGGAAGTACCACTGGGTGAGCTCGCGCTTGGTGACCTCGGCGCCGCAGCGCTCGCAGGTGCCGTCGGCCAGCACCTGCTCGTTGGCCAGCACGGTCTGGTCCTTCGGGCACCAGTTCACCGGCGAGTTCTTGCGGTAGGCCAGGCCGGCCTCACGGAACTTCAGGAACAGCCACTGCGTCCAGCGGTAGTACTCCGGGTCGGAGGTGTGCAGCCGGCGCGACCAGTCGAAGCTGATGCCGTAGCGCTTCATCGAGTCGGCCTGGGTCTCGATGTTGGCGTAGGTGTACGTCGCCGGGTGCTCGTCGTTGCGGATCGCGGCGTTCTCGGCGGGCAGGCCGAAGGAGTCCCAGCCCATCGGGTTGAGCACCTCGTAGCCGCGGAAGCGCCAGTAGCGCGAGATCACGTCGTGGATCGCGAAGACCTCGGCGTGGCCCATGTGCAGGTCGCCGCTGGGGTAGGGGAACATCGTGAGCGCGTAGCGCTTCTCGCGCTCACCGGCCAGCACGACGGCGTCGTCGGCGCGGAACGGGTCGAGCTTCTCCCAGACCGGCAGCCACTTCTCCTCGATGGCACGGACGTCGAAGTGGACCTCAGTTTCGCTCACGGCCCAAGGATAGTCGTCGTACGCCTCGGTTCAGGCGACGGCCTCACCCGTCTGGACGCGCCACAGGGCGGCGTACAGGCCGTCGCGGGCGACCAGCTCGGCGTGGGTGCCGGCCTCGGCGATCCGGCCGGCGTCGAGCACCCAGATCCGGTCGGCGTGACGCACCGTGGAGAGGCGGTGGGCGACCACGATCGTGGTGCACCGCTCGCCCGCTCGGCGCAGCGACTCCTGGATCGCGGCCTCGGTCTCGTTGTCCACCGCGCTGGTGGCCTCGTCGAGCACGAGCACGCCGGGGTCGCGCAGCAGTGCGCGCGCCAGCGCGATCCGCTGCCGCTGGCCGCCGGACAGGGTGACGCCCCGCTCCCCCACCCAGGTGTCGTAGCCGGCGGGCAGGGCCTCGATGAAGGCCGCGGCGGCGGCCGCGGCGGCGGCCGCACGGACCTCCTCGGTGCTCGCGCCGGGGCGTCCGTAGGCGATGTTGTCGGCGATGGTGCCGGAGAACAGGAAGACGTCCTGGGCCACGTAGCCCATCGAGCCGCGCAGGGAGTCCCAGTCCAGGTCACGCACGTCGGTGCCGTCCAGCAGCACCTGGCCTGCGCGCGGGTCGTCGAAGCGCAGCACCAGGCGCAGCAGGCTGGACTTGCCGGCGCCGGTGGCGCCGACGATCGCGTGGGTCTGCCCGGCCGGCACCAGCAGGTCGATGTCGTGCAGCACGTCGGGACCGTCGGCGTAGCCGGCCCGCACCCCGCGCAGCTCGACGCGCCCGCGCACCGGCCGGGCGAGCACCGCGCTGCCCGCAGGCACGGTGACCGGCTCGTCGAGCAGGCCCAGGATGCGGGCGGTGGAGGCGCGGCCGCGCTGGTAGAGGTCGAGCACCTCCGCGACCGCGGTCATCGGCCACAGCAGGCGCTGGGTCATGAAGACCAGCACGGAGTACAGGCCGAGCTCCAGGTCGCCGTTCAGCGTGGCCCAGCCACCGAGCAGCAGGGTGCAGGTGAACCCGGCGAGGATCGCCATCCGGACCAGCGGCACGAACGCGGCCGAGGAGCGGATGGCCGCGACGTTGGCCTCGCGGTAGGCGGTGGAGAAGCCGGCGACCCGGTCGCGCTCACGGTCCTCGGCGGTGAACGCCTTGATGGTCGCGATGCCGGAGAGGTTGGCGCCGAGCGCGCCGGAGAGGTCGGCGACGGCGTCGCGGACCCGGGCGTAGAGCGGCTCGAGGCGACGCTGGAAGACCAGCGAGCCGAGCACCACCAGCGGGATCGGCAGGAACGCGTAGAGGGTGAGCTCCCACGACGCCGCCGCGAACACGGCACCGACCAGCACCACGTTGAGCGCGGTCTGCAGGATGGCGGGGATCCCGACGTCGAGCAGCCGCTCGAGCTGGTTGACGTCGTCGTTGAGCGTGGCCAGCGTGGAGCCCTGCGGCCGGGTCTCGTGCCAGCCCAGGTCGAGGTGCTGCACGTGGTCGTAGGCCTGCACCCGCAGGTCGTGCTGCAGCCCCTGGGCCAGGCCGCGCCACGTCACCGCGGCGGCGTACTCGGTGAGCGACTCCACGATCCAGACCACGACGTTGATGGCCGCGAGCCAGCCCAGCTGGGCGTGGCGGGACTCCACCCCCAGCAGCTCCCCGACGAACGAGTCCGCACCCCGGACCACGACGTCCACGGCCGCGCCGATGAGCAGCTCGGGCACGATGTCGGCGACCTTGTTGATCGTCGACAGCACGACCGCCAGCACGAAGCGGGAGCGGTAGCGCCGGTAACGCTGCCACAGCTCCCGCATGGGTCGATCAGATCGGGTCAACGGTGCTCCTCCAGAGTTTGTTAGGTTCACCTTAGTGATGCCGGACCGCTCTGCGATCCTCGGCCACCACCGCTCTCGGAGCGGCTACGTTGAGCCGCATGAGCCTCAACGACCTCTTCCGTCTGGACGGCAAGGTCGCCGTCGTCACCGGCGCCAGCTCCGGGCTCGGCGTCGACTTCGCCCGCGCCCTGGCCGAGGCCGGCGCGGACGTGGCGATCGGCGCCCGCCGCGTCGAGCGCCTGGCCGAGACCGCCGCACTCGTCGAGGCCACCGGGCGCCGGGTGGTCAGCGTCGCCACCGACGTCTCCGACCCCGCCTCGTGCCAGGCGCTCGTCGACGCCGCCGTGGCCGAGCTCGGCCGGGTGGACATCCTCGTCAACAACGCCGGCATCGGGACCGCGGTGCCCGCCACCCGGGAGACCCCGGAGCAGTTCCGCGAGGTCGTCGACATCAACCTCAACGGCAGCTACTGGATGGCCCAGGCGTGCGGGCGGGTGATGCAGCCGGGCTCCAGCATCATCAACATCTCCTCGATCCTCGGGCTCACCACCGCCGGGCTCCCCCAGGCCGCGTACTCCGCCTCGAAGGCCGCGATCATCGGCCTGACCCGCGACCTGGCCCAGCAGTGGACCGGCCGCAAGGGCATCCGGGTCAACGCGATCGCCCCGGGCTTCTTCGCCTCCGAGATGACCGAGCAGTACCCGCCCGGCTACCTGGAGTCGCAGCAGGGGCGCATCCCCGCCGGCCGCAAGGGCGACCCGCGAGAGCTGGCCGCGACCGCGGTCTTCCTGGCCTCCGACGCGGCCGGCTACATCACCGGCCAGACGATCGCCGTCGACGGCGGCATGACCATCACCTGACGACCACCCCACCCGCGCCGGACCTCTCCGCGGACCTCCGCGCCGGGTTCGCCCAGGACGCCCGAGGAGTGCCGTGAGCCCCCACGACCACCCGGCCGAGCGCCCGCTGCGCGAGGTCGCCCTGGTCTTCGGGCACCTGGGCGTCGTCGCGTTCGGCGGGCCCGCCGCGCACATCGCGCTCATGCGCGAGGAGCTGGTGCGGCGCCGTGGGTGGGTCGACGACCGCCGGTTCGTGGACCTGATGGGCGCCACGAACCTGCTCCCCGGGCCTAACTCGACCGAGCTCGCCCTGCACCTGGGCCACGAGCGCGCGGGGTGGCGGGGCCTGCTGCTGGCCGGGGTCTGCTTCATCCTGCCCGCGGCACTGATGGTCACCGCGCTGTCCTGGGCCTACGTCGAGCACGGCCAGGCGCCCGCGGTCACCGGGCTGCTGTACGGCGTGGTGCCGGTGGTCGTCGCGATCATCGCGTGGTCGGTGGTCGGGATGGCCCCGACCGTGCTGCGCTCACGCTGGCTCGTGCTGCTCGCCGTGGCCGGCCTGGCGGCGTACCTGGCCGGGGTGAACGAGCTGGTGGTGCTCTTCGGCGGCGCGGGGGTGGCGGCCGTGGTCCGGGCGGCCCGCTCACTGTACGAGCGCCGGGCCCGCGGCGAGCGGCTCGGCGCGCTCGGACTGCCGGTGCTGCTGGCGTCGGCGGTGCTGGGCGAGGCGAACGGCGCGCAGCTGACGCAGCTGTTCTGGACCATGTTGAAGATCGGCTCGCTGCTCTACGGCGGCGGCTACGTGCTGCTGGCCTTCCTGGAGGGCGACTTCGTCGACCGGCTGGGCTGGATCACCCAGCAGCAGCTGCTCGACGGCATCTCGCTGGGCCAGGTCACCCCCGGCCCGCTGTTCACCACCGCCACGTTCGTGGGATACCTGGTCGCCGGGCTGCCCGGCGCCCTGGTCGCCACCGTGGCGATCTTCCTGCCGTCGTTCGTGCTCGTCGGTCTGCTCACCCGGCTCGCCGGCTGGCTGCGCTCACGCACGTGGACCTCGGCGCTGCTCGACGGGGTGAACGCGACCGGGCTGGCGCTGATCGTCGGCGTCTGCGGCGAGCTCGCCGCGAACGCCCTCGTCGACCCGCTGACCCTCGCCCTGGCCGCGCTCACCCTGCTGGTGCTCTGGCGCACCCGGTGGAGCAGCACCTGGCTGATCCTGGCCGGCGCCGCGGTGGGCATCGCCCACGCGTTGGCGACCTGAGCGGCTCAGCGCACCGGGTGGTGGGAGGTGATCGAGACCCGGTTGAACGCGTTGATCGCGATCGCCGCCCAGCACACGGCCACGTAGGCCGCGTCGCCGAGCACCGCGCGGGCCAGGTCCTCGGCGTAGCGCCGCTCCTCGGGCTCGGGCAGCCGGGTGATCGACTCGGCGAGCAGCAGCGCCGCCCGCTCCTCCTCGGTGAACAGCTCGGTCTCGGACCAGGTCTCGAGCAGCAGCAGCCGGCGCTCCTCCTCACCGGCCTCGAGTGCCCGCGTCCGGTGCAGGTCCAGGCAGTAGGCGCAGCCGTTGATCTGCGAGACCCGGATGTTGACCAGCTCGAGCAGGACCCGACTGAGGCCGGCGGCCTCGGCCGCCGCGCCGACCGACTCGGCCAGCCGCCCCGCCGCGGCGTACGACGTGGGGTCGGCCTTGTCCAGGTAGAGCGGCCGGTGCTCGGGGACGCTCACGCCGGGAAGTCGGCGAGGTCGGCGTACTCGTCGTGCTTGCCGATCCACTTGGCGACGTAGCTGCAGTGCGGGATGGCGCGCTTGCCCTGCTGGCGCACGTCGTCGAGGGCGAAGCGGACGAGCTCGCCGGCCAGGCCGCGTCCGCCGTAGGACTCGTCGACCTCGGTGTGCACGAAGTCGAGGTGCTTCTCGTCGGGGACGCGGTACTCGGCGAAGCCGATGACCTCGTCGCCGTCACGGACCTCGTAACGGTGGGCCTGGGGCGCGTGGGCGTAGCTGATGGTGCTGTTGTCGACGGCGTCGCTCATGGCCCCATCCTGCCGGGCGCCTGGTGGAAAAGGCACGGAGGCCGCCCGTTGCCGGGCGGCCTCCGTGGTGGTGCGGTGGTGCTGCAGTGGCGCTGCGCTGGCTCAGGCCAGGTCGAAGCGGTCGGCCTCCATGACCTTGGTCCACGCGGCGACGAAGTCCTCGACGAACTTCTCCTGCGCGTCGTCGGCGGCGTAGACCTCCGCCAGGGCGCGCAGCTCCGAGTGGTGACCGAAGGTCAGGTCCACCGCGGTGGCGGTGGCGACGACCTCGCCGGAGACCCGGTCGCGGCCCTCGTAGACACCCTCCTCGTCCTTCGACACCTTCCACTCGGTGGACATGTCGAGCAGGTTGGCGAAGAAGTCGTTGGAGAGCACACCGACGCGGTCGGTGAACACGCCGTGCTTGGTGCCGCCGTGGTTGGTGCCGAGCACCCGCATGCCGCCGACCAGGACGGTCATCTCCGGCGGGGTCAGGTCCAGCATGTAGGCCTTCTCCACCATCAGGATCTCGGCCGGCACCTTGTCGCCCTCACGGACGAAGCTGCGGAACGCGTCGGCGCGCGGCTCGAGGACCTGGAACGACTCGACGTCGGTCTGCTCCTCGGTGGCGTCGGTGCGGCCCGGGTGGAACGGCACGGTGACCTCGACGCCGGCGTCGGCGGCGGCCTTCTCGACCGCCGCGTTGCCCGCGAGGACGATCAGGTCGGCCAGCGAGATCTTCTTGGCGCCGGCGTTGAACTCCGCACGGATGCCCTCGAGGGTGTCGAGGACCTTGCTCAGCTGGGCCGGGTTGTTGATCGCCCAGTCCTTCTGCGGGGCAAGGCGGATCCGGGCGCCGTTGGCGCCGCCGCGGTAGTCGGTCTTGCGGAACGTCGAGGCCGAGGCCCATGCCGTGCTGACCAGCTCGGAGACGCTCAGGCCGGACTCGAGGACCGCGGCCTTGAGGGCCGCCACGTCGGCGTCGTCGACCAGCTCGTGGTCGACGGCCGGCACCGGGTCCTGCCAGATCTGCGCCTCGGGCACCCAGGGGCCGAGGTAGCGGGTGACCGGACCCATGTCGCGGTGCAGCAGCTTGTACCAGGCCTTGGCGAACGCCTCGCTGAACTCCTCGGGGTTCTCCCAGAAGTGGCGCGAGATCTTCTCGTACTCCGGGTCGAACCGCAGCGCGAGGTCGGAGGTCAGCATCCGGGGCTCGCGCTTGGTCGAGGGGTCGTGCGCCATCGGCACCATGTCGGAGCCAGCGCCGTTCTTCGGACGCCACTGCTTCGCACCGGCCGGGGACTCGAAGAGCTCCCACTCGTAGCTGAACAGGATGTGGAAGAACTCGTTGTCCCAGCGGGTCGGGTGGTAGGTCCAGGTGACCTCCAGGCCCGAGGTGATCGTGTCGTCGCCCTTGCCGGTGCCGTACGTCGACTTCCAGCCGAAGCCCTGCTGCTCGATCGGGGCCGCCTCCGGCTCCGGGCCGACGTTGTCGGCGGGGCCGGCGCCGTGGGTCTTGCCGAACGTGTGGCCACCGGCGATGAGCGCCACGGTCTCGTAGTCGTTCATGCCCATGCGGCGGAAGGTCTCGCGGATGTCGCGGGCCGAGGCCTGCGGGTCCGGGTTGCCGCCCGGGCCCTCGGGGTTGACGTAGATCAGGCCCATCTGGACCGCACCCAGCGGCTCGGCCAGGTCGCGCTCACCGCTGTAGCGCTCGTCGCCCAGCCAGCTGTCCTCGGGACCCCAGAAGACCTCCTCGGCCTCCCAGACGTCCTCGCGGCCGAAGCCGAAGCCGAAGGACGGCAGGCCCATGTCCTCCATCGCGACGGTGCCGGTGTAGACCAGCAGGTCGGCCCACGAGATCTTCTGGCCGTACTTCTTCTTGACCGGCCACAGCAGGCGGCGGGCCTTGTCGAGGCTGACGTTGTCGGGCCAGCTGTTGAGCGGGGCGAACCGCTGCTGGCCGGTGCCGCCGCCACCGCGGCCGTCGTAGATCCGGTAGGTGCCGGCGGCGTGCCAGCTCATCCGGACGAAGAGGCCGCCGTAGTGACCGAAGTCGGCCGGCCACCAGTCCTGGGAGTCGCGCAGCACGGCGACGATGTCGGCCTTGAGCGCCTCGAGGTCGAGCTCGGCGAACTTCTCGGCGTAGGTGCCGGGCTCGACGGGCGCGCTGACCGGGGTGTTGGAGCGCAGCACGGACAGGTCGACCTGGTTGGGCCACCAGTCACGGTTGCTGTGCGGGCGCGGGGTGACCGGCTGCGGCGACGGGATCGCCGGGTTCTCGCTCTCGCTGCCGTGGGCGGCGGCGGAGTCGTGCATCACCGGGCAACCGCTCTCAGCCTTGCGGTCCATCCCCTGGGGGTCGCTTCCCTCGGTGGTGTTGTCGGTCATGTGTTTCCTTCCGGCGTGCGGTTGTACTTCTCAGGAACTCGTGGAGCAGTCGGGGCAGGTGCCCCAGTAGATGACCTCGGCCTCGTCGACGACGAAGCCTCGGGAGTCGGAGGCGGTCAGGCAGGGAGCGTGACCCACGGCGCAGTCGACGTCGCCGATCACGCCGCAGGAGCGGCACACGACGTGGTGGTGGTTGTCGCCGATCCGGGTCTCGTAGCGGGCCACGGAGCCGGCGGGCTTGATGCTGCGGATCAGCCCGGCCTCGGTCAGCGTGTGCAGCGAGTCGTAGACGGCCTGGTGCGAGACCTCCGGCAGGAGCTCGCGGGCGGTGGCGATCACGGTCTCGGTGTCGGCGTGCGGGGTGGCGTCCACTGCCTCCAGGACCGCCAGGCGGGGCCGGGTGACCCTCAGGGAGACGTCCCGCAACCTCTGTGGGAAGTCCGGTGTCTGCATACGGACAGTCTCCCCACTATTCTTGAATGAGTCAAGACTCGGGGACCGCGAGAGGTGCGGTGCGAGGCCGTTCGGTCCCAGCATCTACCGTCGCCCCATGGCAGTGACAACGAGGGTCCGTCGCGCGTTCGCGCGCAGCGTCCTGCGCCTGACGAGGTGGCGGCTGGTCGGCGAGGTGCCGCGCACCGGCATCCTGGTCGGAGCCCCGCACACCTCCAACTGGGACTGGGTCGCCACCCTGCTGATCGCCTGGGCCAACGGCGTCTCCCCGCAGGTGTTGATCAAGAAGAGCTTCTTCAAGCCCGGCATCGGGTGGGTGCTGCGCCGTACCGGCGGGATCCCGCTGGACCGCGCCGACCCCGGTGCCACCATCCGCGCCCTGCTGGCCCAGGCCGAGGCCGACGAGTCGTTCCTGCTGGTGATCGCCGCCGAGGGCACCCGCAGCAAGGGCAAGTACTGGAAGTCCGGCTTCTACCGGATCGCGCAGCAGACCGGCCTGCCCGTGGTGCTGGGCTTCGTCGACGGCCCGAGCCGGACCCTGGGCATGGGTCCGACCCTGCGCCCCACCGGCGACGTGCGGGCCGACATGGACCTGGTCCGGGCCTTCTACGCCGACAAGCGGGGCATCCGGCCGGAGAAGCGCACCGAGCCGCGACTGCGCGAGGAGGAGGCGCCGACCTCCTGAGGAGGTCGGCGCGGGGCGCCTCAGCCGTCGGCCGCGCGCGTGCCCTGGGACAGGGCGTGGTGCACGTGCTCCTCGGCGACCCGGCGCGCCCGGGCTCCGTCGCGAGCCTTGAGCGCCTCGATCAGCGCCTGGTGCTCCGCGTGCGCGGTGCGCCTGCGCTCGTCGTCGGCCACAGCATCGGTCCGGAACCGCTCGAAGGCCCCCTTGATGTCGTCGAGCATCCGCTCGAGGTGCCGGTTGCCGCTCGCGGCGGCGACCGCCCGGTGGAACTGTCGGTTGAGCCGGATCAGGGTCTCGTCGTCGCGGCGCTGCACCGCGACGTCCATCTCGTCGTAGAGGTCCTCGAGCTGGGCGATCGCCACGCGGGTCGAGCGCGCGGCGGCCGTCTCGGCGGCGAGCCCTTCCAGGACGGCGCGGATCTGGTAGAGGTCGTTGACGTCCTCGCTGCTCAAGGTGACGACGGCGTAGCCACCGCGCGGCAGCGCCTCGAGGAGCCCTTCGGCCTCCATCCGGTGCAGCGCCTCACGCACCGGGGTGCGGCTCATCTCCAGCACCCGCACCAGCCTCGCCTCGACCAAGGTCGCGTCGGGCGGGATCGAGCCGTCGTAGATCAGGGCACGGATCCGGTGGTAGGCCTCACTGGCCCGGGAGTCCCAGCGCCTCGCGCCGTTCGCGTCGAGACCTGCGATGTCATCCACCGCCGGAGAATACCACGTATCCCGTCCCTGGTCGGGCCTGCGAAAAGACGCCTTCGAGGTGGGCGGGAACGGCGAAGCTCCCCCTGGCCGGCGAGGCCAGGGGGAGCTCATGAGGAGGGCGGACGCCGTGGGTCACACGAGCGCCGAACCACCCATCCCCGACCACAGGGAGTCCAAGGACGGGGCCTCGTCGAGGTCGTCGATCGTGGACATGAGAGCGGCCGAGCGCTCCGCCCCGACCAGGTCCTGGGTCAGCTTGTCGAACTTGGCACGCAGCTCGTCCTCGGTCATCGGCCGCCGCGAGCTCCCCCGGGCGAAGGCGCGGTCGTCCGTCAGCACCCGGCCGTCGCGCAGGTGCACGGCGATCCGGGTGTGGTGGCGGCCGCCGTCGCCCTCGGCGTCGATGTCCGGCGCGATGGCGACGTGCACGCGGTGCGCGAAGGAGACCAGCTCGGGGTCGACGATCCGCTCCGGCGAGAACTGCCGGACGAACGCATCGCCGTCGGTGAGGACGGCCGCGGCGATGTAGCCCAGGTTCATCTGGGCCGTGGTGACGCTGCCGGGCGTGTACTCCCACCCGACGTGCGCCTTCGTCGCGGTCGAGGCCTCGATGCGGATCTCCCCGACCATCTCGGGCCGCAGGCCGTGCTCCTCCCGCATCGCCAGCAGCGCGTCGATGGTGGGGTGGCAGCTGCCGTTCGTGGAGTAGGGCTTGAACCCGACCAGGCGCGACTCCCACGTCTCCCCCAGCCCGCGGGTGAGCTCGGTGTCGTCGTACTCGGGCGACATCGTGGGGCCGTATCCGCCGTACTCGGCCTCGAAGAGGTTGTCGATCCCGGTGTAGCCGTTCGCCGCGAGGAGGGCACCGTAGACGCCGCTCTGCGCCGCGCGACCGGCGTGGAACCGCTTCACCATCGAGGAGTACTGCGCCGCCATCAGGCCGGCGGCCTGGGTGCCCGCGATGCCCATCGCGTGCACGGTCCGGTCCGCGTCGAGCCCGAGGATCGACGCCGCCGCGACCGCGGCGCCGATGGTGCCGTGGGTGGCGGTGGGGTGGTAGCCCTGCCGCAGGTGCGCCGCACCGACGGAGTTGCCCACCCGCGCCGAGACCTCGTAGCCGGCCACCAGGGCCGTCACCAGCTCCCGCCCGGTGACCCCGCCGCGCACGTCGGCCGCCGCCAGCGCCGCCGGCAGCACGACCGAGCCGGGGTGCACGATGGAGCGCGGGTGCAGGTCGTCGATCTCGAAGGCATGGATCGCGGAGCCGTTGACGAGGGCGGAGTGCGGAGCGCTGAGCAGTCCCTCCGCGCCCAGGAGCCTGCCCACGCCGGTCCCGTCGACCTCGAGCAGGGTGGAGCGCAGGATGCGGCTCCACTCCAACGAGGCGCCGTAGACCCCGCACCCGACGGTGTCGAGCACGCACCGCTTCATGTGGGTCACGAGGTCCGCGGGGATCGCGTCGAACGTCAGCCCGGCGGCGAACTCACCGAGCTCGGCGGTCAGCGGGCCTGCGGTGGTCTCAGCCACGGTCGGCACCCTCGGCGACCAGCAGGTCCATCAGCTCGTCGACGGAGTCGACCTTCTCGAAGGAGCCGACCACGCGGGCGATCTCGGCGAACCGGTCGGCGCCGACGACCGGCGCGCCCAGGGAGGTGCTCTTGGCGAGCAGGGCCTCGTCGTCGAGCGGGTTGGCCAGCGAGCCGCGGGGCGAGTCGACGACCGACTCGTGCACGGTGCCGTCCGTCAGCTCCAGCTGCAGGTGGCAGGAGACGCCTCGGGCCAGCGAGTCGTCGGGCTCGACCTCGACGATCGCCGACAGGTTCTGGACCCGCTCGTCCTCGAGGATGGGCGAGGAGAACTGGGCCGGCAGGGCCTGGCCCTCGATCAGCGCCACGGCGACCGCGTAGGGCAGGCTGACCTGCGCCTCGTGGAACGTCCGCGGGCGGCCGATCACGTGGTAGTGCGCCCAGTCCGGGTGCCGCTTGACCACGAGCCGCTTGATGTCGTCCAGGCGCCCCTGGACGTGCGGGCGGACCTCGAGCGCGCAGTCGATGGCGTTGTGGATCGGGCGGGCGCAGGAGTACGGCTTGTACTCCACGAACACGGGCACGTCCTCGCCGAGGCCGGCCGTCAGCGGCTCGGGGTCCAGGAAGCCGGCGAAGGACTGCGCGAACCCGCGCTCGCCGTCGATGATGGTGTCCGCGCCGGTGAAGCCGATCTTCGCCAGCTGCGCGGCGACGACGCCGTTGCGGGCGGCGGGCCCGGGGTTGAACCGCTTCTGCATGGAGGTGCCGTACATCTCCATCAGGCCCGACGCCTGGGCGCCGGCGAGGCCGAGGGCGCTGGTCAGCTGGTCGGCGTCCAGGCCGAGGAGGCGCCCGGCGGTGACGGTGGCGCCGAAGACACCGCAGGTCGGGGTGGTGTGGAAGCCCCGGTCGCGCAGCGCGGAGTTGGTGGCGCGGCTGAGCCGGGCCATCATCTCGGCGCCCGACAGCGCGGCCGAGAGCACCTCGGCACCGCTCGCGCGGGTGGCCTGGCCCACCGCCAGCGCGGTGGACATGATGACCGGCGCGTAGTGGAAGAGCGCCAGTTCGTCCACGTCGTCGAGCTCGACGCTGTGCTCGGAGATCGCGTTGGCGAAGGCGGCGTGCATCATCGGCACCCGGGCCCCGGAGCCGATCAGCGAGGCCTCCGGCGCTCCGCCCACCGAGGTGACGAACTGACCGACCAGCTGGCCGGTGTCGGCCTGCGAGCCGGCGAGTCCCACCCCGACGAAGTCGGTGAGGAGGCGCTTCATCTCGGCCAGCTTCGGCTCCGGCTGCGCCGGGGCCGCGGCGAAGTGCTCGGCGAGGATTCTTGCGAGGGGTTGGGGCACGTCACTGTCCTTGCTTGAGTGGGTGGGAATCGGTGGCGGCGTCGACGAAGCGCTGTTCGAGCGCCTGCATCGTCGACAGGCCGATCAGTTCTTGACGCTGCTCCCAAGTGAGCATCTTGGGCCACAGCTCCTTCGTGTCGCCGGTCTCCCGGAGGACGGCGAGCGCCTCCTGGGCGGCACGCATCGCGACGCGGAGGGTGGCGTTGGCGAACAGCGCCACGCGGAAGCCCAGCTCTTCGAGCTCCTCGGCGCTGCGCCAGGGGGTCTTGCCCCCCTCGACCATGTTGGCCAGGACGGGACCGTGCACCCGCGACGGCAGCACGGCGAGGTCCTCGGCGCTGCGGGGGGCCTCGACGAAGATCAGGTCCGCGCCGGCCGCCAGGTAGGCGTTGGCACGAGCGACCGCGCCCTCGAGGCCCTCGCTCTGGTAGGCGTCGGTGCGGGCGATGAGCACGAGTTCGGGGTCGCGCCGGGCGTCGACCGCGGCCGCGATCCTGCTCACCATCTCAGCCGACGACACGAGCGACTGGCCGTCGAAGTGACCGCAGCGCTTGGGGATCGCCTGGTCCTCGAGCTGGATCGCGGCGGCGCCGGCGTGCTCGAGCTCCTGGACCGTGCGGTGCACGTTCAGCAGGCCTCCGTAGCCGGTGTCCGCGTCGACGACGACCGGGATGCCGACCGCGCGGGAGACCCGCCGGACGTGCTCGACGACCTCGCTCATCGTCACCAGTCCCACGTCCGGCTGACCGAAGCTCGCGTTGGCGAACCCGGCTCCCGTGACGTAGACGGCCTCGAAGCCTGCGTCCTCGGCCAACCGCGCGGTCATCGCGTCCGCGACGCCCGGGAGGACGACGATCCGCTCCTGTGCCAACCGGCTTCGGAGCTGACTCTTGGTACTCATCTCAACGAACCTCACTCGTCCCGCGCCAGAGGGGCCCGGGATCGATCTGACCGGCCCTGTCGGCCGGAGGTGATCTACGTATACCAAGCATCCAGACGGCCTCTCACTGCCCTTGTGCCGACTAGCGGCACGCGGGCCGAGCACCTGCGGGACCCCAGGGTGGAGGCTTCAACTACGGCACGGCAGACCACGTCTGGCAACAGTCGTACACGTCGAGTGCGCCGTATACAGATGACCCGTCACGAGAGAGGGAGGGGCGGACATGTCTTCCCCCGCACCCACCACCACCCGCACCTTCGTCACCGAGCTGAAGGGCCTCCTGCCCGCCCCGGACGCCACGCGGTCGGCCGCGCGCGAGCTCGTGCTCGATGTCCTCGGGGTCGGCATCGCCGGCAGCCGGACCGAGGAGGGGCGCACGGTGCTGCAGACGATGTCGGCGCTGCGCTCGCCGGGCACCTCCCCCGTGATCGGCTCCGAGAAGCGGTTCGACGTCGCGACCGCCGCTCTGGTCAACGGCACGATGGCCTACAGCCTGGGGCTGACCGACACCCACTCGCAGTCCATCACCCACCCCGGCTGCTCGGTCGTGGCGACGGCGCTCGGGCTCGGCGCGGAGACCGATGCGGACGACGACGCGATCCTGGACGCGATCGTGGCCGGCGTCGAGATGGTCGTGCGGGTCGGCGGGGTGGTGAACCCCAGCCATCGCGCCCGCGGGTTCCACCCGACCGCGACCTGCAACCCGTTCGGCACGGCGTTGACCGCCTCGATGCTCCTCGGCGCGTCGAGCGAGCAGACCCTCGACGCGCTGGGCATCGCCGGCAGCAGCGCCGGCGGCCTCTACGAGTTCCGCAACGCCGGCGGCATGCTGATGGCGCTGCACGGCGGCCTGCCCGCGCACAGCGGGATCGTGGCCGCCCTCCTTGCGCGCGGGGGCTTCACCGGTCCCGACACGGTGCTCGAGGGCCCGGAGGGGTTCTTCGCCGCCTTCGCCGACGACATCCGCCTCGAACAGCTGGCCCTGCCCGGCGCCGGGGCGCCGATGGGCGTGCAGGAGCTGTCGTTGCGTCCCTACAACGCCTGCCGCTACGCCCACTCCGGGATCGACGCGTTGGCGGCCATCGAGGCCGCCCACGGCCGGGTCGACCCCGAGCAGGTCCACGCGCTCACGGTCTTCACCCACCGCGTCGCCGTCGAGCAGGAGTGCGAGCCGGCCACCCTGGTGGCAGCGAGGCTCAGCACCGCCTTCACCATCGCCTCGACGTACGTCAACGGCCCGAGCCTGACCGCGCTGAGCCAGGACGACCTCGCCGACGAGCGGATCCTGCGGCTCTACCAGCGGGTCGCGGTGCGCGAGGAGCCGCGGCTGACCGAGATGTTCCCCCGCGTCTGGGCCAGCCGCGTGGTGCTGGAGACCACCGACGGCCGGACCTTCGAGGCCGAGGTGCACACCCCCAAGGGTGAGCCGACCAACCCGCTCACCCGCGCCGACCTCGTCGACAAGTTCCGCCGGCTCGCCGAGCCGGTCCTCGGTGCCGCGCGCACCGACGAGGTGGTCTCGGCCGTCCTCGACGCAACCGCACCCCTGAGCGGTGTCCTGTCCACGCTGAGCACCTCAGCCCCCTCAAGCAAGGAAGCATGATGATGCATCGAATCGAGGACGAGCTCCTGGTCGGAGCGCTCGACCTGCACGCCCACGGCTACCCGGAGTTCACGCTGCGTCGCCGGCCCCGGGTGACCAACGTGGAGTGGGCCGAGGCCGCGGCCGCCGCCCAGATGCGCGGGTTCGTGATCAAGTCCCACTTCTTCCCGACCATGGCAGCGGCAGGCACCCTGCAGGAGCTGCACCCCGAGCTGGAGATCTTCGGCAGCATCACGCTGAACCCGCCGGTGGGCGGGCTGAACCCGACCACGGTCGAGATGGCCGCACAGATGGGTGCCCGCATCGCGTGGTTCCCCACCTGGTCGGCCAAGCAGGAGCCGCCCAAGCACAGCATCACCCTGGCGCGCATGGAGCCCTACCTCACGACGCTGGCGGCCGAGCGCGCGCAGACCGAGGACGCCGTCGCCGTCGTGGATGCCGACGGGGCGCTCACCGCCGACGCCCAGGCGGTCGTCGAGGTGTGCAGTGCCTACGGCGTCACGGTCGCGAGCGGGCACCTGCCTCCCGAGCACAGCCTGGTCCTGGCCGAGGCCGCGCAGCAGGCCGGCGCCCGGTTCGTCCTGACCCACCCGTGCAGCGGCTCGGTGGCCGCCACGATCGAGCACCAGCAGCGCATCGCCGAGCTCGGTGGCTACATCGAGCACGTGTTCATCGGGTGCATGCCGATGCACCAGCGCACCAACCCGCGCGAGCTCGCCGACGCCATCCGCGCGGTGGGACCCGAGCGGTGCATCATGTCCAGCGACGCGGGCGAGGCCTGGAACCCGCCGGCCCCCGAGGTGCTGCGGATGTTCATCGCCTCCATGCTGGACCTGGGGATCGACGCCGACGACGTCTACCGGATGACCCACGACAACCCGGCCCTCGCCCTGGGGCTCGACACCGCACCTGCTGCCGTCGCGTCCTCGCCGGCCCTGCCCGGTGATGAGGCCCAGGTCTGACGGACCTCGCCTGCACCACGGCCACCGGCCCCCACCCCCGTCGTAGGCGCGGGTGGGGGCCGGTGGCCGTTCGCGGTCTGCCTGGTCGCCACGTGCGAACGGCCCCGCGGGGTCCTCGAGGGACCGGCCGCGGGGCCGCTGACGCTCTGCCCGGATGAGGGCTCGGGCCTGGCGCAGGCTCAGGCTTGGAGCGCCGCCGCACGCTTCACGTCGTTGGAGATCAGCCGGGCCGCGCGCAGCGTGGCCGGCGCGGCCGCCTCGGGCTTGAACCGGCCGACGGGCCCGCACGCGGACACCGCCCCGATCGCCCGTCCGTCCGCATCGAGCACGGCGGCCGCCACGCAGGAGAGCCCGACCACCGCCTCCTGCCGGTCGAAGGCGACCCCGGTCTGGCGGGCCTTGCGCAGCTGGTCGGCCATCAGACCACGTCCCATGACGGTGTACGGCGTGCGACGCGGCCACCCGGCAGCGAGCGCCGCACCCACGGTGTCGTCGTCCTGGTGGGCGAGGATCACCTTGCCCAGCGCCGTGATCATTGCCGGCATGGTCGCCCCGACTCCGAACGGGGCGGTCGGGATCCGCACACCGCGGATCGTGTCGAGGTAGAGCACCTCGCCCGGCCCGTCCAGCACGGCAAGGTTCACCCCGAACCCCGTGTGCTGGAAGAGACCGGCCAGGTGAGGCGCCGCCACCTCGCGCAGGGGCACCTGATGGGGCACCACCACGCTGTTGCCGAGCCGGAACAGGTGCGAGCTGAGCTGGTAGCTGCGGCCCAGCCGGACGAGGTAGCCGCTCTCCGTCAGCTGGTTGACGATGCGGAACGCCGTCGACTTCGGCAGCGCCACGCGACGGGCGAGGTCGCTCAACGACATCGCCCGCTCCTCACCCATGAAGGCGTCCAGCACCTGCAGGGCCCGCGCGACGAGGATGGCGGGCGACGACTCGGACGGAGCAGCCTTGGCACTGGTCGGCGGCTCGGACATCTGCACGACACTCATGGGATCGCGTCCTCACTTTCCCGCTGCTGCGGAGGTGACGTCCGGCGCCGCCGGACGAGCGGGCGGGACGGACGAGGACGGCCGGGACTGCGGCGCCCTTCTCGGGCGCACCCACCGACCGCGGTACGTGTCCATTGTGTGGCGGAGGTTACACGCCCCGGAATGTCGCTGTGCCGCTCACCGGCACAAACGGCCTCGAGCTGCCGTGCCGGGACCTGTCGCGCCCGCCCGGCTCGCTCAGCCGTGCTCGATGAAGTCGGTCACCAGTCGGTTGAACTCGTCGGTGTGCTCGAGCTGGGCCCAGTGCCCGCAGCGGTTGAGCAGGACCAGGCGGGCGTTGGCGATCATCGGCAGGATGCGCAGCGAGTACTCGTAGTGCACCACGCGGTCGTCACGACCGTGGATGAGCAGCGTCGGCGCCTTGATGCCGGCGATCTCCTGGTGGGTCGCGCGGTTGCGCGCCGGGCCGCCCGTGGCGAGACCCTTGAGGAAGTTCTCCAGGTGCACCGGGTTCGCCAGCGCGTTGTCGAGCCGCTGCTGCGCCAGCTCCGGGGTGGCCTTGGCGGAGTCGAAGGTCATGATCTGGGCGACCTTCATCATGTTCTCCAGGGTCGGCTCCCGATAGGCCTGGAAGAGGATCTTGAGCCCTTCCGAGGGCCCGTCGCCGGCTCCGGACATGGTCGGGATGTCCATCAGCGATCCGGCGCCCATGGTGACCAGGTGGCTGATCCGGTCGGGGTAGCGGCTGGCGAAGGTGATCGCGGTCGAGCCGCCCAGCGAGTTGCCCACCAGCGCGGCGCGCTCGATGCCGAGGGCGTCCAGGAGCTCGAGCACGGCGTTGGGGTGGTCGTAGTCCTCGGGCAGGCCCGGCGACGAGCTTCCCCAACCCGGGGCGTCCAGGGCGATCACCCGGAACGACTTCGCCAGCGCCGGGATGTTGGGGGCGAAGTTGCTCCACCCGGTGGCTCCGGCGCCGCTGCCGTGCAGCAGGACGAGGGGGTGGCCGCTGCCGGCCTCGTTGTAGTGCAGGCGCCACGAGCGGGTGTCGACGTAGCGGCTGGTCGAGGCTTCGGTGAGGGTCTCTTCTGACATGGTCTTCTTCTCTCTGGGTCGTCGGGGCGCAGCAAGCAGGACGTCCGGGCGCGGTGCCCGGACGCCTTGTGCTGCGAGAGGTGGGAGGGCCTACCCGGCGGTCGGCTGGGGGTGCCGGCGCAGGATGCCGGGCGACTTCGCGGTGGGCTCGTCGGTGAGCTTGTGGCCCCAGGTGCTCGGGCGGCGGTACGTCGCCGGCACCCAGCTCTCGTCGACCTCGATCGCCCCGTACCCGTACTCGATGTGGAACGAGGATGGCGTCGTGAGGTAGAACGAGATCATCTGGTCGTTGGTGTGCCGGCCCAGCGTCTTGCGGATGGGCACGCCGCGCTCCACGCACAGGTCGTAGGTGGTGCCCACGTCGTCGATGTCCGGCACCTGCAGCATGATGTGGTTGAGCCCGACCGAGCCGGGGACCTCGGCCAGCGCCAGCGAGTGGTGCCGGCCGTTGCAGTGGTAGAAGCGGGAGTAGCCGCCGCCCGGCCGCGCGATCTTGTCCGAGAGCCGGAAGCCCAGCACCTCGGTGAAGAACTCGTGCCCGGCGGCCGCGTCGGGGAGGATCAGCACGGCGTGGCCCAGCCCCTGCTCCCCCGTCACGAAACCGGTGAGCGGGCGCCCGGGCCGGAACGTGCCCGGGTCGACGTACTGGCCCCAGGCCAGCTCGTGGCGGAAGCCCCAGGGGTCGATGAACCAGATCAGCTGGTCGACCGAGCGTGCCTCGGCCAGCTCGGCGCTGCCCTGCTGGACCTCGATGCCGGCCGCCGCCAGCCGTGCGGCGTACTCCGGCAGGTCGCGCTCGGACTCCACCGCCCAGCCCAGGTAGGCCACCTCGTCCTCCTCGCCCGGGTGGATCGCCAAGCGCCACTCCGCGTCGTCGATGCGGAGCCGCACCGCACCGTCCTCGCCGTCCGGGACGCGCATGCATCCCAGGACGTCGGGCCCGAGCTCCGCCCACTGGGCGAAGTTCGGGGAGCGGAAGCCGAGGTAGGCCAGCGATGTCAGCAAGGGGTCCTCCAGGGTGTGACGGATCAGGTGGGGGGCGGGGTGGTCAGGGTCAGTCGCTCGTCGGCGAGGCGCTGCTCGACCGACTGCGCCGCTTCCTGCAGCAGCGAGATCCAGGAGTGGACCTCGTAGCCGGATGCCTGACGGGGAAGCTCGTGCACGCGCAGCAGCGCGAGGGTCTCTCCAGCGGGCGAGCGCACCGGCACGCTCAGCGAGATGACGTCGTAGAGCTCGGTGTCGAGCAGCTCCTCCGGCTCGTGGTACGGCGCCATGGCACGGATCGCGGCGAGCAGCGCGGCCTCGTCGTCGGCCGTGTGCTCGGGGTTGGTGTAGTCGCTGACGAGCTGGTCCAGGTCGTGCACGCTCAAGGGGCCGTCGAGCATCAGCGACCAGCCGCGCTCGCGCACCCTGGCCAGCTGCTCGCGCACGAGGGCCGCCTCGGTCTGGCTGGCGGTGCCGAGCCGCGCCAGCCACTCCTCCTCGGTGACGCCGCTGCCGGGGCTGCCGACGAACTGGATGCCCAGCGGCGGGATGACCGGGATCCGGTAGCCGAGGCGGGTACGGCGCGCTGCCGGCGAGTGGTTCGCCACCGCCACCGAGACGGTGTGCCAGTCCTCGTAGGCGAAGACACCGCACTCGACCCGCAGCTCGCTGGCGAGCGCCTCGATCGGGCCCCGGGCCAGCTCGGCCACGCGGCGTGCCGGCTCGGGCCCCGAGGCGGGCGCCACCGACAGCAGGCCCGGCAGGAAGGCGCCGTACCCGCCCTGATAGCTGAGCATCGGGTGGGCGTTGGCGGCGAGACCGACATCGGTGGCGTTCGCCGAGACGAGGGTCAGCTCGCCGTCGACGACCGTCTGGGTGACCTCGCACTCGACCCAGCAGGCCGCGCCGTCGACGACGGGCAGCCCGGTCGGCGAGTGCTGCCAGGTCCCCTCGCCACCGACCTGTCCGGCGGCGCTGCGTCGCACGAGGTCCTCCTGGCCCTGGGCCAGCAAGGAGATCGAGCAGCGGGCCTGCTCGGCGAGCAGACCGGTCAGCGGGGAGCCGGTGTGCAGCACGAGGAGGACACGCGGTGCCTCGAGCGCGAGCGGTACGACGCCCACGGGCATCTCCGCGACGACGTCTCCCGCGGCGTCGGAGACGGCGCACACGTAGGCACCTCCGGGGAACTGGGAGAAGGCCTCGTGGAACCGGTCGGGGTTCCCCGCCGCGCCCGCCGCCGTCGGCGTCTGGCCCGGGGGCCGTCGTGGTGCGTGGGTCATGGCTCTCCTACCGTCGGCCTGTGAGCCGGGGGCTCAGTGGATCAGATCGTCCTATCGTCGAAGGAACCTCACCACGCGGACGTGCCGGAGATCGGCACGTCGCGCGGCGGGTTCAGTCGATCGTCAGGAACCTCTCGACGAGGTGCTCGAAGCGACGCGCGCGCTCGAGCGGCACCGACAGCCCCGCGCCCGAGTACAGGTGGAGCTCGGCGTCGGGGATCCTGCTGGCCAGGAACAGTCCGTGGTCGTATCCCTTGACCCGGTTCTCCCGGCCCCAGACCACGAGCGTGCGGGCGGCGATCCGGTCGGCCTCCTTCCACACCGCGTCGCTGGGGTGGCCCGGCGAGGGGCGGCCGGCGGCCTCCAGCACGGAGGGGCGCACGCTCTCGCGGTAGCGCTCGGCGACCAGGTCGTCGGTGACCAGGTCGGGGTCGCCGATGCTCGCCTCGAGGTAGCGGCGCATCTTCTCCGGCGAGGGGCCCGCGCCGCGGTAGTAGTCACGGATCGCCCGCAGGCCCTCGGTCGGGGCGGGCTCGAACATCGCCAGGCCGCCGGCGGAGCTCACCAGGACCAGCCGGTCCACCCGCTCGGGGTGGTCCAGGGCCATGCGCATCGCGACGGCTCCGCCCGAGCCCAGGCCCACCACGTGGGCCGACGGGACCTCCAGGCGCTCGAGCAGGCCGACGAGGACCGCGGCGTGGGCGCGCATCCTGCCCTCAGGAGTCGGCACCCACTCGGATCCCCCGAAGCCGGGCAGGTCGACGACGATCGTGCGGAAGCGGGAGGCCAGGAAGGGGACGTTCTGGCCGAAGTTCCCCCACCCGGTCGCGCCGGGTGCGCCACCGTGGACCAGCAGGAGCGCGGGGCCCGACCCGGACTCGTGGTAGGCGACGTCGGCGCCGTCCACGCGGACGGTACGGGGCGCTGCGGGATCGATCGCATCGTTCATGGCTCCATCGTGGTGGCGCCGCGAGCCGCATCGGTGTCCCAAGTGCCGCTGAGCGGCACGTCACCCTTCATAGGTTCCTCACACCGGCCCGAAGGTGGGTGCCGGACCACCGTCCCCCATGTCGGCCAGGAGCCGGAAGCACGCAAAGGAGTCACGCCATGTCAGCAGGTGCCACGCGTCTCGACGCAGGCAAGCCGACGCTTCTCGAGCGGGCACGCAAGCTCGCGCCCGCCATCTCCGCACGGGCGGAGGAGACCGAGGCGCTGCGCCACGTGCACGACGACAGCCTCCACGAGATGATCGACGCCGGTCTGACGCGCGCCCTGCAGCCCGCACGCTTCGGCGGCGAGGAGGCCAGCCCGGTCGACTTCTTCGAGGCCGCCACCGAGATCAGCAAGGCCTGCACGTCGACCGGCTGGATCCTCATGCTGCTCGGGGTGCACTCGTGGGAGCTGGCGCACATGTCGCCGGAGCTCAACGACGAGATCTTCGGCGCTGACCCGACGAACCTGATCTCCTCGTCCTACAACATGCAGGGCAACAAGGCCGTCCGGGTCCCCGGCGGGTTCCGGCTCTCAGGGTCGTGGAAGTCCTCCAGCGGCATCCACCACGCCGCGTGGGTCGTGGTCGGAGCGGACGTCCCGGGAGCGGAGTCGCCGTACAACTTCTACGTGCCCATCGAGGACACCACGGTCATCGACGACTGGCACACCCTCGGCCTCGCCGGCACGGGCAGCCGGACCGTCGCCGTCGACGACGTCTTCGTGCCGGACCATCGCGCCATCGACCGCGGCATCCTCTACAGCGGCTACGGTCCGGGGCTGAAGCACTTCACCTCGCCGCTCTACCGGATCCCGCACGTCCACATCTACACGACCGTCTCCGCGCTCCCCGCGCTCGGCACGGGCTGGCGCTTCTACGAGGAGTTCAAGGCCGCGTACACGAAGTCCGCCACGGTCTCGAGGTCGCTGAGCGGCGACCGGCTCATGCTCGTCCGGCTGGCCGAGGCGCGTGGCGCCCTGTCCGCGGCGGAGACCGTGACCCGGGCGCGTCTGGAGGAGGCGTACGACGCCGCGGTGCGCGGAGACTCGCTCAGCCCGGTCGAGATCGCCCAGGCGCAGTACGACATCGCACAGAACGGCAAGGCGGGGATGTTCGTCGCGAACACCCTGTTCCCGACGCTGCGTCCCAACGCCGTGTACCGCTCGAACCTGATGCAGCGCCTGTACCGCGACCTGATCGTGGCCCGCCAGCACGGCACCTCCAACAGCGACGCGCAGGCGGAGCCGCTGGCCATGATCGACCTCGGCCTGGCCGGCGGACACATCCTGTCCCCGCCCCCCGAGGAGCGCGCCGCAGCGAAGCGGCGTGCCGAGGAGCTCGGCTACCTCTGAGTCTCCTCGACCGACGCGACGGGGCCGTCAGCCACCAGGCTGGCGGCCCTGTCGCGCACCTGCACGTACCCGTCCCGCGGTGCCCGACCGAAAGGAATTCCCATGCCCCCCTCCCCCACGCCCCTCGAGCCGTCCCCGCGAGTGTGGAGCGCCGAGCTGTCCACGCTGGACCTCGGCGGCGTCTCCGTCACGTTCCTGCCCGACGGCGTGCACCACGTGGAGCCGACCAAGCACTATCCCGACGCGCCCGACGGCGTGTGGGACGAGCACCCGGAGGTGATCAACGACGAGGGCCTGCTGGTCATGAGCATCGGCGGCTTCCTGGTGCGCACCGGCACCCACGACGTGCTGGTCGACCTCGGCTTCGGGCCCCGCACGCTCGACATGACGGCGTTGACGGACGGGCGGATCCGCGGCGACATGATCGGCGGAGCCATGCTCGACAGCCTCGCGCAGATGGGCCTGCAGCCGGCCGACATCGACGCGGTGGTGCTCTCCCACCTGCACCTCGACCACGTGGGGTGGCTGGTGGATCCCCAGGCGCCGGGGCAGCCGATGTTCCCGCACGCCCACTACTACCTTAGCGAGACCGAGCTGGAGCACTGGGTCAACGAGACCGACCCCGTCGAGCCGGTCAAGGGTGTCCGGGGAGCCCCGTCAACCGAGCAGCTGGCCGTGATCCAGGGTGCGGCCCGGACGGTCGAGGAGCAGACCGAGATCCTTCCCGGCATCGTCGTGGTGCCCACTCCCGGCCACACCCGCGGTCACGTGTCGGTGCTCGTGACCGGCTCGTCGGCCCGCGCCCTGGTCATCGGTGACGCCCTGCACTGCCCCGTCGAGCTGCAGCACCACGGGATGACCTACTCCCACGACCAGGACCCCGTCGCCGCCACCGCGAGCCGCGAGCTCGTCCACGCGATCCTGTCCGAGCACGACACGTACTTCGCCGGTGGGCACTTCCCCGGGCGCGTGTTCGGCCGCCTGACCGAGGGCGACCGCAGCCACGCGCACGGCCTGCACTACGTCGCGGACTGAGCAGACGTCGTACGACGAAGAGGGCCTCGGCGGACGATCCGCCGAGGCCCTCTTCGTCGTGCCCGTCCCGTTCGCGTCAGGCGCCGGGCTCCACGTGCCGGTCGCACGCCGTGAGCTGCTCGGAGCACTCCTGCGCGGCGCGCTGCAGCTCCTCGATCCACGCGAGCACCTCGGTGCCCTTGACCCCGCCGGGCAGCTGGCTCAGCTTGAGCGTCAGCGCCGTGCGGCCACAGGAGTCCTGCACCGGGACGGCGATGTAGAGGACGTCGTAGACCTCGTCGGGCGAGATGGACTCCGGCTCCCGCTGGGGGGCCATCGCGGCCACCTTGCCGATGAAGTCGCGGTCGGACGCGGGGGTGCGTGGCTGCTGGGAGTAGCGGCGCACGGCGTCCTCGAGGTCGGCCTCGCACATCTCGCCCTGCAGGACCAGGGACCAGCCCCGCTCGCGGACGCGGGCGAGCTGCTCGATGGCCTGGCTGCGGGCCTCGGCGTCGAGCCCGGTCGCGGTCCACTCCTCCTCGCTCACCGTCGAGCCGTCCACCAGCAGCGGCTGGATGGGCGCGACGATGGGGAGCCGCGCACCGATCAACGTGCCGGCGGTGCGGCTGACGCCCCTGCTCGCGCTGAAGACGAGCACCCCTTCGCGCCCGTCGGGCACCGCCACGTCGCACTGGGCGCTGAACTTCCGGGCGAGCTCCTCCAGGCGGTCCCGGAGCAGCTCGGCGGACTGCACCGAGCGGATGAAGTCCACCCCGCCGGGCATCGCGAGCGACCCGTGGGTGAACCTGCCGTACCCGCCCTGGAAGAACAGCAGCGGCGGTGCCGGGTTCTGCACGCCCAGCGCCGTGGTGTCGCCCAGGACGATGTAGTGGTCTCCCCCGTCGAGCACCTCGCGCAGGGTGCACTCGATCCAGGCGACGGCTCCGGGCAGGATGGGCGCGCCACCGGGCGTGGGCGTCCACTCCAGGTCGGCGAACTTGTCGCCGCCGCCGCCGGCGAAGAGCCGGCACAGGTGCTCCTGGTCGGCCCCGAGCACGTTCACGCAGAAGGTCTCGGACTCCCGCAGCCGGGCGAAGCTCCTCGAGGTCTTGCTGGGCAGGTAGGCGACGATCGGCGGGTCGAGGGACACCGAGGTGAAGGACCCGATGACCATGCCCACCGGTGCACCGTCGTCGGCGATCCCCGTCACCACGACCACCCCGGTCGGGTAGTGCCCGAGCACCTCGCGGAACTTCATCGGGTCCAGGGCCGGGGCCTCTCCCCCGCCGACGCCCTGCACCGGCGCCGACGTCATCGTCGCGCCGCTCACAGGTAGCCCAGCTCTTCGGCGCGCTGGCGCGCGGACTCGCGGCGCTCCGGCGGGAGGAACAGGGTCAGCGAGCCGGGCAGGCCGAGGTCGGTCATCGCCAACGCCTCGCCACGCTCGTCCAGGTTGGCCGTGCCGTGGTTCCGGGCGACCAGCAGGTCGCGGTAGAGCCGGGACATGACGCTCGACTGGTACACCGCATTCGGCCGCAGCGTCGGGAAGAGGTTGGCCGCGTTCTCGATCATCAGCTTGCCGTTGCGGGAGATGTCGTAGATCGCCTGGATCGTCTCCAGGTCGCTCATCTGGCGCCCGGCCACCGCGGCGTCGTACCCCTCGTTGAGCCGGCGCTGGGGCACGGTGCTGGCCACCGAGAGGTTGCCCCTCGCCTCGGCCAGGCGGACGAGCATCAGCCTGTCCCCGTCCAGGGAGCGCGAGACCGTGGCGGACTTGCTGAAGGCCGACTTGAACTCCTCGTAGAAGCGCCAGCCGGCACCGAGGGCAGGTGCGGAGGACACCGAGGTGTAGATGAGGCCCTGCTGGACCCGGTAGAGCGGCCCGAGGTTGTCCTTCAGCCCCGGGCCGAAGCCCGAGCGGAGGACGTCGCGGTCGATGGCGCGGTGGTCGGGGACGAAGAGGTCGTCGACGACGACGCTCCGGCTGCCCGTGCCGACCAGGCCGAGCACGTGCCAGTCGTCGATGACCTTCACGTCCTTGACCGGCACGACGAAGTTGAAGGCCGCCGGCTCGCCGGGCACGTTCGCGCCCAGTGCCACCCAGCCGGCGTGGTGGATGCCGCTGGAGGACTTCCACGACCCGGACAGCCGGAACCCTCCGGGGACGCGGGTCGCGGTGTTGCCCTGCATGTTGTACGAGGAGGAGATCAGCGTGGTGGGGTCCTCGCCGAAGATCTCGTCGTTGAGCTCACGCGACATGTGGGCCATCTCCCAGGTGTGCACACCCAGGACCATCAGGATCCAGCCGGTGGAGGTGCAGGCCCGCGCGACCTCGGCCACGGCGCCGTAGAACTCGGCGGGGTTGGCCTCCTCACCGCCGTAGATCGACGACTGGAGGGCACGCGTCAGACCAGCGTCGATGAGCTCGGCGATGCTGTCGTCGTGGACGTGCCGCTGCGCCTCGACCTGTGGGACACGCTCGGCGATGGCCGGGTACAGCTTTTGGGCGCGCTCGACGAGGGACGGTCGAGATGCAGGGTTCGCGCTGGTCATGATTCCTCCCGGGGTGGGTTTGAGGAGTGAGGGGTGGCTGGTCGCTAGCTGGTCGGCACCGGGTCGGGCACCTCCACCAGCGAGGGCAGGGGCGGACGCCGGTCCGAGATCCCGGCGCGCTGGCTGGTCTCCCACGACACGCGACCGTCCCGGAAGAACTCCAGGAAGACGTCGTTGAACAGCTCGGGCTGGTCGGTCTGTCCCTGGTGACCCGTGTCGTCGGGGTAGAAGAACTGGATGTTGGGCAGCCGGTCCTCCATGAGGTGCCCGGCCTCGACGCGGAAGACCACGTCCTGGCGTCCGTAGAGGTAGATCGCCGGGATGTCGAGCTCGTTGAGCCGGTCCCGGGTGCGCAACCGCACCTTCTCGTTCACGTCGACGGGGTTGATCATGCGGCGCAGGTTGCCGTCGTAGGTGTCGGCGTGGCGGTTCGCCGCCTCCGTGCGCATGGTGACGAGCTCCTCGCTGATGAGCGAGGGGTCGAGGATGATCTGCTCCAGCATGTGCCGCATGCTGGCCTCGGTGCCGTCGAAGACGATCTTGGGATACTCCTCCGGGCGGCGACCGTCAGCCTTGCGGACCTCGTCCAGCGGGACGATGTCGCCGATCGTGCCGGCGATCAGCGCCATGCTCTTGACCTGCTCCGGGTGCGCCATCGCGTACTGGACGGTGTTGGCACAACCCATCGAGTTGCCAGCGAGGTGGAACTCGTCCACGCCGATCTGGCGCACGAAGTCGTGGATGAAGTCGACGTGGCCGCCGCGGCCGTAGCCGTAGTAGTTGTGCGGGTCGTCGGTCAGACCGTAGGAGGGCATGTCCGGGGCGTAGACCCGGAACCCGTGCGCGCCGAGGAAGGGCGCCATGAAGCGCCATCCGGCCGTCCCCGACGAGCCGTTGATGCCGCCGTGCAGCAGGACCACCGCGGGGCCCGTCTCGCCGGAGGTCATGTAGTGCACCTTGACCCCGGTCGACAGCCGGACGTAGCGGCTCAGCATGCCGGGTACGTGGACGATTCCCTCTTCGGTCAGTGCCATCTGCAGGTTCCTTCTCGTCGTGACGCGGACGTGGTGTCCGGCGCCTCGGATGACTGGTTCTCGGCCGCCCCCAACTTCGGTCACCGGCGGCATCGACGACAACGGCACGGTCCCGCTCACCGGCACAGCGACGGACAGCCGCGAAGGGGCCGCGAACGGGGCGCCGGACCGGGCGAGGGCATGGCCTCACGCCCGGTCTGGCAGGGCCCGTGGGGCCGCGCCGCCGGGTGCGCAGGGACGCCGTCGGCTCAGTCGAGCTGCCGCACGATGCCCGGCGACGGCTTGGTCACCCCGGCGGGCAGGACGTGGCCCCAGATGCTGGCGCGGTCGAACGTCTTGGGCGTCCAGTCGTCGTCGATCTCCACGCCACCGAACCCGTACTCGATGTTGAACGAGGACGGAGTGGTCAGGTAGAAGGAGATCATCTGGTCGTTGGTGTGCCGGCCGAGGCTCTTGACGATCGGCAGCTCGCGCTCGACGCAGTGGTCGTAGGCGACACCGACGTCGTCGATGTCGCGCACCTGCAGCATCAGGTGGTTGAAGCCGGTGACGCCGTCGGGCAGACGACCGAGGGCGAGCGTGTGGTGGCGCCCGTTGACGTGGTAGAAGTTCGCGTTCATCCGCTCGCTCATGATGCGGTCCGACAGCTCGAACCCCAGGACGCGGGTGAAGAAGTCGTGGGCGCGCTCCAGGTCGGGCATGCCGATCACGACGTGGCCCAGCCCCTGCTGGCCGGTCACGAACCCGCTGAGCGGGCGGCTGGGCCGGAACGAGTGCGGGCGCATGTACTGGCCCCAGATCAGCTCGTGCCGGTAGCCCCACGGGTCCACGAACCAGTGCAGCTCGTGCACCGCGCGCGCAGCGGTGAGCTCGGCGTCTCCCTGGTGCACCTCGATGCCCTCGGCCTCGAGCCGAGCGCGCAGCGTCTGCAGGCTGGCCTCGTCGGTCACCGCCCACCCGAAGTACTCGACCGCGTCGATGTCGCCGGGGTGGACCTGGATCCGCCAGAGCGCGTCGTCGACGCGTAGGCGGACCGCGCCGTCGTCCCCGGGGTCGGCGACCATGCAGCCGAGCACCTCGCTGGCGAACGACGGCCATGCCTCGACGGCCGGCGAAGAGATCCCAACGTACGCGAGCGAGTGCAGCATTCTGCGGTCCTTTCGTGGTCCTCGGATCGCCCGGCGCACAGGACGGCGGCCGGACCACCACACCTTGTGGCGCCGGCCCGCGCCCAACCAGCGACAGGTGCCGTTAGCCGGAACGCGACGGTCGCAGCCGGGCGGTGGCAGGCGGTGGCAGGTGGTGGCGAGAGCCACAACTCGCCCCTTTTCTGTTCCGAAGAGCGAAACATGACCCTGGTCACACCGGGGCCCTGACGCGACGGTGGTGCATGACTCGAGGGACTGCGGGGCCACAGACCGCCGCCCGTGCCGTGCTCCACGGCAGCGAGTCGCGCGGCTGACCAGTCGAGCCCCACCCGCGCAGCGCGTCGTGCGCTGCGGCACTCAGGAGAAGGACGAGAAAACGATGAAGAACAAGCGACGTCGTGTCGGAGCAGTTGCCATGATCGCAACCGCCGCGCTGGCCCTCGCGGCGTGCGGTGGCTCCGAGGCCGCGGGCGGCGATGGCTCGCTCCGGGTCGGGGTGAACCACTGGGTGGCGAAGGCCGCGATCAACCTCGGCACGGAGAACGACCGGTTCGCCGACGAGGGCATCGACGACATCAAGCTCGAGACCGTGGGTGCCGCACCGGCGGTCATCGCCGCGCTGCAGAGCAACAAGGTCGACATCGCGGTGCTGCCGACGACGTCGTACCTGGACGCGCTCAGCAAGGGGATCAAGCTGACCGCGGTGGCCCCGCTGACGGGCTTCCCCTCCGACGGTGAGGACCAGCAGAAGTACGACGGCTTCGACTTCTTCGTGCAGCCCGAGGCGAAGATCGAGCGGCCGCGCGACCTGGAGGGCAAGACGGTCGCCGTCGGTGCCCGCGGCGACCTGGTGGAGATGTCGATCAGCTACCTCATGACCGAGGACGGGGGCGACCCCAAGAAGGTCGACTGGATCCAGCTGGTCGCAGCGCCCGCCCTCGAGGCGTTCAAGGCCAAGCGGCTCGACGCTGCAGCCTTCGCCCTGCCCTTCGCCGACGGCGCCCAGACCGCAGGCGGCGAGATCCTGACGCGGCTCACCTGGCCGCTGCTCGACGGTGCGCCGATCCTGATGTGGATCGGCAGCCCCGACCTGGCCAAGGACGCCGAGCGGCTCAAGACCGTCCAGCGTGCGCTGCTCAGCACCAACGAGACCGCCAACGCCGACCCCGAGGGCACCCTCGCGGCCGCGGCGAAGGAGGCCGGCATCTCCGTGGAGACGATGAAGGCACGCCCCGAGGCGTTCTACTTCCCCACCTCCTACGACAAGGCCGAGCTGGAGGCGCTGGCCCAGAAGATGTCCGACATGGGCTTCCTCAAGAACATGCCCGACATCGACGCCTCGTTCGCGACGCTCCCGGACGCCAAGTGACCAAGATCCGTCCGCTGCTCCTCGGAGCGACCGGGGCAGCGGCAGCCGTCGTCGCCTGGGCGGTGAGCTCCAGCCGACTCTCGTCCGTGGCGACCCCACGCGAGACGGTGCTGGCGCTCGGGGACCTCGTGGGCGACACCGAGTTCTGGAACGCGATGCTCGCGACCATCGCGGTCGCCCTGGTCGGCCTGGCGGCCGCCATGGCGGCCGCGCTGGTCCTCGGCATCCTGATCGGCTGGTTCCCCGCGGTGCGGCGCGCTCTCCGCGTCCCCCTGGAGTTCCTCAAGCCGATCCCACCGATCGTGGTCATGCCGGTCGCGATCCTGATCCTGGGACCGACCACCTCGATGGCCGTGTTCCTCGTCTTCTACGGGTGCTTCCTGATGTCTGTCTCCCAGATCGCCAGCGGGGTCGCCGAGACCGACCCCGTCGCCATCGACACCGCACGGTCCTACGGCTTCGGCCGCCGGGAGGTGCTCACCCACGTGGTGCTTCCCAGCACCCTGCCGTTCGCGGCGACGGCGTTCCGGATCACGTTGCCGATCGCCCTGGTCGCCTCCGTGATCGCCGGCCTGCTCGGCGGGGCGGACGGCCTGGGTCTCGCGGTGAACCTCGCGACCCAGGGCGCCCGGACCGACCTCGTCTTCGCCCTGGTGTTCGTGCTCGGACTCCTGGGGCTGGTGTTCAACGCCGTCGGCGCCCAGGTCGAGCGACGCCTCCTGCACTGGCACCCCTCCCACCGGGAGGTGCTGCGATGAGCACGCGTCGTCGTGTCTGGCACACCGCCCTCGAGGTCGGTGTCCCCGTCCTGATCGTGGCCCTGTGGTGGGTGTGGAGCGAGAACGCCCAGGACCCCTTCTTCCCGCCGCTCTCGGACATCCTCACCCGTTTCCGCGAGCTGTGGCTGTTCGCCCACCTGACCAGCGACATCCTGCCCAGCCTGGCGATCGTCCTCGTGGGGTTCGGCTGTTCGGCCACGCTCGGCGTGGTCACGGGCGTCCTCCTGGCTCGGGTGCGCCCGATGCGCGAGCTGCTCGAGCCGCTCCTCACGTTCCTGCGTGCGGTCCCGATGGTGGCAGCGATCCCAGTGATCGTGGCGACGATGGGCTTCGGCGACGGTGTCCGGCTCCTCATCATCGTCGTGGCGGCCACACCACCCATGCTGATCGCCACGATGGACGGCGTCTCCAGCCTCGATCCCGTCCTGAAGGACGTGATGCAGACCTTCAGGCTGAGCCGGTGGGACCAGCTGATGCGCGTCTACGTCCCTCAGGCCGGCGCGCAGATCTTCAGCGGTCTGCAGGTCTGCCTGCAGTACTCGTTCGTCCTGATGATCGCCTCAGAGATGCTCGGCGCCACGCGCGGCATCGGCTACATGACGCTGCTCGCCCAGCAGACGTTCGTGAGCGTCGACATGTGGGCGGGGATCCTGCTGCTCGGCGCCGTCGGCTACCTCGCCAACCTGTCGCTGACGCTGGTCCGCAAGCGGGTGCTGCGCTGGTACGACGGAGCGCACGCCGTGGAGCTGCGCGGATGACCGGCCCCCGCACCGCACCGCCGACCCAAACCTCCAAGACAAGGAGACTCGAATGTCCCTGACCAACACGCAGCCCGGTGACGTGCGTCCCGACGAGGTCGCCGCGCCCGTCCCGGCCGTCCTGGGCGTCCACGGGATCACGAAGCGCTACGCGCCGGGCTCGAAGCCGGTGCTGGAGGACCTGACCTTCGAGGTCCAGGCCGGCGAGATCGTCTGCATCGTCGGCCCTTCGGGCATCGGCAAGACGACGCTGCTGAAGTCGATCGCCGGTCTCCACCCGGTCACCTCGGGCCGCATCGAGATCGACGGCGTCCCGATCAGCGGTCCGCCCCGCCAGATGGCCCTGGTCTTCCAGGACTACAGCCGCTCGCTGATGCCATGGCTGACGGTGCCGAAGAACGTGGAGATGCCGCTGCGCCGTCTCAAGCTCGGCAAGAAGGAGACCGTCGAGCGCCGGCGCGCCGCCCTGGAGGCGGTCAACCTGGCCGATGCCGACAAGAAGTACCCCTGGCAGCTCTCCGGAGGCATGCAGCAGCGGGTCGCGATCGCGCGGGCCCTGGCCTACCAGCCGGAGGTGCTCATCATGGACGAGCCCTTCGCGTCGGTCGACGCCCAGACCCGGTTCGACCTCGAGGACCTGACCCTGTCGATCCGCGACAACTACAACATGACGATCGTCGTCGTCACCCACGACATCGACGAGGCGGTCTACCTGGCCGACCGGGTCATCGTCCTGGGCGGATCGCCAGCCCGCGTCCAGACGACGATCGAGGTCGACCTGCCGTCGCCGCGCACCCAGGTCACGACCAGGGCCGACCAGCGGTTCACCTCCTTGCGGACCGAGGTCCTCGAGGTGATCTCGCGCGCCCGTCCAGGCACCGACCTGCCTGGGTGACCCACGATCGGTGAGCCGTCCCCCAGACGGCTCATCGCGGCCTGTGACCTCCCCCACCGCAGGCCGAGCACCATGTCCCGCGTCACCGCACGGTGGCGCGGGACGCTCGCTTTTCCATCGAGGCGCCATCGGATCGAGGTGCCCTGCAAGGGCGAAAGGTGCCAACGACAACCGGGGCCGCCCGGCCTCCGCTCGCGGCGAAAGGTCGGACGACCCCGGCTGGTCCAGGTCGGTGTCGGGGCTGCTCAGCCCATCACGCGCTCCAGCACCGCACGCATGCTCGTCGACGAGGCGATGCCCTCGAGGTCGGCGAGCAGGGCGGCTGCGCCGTCGGCGCCGAGACGCGGACCGGTCAACGCCAGGAACTTCTGCCGGACCCCGACGGGCCCCAGCTCCACTCCCCGGTTGAACGCCCACGCCGTCCGCGTGGAGCCGTCCTCCATCCTCGCCACGAGCGCGGCCCAGTTGCAGTCCTCGACGGGTGGCCGCACGTCGGCGGTGTCGAGGAAGCCGGGCTCCACCCGGGTCTCGATGCGGTCGAGGAGCCCGGCGCTGCGGATCCTGTCGTACGTCGCGTCCTCGTAGGAGGTCACGGTGACCTCGCCGTCGAGCCAGGCGGCGGCGACGCCGTACGGGAGGCTGTACTTGCCCTGCAGCCCGTTCTCAGGGCTCACCCGGAAGGTGGCTCCGCGCTCCGGGTCCGCGGGGACGACGATCTCGAAACCCGCGACGCGTCCACGGTCGAAGTCGGGCTGGCCCAGCAGGCTGAACATCGCGGTCAGGACGGCGTTGTTGCCTCCGCAGGCCGGCCACGGCTTGAAGCTGGGGCCGCGGCGCAGGTTCGGTCCACCGCGCAGCTGGTCGATCGGTGCGCCGAGCCCGAGCCGGGACAGGTCGGGCTCGGCGCCCGAGTGCCGGATCGGGAAGGAGTCCGAGTCCAGCGGGCTGCCCGCGGCGAGGTCCTCGGGGACCCGGACGATCCAGAACTCGCCGCCGTTGCCGGGGAACGCCTCGGTGCTCGCCTCGGGGTCGCAGTACGCCGCCAGGAACCCGTGGCGCCCGTCGAGCGCCGCTGGGTCGGACGTGCCGCCGGCGGCTGCCAGCTTCGCTGCCGTGAAGCCCGCCTCCGCCGCGCGGCCGGCGTGCAACGCCTTCGCGAACGTGCCGAAGTTCTGCGTGAGCCCACCGGACATCGAGGCGGCGATGCCGAGGGCGTGGGCCGTCTGGCGGCGGTCGAGCCCCAACAGCTTCGCCGTCACCGCCGCCGACCCGAGGGCCCCGACCGTGCCGAGCGGGTGGTGCGGGCGACCGTGCGCCAGCATCGCGGTGATCCGGGAGGCGACCTCGAAACCGGCGACGATCGCGGTGAGGAGCTCCTCGCCGGTGACGTCGTGGTCCTCGATCAGCGCCACCGCGGGCGGCAGCTCCACCGCGGCGAAGTGGGGGATGTCGTCGAACTCCAACGCCTGGATCAGCGTCCCGTTCGACGTCACGGCCGTGCGGGAGTCGACGCAGCCACCCAGGCCGAGGAGCCGGTGCGGCCCCTGCGCGTCAGCGGCCCACTGCGCCAGGGTGCGCGCGATCGAGCTGTCGGCCGCTGCGATGCCGCAGCCGAGACCGTCGATGACCATGTCCCGGGCCATGGCGACCACCTGGGCATCCAGGTCGCGGTACTGCAGCCCGACGATGAAGTCGGCGCATGCTTGGGCGAAGGTCTCTGTCGCCGGCAACCGGTTGGACATCTTTGCTCCTCATCTGGGGACGTCAGGATGAACGAACGTATGACGTCGTCCCCGAAGCCGGTACGGTCCGGTTTCACCGTCCGGCACACACCGTCTCAGCCTCCAGCGAACGCCTCGTCGACGAGGCGGACCCCCAGGGCGGTGCCGCTGATGCCGAGCGCGCTGGTCAGCTTGATGACCTCCATGAGCTCGCTGATCGTGGCGCCGGCCGCCAGCGCGTTGCGCACGTGCAGACGCGCTCCTGGAGCGAAGAGATGGGTCGAGGAGACGTCGAGGGCGACGATGATCAGCTCGACCAGCTTGGGCTCGAGGACGCCCGCGGACACGACGGTCCGCGACAGCGTGCGGTAGGCGTCGAGGAAGCCGGGATCGAGTCGCAGCAACGGTTCGAGGTCCTCGGGCAGCACCCCACGGTGGGCGACGAACCGCTCCCCCGCTCGGGTTCCTTCCTCGCTCACCTCCTCGTCCAGTGCGTGCCCGGCCCGCTCCGCCTCCTCCACCAGGACCGACAGCGCCAGCGGCATGGTGTGGATCCCGAGCAGGGTCGAGAACTGGCACACGTGGACGAGCTCGGCCCGGGTGGCCCCGAGCCGTGCCGCCTCCCGGATGTGGACCGCCGCCCCGTCCCGGTCCAGGTGGGTGGTGGCGACCGCGAGCGCGACCTGGATGAGCTGCCTGTCCTTGGGGGTGAGCGCCGACCCTGCTGCCGCGGAGCGGGAGAAGTCGAGGAAGGCATCGACGAAGTCGGGGGCCTCGAGCCCCAGCAGGTCGAAGGCCGGGTGCCAGGCCACACCCGCCCGGTGGAACCGCTCCCGGGTGCGCGCGAGGTCGTCCATGGACGGCTCGGAAGGTGTCATGCCCGGGTCTCTCGCCTCAATGATGTCGCCGCCGCGGGTCGGGGCCGACGCTGGCCTCACCCTCGCCCTCACCGTCGGGCTCGACCCAGGACGTCGTGCCGCTGAGCGGAACCCACCCGAGGCCTTCGGCGACGGCCGGCCCCGTCCGTCGCATCCCGGGAACGACGAAGGCCGGTCCCCCGAGGGGGACCGGCCTTCGTCTTGTCCGGTGGAGCTGAGGGGACTCGAACCCCTGACCCTCTGCATGCCATGCAGATGCGCTACCAGCTGCGCCACAGCCCCGAACCGTTTCTCCGCCGGGGCGGATCAACGAGAGGGAATACTAGCCACACGGTCCCTCGGAGGTGAAATCCGGGGTGCCTTGAGCCCGCTCAGAGGTTGTACGACGCCAGCGACCAGCCGCCGTCCTCGCGCTCGACGAGCAGCACCCGGGCGCAGTTGCCCAGCGGCACCAGGTCCCGGGCGACCTGCAGCGGCCAGCCGAGGAACGACACGAGCCCGGCGCGGGTGGCCGAGCCGTGCGAGACCGCGACGCCGGTCTCGCCCGGCGCCAGCGCCGCCGCGAGGTCGCGCAGCGCGTGCGCGTGGCGGCGCGCCACGTCGGCGGGTGCCTCCGCTCCGGGGATGCCGTCCCACTCCCCGCGCAGGAACCGCTGGAAGCCTTCGGGGTCACGCTCGGCGAGCTCGGTGTGGGTGAGGCCCTCGTAGGAGCCGAGCCCGAACTCGCGCAGGCGAGGGTCACGCACCGGCGTCAGGCCGGTGACCTCGGCGATGGCCTCGGCGGTGTGCCGGGCGCGGGAGAGGTCGCTGGTCCACAGCAGCACGGGCTTCAGCTCGGCGACCAGCGGCGCGACGGCCCGGGCCTGGGCCTGGCCCACGTCGTCGAGCGGGGAGTCCTGCTGTCCCTGGATCCGCGGCAGGGCGTTCCAGGAGGTGCGGCCGTGTCGCACCAGCACGAGGCGGCGGCCGGTGGCGGCACTCACTCCGCGTCGGGCTGCGGGTCCGTCTCGTCGCCGCCGCTCTCCCGCGCCGCGGGGGCGCCGGCGGGGCCGTGCACCTCGGCGGGCAGGTCGATGGCCGGGCAGTCGCGCCACAGCCGCTCGAGGGCGTAGAACTCCCGCTCCTCGGAGTGCTGCACGTGGATGACCACGTCGCCGTAGTCGAGCAGCACCCAGCGGCCGTCGCGGTGTCCCTCGCGGCGGATCGGCTTGACACCGAGCTCGCGCAGCTTGTCCTCGACCTCCTCCACGATGGCGCGGACCTGGCGGTCGTTGGCGCCGGTGGCGAGCAGGAACGCGTCGGTGATGGCGAGCTGCTCGGAGACGTCGAAGGCGAGCTGGTCGGTGGCGAGCTTGTCGGCGGCGGCGAGCGCCGCGGTCTGGACGATCTGGACGGCGTGGTCGGTGGCGGTCATGACTCTCCGGATGGGTCCTGGGCGGGCACGGGCGCCGAGTAGAGCCCGTGCTTGGTGATGTACTGAACCACCCCGTCGGGCACCAGGTACCAGACCGGTTGACCGGCCCGCTCCCGTTCCCGGCAGTCGGTGGAGGAGATGGCGAGGGCGGGGATCTCGACCATCGTGATGCGGTCGTCGGGGATCTTGGCGAGCGTGGCCGGGTCGACGTCGGCCCCTGGGCGGGTGCAGCCCACGAAGTGGGCCAGCGAGAACAGCTCGTCGGCGTCGCGCCAGCTGAAGATGTCGGTGAGCGCGTCGGCGCCGGTGATGAAGTAGAGGTCGGCCTCGGGCCGGATCGCGTGCAGGTCGCGCAGCGTGTCGATCGTGTACGTCGGCCCGCCGCGGTCGATGTCGACGCGGCTGACCGTGAACCGGGGGTTGGCCGCGGTGGCGATGACGGTCATCAGGTAGCGGTGCTCGGCCGGGGAGACGGCGCGCTCCGCCTTCTGCCACGGCTGCCCGGTGGGCACGAAGACGACCTCGTCGAGGTCGAACCAGCCCTGCACCTCGGAGGCGGCCACGAGGTGGCCGTGGTGGATCGGGTCGAAGGTGCCGCCCATCACGCCCAGGCGTAGACGCCGCCTGGGCTCAGCTGTCGGCACCGGCACCTCAGCTGTGGTCGCGGCCGCCACCGAAGCCGACGAGGCCGACGAGCAGCAGCAGCAGGAAGGCCAGGACGACGCCGCCCACGAGCCACGGGTTGACGGCGGGTTCCCCCTGCTCCGCCGAGGCGCTGACGACGGTGAGGGCGGAGAGGCTGATCGCGCTGAGCATGCTCGGATCCTACCGAACCCCCGCCGAGTACCGTCCGGCGCGGCCCCGCTCAGTGCAGGGCGAGGTCGACACCGAGGAAGAGCGCGGTGAAACGGATGGTGCGACCGACGAACACCGCCGGCACGAACGCCCACAGCGGCATCTTGAGGATGCCGCCCACGGCGGCCATGGCGAGCAGCGGCGGGACGCCGAGCGTGGCCGCGACGAACATGATGGCGACGCCGTACCAGGGACGACCGCGCATCCGCTCGGTCCACTTCTCGTAGCTGGCCCGGACCTTGGGCTTGGAGAGCTTCTTCTGGGCCCAGGCGGAGTCGATGCCCCGCCGTGCGGCCTCGTACCAGATGATCTTGCCGATGGTGGCGCCCGCGCCGGCCGCGGCGCCCAGCACGAGGGCCTCGGCGAACCCGCGGTCGCTGGAGGCGGCACCGACGATGTAGACCTCGATCGGCAGGAACGGCAGGAGCGCGGAGGCGATGCTGAAGACGAACGTCGTCAGCACGAGGATCATGCGACCGGCGCCCCGTCGGCCGTCCGGACCGGGACCGGCACGCCCAGCTGCAGCAGCCAGCGCAGGGACACGCACTTGAGGACCAGCAGTGCCACCGCGATCACGATGCCCAGCCACACCCAGCCGGTGACCAGCAGGATCACCGCGAAGGCACCGGAGTTGGCCGCCTTGCCCACCCGGGACCAGTTCCACAGGTAGATGCGTCGGTCCACGACGCCGAAGTAGTTGGGGCTGCGGATCGGCCAGGCGAGGAAGGCCAGCGACAGGTACATGTCGATGACCATGAACTCGAACAGGTAGATCGCGATCGGGATGCCGATCCACGTCATCGGCCCGTCACTGATCCAGCCGGAAGGCTGCAGCCAGATGAGGCCGACGTACAGCGCGCCGCAGCTGAGCCGGTCGCACATCATGTCGACGACCGCGCCGATCCGGGTCTCGCAGTCACGCCAGCGCGCCCACTCCCCGTCGATGCTGTCACCCACCCAGTACACGACGAGGCCGACCACCAGCAGCGTCAGGCTGCTCTCATAGGCACCCCACACCGCGATCGCCAGGGTCATCACCGTGCGGACGAACGTGATCACGGTGGCTCCGGTGAGGAGCCTTTCGGTGGACGGATCAGCGTAGATCCGGTCCGCAGAGCCTGCCATGACTCGCAACCTATCGCGGGACGTGCGCCGTACGGCGATCCGGGCGGGGCCCGGCCGGCCGTGCGCGTCTCAGCGGATGTGGCCGTCGCCGATGACGACGTACTTCGTCGAGGTCATCTCCATCAGGCCCATCGGGCCGCGGGCGTGCAGCTTCTGGGTGCTGATCCCGATCTCCGCGCCGAAGCCGAACTCGCCGCCGTCGGTGAAGCGGGTGGAGGCGTTGACCAGCACGGCGGCGGAGTCCACCTCGGCGACGAACCGGCGCGCGGCGCCCTGGTCCTCGGTGACGATGGCGTCGGAGTGGCCGCTGGAGTAGGTGCGCACGTGCTCCAGCGCCGCGTCGAGGTCGGGTACGACGCGAGCGGCGATGTCCAGCGAGAGGTACTCGGTGCCCCAGTCCTCCTCACTCGCGGGGAGGACGCCGTCGAGCGCGGCGAACGCCTCGTCGCCGTGGATGGTCACGCCCTCGGCCTGCAGCGCGGCGCCGACGCGGGGCAGGAACTCCTCGGCGACCTCGGCGTGCACGAGCAGCGACTCGGCGGCGTTGCACACGCTGGTGCGGTGCGTCTTGGCGTTCAGCACGATGGCCAGCGCCTTGTCGAGGTCGGCGGCCGCGTCGACGTAGACGTGGCAGTTGCCCACCCCGGTCTCGATGACCGGCACCGTGGACTCCTCCACGACGGAGGCGATCAGCCCTGCTCCCCCGCGCGGGATGAGCACGTCGACCAGGCCGCGGGCGCGCATGAGTGCCTTCACGCTGTCGTGGCTCTCTCCGGGCACGAGCTGCACGACGTCGGCGGGCAGGCCCGCGGCCACCACGGCGTCGCGCAGCACGGCGACGATGGCGGCGTTGCTGGAGCGGGCCGAGGAGCTGCCGCGCAGCAGGACCGCGTTGCCGGACTTCAGGCAGATGCCGGCGGCGTCCGCGGTGACGTTGGGGCGGGCCTCGTAGATCATCCCGACCACGCCGAACGGGACCCGGACCTGACGCAGCTCGAGGCCGTTGGCGAGCACGCCGCCGCGGACCACCTCGCCGACCGGGTCGGCCAGGCCGGCGACCTCGCGCAGGCCGGCGGCCATGCCGGCCAGCCGGCCTTCGTCGAGCCGCAGCCGGTCGATGATGTTGGCCGGCGTGCCGCCGGCCTGCGCGCGGTCGACGTCCTCGGCGTTGGCAGCCAGCACCTCCGCGGAGCGGGCGAGCATCGCGTCCGCCATCGTCCGCAGCGCGGCGTCCTTCTTGGCCCGGGTGGCCAGGGCCAGCGCACGGCTGGCGGCCCGGGCGCGCCGGGCGACCTCGCGGACCTCGGCCTCGATGGTCAGGGGGACCTCGGCAGTCATGGGCACAGGATAGGACTGGGCACCGGCACGGCTCACGCCCGGCCCGGCAGCGGCCGGAGGCTCAGCGAGCCTGCGAGGAACTCAGGCGCAGGGCCGCTTGATCGGCTCGATCCCCGGCGCGTGCGTGATCTGGTTGTTCTTCCACATCTTGTACCAGTGCTTGTTGTAGGCGGCGAGCACCTTGCGGTCGTGGATCTCGAAGGTGACCTCGTCACTGCTCAGGCCGGGACCGGACCAGTTCTCCGAGCCCGTCCAGACCATCTTGGTGTTGCGGCCGCGGAACTTGCCGTCGACCGTGACGTACTTCAGGTGCGCGTAGCAGCGGGCGCCGTACACCCGGCCCTTGCCGCTGGTGGCGTCCTTCATGCCCCAGTCCCAGTCCGCCACGCGGACCGGGATCCCGGCCCGCTGCAGGATGCGGACGACGGAGTCGCCGACCACGGAGCCCACCACGTGGATCTTGCAGCCGTGCTTCGCCATCGTGGCCACCCGCTTGGCCAGCCGCTCGCCGCGCTTGCCGTACCAGGCGTACATGTTGATCCGGACCTTGGTCCGGCCGCCGGCACCGAAGCCGGGCGCGGTCTTGCAGGAGACCTGCTTGAGACGCGCGTACTGCTGGTCCCCGCTGGCGGGGGTCAGGGCGACGCTGCGCGCCTGGCGCTGGAACTGCGCCCACACGGTCTCCGACTGGTAGACGAGCTGACGGGGCTTGGCCGAGCGGTCCTTCTTCAGCTGGGTGAACACCTGGGTCCAGGCGTTGTACAGCGAGGCGTCGCCGACGACGCTGAACGCGTCGTTCCACTGGCCGGCGGCGGCGCCGTAGGTCAGGTTGCCGGAGGTGGAGATCACGACGTGCTTGGCCGCGCCGCTGCGCGAGAACGACGCGATCTTCATGTGCTGGTTGCCGCCTGGGTGCGGGCTGCGGCACGCGGCCTTGCAGATCACCAGGAAGTTGCGGCGCTTGGGGTTCTTGCCGAGCTTGTTCTGCAGGTCGACGATGACCGGGTTGATCAGGTTGTCGTTGACCACGATCTGCACCGCGACGCCGCGCTTGCGCGCCCGCATCAGGAGCTTGGCGGTGTTGCGGCGGTCCAGGTTGTAGGTGGCGATCCGGATCGTGGAGCCGCGGGGGGTGTTCCGGATGGCGTCGTGGATCCGGTCGTGGACCCGGTCACGGGAGGCCTTGCGGCCCAGCGGGTTGTTGAACGTGGCGCCGGCGGGAGGCTTCCAGGTGCTGCTCTTCTTGCGGTCGTCCTTCTGCGCCAGCCCACCGCCCGGGGCGGCTGCCGCGACGGCGGTGCCCGGGTCGGCGACGGCCTGGGCCGGGACCGAGAGCAGGGGCAGGAGCAGCGCAAGGAGCGTCACCGAAAGCAGTCTCACCAGCGCAGGTTAACGGACGAAACGTCTTTCCTTGGCCCCCACCCTGGGTAACGCGCGAGAAAACGACCGCGGGACGCCGTGCCGGAGCACGACGTCCCGCGGGGGCGGACCGGAGTCGGCGATCAGCCCTTGCGCTTCTCGACCTCCGCGGTGACCGCGGGCAGCACGCTGTGCAGGTCGCCGACGACGCCGAAGTCGACGAGCTCGAAGATCGGCGCCTCCTCGTCCTTGTTGACGGCGACGATCGTCTTCGACGTCTGCATGCCGGCGCGGTGCTGGATCGCACCCGAGATGCCGTTCGCGACGTACAGCTGCGGCGAGACCACCTTGCCGGTCTGACCGACCTGGAAGGTGTGCGGCTTCCAGCCGGAGTCGACCGCGGCGCGGGAGGCGCCGACCGCGGCACCGAGCGCGTCGGCGAGGCCCTCGACGGCGGTGAAGTCGCCGCCGGTGCCACGGCCGCCGGAGACCACGATGGCGGCCTCGGTCAGCTCGGGACGCCCGGTCGCCTGGCGCGGCTGGGCCGCGACGATCTGGGCGGTCTTGGCGGCATCCGAGATCGTCGGCGCGAACTGCTCGACCGCACCCGCGCCGGCACCCTCCTCGGGCGCCGCGGCGTTGGGCTTGACCGCGATGATCGGGGTGCCCTTGGTGACCTTGGCCTCGACCGTGTAGCTGCCGGCGAAGACCGACTGGGTGGTGACGATGGTGTCGCCGTCGACCTGCACGTCCACCGCGTCGGTGATCAGGCCCGAGGAGAGCTTGATCGACAGGCGGGCGGCGATCTCCTTGCCCTCGGCCGAGGCCGGGATCAGGATCGCGGCCGGGGACGCCTTCTCGGCGAGCTGCTGCAGCACCTCGGCCTTCGGGGCCACCAGGTAGCCCTTGATCTCCGCGTCGTCGACGACGTAGACCTTCTCCGCGCCGTAGCCCTTCACGGCCTCGGCGGCGGCGTCGGCCTTGTCGGCGCCGCCGATGAAGACGGCCGAGGGCTCGCCAATCCGCTTGGCGATGGCGAGGAGCTCATAGGTGGGCTTGCGGACGGCACCGTCGACGTGGTCGACGAGAACGAGAACTTCAGACATGTCTTCCGGCTCCTCAGATGAACTTCTTCGACGCGAGGAAGTCGACCAGCGCCGTGGCGCCCGAGCCGTCCTCGTCCTTGACGATCTCGCCGGCGGTCCGCGGGGGACGCTCGGTGACCGAGGCGACCTGGGTCCACGCGGCGTCCAGGCCGACCTCGCTGGCGTCGACGCCGATGTCGCTCAGCGACAGGCTCTCCAGCGGCTTCTTCTTCGCGGCCATGATGCCCTTGAAGGAGGGGTAGCGCGCCTCGCCGGACTGGTCCGTCACCGACAGCACCAGCGGCAGCGTGCCGCCGATGACCTCGGTCGCGCTGTCGCCGTCGCGCTTGATCCGGACCTGGTCGCCCTGGGTCTCGACCACGGAGGCGAGGGTGACCTGCGGCAGGCCGAGACGCTCGGCCAGCATCGCCGGGACGACGCTCATGCCGGCGTCGGTGGAGGCGAGGCCACCGATGACGAGGTCCGGCACACCGATCTTCTCGAGCGCCTTGGCCAGCACCAGCGAGGTTGCAGGGGCGTCGGAGCCCGCGATCGCGTCGTCCTTCACGTGCACAGCCTTGTCGGCACCCATCTGCAGCGCCTTGCGGACGGCGGCCTCGGCCTCGGCGGGACCGACGGTCAGCGCGGTGACGGTGATCTCCTCGTCGCTGCGCTTCTCCTTGATCTGCAGGGCCTGCTCGACGGCGTACTCGTCGAGCTCCGAGAGCAGGCCGTCGACGCCGACGCGGTCGACGGTGTTGTCCGCCTCGAACTTCCGGTCACCCGTCGCGTCGGGGACGTACTTCACCAGAACGACAATGTTGGAGAGAGTCATGGTTGTGGCCGGACCGGCCCCTTCCTGTGCTACGTGAGCCCCGCGACGTAGTCGGCGCGGGGAACAGCTGAGGTCCGCAATCGGACAGCGTGGGCAGGCTACCGTCCAGTTCCACAGGTCGGAAACCTGGTGGTAGTGGACTACCTCACATCCCGATCCCCCGGCGCGAGGGTCGCTGCGCGCCGAGGAACGCGGGGTGGTTCACGGGTGGTTCACGGGTGCTTCAAGGGTGCCTCAGGGGCGGATGACGCGCTCCAGCACGCGCCCGAGGACGAGATAGACGACCGCGGCGATGCCGTAGTTGAACAGCGCCGTCTTGACCAGCGCGTTCTTCCCGTCGAACTCCTTGACCGGGTTGTCGAGGTCGAAGAAGCCCATGTCCACGGTGTCCGCGACGTCGCGGATCAGCGTGACCAGCCCGTTGTCGCCGTTCGCCTCGAGGGCGAACGTGAACGCCGCCGCCGCGAGCACCAGCGCCAGCGTCGCGCACACCGCCCACACCGCCCGCGCGACGCGGTCGCGCCACCGGGCGACGGCCAGCGCGCGGCTGCGTCCGCCCGGGGCCTCAGCAGTCTCCGCCTTGACCTTGGAGTCCTCAGCCATTCAGATCACCGTCCTTCGAAGGTGGCTTTACCCGGTCCGCTCTCGATGAACGAGCGCATCCCGGTGGTGCTGTCCTCGGTGGCGAAGGCCGCCGCGAAGTGCTGGCGCTCGATCTGCAACCCGGTCTCCAGGTCGGCCTCCAGCCCGCGGTCGACGGACTCCTTGATCGCGCGCAGGGCGTACGGCGCCGCGTTCACGAACCTCGCGGCCCAGGCGAGCGCCTCGGGGTAGACGTCCGCGGCGGGCAACACCCGGTCGACCAGGCCGATCGCGAGCGCCTCGTCCGCCTTGACGAAGCGGCCGGTGAAGAGGAGGTCCTTCGCCTTGCTGGGCCCCACCAGTCGGGGCAGCCGCTGGGTGCCGCCGGCACCGGGGATGATGCCGAGCAGGACCTCGGGCTGGCCGAGCACCGCGTTCTCGGCGGCGAAGCGGACGTCGGCGGCCATCGCCAGCTCGCACCCGCCGCCCAGGGCGTAGCCGTTGACCGCGGCGACGACCGGCTTCGGGATCCGTGCGATCGCGGTCACCGCGCCCTGCACGCCCTCGACGTGGTCGACCATGTCGGTGTAGGACATGTCGGCCATCTCCTTGACGTCGTTGCCGGCGGCGAAGACCTTCTCCCCGCCCCACAGCACGACGGCGCGCACGTCGGAGCGCTCGCTCACCTCTGCCGCCACGGCGCGCAGCTCTGCCTGGACCTGGAGACTGATGGCGTTCATCGCCTTGGGCCGGTCGAGACGGATGGTGGCGACGCTGTCGGCCACCTCCAGCTGCACGAACTCGCTGCTCATCAGGTGCTCTCCTTGCGACGCATGGGCGGTCTCGGGGTGCATTGTGCCGCAGGACACCTCCGATCGGTCACAGCAACCCGGGACTCGGACCCCACCCTCGCTCCGTGCGGGCACAATGACGGGGTGACCCCTGGCATGTGGCGCTCGCTCGGCGAACGGTCCGCGGTGTGGCCGGGACGGAACTGGCCGCTCGGCGCGACGTGGTCGCCGGAGTCGACCAACTTCGCCGTCCACGCCCCCAACGCGACCGCCATGTGGCTGTGCCTGTTCGACGACGGGCCGGGCGAGGGCGAGCGCCGCTTCGAGCTGACCGAGCGTTCGCTGGGCATCTGGCATGGGGCGCTGCCCGGCGTCGCCCCCGGCACCCGCTACGGCTTCCGGGCCGACGGACCGGACGAGCCGGAGGCGGGCCTGCGCTTCGACGCGGGCCGGGTGCTGCTGGACCCCTACGCCCTGGCCACCGCCGGTGACGTGCACACCGCACGCAGCGTCGTGGTCGACGGCTCCTTCGACTGGTCCGGCGACACCCCGATGCGCCGACGCTGGCGCGACACGGTCATCTACGAGCTGCACGTCAAGGGCTTCACCAAGCTGCACGACCGGATCCCCGAGGAGCTCCGGGGCACCTACGCAGGGCTGGGCCACCCGGTGGTCACCGAGTACCTGCAGGACCTGGGTGTCTCCGCGGTGGAGCTGTTGCCGATCCACCAGTTCTTCTCCGAGCCGGCGCTGACGGCGCGCGGGTCGGTGAACTACTGGGGCTACAACCCGATCAGCTACTTCGCTCCCGACGCCGCCTACAGCTCCTCAGGCGACCGCGGCGGGCAGGTGCGCGAGTTCAAGCAGATGGTCAAGGACCTGCACGCCGCTGGCATCGAGGTCATCCTCGACGTCGTCTACAACCACACCGCGGAAGCGGGCCGGGACGGGCCGACGTACTCCTTCCGCGGGCTCGACGACCGCGGCTTCTATCGTCGCGTCCCGCCCGGCGCCGACGGCGCGTACGACGACACGTACTGGGACGTCACCGGCTGCGGCAACACCGTCAACACCGAGGACCCGCTCGCGCTGCGGCTGATTCTCGACTCGCTGCGCTACTGGGTCACCGAGATGCACGTCGACGGGTTTCGCTTCGACCTGATGTCGGCGTTGACCCGCACGGCGGGGCCCGAGGCGATCCGGGTCGACATGGCGTGCAAGCTCCTCGTGGCGATCGGCCAGGACCCGGTGCTGCGCCACGTCAAGCTGATCGCGGAGCCGTGGGACACCTCCATGGACGGCTACCTGGTGGGCGGGATGCCGCCGCCGTGGGTGGAGTGGAACGACCAGTACCGCGACACGATCCGCGACTACTGGCGCGGGCAGACGCCCGGGATGCACGCGGTGGCCACGCGGCTGGCCGGCTCCTCCGACCTCTACGCCGACGACGGTCGCTCGGCGTACAACTCGGTCAACTTCGTCACCGCCCACGACGGGTTCACCGTGCGGGACCTGGTCTCCTACGACCGCAAGCACAACGAGGCCAACGGCGAGGACAACCGGGACGGCACCGACAACAACCGGTCGTGGAACCACGGCGTCGAGGGCGAGACCGACGACCCGGCGATCGTTGCGCTGCGGCGCCGGCAGGCGGCCAACCTGATGGCGACGCTGTGCCTGTCCAACGGGGTGCCGATGCTGACCGCCGGCGACGAGCGGGGCCGGACCCAGCGGGGCAACAACAACGCCTACTGCCAGGACAACGAGATCTCCTGGGTCGACTGGCGCGTCGACGACGCGTGGCTCGACGTCTACGAGGTGACCCGTGCCGCGCTGCGACTGCGCCGCGAGCACCCGGCGCTGCGCCAGCGGCACTGGTTCGAGGGCCGGCCCACCATCGTCGGCGGTCCCAAGGACCTCGCCTGGCTGCACCCGAGCGGACGGGAGATGACCTCGGCCGACTGGCACGACACCGGCCTGCACACGGTCGGGATGTTCCTGTCCGGCAAGCCACTGCGTGCGCCGGGCCCGTGCGGGGAGCAGCAGCTCGACTCGTCCTTCCTCGTCTGGTTCCACGCCGGGCCCGCGGAGGTCGAGGTGCTGCTGCCGGACAACGACTGGGTCGCCAACGGCTGCGTCGTGCTGAGCACCGACGCCTCGCTGCCGATCGGCACCGAGGTCGTCGTCGGCACCGAGCTGCGGATGGGTGCGCGCAGCGTGGTGGTGCTCCGCGAGTCCTGAGCGCCCGGCCCGCCCACCCCGGGGCAGTCCGGCCGCCGTGGCCGGGGCCGGGGGCCGGGTCGCCGGGCCTCAGGCGAAGGCGACGACGCCCAGCTCGGCGGGTGCGACCAGCAGTGGGTGGGTCGGCAGCACCCGGACGGTGTAGCCGAACGGGCCGGAGCGCGCGAGCGCGACCGTGCCGTCGAAGCGGTGCCGGTTGCCGTCGTAGGACTCGACGAGGGTGAGCGGCGTGACGCTGGGCGCCACGAGCGCATCCTCGGCGTCGACCCGGCCGTGCACCAGCTGCACCTCGACGTCGGCGGGCGACAGGTCGCCCAGCGCGACGTAGGCGTGCACCTCGATCTCGCTGCCGACCTCGGCGGCGTCACCCACGCCGTGCGGCTCGACGTGCTCGACCCGCACGCCCGACCAGCCGGCGCGGACCCGGGCCTTCCAGTCCGCCAGCTCCGCCGCTCCGCGGCCGGTGGCGGCCAGGGCCCGGGCGTTGCCCGCCGCCGGGGCGTAGAGCTGCGCGACGTAGTCGCGCACCATCCGGGTGGCGAGCACCTTGGGGCCGAGGGCGGCCCAGGTGTGGCGCAGCATCTCGACCCAGCGTCCGGGCACGCCGTCGGCATCGGTGTCGTAGAAGCGCGGCGCGATCTCGGTCTCGATGAGGTCGTAGAGCGCCGCGGCCTCCAGGTCGTCGCGGCGGTCGGGGTCGCCGGCCAGGGCGGGCGACTCCGCGGACGGGATGGGCCAGCCGAACTCCGGCTCGTACCACTCGTCCCACCAGCCGTCGAGGATGGAGAGGTTGAGCCCGCCGTTGAGCGCGGCCTTCATCCCGGAGGTGCCGCAGGCCTCATAGGGCCGCAGCGGGTTGTTCAGCCACACGTCGCACCCGGGGTAGAGCGGCAGCGCCAGGGAGATGTCGTAGTCGGGCAGGAAGACGATGCGGTGCCGCACGTCCTCGGCGTCGGCGAAGCGCACGAGCTCCTGGATGAGCCGCTTGCCGCCCTCGTCGGCGGGGTGCGCCTTGCCCGCGACCACCAGCTGCACCGGCCTGGCGGGGTCGAGCAGCAGCGCCTTGAGCCGGGCGGGGTCGCGCAGCATCAGGGTGAGGCGCTTGTAGGAGGGGACCCGGCGGGCGAAGCCGATGGTGAGCACGTCGGGGTCCAGCGCCTCGGCGATCCAGCCGAGCTCGGCCGGCGCGGCCCCGCGCTTGTCCCAGGACTCGCGCAGCCGGCGACGGGCGTCGGCGACGAGCCGCTCGCGCAGCAGCCGCTTCGTGCGCCAGACTTCCTGAGCGGGCGCCTGCGCGAGCGCCGCCCAGAAGCTCGCGTGGTCGTCGTCGTCGGGGTCGCCGCCCTGTGCGGCGGCCAGCGCGGACAGCTCGGGGGCCACCCAGGTGGGGGCGTGCACGCCGTTGGTGATCGAGGTGATCGGCACCTCGGCCTCGTCGAAGGCCGGCCACAGCCCGTTGAACATGCCCCGGCTCACGTGCCCGTGCAGCTGGGAGACGCCGTTGGCGCGCTGGGCGAGGCGGAACCCCATCACCGCCATGTTGAAGACGCCGGGGTCGCCGCCCTCGTAGTCCTCCGCACCGAGCGCGAGGACCTGCTCGACCGGGACGCCCGGGACGGCCACGCTCAGGTGCTGCTCCACCAGGTGGCGGGGGAACCTGTCGATGCCGGCCGGCACCGGGGTGTGGGTGGTGAAGACCGTGGAGGCGCGACCGGCCTCCAGCGCGGTGGCGACGTCGGTGTCGCCGGCATCGACCAGCTCACGGATCCGCTCCACGCCGAGGAACCCGGCGTGGCCCTCGTTGGTGTGGAACACCTCGGGCTCGGGGGCGCCGGTGATCCGGGAGTAGGCCCGCAGCGCACGCACGCCACCGACGCCGAGCAGCAGCTCCTGGCGCAGCCGGTGCTCGGTGTTGCCGCCGTAGAGCCGGTCGGTGACCATCCGGTAGTGCTCGGGGTTCTCCTCCAAGTCGGTGTCGAGCAGCAGCAGCGGCACCCGGCCCACCGAGGCGACCCACACGTGGGCGTGCAGCTCGGCCTCGGGCAGCCGGATCGAGATCGTGGTCGCCTCCCCCGACGGCTCGCGCAGCAGCGACAGCGGCAGTCCGTCAGGGTCGAGCACGGGGTAGCTCTCCAGCTGCCACGCGTCGCGCGAGAGCGACTGCTTGAAGTAGCCGTGCCGGTAGAACAGGCCGACGCCGAGGATGGGCACGCCCAGGTCGCTGGCCGCCTTGAGGTGGTCGCCGGCCAGGATGCCCAGGCCGCCGGAGTACTGCGGCAGCACGGCCGTGATGCCGAACTCCGGGGAGAAGTAGGCGACCGAGCGGGGCCAGGTGCCTTCGGGGTCCGCGGCGGCGGCGCGCTGGTACCACCGCTCGCCGGTCAGGTACGACGTCAGGTCGGCGCGCAGCTGCGCCAGTCGGGCAGCGAACTGCTCGTCCGCGGCCAGCTCGGCCCACCGCTGCGGGCTCACCTCGCCGAGGAGCCGCACCGGGTCGTGGCCCACCGCGTCCCAGCGCTCGGGGTCGACGGCGGCGAACAGCTCCTGCGTCGGTGCGTGCCACGACCAGCGCAGGTTGGCGGCGAGCTCGCCGAGCGCGGCGAGCCCGTCGGGGAGGACGGGGCGGACCGTGAACCTTCGGATCGCTCGCATGGTGCCGACCGTAGCCAATCTCGACTTGAACGTTCCAATCATCCGCTTCGAAACCGGCCGTAACCAAGGCGGCGCAGCGCGGTTGAGCAAAACGCGGGCGAGGTGGGTCATGGGGGCTACCTCGCCCGCGTATCTTTTCTAGGCTGGCCGCGATGAGCACCTCACTGCGCACCGTCGCCGAGCACCAGCAGCACGTCGCCGGCCTCCTCGTGCCCGACGGCCCGGCCGCCTCCGGGCCCGGCCGACCGCCCACCGAGACCGTCGACCTGGACGCGGCGCGGGGACGGGTGCTGGCCGCGCCGGTCCACGCCCCCGAGCCGCTGCCGGCCTTCGACAACTCCGCGATGGACGGCTACGCGGTGCGGGCCGTCGACGTGGCGGGCGCCACCGCGCAGCAGCCCGTGACGCTGCCTGTCGCCGGGGACGTGCCGGCCGGCGCCGCGCTCACCGACCTGGCGCCCGGCACCGCGCTGCGGATCATGACCGGAGCCCCGGTGCCCCGCGGGGCCGACGCGGTCGTGGAGGTGGAGGTCACCGACGGGGGCACCGACGTGGTGCGGATCGACGCCGCACGCGAGGCCGGTCGCTTCGTGCGGCCCGCCGGCTCCGACGTCTCCGCCGGGCAGCAGGTGCTCGCCGAGGGTGCCCTGCTCGGACCGGCCCAGGTCGGGCTGCTGGCCGCGCTCGGCATCACCCGGGTCGTCGTACGACGCCGGCCGCGGGTGCTGGTCGTGTCCACCGGCTCGGAGCTGGCCGAGGACCCGGTGCCCGGCGCCGGGCAGATCCGCGACGCCAACGGGGCGCTGCTGGCCGCCGCCGTCGCGGAGGCCGGCGGGGTCGCGGTGCGCCGGCTGTGGGTGGCCGACGACGTGCCGGCCTTCCTGGCGCTGCTGGACTCCGAGCTCGCCGGCGGCGACGTCGACCTCGTGCTCACCTCGGGCGGCGTCAGCGCCGGGGCCTACGAGGTGGTCAAGGAGGCGCTGGGCCCGCGCGGCGTCGAGTTCGTCAAGGTCGCCATGCAGCCGGGGATGCCGCAGGGCTCCGGCCTCGTCGGCGGCGTCCCGGTGGTCTGCCTGCCGGGCAACCCGGTCAGCGCGCTGACCTCCTTCGAGGTGTTCGTCCGGCCCGCGCTGCGCCGGGCCCACGGCCACCCCGTGCCGCACCGGCCGGTGCTGCGCGTCGCACTCACCGAGCCGCTGGTCCCGTTGGCCGGCAAGCGCCAGCTGCGCCGTGGCCGGCTCGACCGGGCCGCGGGCACCGTCACCCCCTGGGGACCGGCCGGATCGGGCTTCCTGGGCTGGTTCGCAGGCGCCGACGCGCTCATCGACCTACCACCCGCTGGCGCCCCGCTGAACGTCGGGGACGAGGTGGAAGTGTGGGATTTGGCCTCCGGCTAAGTTCTGCGCATGGTCGGACGCATCCCCGTGATCGACGTGACACCCGTGCTCGAAGCCGGTCCCGCAGGGGGCCGGCTTCCCGCTAAGGCGAGCCTCGGCGAGCCGCTGCCGGTACGAGCCACGGTGTTTCGTGAAGGACACGACAAGCTCGGCGCGGAGGTGGTCCTCGTCGCCCCGGACGGCTCGCGACGCGACCCGGTCCGGATGCGGTTGCTGCCGGTGACCGACCGGCACTCGGTGGACCGCTACGAGGCCTGGGTGCAGCCCGACAGCACCGGCCCCTGGGCCTTCGAGGTGCACGCCTGGTCCGACCCCGTCGCCACCTGGCAGCACGCCGCCGGCATCAAGATCCCCGCCGGGCTGGACGTCGAGCTGATGTTCGCCGAGGGCGCCCTGCTGTTGGAGCGGGTGCTCGCCGGGGTGCCGAAGCGCACCAAGGCCGGCAAGGCCGACGCCGAGATCCTCAAGGCCGCGCTCAGCGCCGCCCGCGACACCGACCGGCCCGTGGAGGCCCGGCTGGCGCAGCTGGAGTCGCCCGAGCTGCAGGCGGTGCTCACCGCCCGCCCGCTGCGCGACCTGCTCACCGTCGAAGGCCCCTTCGAGCTGTACGTCGACCGGCAGCGCGCGCTGTTCGGCAGCTGGTACGAGTTCTTCCCGCGCTCGGAGGGAGCGCGGCTCGACCCGGAGACGGGTGCGGTCGTCTCCGGCACGTTCCGCACCGCCGCCGAGCGGCTGCCGGCCGTGGCGCAGATGGGTTTCGACATCATCTACCTGCCTCCGATCCACCCGATCGGGGAGGTCAACCGCAAGGGACCCAACAACGCCGTGCTCGCCGCGGGCGAGCCCCTGCCCGCCGACTGGGCGGGATCGCCGTGGGCGATCGGCAGCCGCTTCGGCGGCCACGACGCGATCCACCCCGACCTCGGCACGCTCGCCGACTTCGACGCGTTCGTGGACCGGGCCCGCGGCCTCGGCCTGGAGGTCGCCCTCGACCTGGCACTGCAGGCCGCGCCGGACCACCCCTGGGTCGCCGCGCACCCGGAGTGGTTCACCACCCGCGCCGACGGCTCCATCGCCTACGCCGAGAACCCGCCGAAGAAGTACCAGGACATCTACCCGGTCAACTTCGACGCCCACGACTACGACCACCCCGAGTCCCTCGCGACCGAGGTGCTGCGCGTCGTACGGCACTGGATGGACCACGGGGTCCGGATCTTCCGGGTGGACAACCCGCACACCAAGCCGCCGGCCTTCTGGCAGTGGCTGCTGGCCAAGGTGCGCGAGTCCGACCCCGACGTGCTGTTCCTCTCCGAGGCGTTCACGAAGCCGCCGATGCTGCAGACGCTCGGCGCGATCGGGTTCCACCAGTCCTACACGTACTTCACCTGGCGCGTGACCAAGGAGGACCTCGAGGAGTACCTGCTCGAGGTCTCCCACGAGTCCGCGCACCGGGTGCGCCCCAACTTCTGGGTCAACACCCCCGACATCCTGCACGAGTTCCTGCAGTACGGCGGTCCGGCGGCGTTCCGGATCCGCGCGGTGCTCGCCGCGACCGGCTCGCCCAGCTGGGGCATGTACGCCGGCTACGAGCTGTGCGAGCACCTCGCGGTGCGTCCGGGCAGCGAGGAGTACCTGGACTCGGAGAAGTACCAGGTCCGGGTGCGCGACTGGAGCCGGGCGGAGGAGACCGGGCACGGCCTGCCGTCGTACGTCACCCGGCTGAACCGGGTGCGCCGCGCGCACCCCGCCCTGCAGCTGCTGCGCAACCTCACCGTGCACGCCACCGACTCCGAGCACGTGCTGTGCTTCAGCAAGAGCGCCGGTGAGGACCGGGTGATCGTGGTCGTCAACCTCGACCCGCACCAGGCCCGGGAGACGATGGTGCACCTGGACCTGCCCGCCCTCCGGCTGGCGCCGGGCGGCTCCTTCGTGGTGCGCGACGAGATGACCGGGTCGGCATGGACCTGGGGTGAGCACAATTACGTCAGGCTGGACCCGGCTCAGCCGGCCCACGTCCTGACCGTGGAGGGGAGCGCATGAGCGAGGTCTCGATCGGTTCGAGGAGCGGCGACACGACGGGCGGGGGCGGGGTCTCGAACTCCCCCACCGGCCGCAAGATGGTGCTCAACACCGAGCCCGAGTGGTTCCGCACCGCGGTGTTCTACGAGGTGCTGGTGCGCTCGTTCCGCGACTCCAACGGCGACGGCACCGGCGACTTCCGCGGCCTGACGGAGAAGCTGGACTACCTGCAGTGGCTCGGCGTGGACTGCCTGTGGGTGCCGCCGTTCTTCACCTCGCCGCTGCGCGACGGTGGGTACGACGTCGCGGACTACACCGGGATCCTGCCCGAGATCGGCACCACCGAGGACTTCCACGCCTTCCTCGACGCCGCGCACGAGCGGGGCATCCGGGTGATCATCGACTTCGTCATGAACCACACCAGCGACGCGCACCCGTGGTTCCAGGCCTCCCGCAGCGATCCCGAGGGTCCCTACGGCGACTTCTACGTGTGGTCCGACACCGACGAGCTCTATTCGGACGCCCGGATCATCTTCGTCGACACCGAGCCGTCGAACTGGACGTGGGACCCGGTGCGCCAGCAGTACTACTGGCACCGGTTCTTCCACCACCAGCCCGACCTCAACTTCGACAACCCGGCCGTCCACGACGCCATGATGGAGGCGATGGCGTTCTGGCTCGACATGGGCCTCGACGGCTTCCGCCTCGACGCGGTCCCCTACCTCTACGAGCGGCCCGGCACCAACGGCGAGAACCTGCCGGAGACGCACGAGTTCCTCAGGAAGGTGCGCCGCTTCGTCGACGAGAAGTACCCGGGCCGGGTGCTGCTGTGCGAGGCCAACCAGTGGCCGGCCGACGTGGTGGAGTACTTCGGCGACCCGAGCGTGGGTGGCGACGAGTGCCACATGGCCTTCCACTTCCCGGTGATGCCGCGCATCTTCATGGCGGTGCGCCGCGAGTCGCGGTTCCCGATCTCGGAGATCATGGAGCAGACGCCGCAGATCCCGGACGGGTGCCAGTGGGGCATCTTCCTGCGCAACCACGACGAGCTCACCTTGGAGATGGTGACCGACGAGGACCGCGACTACATGTGGGGCGAGTACGCCAAGGACCCCCGGATGAAGGCCAACATCGGCATCCGGCGACGGCTGGCCCCACTCCTCGACAACGACACCAACCAGATCGAGCTGTTCACCGCGCTGCTGCTGTCGCTGCCGGGCTCGCCGGTGCTCTACTACGGCGACGAGATCGGGATGGGCGACAACATCTGGCTCGGTGACCGCGACGCGGTCCGCACGCCGATGCAGTGGACTCCGGACCGCAACGCCGGGTTCTCCTCCGCCACCCCGGGCAAGCTGCACCTGCCGACCATCCAGGACCCGGTCTACGGCTACCAGAGCGTCAACGTGGAGGCGCAGCTGGAGAACCCCTCCTCGCTGCTGCACTGGACGCGGCGGATGATCCACATCCGCCGCCAGCACGACGCCTTCGGCCTGGGCACCTTCACCGACCTGGGCGGGTCGAACCCCACCGTGCTGTCCTACCTGCGCGAGCTGCCCGATCCCGAGGGCGGCGAGGACGACCTGATCCTGTGCGTGAACAACCTGTCCCGCTTCCCCCAGCCGGTGGAGCTGGACCTGCGCCGCTTCGAGGGCCGGGTGCCGGTCGAGCTGCTGGGCGGCGTCCCGTTCCCCGCGATCGGCGAGCTGCCGTACCTGCTCACCCTGAGCGGCCACGGGTTCTACTGGTTCCGGCTGACCGACCCCCACACGACCGGAAGGCCGGTGCTGTGATGGCCACCGCCAGCGAGCTGCTCACCCACGTCGACCACGAGGCGCTGCACGCCTACCTGGACCGGGCCCGATGGTTCGGCAGCAAGGGCCGCGGGTTCACCGTGAGCGAGGTCCACGTCCTGGGCGAGGTGGCCCCGCCGCCCGGCGAGGCGGCCGCGAGCCCGGCGCCCACCGACCACAGCACCCGGCCGGCCGAGGCCGCCCGGGAGCCGCGGGTCGTGGTCGCGCTGGCCGAGGTGGCCTTCGACGACGGCGGCGAGCCGGAGCGCTACCAGCTCCCGCTGGCGCTGTACGACGAGCCGCAGGAGCGTCTCGACCACGCGTTCGTCGGCCGCTGGCCCGCCCCTGACGGTGCCGCGACCGGTACCGCGACGGACGCCGGCGCCGAGGTGGTCGCCTACGACGCGGTGCAGGACCGGGCCGCCATGGCCCTGTACCTGCGCTCGTTCGAGACGGGCAGCGGCAGCGCGATCGGGTTCGTGCGCCTCGGTGGCCACGAGCTGGACCTCACCGCCCCGGGCAGCCCGTTCACCGGGGAGCAGTCGAACTCCTCTGTCTTCTTCGGCGAGGACTCGGTGCTCAAGCTGTTCCGCAAGGTGACGCCCGGGGAGAACCCCGACGTGACCACCCACCGGGTGCTGACCGAGGCCGGCTCCACGCACGTGGCACACCTGTACGGCTGGATCGAGCACGACGAGACCCACCTCGGCATGCTCCAGCAGTTCCTGCGCACGGCCAGCGACGGCTGGGGCATCGCACTGGCCAGCGTCCGCGACCTGTTCGCCGAGGCGGACCTGCACGCCGAGGAGGTCGGCGGCGACTTCGCCAGCGAGGCGGCGCGGCTCGGCGAGGCGCTGGCTGAGGTGCACGCCCAGCTGCGGGAGGCCTTCCCCACCGACACCGTCGACGCCGCTCACGTCGCGCAGGTGATGACCGACCGGCTCGAGGCAGCCATCGAGGTGGTGCCGCAGCTGGCCGAGCACGCGGACGCCGCGCGGGCGGTGTTCGCGGCGATGGCCGGGCTCGGCGAGCTGCCGGTGCAGCGCGTGCACGCCGACCTGCACCTGGGGCAGACGCTGCGCACGGTCGGCGGCTGGAAGCTCGTCGACTTCGAGGGCGAGCCAGCCAAGACCATGGACGAGCGGGTGCGCCCGGACAGCCCGTGGCGTGATGTCGCGGGGATGACCCGGTCCTTCGACTACGCCCCGCACGCGGTCGCCGCGTCAATGCCCGAGCAGGACCCCGACGTCCTGCACCAGCGTGCGATCCGCGCCGGCGAGTGGGCCCGGCGCAACCGCAAGGCGTTCCTGGCGGCGTACTGCGGCGACGCCGGGTTCGGTGCCGAGGACCGCACCCTGCTCACCGCCTACGTGGTGGACAAGGCGATCTACGAGTGCGTCTACGAGGCCCGCAACCGGCCGACGTGGCTGTCGATCCCGCTGGAGGGCGTCGCCCGGCTGACGAGCGACTGACGAGCGACTGACGACCGACCGCCCCGGGCGCTCAGGGCTCGCCGTCGGGCACGTACTCCAGCAGGTCGCCGGGCTGGCACTCCAGCACACGGCACATCGCCTCGAGCGTGGAGAAGCGGACGGCCTTGGCGCGCCCGTTCTTCAGCACCGCGACGTTGGCCGGGGTGAGCCCGACTCGCTCGGCGAACTCGCCCACGCCCATCTTGCGGCGGGCGAGCTCGAGGTCGATGCGGACCACGATCGGCATCAGATCACCGAGTCCAGGTCCGAGCGCAGGTCGGTGGCCTGGCGCAGCAGCTCCCGCATCACCACGACCAGCAGGCCGAGCGCTCCCCCGGCGAGGAGAAGCAGGATGATCAGCAGCGGCCCCGCGGGATCGTCCCAGTAGCCGGCCAGGCCGAGCAGGATCCCGGCGAGCAGGAGCCAGCCGACGCCGATCGCGGCGATGATCGCGTCCACCCAGCGCAGCGAGGCGGCAGTGAAGATGCGGTCGCGGGCGACCATCGTCAGCAGGCGCCAGGTGCACACGATCACCACCTGGACGCATCCGATCACGAGGATCGCCACGATCGTCAGGGGCCAGCGCAGCTCGGCGTCCTCGGGGTTCTCCTCGGCCATGTGCCGGAACTGACCGGGCATCGAGAACACCTGGAGCAGCACCAGCATCGCGAAGCTCGCCACGAGCGTCGCGCGAAGCGGGAGGACCGCTCGACGTACGACAGTCATGAGTCGAGCATCGCTCGGAATCTATCGAAGATCAATAGATCGGCACGATCGGCCCCTCAGGAAAGCTCGGCCGGGCTGCCAGCCGCTGCCCGGCGCACCGCGCAGTCGCGGTCCTCGAGCACGCAGTGCCACAGCCAGAGGAGCTGGCCGGCCACCACGCCCACCCCTGCCGCGGCCGCGAACGCCAGCGCGGAGCCACCCAGGTGCGGGGTGAGCGCGGTGGCCGCGACGGCGTTGAGCGCCAGACTGAGGAACATCGACAGCGAGGCGACCGCACCGAGCCGGTCCAGGAACAGGTCCAGCATCACCAGCTGCAGCGTCGGGTAGGTCATGCCGTTGCCCAGGGCCAGCAGGCCCAGCCCCACGACCGCCCACGGCAGCCGGGTGCCGGCCGGCGTCGCCGCCACCACCACGCCCACCACGCCGCCGAGCAGGGCGACGGCGCAGCCGATCGAGGTCAGCCGCCGCGCCGTCATCCGTCCCGCGGCGCGCCCGCACAACCACGAGCCGAACGACATCGCGCCGATCATGGGCACGAAGAGCTTCCAGTAGTCGAGCTCGCCCTGGCCCAGGATGTCGACGACGAAGATCGAGGCGCCACCGATGTAGAGGAACTGCGCGCCGAAGATCAGTGCCGTCGCCCAGGCCAGCCGTTGGAAGGCCGCGACGCGGGCGACGTCGCGCAGGCTGGCCAGCACCGCCCTCACCCGCAGCGCGGAGCGTCGCTCCACCGGCAGCGACTCCGGCAGCAGTGTCAGCACCGCGACCGCCAGGGCGATGCCGAGACCGACCTGGAAGCAGAAGACGGCCGGCCACTCCCCCAGGCGCAGCATCGCGCCGCCCAGCACCGGCCCGATCGCCGGCGCGATCCCGAAGATCACCGCGACCCGGCTCATCAGCCGCTGGGCGGTCGCACCGGTGAACAGGTCGCGGATCACGGTGCGGCTGACGATGGTCGCCCCGCCGGCGCTGAGCCCTTGCACCGCCCGGCCCACGAGCAGCCAGCCGAGGGTGGGCGCCACCGCGCAGCCCACCGACGCCACGACGTACACCGTGAGGGAGGCCAGCATCACCGGCCGCCGGCCGAGGGCGTCGGAGATCGGGCCGTGCAGCACGGACATCAACGCGAAGCAGCCCAGGTAGACCGAGACGACCAGCTGCAGCTCCGCGGCGCTCGCACCGAGGTCCGCGCCCATCTGCGCGAAGGCGGGAAACGGGGTGTCGATGCTGAACGGCCCGATCATCGACAAGAACGCCAGCACGGCCGGGACGACGACCATCAGCCGCCATGACGCGGGCGCGGACCCCGAGCTGCTCACCCGCCCATCCCACACCCGGAGCCCCGAACCCCGCACCTGCGCGTGTTCGCGCGTCCTGGGGGGCTTGGGCGGACGTGGCTAAAGTCAGGTAGATGCCGCCCTCCGAGAGCCGCACCCCGACCTCCTTCGTGGGCGAGATGGACCTCCACCTCGTCGCCGAAGGCCGCCACGAGCTGCTCTGGCAGGTCCTCGGCGCCCACGTGCGCACCGAGCCGACGCCAGGCACCTCGTTCGTCGTCTGGGCGCCGAAAGCCCGCCAGGTGGCGGTCATCGGCGACTTCAACGGCTGGGACGGCCAGGCCCACCGGATGGAGTCGATCGGCTCCGGGCTGTGGGAGGCCTTCGTCCCCGGCGCGGGTGAGGGTGCCTGCTACAAGTACCTGATCGAGGGCGCCGACGGCGTGTGGCGCGAGAAGGCCGACCCGATGGCCTTCCACAGTCAGGTGGCGCCCGAGACGGCCTCCCGCGTCTACACCTCCCGCCACGTCTGGCACGACGAGGAGTGGCTCGCCGAGCGGGCCCGGCGGCAACCGGTCAACGAGCCGATGGCCACCTACGAGATGCACCTGGGGTCCTGGAAGCGCCACCCCGACGGCTCCTACTGGACCTACGACGAGCTCGCCGCGGACCTGCCCGGCTACCTGGCCGACCTCGGCTTCACCCACGTCGAGCTGATGCCGGTCATGCAGCACCCGTTCGGCGGCTCGTGGGGCTACCACGTCACGTCGTACTTCGCCCCCGACCCGCGCTTCGGCGACCCGGACGGGTTCCGACGACTGGTGGAGGCCCTGCACGCCGCCGGCATCGCGGTGATCCTGGACTGGGTCCCCGGGCACTTCGCCACCGACGAGTGGGCGCTGGTGCGCTTCGACGGCACGCCGACCTACGAGCACCCCGACCCCCAACGCGGCTGGCACCCGGAGTGGGGCTCCTACATCTTCGACTTCGGCCGCCCCGAGGTGCGCAACTTCCTGGTCGCCAACGCGCTGTACTGGCTGGAGGAGTACCACGTCGACGGCCTGCGCGTGGACGGCGTGGCCTCCATGCTCTACCTCGACTACGGCCGCAACGACGGCGAGTGGACGCCGAACCGGCACGGCGGCCACGAGCACCTGGAGGCCGTGCAGTTCCTCCAGGAGCTCAACGCCACCGCCTACAAGCGGGTGCCCGGCATCGTCACCATCGCCGAGGAGTCCACGGCCTGGCCGGGTGTCACCGGCGCGACCTCGGGCGGCGGGCTCGGCTTCGGCTTCAAGTGGAACATGGGCTGGATGCACGACAGCCTGCGCTACCTCGCGCACGAGCCGGTGCACCGCGCCTACCACCACGACGAGATGGCGTTCTCCCTGGTCTATGCGTTCTCGGAGAACTACGTGCTGCCGCTGAGCCACGACGAGGTCGTGCACGGCAAGGGCTCGCTGCTGCGCAAGATGCCCGGCGACCGATGGCAGCAGCTCGCCACCCTGCGCGCCTACCTGGCCTACATGTGGGCCCACCCCGGCAAGCAGCTGCTGATGATGGGCAGCGAGTTCGCCCAGGACTCCGAGTGGGCCGAGTCCCGTGAGCTGGACTGGTTCCTGCTCGCCGACTCCGGGCACCGCGGCCTGCACGACATGGTCCGCGACCTCAACAGCCGCTACCGCGAGCACGCGGCGCTGTGGCGCCTGGACCACGACCCCGCCGGCTTCGCGTGGATCGACGCGCAGGACGCCGGGCACAACACGTTCGCCTTCACCCGCCGCGCCCCCGGCGAGCCGGACCTGGTGTGCGTGACCAACTTCGCCGCGGTGCCGCACGACTACACGCTGAGCCTGCCGGTCGCCGGTGAGTGGGCCGAGGTGCTCAACACCGACGCGGCGGCGTACGGCGGCAGCGGGGTGGGCAACCTCGGGGTGGTGCACGCGGTGCCGACGCCGGCGATGCAGGCGCAGGCACCCGGAGGCAGCCCGGCGCAGGCGTCCCTGGTCCTGCCGCCGCTGGCGACGCTGTGGCTGCGTGCCCCCGATGCGCCCGCGGCCGCCGTTCCCGCTCCACCGGTCGCGGAGGAGTCCCGCACCGCCGACCTGCGGACCGCCGAGCTGGGCGCGGACCCGGCCGAGGCGACCGGTCCGACGTCGTCGGCGGGTCCCGCACTCGATGTGACGCGCACCACGGACGCGGGGCCCGGGAGCGCTCCTCTAAGGTGAGTCTGTGTCCGATCCGAGCGTCAGCCACAGCACCGTCGACGACGGCACCGCTCGGCTGACCTGGACCTCCGACCTCACCGACCGCGGCTGGCGCTCGGCTGTCGACATCGTGCGCCGGCAGGCCGCCGCCGCACTGGTGGACCATGACCGAGTCGAGGTGAAGGTCGCCACCGACGACGAGGAGGGCCAGCGGATCGCGACGTGGGCCGGCCTGCAGCGCGAGGGGGTGCAGCGCGGCCGCACCGGCGACGTGGTGGTCTACGCCCGGCTCGCCGACGACGTGCCGGTGCACGAGCCGGCGGGCTTCCGCTCCCTGCTCAACGCGTTCCTGCCCCGCAAGCGCGGGATCGCGCAGATGTTGGTCCGCGACGACACCCCCGGCCCCGAGCCGCGGGTGCTGATGTGCAACCTGACCTACAAGAGCGACTGGGACCTGCCCGGCGGCGTCGTCGAGGTCGGTGAGTCGCCCCGGCTCGCGGTCTCCCGCGAGCTCGAGGAGGAGCTGCAGCTGCGGATCACCGCCGGCGGCCTGGTGCTGACCGACTGGATGCCGCCGTGGGGCGGCTGGGACGACGCCCTCTGCCTGGTCTTCGACGGCGGCGCCCACCCCGAAGCCCTCGCCGATCAGGTGGTGCCGCAGGCCCGCGAGATCATCGCGGCGCAGTTCCTCACCCTGAGCGAGATCGACGAGCGCGCCACCGACTTCACGGCGCGGCGGGTGCGGGCGGCACTGGCGAGCCTGGCCGGGACGGGGCCGTCGTACACCGAGTCCGGTCGCTGAGCGCCTCCCTCGCCACCCGCCGCCCACCTCGCTGGGCGACGAGCACCCCGGCGACCAGCAGCACCCCGCCGGCCAGCTCGCCGGGTGAGGGCACCTCGTCGAGCAGCAGCCACGCGGAGCCGATCGCCACCGGCGGCACGAGCAGGATCCACGGCACCACCTCGGAGGAGGGGTGGCGGGCGAGCAGGCTGTTGAAGATGCCGTAGCCGACGAGCGAGGCGAGGCCGGCGGTGTAGAGGGTGGAGAGCGCCGCCTTCCAGCCGAAGGCCGCAGCGGCTGCCGACAGGGTCCCGGGGCCGTCCAGCGCCACCGCGAGCAGCAGCAGCGGGACGGGCACGACGAGCGCCGACCACACGGTCATCGACAGCCCGCCGGCCGCGCCGCCGGCACCGGAGGTGCGCGCGACGACGTTGCCGATCGCCCACATCAGCGCGGCCCCCAGGCACAGCAGGAGCCCGAGCAGCGCGACGTGCCCGCCGCGGCCGAACCCGACCACCACCAGCCCGACGGCGCCGAGCAGGACCCCGATCGCCTGCGCCCGGGTGGGCCGCTCCCGCAGCGCGACGGCGGAGATCGCGATCGTCAACGCCACCTGCGCCTGCAGCACCAGCCCGGCCAGCCCGGGTGGCAGGCCGACGTCGAGGGCGACGTAGAGCAGGCCGAACTGGCCCAGCGACATGAAGGTCCCCACCGCCGCGACGGTGCGCCAGCCCACGGCGGGCGGCGGCACCAGCAGGACGGCCGGCACGATGACGGCGAGGAACCGCACCGCCAGGAACACCAGTGGCGGCACGTCGCCCATGCCCCAGTCGATCACGACGAAGTTGACGCCCCAGATGGCGGCGACGAGGGCGGCGAGCGACTGTTCCCGGCGGTTCACCGGACCAGCATCGAGCACCTCGACCCTGTAGCACCAGCGAACAAACATGCATGTCTTCATGTAGCGTCGCTGCATGATCGATCTCGACGCGCTCGCCGGCCTGCGGGCCGTCGCCACCCACGGCTCCGTGGTGGCCGCGGCGGCGGCCACCGGCTTCACCCCCAGCGCCATCTCCCAGCAGGTCAAGCGGCTCGAGCGACAGACCGGGGTGCCGCTGCTGGAGCGGGTGGGCCGCGGGGTGATGCTGACCAGCCACGGCCTGCACCTGGTCGAGTCCAGCCGGCGCGTGCTCGCCGAGCTGGAGGAGCTGGAGGCCGGGCTGCAGCGCCGGGCGGGCGTGGTGAGTGGACAGGTCCGGCTCGCGGCGTTCTCCACGGCGATGCGCGGGCTGGTCGCGCCGATCGTGCGGCGGCTGCGCGAGGAGCACCCCGAGCTGCGGCTCACCCTGACCGAGCACGAGCCGTGGGACACCGTCGACCTGGTCGCCGGCGGCGAGGTGGAGATCGGCGTCGTGCACCGGTGGGGTGGCGTCGCGCTGGCCGTGCCCGAGCACGTCGTCACCACTCCCCTGGCCGGCGACGTCGCCGACCTCGTCGTGCACCGCGAGCACCCGCTGGCCACACGCAGCAGCGTCACCCCGCACGACCTGCTGGAGGTGGACTGGGTAGCCACCTCCGAGGGCACCATCTGCCGGCAGTGGCTGGGCCGGATGTACGACGGCACCGGCCGGGGGCCGCGGATCGCCCACGTCAGCGCGGAGTTCGACTCCCACCTCGCCCTCGTCGCGGCCGGGCTGGGGGTGGCGCTGGTGCCGCGCATGGGGCGGGCCCCGTTGGGCGAGGCGCTGGTCGCCGTACCGGTGCGCGACCCGGAGCCGGTGCGTCTCGTCGATGCACTGCACCGCCGCACGATGGCGGACTCCCCTGCCGTGACCGCGGTGCTGGACGCGCTGGCTCAGGCGGGCTCGGAGCCCAGCGCCTCCCGCGCGAGGTAGGTGGCGCCGGCGACGGCGGCCGGCATCACGGCGATCCCGCCCAGCGGCACCAGGAAGCAGGCCTGCACGCTGATCCCGAAGCCGAGCATCGCCCCGCGGTGACGCCGCATCAGGGCGGCTCGCGCCCGGCGGTCCAGGCCGCGGGCCTCCAGCGGGCGGGAGACGAGCTCGCCGGCCAGCAGCCTGCCCGAGACGAGGAGCCCGAGCACCGCGCCCAGCACCGCGCCGACGAAGGGCAGCAGCCCCACCACGAAGACGCAGAGCCCGGTCAGCGCGCCGAGCACGACGAGCACCAGCCCGTCGCGGGCCCCACGCAGCCAGCCGACCCCGGCCTCGGGGACCTCGCCGCCCAGCGAGCGCTCCACCTCGGCCCAGATCCGGGCGTAGAAGGGGTCGCCCACGGCGAGGGTGAGCCCGGTGAAGGTGACCACGGCCAGCATGGCCGCCCCGGCCAGCACCGCGAGGCCGAGGAGGAACCGGAGCGGAGTGCGCACGCCGGCGTCCCAGCCGTCGGCGAACGGCGTGGCCCAGGCGACGAGGTCGTCGACCCAGAAGAGCAGCGTCACGAACACGGCCGCGAGCAGCAGCGCGACGATCAGGGCCGGTACGACGCCCAGCAGCATCAGGCCGGGCCGGGTGCGCCACAGCCGGGCGCCGCGGAGCAGGAAGCCCGCGCCCTGGGCGAAACCCAGCGCCGGGGCCGCGCCCGCGCCCACCGTCGGCAGGGTGGTCATCGTCCTCGGTCCCGCGCTCGCTCGGCCGGGCTCAGAACAGCGCCGAGGCCAGCGCCTGGCGGCCCTTGAGCACCCGCGGGTCGTCGTTGCCGACGGCGGCGAACAGGCCGACGAGGTGCTCGCGGGCGCGGTCACGGTCCTTGCCTGCGGTGCGGCGCACCAGCTCGACCAGCCGGGCGAAGGCGTCCTCGACGTGGCCGCCGAGCATGTCCAGGTCGGCGACCATGGTCTGCGCGTCGACGTCGTCGGGAGCGGCGGCGGCCGCGGCGCGGGCGGCGTTGAGGTCCACGCCCTGGGTGCGCTGCAGCACCTTGGCCATGGCCAGGCCGGCGGCGGCCTCGTGGTCGGCGGGGTTGGCGTCCACCAGCTTCTGGTACTCCGCCACCGCACGGTCGATGTCGCCGTCGGCCAGCGCGTCCTGCGCGGGAGCGTAGCGGGGGTCGATCTCGGGCTCCTCGCCCTCGGTGGTGGCCGCGGCCGCGCCGCCGAACGCGTGGGGTGCGTGGTGCCCGGCGATGCCCTGTGCGGTGAGCTGCTGGGCCAGCTGGTTGAACAGCGCCCGGATGTCCTCGATCGGCGCGGCGCCGGGGATCGGCTGGGTGGCGGGACGGCCGTCGAGGATCACCAGCATCAGCGGGACCTGCGGGATCTGCATGGCCTGGGCGATCTGCGGCACGGCGTCCACGTCGATGGTCGCGGCGAGGAACCGGCCGTCGTACTCGTCGGCGACGGTGATCACGTCGGCGGCGAGCTGGGTGCTCTCCGGGGACTGGCTCGGGGAGTGGAAGACGAGGACGACCGGAGCGGTCATGGAGGCTTCCAGGACGCTTTGGAAGTTGCTCTCGTCGACGGCCACGGAGTACGCCGAGCCGCCGCCGGCGGGCTCGCCGGCACCACCGGCGGGAGCACCGGGCGCGGCCGGCCGGCCGGCACCGGGGCCGGCGGGCGCCGGACGCTTCTTGAGCGCGGAGAGGTCGATCGCTCCGGGACGGGAGAACGGCTGCTGCGACATGTGAGCAATCCTACGGAGAGGGATCAGTTCGGGATGCGGGGGCCGCGCAGACCGGCGCGTTGGACGACCCGCTGGATGGCGAGGTCGCGCTCGTCGGGCCGGCCGACGTAGCGGATGTCGCGCAGGCCCTGCTCCTGGGCGGCGGACTCGAAGCAGAAGTGGCCGAAGCCGAGCAGCCGTCCGTGCAGCGGCTTGCGCACGGAGATGTCCAGGATCCGGCTCAGCGGCATCGTCGCCAGGTGCTGCGACAGCACGCCGTGGACCCGGAACACCCGCATGTTCGTGATCACGAACCGGTCGCGCAGCACGGCCAGCCAGCCCCACGCGGCGTGCAGCAGCAGGGCGATGGCCACCACGAGGAGGATCCAGGCGACCTCGACGCTGACGAACCAGCTGGTCACCATCAGCAGCGCCGCGAGCACGCCCTCGGCGCCCGGGCGCAGGAAGGCGTACCAGTGGTGCATCACCTCGTCGACGACGACCTCGCCCTCCTCGCGCAGGAGGTGCTTGCCGATCCGGGGGTCTCCGAGTCGGGCCATCACGTCCCCGAGGAAGCGGATCATCGCGTCACCTCCCGGTCGTCGGCGGGTGCCCGCCCGCCGGCAGCAGGCCCGCCGAGGTGCTGGCTAGAGGGCACCGACGAAGTCGATGATGCCGGTGAAGAGCTGGGTGGCCAGCGCCCAGGCCCCGCCGCCCACGGTCTTGGCGGTGGTGGCCAGGCCGCTGGGGTCGGTGAACATCCAGAAGCCGAGGAACACGATCGCCACGACACCGATCAGCTTCTTGCCGTCCATGTGCGATGGTCTCCATCTCGTCCGGGCGCGCCCCCGAGGGCGCGGGTCGCCATATTGGTACCACCGGCGCCGCCGAGGTCGCGGGAGGCGCGCCTGGCACCCGGGCGATCCGGCGGTCAGGCGGTCAGGCCGGGCAGCTGCGGGTGATGCCGTTGGCCGGGGTGGCGGCCGGCACCTTGCCGGCGCGCAGCCACGCGTCGAAGAAGCCCTTGAGGCTCTTGCCGGAGATCTCCTCCGCGAGCGCCTCGAACTGGGGCACGGACGCGTTGGAGTCGTGGTGGGCGCTGACCCAGGTGCGCAGCACCCGGGTGAGGTCGGACTCCCCGATCCGGTTGCGCAGCGCGGCGATCACCATGGCGCCGCGGTGGTAGACGGCGGCGTCGAAGATGTTGTCGGCGCCGGGATCGGTCAGGTCGAGGCGCCAGAACGGCGCGTCCACGTCGCCGCACGTCTCGACGTAGCCCCGGTGCAGCCAGCTGTTCACGCTGGGCCCGCCGTGCGCCTCGGCGTGGTCCAGCTCCATGTAGGTGGCCAGGCCCTCGTTGAGCCAGATGTCGCGCCACCGGCTCACCGAGACGCTGTCGCCGAACCACTGGTGGGCGAGCTCGTGCACCATCAGGTCGCGGTCGATCCAGGCGCCGTACGTCGGCCGCGTCTGGTTCTCCAGCGCGAACCCGACGTCGAGGCTGGTGACCAGGCCGCCGGTGCTCGTGAACGGGTAGCGGCCCAGTCGTGCCTGCAGCCAGTCGGTGATCGAGGCGGTCCGGCGCAGCTTGCGCAGCGCCATCTTGCGGGTGGCGGCGGGCAGGCGCTTGGAGACGGCGTTGTAGTAGCGGATCCCGGCCGCGGAGCGGCCCTTCTCGATCGTGAAGTCGCCGGCGGCGAAGAACGCCAGGTACGTCGCCATCGGGTCGCGCATCCGCCAGTGGGTGGTGGCCTTGGCGCCCTTGACCTTGCGGCTGATCATGGTGCCGTTGCTGACCACCCGCTTGGCGCGCGGCGCGGTGACCTTGATGTCGTAGGTGGCCTTGTCGGAGGGGTGGTCGTTGGAGGGGAACCACCACGGCGCCATGTGCGGCTGGTTCATGGTGACCACCTCGTGCCGGTCGGCCAGCCAGGAGCGCTGCCCGGCGTAGGAGAGCCGGCTCGGCCGGCCGGCGTAGTTGACCACGACCCGGAACACCTCCCCCGCCGCGATCGGCGTCGCCGGGGTGATCCGCAGCTCGTGGGTGCTGGACTTGCGGAAGCGCGCCGGCACGCCGTCGACGGTGACCTTGGTGGCCTTCAGCAGCAGGTCCATGGAGAACCCGCGCAGGTCGCGGGTGGCGCGCATCCGGGCCGCGGTGCGCCCGCTGAGCCGCTTCTTCGCGAAGTCGTAGGAGACGTTGATGCTGTAGTGCAGGGCGTCGGTCCCGGCGTTGCCGTCCTTGGGCCAGTAGGGGTCCGGACCGAGGCCGGAGGCCTGCACCCCGGTGGTGCGCGAGGAGTCGGGCACCGCGACCGAGGTGCCGGTGACGAGGCCGGGGACCAGCAGCAGGAGCAGGGACCCGAGGAACAGCCGCGTGCGCATGGCGCGCACGTTACGCGAGTGCTCAGCGGGCGAGATGGTCGGCGACGAGGTCGTGGTAGCCCGGCGGCTGGAGCAGGAAGGAGTCGTGGCCCCACGGCGAGGCGATCTCGGTGTGGTCCACCGCGATGCCGCGCTCGGCCAGGCAGTCGCGGATGTGCAGCGAGTGCGCGGTCGGGAAGCGCCAGTCGGTGTCGAAGGAGATGAGCCGGAACCGGGTGCCGACCTCGCGCTCGGCGACCGTGGCGAACGGGTCGAAGTAGTCCATGGGCCGGGTCAGGTACAGGTAGGAGAGCGCGTCGAAGCGCTCCAGGAAGCTCGTGCCCTGGTGCTGCAGGTAGTGCTCGACCTCGAAGTCGGCGGTCAGGCGCATGTCGCCGGGGCCGGAGTCGCGCCGGTGACCGAACTTCGCCCGCAGCGCGGTGTCGGAGACGTAGGTGACATGCGCCAGCATCCGGGCCACCTTGAGGCCGTGGCGCGGGCTGACGCCGTGCTCGGCGTAGCGACCGCCGCGGAAGTCGGGGTCCTCCATGATCGCGGCGCGAGCGACCGAGGACAGCGCGATGTTCTCCGGGGTGAGCCGGGCGCTGGCCGCGACCAGCACCGCCCGCTCGATCCGCTCGGGCTCCTCCAGCGCCCACTGCAGCACCTGCATGCCGCCCAGCGAGCCACCGACGGCCGCGTGCAGCCGGGTGATCCCGAGCCGGTCGAGCACCCGGCGCTGCACCGCCACCAGGTCGGCGACGTCGAGCAGCGGGAAGTCCAGGCCGTAGGCACGGCCGGTGGCCGGGTCGGTCGAGCCCGGCCCGGTGGTGCCCGCGCAGCCGCCCAGCAGGTTGGTGCTGATCACGAAGAACCGGTCGGTGTCGACCGCCTTGCCCGGACCGATCAGGTTGTCCCACCACCCGGGCTTCGCGGCGCCGGCGTGCATCCCGGCGGCGTGCGCGTCCCCGGTGAGCGCGTGGCACACGAGCACCGCGTTGTCGCGGGCCGGCGAGAGGACGCCGTAGGTCTCGTAGGCGACCTCGACGTGGGCGAGCTCGGCACCACAGACGAGCCGCAGCGGCTCGGTGTCGGTCACCACCAGGCGCTGGGTCTCGACGATCCCGACACTCATCGTGTGCTCCTCTGGGTCGGACGCGGCGGCGCGGCCGGGGCGAAGTCGAGCCGAACAGTACACATTGAGCCGCGACGTGAACCACCCAGGTCAGGTCGGCCGGTAGGTTCGCCGGCGTGAGGAACACACGCACGCACGGCGTCGTGGTGGCGGTGCGCACCGAGGACGACCGCACGCTGGCGTCCGGGGCGCGGCAGGTCGCCCACGACGACGTGGACCACCTCGAGGTCGAGCGCAGCACGCTCTACACCGCCGACGAGCTCTACGACGCCGAGCACTACGCCGACACCCTCGACGCCCGCGCCGCCGGCTGGGCCCGCACCGTGACCGGCCCAGCGGCCGCGCTCGCGCAGGTGCTGCACGACCAGGCCATCGACACCGCCCTGTCCGCCTGGATCGCCGAGCGCCCGCTGGTCGGGGTGATGGGTGGCCACGCCGCCACCCGTGGCAGCGCGTCGTACGGCGAGGCGGCACGCCTGGGAGCGCTGCTGGGCGGCACCCACGTGGTGGCCACCGGCGGCGGGCCGGGGGCGATGGAGGCGGCCAACCTCGGCGCCCGGCTGGCGCGCCACTCCCCCGACACGCTGGCCGAGGCCCTCGCCACGCTGGCCCGGGTGCCGTCCTTCGAGCCGTCGGTGGACGACTGGGTGGCCTCGGCCCGCACGGTGCTGGCCGGCACCGGTGCGCCGACCCCGAGCCTCGGGGTGCCGACCTGGCACTACGGGCACGAGCCGCCGAACCTGTTCGCGACCGCCATCGCGAAGTACTTCCGCAACGCGCTGCGCGAGGCGATCCTGGTCCAGGTCTGTGACGCGGGGATCGTGTTCCTGCCCGGTGCCGGCGGCACGGTGCAGGAGATCTTCCAGGACGCCTGCGAGAACTACTACGCCGCCGAGGACGACGTCGCGCCGATGGTGCTGGTCGGTCGGCGCTACTGGACCGAGGAGCTGCCCGCCTGGCCGCTGCTGCGGGGGTTGGCGCGGGGCCGGGCGATGGAGCCGCACGTGCACCTCGTCGACACCGTCGAGGAGGCGGCCGCGCTGTTCACCGTGCCGCCGGTCCTCGACCCGCTGCACTGAGCGACGGGCTGAGCGACGGGCTGGAGGCGGGCTGGAGGCGGCTCGCGCTACTCGACCGCGGCGAGCTGGCCGCAGGCGCCGTCGATCTCCTGGCCGCGGGTGTCGCGCACCGTGGTCGGCACACCCTTGGCCTCGAGCCGGCGCACGAACTCCCGCTCGTCGGCCGGGTCGGAGGCGGTCCACTTGGAGCCGGGCGTCGGGTTCAGCGGGATCAGGTTGACGTGCACCCAGCCGTGGCCGCGCTCGTTGAGCACGTCGGCGAGCAGGTCCGCGCGCCAGGCCTGGTCGTTGATGCCGCGCATCATGGCGTACTCGATCGACACCCGGCGCTTGGTCTTGGCGAAGTACTCGTGCGCGGCGTCGACGGTCTCGGCGACGGAGAAGCGGGTGTTGATCGGGACCAGCTCGTTGCGCAGCTCGTCGTCGGGGGCGTGCAGGCTCAGTGCGAGCGTGACCGGGATGCCCTCGTCGGCCAGCTGCTTGATCCGCGGCACGAGCCCGACGGTCGAGACGGTGATGCCGCGCGCCGACATGCCGTACCCCTCGGGGGCGGGGTCGGTGAGCCGTCGTACGGCGCCGATGACGGCCTTGTAGTTCGCCATCGGCTCGCCCATGCCCATGAACACCACGTTGTTGACCCGGCCGCGGCCACCGGGGACCTCGTCACGGTCCAGCGCCCGGGCACCGGCGAGCACCTGCTCGACGATCTCCGCGGTGGACATGTTGCGCTGCAGGCCGCCCTGGCCGGTGGCGCAGAACGGGCAGGCCATGCCGCAGCCGGCCTGGCTGGACACGCACATCGTGGTGCGGCCCGGGTAGCGCATCAGCACCGACTCGACGAGGGCGCCGTCGAAGAGCTTCCACAGCGTCTTGCGGGTGGTGCCCTTGTCCGCCTCCAGCGTGCGCAGCGGCGTCATCAGCTCCGGCAGCAGCGCGGCGACCAGGTCGTCGCGCTGGGCCGCCGGCAGGTCGGTCATCTGCTCGGGGTCGTCGACGAGCCGGGAGAAGTAGTGCGTGGAGACCTGCTTGGCCCGGAAGCCGGGCAGGCCCATCTCGACGAGCAGCTCCTTGCGGCCGGCGGGGTCGAGGTCCGCCAGGTGCCGGGGTGGCTTCTTCCGTCCACGCGGCTCGGCGAGGACGAGAGGGAGCGGGCGCGGCTCGGCGGCGGCAGGCTGGTCGGACATCCCCACGATTGTCCCATCGCGGGCGGTCCTCACCCAATCCCGCGGCCGGGCGCGTCAACGGCGCCGCGACCCCTCGCCGGAGGCGCTCAGGTGTCGCGGTTGTAGAGGAACCAGGCGACGCCGGCAGCGACGACGCCGACGACGAGCAAGGTGGAGAACATCCCGAGCAGCAGGTAGCGGGCGAACCGGCGGGTCCGGGCGGGCACCAGCAGCCCCAGCGGCAGCGCCAGCACCACCACCACGAACGGCAGCAGCTCCTCGGCCCGCTCGTACCCGGCGATCCACTTCACCACCGCGGCGTACAGGCCGGGCACGACGATGATCCCGACCATGCCCGTGTAGAACCCCGCGAGCGGGAAGAAGACCGGGTGCCCGCGGTGGAACCAGTCGGGCCGACGCGACGGCGCGCCCTGGGACGAGGCACCCTGGTGCGAGCCGGCCGGGGACGGCGCGACCGGCGCCGGCGCGACCGGCGTCGACACCGGCGAGGCGGCGGGCGGGCGGCCTTGCTCCGCGGCGTCGTCCTCGCGCCGGAACGGCGGGGCCTGGGATGCGTCAGTCATGTCCGACTGATCGTATCCGGTGCCCGCCCCACACGCCGCGCCCGCGCTGTGTGACGCTGGGCGGATGAGTGAGCAGCAACCCATCCCGTCGGCCCCGGACGCCGTGCCCCACCCGGCTCTGACCTACAGCAGCTACCTGGCCCTCGACGAGGTCCTCGCCGCGCAGCGTCCTCGCTCCGAGGAGCACGACGAGCTGCTGTTCATCGTCATCCACCAGGTCTACGAGCTGTGGTTCAAGCAGATGCTGCACGAGCTGGCCGGGCTGCAGGAGCACCTCGAGGAGGGTGACACCGCACGCTCGCTGCACACCCTGGGCCGGGTGCTGGCGATCCTCAAGGTCGCCGTCGCCCAGGTCGACGTGCTGGAGACGATGACGCCGCGGCAGTTCACCAGCTTCCGCGGCCGCCTGGACGCCTCGAGCGGGTTCCAGTCCGAGCAGTTCCGCGAGCTGGAGGCCACCCTGGGCCGCCGCGACCCGAGCGTCTTCGAGCACTACCCGGCCGGCAGCCCCGGGCGGGCGCGGATCGAGGCGGCCATGTCCCGGCGCTCGGTGTTCGACTCGTTCCTGCGCTACGTCACCACGCAGGGCCACCCGGTGCCCGCCGAGGCCGTGGAGCGCGACGTGCGGCAGCCGTGGCCCGGCTCGGAGCAGGTGCAGGAGGTGCTGCTCGCCGTGTACGACGCCGACGGCGGCGCCGCGCAGGTGGCGGAGCGGCTCGTCGACCTCGACGAAGGCCTGCAGGAGTGGCGCTACCGGCACGTGAAGATGGTCGAGCGCACCATCGGCACCCGGCCGGGCACGGGCGGCTCCTCGGGGGCGCAGTACCTGTGGCAGACCGTCACCCAGAAGCTCTTCGAGGACCTGTGGGCGATCCGGAGCCGGATGTGACCCGGCTGCCCGACCCCGCTGCGCTCGCCGCGCACTACTCGCGGTTCGCGGTCGCCGAGCGGCTGCTGCTCACCGGGCACTCGCACCAGGCCTGGCCCGACGTGGCGCGCGAGGGCCAGGTGCAGGCGTACGACGACGCCGCCCTCGCCGTGGACACCAAGTGGGAGCGGGCGTTCGCGAAGGCCGAGGCGGTCCGGTCCGGGGTCCGCGCCCTGCTGGGCGAGGCGGACGCCGACGTCGCCCTCGGCGCCAGCACGCACGAGCTGCTGGTGCGCCTGCTCTCCGCGCTCGACCTGCAGGCGCGGCCCCGGCTGGTCACCACCGACGGGGAGTTCCACTCCGCGCGGCGCCAGCTGGACCGGTTGGGCGAGGCCGGCGTCGAGGTGGTCACGGTGCCCGCCGCGCCGGTCACGGACCTGGCCGACCGGCTCGCCGCGCAGCTGGACGACCGCACGGCCGCGGTCGTCGTCTCCTCGGTGATGTACGAGACCGCCCACCTCGTGCCCGGGCTCGACGCCCTCGCCCGCCGCGCCGAACGGCACGGCGTCGAGCTCGTCGTCGACGCCTACCACCACCTCGGCGTGGCGCCGCTCGACCTGGCCGAGACGGGGCTGACCGGGGCCTGGGTGCTCGGGGGCGGCTACAAGTACCTGCAGCTCGGAGAGGGCAACTGCTTCCTGCGGGTGCCCGGCCACGCCGAAGGCCTGCGGCCGTTGGTCACCGGTTGGTACGCCGAGTCCGGCGACCTGCAGCCCGACCCGACCGACACCTCGGCCGACACCCCGGCGGTGGCCTACGCCCGGGGCGCGGCGGCCTTCGCCGGCGCCAGCTACGACCCGACCAGCCACTACCGCGCGGCCGCGGTGCTGGACTTCTTCGCCGACCAGGGCCTCACTCCCCCGGTGCTGCGTGGGGTCTCGCTGCACCAGCGCGGCCTGCTGGCCGCCGCCGTGGACGACCTGGACCTGCCCGAGGACGTGCTCACCCGGGACCGGGAGACGCCCGCGGCGGGGTTCGCCGGGTTCTTGAGCCTGCGCTCGCCGTACGCCGCACGGCTGAGCCGAGGGCTGGCCGAGCGCGGGGTGCACGCCGACAGCCGCGGTGAGCACCTGCGGCTGGGCCCGGCGCCGTACCTGCGCGACGACCAGCTCCTGGCGGCCGTCGCCGCGCTCGGAGAAGCCGCCCTCGCACTGCACTGACCTCGGCCGAAGGGCGACGCCCGGGCTGCCGGGCGGTCGGCGTCAGAAGACGGCGTAGTGCAGCAGCAGCCAGATCGGGGCGATGGTGGCGAGCAGCGAGTCGAGTCGGTCCATCAGCCCACCGTGGCCCGGCACGACCTGGCTCATGTCCTTGATCCCCAGGTCGCGCTTGATCACGGACTCGCACAGGTCGCCCAGGGTCGCCATGACGACGGCGATCAGGCCCAGGCAGATGCCGATCCACCACTCGCCCTCGAGCAGGAACACCACCAGCACCCAGCCGGTCGCGACCGTGGCGACCGCCGACCCGGCGAAGCCCTCCCAGGACTTCTTGGGCGAGATCACCGGCGCCATCTGGTGCTTGCCGAACAGCACGCCGGCGACGTAGCCGCCGATGTCGGAGGCGATGGTGACCAGGATGAAGGTGATGATCCCCTTGACGCCGGCGTCGTCCAGGCCACCGCCGCCGCGGCCGCCCTCGGCGAGCATGAGCGCGACGAAGGAGCCCAGGAACGGCACGTAGACCAGCGCGAACACCGAGGCGGTGGCGTTCTTGACGTAGCCGTCGACGCCGCGCCGCAGCAGCCACAGCATCGTGACCAGGGCGCTGACCGCGGTCGCGGTGACCAGGGCGGCCGAGCCCCAGGCGTAGGCGACCACGACCATCACGACGCCGCCGACCATCAGCGGCTGCTCGGGCAGGTCGTACCCGCGGGCGAGCAGGCCGCGGCGCAGCTCCCAGATGGCGACGACCACGGCGATCGCGACGATCACCATGAACGCCGGCTTCCAGAACGCCAGCGAGGCGGCGACCGAGCCGAGCAGCACGACGGCCGAGGCGACCGCCGCCTTGAGGTCCCGGCCGGCGCGACCGTGGTCCTTCTTCGGCGCAGGCGCGGACGGCGGCACTTGTTGTGTCATCTGTGGAGAGCGGCTCGAGGTCAGACCTCCAGCAGCTCTGCTTCCTTCTGCTTGAACAGCTCGTCGATCGACTCGGTGTGCTTCTTGGTGAGTCCGTCGAGCCGCTTCTCGGCGCCGGTGACGTCGTCCTTGCCGACCTCGCCGTCCTTCTCGAGCTTCTCCAGGTTCTGCTTGGCCTTCTGCCGGACCTGGCGCACCGCGACCTTGCCGCCCTCGGCCTTCTCCTTGGCGAGCTTGATGAACTCCTTGCGGCGCTCCTCGGTCAGCTCGGGGAAGACGCAGCGCAGCTGCCGGCCGTCGCTGGAGGGGTTGACGCCCAGGTCGGAGTCACGGATCGCGCGCTCGACGTTGCCGATGGCGCCCACGTCGAAGGGGGCGACGATGATCGTGCGGGCCTCAGGCGCCGTGAACGACGCAAGCTGCTGGATGGGCGTCGGCGTGCCGTAGTACTCCACCATGATCTTGCTGAACATGTTGGGGTGCGCCCGGCCCGCGCGGATCGCCGCGAACTCCTCACGGGTGGCGTCCACCGACTTGCCCATCTTCTGGTCGGCCTCGTCGAGGATGTCGTTGATCACCGGTTCTCCTTCGTTCCTGGGGCAGGGTGCGCGACTCAGCCGGCGCTGACCCTGGTGCCGATCTTCTCACCCTGCACCACGCGCAGGATGTTGCCCTCGGGCTCCATGCCGAACACGATCATCGGGAGCTTGTTCTCCCCGCACAGCGCGAAGGCCGTCTGGTCCATGATCCGCAGGCCCTCGGCGATGGCCGCCTCGTAGGTGAGCTCGTCGTACTTCGTCGCGGTCGGGTCGAGGTGGGGGTCGGCGGAGTAGACGCCGTCCACGCCGCTCTTGGCGACCAGCACCACGTCGCAGCGGCTCTCCAGAGCGCGCTGCACCGCGACGGTGTCGGTGGAGAAGTAGGGCATGCCCATACCGGCGCCGAAGATGACCACGCGGCCCTTCTCCATGTGCCGGATCGCGCGCCGCGGGATGTAGGGCTCGGCCACCTGGCCCATCGTGATCGCGGTCTGCACCCGGGTGTCGACGCCCTCCTTCTCGAGGAAGTCCTGCAACGCCAGGCAGTTCATCACGATGCCGAGCATGCCCATGTAGTCGGCCCGGACGCGGTCCATGCCGCGCTGCTGCAGCTCAGCGCCGCGGAAGAAGTTGCCGCCACCGGTGACGATCGCGATCTGGACGCCGTCGTCGACGACCGCCTTGATCTCGCGGGCGATCGCCTGCACCACGTCGGGGTCGACCCCGACCTTCCCACCGCCGAAAACCTCGCCTGAGAGCTTCAGGAGGACTCGCTTGTATCCGGCCACCGGGGTCCTTCCTTGTCGATCGCGGGGACGCCCCCGAGGTTACCGGTAGCGCAGGCCTCGGGCCCAACGGCCTTGGGCCCGCCGAGCGGCCCTGCTCAGCGCACCCGGTTCACACGACGACGGTAGGAGGAGGCGTTGTCGCCCTCGATCCTCGACTTTCGGGTGCGGGAGATGTGATCGACCTTCTCCTCGCCGCCCTCGACCGGCTGCGCCTCGATGATCGTCTCGTGCTCGAAGGAGTGGGACTTGTCGGTGTTGCGGTAGTACCGGTAGATCGCCCAGTACGTCGCAGCACCGCCCACCGGGCCCGCCGCGAGCAGCCACACGATCCCGTCACTCTCGCCCTCGGCGGCCCGGACGACGTCGGCGACGAGCGGACCCGCCTGGGCGAGCACCAGCGCGAGGTCCACCAGCAGCGCGCTCATGCGCTCGCCACCAGGATCGCGCCGGCGATGCCCTCGAGGAAGGTGCCCACGGTGATCGCCGCGAGCAGCAGCTTGGGCTGGGAGACCGGGATGCTGCCCATGGTCTCTCCGGTGCGGGCGTTGACGGCGATGTAGTGCAGCACCCCGTTGCTCTCCTGCTGGTAGGAGTAGAGCCAGACCGGCAGGTACATCGAGACCCACCGTGAGCCGCCGACGTCGACGCGCTCCTGCTCCCAGCGCACCCCGCGGTCGAAGCGGCCCAGGGACCCCTCGACCTGCGCGCGGCCTACGGAGAGCAGCTGGTCCTCCAGCACCGGCTGCAGCGCGGTGACGTTGCGGTCGCGCTTCTCGCTGGTGAAGCCGACGAGGTAGCTGGAGTTCCAGCGCACCGCGTTCTTCGTGTCGAAGGGCAGGATCGTGTTCACGATGTTGTTGGTCTTCGCGCTGTTGAAGTCCGCACGCTCCGAGGAGCCCTCGATGGTGAGGTCGTCGACGGTGAACGCGACCTTCCGCGCCACCTGGTAGACGTCGGCGGCGTAGTAGGTGACCGTGTTGTCGCCCTGCTTCTCGGTCCACCGCCGGGTCTGCACCTCGCCCTGGCCCCAGTACTCGGACTCGACGCGCGCGTCCACCACGAGGTAGGGCAGGTAGACGCCCAGCACGTTCTCCGGCACGAACTCCTTCTTGAAGCGCTTGTGCGCGAAGAGCCGGCGCTTGGAGGCGAAGCCGCGGATCAGCTCGACCGCCTCGTCCTTGGTGAGCTTGAACGGCAGCACCGCGTCGGGGACCGCGCCGTTCTCGATCTGCTGGTTGACGTTCAGCGTGTGCCGGCACCAGTGGCAGCGGGCGTTCAGCGCGTGCGCGGTGTCGATGACGACCTCCGCACCGCACCCCTCGCACTTGAACGTGACGACGTCGTCGGCGTCCGCGGCGATGTCGGCGGCGCCGCTGGCGATGACCACCCCGTCGAGGGTGTCGATCCCCTCGCCGAGGCCGAGCTCCTCCTCGACCCGCGTCTCGGACCACTCGTGCCGGCAGTACCGACACACCAGCATGCCGGTCGACCCGCGCAGCTGCACGTCGGTCGACCCGCACCGCGGGCACCGGTTGAGCCCGTCCTTGAGCGAGTCGTTGACCGTGTTGATGTCCGGGCCCGGCTCGGGCTCGGCGCGCGCTGCTGCCAGCTCCTCCTCCAGCGACAGTGGTGGACCGTCGAAGGTGGGCCGCTGCGGCTCGCGCGGCTCGGTGGGTTCCTGCGTCATCTCAGAGCCCGAGCGCCTTCGCCTTCGCGGCGTCGTAGTCCTCCTGGGTGATGAGACCGGCGTCGAGCATGTCCTTGGCGCGCTTGAGCACCACCATCGGGTCGTCGGCGGCCGGCGCCGCGGGTGCGGCCGGCGCGGCAGGCGCCGCGGGTGCGGCAGGCGCCTGCTGGGCGGGCACAGGCTGCTGCAGCCCGCCCACGCCGAGGCCACCGGCCGCCATGCCCATCCCGATCAGCCCGCCCGGGCCGGCGTTCTCGCCGGCGTTCTCCATGCCGGCAGCCACCGAGGCCTGCAGGTTCGAGTTCCCGCGGGCGCCGGAGAGGGCGTCGGCGCGCTGCACGTTCTTGAGCAGCTCGCGGGTGTTGGCGTCGTACTCGATGGAGACGATCGCGACCTTCACGATCTCCAGGCCGCGGTCGGTGCGCCACTGGTAGTTCTGCTCCACCGCCGCGGACAGCGACTGCGCGAAGCCGATGGAGTCCTGCTGCAGGCGAGCGATCCGGTTCCCCTTGGCGGGGTCGTTGGTGTACATCGAGAACGCCGGGGCCAGCGAGCCGACGACCTCGTTGAACAGCTGCTCGCCGGCCGGGTTGTCCATGTCGGTGAAGTCGAAGAACTTCTTGCCGCCGATCACCTCGGCGGGCAGGAAGTTGCGCACGAACGTGAGCGGGTCAGTGATCTTGAGCGTGTAGGTGCCGCGCGTGATCGCACCGACCTGGGTGTTGAGGAACGCGTCGTCCCAGTAGATCTCCGACTGGGTGCCGAACCGGTTGTTCGGCAGCTCCTTGAGGGTCACGAAGATCGCGTTCTGCTGCGCCGAGGGGCGCCCGCCGAACTTGAACCGCTCCCAGCTCTGCTTGATCACCGCGTCGACGAGGCCGCCGCCGGTGAACACCGACTGCGACGCCGGCTCGTCGGAGTTCCAGATGTAGGCACCCGGCTCGGCAGCGAAGCCGGTGAACGCACCGTCCTCGAGCAGCACCAGGCCGTAGCCCTCCGGCACGATGAACTTCGAGCCGTTGGTGATGACGCCCTCGGAGCCGCGCTTGTTGCTGCCACGGTCCGCGTTCTGGCCCTTCGCCACGGCGGGGAAGACCGCCACCGTCGAGCTGATGCCATCCGGGATCCCGTAGAAGTCGACCCACTGGTCGCCGAGGGTTCCGCCGATCGCGCCGGCCGCCGCCTGAATGAGTCCCACTGACGTTCTCCTTCACCTGAGCCGGGCTCCCCCTGCGGAGGGCGCCCTCGACCGGAGTATGTCCGGTCGCCGAAACCATCAAACTACACCGCCACGGGGGTCGCGAACCTCCCCTGCCGCGCCTGGGAGGGACCAAAAAAAGCCGACGGCCGGCACCACGTGCGTGGTGCCGGCCGTCGTACGGTGCCGGGAGGACCGTCGCTCAGGCGCCGACCTCGAACCGGACGAACCGCTTCACGGTGGTGCCGGCGGCGTCGAGGACGGCCTTGACCGTCTTCTTCGACTCGCTGACCGACTCCTGCTCGAGCAGGACGATCTCCTTGAAGTACCCGCCGAGGCGGCCCTCGACGATCTTGGCGACGGCAGCCTCCGGCTTGCCCTCCTCGATCGTCTTCTTGGTGAGCACGTCCTTCTCCGCGGCCACGGCGTCGGCCGGGACCTCGTCGCGGGTCAGGTACTTCGCCTTGAGGGCGGCGACCTGCATGGCGGCGCCGCGGGCGGCGGCCTCGTCACCCTCGTACTCCACCAGCACGCCGACGGCGGGCGGCAGGTCGGCCGCACGCTTGTGCAGGTAGACGGTGGTCTCGCCGTCGAAGTACGCGACGTTGCCGAGCTCGATCTTCTCGCCGATCGTGATCGCGAGGTTCTCGACGACCGCGCCGACGGTGCTGTCGCCCAGCGGCAGCGCCTTGGCGGCCTCCACGTCGGAGGCCTTGCCCTCGTTGACCGCCTCGGCGATCTTCTGCGCGGTGGCGATGAAGTCCTCGTTCTTCGCCACGAAGTCGGTCTCCGAGCGCAGCTCGATGAGCGCGCCGCCCGCGTTGGCGACCAGGCCGGCGGAGGTCTCGCGCTCGGCGCCACGGGCCGCAGCCTTGGCCGCACCCTTGACGCGGAGCAGCTCGACGGCCTTGTCGAAGTCGCCGTCGGTCTCGTCCAGCGCCTTCTTGCAGTCCATCATCCCGGCGGAGGTCGCCTCGCGGAGCTTCTTGACGTCAGCAGCAGTGAATGCCATGGGTTCTCCTCGAAATCGGTTCGTGTGAGCAGAAGCGGGACGCCCCGGTGTGTGTGCCGGGTCGGCGTCCCGCTTCTGCTCGGTGCCTTGGGTGGAGCGGAGGCTCAGGCCTCGGCGGGTGCGTCGGACACCGGAGCGGCCTCGGCGGGCGCCTCGGACGTCGCAGCGGCCTCGGTGCCCTCGCTGGAGGCGCCGGTGGCCTCGGAAGCCGGGGCGTCGGTGGCGGCGTCGCCACCGGTGGCCTCGACGGCGACCTTCTCCGCGTCACCCTCGAGGAGCTCGCGCTCCCACTCGGCCAGCGGCTCCTGCGCGGCGGGGGCGCTCGAGGACGAGCTGCCGCCGGAGCGGGCGATGAGGCCCTCGGCCACGGCGTCCGCGACGACGCGGGTCAGCAGGCCCACGGCACGGATCGCGTCGTCGTTGCCCGGGATCGGGAAGTCGACGAGGTCGGGGTCGCAGTTGGAGTCCAGGATCGCGATGATCGGGATCCGCAGCTTGCGGGCCTCCTCGACCGCGAGGTGCTCCTTGTTGGTGTCGACGATCCAGACCGCGGAGGGCGTCCGGGTCATGTCGCGGATGCCGCCCAGGGTCTTGTCGAGCTTGACGTGCTCCCGCTTCATCTGCAGGAGCTCCTTCTTGGTGCGACCCGAACCGGCGACGGTCTCGAAGTCGACGTCGTCGAGCTCCTTGAGGCGGCTGATCCGCTGGCTCACGGTCGAGAAGTTGGTGAGCATGCCGCCGAGCCAACGCTGGTTGACGTAGGGCATGCCGACGCGGGTCGCCTGCTCGGCGATCGACTCCTGCGCCTGCTTCTTCGTGCCGATGAACATGATCGTGCCGCCCTTGGCCACGGTGTCCTTGATGAACGCGTAGCTGCGGTCGATGTAGGCCAGCGACTGCTGCAGGTCGATGATGTAGATGCCGTTGCGGTCCGTGAGGATGAACCGCTTCATCTTCGGGTTCCAGCGACGGGTCTGGTGTCCGAAGTGGACACCGCTCTCGAGGAGCTGGCGCATGGTCACGACAGCCATAGTGATCTCCTGTTGTGGTTTCGGTTGGTCCTGTCGCCTGCACGTGGTCCGACCACCTGGCGCGAGCCGGGTGGACCGAGGACCGACGTCCACGGGAGACCAGGTCCCGAAGGGCCTGTCGTGGTCAGCGGGCGAGCGAATTCCGGCCCAGGGCGGACCGGTACGGATCAGCCTACGGCGAACGGCACCCGGCGAGCCAATCCGTGGCCACCGGTCCTGCACAGCCGGGCCCGGGCGCACCTGCCGTCCACAGCTGCCGGGGATCGGGACCCGTGTCGGGGCGGCGCGGCGCAGGCTGCAGGCATGGCCCGACGTCTCCTGTTGCCCCTCCGCACGGCACTGGTCCTGAGCGTGCTGCTCGCGGTGCCGTCGGCTCCCGGGGCCCCTGCCCTCGGCGCCTCCGGTCGGACCACCGGTGGGACTGCCAGCACGACTGCACGGGCTGCCGTGTCCGGAGACGACCCGGTCGGGGTGTGGCCGTTGCAGCCGCAGCCGCGGGTGCACCGGCGCTTCGATCCGCCGGATGGTCCTTACGGCGCCGGGCACCGGGGCGTCGACCTCGCCGGCCACGCCGGCCAGCAGGTCCGGACGGCGTTGCCGGGCCGGGTCGCCTTCGTCGGCCGGATCGCCGGCCGTGGCGTGGTGACCGTCAGCCACGGCGACACCCGGACGACGTACGAGCCGGTGGCGGGCGCCGTGGCGGTGGGCCAGGAGGTGGCGGCGGGTGCGGTGATCGGCAGCCTCGAGCTCGTCGGGTCGCACTGCTTCCCCCAGGCGTGCCTGCACTGGGGCTGGTTGCGCGGCGAGACGTACCTGGATCCGCTGCGGCTGGTCGGCGGCGGTCCGGTGCGGCTGCTGCCCCTGTGGCGCGACCGGCCGGCGCCGGCGGGCGTACCGGGCGCACCGGGCGTCTCCTGGCCGCGACTGGTGGGGCTGCTCGGCGCTGGTGGGTCTGACGGTGCTGGTCAGGCCCGTGGGTGAGCCTGCTGGTAGGCGCGGCGGAGTCGGTCGGTGGTGACGTGCGTGTAGCGCTGGGTCGTGGCCAGAGAGGCGTGGCCGAGCAGCTCCTGCACCGAGCGCAGGTCGGCGCCACCCTCCAGCAGGTGGGTGGCGGCGGTGTGCCGCAGCCCGTGCGGCCCGAGGTCGGGTGCGCCGGGCACGTCGGCGATCCGGCGGTGCACGAGGGTGCGCACCGCCCGCTGGTCGATCCGCCCGCCGCGCGCGCCCAGGAAGAGGGCGGGGCCCGACCCCGGTCGGAGCAGCTGGGGCCGGCCCTCGCGGAGCCACCGGTCGAGCGCTCTCGCGGCCGGCGTGCCGAAGGGGACGGTGCGTTCCTTGCGGCCCTTGCCCAGGACCCGGACCAGGTTGCGGTCGCGGTCGACGTCGTCGACGTCGAGGCCGCACAGCTCCCCCACCCGCACGCCGGTGGCGTAGAGCAGCTCGAGCATCGCCACGTCGCGCAGCCCCACCGGGGTGCCGTCGTCGGCCAGCGCGCTCGCCGCGCGGAGCAGCTCGTGCGCCTCGTCGGCACGCAGCACGTCGGGCAGCGTGCGGTGCGGCTTCGGGGAGCCGAGGGCGGAGCCGGCGTCGCCGGGAGCCCGGCCGGTGCGGGCCAGCCAGGCGGTGAAGACCCGGGCCGCGGTGGCCCGCCGGGCGAGCGTGGTGCGCGAGAGGCCCAGGCTCTGCTGCTTGGCCAGCCAGCTGCGCAGCGAGCGGAGGTCGAGGTCGGCGACGTCGTCGATGCCGAGCCTGCTCGCATGCTCCAGCAGCGCGGCGAGGTCGCCGCGGTAGGCCCGCACCGTGTGCGGTGCGAGGTCGCGCTCGCTGACGAGGTGGCGCTCGTAGTCGGCCAGCACCCGGGCGTGGGCCTCGGGCAGCGCGTGGTCGGCGTCCGTGCTCACCGCCCGATCCTAGGACGGCGCCCGCCCCGACCGGGGCCGCCACGCTGCCGACACGGGCGGCCGGTCTCGCCTCCTCCTGACGAGCGGCGCTCCCATCCGATGAGGCGGTGGGCTCACGCGCGACCGCGCTCGGTCAGCCGCCACCCGCCTGCCCGCGCCTCCACGAGACCTCGCTCCTCCAGGCCCTCCAGGAAGTGGGCGACCTGCGGCGCACCGAGCCCGGCGACGAACGCGATCGACGCCGTCGGTGCCGGCTCGAGGACCGGGACGGCATCGAGCACCTGGCGCTCGGGCACCGACAGGCGGTCGCGCTCCTGCTCCGGGGCACGCAGCTCCTGGGTGAGGTTCTCCCCTGCGGACCCGAGCAGCTCGAGGACGTCGTCGGGTCCGGTGACGAGCGTCGCCGCACCGGAGCGCAGCAGCTGGTTCACGCCCTGGGAGGCGACGCTGGTGAGCGGACCGGGCGTGCCCATCACCACCCGGTTCAACCGCTCCGCCCAGCTGGCGGTGTTCAACGCGCCGCTGCGCACCGCCGCCTCGACCACGACGGTGCCGCGGGTGAGGGCGGCGATGACCCGGTTGCGGGCCAGGAACCGGATCCGGAACGGCGAGGCACCCAGGGGCGCCTCGGAGACGACGGCGTGGTTCTCCCCGAGGTAGCGCAGCATGTCGCGGTGGGCCGCCGGGTAGGCCCGGTCCACCCCGCACGCCAGCACCGCCACGGTCGCCGCCCCCGCCCCGACCGCTCCGCGGTGCGCCGCGTAGTCGATGCCGAACGCCGCACCCGAGACCACGGGATGACCGGCTGCTGCCACGACCGCGGCCAGGTCGCTGGCCAGCTGGTCGCCGTACGTCGTGGCGGAGCGGGACCCGACGATCGCCACAGAACGTCCCAGCCGGTCCAGGCGCAGCGGCCCCTTCACCCACAGGCCCGCGGGCACCTCGCCGCGCTGCTGCAGCTCGCCCGCCTCTGTGAGGTCCTCGAGCTGCTCGGGCCACTCCTCGTCCCCGGGGATGACGAACCGGATCCCCTGGCGCTCGGCCTGCTCGAGCGTCCGCTCGGGCTCCACCTCGGCGAGCCGGGCGGAGGCTGCGGCCAGTTCGGGGCGCAGGTCCGGGTGGCGCCGCAGCACGTCGAGGAACTCGACGCCGCCGAGGCGGCCGGTCAGGCCCAGGCAGCGCAGGTCGCCGGGCTCGACGACCATGCTGATCGTCGCGCGAGCGAGTCGCTCGGCGTCGCGGTCGGCCCCGGAGCCCGGGATGGGCGCGGCGGCGAGGGCCGTGCTGTCCAGGGGCGTGCGCTTGAGGGGCGGGGTCCCGGTCATCCGGCGCGCTCCGCTCCGGCCCACGTCGGGCGACCGCGGACCGTGCTCAGGTCCAGCGGCTCCCCCAGGCGCAACCTGAGCGCGGCCGCCACCTCCTCCGCCCCTGGGGTGATGTCACGTCCGGTCCGCACGGAGGCCAGGTCGGCCACCGTCCACGCGACCCTCAGCACCCGGACCGCTCCCCGGGCGCTGAGGCGTCCGCGGTACGTCTCCTCGTCGAGCAGCCGCTGCCCGGCCTCGCTGACGGGCCAGGTGTCCTTGAGCCGCGGGCTGGGGACCTGGCTGTTGTAGCGCCAGCTGCGGTCGGCGTACCGCCGCACCTGGCGGTCCCGCGCGGCGCGCACCCGCTCCCGGACCTCGGCGGAGGTCTCCACGGGGGCGAAGGGGTCGGCGCTGGCGGGTGTGGCCGGCTGGACGTGGCGCAGGATGTCGATCCGATCGGCGACCGGCCCGGAGGTGCGGGCCTGGTAGGAGCGACGGATCCGCTCCGCGCACTTGCACCGGTTGGTCCGGGCGTCGACGGTCCAGCTGCCGCAGGGGCACGGGTTCGCGGCCAGCACCAGCATGCCGCCCGCCGGGAGCGTGACCGACTCGTCGCGGCGCGCGATGGTGATGTCACCGCTCTCCAACGGTTGCCGCAGGGCGTCGATCACGTCGGAGCGGAACAGGGGGAACTCGTCGAGGAAGAGGACGCCGCAGTGGGCCCGGCTGAGCTCGCCTGGTTGCACCTGCCCGAGCCCTCCCCCGATCACGCTCGCCTTGCTGGCGTCGTGGTGCGGAGCCGCGAAGGGTGGGCGCCGCACCATGCCCTGGCCCGGGTCGAGCACCCCGGCGAGCGAGTGCAGGGCGGTCAGCTCGAGGGACTCCTCGGCGCTCAGGTCCGGCAGGATGGTCGGGATCCGCTCGGCGAGGCTGGTCTTGCCGCAGCCGCGGGCACCGGACAGCAGGACGGCGTGGTTGCCGGCGGCGGCCACCTCGACGGCGTACTTCTCGTCCAGCATCCCGCGCAGGTCGGCGAGGTCGAGCTCGTCGAGCCGCTCCTCGCCGCGCCAGGTGATCAGGTTGGTGCCCGAGGAGGGCGGGACCGGTGGCGCCTCGGGCAGGTCGTCACCCGCCAGGTAGGCGAGCACCTGCGCCAGCGAGCGTGCGCCGACTACCTCGACGCCGGGCACCATCATCGCCTCCTCCGCCTGCGGCTCGGGTACGACGACCCGTCGCGCCCCACGCTCGGCGGCGGCCAGCGTCATCGGCAGCACGCCGACGGCCGGTCGCAGTCCGCCGGCAAGCGTGAGCTCGCCGATGAACACCGTCTCGGCGAGGTGACGCAGCTCGACCTGCCCGGCCGCGGCGAGGACACCGATCGCCATGGCCAGGTCGAACTGGGTGCCCGACTTCGGCAGGTCGGCCGGCGAGAGCAGGATGGTGATCCGCTTGGCCGAGGGCCACTCCAGGTCGCTGTTGATGATCGCCATCCGGACCCGGTCCATCCCCTCGCGCAGTGCGGCATCGGCGCGCCCGACGATCACGAGCGTGGCGGCGCCGACGGAGACGTCGGCCTGGACGTCGATGAGGTGTCCGCGGGCGCCGTTGAGCGCCACACACTGCGCGGTCGCGAACGGCATCAGCACAGCCCTCGCACGTGCTCCACCTGCGCGGGCCCGCGGGCCGGTCGCATCACCGCGACGAGGTCGATGCGGATCCCGTCAGGGCGCACCGCGCGCTCGCGCGCCCACCGCTCCCCCAGCCGCCGCAGCCGGTCCAGCTTCGTCGGCGTGATCGCCTCGTGCGGCGTCCCGGCGACCAGGCTGGTGCGGGTCTTGACCTCGCACACCACCAGCGTGGCGCCGTCGCGCAGCACGATGTCGATCTCGCCCTCGTCACACCGCCAGTTGCGTTCGAGCACGGCGAGACCGAGCCCGCTCAGGTGACGTGCGGCCACCTCTTCGCCGTACGCCCCGATGGCCTGCCGTGCCTGTGCTGTCGTCGCCATGGGACCAGCCTGGGACGCGGGACCGATTCGGACAGTGGGCCACGTCGCGCTCTGTGGAGGACGACCGCCGTCCACAAAGCGATGGACGACAGCGGTCAGACGGCGTTACTCCACCAAGCGAACGTTGTTGCAGACGGGACGATCGTGCATCGATACCTCGGCGACGCCGACCTTGGCTCCGATAGCAGCAAGAACCGGGTCCAGAAGCGTGATCAGCAACGGATTCACAACAGATGTCAGCAACGGCTCCACAAGCCCGGTCGTGATCTCGTTGAGCGCCGCGGAGAGGTTGGTTCCCAACGCGTTGACGAGCGCGTTCTGACCGTTGCTCAAGGTGACGACCGGAGCACCGAATCGGATCACGTCGCCCACCCCGTCTTCAGGCACGATCAACGTCTCGGGTAGCCCCTCAGAACTTGGAAAGTCCACCTCATACGATCCTTCAGCCACCCCCACCCCGAGCAGACCGAGCGCGACGTCCAGCCGCACGGCAGCAAGGCCCAGCACCCCGCCGAGGGTCGCCTTCAGCAGTGCACCGACGCCGTTGGGGAACCCCGCCGGGTACTTCAGCGGGATCCCGAGGTTGAGGAGCAAGAAGATCGGGTCCAACACATCAAGGAATCGATCCGGGGTGACCTCGAGGTTCAGGTGAGATGGCGGAGCCGGTTTGAGCGAGACTGCACCCGTCCTCACGTGGAGGGTTGCGGCATCCGGATTGCACCCCAGTGCATCGAGTCGCGCCGTCGCTTCGCCGATCTCAAGGTTCACGCCTAGGCGTCCGCTGGTCAGGCCGCCCGGCAGATCAGAGCCTGGCAGGTCCACCTCCAGGTCGATTGCGATCTGTGCAGAGTGCGCCTGTACGTCCTTACGCCCGCAGACGGTCTTCGGGGGTTCGGTGATGCGAACCTTGGCGCCAACGACACCCAGGACCTCGCCGTCGATTGCCAAACCCGCGGGTCCTTCCTGCGCCATACCTGCGGCTACGACTGCAGCACTAACGAGGTCCAACACATTGATCGTGGCAGCAAGGGCATTGAGGTCCACCCCCGATTCGACACCGAGGATGTCGCCGATCCTGACGCGGACATCCTCGACGCCGATCTGAACGGCCCGAAGCACGTTCGCAGCGGCCACAGAATCCCTCCCCACGATGTCCGCAGCGGCAACGAGAAGGTCACCAAGACCGACAGCGGCCGTAGCGAGCTCCGAGGTGGACCCGACGTTTAGTTCCGCCATCAGGTCCACGAGGGGAACCGAGACACTTCGGAGATCAACCAATCCGTCGTAACCCACTGCATCGAGCTTCACCCTGAGGATGTAGTCCAAGAGCGGACTCAGCGCTCCGCCAGAGGTGTCGAGAGCGAGGGTCTTGGTCCCTACGGCGAAGCAGACCGAGGGGTCGGACCGCGTCGCCACGGCGGATCGCTGGGCCGAGCCCGACCGGTTGTCCCCGAGCACCCCTGCGAAGGCGAAGGCGACCTCCGACCTCGCGAAGACGCGAACTCCCTCTGCGATGTCGTCTGCTGCCTCTGCGGGCTGCCAGGACGAACCTGCTCGCTTGACGAACTCCCAGCAGACTCCGGATCTGGCGCTGACGCCTCTGCCTTTGTCCAAACACTCCTTCACCGTCAAGGGTATTCCTATGGAGTCCGAGTTGCGGCGCAGGTTGTTGTTCAGCGCTGTTGTCAAAGCGTCGGGATCTTGCTCTTGCACCGGCTTGTCGCTCTCGAGCAGCCAGGCCAGATCGAGAGCCGCGATGTCGGCCACGGTCTGCATGTCACGGCGGAGCACGCGTTGTTGCCCCAGGTCGACTGTGAACGCAGCAGAGACGAGAAGGACCCCGCTCATCATCACCGCCACCAGCACGGCGGTGACGCCACGGTCGTCCCTGCGTCGTGGATGCCAGCGGCGAGCCAAGTCAGCTCACCCGAGCCACAGCGGTGTAGGACAGCGTCCTGGGGAACACGAACTTGCCGCCGCCAGGGATCGGGAGCGGAATCTTCTCCTCGAAGGGCAGGTTCACCGTCACCGTCGCGCAATCTGCCGTTCCGTCGTTGGTGCACGGGTCCACAGAAGCCTCGACTGCGACGGCACACGTGTCGGCATCGGAACGGCAGAGCGCGTCGCGTGCGGCACTTGCTGCAGCCGCTTCTCGTTCTTCGTCCCCGCCTACAGCGACTGCCGCAGCACGCGCTCCCTCCGCGGCAGCCTGACTGACCGCCTGCCGGTCGTTGAGCATGAACCCGAAGTCGATGATCCCGAAGACCAGGATCAACAACACCGGCACGATCAGCGCGAACTCCACGGCCGCAGCGCCGCGCTCCCGGCGCGCACGTCCCCCGCGCCCCACACGACTCATCTCGGCCGGCCTCCCCGCCATCACTTCCCCATGCCTGCCCCCGAGCGGCACCGTCGGGGTCGAACAGTAATGGTCGTCACGACGACGGCGGAACAGATCCCGGGTCATTCTGCCCGGACGGAGTAGTCCGTGTAGTCCATTCGAACCAGGCCGCCACCGGGACCCGGCGATCCGCGATCGACGCCGCGGGAGCGCCCGGCGTCAGGACTTGGGCAGCTCGAGGTCGGAGCCGGCGAGCTCCTCGACGTTGACGTCCTTGAAGGTGAGCACCTTGACGTTCTTGGCGAACCGCGCGGGCCGGTACATGTCCCAGACCCAGGCGTCGGCGATGGTGACCTCGAAGAACACGTCACCGCCCTCGGAGCGCGCCTTCACGTCGACGGTGTTGCACAGGTAGAACCTGCGGTCCGTCTCCACGACGTACTTGAAGATGCCGACGACGTCCCGGTACTCCCGGTAGAGGTTCAGCTCCTGCTCGGTCTCGTACTTCTCGAGCTCCTCGGCACTCACGGGCTCGACTCTAGCCGTCCATCTCGGCCAGCGGCTCCAGCCCGGCCGCACGGCGCACGTTGACGAACCGCATCCGGTGCACCGGTGAGGGCCCGTGCTCGGCCAGCGCCGCGGTGTGGGTGGCGGTGATGTAGCCCTTGTGCGTCTTGAAGTCGTACGCCGGCCACTGCGTGTCGAGCTCGAGCATGATCCGGTCCCGGGTGACCTTGGCGAGCACGGACGCCGCCGCCACGCACGCCGCGACCCGGTCGCCCTTCCAGATCGCCAGCCCAGGCGCACCGAGCCCGTCGACGGGGAACCCGTCGGTGAGCACGTAGGCGGCCGGCACCTCCAGCTTCGCGACCGCCCGGCGCAGCGCTTCGATGTTCGCCACGTGCATGCCGAGCCGGTCGCACTCCTCGTGGGAGACCACGACGACCGACCAGGCCACGGCGCGGCGCACGATCTCCTCGTAGCAGCGCTCCCGGGCGGCCGCGGTCAGCAGCTTGGAGTCCGCCAGGCCCGGGATGATCCCCGCCCGGCCGCCGGGCAGGATCGCCGCGCCCGCCACCAGCGGTCCGGCGCAGGCACCGCGGCCGGCCTCGTCCACCCCGGCGATGGGCTCGAGGCCGTGGCGACGCAGCGCGCGCTCGTAGCCGTAGATGCCGGCGTCGCGTCGTACCGTGGCTCCCTTGGGCAGGATCGACATCGCGTCTCCGTCAGCGGGCGGCGAGCTTCTCGGCGCGCTTCACCAGGTCGGCTGGCGGGGAGGCCGGGATGCTCTTGAACGTCTCGGGTCGTCCGATCCAGCGCCAGCGGTCCTGCGGCCAGATCAGCAGGAACACCTTGCCGACGACCAGGCGGGTGTCGACCCACGGGCTCTCGGTGCACGGGTCCTCGTCGGGGCCGCACAGGTGGGCCCGCGAGTCGGCGGAGTGGCCGCGGTTGTCGCCCAGCACGAACAGCTTGTTCTTCGGCACCGGGCCGACGGTCCACGAGCACGGCCGGGCCAGCGCGGTCTTGCGCTGGGTGATCCAGTCGTCGACCGGCGCGTCGCAGGCACCGGGGTCGGGGCCGAGATAGCTCGACTCGTCCAACGCCTTGCCGTTGACCTCGAGGCGACCTTCGTCGTCACAGCACACGATCACGTCGCCCTCGATGCCGATCACCCGCTTCACCAGGTGTCCGCCGGTCGGGTAGAGACCGACCTTGGACAGCAGGTTGGCGATCCCCGTCGGCGCGTCGAGGTCGGCGGGACCGAGCCACTGCCCGGGGTCCTCGAAGACGACGACGTCGCCGCGCTCCGGTGTCTTGCCGAACCAGTAGGACACCTTCTCCACCAGGATCCGGTCGTCCTTGACGAGGCCCGGCTCCATGGACTCCGAGGGGATGTAGAAGGCCTGCACGAACAGCGCCTTGATCAGCACGGCCAGCGCCAGCGCGACCGCCAGCAGCAGCAGGCTCTCCTGCCACACCGGCAGGTGCTTGCGCTCCTTGGCCTTGCGCCCGGGCCGTCCCGACGCCGCCTTCTCGACGGGCTCCGACCCGCTGCCCGAACCGTCCGACCCACTGCTCCTGCCCGGTCCACCGGCCGGATCGCCGGCCGGGATCCCGGCGTCGTCGTCGGCGTCGTGGTGGGTCACAGGGAGCGAGTCTAGGCGGGGCCTCCACCCGGGAAGCACGAAGGCCCGACCGGGAACCGGTCGGGCCTTCGGGGAGCGGCGGATCAGGCCTCGCGGCGCTCCTTGATCTTGGCGGCCTTGCCGCGCAGGTTGCGCAGGTAGTACAGCTTCGCGCGGCGCACGTCACCGCGGGTGACGATCTCGATCTTCTCGAAGATCGGGGAGTGCAGCGGGAAGGTGCGCTCCACGCCGACGCCGAAGGAGACCTTGCGGACGGTGAAGGTGCGGCCGACACCGGAGCCGTGCACGCGGATCACGACGCCCTGGAAGATCTGCACGCGGGAGCGGTTGCCCTCGACGACCTTGACGTGGACCTTGATGGTGTCACCGGCGCGGAAGTCGGGGACGTCGTCACGCTTGGCAGCGTTGCCGAGCTCGGTGACCAGGGCGGGGCTGGGCTTGCTCATGGTGTCTCCTCGCGAATGCCACAGGTCAGCCGCGGAACTAGGGGGGTGGGATCGATCTCGGTGCGCGGGCGACGATTCCCCTGTGGCAGAAGCGGCCGCAGCACCGACCCGTGATCCTCCCACAGCAGGCACGCGCGACGAAAATCCAGGACCGGGCGCGGCGGGTGCGCGCCACGGTGAAGGATGGACCCATGAGCGACGTCCCGCCCCTGCGCGACTGGGCGCCGCACACGGCCGAGGTGCGTTGGTGGCGCCAGCGTACGACGCGCGGCCCGCGCGTGGACCGGCTGGTCCGCGAGGTGACGGTGTCGCGGCCGCCGTACATCGCGGAGCGTGAGTACCCGATGGACCGTCCGTTGCGGGCGATGACCACGGCCAGCGTCGGCGACCTGAGCCACCTCGACCTGGTGCACGGCCGCACCCTCAAGGCGCTCAACCACCTGCAGCTGCGCACGGAGTCGGTGGACTCCTCGAAGATCGAGAACGTCGACGCCAGCCTCGCCGACTACGGCCGGGCGCTGCTCGGGTCCGGCGCGAACGCCTCGGCCACCTCGATGGCCTCGGCCACCGCCGCGCTGTCCCGGATGATCCGGGAGGCGGACACCACGCGGAAGGTGAGCGCGGAGGCGATGCTGCGCGCCCACCACGACCTGTTCCGCACCAACCCCGACGAGGCGCACCGCGCGGGACGCTTCCGCACCACCCAGAACTGGGTCGGCGGCAGCGACTACTCCCCCCGCGACGCGCTGCACGTGCCTCCCCCGCCGGAGACCGTGCCGGACTACCTGGACGACCTCTTCGCCTTCTGCAACCGCGACGACCTGCCGCCGGTGGTCCAGGCGGCGATCGCGCACGCCCAGTTCGAGTCGATCCACCCGTTCATCGACGGCAACGGCCGGATCGGGCGGACCCTGATCCACGCCATCCTGCGCCGCCGTCGCTCCACGCGGCACCTGACCGTGCCGATCGCCTCCGCCCTGGTCACGCACCGCGACTCCTACTTCGCAGCACTCAACGACTACCGCGCCGGCAACGCCAGCACGATCGTGGCGATGATGGCCACCGCCATCCGCATCGCCACCGCGGAGTCGTGGACCGCGGCCACCAACCTGCTCGCCACCCGGGAGCGCTGGGGCGGCGCGCTGCCCGAGGCCCGGCCCGGCAGCGCGGTGTTCCGGCTGCTCGACCTGCTCACCGAGCAGCCGATCCTCAACGTGGAGCTGGTCGAGCGGTCCGTCGGCCTGGGGGCCGACGAGGCAGAGGAGGCGATCGAGACCGTCGCCGCCGCGAAGATCCTCACCCGGGTACGACGCACCCGCAAGGCGCCGGTGTGGCTGGCCACCGACGTGCTGCACGAGGTGGAGGAGCTGAGCACCCGGATCCAGGACTCCGCGCGCCGGCTGCGTGACTGACCGCCGAGCGCCGGGCTGACCGAGCCGCCCGGCCGGCCCTCCCCGTCCGCCACAGACGCGAGCAGGCCCGCCCCGGAGTCCGGGACGGGCCTGCTGTGGCGAGGAGTGATCAGTTGAGCGCGTAGCCGCTGCCGTGCAGCACCAGGTCGATGCCGGCGACCTCGTCCTCCTCCTTGGCCCGGAAGCCGATCGTCTTCTGGATGATCGTGGCGAAGACGAAGGAGACGATGAACGAGAAGGCGATCACGGTGAGCGAGGAGAGCAGCTGAGCGAGGAACAGCTTGATCTCGCCGCCGAACACCAGGCTGCCACCGGTCAGCGCCTCGGCGCCGAAGATGCCCACCCACAGGCAGCCGATGAAACCGGCCACGAGGTGGATGCCCACCACGTCGAGGGTGTCGTCGAAGCCGAGCTTGAACTTCAGGTCGACGGCCAGGGCGCAGACGGCACCGGCGACCAGGCCGAGCACCAGGGCCCAGACGGGGGTCAGGAAGGCGCAGGCCGGGGTGATGGCGACCAGGCCGGTGACGATGCCGGAGGCGGCGCCGACGGCGGTGGCCTTGCCCTCCCTGATGGACTCCACGACGATCCAGCCGAGGAGCGCGGCGGCCGGGGCGATCAGGGTGTTGAAGAAGATCAGCGAGGTCTGGCCCTCGTCAGCGCCGTAGACGCCGGTGTTGAAGCCGTACCAGCCGAACCACAGGATCGCGGCACCGATCAGGACGAGCGGCACGTTGTGGGGCTGCGACTCCTCCTTGGAGAAGCCGACCTTGCGCTGGCCGAGGACCAGGGCGAGAGCGAGCGCAGCCGCGCCGGCGGACTGGTGGATCACGGTGCCGCCGGCCCAGTCGAGGGCACCGACGCCGAGGCCCCAGACGTCGGTGGCCAGCCAGCCGTTGGCGTCACCGTTGCTGTCGAGGCCCCAGATCCAGCGGAAGCTCGGGAACACCACGAAGATGGTGAACAGTGCCGCGAACAGCATCCACGGCCAGAACCGGGCGCGGTCGGCGACCGCACCGGAGACCAGCGCGACGGTGATGATGCAGAAGGCCACCAGGAACGCGTGGGCGCCGAAGGCGTTCTCCGCCTCGCCGCCGCCGACACCGGTCATGAGGTCGCTCATGCCGGGGTCCGCGAAGGGGTTGCCGAAGAGCTTCCAGCCACCGGTCGTGCCGTCGGTGATGCCCGTGCCACCGATCAGGACGTAGAGCAGTGCCACGACGGCGATCGAGCCGAAGCTCAGCATCATCATGGAGACGACGGACTTCTGCTTCACCAGGCCGCCGTAGAAGAACGCCAGTCCAGGCGTCATGAACAGCACTAGGGCAGCACAGATCAACTGCCATGAGAGATCGACGGACATGCGGTTTCCTCACTGAGACTCGGGAGTGGGCCGGCGGGCCGGGCAACATTGCTGGCCGCGTCTGGTGCCGATCCTGACGACCGCTCGTTTCGCCGAATCTCGGTCGAGGTTTCTTCCTTGTTACAGGTTCGTGCGTCGTGTATCGGGTCGGTGAACAGTCTTGGTCAGCACCACGGCGCCCGCCGGGGCCGGCAGGTTCGGGCGCAGCCGGAAGCCGGCCTTCCTGTACATCCGCTGGTTGCGCACGCTGCCGGCCCCGGTGAACAGCACGTACGACGTCACCGACGCCGGCGCTACCTGCTGGATGTGCTCGAGCAGGACCCGCCCGAGGCCGGAGCCCTGCAGGTCGGGGGCGACCATGATCCGCCCGATGTCCCAGGTGTCCTCACCCTCCAGCCGGCCGCGGACCGCCGCGACCAGCCGCCCGGCGCGGCGCACCACCCAGGTGTCCCACTCGGTCAGCCACGCCCGCACGTCGTCGAGCGACTCGTGCAGGGCCGGGATGTCGAGGCTGTCGTTGGCCAGCGCCTCCTGCACCCAGCACGCGCGCTGCAGGACCAGCAGCTCGGCGGCGTCGGCCGGCACCGCGCGCACGATCGGGGTGCCGTCGTCGAGCACCGAGGGCGCCAGCAGGTCCGGACGGCGCTCGGCGGTGCGTCGTACCGCCTGCTCGTGGCGCCAGCGGGCGACCTTGCCGTGGTCGCCGGAGCGCAGCACCTCGGGCACCTCACGACCGCGCCAGGTGGGCGGCTTGGTGTAGACGGGGTACTCCAGCAGCCCGCCGGTCTCGGCCGAGTGCGACTCCTCCACCAGCGACTCGGCGTTGCCCATGAAGCCGGGCAGCAGCCGCACGACGGCCTCGGTGATGGCCAGCGCCGCCACCTCTCCCCCGTTGAGCACGTAGTCGCCGAGGCTGATCTCGCGGACCTCGGCCCGCTCACGGGCGTGGTCGATGACGCGCTGGTCGATGCCCTCGTAGCGCCCGCAGGCGAAGACGAGGTGCTCGCGGGTGGCGAGCTCGGCGGCCAGCGCCTGGTCGAACGGCTCGCCGGAGGGGGTGGTGAACACGACGGTGGGGCGGCCGGCGTCGGCGTCGGCGTGGGTGTCGGCCGGCAGCAGAGCGTCGAACGCCTCCCCCCACGGCTCGGGCTTCATCACCATGCCAGCCCCACCGCCGTACGGCGTGTCGTCGACGGTGCGGTGCCGGTCGTGGGTGAACGAGCGCAGGTCGTGCACGCCGAACGCCACCAGACCCTTGGCCGCGGCCTTGCCGGGCAGCGAGAGCGCCAGCGGCGCGAAGAAGTCCGGGAAGATCGTCACGTAGTCGAGCCGCATGGCCGCCGCCGGTGCGCTCAACGGTCGTTCTCTCGGGCGTCCTGGTCGTCGGGGAACGGGGTCACCAGGCCGGGCCGGTCGGCGATGACCACCCGGCCGCCGGCCAGGTCGACCTCGGGCACCAGCGCGGCCACGAACGGCACCAGGCCCTCGCGACCCTCGGGGGTGCGGACCCGCAGCAGGTCCTGGGCTCCGTGGACCAGCCCGACGACCTCGCCGAGGTGGCGGCCGTCGAGGTCGTGGGCGGCGAGACCGACCAGCTGGTGGTCGTAGTACTCGTCCGGGTCCTCGGGTGCCTCGTCGAGGGGCACCTGGGCGTGCAGGACGACACCGCGGGCGCCCTCGGCGGTGTTGCGGTCACCCAGCTCGGTGAAGGTGACCAGCAGGGTGCCCTGGTGCCAGCGGGTGCGGGCCACGGTGAGCGTGGGCGCGGTGAAGGCCGAGCCGCGCGGGGCCTGCGCCCTCAGCACGGCGCCGGGCGCGTAGCGCCGCTCCGGCTCGTCGGTGCGTACGTCGACGGTCACCTCGCCGCGGATGCCGTGCGGCTTGCCGATCCGGCCGATCACGAGCTCGATGCTGTCCTGGCTGCTCACGCACAGAGGTTAGAGCGTGGCGCCGTGAACGTGCGAACGGGCGCCTCCCCGGTGGGGAGACGCCCGTTCGTGGTGAGGTCCTCAGACCTCGGTGAACCTCAGCGGCGGTCGGTGTCGACGAAGTCGACCCGGGTGCCGTTGCTGCCGGCCAGCGCCGAGATGACCGTGCGGAACGCGGTCGCGGTGCGGCCGCTGCGCCCGATCACCTTGCCGAGGTCGTCGGGGTGCACCCGGACCTCGAGCACCGAACCGCGGCGAAGCTGCTTGTCGCGCACGACCACGTCGTCGGGGTGTTCGACCACTCCGCGGACGAGGTGCTCCAGCGCGTCGGCGAGCATCTGCTCAGGCCTCGGCCGGCGTCTCGGCGGCAGCCTCGGCGGCCGGAGCCTCCGGGGTCTCCTCGGCGGGCTTGTCGGCCTTGTCGGCCTTCTTCTCGGACTTCTCGGACTTCTTGGTGGTCACCGCGGCGCCCTTGGGCTCCTTGGCGGCCTCCTTGAGGGCCTCGTTGAAGATCTCGAGCTTGTCGCGCTTGGGCTCCTTGACCTTCAGGGTGCCCTCGGCGCCGTCGATGCCCTTGAACTTCTGCCAGTCGCCGGTCACCTTGAGGATCGCCTCGACGGCCTCGGAGGGCTGGGCGCCCACGCCGAGCCAGTACTGCGCCCGGTCGGAGACGACGTCGATGAGCGACGGCTCCTCCTTGGGGTGGTACTTGCCGATCTCCTCGATCACGGCGCCATCGCGCTTCTTGCGCGAGTCGACGACGACGATGCGGTACTGCGGAACCCGGACCTTGCCCAGGCGCTTCAGACGGATCTTGACGGCCACGTTTGTGGTGTCTCCTTGAGAACTTGTGGTGGGTGAGGCACGGACGGCCAGGTGGGGAACACCGGTGCCCGGACTCGGACGGGTGCTGCGCCGCCCGGTTGAGAGGGTCCGGTCGACACAGAACTCAGTCGCCCAGTCTGCCAGACCACCCGTCCGGGTGCCGAATCGACCCGGGCGGACCTCTCCCGCGTCAGTAGACCCGGCCCCGCAGCACGACGTACGACGGCTCGGCGAGCACCGACGGGTCCTCGACCGGGTTGCGCGGGTAGACCACGAAGTCGGCGGGCGCGCCCTCGTCGAGACCACCGTTGAAGCCCAGCCACTCCCGGCCGCGCCAGGAGGCGGCGCCGATGACGTACTCGGCGCTCAGGCCCATCTCGATCATCGCCAGGATCTCCTCGTGCAGCACGCCGTGGCGGGTGGAGCCGCCGCCGTCGCTGCCGACGTAGAGCGCGACGCCAGCGTCGTGGGCGTTCATCAGCACCTCCCGGCGCCGCGCGTAGAGCTGCTCCATCGTGTGCGCGTAGTCGGGGAACTTCTCCCGCCCGGCGTCGGCGAACTCGGGGAACTTGGTGGTCTGCAGCACGGTGGGCACGAGCGCGACGCCTGCGGCGACCATCCGCTCGAGGTGCTCGTGGGTGAGCCCGGTGCCGTGCTCGATGCAGTCGATGCCGGCATCGAGCAGCGGGGAGATCGAGTCCGTGCCGAAGCAGTGCGCGGTGACCTTCGCGCCGTGGGCGTGGGCGACCTCGATCGCGTCCGCGACCGCGTCGGCGGGGAAGGAGGGCGCGAGGTCGCCGGCCTCCCGGGAGATCCAGTCGCCGACGAGCTTCACCCAGCCGTCACCGGCTCGGGCCTGCTCGGCCACGGTGTCGGTGAGCGCCTCGGGCTCGACCTCGTGGCCGTAGTTCTTGATGTAGCGCCGGGTCCGGGCGACGTGCCGGCCGCAGCGGATGAGCCGCGGCAGGTCCTCGCGCTCCTGCACCCACCGGGTGTCCGACGGCGAGCCGCAGTCGCGGGTGAGCAGGACGCCGTTGCCGCGGTCGGCCAGGGCCTGCTCCTCGATCTGCTCGTCGCTGATCGCGCCGCCGTCCTCGAGACCGAGGTGGTTGTGCGCGTCCACGAGGCCCGGCAGGATCCAGCCCTCCCCCGCCTTCTGCGCGCCCGTCGGCCGCTCGTAGGTGACGCGCCCGTCGAGCACGAACACCTCGCGCACCTCGCCGTCGGGCAGGACCGGGCCGGAGAACCGCAGTGCACTCACAGCGCGGACGCTACCAACGCCCACCGGCGTCGGCGGGGATCGTGGGGATCTGCGTGCACGGGGTGCGCGGAGATCACCACGATCACGGCCGCACCGGACCATCCGGGCACTCGGGGCAGCGACGCAGCGTCCCCCGCCAGCCTCGCGCGGCGAGGATCGCGCCCACGGCGGAAGCGGTGCGGCACTGGCCGCCGTACACCTGTCCCCACCCGAGACGCACCGTCAGCCGGTCGTCCTGCGTGGCCTCCAGGTCACGCGCCATGTCTCGGTCCCGATGCGGGATCCCGCTGTGGTGCATCCGACCGTCCAGCTCCACGATCGTGCCCAGGCCGACGTACTCCACGTCGCGGTAGGCCCGACTCCTTCCGGGGACCAGGAACTGCCTCGCGCCCGCAGGGAGTCCGTGCGCACGCTCCACCCGGTGCAGGTAGCCGTGCTCCAGCGCCGAGCAGGTGCCGGCAGCGACGTCCTCGACCAGGGCCGCGAGGAACCCGCGTCGCCGAATCCTGGCACGTCCAGCCAGCGCCGACCGGAGCTGCTCGGGACGTACCCGACGGGCGCCGACGGCGTCGGCCACGACCGCGACGGCGTCCAGCTCGCTCGCGGCGGCAGCCGCGAGGTCGAGCACCCACTGCTCCGGACGCTGCCGCGGCGGCAGCATCGACCAGTCGACGTCGCGGCGCAGGTGCCGGGTACGACGCACCGACACGCCGGGCGGCGCTCGCAGGTTGCGGGCGAAGTCGACGACGACCTCGATCGGTCGTCCGTCGTCGGCGCTGTCGCGGTGCCGCAGGTCGGCCGCGCGCCGGGCGCACTCGCCCGCCACTGCCGCCGGCCAGCAGGCCAGCACGGCGGCCCAGGAGCGCTGGTCCCACGACAGCGGTCCGGTGTGGTCGACATGGGTGCCCGGGTGGACCCGGGTCAGCAAGCGCCGGCGCAGCATCCGCGCGATGTCGTGGTCGGCGAGTCCGAGGGCACGCAGCTGGTGTCGCGCCACCACCCCGCTCTGCATGGCGAGCAGTGGCGCGAGCCGGTCCGGGGAGTCACTCACCGCGCCCACGGTGGTGGCCGGGCGAGGGTAGGACAAGAGGGCCCTCAGCGGCTGTGGATGGTCCCGCTCAGAGCCGGGACAGCAGCCAGGTCGGGGACATCGTCGTCGCTCCGACGCCGTGCACCCGGGCGTCCAGCGCCCGGTCGGCGGTGACCACGACGACCCGCGAGCCCGCCTCCACCGCGCGCCGCGTCTCCTCGACGATCGCGGCGTCACCGTCGCGGGCGGCGTGCACCGTGCGGACGTGGGCGTCGCGGCCTGCCCGGACCCCGGCCTTGGCCTGCCCTTCGAGGACCAGCACCACGACGTCCTGGTCGACGTCGGCGACGAGGAGCTCCTCGTGCAGGCGCCGGGCGGCACCGGCCCGGTCCTTCCACCAACCGTCTGGCCGGGCGCCGACGACGTTGGCGCCGTCGACGACCAGGACCGAGCCGGGAGGCTTCCGGGGGCTCACTTCAAGAACTTGGAGAAGTCCTTGGGGAGCTGCAGCTGGTCGGCGGCGGCCTCGTAGTCGATGTCCTCGCCGATGCCGAACGGGTTCGGCTTCGCCTCAGCCGCCTTGGCCTTCGCGGCGGCCGCCTCCTGCGCGGCCTTGGCCGGGTTGCCGGAGCGGCGCTTGCCGCCCTTGCCCTTGGCCTTCGCCTGCTTCTGCTTGGCGTTGAGCCGCTTGCCGCCGCCGGGCCCGCCCATGCCGGGCATCCCCGGCATTCCGGGCATCCCCGGCATGCCGGGCATCCCGCCGCCGCGGGCCATCTGCATCATCATCTTGCGGGCCTCGAAGAACCGGTCGACGAGACCGTTCACGTCGCTGACGCTGCGGCCCGAGCCCTTGGCGATGCGGGCGCGGCGGGAGCCGTCGATGATCTTGGGGTTGGCCCGCTCGGCCGGGGTCATCGAGCGGATGATCGCCTCGATCCGGTCGATCTCGCGGTCGTCGAAGTTCTCCAGCTGCTCGCGGATCTGTCCCATCCCGGGCAGCATCCCGAGGATCTTCTGCATCGAGCCGAGCTTCTTCAGCTGCTGCATCTGCGACAGGAAGTCGTCGAGGGTGAAGTCGCCACCGGTGAGCTTCTGCGCGGCCTTGAGCGCCTCCTCCTGGTCGAAGGCCTTCTCGGCCTGCTCGATCAGGGTCAGCACGTCGCCCATGTCCAGGATGCGCGAGGCCATCCGGTCGGGGTGGAAGACGTCGAAGTCGGTCATCTTCTCGCCGCTGGAGGCGAACATGACCGGCCGGCCGGTGACGTGGCGGATCGACAGCGCGGCACCACCGCGGGCGTCACCGTCGAGCTTGGTGAGGACGACGCCGTCGTACCCGACACCGTCGAGGAAGGCCCGCGCGGTGGACAGCGCGTCCTGACCGATCATCGCGTCGACGACGAACAGGATCTCGTCGGGCTGCACGGCGTCGCGGATGCCGGCGGCCTGCGCCATCATCTCCGCGTCGACACCGAGGCGGCCGGCGGTGTCGACGATGACCACGTCGTGCAGCTTGCGCTTGGCCTCCTCGATCGAGGCGCGGGCCACCGAGACGGGGTCGCCGGTGCCGTTGCCCGGCTCCGGGGCGAAGACCGGGACGCCGACCTTCTGTCCGTTGACCTGGAGCTGCTGCACGGCGTTGGGGCGCTGCAGGTCGCAGGCGACCAGCATCGGCGTCTTGCCCTGCTCCTTGAGCCACAGCGCGAGCTTGGCGGCGAGCGTCGTCTTTCCCGCACCCTGCAGACCGGCGAGCATGATCACCGTCGGGCCGGTCTTGGCGTAGCGCAGCCGGCGGGTCTCCCCGCCGAGGATCGAGATCAGCTCGTCGTTGACGATCTTGACGACCTGCTGGGCGGGGTTCAGCGCACCGCTGACCTCCTCGCCGCGGGCGCGCTCCTTGACGGCGGCGACGAAGTCCTTGACGACCGGCAGCGCGACGTCGGCCTCGAGCAGCGCGATGCGGATCTCGCGCGCGGTGGCGTCGATGTCGGCCTCGGACAGCCGGCCCTTGCCGCGAAGGTTCTTGAAGGTCGCAGTGAGGCGGTCAGACAGTGTGGCGAACAAGAGCGTTGCGTCCTCGTGGGTCGTCGACTAGGTGATCGGGGGTGATCGGTCGATCCCGGGGGGATCGGCGGCGAGATCGATGGATGGCTCGTCGATCCCTGATCGTAACCGTCCCTGCTCCTAGGGCTGGCGTCTGCGGTCCCCTCGGCCGGGTACCGCACCGTGGTCAGCATGCGGTGCACGTGCTCGGGTCGCGGCCGAACAGGCGCGGCTCGCGGGGTCAAGGAGGATCCTCATGGCGACCACCACACCTGCTCCCGGCTCCGGCCCCGCACCCGCCTCCGGCGGGTCCGGACGGCGCCGGCCGTCGCCGGCCTCGATCGTGACCTGGACGGCGGTGGCGCTCGTCGGCGCGGTCTGCTGGACGGTCCTGGCTCTTTCGCGCGGCGAGGAGGTCTCCGCGCTGTGGATCCTGTTCGCGGCGCTGTCGTCGTACGCCATCGCCTACCGGTTCTACGCCCGCTTCATCGCCCGCAAGGTGCTCGAGGTCGACGACACCCGGGCGACGCCGGCCGAGCGGCTGGAGAACGGCCAGGACTTCGACGTTACCGACCGGCGGGTCCTCTTCGGACACCACTTCGCCGCCATCGCCGGGGCCGGGCCGCTCGTCGGGCCGGTGCTCGCCGCGCAGATGGGCTACCTGCCCGGCACGATCTGGATCATCGTCGGCGTCATCCTGGCCGGCGCCGTGCAGGACATGATGGTGCTGTTCTTCTCGATGCGCCGCGACGGCCGCAGCCTGGGCCAGATGGTGCGCGACGAGATCGGCGTCGTCGGCGGCACGGCCGCGCTGATCGCGGTGTTCGCGATCATGATCATCATCCTCGCGGTGCTGGCCCTCGTCGTGGTCAACGCGCTGGCCGAGTCGCCGTGGGGCGTCTTCTCGATCGGGCTCAGCATCCCGATCGCCCTGTTCATGGGCTGCTACCTGCGCTTCCTGCGCCCGGGGCGGGTGCTGGAAGCGACCGGGATCGGTGTCGTCCTGCTGCTGCTCGCCATCATCGCCGGCGGCTGGATCGACGACACCGCCCTGGGCGAGTCGCTGACGCTGTCCCACGAGACCCTCGTGATCTGCCTGGTGGTCTACGGGTTCATCGCCTCGGTGCTGCCGGTGTGGCTGCTGCTGACCCCGCGCGACTACCTGTCGACGTTCATGAAGGTGGGCGTCATCGTGCTGCTCGCCGTCGGCCTGCTGCTCGCCCAGCCGGCCCTGCAGGCCGAGCCCGTCACGAGCTTCGCGCTCGACGGCGACGGCCCCGTCTTCTCCGGCAAGGTCTTCCCGTTCGTCTTCATCACGATCGCCTGCGGCGCGCTGTCCGGCTTCCACGCCCTGATCTCCTCCGGCACGACGCCGAAGATGATCGCCAAGGAGAGCCAGGTCCGGATGATCGGCTACGGCGGCATGCTGATGGAGTCGTTCGTCGCGATCAGCGCGCTGATCGCGGCGTGCGTGATCGACCAGGGCCTCTACTTCGCGATGAACAGCCCCGCCGGCGCCACCGGCGGTACGGCGGCCTCGGCGGCGGAGTTCGTCGCCGGGCTCGGGTTCACCATCTCCCCCGACGCGCTGACCCAGGCCGCCGCGGCGGTCGAGGAACCGTCCCTGGTCTCCCGCACCGGCGGGGCGCCCACGCTGGCGCTCGGCATCTCCTTGATCTTCAGCGACGCCTTCGGCGGTGGCCTCTCCGCGTTCTGGTACCACTTCGCGATCATGTTCGAGGCGTTGTTCATCCTCACCGCCGTCGACGCCGGCACCCGCGTGGGCCGGTTCATGCTGCAGGACACGATCGGCAACTTCTGGAAGCGCTTCGGCGACACCTCGTGGCGTCCGGCCGCCTGGTCGGCGAGCGCGGTGGTGGTCGCCGCGTGGGGCTACATGCTCTACGTCGGGGTCACCGACCCCCTCGGCGGGATCAACCAGCTGTTCCCGCTGTTCGGCATCTCCAACCAGCTGCTGGCGGCGATCGCACTGTGCCTGTGCGTGACCCTGATGCTCAAGCACGGTCGTGCGAAGTGGGTGTGGGTGCCCCTGGTGCCGCTGGTGTGGGACCTGGTGGTCACGATGACCGCGAGCTGGCAGAAGGTCTTCTCCGACGACCCTGCGATCGGCTACTTCGCCCAGGCCGACCGCTACCGCGAGGCCCGTGACGCCGGGGAGCTGCTGGCGCCGGCGAGCGACGCCGGCCAGATGGACCAGGTGGTCACGAACTCGACCACCAACGGGGTGCTGCAGCTGGTCTTCGCCCTCCTCGTCATCGTGGTCGTCGCGAACGCGATGGTCGTGTGGGTGCGCGCCCTGCGCGCCGGCGGCCTGCCCACCACCGAGGTGCCGCACACGCCGTCGCAGATCGTGGCTCCGTCCGACTTCTTCGCCACCGCCGACGAGAAGGCGGCGATGGCCGAGTGGGAGGCCTCGCGCCGCACGGAGGGCGTGCGATGACGATGCAAACCGCCCGACCCGAGCGCTGGACGACGCCCCGACGGTGGGCGGCCGGGCTGCGCTGGTACCTGCGCGAGTTCACCGGCGAGGCGCGGTGGGACGAGTACGTCGCCCGCTGCGCCGCCGAGGGCAGCGAGCCGATGTCGCGCCGGGCCTGGGAGCGCCACCGCGCCGACGCCCGCGAGCACGCCCCGCAGTCGCGTTGCTGCTGAGCCGCGGCAGCGGTCGCGGCCGGGGTATCGGCAGGGGTATCGGCAGGGGTCAGGTGCGCTCGCTGATCGCCGCGCGGACGGCGTGTGCCGCCTGCGCGGCCCGGGTCTCCGCGAGTGCGCCGGCGTGCGCCTCCTGCACGTAGAAGACGTCCACCGCTTGGGGGCCGAGGGTGGAGATGTGGGCGGAGCGCACGGTCATCTCCAGCGCGGCGAGGGCGGCGGTGACCTGGTAGACCACCCCGAGCCGGTCCGCAGCCCGGACCTCGATGACCGTGGCCTGGTCACTGGCCTCGGGCCGCACGACCACCGTGGGGGCGAGCTGGTCGGCCGGCCGCTCCCGGGGCGCGAGCCGGGTCGCCGGGTCGACGCGGCCGGCACCGATCGCCTCGAGCTGGTCGCGCAGCGCGCGGGGGTCGAGGTGGTCGTCGGCGACGTCCCAGACCGAGACGCCGTGCTCGCCCTGCGACCAGACCCGGGCGGCCCGCACCGAGACCCTGCGCAGCGCGAACGCCGCGGCGACGCCTGCCAGCAGGCCGATGCGGTCAGGGGCCACGACGGTGACCCGGGAGCCGTCGGGCACCCGCTCGACCTCGACCGCGAGCTCTCCGGCGAGCGCGGCGGGCGGCACCTCGATCTCCTCGCCGCCGAGCGGGGGCGGCACGGCGCCCTGCAGCAGGGAGGCGCGTGCCCGCCGAGCCAGGTCCAGCACCAGGCCGGCCCGCCATGACGTCCAGGCCTTGGTGGAGGCCGCCTTGGCGTCGGCCTCGGTCAGCGCGGCGAGCAGGTCGAGCGCCTCGGGGGTGCTCACGTGCTGGGTGAGCGCCTCGATCGTCGCCGGGTCGTCCGGGTCGCGGGTGGTGGCCACGTCGGCCAGGAGCAGGTGCCAGCGCACCAGCGTCGCGATGAGCTCGACCTCTTCGGGGCCGAATCCCATGCGCCGTGCCACCTCGCGGGCGATCGGGGCACCCGCCACGCTGTGCTCGGTCAACCCGCCCTTGCCGATGTCGTGCAGCAGCGCCGCGACGACCAGCACGTCGGGACGCGACACCTCACGGATCAACGCCGCGGCCTCGATGCAGGTCTCCACCACGTGCCGGTCGACGGTGAACCGGTGGATCGGCGAGGCGTGCGGCAGCAGGCGGATCCGCTCCCACTCCGGCAGCACCCGCTCCAGCGCCCCGGTCTCGTCCAGGGTCTCCCACACCGGCAGCAGGCCCGGTCCGGAGGCGAGCAGCCGCACCATCTGCTGCCGCGCCTCCTGCGGCCACGGCTCGGGCAACGCCGGGCACTCCCGCACGAGCCGGGCGGCGGTGGCCGGGGCCAGCACCAGGTCGCGGGTCGCGGCCTCGGCGGCGGCCCGCAGCAGCAGCACCGGATCGCTCGCCGGGCGGGCGCGCCGCTCGAGCACGACCTCGTCCCGGGCGGCGGCCACCCCGGGCGCGAGCGGCACCAGCTCGGGTCGGCGCGGCCGGTTCGCGGGCGAACGGCGGAGCACGTCGTCGGCCCGGCGCCATGCCAGGCGCGAGAGGTGGGTGACGCGCCGGCCCAGCTCGCGGACGTGACGCTGTGCCTCGAGCTCGCCGGGAAGGCCCAGCCTCTCGGCCAGGGGCTCCCAGTGCTCGGGGGCGATGCGGTCGGTGCCGCGGCCGGCGACCTCGTGCAGCACGTCGCGCACGTCCAGCAGCTGGTTGCGGCAGCGCTCGAGGTCCGCGGCGGGCACGTCGACCAGCCAGGTGGCCGCGAGGCCGCGCAGCACCGTGGCGTCGCGCAGCCCTCCGGCGGCCTCCTTGAGGTCCGGCACGGAGAGGTGCGCCAGCTCCCCGACGGTGCGGTGCCGTCCGACGACCAGCTCGCGCAGCTCGGGCAGGCGACGCCGGGCCTGCCGGCGCCACTGTGCGAGCAGCGTCGTGCGGGTCCGCAGCGCAAGGTTGGTGTCACCCGCGACGTGCCGCATGTCGAGCAGCCCCGCCGCGACGCGCAGGTCCTTCTCCGCGGCGGTGAGCATCTCCGCGCTGGTACGCACGGCGTGGTCGAGCTTCCAGCCCGAGTCCCACAGCGGGTACCAGACCCGGCCCGCGAGCGCGGCCAGCTCGGTGTCGTCGTACCCCTCGTCGGCGACGAGGACCACGTCGAGGTCGGAGAACGGCGCCAGCTCCCGGCGGCCGTAGCCGCCGACGGCGACGAGCGCCACCCCGGCCTCGGGAGCCCCCGCCTCTTCGAGGGCGCGGGCACACAGCGCGTCGGCGGCGGTGGTGCGCTCGGCGCGGTCAGCAGCGGTCATACGGTGGTCCAGGCTCCGTCCGGCTCAGTCGCGTCCACATCGCTGGGTCGGTGCGGCCGAGGGCGCCGGCGGGGCCGGCGGCCGGGTGGCCGCCGGCTGCTCAGAGCGCCTCGGCGTCCTTGTCCCCCGTGCGGACCCGGACGACGGTCTCGACCGGGCTCACCCAGACCTTGCCGTCGCCGATGCGTCCCGTGTGCGCGGTCTTCGTGATGATCCCCACGACGTCCTCGGTGTCCGCGTCGTCGACGACGATCTCGATCCGGATCTTCGGCACCAGCGCGATGTCGTACTCCGCGCCCCGGTAGACCTCGGTGTGGCCCTTCTGGCGGCCGTAGCCGCTGACCTCGCTGACGGTCATCCCGGTGACGCCGAAGGTCTCGAGCGCCTCGCGGACGTCCTCCCACTTGTGCGGCTTGATGACTGCGGTGACCAGCTTCATGCGCTTACCTCCGATGCGGTGGACGTGTTGAGGACGGAGGCGCGACGGGCTCCCCCGCCGGCGCCGAGGTCGTAGGCGGACTCGCCGTGCTCGATGAAGTCGATGCCCTCGACCTCATCCTCCTCGGCGAGCCTGATGCCCATCGTCGCCTTGAGGCCAAACCCGACGACCAGGGTGGCGAGGCCGGACCAGACCATCGCGAACACCGCGACGGCGGTCTGGACCGCCAGCTGCTCGGCTCCGCCGCCGGTGAACAGGCCGCCCTCGTTGGCGGCGAGGAAGCCGACACCGATGGTGCCGACGAGGCCACCGACCAGGTGCACCCCCACGACGTCGAGCGAGTCGTCGTAGCCGAACCGGTACTTCAGGCCGACCGCCAGCGCGCACAGCGCACCGGCGACGACGCCGAGGACCATCGCGCTCCAGGGGACGAGGTTGCCGCAGGCCGGGGTGATGGCGACCAGACCCGCCACCACGCCGGAGGCGGCACCCAGCGAGGTGCACTTGCCGTCGCGCAGCTTCTCGACCAGCAGCCAGCCCAGCATCGCGGCGCAGGTGGCCAGCGTGGTGTTGAGCCAGACCAGACCGGTCTCGGTGGTGTAGTCGTCGAGGTTGACGATCGAGCCGACGTTGAAGCCGAACCAGCCGAACCACAGCAGGCCGGCACCGATCATCGTGAGCGTGAGGTTGTGCGGCTTCATCGGCTCCTTGCCGAAGCCGATGCGCTTGCCGAGCAGCAGCGCGAGGACGAGACCGGCGACGCCGGCGTTGATGTGCACGACGGTGCCGCCGGCGTAGTCGATCGGCGCGAAGCGGGCCACGCCGTCGCCGGCGAACATCAGGTCGGCCAGGCCGCCCTCGACGCCGCTGAGGAAGCCCCCGCCCCAGACCATGTGGGCCAGCGGGAAGTAGGACAGGGTGGCCCAGATCGGCAGGAACACCAGCCAGGCGGAGAACTTCATCCGGTCGGCGACGGCGCCGCTGATCAGGGCTGCGGTGATCACCGCGAACGTGAGCTGGAAGGCGACGAACACGTAGTTGGCCGGGTCGGTGTTCCCCAGGCCGAACTGGGCGAACGGGTCGGCGAAGAGGCTGCCGACCTCGTTGCCCCTCGCTCCGTCAGCATCCGCGAAGACCGAGCTGTAGGACATGGACCAGCCCCACAGCGCGTAGACGATCCCGATCACCGCGAGGGCGCTGAACGACATCATCATCATGTTGAGGACGGACTTGGTCCGGCTCATCCCGCCGTAGAAGAGCGCCAGGCCGGGCGCGGTCATCAGCAGCACCAGCGAGGCCGACACCAACATCCAGGTGTAGTAGCCGTTTTCCATGGCCGGAACATTGCTCCCCGTTGATTTCGACGGGTCCGGGCTCGGGTTACGCACACGTAACGAGTTCGCCGATCGCGTTACGGAAAGATGACGCACTCGGGCGTGGCCCGGGTCGTGCTCTGGAGTCGCCTGCTTCGATGAGGGCGTGCCCCGCGTCGCCGCCGAGACCTTCGTGCCCGTGGACCCCGACCTCGCCTTCGCCGTCTCCCAGACGACCGGAGAGCTACGACGTCGGTGGGACCCCTTCATCCGCCGTCAGGAGCTGCTGGACGCCGCGACGGCCCCGGCCAAGGGGGTGCGCACCCGCACCTGGGCTCGACTGGGCCCCCGGATGGACAGTGAGTACGTCTCCTACCGGCCCCCGACCTCGGTCGGGATGACGATGGTCCGCGGCCCCTGGTTCTTCGCCTCGTTCGGCGGCGGCTGGCGCTTCGAGGCCGTCGAGGGCGGCACCCGGGCACGGTGGAAGTACACGTTCACGACCCGTCCGGCGTGGTTGAGCCCGGTCGCGGATCGGATCGGCACGTGGCTGCTGGGCCGCGAGATCGAGGCACGGATCCGCGCCTTCGCGCGCGCCTGCGAGGACCCCGAGGTGCTCGCAGCCGTGCGCTGAGATCAGCTCAGCAGGGCGTCCACGAAGGCGGCGGCGTCGAACGGCGCCAGGTCGTCGGGGCCCTCCCCGAGACCGACGAGCTTGACCGGGACGCCCAGCTGACGCTGGACGGCGACCACGATGCCGCCCTTGGCGGAGCCGTCGAGCTTGGTGAGCACGATGCCGGTCACGTCGACCACCTCGGCGAACACCTTGGCCTGGATCAGCCCGTTCTGGCCGGTGGTGGCGTCGAGGACGAGGAGCACCTCGGTGACCGGGAGCTGCTTCTCCAGCACCCGCTTCACCTTGCCGAGCTCGTCCATCAGCCCCTGCTTGTTCTGCAGCCGGCCGGCGGTGTCGACCACGACGGTGTCGACGCCGTCCTCGATACCGGTGCGGACGGCGTCGAAGGCGACGCTCGCCGGGTCACCGCCCTCGGGCCCGCGCACGACCTCGACGCCGACGCGCTCGCCCCACGTGCTGAGCTGCTCGGCGGCCGCGGCCCGGAAGGTGTCCGCAGCGGCCAGCAGCACGCTGCGCTCGTCGGCGACGAGGATCCGGGCGATCTTGCCGACCGTGGTGGTCTTGCCGGTGCCGTTGACGCCGACCACGAGGACGACGCCCGGTGCGCCGTCGGCGCCGGAGACCTGCAGGCTGCGGTCCATCGTCGGGTCGACGAGGGCGATCAGCTCCTCACGGAGCACGGCGCGCGCGTCGGCGGCACCGCCCTCGACCCGCAGGCGCTCGCGCAGCCGCTCCACCAGCTCCTGGGTCGGACCGACCCCGATGTCGGCGCCGATGAGGAGGTCCTCGATGGCCTCCCAGGTGTCCTCGTCCAGCTTGTCCCGGCTCAGCAGGCCGAGCAGCCCACGGCCCAGCGCGTTCGAGCCCGCGAGCCGCTGGCGCAGGCGCACCAGGCGCGAGGACGCCTTCTCGGGCCGGTCCAGCGTCGGCGCGGCCGGCTCGACCGGCGTCTCGACCGGGGCCTCGGGAGCCTCGGTGGTGTCCGCGGGAGCCGGTGGCGTCTGCTGCGGGCGCGGCGGAGCCAGCACGTCGGTGGACGCACCGGGCAGGTCCCGCTTGCTGCCTCGGACCCGGGTGGTGACGAGGCCGACGAGCGCGATGACGCCGAGGACGGCGATGCCGATGACGAGGTAGAGCCACTCCATGTCGCCATCCAATCACCGCCGCCTGGCGGCGGTGACCGGCGGGTACGTCGGCAGGCGTGACGGACCCGCGCCGAGCCCGAGGCTCGGCGCGTCAGCAGCTCAACGCAGCCGGATCAGGTCCCGCTCGTCGTCCTCGATGACGGGAGCGGCGCCGGCAGCCCGCTGCATGGCCTTGCCCAGCCACGGGAGGCCAGGAACCTGCTCCCCCCGGTGCGGGTAGGCGACGTAGACCACGACGAGACCGGCGACCAGGAGGGTGACGACGACGGCGACAGTGACGACCAACAAGTTCGACTCCTCCGAGCAGGGATCGGTCCTTGCCCTCCATGGTGCCCCTCGACCCCGAGGAGCGCGACCGCACCCCCGGGACCGACGCGTGGCTCTCCCCTGCTAAGGGGATGGGATCGCAGGACCGGCGGCCGAAGGACGCCGACGACGCGCCGCTCAGTCGAGCAGCAGCGGTGCGACGGCGCTCCGGATCGCCTCGGGCACCGCGGTGACCGGCCGGTCGGGGGCGCTGTTGTCGACGTACACGTGCACGAAGCGGCCCTCGGCGCTGGCCAGCGCACCCTCGGCGTCGGGGTCCCCCTGGAACAGCCCGACCCGGTAGATCACCGAGGAGGTGCCGAGCCGCTCGACCGCGAGCCCCATCTCGATCGGACGCGGGTAGCCCATCTCGGCGAAGTAGCGGCACGACACCTCCGCGACCACGCCGATCGCGGGCAGCCGGCGGATGTCGGTGCCCGTCGCCTCGGCGAGGTGGACGTTGACGGCGGTGTCGATCAGGTCGAAGTAGCGCGCGTTGTTGAGGTGGCCGTAGACGTCGTCGTCGGACCACCGCGTGGTCGCCGTGCGCCAGTGCCGGTACGACGAACGGTCCGGTCGGCTGCGATCAGGTCGGCTTCCCTCAGGGGCACTCATGCCGGCTCATCCTGCCGCAGCCGCTGGCTGATCACCGTCGAGACACCGTCGCCGCGCATCGTGACGCCGTACAGGGCGTCGCCGACCTCCATGGTCCGCTTCTGGTGGGTGATCACGAGCAGCTGGGAGCTCTCCCGCAGCTCCTCGTAGATCTCCAGCAGCCTGCCGAGGTTGGTGTCGTCCAGCGCGGCCTCCACCTCGTCGAGGATGTAGAAGGGCGAGGGGCGGGCCTTGAACAGCGCCACCAGGAACGCGACGGCGACCAGGGACCGCTCGCCGCCGGAGAGCAGCGAGAGCCGCTTGACCTTCTTGCCCGGCGGGCGGGCCTCGACCTCGACGCCGGTGGTGAGCATGTCGGAGGGGTCGGTGAGCACGAGTCGACCCTCGCCGCCAGGGAAGAGCCGGGCGAAGGTGGCGTCGAAGGCCTTGGTGACGTCGGCGTAGGCCTCGGTGAAGACCTGCTCGACGCGGACGTCGACGTCCTTGACGATGTCGAGCAGGTCCTTGCGGGTCGCCCGCAGGTCCTCCAGCTGCTCGGAGAGGAACTGGTGGCGCTCCTCCATCGCGGTGAACTCCTCCAGCGCCAGCGGGTTGACCCGGCCGAGCTGGGCGAGCGCGCGTTCGGCCGAGCGCAGCCGCTTGGCCTGCTCCTCGCGGACGTAGGGCACGGTCCGCGGCTCGTCGGCCTCGGGGTCGTCGGCGTCATCTGGGTCGGCGGGGTCGTCACGGCCGGCCTGGGTGGGCGCCTGCAGCACCGGCACCGGCTGGTCCGGCCCGTAGTCGGCGACCAGCGCGGCGGGCTCCAGCCCGAGCTCCTCGAGCGCCTTGGCCTCCAACTGCTCGATCCGCATCCGCTGCGCCGCGCGCGCCATCTCGTCGCGGTGCACCGAGCTGACGAGCTCGGCATGCTCGGCGCCGAGCTCACGCAGCGTCTGCCGCACACCGAGCAGCTGCTGCTCACGGCCGCGCCGGGAGTCCTCCACCTCGCGCCGGCGCTCGGCGGCGGCCTCGACCGAGACCTCGAGCCGCGCCAGCACCTGGCCGGCGGCGGCCTCGACCGCGGCGCCGGTGCGCCCCTCGGCGATCAGCCGCTCACGGCGCTCGGCGGCACGAGCGCGGGCCTGGCGCTCGGCCGCCGCGGTGCGCCGGATCTGCTCGACCCGGCCGTGCAGGGCGCGGGCGCGCTCCTCGGAGGTGCGCAGCGCCAGCCGGGCGTCCATCTCGGCCTGCCGGGCGGCGCGGGTCTCCTCGACCAGCCGCTCCTGCTCGGTGGTGTCGGGGTCCTCCTCGGAGTCCTGCTCGGCGGCGGCGAGCCGCTGCTCGAGCTCGGCGAGACCGACCAGGGCCTGCTCACGGGAGCTCTCCGCCTGGGCGATGGCCTCGGTGAGCCGCTCGGCCTCGGCGCGTGCTGCACGGGCCAGCGAGCCGTGCTGGCCGAGCTCCTCGGCCACCGCGGCGAGGGTGGCATCCGACTCGTGCAGGCGGGCGAGGGCGACGTCGACGCGCTGCTGGGCCTGCGCCCGCTCGGTCTCCAGCCGGGACAGGTCGAAGGCGAGGCGTTCGGCGGAGGCGACCGCCTCGGCCAGCGCCTCGGTCGCCTCGTCGACGGCGGCCTGGATCTCGATCAGGCTCTGGGTGGCGTTGGAGCCGCCGGCGGCGAAGTGGGCGCCGAGCAGGTCGCCGTCGCGGGTCACCGCGACCACGTCGGACGCCTCGGCGACCAGCGCTCGGGCGGCGGGCAGGTCGTCGACGACCGCGACCTTGCGCAGCAGCCGGTCCACGGCGGGCCGGATGTGCTCGGGGCACTCCAGCACCGTCGCGGCGTACGACGTCCCGGGCGGCAGCACGGGCCAGGAGCCGACGTCCTCGGCCGCTCCCCCGCCGAGCAGCAGGCCTGCGCGACCGAGGTCGTCGGCCTTGAGGTGGTCGATGGCGGCCACCGCGGTGTCGGGGTCGTTGACGGCGACGGCATCGGCGGCCGCGCCCAGCGCCGCGGCGACGGCGGCCTCGTAGCCGGAGCGGACGCTGACCAGCGCCGCCACGGAGCCGAGCAGCCCCGAGATCCGGTCGCTCGCGGCGAGCAGCGCCCCGGCGCCGTCCTTGCGGGACAGGCCGAGCTCGAGGGCCTCCTTGCGGGCGCTCAGCCCGGCCCGGTCCTGGTCGGCCTGTGCCGCCTCGGCGCGCAGCTTGGTGAGCCGATCGTCGAGGTCGTCGAGCGCGGCGACCGCTGCCTCGTGCTCGGCGTCGAGGCCTTCCTCGCCGGCGTCGAGCCCGGCCACCTTGGTCTCCAGGGCGGTGAAGTCGCGCTGGGCACGCTCGGCGCGGGCGACGGCGTCGTCGCGGGCGGTGCCGAGGCGGCCGATCTCCTCGGCGGCGGCGTTGGCCCGCGAGCGCAGCGTGTTGACCTGCCCGTGCAGCCGGGCGAGCCCTTCGCGCCGGTCGGCGGCGGCGCGGAGCAGCCCGGCGACGCGCCGCTCCTCGGCGGCGGCGGCCTCCTCGGCGGCGCGACGCCGTGCGAGGGCCTCCTCCAGGGCGCGCTGCTGGTCAGCGACCAGGGCGACGATCTCGGCCTCCTGCTCGGCGAGCCGGGCGGCCTCGGCGTCCAGCTCGTCGGGGTCGCGCGCGGAGCCGTCGAGCTCGCCCTCGACCTCCACGCCCGCGGCGTTGCGCACCCGCTCGGCAGCCAGGCTGCGGGTGCCGCGGAACCGCTCGCGCAGCGCACCGAGAGCCGAGAGCGTCTCCTGGGCCGCGGACAGTGCCGGCAGGTCCTCGCGCAGTGCCGCCTCGAGGGCGGACTCCTGCTCGCGGGCGGCGGCGAGGGCGGCCTCGACCTCCTCGCGCCGGGCCAGCAGCACGCTCTCGTCGGCCAGCTCCTGCTCGAGCGCGGTGGTGGCGGTGACGAGGTCGTCGGCGAGGAGGCGGGCCTTCGCGTCGCGGACGTCGGCCTGCACGGTCGCGGCGCGCCGGGCCACCTCTGCCTGACGGCCCAGCGGCTTGAGCTGGCGGCGGATCTCGGCGAGCAGGTCGTTGAGCCGGTTGAGGTTGCCCTCGGTGGAGTCGAGCTTGCGCAGCGCCTTCTCCTTGCGCTTGCGGTGCTTGAGGACGCCGGCGGCCTCCTCGATGAACCCGCGACGGTCCTCCGGCGTCGCGTGCAGGATCTGGTCGAGCTGGCCCTGGCCGACGATGACGTGCATCTCCCGGCCGATGCCGGAGTCGCTGAGCAGCTCCTGGACGTCGAGCAACCGGCAGGTGGTGCCGTTGATCGCGTACTCCGAGCCGCCGGTGCGGAACATCGTCCGGCTGATGGTGACCTCGGCGTAGTCGATCGGCAGCGCGCCGTCGGAGTTGTCGATGGTCAACACGACCTCGGCCCGCCCCAGCGGGGGCCGGTCGGCGGTGCCGGCGAAGATGACGTCGTCCATCTTGCCGCCGCGCAGGCTCTTGGCGCTGGCCTCGCCCATCACCCAGGCGAGGGCGTCGACGACGTTGGACTTGCCGGAGCCGTTGGGTCCGACGATGCAGGTGATGCCGGGCTCGAGCTGCAGGGTCGTGGCGGAGGCGAAGGACTTGAACCCCTTGAGGGTCAGGCTCTTCAGGTACACGGTGTCTCCCCGGCGTCGTCTGGTCTGCTCGTACGTCGCACACGTGGTGCGCCGGACACAGCAGCGATCCTGTCAGGTCGACACGGTCGCGAGGCGCTGCGGGGGAAGGTCGGCGCGCTCAGGCTACCCCCGCGGGTTGCCTGCGTCGGCCAGGTCGGCGCGGGTCGCGCCGGGAGGCTCAGGCGGGCTGCATCTCCGAGCCGTCGGCGAGCAGCTCGGCGGCACGCGCCGACATCAGCTTGTCGTTCTCCTCGGACAGCCGCAGCACGAGGGACTCCAGCTCGGCGACCCGGTTGCGGAGTCGAGCGTTCTCGACAGCCAGGCGGGGGTCGCGGAGGTCGCTGTTCAGGTGGCCGATCAGCGCCTTGGCCATGTAGGTGAGCCTTCCGCTTCGAGGGGTTGGGCCCGGAGCTCCGGGTGGGAGTGGGCCGTCTCCAAGAGTCCCACCTCTGTGCACGACGGTCAAACCGTGGCGAGGCCCCCGCGCCGGCGCTCGGGGACGACGTGGTAGGTGGCGGTGGGTGCGCTGGTGAGTGTGCCGGGGAGACCGTGTCGCCACGGGTGGGGAAGACCACGATGGCGCGGTCTCCCCGGCACGTCCGGGGGGGCGGTGGGCCCGGGACCGGCGGCTCCCCGCGGGTTCACGACCCGCGGGGACGCGGCGTCAGCAGCTCTGCGTGACCTCGGCGGAGCAGCGGTCGCGGCCGGTGCCGCCGTAGGCGATGTCCACGCCCGCGCCGCCGCCGATCACGTCGTTGCCCGCGCGGCCGCGGAGGACGTCGTCGCCGCCGAAGCCGCGCAGGGTCTCGTTGCGGGCTCCGCCGAGGATCACGTCCGCGGCCTCGCCGCCGAAGTAGGCCTCGAGGAGGCCGAAGGTGAGGGCGCCCTTGTCCCACGTCGCCGAGCGGGGCTCGGCGTCGACGCGGACCGGGACGCTCAGCGTCCGGAAGCTCAGCGCGTCGGAGCCGGAGCCGCCGCTGATGGTGGAGGTGGCGGTGGTGTTGAGGTCGGTGACACCCTCGGGGGCGCTGCGCTCGGCGCCCACGAGGAACACGTCGTCGCCCGCGCCGCCCTGGATCCGGCCGGAGGTGCGGTCGAGGACGACGGTGTCGTCGCCGGAGCTCATGCGCAAGGTGGTGGTCAGGAAGCTGACCTTGGCGATGTCGTCACCGGAGCCTGCGGTGATCTCGGCCGTCGGGGAGCTGCTGATGATGGTGTCGTCGCCGCTGGCGGCGCTGACCACGTCGGCGCCGTCGGTGACGACGATCCGGTCGCTGCCGTCCCGGCCGAGCAGGACGTCGCGGTCGGCGCCGCCGTCGAGGGTGTCGTCACCGGAGCCGCCGTCGAGCCAGTCGCGTCCGGCCCCGCCGAGCAGCGTGTCGTCGCCGTCGCCGCCGCAGAGGGTGTCGTTGCCGCCGAGGCCGTCGAAGGTGTCGTTGCCGGCGCCGAGGAAGACGACGTCGTCGCCCGGTGTCCCGGCCAGGTCGTCCGGGCCGTCGGTGCCCACGATGGTCGCGGCCAGGCCGTGGCACGTCGGCGTCTCGTCGGCCGCCTGGGCGGTGGGGGCGAGGGGCCCGGCGGAGGTCACCGCCCAGAGCGTGCCGGCACCGGTGAGCAGGGCGACCGCGCAGGCGGCGCGGCGGGGGGTTCGCAGGGTGGGCATCGTCGTACTCCTCGACGGTCGTCGGTCGGACGGGCACACCAGAGAGCGGACGACACCGCGGATCGATTACACGCCCGTCGCGACTCGCCGTGTAACCAATCGGCTCCCCGATCCGCTGCTCGGGTTGTGCCAGCATCGTCGTCGGTCGGCCCACGGCCCCCCGTGCCCTGGTCGGCCCGTGCCGCAAGCCCACCACCGGAGCGGGGAGACGTCCTGGACCGCGAGCCTTGCACCGACCCGATCGGGGTGTCGCTGGAGAGCGCCCTCGCCGGGGACGAGGACGCGTTCGGCGAGCTCTGGCGGGCGCTGCACCCGCCGCTGCTGCGCTACCTGAAGGTGCGTGACCCCGACACCGCCGAGGACATCGCGGCCGAGACCTGGCTGCACGTCGTGCGGGACCTGCGCCGCTTCTCCGGCGGCCCCAGCGACTTCCGCGCCTGGCTGTTCACCCTCGCCCGGCACCGTGCCATCGACGCCGGCCGGGCGCGTGCGGCGCGCCCGAGCACGCCGACGGCCGAGGTCGTCGACATCGGCACCGCGCCCAGTGCGGAGGCGGCCGCCCTGGAGCGCGCCGACACTGACGCCGCGCTGCGGATGGTGGCCACGCTGCCGCCGGCCCAGGCCGAGATGGTGATGCTGCGCGTCGTCGCCGGGTTGTCGGTCGCCGACGTGGCGGCCATCGTCGGCAAGCGTCCCGGGACCGTGGCGGTCGCGGTGCACCGCGGCCTGAAGGCGCTGGCCCGCACCGCGGGACACCGGCACCGGGCCCGGGCGGTGAACGGATGAACGGCCTGGACCCCTTCGGCATCGACGACTTCGAGGACACCCCGCTGGTCCGCGCGCTGCGGGCACCCGGATCGGCGGCCGAGCTGGCCGGTGAGAAGCAGGTGCTGGGCGCCTACCGCCGCTCGTTCGGACGGCGCGGCGCACGGCTCGGCTCCGCCGCCGGACTGGCCGCCGGCCGGGCCGCCGGCCTGGCGGGGCGGGCCGGGATCAGTGGCGCGGCCCTGGTCGCCGCGGTCACGCTCACCGGCGGCGTCGCGGCAGCCGCCTACACCCAGGCCCTGCCCGCCGGGGTGCAGGCGATCGCGCACGGTGCGCTCGGGGGCATCGGCGTGCCCGCCGCTCGCACCCCGCGCCCCGAGGCACCGGTCGCCAAGACACCCGCACCGACGTCGGACGCCGGCTCCGGCAACGAGGGCGAGGCGTCGACGCCGTCGCCCTCGGGTCCGACCGCCGACGCGCAGGGGCCTGCCAACGCCGACCGGACCGGGCCCGGCGGCTCCTCCTCGACGGGCTCCCCCGGCTCCCCCGGCTCCCCCGGCTCCCCCGGCTCCCCCGTGGCCGTGCCCGCACCCGACTCGGCGTCCGGCCCGCGGGCCGGTGCCCCGGCGGCGGGGGTGCCCGCGACCGCCCCGGTGCCGGCGAGCCTGACCAGCACGCTGTCGGGACGCAGCGTCGTCGCCGGCGGCCGGGTGAACGTGGTGGGCACGGTGCGCGACGCCGAGAGCCGGCCCGTCGCCGGTCAGGAGGTGAGCCTGCTCAAGCGTCGTGCGGGCGCACCGTGGAAGGTCGTCGCCCGGGCGACGTCGCAGGCCGACGGGCGGGTGTGGTTCAGCAGCGGCAGGCTCACGGAGAACACCTGGCTGCGGCTGCAGCTCTCGCTCCCGGCGGCCCCCGCCCCGGAGCCCTCGGGCTCCCCCAGCGCCCCGGCATCGCCCGGCGCCACCGCCTCCCCCGGCACGTTCTCCCCCACCTCCTCGGTCTCCTCCGGCTCGGGCTCCCCCGCGACCGGGAGCGCCGGTGCGACGCTGCAGACCCCGGCCCGGCGCGTGGTGGTGCGACCGGCGCTGGTCCTGCGGGTCGACGAGGGCCGGCTGCACGTGCAGGCCACCGGCGCACGCGCCGGCGACACCGTCGAGGTGCTGCGCCGGCACGACGGCCGGCTGGTGCGGCTCGGCACCGTGCGCCTCGACGGCACCGGCCTCGCCGGCTACGACGTCTCCGGGCTCACCGGGCGCAACCGGGTCGTGGTCCGGCTGCAGCGCACGGCGGTGCACGGTGCGGCGCGCGCCTGGGTCGTGGTACGCGGGGGGCGGCCGGCGCCGATCACCCCGACGCCGACCCCAGCACCGACGCCGACGCCTGTGCCCACCCCGGCGCCGACACCGGCGCCGACACCGGACCCGACACCGGACCCGGCGCCGTCGCCGGAGGCCGACCCGTCGGGGACGCTCAGCGCCGACGCGCCCGCGGCACCGGCTGGCACCGCGGGCAGAAGTACGACGAGCGGTTCATGAACGCCACGCGGCGGATCGGCGTGCCGCACCGGTCGCAGGGCTCGCCCTCGCGGCCGTAGGCGTGCAGCGAGCGGTCGAAGTAGCCGGACTCGCCGTTGACGTTGACGTAGAGCGCGTCGAAGGAGGTGCCGCCCTGGGCGAGCGCCGCGTTCATCACCTCGCGGGCGTGGCCGAGCAGCTCGAGGGCCTGCTTGCGGGTCAGCCGGTCCCCGGGCCGCTCGCCGTGCAGCCGGGCACGCCACAGCGCCTCGTCGGCGTAGATGTTGCCGACACCGGAGATCAGTCCCTGGTCGAGCAGCAGCCGCTTCACGCCCGAGGTGCGTCGCCGCAGCCGGGCCGCGAAGGCGTCGTCGTCGAAGGCCGGGTCGAGCGGGTCGCGGGCGATGTGCGCGATCTCGCCGGGCAGCTCCGCGCCGCCGACCGAGACCGACAGGCCGCCGAACATGCGCTGGTCGACGAAGCGCAGCTCGCGGCCGTGCTCGGTGCCGGCGAGGGCGAACCGGACGCGCAGGTGCCGTTCGGCGGGGGCGTCGGTGGGTTGGACGAGCATCTGCCCGCTCATCCCGAGGTGGCCGAGGATGGCGTCGCCGTTGTCCAGCGGCAGCCACAGGTACTTGCCGCGGCGGCACGCGCCGACGATGGTGCGGCCGGTCAGCGCAGCGGCGAACCCGGCGGCACCGCCGGGGTGACGGCGCACCGGACGGTCGTGCAGGACGTCGACGAAGGTGATCGTCGCGCCGGTGACGTGGCGCTCGAGGCCGGCACGGACGACCTCGACCTCGGGCAGCTCGGGCACGGGGCGGTGGAGGTCAGCTGCCGGCGACCAGCGGGCGGCCGGGGGCGTCGAGGCCGAGGTCGGCGGTGATCTCGCCGTACGCGGTCTGGGCGGCGCCCTGCTCGGCCTCCTTCTTGGAGCGGCCGGTGCCGTTGCCGTAGAGCTTGTCGCCGACGCGCACCTGGGCGGTGAACGTCTTGAGGTGGTCGGGACCGGCGTCCTCGATGACGTACTCGGGCACGCCGAGGGACTGGTCGGCGGCCAGCTCCTGCAGCGAGGTCTTCCAGTCGAGCCCGGCGCCCATCGCGGACGCCGCCTCGATGAGCGGGTCGAACAGCCGGTGCACGAGGTCGGCGGAGACCTCGATGCCACCGGAGAGGTGCACCGCGCCGATCACGGCCTCGACGGTGTCGGACAGGATCGAGGCCTTGTCCCGGCCACCGGTGGCCTCCTCGCCGCGACCCAGCTTGATGTGCTGGCCGAGGCCGATCCCACGGGCCACCCCGGCCAGGGCGCGCGCGTTCACCACGGCGGCGCGCAGCTTGGCCAGCCGGCCCTCGGGGAGGTCCGGGTGGGTGCGGTAGAGGGTCTCGGTCACCACCACGCCGAGGACCGAGTCACCGAGGAACTCCAGCCGTTCGTTGGTCGGAAGACCACCGTTCTCGTAGGCGTAGGAGCGGTGCGTCAGGGCGCGCTCGAGCAGCTCGGGGTCCAGGATCGGATCCCCGAGCGCTCGACGCAGCTCGACGTACTCGGTGATGGGCGTGCGCCTCAGAGGACCTGACGACGGTCGGCGCGGGCGCCGTACTGGCCGCAGGTGCCGCAGGCACGGTGGGGCAGGTGCTTCGCGCCGCACGCGGGGTTCGCGCAGGTGACCAGCACCGGGGCGACAGCCTTCCACTGCGAGCGACGGTGCCGCGTGTTGCTGCGCGACATCTTCCGCTTCGGAACAGCCACTGTCTTCTCCTTGGGATCTACTGGGAACGTCGAGCGCTCGGGTGAGCGCTAGTCCTGGGGGTCTTGCTCGGCATCTTCGGTCAGCGCGGTGAGCGCCTTCCACCGGGGGTCGATCGGAGCCTCGTGCGTGTGGTCCGGCTCGTCCGCCAGCCGCACGCCACACTCGACGCACAACCCCGGACAGTCGTCCTCACACAGCGGCTGGAACGGCAGTGCGAGCACCACCGCATCCCTCAGCAGCGGCTCCAGGTCGACCAGGTCGTCCTGCAGCGTGCTGACCTCGTCGTCCTCCTCAGCTTCCGCTGAGTCCCGGATGTCGTCGTAGACGAACAGCTCCTGGAACGTCACCTCGATGTCCTCGCGGATCGGCTCCAGGCACCGCGCACACTCGCCCTCCAGACCGGCTCGCGCCGTTCCGGTGACGAGCACGCCTTCCATGACCGCCTCGAGACGCAGGTCAAGATCGACCGGCGCGCCTTCGGGGACAGCTAGGACTTCGATGCCCAGATCGGCTGGGGCCGGAACTGTCAGTGTCACCTCACGCTGGGACCCCGGGCGGCGGCCGAGCTCGCGGGTGTCGAGCACGAGCGGCGCTCTCGGGTCCAGGTCGTTCAGGGGATCACTTTCCAGGTCCGGGCACAACAGATCGGGTCAATCGTAGTGGCGGTGTCGGGCGCCACCAAATCTGGCCCGGCCACCGCGCGGTGCGCCGTGCGGGCGCGACTCACTGCCCGGCTCGTGGGGAGGCCAGCTTGGCGTCGAGGCGGCGCTGCACCGCGGGAGGCACCAGCGCGGAGACGTCGCCGCCGAGCGAGGCGACCTCCTTGACCAGGCTGGAGGAGACGTAGCCGAGCGAGGCGGTGGTGGGCACGAAGACGGTCTCGACGCCGGTCAGGTGGGCGTTCATCTGCGCCATGGGCAGCTCGTACTCGTAGTCGTTGCCGCCACGCAGGCCCTTGACGATCGCCTGGGCGTCGATCTCGCGGCAGAAGTCGACGATGAGGCCGGTGAAGCCCATCACGGTGACGTTGGGCAGGTCCGCACACGCCTCGCGCAGCATCTCCAGGCGCTCGTCGGGGTCGAAGAGCCGCGACTTGGAGATGTTCGTGCCGGTGGCGACCACGAGCTCGTCGAAGAGCGCCGCCGCACGACGGAAGATGTCGACGTGGCCGTTGGTGACCGGGTCGAAGGATCCAGGACACACCGCACGGGTCATGGTGGGTGAGGTTAGCGGACCCCGCTCACTCCCCCGCCGCGTCCTCGGCCGGGTGCTCGGCGAACCACAGCGTGGTCTCGCCGTACCGCTTGGCTCCGCGGCGGCCGGGCAGCGGCACCAGCCCTGCCGGCCAGGCGGGCTCGGGGCTGCGCCCGGACCGCTCGACGACGACGAGGGCGTCGTCACTGAGCCACCCTCCCTCGACGAGCGCGCCGAGCACCTCCGCGACCGCGTCGTCGGCGAGCGGGTAGGGCGGGTCGGCGAAGACCAGGTCGTACGGCGCGCGCGGCGCGGACGCCAGGAACGCCGACACCGAGCGGGCGATCACCTCGGCGACCGGGCAGCCCACGGCGCGGGCGTTCGCCCGCACCAGGTCGGCGGTGCGCCGGTCGGACTCCACGAGGGTGACCGCCTCCGCGCCCCGGGACCAGGCCTCCAGGCCGACCGCGCCGGAGCCCGCGTACAGGTCGAGGACCCGCAGCCCGCGCAGCGAGCCGGCCCACGCGTCGACGGCGGACAACAGCGCCTCCCGCACCCGGTCGCTGGTGGGCCGGGTGGCGTCGCCGCGCGGCGTCTGCAGCCGGCGGCCGCCGGCGGAGCCGGCGATGATCCTGGTCACGGGTGCTCCCTCTCCACGCTCACGGTCACGACTTCGCCACGAACTCTGCCTGGTGGGTGCGCTCCAGCTCCTGCACCGCCGCCGCCAGGCCGGGCGCCTGCCCCAGGTCCCGGTCGGCGTCGAGGAGCCCTTCCGCCGCGGCCCGGGCCGCCACGATCGTGTCCTCGTCGCGCAGCACCTTGAGGTTCTCCAGGCTCGAGCGCCGCCCGGCCTGGGAGGCCCCGAGCACGTCGCCTTCCCGGCGCTGCTCGAGGTCGATCTGGCTGAGCACGAACCCGTCGGTGGTCGAGGCGACAGCCTCGAGCCGCTCCCGGGCAGGGGTCTCCTCACCGGCGTGGGTGACCAGCAGGCACAGCCCGGGCAGCCCGCCCCGGCCGACCCGCCCGCGCAGCTGGTGCAGCTGGGAGATGCCGAACCGGTCGGCGTCGAGGATCACCATCGTGGTCGCGTTGGCGACGTCGACGCCGACCTCGATGACGGTGGTGGAGACGAGCACGTCCACCTCGCCTGCGGCGAAGGCGCGCATGGTGGCGTCCTTCTCGTCCGCCGGCAGGCGACCGTGGATCCGCGCGATCCGCAGTCCGCTCAGCGGACCCTCCGCCAGCCGCTGCACGACCTCCTCGACGGCGGCGGCCGCCGGGCGAGGCGCCTCCTCGACGACGCCGTCCTCTCCGGGCACGTCGATGACCTCGACCTGCTCGGCCTCGCGCTCGTCGCCGGAGATCCGCGGGCACACGACGTACACCTGGTGGCCCTTCTCCACCTCCTCGCGCACCCGCTGCCAGACCCGCCCGAACCACGACGGATGCTCGGCCAGCGGCACCAGGTTGGTCTGGATCGGGGCGCGCCCGGCGGGCAGCTCGCTCAGCGTCGAGGTCTCCAGGTCCCCGAAGACCGTCATCGCGACGGTGCGCGGGATCGGCGTCGCCGTCATCACCAGCAGGTGCGGCGGCGCCGAGGCCTTGTCGGTCAGCGCGGCGCGCTGCTCGACGCCGAAGCGGTGCTGCTCGTCGACGACCACCAGGCCGAGGTCGAAGAAGGAGACCTGGGCCTGCAGCAGCGCGTGCGTGCCGATCACGATGCCCGCCTCGCCGGTGGCGATGCGTGAGAGCGGCGCGGTGCGCTGGGTCTTGGTCATCGAGCCGGTCAGCAGCTCCACGCGGGTGCCCTCGCCGCCACCGAAGATCGTGCCGTCGTCGGCGAGGTCGCCGAGCATGGCCACGATGGAGCGGTGGTGCTGCTGGGCGAGGACCTCGGTGGGCGCCAGCAGCGCCGCCTGGCCGCCGGAGTCCACGACCCGCAGCATCGCCCGCAGCGCGACCAGGGTCTTGCCGGAGCCCACCTCGCCCTGCAGCAGCCGGTTCATCGGGTACGGCGCGGCGAGGTCGGCCTCGATCTCGCGTCCCACCTGCTGCTGGCCCTGGGTCAGGGTGAACGGCAGCCGCTCGTCGAACGCCGCGAGCAGGCCTCCGCCGCCGGTGCGGGCGGTGGCGCCCGCGTCCCGCACGGCGCGACGCCGCCGGCCGAGCACGAGCTGGGTGATCAGTGCCTCCTCGAACCGGAAGCGGTGGTGGGCGTGGTGGACCTGCTCGCGGTCCTGCGGCTGGTGCACCCAGTGGTAGGCGTCCTGGATGCCCAGCACGCCGTGCTCGGTGCGCAGCGCCTCGGGCAGGATCTCCGGGATGTCGGCGATCACCGAGTCGGCGAACTTCACCGCACGGGCGATGTCCCAGGACTCCACGCCCTTGGTCAGCGGGTAGATGGGGAACAGCGGGCCGATGTCGAGGATCTCCTCCAGCCCGTCGTCGTCGCTCATCCCGAAGATCATCAGCTGCGGGTTGACCAGCTGCCACTCGTCGCGGAACTGGTCGGCCTTGCCCAGGAAGACGCCGCGGTTGCCGACCTCGACCCGGCGCGCGTGCCAGGCCGCGGTGCCCTGGTTCTTGGCGAAGAACGTCATCCGCAGGCTCGGCCCGGCGGTGGCCAGCGTCGCCTCCACCCGGTACGCCGGCCGGCCGGTGCGGCGGTCGGTGTAGGACTTGGTCACGCACTCGGTGATCTCGCCGACCACGCACAGCACCTGCCCGCGGCGCAGGTTGTCGACCCTGCTCAGCGACCCGGTCTCCAGGTAGCGGCGCGGGAAGTGGCGCAGCAGGTCGCCGACGGTGCGGATGCCGAGCCCGTCGGTGAACTTCTTGCGCTTGGCCGGCGTGGTGGCGCCCAGCACCGCCGTGATGGACGTGTCCAGAGTGATGCTCAACCCTGCTCCGCTCGCTCCTGGGGCCTGCCCGTCACCGCCGGACGGTCGACCCGTCCGGCTCCGTGACGATGGTCCGTCACTCCACCGACATCAGGAGCGGGTAGCGCTCCTGGCCACCGTCGTACACCATGACGTCGACGTGGGGATGGCTCTCCTCCACCCAGGCCGCGGCGCTCTCCGCCAGGCCGATGCCGTCGCGGCCGTGCACCAGGGTGACCATCTCGCCGCCGGCGGCGAGGAGACGGTCCAGCACGATCAGGGCGACCGCCCCGAGGTCGTCGCCGACGACGGCGAAGTCGCCGGCGATCACGCCGAGCGCGTCGCCGGGCTCGCACGGCCCGGCCATGGTCATCGCCTGCTTGGCGGCGACGGTGACCGCGCCGTGCCGGACGTGGCGGGCCGTCGCGGTCATCTCGGTGACGTCCTGGTCGAAGGCCCGGCCGGGCTCGTGCACCGCGACCGCCGCCAGGCCCTGGACCTGGGCGTGGGTCGGGATCACCGCGACCCGCAGCCCGCGGGCACCGTGGTCGGCCTCCGCGGTGCTGGCCGCGACCAGCGCGGCCCGCACCGACGGCTCGTCGTTGGGCAGCACCACGACCTCGCGGGCACCGCACCCGGTGATCGCCTCCAGCAGCTCGCCCGTCGAGGGCCGCCGCCCCGGTCCTCCTGGTACGACGACCGCACCGGCCTCCTGGAACAGCTCGGCCAGCCCGGGGCCGGCCGCGACCGCGACCACCCGGCGTCCGGAGAGCGCCCGGGGCGCCGACTCACCGCTCTGACCCGCCTGACCCGCCTGACCCGTCTGACCCGCCTGGCCGACCTGGCGCGCCAGCTGCTCGGCGAAGTGGATGACCCGGATCCGGTGCGGGCGGCCGAGCTCGAGGCCGGCCTCGATCGCCGCCCCGACGTCGTCGGTGTGCACGTGCACGTGCCACAGCCCCTCGCCTCCGACGACCACGACGGAGTCGCCGAGCCCTCCGAGCCGCTTGCGGAGCACGCCGACGCCGTCGTCGGGGCCGTCGAGCAGGTACATGACCTCGTAGGCGGGGCCGTCGGCGGACAGGTCCGCACCGGCCTCCGGCAGCTGCGGGACCGGGATGGCGTGGCTGCCCAACGGCGCGGTGACCGGGATCGGCCGGCGGCCGGTGAGCACGGTCTCCGCCGCGTCGAGGATGACCGACAGTCCTCGCCCGCCGGCGTCCACGACCCCGGCGGCGGCGAGGGCCTCGAGCTGCTCGGGCGTGTGGCCCAGGGCCTCGCGGGCCGCGGCCGCGGCGGCGGCCAGCACGTCGCTGCTGCGCGCGGTGGGCTGCTCGGCCACAGCGCCGGCGGCCTGGGCAGCGGCCCGGAGCACGGTGAGCATGGTGCCCTCGACCGGCTCGCCGACCGCGGCGTAGCTCGCCGTCGACGCCTGCGCCATCCCGTCGGCCAGGACGCGGGCGTTCGACTCGCCGGGCTCGGCGGAGGCGATGCGGCGCGCGACGGCGCCGAGCATCTCGCTGAGGATCACCCCGGAGTTCCCGCGCGCGCCGAGCAACGCACCACGCGCGAGTGCTGCCATCGGCCCCTCGAGCCCGGAGCCGTCCCCGGCACCGGGCTCGGCGCCGCGGCCTGCGCCGCTGTCTGCACCGTGCTCCTGCTCGGCCATCGCGACGCGGATCGCGTCGCGGGCCGCCACGACGGTCAGGTACATGTTCGTCCCCGTGTCGCCGTCGGGCACCGGGAAGACGTTGAGGGCGTCGACCTCCTCACGCGCCTGCGCCAGCGCGTCCACGGCGACGTCGACGAACCGGGCCACCGTGGCCAGCGAGATCGCCGTCCCCGCACCCGTCGCGTCGTGTCCCGTCCCCTCAGCCATCGCACGTCACCCTAGATGATCCGCACCCCCCGTCCCGCGCGACGCAACGGCCCCGATGGAGGACCGTCCCGTGGATTTCAGCGTCCGCGATGAGGTCGTCTATCCTGAACCGGTTGTCCGGCGTGCGCTCTCGCTGCCGGGCTCGACAGACGTGAAACCGCAATCTTCCCAGGAGTTTCCATGGCCGCCGTGTGCGACATCTGCGACAAGAAGCCGACGTTCGGCAACAACCGGCCGTGGTCGCGCAAGATCACGAAGCGCCGCTTCGACCCGAACATCCAGCGCGTCCGCGCGGTCGTCAACGGCACCCCGAAGCGCCTCAACGTGTGCACCGGCTGCCTGAAGGCCGGCAAGGTCTCCCGCTGACCTGCCGCTGATCGGCTCGACGAAGGCCGCCACCCGCTCGGGTGGCGGCCTTCGTGCTTCCCGGCGCCACCGCCCGAGAGGCAGCGGCGCCGACGAAGGACCTCAGAAGTGCGTCCAGCCCGTCGGGCCGTCGTACGGGGCTCCGTCGACGGTGACGGCGGGCTCCCCCTCCACGGGAGCGGACCCGACGGTGCCGATCCGAACCCATCCCTCGGGCAGCGCGGCACCGGCCGGGAAGGTGGCGAGCAGGCTGTGGTCGTCCCCACCGGCGAGGATGAACTGCAGCGGGTCGGCCCCGGTGGCGGCGCCGACGGCGAGCAGCGGCTCGGGCACCTCGAAGGAGCCGGTCGAGACGTCGATGCTGACCCCGGAGGCGACGGCGAGGTGACCGGCCTCGGCGAGCAGGCCGTCGGAGACGTCGATCATCGCGGTAGCCCCGGCCTGGGCCGCCTGCGGCCCGGCGTCGTACGGCGGCGCGGGGCGACGGTAGGCCTCCACCAGCACCCGCGGGGAGCGGAACCCGCGGCCCAGGACGGCCAGGCCGCCCGCGGCCCAGCCCTGCCGGCCGCACAGCGCGAGCACGTCGCCGGGCGCGGCACCCGAGCGCAGCACCGGGGAGACGGTGCAGGCGCCGATGACGGTCACCGAGACCACCACCGCGTCCGCGCGGGACAGGTCTCCGCCGACCACGCCGGCGCCCACCGCGGCGCACTCGGTGGCGAATCCCCGGGTGAAGTCCAGGGCCCACGCGGCGGGCAGGTCGGCCGGCATGGCCAGCGACACCGTCAGCCACTGTGCGCGGCCACCCATGGCGTTGACGTCGGAGATGTTCTGCGCGGCCGCGCGGTGCCCGACGTCGACGGCCTCGGCCCAGTCCCGTCGGAAGTGGCGGCCCTCGACCAGGACGTCGGTGGAGACCACGACGTGGCCGCTGCGCACCCGCATCACCGCGGCGTCGTCACCGGGGCCGACGAGCACGTCGGTGCCGGGCGCGGTCCGCGCCACGACGTCGGCCACCGCGGAGATCAGCCCGAACTCCCCGAGGTCGGCCACGGTCGCGTCGGTCGGTCGGATCTGCGGGGAGCTCATGGGTCCATCCCACCAGAGGCAGGCTCCGGGTCCCGCGCCGGTTCTGCGGAGGCCCCGGATCGGGGTAGGTTGAGTCTTCCGCACAGCCTTCGACGGGAGCGACGACCATGGTGGTCCATGCCTACATCCTGATCCAGACCGACGTCGGCAAGGCTGCCGAGGTGGCCCGCGAGGTCGGCGCCATCGAGGGTGTCACCCTGGCCGAGGACGTCACCGGCCCGTACGACGTGATCGTGCGCGCCGAGGCCCGCAACGTCGACGAGCTGGGCAAGCTCGTGGTCTCCAAGGTGCAGAGCCTCGAGGGCATCACCCGGACGCTGACATGCCCGGTCGTCCGCATCTGAGCCTGCGGCTGCACACCCCCGGCCGGTTCTCCGGACGGGTCCTTCTCGTCGCGGGCTGCCTGCTGGTCGCCGGGTGCGGTGACGACACGGTCAAGGTCGACGTGGATGCGCCCGACGGCGACACGGCCGCGTGCCGTGCGCTCATCGCCGACCTGCCCGCCACGCTCGCCAAGAAGCCGAAGGTGGCCGTCGAGCCGACCGACGCCCCGGCGGCCGCGTACGGCGAGCCCCCGATCGTGGTCACCTGCGGCGTGCCGGTGCCCGAGGGCTTCGACCTCACCGCCTCCTGCGAGACCGCCGACGGGGTCGGCTTCTACATCCCCGACGAGCAGTACGAGGACCAGGACCTCGATCTGGTGCTGACCACCGCCGGCTACGAGCCGCGGGTGGAGGTGCGGATCCCCGCCCGCTACCGGCCCAACGCCGGGCCTGCGGCCATGTCCGCGCTGGCGCCGCTGGTCACCGAGCACACCAAGCTCGTCGAGCCCTGCGACTGACCCGACTGACCCGGTTCAGCGCAGGCCGGTGGGACGCTGCAGCGCCAGCGTGAGCAGCCGGTCGATGAGCTCGCCGTACTCGACGCCGGTGGCGGCCCACATCTGCGGGAACATCGACAGCGGCGTGAAGCCGGGCATCGTGTTGATCTCGTTGACCACCAGGGAGCCGTCGGGCATCAGGAAGAAGTCCACCCGGGCCAGGCCCTCGCAGCCCGCGGCGACGAAGGCGTCGGCGGCGAGCTGCCGCATCCGGTCGGCGACGTCGCCGGGCAGGTCCGCGGGCACGTCGAGCTCGGTGTGCTCCCCGGGCAGGTACTTGGCCGCGAAGTCGTAGAACTCGTGCTCGCCGGTGACCCGGATCTCGGCGGGCAGGCTGGCCTCGACCCCGCCGCCGACCTTCTCCAGCACCCCGCACTCGATCTCGCGGGCGCCTTCGGCGGAGACCTCGATGAGCACCTTGGGGTCGTACGCCAGCGCCTCCTCGAGGGCGTCGTCGAGCTCGTCCGGCCCGTGCGCCTTCGCGATGCCGATCGACGAGCCGCCTCGGGCGGGCTTCACGAACAGCGGGTAGCCCAGCTGCTCGACCCGCGCGCGCACGGCGACCGGGTCGCTCGCCCACTCCCGGGCCGTGACGGTCTCGCTCGGCATCACCGGCAGCCCGGCGGCGGTGAGGACGACCTTCATGAACGCCTTGTCCATGCACACCGCCGAGGCGAGCACACCGGAGCCCACGTAGCGCACGTCCGACATCTCCAGCAGGCCCTGGATGGTGCCGTCCTCGCCCCACGGGCCGTGCAGCAGCGGGAAGACGACGTCGACGTCGCCGAGTGCATGCGGCGGCGCGCTGGGGTCGCTGACGACCAGGCCGGCTCCGCCGTCGGTTTGGACCAGCGCGACGGTGGCGCGCTCGGCGTCGACCGCCGGCAGGTGTCCGGTGTCGGTGATCTGGTGCCGGGAGGGGTCGTCGACCTCCAGCACCCAGCGGCCGTCGGCGGCGATCCCGACCGGCACGACGTCGTACTTGTCGCGGTCGATGGCCTGGAGCACGTTGCCCGCGGTGACGCAGGAGATGGCGTGCTCGCTGGAGCGGCCGCCGAAGACCACGGCGACACGGATCCGGCGGTGGGCAGCGGGCCGTTGGTGACCGTTTGGCGCGTTCATCGCCGATGACCATACCGTTGAGGCATGTCCGGACCCGCGCTCGACCCGACCTCCACACCCCCCGGCCAGGCGGCCGAGGGGGCACTGCGGCCCGCCACGCTGGCCGTGACCGCCGGGCGGCCCGCGCACGACGCGGACCAGCCGCTCAACGTGCCGGTGACGCTGACCTCGACGTACGTCGCCGGGGGTGACCTGGAGTACGGCCGCTACGGCAACCCCACCTGGACGGCCTTCGAGGACGCGCTCGGTGCGCTCGAGGGCGGACGGGCGCTGGCGTTCGCCTCCGGCATGGCCGCAGTCACCACGCTGCTCGACCTGGTCGGCAACGGCGCCGGTGTCGTGGCGCCGCGACACTCCTACAGCGGGACCATCGCGGCGCTGGCCGACTTCGAGGCGCGAGGCCGCCTGCACGCCACCCTCGTCGACGTCACCGACACCGCGGCGGTCGTCAAGGCGATGCAGGACGACGAGGACTGTGCACTGCTGTGGCTGGAGTCGCCCACCAACCCCGCGCTGGAGATCGCCGACCTCGCCGCACTGTGCCAGGCCGCGCACGGGCTGGGGATCCGGGTCGTGGTGGACAACACCTTCGCCACTCCCCTGCGCCAGCGCCCCCTGGAGCTGGGCGCCGACATCGTGGTGCACTCCGCCACCAAGTTCATCGCCGGGCACAGCGACGTGCTGATGGGGGCCCTCGTCGTCGGCGACGACGAGGTGCACAGCGCGCTGAAGAGCCGCCGCGACCTCGCCGGAGCCGTCCCTGGCCCGTTCGAGGCCTGGCTCGCGTTGCGCGGGCTGCGCACCCTGCACGTGCGGCTGGACCGGGCCGAGGAGAACGCCGCGGAGCTGGCGCGCCGCCTCGCCACGCACGCCGAGGTCGCCGAGGTCCGCTACCCCGGCTTCGGCGCCATCGTCTCTGCCGTGCTGGCCGGCGGCGCGGACGCCGGCGACTTCCTGGTCCGCGCCACCTCGCTGTGGGTGCACGCCACGTCGTTGGGCGGCGTCGAGTCGACCTTCGAACGGCGGCGGCGCTGGAAGCTGGAGGCTCCCAGCATCCCCGAGGGCCTGGTGCGGCTCTCGGTGGGCATCGAGGACGTCGAGGACCTCTGGGCCGACCTGGTCCAGGCCCTGGACCGGATCTCCTCCTGAGCCGCCCGGGTCGGCTGGGGCGCGTCAGCCGATCTCGGACTTGGTGTCGCGGGCGATGAACGCCTCCATCATCTGCGCGGTCGTCATCCGGCCCAGCACCACCTCGTCGACGGCGTCCACGATCGGCGCCGACACACCGAGGCTGCCGGTCAGGGCCCGCAGCGACGAGCAGGACTTCGCACCCTCCGCCACCTGGCGGGTGGAGGCGTAGATCTCCTCCACGCTCATTCCCTGCCCGAGCTTCTCGCCGAAGGTGCGGTTGCGCGAGAGCGGGGAGGAGCAGGTGGCGACGAGGTCCCCGAGCCCGGCCAGCCCCATCAGGGTGAGCGGGTTGGCGCCCAGCCGCATGGCCAGCCGCGCGGTCTCGGCCAGGCCGCGGGTGATCAGGGAGGCGGTGGTGTTGTCACCGAAGCCGAGGCCGACGGCCATGCCGACACAGAGGGCGACGACGTTCTTGTAGGCCCCACCGAGCTCGCAGCCGAGCACGTCGACGCTGGTGTAGGGCCGGAAGGCGGGCGAGTGCACGCGGGCCTGCAGCGCGGTGGCCACGGACTCGTCCGCGCAGGCGACGACGGAGGCGGCGGGCTCGCGGCGAGCGATCTCGCGCGCCAGGTTCGGGCCCGAGACGACCGCGATCCGCTCGGGGCCGACGTCGGCGACCTCGGCGACCACCTCGGACATGCGCTTGAGGGTGCCGAGCTCGACGCCCTTCATCAGCGACACGAAGACCGCGTCGCGCTGCACGTGCGGCAGGAACGTGCCCAGGTTCTCCCGCAGCGACTGCGACGGCACCGCGAGCACCACGACGTCGGCACCGGCCAGCGCCTGCTCGGGATCGGTGGTGGAGCTGATCGTGCGGGGCAGCTCGATGCCGGGAAGGTAGTCGGCGTTCTCGTGCTCGTCGTTGATCGCGGCGGCGACCTCGTCGCGGCGCGCCCAGATCGACACCTCGTTGCCGGCGTCGGCGAGGATGATGGAGAACGCCGTCCCCCAGGATCCGGCCCCCAGCACGGCGACCTTGTTGCCCGTCAACGCGCCCACTGAGGCCCTCACTTCTTGTTCTTCTTGAACCGGTCGCCCTGCACCGCCATGTCGTACCGCTCGGCGGGCGCCTTCTCGTTGCGCACCAGCTCGAGCTGGCGGGTGATCGCGTCCATGATCCGGTCCGTGGCCGCGTTCACCACAGCGGGGGTGCGCGGCTGGGCGCGAAGGTCGTCGAGCGGCACCGGCTCGCCGACCCGCATGGTGATCTGGTGCCGCGGCACCAGCTTCGGCCGCTTCGTGTACGGCGCCAGGATCTCGTGCGCGCCCCACTGGCCCACCGGGATCACCGGGCAGCCGGTCTCCAACGCGATCCGGGCAGCACCGGACTTCGCGCGCATCGGCCACATGCCGGGGTCGCGGGTGATGGTGGCCTCGGGGTAGATCACCACGCACTCGCCGGCCTGCACCGCCGCCACAGCGGCGGCGTAGGCGCCCACGGCGTCACGGGAGTCCCGCTTCACGGGGATCTGGCCGGCACCGCGCAGGAAGACGCCGAGGGCCTTGTTGTCGAACAGTCCCGACTTGGCCAGGTAGCGCGGCAGCCGGCCGTGGTCGTAGACCAGGTGCGCCGCGGTGAGCGGGTCGAGGTGCGAGATGTGGTTGAGCGCGATGATGCAGCCGCCGGTCTCGGGCAGGTTCTCGCCACCGATCCACTCCCGGCGCGTGGTGCTCAGCAGGAACGGCTTGATGATGGGCACCGCGATGTTGAAGGCCCAGCCCCGCCTTCGCCCCAGCTTCCGCACCGTCACAGCCACGCAGGCTACCTCCCCGTGACCGTGACCACGCCAGCACGCGCTCACCGGCGCGTTCCGCCGCCGGGCACCGGTCTGGGACAGCGGGGATGGATGCCAGGATGGGGACGTGGTCGTGAGGCGGAACGGTTTCGTCGTGCTGGTGCCGGCGAAGTCGCCGGGCACGGCCAAGTCCCGGCTCTCCGCACTCAGGCCCCAGGAGCGGCGCCTGCTCGCCGCGGCGTTCGCCACCGACGTCGTCGACGCCTGCCTGGCCAGTGCGTACGTCGTCGAGGTCCGCGTGGTCAGCGACGACCCGGTTTTCGCAGCCACCCTGGTGGCCCGCGGCGCCGTCGGCTGCGCCGATCCCGGCGGCGGTCTGAACGCTGCGCTGCGCCACGCTGCGCATCTGGCGCACCACGACCATCCCGGGCTCCAGCCGGTGGCCCTGTGCGCCGACCTGCCCGCCCTGCGCCCCGCCGACCTCGACGCCGCCCTGTCCCAGGCCGCCGGCACCGGCGAGGCGTGGTTCGTCCGGGACGCCGACGGGACCGGGACCACGCTCTACACCGCGCCGTTCGACGCGTTCGACCCGCGCTTCGGCGCAGGCTCCGCAGAGCGGCACGAGGCCGCGGGGTGCCGCCAGCCGCAGGGCGCACTGCCCACCCTGCGCCGCGACGTCGACGACGTCGCGGGTCTGCGCGCGGCCCTCGCCCTCGGCGTCGGCCCAGCCACCGCCCGCGTCGCGACGTCGCTGCCGCCCTCCCCCTGAGTCCCGCAGGACGACGAACGGGCCACCCTCCACGCAGGAGGGCGGCCCGTTCGGCCGATCGGTGAGGATCAGGACTTCTTGGCGGCTTTCTTCGCCGGCGCCTTCTTGGCAGGAGCCGACTTCTTCGCCGCAGCGCTCTTCGTCGCGGTGGTGGACTTCGTCGCGGTCTTCTTCGCGGCGGGCGCCTTCTTCGCCGTCGTCGAGCTGGTCGCTGCGGCGGTCTTCTTGGCCGGTGCCTTGGCGGTGCTCGCCTTCTTCGCCGTGGACTTGGTCGCCGTCGACTTGGTCGCCGTCGACTTGCTCGCCGTCGACTTGCTCGCCGCCGACTTGCTCGTCGTCGACTTGCTCGCCGCGGACTTGCTCGTCGTGCTCGCCTTCTTGGCGGGGGCGGCCTTCGTGGCGGGCGCGGCGCTCTTGGCGACCGCAGCCGCCTTCTTCGCCGGAGCCGCGGCCGTCTTCGCAGCCGTGGCCGCCGCCTTCTTCGCACTCACCCTCGGCAGCGGCGCGAGCTTCTTGGCCCCGGACACGACGTTCTTGAGGTCGGCACCCGCGCTGAACTTCGGCACCGACTTCTTCTTGGTCTTCACCCGTTCCCCGGTCTGCGGGTTGCGGACCCAGCGCGCGTTGCGCACGGCCTTGTCGAAGGAGCCGAAGCCGGTGATCGCGACCTTCTCCCCCTTGGCCACCTGCCGGGTGATCGTGTCGAGAACCGCGTCCAGTGCATGGGCGGCGTCCTTGCGGCTGCCGTCGAATCGGTCGGCCAGCGTGTCGATCAACTGAGACTTGTTCACTACGTGTCCTTTCAAGACACACCGTCAAGGGCGTCTCTGGGGCTCTCGCAGCCGAGCCGGCGCCCAGCTGTCCTACTTGCGAACGCTAAGCACTGCCGCGCGGACCCACAATCACCAGGCACGGTTTTTTGTGACGCATTTCACTGCGGACGCCCCAGAACCGCTCTGTTACGCCGATTTCAGGGGTTCGTGACCACCGAGCCGGGCCACATCCGGTCCACGGCGAAGCGCTCACCGATCGAGAAGTCGTACTGCACCAGGCGCAGGTCGGCGAGCAGCTGCTTCGTCTCGTCGTCGAGGTCCTCGGGCTGCACCGGGTCCCCGGAGGTGTCCAGCAACCGGCCCTGCGCCATGGCACCGACGTGCTCGCGGACCTCGTCCAGCAGGGCGAGGTACGGCGGCACGGGCGCGTCCGCGACCTCGTACAGCAAGGGCAGGAAGAAGGCGGGGCTGGTGATCGGCACCTCGCGCACGACGTTCTGCTCCGCCCGGTTGCTCCACACCAGGAAGGGCGTGCGGTGCAGGCGGAGCCCGTCGTTGGCGGACTGGGTGTCGGAGCTGTAGATGCCGGGGAGGTGGTCGCCGTAGAACAGCACGATCGTCTCCTCGTCCGCGCCGTCGAGGGCGTCGAGGAAGTCGGCGAACGCGGCGTCGGAGTGCTCCAGCCCCCGTGCGTACTGGCCGATCCGCTCGGCCTGGCCGCCGCTGACGCCCTCCACCCCGATCGGGTCGGGATAGTTGTCGGTGACCGGGATGTGGTTCTGCATGGTCACGAGGTTGACCAGCAGCGGCGCCTCGCTGTCGTCGATCTGGCGCAGCACCTCGTCGAAGGCCGAGGCGTCGGAGATGAAGGGGTTGTCGTCGATGGTGCGGGCCCCGGGCAGCGTCGTGTCGTGCACGAACTCCTGGAAGCCGAAGCGGTGGTAGACCTGCTGCCGCTTGTACATCCCCACCCGGTAGGGGTGCACCGCGACCGCCCGGTGCCCCTGGGCGCGGAACCAGCCCACCGCAGAGGGATAGTCGCGCTCACCGGGCACGAGCATCTGGTACGGCGAGAGCATCTGCGGGCGGAACAGGCGCAGGGACTGCCCGGTCAGGGTCTCGAACTCCATGTTGGCCGTGCCGCCGCCGTACATCTGGGCGAGCATGTGGCCCGAGGTGGTGCGGGCCATCAGCGCGCGGGTGTGCGGGATCGGGTCCCGCTCGAGCTCGAAGCCCTCGAGCTCGGTGGGGTCGGTGAACGACTCGCTGAGCACCAGCACGACGTTCACGTCCGCCAGGCTGCCGTCCCGGGTGGCGTTGATGCGCTCCGCGGCGGCGGTGTAGCGGTCGGCGAGGCGCGCCATCACCTCGGCGTCGTACGACGTCGGGGCGGCCATGGCCTCGGTCGGCATGTTGTAGAGGAACCCGCCGATGAAGCCGTTGGAGCGGTAGTTCGTCGTCTGGTTCCAGTACCGCCAGGACTCGCCTCGCGCCTCGTACAGGCCGCGCCACGCGTTGCCCTGGTGGTTGAACTGGAAGGCGTGCAGCAGCATCACCCCGGTCAGCGCGAGGACGCCGAGGCGCAGTCCGATGACGGCCAGGGCCTGGCGCCGAGGCAACGCCCACAACCGCGGCCGTGGCCAGCGCTGCTGCATCCGGCGGCCGATCCGTGCCGCGGCGACGAGCACGCCACCGACGGCGAGCCCGCCGAGGATCAGCAGCGGCAGCGGGACCATCGAGGTCAGGAAGCCCGGCTCACGCAGGAAGTCGATGTCGCTGGGATAGACCGGCTCCCGGCGCAGCGGGATCTTGACCAGCGTGACCACGCCGAGCACCAGGGCGAGCGCCGCGACCGCGCCGAAGGACCACCACAGCCGGCCGAGCAACGCCCAGCAGAAGCCGATCAGCGCCCAGACCAGCAAGGTGTCGAACCAGAACCCGCCGCCGTCGAAGAGCAGGTCCTTCAACCACCGGGGCAGGAACAGCCCCAACGTGGAGGCCTGCAGCGCCACCGAGATGGCCAGCGCCGCCTGCAGGCTGCCCTTGGCACCGCGCAGCAGGACCTGGCGCAGGCTCGGTGGGACGGTCTCCTCGGGGACGGTCTCCTCGGGGAGGGTCTCCTCGGGGGCGTCTCCGAGGGCTTGGCCCGCGCGCGCGGCGGGGCCGACGGAGGTGGACACGGGATCGATCCTAGAGAACGGTCCCGCCCCCACCTCCGCTACGTCATCGGCTCAGGAGGTCGCGCCCAGCGTGACCGGCTTGTACGACGGCCGCTTCGCCTCGTAGGCGATGATGTCGTCCTCGTGGGACAGCGTGATCCCGATGTCGTCGAGGCCGTTGAGCAGCCGCCAGCGGACGTAGTCGTCGACCTGGAAGTCCGCGGTGATGTCGCCGGCGGTGACGGTGCGGGCCTCGAGGTCGACTCTCACCTCGGCGCCCGGGTTCGCCTCGAGGTAGTCCTGGATCTTCAGGATCACGTCCTCCTCGACCTGCGCGGCGAGCAGGCCGGAGTTGCCGGCGTTGCCGCGGAAGATGTCGGCGAAACGCGGCGAGAGGACGGCCTTGAAGCCGTAGTTCTGCAGCGCCCAGACGGCGTGCTCACGAGACGAGCCGGTGCCGAAGTCCGGGCCGGCGACGAGCACCGAGCCGGCGCGGTAGGCGTCCTGGTTGAGCACGAAGCCGGGGTCGGTGCGCCAGCTGGCGAACAGGCCGTCCTCGAAGCCGGTGCGGGCGACCCGCTTGAGGTACTCGGCGGGGATGATCTGGTCGGTGTCGACGTTGCTGCGCCGCAGCGGGACGCCGATGCCGGTGTGGGTGGTGAACTTGTCCATGACGTGTGCTCCGTTCAGACCGAGGCGGGGACGAGGTCGGCGGGCGAGGAGAGCTTGCCGCGCACGGCGGTGGCCGCGGCGACGGGAACCGACACCAGGTGGGTGCGGCCGCCCTTGCCCTGACGTCCCTCGAAGTTGCGGTTCGAGGTCGACGCGCTGCGCTCACCGGGGGCGAGCTGGTCGGGGTTCATGCCCAGGCACATCGAGCAACCGGCGCCGCGCCACTCGGCGCCCGCGGCGATGAAGATCTCGTGCAGGCCCTCGGCCTCGGCCTGCATCCGCACGCGCACCGAGCCGGGCACGACGAGGAACCGGGTGCCCTCGGCGACCTTGTGGCCCTTGATGACCTCGGCCGCCAGGCGCAGGTCCTCGATCCGGCCGTTGGTGCAGGAGCCGACGAAGACGGTGTCGATCGCGACCTCGCGCAGCGGGGTGCCGGCCTCCAGGTCCATGTACTCCAGGGCGTTGCGGGCCGCGAGCGCGTCGGTCGGGTCGGCGAAGTCCTCGGGGCTCGGCACGGTCGCGCCGAGCGGCGCGCCCTGGCCGGGGTTCGTGCCCCAGGTGACGAACGGCGTCATCTGCGAGGCGTCGAGGACGATCTCCTTGTCGAAGACGGCGTCGGGGTCGGTGGCCAGGGTGCGCCAGTGCGCGACCGCGGCGTCCCACTCGGCCCCCTTGGGGGCCTCCGGCTTGTCGGCCAGGTAGGCGAAGGTGGTCTCGTCGGGCGCGATCATGCCCGCCTTGGCGCCCCACTCGATCGACATGTTGCACACGGTCATCCGGCCCTCCATGGAGAGCTCCTCGATGGCCTGGCCGCGGTACTCGACGATGTAGCCCTGGCCGCCGCCGGTGCCGACGTGGGTGATCAGGTTGAGCACCAGGTCCTTGGCCGTCACGCCCTCGGGCAGGCTGCCGTTGACGGTGACCGCCATGGTCTTCAGGCGGGCCTGCTGCAGGGTCTGGGTGGCGAGCACGTGCTCGACCTGCGAGGTGCCGATGCCGAAGGCGATCGAGCCGAAGGCGCCGTGGGTGGAGGTGTGCGAGTCGCCGCAGACGATGGTCATGCCGGGCTGGGTCAGGCCGAGCTGCGGGCCGACGACATGCACGATGCCCTGCTCGATGTCACCGAGCGGGTGCAGCCGGACGCCGAACTCCTTGGCGTTCTTGCGCAGCGTCTCGACCTGGGTGCGGCTGATCGGGTCGACGATCGGCTTGTCCCAGTCCAGGGTGGGGACGTTGTGGTCCTCGGTCGCCAGGGTCAGGTCCGGGCGGCGGACCTTGCGTCCAGCCAGGCGCAGGCCGTCGAAGGCCTGCGGGCTGGTCACCTCGTGCAGCAGGTGGAGGTCGATGAAGAGCAGGTCCGGCTCCCCCGGGTTCGACCGGACGACGTGCTCGTCCCACACCTTCTCCGCCAGGGTCTTGCCCATGACTCGCTCCTCATCGTCGATGTCGTTCTTGGTGGCTGCGTCGCGGGTCGGCCGATCGGCCGTGCGGCGTGACCTCGGCCGGGGTTTCCGGCCTCGACTTCCAGTTTAGCCTTGCATCCCAGATCCCGAGACGGCAGTATTGCCATATGGACAACTCGAGCGGAGTCGGCGTACTCGACAAGGCAGCCCTGGTGCTCACGGCACTGGAGTCGGGACCGGCCACGCTGGCCGGCCTGGTCGCCGGGACCGGCCTCGCCCGCCCCACGGCCCACCGGCTGGCGGTGGCACTGGAGCACCACCGGCTCGTGGCCCGCGACATGCAGGGCCGCTTCGTGCTGGGCCCGCGGCTGGCCGAGCTCTCCGCGGCGGCCGGCGAGGACCGGCTGCTCGCCACGGCGGGCCCGGTGCTCGCCCGGCTGCGCGACATCACCGGTGAGTCCGCCCAGCTGTGGCGCCGCCAGGGCGACCACCGTGTCTGCGTGGCCGCCGCCGAGCGGCCCTCCGGCCTGCGCGACACCATCCCGGTCGGCTCCCAGCTCACCATGCGCGCCGGCTCCGCGGCGCAGGTCCTGCTCGCCTGGGACGACCCCGAGCGGATCCACCGCGGCCTGCAGAACTCCGCCTTCTCCGCCGCCGAGCTCTCCGCCATCCGCCGCCGCGGCTGGGCGCAGTCGGTCGGCGAGCGCGAGCAGGGCGTGGCCTCGGTCTCGGCGCCGGTGCGTTCGCCCAGCGGCAAGGTCATCGCGGCCGTCTCCGTCTCCGGTCCGCTCGAGCGGCTCTCCCGCCAGCCCGGCCGGATGCACGCCCCGGCCGTGCTCGCCGCTGCCGAGCGGCTCTCGGAGTCGCTGCGCCGCGCGGCCGCGGAGTAGCCCGGGCAGTAGCCCGGTCCTGCCCGCGCGGGCCGCTCAGAACAGGGCGTCCTGCTCGATGTCGAGCAGCACCTGCTTGCGCGCCACCCCGCCGGCGTAGCCGGTCAGCGTGCCGTTCGCACCGATCACTCGGTGACACGGGATGAGGATCGGGATCGGGTTGGACCCGTTCGCCAAGCCCACCGCACGCGACGCCGCGTTGGTCCGGCCCAGCCGGGCCGCGATCTGGCCGTACGACGCGGTGGCGCCGTACTCGATGCCCAGCAGCTGGTCCCACACCGCGCGCTGCCACAGCGTGCCGACCGGGGCCAGCGGCAGGCCGAATTGGGTGCGGGTGCCGGCGAAGTACTCCCCCAGCTCGCGCGCGGCCTGAGCCAGCACCGGCGACGGCTCCCCCGGCTCACCCGGCGCGCCCGGGTCCGAGTCGTCGCGGAACGGCGAGAACTCGACCGCGGTGATCGCGCCGTCGCGCTCCACGATGCGCAGCGGTCCGAGTGGTGAGTCGATCACGATCCACATGGCTTCCTCCGTCCTCCTCACGAGTCTCCCACCGCCTTCTTCTCGGCCGCCGTCGTCCCGGCTGACGTGCCTGCCGTCGTGCCTGCTGTCGTGCCTGCCGTCGTGCCGGCCCACAGGTGCATGAGCGCGTACGAGCGCCACGGTGCCCAGCGCTGCGCGGCGGCCGGGTCCGCGCCGCGGGCGGTCAGCGCGGCGCGCACCCCGGCGTCGCCCGGCAGCCACACGTCCGGGTGGCCGAGGGCCCGCAGCGCGACGTAGTCGGCGGTCCACGGGCCGATCCCGGGCAGCGCCAGCAGGTCGGCGCGCACCCGGGCCCGGTCCGGGCCGCGGTCGAGCACGAGGCGGCCCTGCGCCAACGCCTCGGCGAGCCCGAGCAGGGCCCTGGCGCGGGAACCGGGCATCCGGACCCCGGCGTCGCGCAGGTCGTCGACGTCGAGCGCCGCCAGGGCCTGCGGGGCCGGGAAGAGGTGCGTCAGGCCGGGGATCGCGGACAGGGTGGTCCCGGTGGTCCCGTTCGTCGTGGTCGTCCCGGTCGCCACGGGCTCGCCGTGGGCGGCGACGAGGCGGGCCGCGGCGGTGCGTGCCGCCGCGACGCTGACCTGCTGGCCGAGCACCGCCCGCACGGCGACCTCGGCGCCGTCCACGTGGCCGGGTACGCGCAGGCCCGGCCGGGCGGCGACCAGTGGCGCGAGCAGCGGGTCGGTGCCGAGGTGGGCGTCGACGGCGACGGGGTCGGCGTCCGCGTCGAGCAGGGCCCGGACGCGGGCCACCGCCGCGGCCGTGTCGCGCAGGTCGTGCAGGGCCAGCCGGATCACGACGTACGACGTCCCCGGCCCGGGCAGGTCGGCGAGCTCGACCTCGACGGCTCCCGGCCCGTGTGGCAGCCGCAGGGTGCGCGCGTACCTGCCCGTGCCGTTGGCACCCACGGTGGCGACCTCGACGCCGGGCACGCAGCGGTCGGCGAGGAAGCGCAGCAGCGCCGTCCCGGCGAACGGCGTGCGGACCGCGATCCGCAGCCGCAGGCCGCCCGCCCCGTGGCCCGACGCGAGTCGGCCACGGGACCGGTCGGGGCGCCGGGTGCGCAGCTGGGTGGGCGTCGCGTCGTACACCTCGCGCAGGGTGGCGTTGAACTGGCGCACGCTGGCGAAGCCCGCGGCGAAGGCGATGTCGGCCAGCGGCAGGTCGGTGCTCTCCACCAGGGCTCGGGCGGTCAGGGCGCGCTGGGTCCGGGCCAGCGCGAGCGGCCCGGCGCCGAGCTCGGTGACGAGCACGCGGGACAGGTGCCGCGGGGTGTACCCGAGCCGGGCGGCGAGACCGGGGACGCCGTCGCGGTCGACGACGCCGTCGGCGATCAGCCGCATCGCCCGGCCCGCGACGTCGCCGGCGACGTCCCACTGCGGGCTGCCCGGGGTGGCGTCGGGCAGGCAGCGCTTGCAGGCGCGGTGCCCGGAGGCTTGGGCGGAGGCGGCGGTGCGGTGGAAGGTGACGTTGACCGGGGCCGGCGTCCGGGCCGGGCAGGACGGGCGGCAGTAGATCCCGGTGGTGCGGACCGCGACGTAGAACACACCGTCGAAGCGCCGGTCCCGCGAGCGCAGCGCGGTGTAGCAGGCGTCGAAGTCGAGCACGCCGCCCGCCTCAGCGCTCCACACCGCCGGTTCCGTCCGCACCCGACCATCCTGGACCCCCGAGCCGACATCGGCTGGCGGGAATCGGACACGACGTTCCGGCCCTGTCCTGGCGTCGCCGTTCTGCGCAGGAACGGGAAAACGACGAAGGCTCCCGGTCAGCTTCCGCCGACCAGGAGCCTTCGCTCTCGGTACCCCCGACCGGATTCGAACCGGCGCTGCCGCCGTGAGAGGGCGGTGTGCTAGGCCGCTACACAACGGGGGCCCGTCACTTGCTTCCCTTGCGGGCCGCTTGCGACTCGTGAACTCTAGCGGGGCTGTTCCGGCCGGTCCAAATCGGGCCTGCCTTCGCGGTTCTCGCTAGAACTCGCTGGTCTACTAGGACTCGAACCTAGACTAACTGGACCAGAACCAGTCGTGCTGCCAATTACACCATAGACCATGGTTTTCCGGCTTCTCTCCGGGGAGATCGACCGACCCGGAACATTACACGGGCCGCTGCCGCGGCTCCAAAATGGCCCCGCCTCCGCTTCTCGTCGTCCGGTCCAGGACCCCCATCCGGCGCGCGCCCCAGAGCGCGAGGAGCAGGTAGCCCACCGACTGCGTCAGGGTGGACAGGATGGTCCACCACGAGCCGCCGGTCGGGTTGAGCGCGGCGGTCATGTCGCCGAAGGCGAGCGCGACGCCGAAGGCGAGGAAGTTGTTCAGCACGTGCATGGCGATGCCCGCCTCCAGCCCGCCGGTGAGCAGCACCAGGGTGCCGGCGACCAGGCCGAAGGCGAACCGGTCGAAGAACACCGGAAGGTCCTGCCCCAGGCCGTGGGCGAGCGCGAAGAGCAGGGCCGGTACGACGACGGCCACCACCGCACCCAGCCGGTCCCCCCAGCGACCGAACAGGCCGCCGAACGCCTGGGTGAGGTAGCCGCGGAACACGTACTCCTCGCCCGCCGCCTGCAGCGGGGTGAGCAGGAGCACCACCAGCACGAAGTCGCGCACCGTGCTGGACCAGGGGTTCAGGCCGGTGTCGGCCTCCATGCCCTCGGTGGCCTCCACCGGCAGCAGGGCCGCCACCCCGAGGGTGAGCAGCAGCGCGAGGACGGACAGGCCCAGGCAGACCAGCAGCCACCGCCAGCGGATGCGGCCCGCCACGGACGCCAGCCAGCCGGGGCGCTGGCGGTGCAGGGCCAGCCCGACGAGCCAGACCGCCGGGATGGCCACGGCCCAGCCGAGGTTGACCAGCGCCAGGAACGCCGGGGTGACCGGGTCGCCGAGCAGCTCGTCGCCGACCTCGTCGAGCGGGGTGCCGGTCAGGAACAGCACGACCCCGACCAGCACGCTGAGCACCAGCTGGGCGCCGAAGACCAGCGCCCCCAGCATCAGCACCCCGAGGAGCGGACGCCACGGCGCGCGGGGGCCGAGCCGCTGCAGCTGGTCGTAGCGCAGGCCGGCGTCCATGCCGCTCAGCCGAGGGCGCGCTGCAGCCGGGCCAGGCTGCGCTCGCGGCCGAGCAGCTCCATCGACTCGAACAGCGGCGGCGAGATCCGCCGGCCCGTGACGGCCACCCGGACCGGTCCGAACGCGTTGCGCGGCTTGAGCCCGAGGCCCTCGACCAGCGCCGTCTGCAGCGCGGTCTGGATCGCCTCGGTGGACCACGTGGACAGCCCCGTCAGGGCGTCGTACGACGCACGCACGACCTCGAGGCCCTTGTCGTCGAGCAGCTTGGCCGCGTCGGTCTCGTCGACGCTGAACTCCTCGTCGGCGACGAAGAGGAAGCCGAGCATCGCGCTGGCCTCGGCGAGCTTGTTGATCCGCTCCGCGACCAGGGGCATCGCCAGCTCGAGCAGCTGCGCGTCGGCGTCGGTGACCGGGTCGGAGACGACGCCGTCGCGCTTGAGGAACGGCAGCGCGCGGTGGGTGATCTCGTCGGTGGACAGCCGCCGCATGTGGGCGGCGTTGATCGCGTCGGCCTTCTTCAGGTCGAAGCGGGCCGGGTTCGGCACCACGTCGCGGATGTCGAAAGCGGCGACCATCTCGTCGAGGGTGAAGATGTCGCGGTCGGCGGCGATCGACCAGCCGAGCAGCGCCAGGTAGTTCAGCAGGCCCTCCGGCAGGTAGCCCTGGTCGCGGTAGGCCAGCGCGTGCGCCTCCGGGTCGCGCTTGGAGAGCTTCTTGTTGCCCTCCCCCATCACGTAGGGCAGGTGGCCGAACTGCGGCGTCACCTTCGCGATGCCGATCTCCTTGAGCGCCTCGTAGAGGGCGATCTGGCGCGGCGTGGAGGACAGCAGGTCCTCACCGCGCAGCACGTGGGTGATCTCCATGAGCGCGTCGTCGACCGGGTTGACCAGCGTGTACAGCGGGTCGCCGTTGGCGCGGCACAGCGCGTAGTCCGGCACGAACTCGGTCTCGAAGGTGACCTCGCCGCGGACCAGGTCGTCCCAGGTGATCGAGCCGTCGGGCATCCGGAACCTGACGACCGGCTTGCGGCCCTCGGCGACGAACGCGGCGACCTGCTCCTCGCTGAGCTCGCGGCAGAAGCCGTCGTAGCCCTGCACCTTGGAGCCGGCGGCCTTGCGGCGTGCGGCGGCCTCGTCGTTGGTGCAGTAGCAGTCGTAGGTGAACCGGCTCTCGCGCAGCCGCGCCAGCGCGTCGGCGTACAGCTCGCCACGCTCGCTCTGCTTGTACGGCCCGTGCGGGCCGCCGACCTCCGGGCCCTCGTCCCAGGTCAGGCCGAGCCAGTGCATCAGCTCGATGATCGAGTGGAGCGACTCGTCCGTGCTGCGCTCGCGGTCGGTGTCCTCGATGCGGAAGACGAACGTGCCGCCGTGGTGGCGGGCGAAGGCCCAGTTGAACAGCGCCGTGCGGATCAGGCCGACGTGCGGGCTGCCGGTCGGCGAGGGGGCGATCCGGACCCGGACGCCGTCGATGGTCGAGCCTGCTGAGCCAGTCGAGTCCGTCATGCGCGTGCTTCCACCTTGTTCGTGAGGGTTCCCAGGCCGTCGATGGAGATCTCCACCTCGTCACCGACCTGGAGCGGGCCGACACCCTCGGGGGTGCCGGTGAGGATGACGTCGCCGGGCAGCAGCGTCATCACGCTGCTGACGTAGGCGATGAGCGTCGGGATGTCGTGGATCATGTCGGCGGTCGTGCCGTCCTGCACGACGTCGCCGTTGACGAAGGTCTGGACGCGGCGCCCCTCGTTGAAGTCGTGGGGGTCCAGGTCGGTCTCGATCCACGGCCCGAGCGGGCAGAACGTGTCGAAGCCCTTGGCGCGGGTGAACTGCACGTCGGAGGCCTGCAGGTCGCGCGCCGTCACGTCGTTGGCGATGGTGTAGCCGTGGATGACGTCGGTCGCCTTCTCGGCGGGGACGTCGCGGCAGATCCGGCCGATCACGACGGCGAGCTCGCCCTCGTAGTGCACGTTGGTCGACTGGCGCGGGTAGGCGATGGCGTCGCCGGGGCCGATCACGCTCGTGTTGGGCTTGAGGAAGATCAGCGGCTCGGCGGGCGCCTCGCTGCCCATCTCGGCAGCGTGCGCGGCGTAGTTCTTGCCGATCCCGACGACCTTGCTGCGCGGCAGCACCGGCGCCAGCAGCCGCACGTCGGCGAGGCTGTACTCCTTGTCGAGCAGCTTGAGACCGACGTAGAGCGGGTCCCCGGCGAGGCCGACGATCACCGCGTCCTCGGCCGGCTGGCCGTAGTCGTCGAGGTCGCCGGTGAGGACGCCGTAGGAGGGGTCCTCACCCTGGGTGAATCTGACGATGCGCACCTGCCGAGCCTATCGACCTAGCATCGTGCGTCGTGAATGCGCAGGAGTGGCGGGAACGGGCAGCGGCACACGCCCAGCGCATCGACGCCTACGTCGCCCCTCACCTGGCGCGGCGCGAGGCCCACGTGAAGCACCCGGTCTTCGACTTCCTGTTCACCTACTACTCCCACCGGCCGGCCCAGCTGCGCCGCTGGCACCCCGGGTTCGGGGTCGAGGTGCCGGCCGAGCACGCGGCCGACCACCTGGGCGCGAAGGCGTACGAGGCCACGGCCGGCGGCGGGGCGAGCGTCGCGGCGTCGTACGTGATGGGCCAGCGGCCGCTGCTGCTCGCACTGCACCGGCTGCTGCGCGCCACCGCGGACCGCACGCCGCACTTCGGCTGCTTCGGGCTGCACGAGTGGGCGATGGTCTACCGGCTCACCGAGGACCAGACGCGGCACGCGGACTGGCCGCTGCGCCTCGGCGCCGCCGGCACCGACGAGGTCGTCGAGGGCCACAAGATCGCCTGCTCGCACTTCGACGCCTACCGGTTCTTCACTCCCCCGGCACGCCCCCTGAACACCCTCTCCCCCGGCCGCGACGACCGCGCGGACTTCGAGCAGCCGGCCTGCCTGCACGCCGGGATGGACCTGTACAAGCACGCCTTCCGGCTCTCCCCGATGATCTGCTCGGACCTCGTCGCCGAGGCCTTCGAGCTGGCTTGGGACATCCGCACCCTCGACATGCGCGCGGCGCCGTACGACCTGGCGGACCTGGGGTTCGAGCCGGTGCGGATCGAGACGCCGGAGGGCAAGGCCGAGTACGTCGCCGCGCAGCGCGACTTCGCCGAGCGGGCGGCGCCGCTGCGCTCGCGGCTGATCGCCGAGTGCGAGTGGCTGCTGGCTGTCACGCAGTAACGGGCTCGTTGCCGGGCGGATCAGGCCCCTAGAAGCCACGCCGAACCAGGTCCCGGGACAGACCATGTTGATGCCTGATGGGCAGCGAGTGATGATCGGACCGCCGCACGCCTCCGGCCCGGAGTCCCACATTCTCCGCGCAGCGCGACCCATGTGGTCGAGCATCAGCACGACGGGCACGAGATGGCCTCTGGCGAGAGATGACGGACATCAGCGGGAAGTCGCGAACTGGTGGTGACGCCGGTCGGCCTCAACGTGAACCGCCCGCAAAGGACTCCGATAAATCCGCCGACGGGGGCAGCGACCGGCATGGCGCCGTTGACGCCGGGGAGGACCCGGTGCGTGTCGAGGTTTCTCCTTGCTCGCGAGCGAGACCGTGCGGCCCACCGAAAGGCCTCGCGCCGACGGGTCTTGACGGGAGCCGGATACGGCGCCAAGTAGTCTCCCAGCCCGCAACGCCGCGCCGCTGATCTCTCCCGTGCTGGCCTAGTGCCCTGACCAGCGATGTGATTCCGCCCCGCAAGGCGGGTGGCGGGCCATAGGCTGGCGCCCATGCCGCCAGCGATCCCTTATGGCGGCCCCGCAATGGCAACCTGCGAGAAAAGTTCAGGGCGCTTGCGCACCGCGCTGCTTCGAAGCGGTGTTGTCGGGGCCCTCGCGCTGGGGTTGATGGGCTGCAGTTTTGGTGACGGCGACTTGGGGCCTGCTGGCTGCCCCGAAGGGGCGGTGGAGACGCTGCGGTCCTACGATCCCGACCAAACTGTTGCCGGCGCGCAGGTCACGCTGGCGAGCATAGGGCTTGAAGGTCTCGATGATCTCGTCGCGTGCACGCTGCGCATTGACACCACCGACGACGGCGCCCGCGCGTACGTCATCATGCGCTCCAACGTGTCCGTGCCCACCGTCCAGCGACGGTTGAACGAGAACGGGGCACCACCTGTGGGCAGAAGCCCCGCCCTCCTTCCGGGGGTCCCAATCGGGCACCTCTATTCCACGGAAGCAGGCACGGCCGAGTCCGTGTGGCGCTTCGATTCGCCGGCGCTGGTACCGGCAGACACTGCCCTGGTCGTTGCCCGACTGAACATTCCCGTTGTCGAGAAAGAGTGCCGCAAGCGGTACGCCCCGCAGCCCTTCAGACCGATCGAGGCGAAGCAAGAACTACCGCAACCGAAACGGAAAATCCGTGTCTGCGCACCGCCGCCCGCCAAGAACGCCGAGAGTGAACCAGATGACCCCGATGCCCCGTTCTGGACACAGGGCACAGCGAAGAAGCGCCGGGAGCCAGCGCCCTGGGAGCACACGGAGCCCGACGCCCCAGACACGCCGTTCGAACCCCCGTCAGTTCCGCCCGGCCCAGACCCTTGGCGTGAACCCGAAGACGTCCCCGGGGCGTGCCGGGACGTGACCTCGTACGACTACAACTGGGACAACGACGTGCTCTGCACCCGTTCCGACGGGTCTCAGTTCTACACCAGCTACGAGGGGGCTGACGCGTTCCTCGGACGCTACTGAAACCTCTCGAGCTTCGCTCCGCCAGGGCGAGGCTCTGTGATCTGGAGGACAGACTCTGGCGCCGTCGAGAACCACTAGTTGGCCCATGTCGAGCGCACTCCATATCGCCTCGAACGGGTCAGGAGCCGGGGGAAGACCTTACGTTGACTCGCGGAACAGCGCCGCTCGCCGTCTAGCGTGCTGCGTCCCCTAGCGGTCAAGTCCCCGGTAGTGGTGTAGCGCTGCGTTCTCCTTCTTGATGGTTCAGGCGGTCAGGGCGGGCAGTTGATCAGCTCCGATCTCGGGTTCGGTGGTGGGAACGAGGTTGACGCGGCAGCGGGCGAGGAGGTCGAGTCCGAGGTAGCGGCGGCCTTCGGCCCACTCATCGGTCTGCTCGGCCAGGACAGCACCGACCAGGCGCACGATGGCCTCGCGGGTGGGGAAGATCCCCACGGCGTCGGTGCGGCGTCGGATCTCGCGGTTGAGGCGCTCGGCCGGGTTGTTGGACCAGATCTGGGTCCACACGTCCTTGGGGAACTCGGTGAACGCAAGGATGTCGGCACGCGCCACGTCGAGGTGGTCGTGGACTTCGGGCAGCTTGTCGTCGACGTAGTCCAGGAGCCGGTCGAACTGGGCGTGTACCGCCGGCCGATCTGGCTGGTCGTAGACGCTGTGCAGCATCGCCTTCACCGCCGGCCACATCGCTTTCGGGGTGGCGGACATGAGGTTGGCGGCGTAGTGGGTGCGGCAGCGTTGCCAGGCGGCGCCGGGCAGGTTGGCCGCGACCGCCTCGACCAGCCCTTGGTGGGCGTCTGAGGTGACCAGCCGGACCCCGGTCAGGCCGCGGGCGACGAGGTCGGCGAAGAACTCGTTCCACGCCGCCCCGGTCTCACTGGTAGCCACGCGCATGCCGAGAACCTCGCGGTGCCCATCACCATTGACGCCGGTCGCGAGCAGCACCACGGCGTTGATGACCCGGCCGCCCTCGCGGACCTTCATCGTCAGCGCGTCGGCGGCGACGAAGGTGAACGGGCCGGCGGTGTCGAGGGGTCGGTGGCGGAACTCCTCGACGTGCTCGTCGAGCTCGGCGGCCATCCGCGACACCTGGGACTTGCTCAACGAGTCGATGCCCAGGCTCTTGACCAGCTTGTCCATCCGCCGCGTGCTTACGCCGGCGAGGTAGCAGTCAGCCACCACGGTGATCAGCGCGGACTCCGAGCGCTTGCGGCGCTCGAGGAGCCACTCCGGGAAGTAGGTGCCCTTCCTGAGTTTGGGGATCGCGACGTCGATGGTGCCAACCCTGGTGTCCAGCGGGCGGCGGCGGTAGCCGTTGCGCTGCGCGACCCGACCCGGATCCGGGCGGCCATACTCGGCGCCGACCACCGCGTCGGCGTCGGCGGACAACAGTGCGTTGATGATCGTCTGCAGCAGGCTGCGCATCAGATCCGGACTCGCCTCAGCCAGGGCTTCACCAAGCAGGCCAGCAGGGTCGACAATGTGTGGTGCGGTCATCGTGATGACTCCGTTCGAGGGTGCTGTGAGAGGTTCACTCGAAGGATCACGCGGTGGCCGCATCTACGTCTTCCGTACACGCCGATGACGATCCCGGCGACCGCGCTACACCACTATCGGGGACTCAACTCCCCTAGCGACCTAGCACCGTGCGTCGTGAATGCGCAGGAGCGGGCAGCGGCACACGCCCGGCGCATCGACGGCTACGTCGTCGGACATCTCGCGCGGCGCGAGGCCCACGTGAAGCACCCGGTCTCGGTTCGTGCAGCAGACCCGTCCGTCCACTCCTGCGCTCACCTAAGTTGCATCACCACATCGACCATCTCGGGCACACTTCTGGCATGCAAGACGATCTGGACATCAGGATGCTTGAGTTCATTTACGACGCCTGCGAAGCATCCGGTGGCCCCGCTGACGCCTTCGGCGCTTGGGGGACGGCCGACACCGACGACCTGGGCCGTGCAACAGCCGCCAGCCTCAAGGATCGCGGCCTGATCCGTGCCGATCTCCGAATGGTTGCGGGTTACTACATCGAACCCGAGGGCCGCAGAATCGTCCAAGAGGCACGCTCCAGGCGAACCGATCGGGCATACCGACGTAGCGAGTGCCGTACCCAACTCCTCAGGTGGGCGGACACTGGGGGTCGCCTTGCGCGTCGCGACTTCCCCGGCAGCGCGGACGGCCTCCCATTCTCTATGGAGGAAAGTGCCCAGGCTGCCGAGTACCTAATGCAGAAAGGTCTCCTGATATCCGGCAACGCATGGGGCGAACCGCACTTCCAGTTCGAGATCACAGAGTTCGGACGAGAGTGTATTGACTCCGGCTCGTCGATCACCGAGTTCCTCAAGCCCGCCCTCACGTCCGTCGGCCCCACGATCAACGTCCACGGAACGGGTAACAACGTCGCCGCCGCACTCGGCAGGCACAGCACCGCGACGGCAACGATGGAGTCCTTCGATCACGAAGCAGCGATCCAGGTCGCCGAAGCAATCCGCCAAGCCCTGAGCGTGCTGAGCCTTCCTCCCGAGACCGAGGACCTCCTCGATGACATCACGCAACGCGAAGACCCGTCGCGGGCTCAGCGAGCCTTGGCCCGGCTGTACCCGTTCCTCGGCGAATTGAGCACTGGGGCGCTGGGCGGCGTCCTCGGAAACGCAGCAAGCGGCGCGCTCGGCATCTGACCACCGCTCTACTGGCGCAGTAGATCAACGGCGTTTGCCGAGGTTCTTGAGCGCCTTGTCGAGGTCGTCCATCGACCGCTGCGCCTGACGGGCACCACGCCCCTCATCCACGAGCGTGATGGCATGGCCACGAGGGCACCGCACTGTGCGCCCGTTAGCCACGTCGCGCATGGTCACAGTCAGGGCCGACTCGCACTCAGGGCAATTGATATCGACTTTCAGATCCATCAGATTCTCCTTACAGGTGGTGGGCGTCACACTCTGCCGCAGGGCTCCGACGCAATCGCCACTCCGTCAGATCCGGTCCCCAGCGCCGTATCGCAGAAGCCTGCGGATCGCGTGAGAAGGGACCTGTACAGGCACGCCTTCCGGCTCTCGCCGATGATCTGCTCCGACCTCGTCGCCGACTGCTTCGAGCTGGCCTGGGACATCCGCACCCTCGACATGCGCGCGGCGCCGTACGACCTGGCGGACCTGGGGTTCGAGCCGGTGCGGATCGAGACGCCGGAGGGCAAGGCCGAGTACGTCGCCGCACAGCGCGACTTCGCCGAGCGGGCGGCGCCGCTGCGGGCCGCCCTGATCGCGGAGTGCGAGCGACTGCTGGCGGTGCAGGCAGCCGTGGGATCGCCTGCCTAGGCGGAACCTCGAGGGGCCAGCCCTGCCCTCACCTCGTGCGGGCGACCTCCGTGAACGCCGCTTCGTCCGAGGCCAAGGGCTCCGGCTCACGGTCCTCATGGACCTGCTGCACGTCCGTGGACAGCGACAGCGCGACCGGTGCCCGGTGCCGCGAGAGAGGCAGGACGCCGTACGGGCGCCAGGGGGCGCGCATGCTCGGAGTCTGCCTGCGGTCCTCATCCTGCGGCGCGCGTTGGGCGCTGATCGGGACCGTCCCGACTCGTCAGGAGCGCTTGGTGAACCGGTAGTCGCCGTTGGGCAGGACCTGCATCGTGTAGGTGGGGTCGTGGGCGCGATGGTGATGGTGGCTGCACAGACAGACGCCGTTGGTGAGGTCGGTGGGCCCGCCGTGGGACCAGGGTTGGAGGTGGTGGGCCTCGGTCCAGGCAGCGGGGATGGTGCAGCCTTCGGCGCGGCAGCGGCGGTCGCGGGCTTTGAGGGCTTTGCGTTGGGCCTTGGTGAACAGGCGTTGGGCTCGACCCTGGTCGAGGACCTCGGATCTACCGCCGAGCACCTGGGGAATGATCGCGGCCTGGCAGGCCAGCCTGCGCGCTTCGCTCGCGGAGATGGGGTCGGCGCCGCCACCGGTGAGCGTGATCGCGGTGGCGAGGTCGGTGAGCAGCTGCTCGTGGGACAGCGTGACGATCACGGTGGTGGCGTCCCCGCCGTGCTCGGGCAGCCGGTCGGGGTCGATGAGGTCGAGCAGGGCCTCGAACGCGTGGGCGTTCGCGCGGTGCCGCGGAAGGAACTCTCCGGTGCCGCTGCTCGATCCGCGCCGATCGCCACTCCCGTCGTCTGGTGTGGGTTGGCGGGGTGAGGTGTAGGCGTCGAGGTAGGTCCGCAACCGGTTCGCGACCGTGGTCGGAAGCACGCCGGACAGGCGCGTGCGGCCGTCGCCGAGGTCCCTCAGGCTCAGCGTGGCCTTCTCGCGGGCGCGGCGTTCCTCGTCCTCGAGTCGCTTTCCTTCCTCGGCGTCGGCGACGTCGGGGGCGACGACCTCGAGGATGCGCCGCGCCAGACGCCGCAGGTCCTTGGGACCGAACTCGGTGCAGTAGCCGACCAAGGTCAGCTCCGCACCGGCGACGGTCTCGGGTCCGAGCTCGGTGGGCAGCTCGTCGAGGCCCGTGGTGATGACGCGAGCCTGCGCCGCCGAAACCCGCCCCTCCCGCATGCCCGCCGCCACTACAGGCCGGTGCTCGAGCGCTTTCGCCAGCTTCCAGTCCGCTCGTGCCGTTTGTGGGTCGGTGTGGGTGGCGTGGGCGATCCAGGCGCCGGCATCGCGGACGCCGTGCACTGCCGCGACGTCGTCCGCCGAGGCCAACACCCGCAGCCTCAGCTCGGCGACCTGCGCCTCAACCCGGGTGAGCTCACGCAGCGCGGCTTCCTTGTCGGCAGTCGCCATGAACAGCGACTCGACGTCCGCCACCTCGCCCAGGACCCGACGCATCTGCCCGGCAGCCTCCAGCACGGGGTGGCGGGTGAGAACACCAGCGGTCACTGCGATCGACCTCCCCGGAACGGTGGGTCACACGTCGAGCGGGAGCGCTCGACCTACGGTCGATCCTACCATTAATCGAACATGTGTTCTAGTGCGAGAGGCGCACTTTTCACTGTTCTTGCCCGGCACTGCCGCCGTCGGCGACAGGCTTGACTGTGGTCGCAGCGGACGCCGTCGGCTCCGCGCCGTCTTGTGACGACAAGGCGGTCGAGGACAGGTCGGGACGAACACTGCCCGGAGGGTCGACCTCTTCGCGCAGCTTCGGCGGCGCCGCAGACCACGCCTTGAGGTTCTGCACGACCCCCTCATAGAAGGTGTCCACTGCGACGATGACCGAGTCGATGAAGGCGCCTCGTCCACGCCCGCGCTTCGTGCCCATCGGCGACGTCTGCGCGATGGCGAACGCCTTGAGATCGCGGCTTCCGTCCTGGACGAGCGCAGCCGGGTCCTCGCGCACGACGCTCAACGGCTCGGCCATACCCGGCCCCCGCTGGTTCACCACGGACGCCTCGATCCGCAGCGTTCCGGGCGCCTCGCGCAGCTGCCGGACGAGCCAGTTGACCCTCGTCGTCGGCCGCCCCGCCTTCGGCGCCTCGACCGTGAGCTCACACGTCACCTTGCCCGAGCGAAGATCCGCGACGACCTTGATGTCGCCGACGGTGTCAGGGATCCGGATGAGTCCCTCGAGCGTTCCCGTGTCGGCGAGCAGGCTCTTGAGTGCTTGGGCCCGCAGGCTCGGGTCGGCACGTTCCTTGCGACTCAGCTGCACCGTGACATCGGTCCCCAACCGGCGCCCCAAGTGCAGGGCGACGTATCGCAGCAATGCGTCGAATCGGGCAACGACATCAGGGACGGACCTGTCCGAGGCTCGCAACGTCCCCGCTGCGACCGCCTCACGCACCCCGACCCAGTCGCCACCCATGTCGTCGAACTCCAGCGCGCCGGACTTCGGGTGCTCGAGGTACCGGATCAGCTCACCGAGGATCCAAGCTTGTTCCGGGTCCGACACACCGCGATGCTCCTTCTGCAGGACCGCCGCACTGAGCAGGTCCGCCCAGGAAAGGTGCCTCAAGGCGTTCTTGCCGGTCTTCACCTCGACGAGAGCGACCCAGGTCCGGGCGCCCCGCTTCACCCTGATCAGCCCGTCGGGTCGCCACTCCTTGTCCCCCAGCTTGAACGACACCTCGATGAAGGTCTCCACGTTCCCGGCGGGTGCACCGAGCGGCGCCGACACCGCACGTCGCTTCGGCCATGCGCGGGAGCGTACGACGCGACGAGCCCCGGAGGCGTGGAACGCGGAAAGGAGGCGCCGGCGTCAGTCGACCGCGACGCGGGTCTCGTCCACCACGGGGTCGGCCTCGCGCTTCTCACGGCCCCAGGCACCCCACGCCAGCCGGCCGACGAGCGCCAGCCAGGCCACCATGAGCACGGCGTCGAGCCAGCCGGGGAGGTCGCCCAGGGCGTCGATGATGGTCACGGCGTTCACCAGGATCACCATGCCGCCGACCAGCGTGCCCATGGGCGCGTGCGGCAGCCGGCCGGCGAGCCGGGCCGCGATCGGCGCGGCGATGACGCCGCCGACGATCAGACCGATGACCGGTAGCCAGGGGATGTCCTGGTGCACGGCGCCGGTGATGAAGCCGCTGGAGACCGACAGCGCGACGATGAACTCGGCCGCGTTCGTCGTACCGACGACCTTGCGGGGCTCGTGGCGGGTCACCGTCATCAGGCTGGGCGTGACCACCGGCCCCCAGCCCCCGCCGCCAGTGGCGTCGACGAAGCCGCCGAGCAGGCCGATCGGCCCCAGCCAGCGCAGCGTGCTGCCGGACTTGGGCACCGGGATGATCCGGAGGCCGAAGCCGAAGCGCACCAGGATCACGAAGCCGAAGAACAGCAGCAGGGCCGCCATCGAGGACTTGGCCGCGGCCAGGCTGATCGAGGTCAGCACCACCGCGCCGAGGAAGCCGCCGATGGCACCGGGGATCGCAACCCGGATCAGCACCTTGCGGTCGACGTTGCCGGCACGCCAGTGGGAGAGCCCGGAGACCAGTGTGGTGGGCATCTTCGCCACGTGCGTCGCAGCGCTCGCGGTCGCCGGCGCGACGCCCAGGGCGAGCAGCACGGTGGCGGAGGTGACCCCGAAACCCATGCCGAGGGTGCCGTCGACCAGCTGCGCCAGTCCACCGGCGAGCGCGAAGGCAGCCAGCAACCACATGAGGACCTCGCAAGTGCTGATCGATGAGAAACTTTACCGATCAGGTTGCCATACAAGACCTTCCACCGCGAAGCCGGCGCGAACGACGGACACCCGCCCCGCCCGGAGGGCTGAGGCGGGTGTCCAGTGACACTCAGATGCGACTCAGGCGCGACGCAGATGAGCCGCGGGCGAGGCCCAGGCGAGGTTCACGCGGTGACCGGTGCCGCGACCTGGCTGGCCAGCCGGGCACCGAGCAGCCGGCCCAGGGTCAGCGCGGGCGTCAGCAGCATGCCGGAGCAGAAGCTGTTGCCGCAGGTGGCGCCGGCGCCGATGACCTCGCCGACGGCGTACAGGCCCGAGATGGTGCTGCCGTCCTCGGCGCGCACCCCGCAGTCGGCGTCGATGTCGAGGCCGACGAAGGTGACCAGGGTGATCGCGTGGTTGCGGATCGCATAGAACGGCCCGGCCGCGATCGGGGCGGGCAGGTGCACTCGGCCGAACTTCTCGTCGACGCCCGCCGCCACCGCCGCGTTGTACGACGCCACCTCCGCCTCGAGCCCGGCCGGGTCGATGCCCGCCTTGGCCGCGAGCTCACCGATCGTGGCGGCGGAGTGCACGCCGGGCCGGGTGTTGGCCATGGCACGCACCTCGTCGGGCTCCTTGCCGACCACGATCTGCAGGTCGCCGGTCGCCTGGGCGAGCGCCGCGTCGTCGAAGACGGTCCAGAACGTCTGGTCACCGACGCCGACCAGGGCGCGCTCCTTCTCGTCGATGGACTCCTCGTCCTCGGCGATCCAGCGCTTGCCGTCGCGGTCGACGTAGATCTCCCACGGCGGTCGCTCGCTGGTCAGGCGCTGCCGGTCGTTCCAGTTGGCCCGGCCCGGGGAGACCGGGTCGGGCAGGCCGCCGAAGGTGGGCAGGTAGGTGCCCTCCCCCTGCAGCGCGGCGCCCACGGACATGCCGAGGTGGATGCCGTCGCCGGTGGAGGTCTTGGCGGCCGCGGAGACCAGCGGCGCGCCGTGCATCTCGGTGAACAGCTCGGGGTCGGCGCCGTACCCGCCGGTGGCGAGGACGACGGCGCGGGCGCGGACCTGCTCGTCCTTGCCGGAGCGGTCCAGGTGCACCCCGGCGATCCCGTCGGCGCCTTCGACGAGGTCGACCACGGCCGCGCCGAGCCAGACCTCGAGGTCGGCCTCGGCCTGGGTCGCCTCGAGCTCGGCCTCGAGGACGGTGAGGATCGACATCCCCTCGTCGACGCCGTAGTAGGTGCGGGCGGTGCGGTAGGGCTCGTGGCCGTAGACGATGCGCGGGGTCTCCGGGGAGAAGTTGAAGCCGGCGTCGGCGAGCCAGGCGATGGTGCCGGGGGCGTGCGCGGTCACGGTGCCCACCAGGTCCTCCCGCGCGCTGCCCCGGCTGATCCGGCGGACGTCCTCGAGGTGGGCCTCGGGTGAGTCCTCGATGCCGAGCGCCGCTTGCTGCGGCGTGCCGCCCGCGGCAAGGTGGCCCCCGCTGAGGTGCAGCGTGCCTCCCAGGCGGCGGTCCTTGTCCACCAGCAGCACCTTGGCCCCGCCGCGTGCGGCGTGGATGGCGCAGGCCATCCCAGCAGCACCGGCTCCGACGACGACGACGTCCACCTCAGTCACAGTCATAGATGATATATGATCGGCTGACCTGATCCCCACCCCCCGAGGACGAACATGACCCAGGGTCCCCTGACCGGTATTCGAGTCCTGGACGCATCCACCATCCTCGCCGGGCCGCTGGCCTGCCAGATCCTCGGCGACTTCGGTGCGGACGTGATCAAGATCGAGCACCCCAAGGCCGGGGACGGCATGCGCGGCCACGGCCCTGCCAAGGACGGCACGCCGATCTGGTGGAAGGAGATCAGCCGCAACAAGCAGACCCTCGGGCTCAGCCTCTCCAACCCCGACGGCGCCGACATCTTCAAGGCGCTGGCCTCCCAGGCCGACGTGGTGGTGGAGAACTTCCGTCCCGGCACCCTGGAGCGCTGGGGCATCGGCCCCGAGGTGCTGCACGAGCTCAACCCCGGCCTGATCGTGCTCCGGGTGACCGGGTTCGGCCAGAAGGGCCCCTACTCCTCGCGCGCCGGCTTCGGCACCCTCGCCGAGGCGATGAGCGGCTTCGCGCACCTGACCGGTGAGGCCGACGGCCCGCCCACCCTGCCGGCCTTCGGCCTGGCGGACTCCATCGCCGGCATCGCCGCCTCCTCCGCGGTCTCGATGGCGCTCTTCGCCCGCGAGCGCAACGGCGGCAAGGGCCAGGTCATCGACCTCGACCTGCTCAGCCCGCTGATGACCGCGGTCGGCCCCGGCCCCACGGTCTACCAGCAGACCGGCGAGGTCGGCATGCGCCACGGCAACCGCTCCACCAACAACGCCCCGCGCAACACCTACCGCACCTCCGACGACCAGTGGGTCGCCATCTCCACCAGCGCCCAGGCCATCGCCGAGCGGGTGATGCGCCTGGTCGGGCACCCCGAGGTCATCGACGAGCCCTGGTTCGCCGCCGGCCACAGCCGGGCACAGCACGCCGACGAGCTCGACGAGATGGTCGGCTCCTGGATCGCCGCCCGCACCCGCGAGGAGGTCGTCGACGCCTTCACCGAGGCCGGTGCCGCGATCGCGCCGATCTACACCGCCCAGGACCTCGTCGAGGACCCGCACGTGCGCGAGACCGAGATGCTCGTCGAGGTCGAGGACGCCGACTTCGGCCGCGTCCTGCAGCACAACGTGATGTGGCGGATGTCGGAGACGCCGGGCTCGATCCGGTTCACCGGCCGGGACCTCGGCGCCGACACCGACGTCGTGCTGGACAGCCTCGGGATCACCCCCGAGGACGTCGCGGAGCTCCGCTCCCGCGGCGCCGTCCGCTGAGCCCGCCAGCACGCCTGGCCGCAGCCCGCGCCCCGATCACCGCCACGAGCACGCCCACGAGCACCGACCCGAGCCGCACCGAACAGCGACCCGCCGCGGGTCGTCGTACGCCGAAGGACAGAGGAACCATGAACAACACCGTCACCGAGCAGCTGCTCGCCGCCGTCGCCGCGGGCGTCGAGGTCGTCGACCTCGGCCGCACCCTGACCGTCGGCATGCCGCAGTCGCCCAACCACCCGGCGTACTGGCACGCCATGCCGCGCCGCCACGGCGACATGGTCCGCGGCGACGGCGGCTCGGCCGCCAACGACATGATCTCGATGGGCACCCACGTCGGCACCCACGTCGACGCGCTCGCCCACGTCTCCCAGGACGGCAAGCTGTACGGCGACGTGGACGCCTACGAGGCGCAGGTCGGCGGCAAGTTCCTCGAGCACGGCGCGCACACCATCGCGCCGATGGTGCGCCGCGGCGTGCTGCTCGACGTGCCGGCCGCCCTCGGCGTGGGCCGGCTCGAGCCGGGCCAGGAGATCACCGTCGCCGACCTCGAGACCACGCTGGCCAAGCAGGGCACCGAGATCCGTGAGGGCGACGTCGTCCTGGTGCGCTCCGGCTGGGGCCAGCACTTCGACAACGGCGACGGCGACACCTACCGCGGCCTGTCCACGGGCGTGCCCGGGGTCTCCGACGCCGGCGCCACGTTCCTCGCCGAGGCCGGCATCCACGCCACCGGCGCGGACACCATCGCCTACGAGCAGCTCAAGCCCGGCGCCGGCCACGGCCTGCTGCCCGCGCACCGGGTGCTGCTGGTGGAGCGCGGCATCTACATCATCGAGGCGCTCGACCTCGAGGGCCTGGCCGCCTCCGGCGCGCAGGAGTTCCTGTTCGTGATGAGCCCGCTGAAGTTCTTCGGCGCCACCGGCTCCCCGGTCCGCCCGATCGCCGTGGTGGGCGCATGAGCACCTACTCCCCCGCGCCTGAGGCGAACCCGGCCGGCAACCCGACGTACGCCGCCGACGGCGGGCCCACCCTGGCCCAGCAGCTGGGCGCCTTCGCCGCCCATGTCGCCGCGCACGGGGTGCCGGACGACGTGCGCAGCTCGGTCAACCAGCGCACGCTCGACGTGCTGGGCCTGTGCGTCGCCGCGCACCGGCTGCCCACCTCCGCGGCCGCGATCGGGCACGTGCTCGACCAGGGCGGGCACCCGCAGGCCACGGTCGTCGGTGAGAGCACCCGGGTCAACGCCGCCCAGGCCGCCTTCGCCAACGGCGTGCTCGCGCACTCCCTGGACTACGACGACACGCACCTGCCCTCGGTGCTGCACCCGAGCGCCAGCATCGTGCCGGCCGCGCTGGCCGCCGCCGAGCACGCCGGCGCCTCCGGCGAGCTCACCGTCCGCGCGATCGCGGTCGGCATCGAGGTCGCCGTCCGCCTCGGCATGGCCGGCTACGACGCCGAGCTGGGCAACTCCGTGTTCTTCGAGCACGGCCAGCACGCCACCTCGATCACCGGCGCGATGGGCTCCTCGGTCGCGGCGTCGATGATCTACGGCCTGGACGCAGGCGGCATCGCCGACGCGCTCGGCATCACCGCCTCCATGGCGGCCGGCGTCATCGAGGCGAACCGGACCGGCGGCACCGTCAAGCGGCTGCACTGCGGCGTCGCCGCCCAGGCCGGCGTCACCGCCGCGCAGCTGGTGCGGCGCGGCTTCACCGGCCCGCCGACCGTGCTCGAGGGCCGCTTCGGCTTCTTCCAGGCGTGGCTGCACGGCCAGTTCTTCCCCACCGCGATCACCGAGGACCTCGGCACCGCGTGGTCGGTGCCGGGCATCTTCTTCAAGCCCTACCCGGCCAACCACTTCACGCACACCACGGTGGACGCGGGCCGTGCGTTCCGCGAGCGCGGGATCACCCCCGAGCAGGTCGCGAAGGTCGTGGTCGGCGTCGCCGGCTCGACGGTGCGCACCATCGGCGAGCCGATCGAGGTCAAGCGGACCCCTGAGACCGGCTACCAGGCGCAGTTCTCCGGCCCCTACGCCTTCGCCGCGGGCCTGCTCGGCGGCGGCGGGCTCGGCACCAGCCTCGACGACTACTCCGACACCCTCGCCCAGGACCCCGCCCGCCGGGAGCTGATGGCGAAGGTCGACGTGGTCGCCGACGAGAAGTGCAACGAGATCTTCCCCTTCCAGTTCCCCGCCGTGGTCACCCTGACCACGGCGGACGGCGAGGTCCTCGTCGAGGAGGTGCTGGCCAACCGCGGCGGGCCGGCGCGTCCGCTGACCGACGACGAGCTGGCCACCAAGTTCCGCGACAACGTCGCCGGACGCCTGTCCCCCGAGACCGCCGGCGCCGTCAGCGCCGACGTCCTCGACCTGCACACCGCGACCGACCTGGCCGCCGTGCTGAAGCCCCTGTCCACGTTCAGCCCCGCCGTCAACCAAGGAGAGTCCCTGTGACCGAGTACGACGTCCTCCTCACCAACGTCAAGGCCGTCCTGCCCGGCCACGACGAGCCGCAGGCGGTCGACATCGCCGTCAAGGACGGCAAGTTCGCCCGGATCGAGGCCGGCATCGACCCGGCGAGCGCGGCCGAGGTCGTCGACGCCGGCGGCAAGGTGGCCTTCCCCGGCGTCGTGGACGCCCACCAGCACTGGGGCATCTACAACCCGCTGCCCGACGACGTGCGCACCGAGTCGCGCGCCTGCGCCCAGGGCGGTGTGACCACGTCGCTGTCCTACATGCGCACCGGCCAGTACTACCTGAACAAGGGCGGCGCCTACGCCGACTTCTTCCCCGAGGTGCTGGCGCAGACGCAGGGCAACGCGCTGGTCGACTACACCTACCACCTGGCCCCGATGAGCAAGGCGCAGATCGGTGAGATCCCGAGCCTGATCACCGACCACGGCGTCACCTCGTTCAAGGTGTTCATGTTCTACGGCAGCCACGGCCTGCACGGCCGCAGCACCGACCAGTCCGAGTTCCTGATGACCCCCGAGGGCGAGCGCTACGACTACGCGCACTTCGAGTTCGTCATGCGCGGCATCCAGAAGGCCCGCGAGGAGAACCCCGAGATCGCCGAGGCGATCTCGCTGTCGCTGCACTGCGAGACCGCCGAGATCATGGCCGCCTACACGAAGATGGTCGAGGAGGAGGGCGAGCTCAAGGGCCTGCCCGCCTACTCCGCCTCCCGGCCGCCGCACTCCGAGGGCCTCGCGGTCACCATCGCGTCGTACCTGGCGCACGAGACGCAGCTGCCCACGATCAACCTGCTGCACCTGACCTCCCGCAAGGCGGTCGAGGCGGCGCTGACGATGGCCGCGGCGTTCCCGCACATCGACTTCCGCCGCGAGGTCACCGTCGGGCACCTGCTCGCCGACTGCGACACCGCGCACGGCGTCGGCGGCAAGGTGAACCCGCCGCTGCGTCCGCGTGAGGACGTCGAGGCGCTGTGGTCCTACCTGCTCGACGGCAAGATCGACTGGGTCGTCTCCGACCACGCCTGCTGCAAGGAGGAGCTGAAGTTCGGCGAGCCCAAGGACGACGTGTTCCTGGCCAAGTCCGGCTTCGGCGGCGCCGAGTACCTGCTGGCCGGCATGGTCAGCGAGGGCGGCAAGCGGGGCCTGGCCTACGGCCGGATCGCCGAGCTGACCGCGACCAACCCGGCCACCCGCTACGGCCTCGGCGGCCGCAAGGGCGCGATCGCGGTCGGCCTGGACGCCGACGTCGCGCTGGTCGACGACGCCCACACCTGGACGGTGCGCGCGGAGGAGTCGGAGTCCACCCAGGAGTACACGCCGTTCGAGGGCGCCGAGCTGAGCGCGAAGGTGACCGACACCTTCCTGCGCGGCAAGCGGATCATGACCGACGGCGCCGTCACCGACGAGGCGCCGTCGGGCACCTACCTCAAGCGTCCGCTCTGAGGATCGCCTCTGCATCACGCGGCTGGGCCACGACGTGCGGAGCGCCGAAAGGCGCCCGCAACGTCGTGGCCCTGCTGCTTCCGAAGCCGGGCAGGTCGACGTCGACGACCTCCCCCAGCCGGGCGTCCGCACCGGCCCGGGCGACGACACCGTCCAGGTCGTCGGTGAGCACGACGAGGCCGAGCAGGCCGCGGCGCGGCGGCACGGACGCACCCAGCAGCGAGCCGGCGCGGTCGGCGGGCAGGCCGTAGTCGACGATGTTGACGTAGGTCCGGTCCCGGCTCGGGCCGAGCGCCTGCGAGCACACCTTGATCGGCTCGGCGTCCTCACCGTCGATACCGAGCATCGCGGAGAACGAGGCGTCGACGAAGTCGTACTCGTAGACGACGCCCCAGCCGAACACGTCACGGTAGAACGCGGTCGTCGTCGCGGCGTCGCTGAGCGGCAGCGAGATGCTCACCGGCTCGCTGGCGATCCGGTCGCGGACCTGGGCGAACTCGGTGAAGAAGTCGGCGGGACCGCTGAGGAACGCCGTCATCACGTTGTCGGGTGCCTCGACGTGCGCCTCGCGGAAGCTGCCCTCCGCCAGCTCGTACGACGCCTCCTTGGTGTGCATCGGGAAGCCGGCCGCCGCGGAGTGCTCCAGTGCCGCGGCGAAGTCGGGGGCGTAGAAGTCGATGACCCGGAACGCGTCGCGGAACAGCCGGCTCTCCTCGTCGCGCACCGGCGGCGCGGGCGGGCCGTCGAAGCGACACAGCACGGCACCGGCCGTGACCCCGGGAGTGCCGAGCACCTGCAGGTCGGCGGCGAACCCCTCGCCCAGCAGCGCCTCGGCGTCCGCGCCCCCGAGGCGGCCCGCGCCGCGCGGCGCCATCCCGTAGGTGCGGCCGAGCAGCGCGGCGTGGCCGGCGAAGTCGTCGGTCGAGATCAACGGACCGTAGATCCAGGAAGCGCTCATTCATATATCCTATCTAGATGCAGGCCAGCGCTCCCTCGTCCTCCCGCGCCGTGCTGGTGCGGTCCACGCCACACGGACAGGTGCAGGCGAGTGACTTCGAGGTCGCGGAGGCTCCCCTGCCGGAGCTCGCCGACGGCGACGTCCGGATCCGCGTGGACGTGCTCTCCCTCGACCCCTACCTGCGCTCCCTGCTCGGCCCCGGCCACCTCGGCGAGCCCGCCGTGGGCCCCGGTGCGGTGATGCCCGGACGCGCCATCGGCACCGCGACGCTCTCGCGCCACCCCGACGTGCCCGAGGGCAGCCAGGTGCTCGCCGAGACCGGCTGGCGCACCGAGGCCGTCGTGGCCGGCGACGCCACCACGCCCGTCTCCGTGCCCGCCGGCGTGCCGGCCTCCGCCGTGCTCGGCGTGCTCGGCATGCCCGGGCTGACCGCCTTCGCCGTCGTCGAGCGGCACCTGCGCCCCGCCGCCGGAGAGACGATCGTGGTCACCGCCGCCACCGGCGGCGTCGGCTCCCTCGTCGGCCAGCTCGCGCGCCTCGCCGGCGCCCGGACCGTCGCGATCGTCGGCGACGAGGACAAGGCCGCGATCGCCAAGGACCTCGGCTACGACGCCACCGTCCTGCGCGGACGACCGGGCTGGATCGACGAGCTGCACGCCGCCTGCCCCGAGAAGATCCACGGCTACGTGCACATGGCCGACCAGGAGACCCTCGACGGTGTCGTGGAGCACCTCGCCGTCGGCGCCCGGGTCTCCCTGGTCGGCGTCATCGACCAGAACAACGGCGCCGCGCCCACCCGGATCCGGGTCGGCGCGCTCATGGCGGCCCGCGCGACGACGTACGGCATGGTCGTCTACGACCACGCCGACCTCGCCGACGCGCACCGCGAGCGGGTCGGCGAGCTGCTCGCCCGCGGCGAGGTCGTCGCGCTCGAGGACGCCCACGAGGGGCTGGAGAACGCCGGACAGGCCTTCGCCGAGCTCATGGCCGGCCGCAACCGCGGCAAGGTCGTCGTCCACGTGTCGTAGCGGTCCCGCCGGGACCCGAGGAAGGAAGACGCATGAAGAACGTCGTCATCACCGGCAGCACCAAGGGGATCGGACGTGCGATGGCGAGCGCCTTCCACGCCCGTGGCCACAACGTCGTCCTCACCGGGCGCGACGAGCCGGCGCTCAAGGCGGCCGTCGCCGAGCTGGAGTCCCGCGGCGGCGCCCGCGCGCTCGGCCGCACGGTCGACGTCACCGACCCCGCCTCCCTCGACGCGCTGTGGGAGCACGCCGCGAGCGAGCTCGGCCGCGTCGACATCTGGGTCAACAACGCCGGCGTCGCGCACACCACGCACGCCATCGTCGACACCCCCGCCGAGGCCGTGCGGGCGATGGTGCAGACCAACATGTACGGCACCATCTTCGGCTCGCAGACCGCCGTGCGCGGCATGACCACCCAGGGCGGTGGCCAGCTCTTCAACGTGCTCGGCGGCGGCAGCGACGGCCGGATCCGGCCCAACATGGGCGTGTACGGCGCCACCAAGCGCGGCCTCGACATGTTCACCAAGGCGCTGGTGAAGGAGGTGGAGGGCTCCGGGGTGCGGGTCGGCCAGATCCGCCCGGGCATCCTGATCACCGACGGCTGGCTGCGCGAGGCCGCGGCCGCCCCCGACCAGGTCGCCAAGCAGCGCAAGGTGCTGAACATCCTGGTCGACCACGTGGAGGACGTCGCGCCCGAGCTGGTCGACAAGATGCTCGCCAGCACCAAGAACGGCGACGCCATCGCCTGGCTGACCACCGGCCGGATGACCAAGCGGTTCATGAACCCCGGCTACGCGAAGAAGAACGACAAGCTGGCGCGCTACGGCCTCTGAGCCGACACCGCACAGAAGGGGCCTGGGGGCACTCCCCCGGCCCCTTCGTCGTACCCGGGCACGACGGGCGGTTCGAGCGACCACGACAGGTGATTCGGCCGACCACCAGGGGGGATTCGGCGGACCACCAGGGGGGATTCGGCGGGCCACCAGGGGGGATTCGGCGGGCCGCAAGACGCAGCAGGGCCCCGGCACGGAGATCCGTGCCGGGGCCCTGCTGGTGGTTCATGCTGACCGGCCGGGTGCCCTTCCCCCACAGGCAGGGCACCCGGACGGCGGGATCAGCAGCTCTTCTTCTTGGCGGCGTTCGCGGAGCTCAGCGCCTTGGTGGTCGAGCTGACCTTCTTCTTGGCCGAGGTCTGGGCCTTCTTGGCCTTCTTGACCTGCTTCTTGAGCTTGGTCTTCTTGGCGCCCTTGGCCTTCTTGACCTTCTTGTTGAGGGCCTTCACCTTCTTGACGGCCTTGGTGTACGCCTTCTTCGCGGCGGTGTACGCCGAGGCGGCCTTGGTCGCGTTGGTGGTGGCGGCCTTGCACGCGGCCGACGGACCGGCGGCGACGACGGACACGGAGGCCAGGGTGGCCGGCGCAGCGAGCACGCAGTCCATCGGAGCGTCCATCTCGACGTCACCGAAGGTGACCGTCATGGTGGCGGAACCCGCGGCGCCGGAGAGCGTCGCGTTGTGGGTGCCGGCAGCGGCGGGCTTCACCGTCACGTTGCCCGCGCCCTCGACGCTGACGAACTCGTTGACCGGCGAACCGATGCCGGTGCCGGAGGGGATGGTGCGGTTCCAGGTGCTGAGCGCGATGTCACCGGTGGCGGTGGCGGCACCGACGGTGATCTTCGGCGCGACCTTGCCGGTGACCTTCTTGACCGGGGAGGTCTCGAGGTAGTCGGAGAACTCACGGCCGAGCGTGATCTTGGCGGTGACCGGGACGGTCATCGCCGTGCCCACGGTGCCCTTGGCGGGCATGGTCGCGGTGGTCTCGAGCTTGGCCGGGTACGCGCCCGCGCCGCCGAAACCGCTCGCGGACATGTCGATCGTGCACGTCGCGTTCACGCCGGCGAGCTGCGCCTCGTCAGCGAAGGTCACCGCCACCGGGGCGGCCAGCGTGCAGGACTGCGCGGCAGCGTTCGTGCCGTCGGCCTTCTTCACGTCGTAGGAGTAGGCCTTGATGGAGATCGAGGCGGGACGGGTCGCGAGGCTGCCCGTCGCCTTCGGCATCTTCGTCGGCGTGCCGCCGATGAAGTCGGCCTTGTGCGAGCCCTCGAGCACGACGTCCGCGCCGTTGGCGGCGACCGTCAGCTTGTTCGAGACCGTCGCACCGGGGAAGTTCACGTACTGCGCCGGCGCACCGTTCGGCATGTCGGAGAGCGTCGCGGTCAGCGACGCGCCACCGTTGTTGTGGGCGAGCTTGAACGTGATGGTCGCGTTGTACGCCGACGTCTGCATACCGGTGCCGCAGGTGAAGCTGGCGGTCGCGGTCGACGTGACGGCAGCGTTGGCGGGGGTCATCAGGGCGGGCGCGGCGAGCATGCCCAGGGTCAGGGCTCCGGCCGAAAGGCCGGCAAGCTTGCGAAAACGCATGTGTTTCCTCCTCGTGGGCCATCCCATGGGCGGGTGTGGCCTAGGTCTCATCGATAAGATATATGATCGCCGTGTCGGTGACCACCGAATCCCAAGAACTTTCTGAAGATGAAACGCCGAGGTAACGCGAAGGGCCGGACGATGACGTCCGGCCCTTCGGTATTTGCCTCGCTAGGTGCGGTCAGCGGCGTCGCACCAGCACTCCACGCGCTTGGCGCAGGACCGCCTCGTCGACCATCCGGCCGTCGGCGTCCACACCCACGCCGGCGTCGCCACCGGCGAACCGCTCCAGCAGCGCGGTCGCCTTGGCGACCTCCTCGTCGGTCGGGGTGAACACCTCGTTGGCGACGGCGACCTGGGCGGGGTGGATGCAGGCACGACCCACGAAACCGAGCCGGGCCACGGCCTCGGTGGAGGCGCGGTAGGCGTCGAGGTCACGGAACTCCACCGACACCGGGGCGATCGGCGGGGAGATGCCGGCCGCAGCCGAGGCGAAGACGACGTGGCTGCGGGCGTAGAGCAGCTCCCGCTCGTCGGCCCCGGGGGTGACCCCGACGTCGGCGCGCAGGTCGGCCTCCCCCACCTGGAGCCGCTCCACCCGCGGCGCGAGCGCGATCTCGCGGGCGTTGAGGACCGCGTTCGCGCTCTCCAGCAGCGGGACCACCTTGGCGGCCGAGCCCAGCTCGGTGAGCAGCGCGTCGAGCGCGACGAGCTCGGCGGCGTCCTCGGTCTTGGCCGCGACGAAGCCGGCGAGCTCCTCGCAGCCGGCCAGGGCGCGGACGTCGGCCTCGCGCTCGGGGCCGTGCTGGTTGATGCGGACCCAGACCTTGACGTCGGTGGCGGGCAGGCCGTCGACCCACATCCACACGATGTCGCGGGCCTTGGGCTTGTTGGCCGGCAGCACCGCGTCCTCGAGGTCGACGATCAGCTCGTCGGCCCCGCGGTCCAGCGCCTTGCGCAGCTTGTCCGGAGCATCGCCCGGGACGTAGAGCGCCGAGCGGGAGAGAGCCGTACCCATCAGCCGACCTTCGTCTCGCCCTTGAGCAGCGACTTCGCCACGACCGTGCGCAGGATGTCGTTGGTGCCCTCGCCGATGCTCATCAGGATCGAGTCGCGGTAGAGCCGCTCGACCTCGAACTCGGTGGAGTAGCCGTAGCCGCCGTGCACCTTGAGCGAGTCGATGGCCGACTGCAGCGCGACCTCGGAGCAGAAGATCTTCGCCATGCCGGTGGCGCCGTCGGCGCGGCCCTGGCGCACCGCGTCCGCGGCCCAGTAGGCCATCAGCCGTGCGGCCTGGACCTGGGTGCCGAGCTCGCCGAGCTTGGCCTGGATGAGCTGGAACTCCGAGATGGCCTGACCGAACGCCTTGCGCTGCTTGGAGTAGGCCAGCGCCTCCTCGTAGGCACGCTGCGCGATGCCGACGGAGCGGGCGGCGATGTTGACCCGGCCCCACTCCAGCGCGGAGAGCACCTGCTGCATGCCCCTGCCCTCGACGCCGCCGACCAGCTGGTCCTTGTGGACGCGGACGTTGTCGAGCAGGATCTCGCAGGACTCGGTGCCCTTGTAGCCGAGCTTGGGGATGTCCTTGGTGACCTCGAAGCCAGGGGTGCCGGCCTCGATGAGCAGCACGCTCATGCCCTTGTGCGCCGGGCTCGCGGTCGGGTCGGTCTTCACCAGCACCGGGAGCGGGTCGGCGTAGCGGGCGTTGGTGATCCACATCTTCGCGCCGTTGACGACGTAGTGGTCGCCGTCCAGCTTCGCGGTGGTGCGGATGCCTTGGAGGTCCGTGCCCGCATCGGGCTCGGTCAGGCCGATGCCGGTACGACGCTTGCCGGTGGCCAGGTCCGGCAGGTACTTGTCCTTCTGCTCCTCGGTGCCGTGCATCGCGATGAGGCGGCAGGCCAAGGAGTGGCTGCCCAGGATGCCGGCGATGCCCATCCAGCCGCGGGCGATCTCCTCGAAGACGAGGCCGAACGCGACCGGGTCGAGGTCGAGGCCGCCGTACTGCTCCGGCACGGTGATGCCGAACAGGCCCATGTCCTTCATGCCGTCGACGATCTCGGTCGGGTAGCGGCCCGCCTGCTCCCACTCGCGCGCGACCGGGATGATCTCGTTGTCGACGAACTGGCGCAGCAGCGCCTTGAACTCGGCCTGGTCCTCGTTGAGCTTGAAGTCCATCGGTGCCTCTCAGGTCTGGCTGTCGGGGATGCGGGTGAAGTACGGGAGGGCCCGGCCGTCCGGGAGGTCGGCCCAGGCCACGGTCACGGGCTGGCCGATGCGCCACTCCAGCCCACCGACCAGGCGGGTCAGCAGCACCGGCCCCTCACCCAGGCGGACCCGGGCGAGCACGTAGGGCACCTCCAGGTCCGCGCGCGGCGCGCGGTGGACCACGGTGAAGGAGTCGATGGTGCCGGTGCCGGCGACGTCGGCCTGGCCCAGGTGCTCGGTGGAGGAACAGGCCGTGCACACGCCGCGGGGCGGGTGCTGGCGGTTGCCGCAGGCCGCGCAGGTCTCCACGGTCAGCCGGCGCTCGGTCGCGGCGTCCCACCAGGCCTGGGTGAGGTCGTCGGCCGGGGACGCGGTGCCGGGGACGAAGACGCTGTTGGGCGTGGGATCGGGTGCGGGGTCGGTCATCGGTCCCTCCCCAGGACGACGGTGGCGTGGGTGGACAGGATGCCGCCGGTGCCGTGCGCCACGGCGACCTCGGCGCCCGGCACCTGCCGCGCGCCGCACTCACCGCGCAGCTGGCGCACGGCCTCGACGAGCAGCAGCACGCCGTACTGGCCGGGGTGGCAGTAGGACAGCCCGCCGCCGCTGGTGTTCAGCGGCAGCGCTCCCCCGGGCCGGGTGCGGCCGTCGGCGATCAGGTCGAGCGCCTCGCCCTTGCCGCAGAACCCGAGCGCCTCGAGGGTGAGCGCGACGGTGATGGTGAAGGAGTCGTAGACCTGGGTGACGTCGACGTCGGCGACGGTGACGCCCGCGCGGGCGAAGGCGTCGGCTGCGGAGCCCGCAGCACCCGAGACGGTCAGGTCGTCGTGACCGGTGAACGAGTTGTTCGTGGTGCGCTCGCCGTAGCCGAGGACCCGGACCGGGACCTGCTTCAGGTCGCGGGCCCGCTCCAGCGAGGTGAGCACGATCGCGCCGCCTCCGTCGGTGACCAGGCAGCAGTCGGCCGCGGTCAGCGGCGAGGAGATCATCGTGGAGCCCAGCACGTCCTCGACGCTGAGCGAGCCCTTGGTGTGCCGGAACGCCTTCGGGTTGAGCAGCGCCCACTCCCGCGCGGCGATGGCGACCTCGGCGAGCTGCTCACGCTTCGCGCCCGAGTGGTGCAGGTAGGACTGCGCCGCCATCGCGTAGTACGACAGCGGGAACAGCGGGTCGTAGGGCTCCTCGAACTGTGCCTCCGGGGTCCACGGCTCGTAGACGCCGCCGAGGCGACGCGAGGCGGCCGAGCGCTGGTTGGAGGCGAAGGTGATCACCACGACGGAGGCCTGGCCGGCCTCGATCGCCTGCGCCGCGCGAGCCACGAACATCTCGTAGGCGCTGCCGCCGGCGAAGGTCGAGTCGGTCCAGCGCGGGGTGATCCCGAAGTGCTCGGCGAGCTGGGTGGCGGAGAACCGGGAGACGCTGGTCGAGGCGATGCCGTCGACGTCGGCCAGGCTCAGCCCGGCGTCGGCCAGCGCGCGGGTCACGGCCTGCGTCTGCAGCCCGAGGATCGACTTGCCGGTGACGCCGAGGTCGCACTCCGCGGCCCCGACGACGGCAACACCCGTCACGAGGCTGCCCCGGGGCCGTCGGCCTGACCGAGCAGGACCTCGGCCTTGCCGCCGGCGACGGCGAGCCGGGTCACGGCACCGTCCTCGCCGACGACGCCGACGCTCAGGTCGGCGACGAGCCGGCCGTCGGAGACCTCGGTGACCGTACCCTCGCAGCGGATGGTCTCGCCGGCGAAGACGAGGTTCTTGAACTGGAAGGACAGCGTGGCCACGAAGCTGGCCGGGCCGAGCCAGTCCTGCAGCTGCTCGACGAGCAGGGCGCCGAAGACCTGGCCGTCCACGATCGGGCCGGGCAGCTTGGCCGCGGCCACGAACTCGGGGTCGTAGTGCGACTTGTAGAAGTCCCAGGTGGCGCCGGCGTAGGCGACCATGTCGACGAGCGTGATGGTCCGCTCCAGCGGCGGCACCACGTCGCCGGCGGCGACGGTGGCCTGGATCGTCGCGTGGTCCACGTCGTTCGCGGCGCTCATGCCTTCTTCTCCAGTCCGACGAAGATGATCGTCTCGGTGTTCTCCGCCAGCGGCTCGCCCTCGGTGGTGGCGTACCGCGCGGTCGAGGTGATGATGACCATCTCGTTGCCCGAGCCGGTCACCTTGCCCTGTACGTCGTCGATGGACCAGGTGGCCACGACGGTGTCCTCGGGACGGATGCGGCGGTGGAACGTGTAGGCGTTGCCGCCACGCACCTGCCGGGTGCCCGGCATCTCCAGGCCCCAGGTGTGCCCGGCGTAGCCGTCGGCGTCCATCGGCAGCCCGGCGTACTGGTTGGTCTCGCAGATCAGGGTCAGCGGCCAGGTCACCCCGGTCAGCCCCTGGGCCCGGGCGAAGTCGGCGTCGGAGTACAGCGGGTTCTCGTCGCCGATGGCCAGGCCGAAGTAGCGCCCGGCCGCGGCACCGCACGGCTCGGGTGCGGTGTAGGTGACGGTGCGGCCCTTGAGCGCCAGCACCTCGGGGGTCAGCAGGGAGTTCTCGCTCATGCCTGCACCCCCGTCACCGCGGGGTGGTCGGCCGGGTAGAGCGCGGTCGGGAAGACCTCGAGGCCGAACTCGGGGCGCAGCAGCGCCTTGCACAGCGCGCCGGTGGAGGCCGGCCACGGTGCGACGAGCAGCTTCTCGCGCACGTCCGCGACGGCCTTGTAGTCGCCGACGTAGGACTCCACGCAGTACTCGGTGGTCTCCAGCAGGTGCTCGGGACCGAGGCCGGCGTGCTCCAGCAACGTCAGGATGGCGCCGTAGGTGGCCTCGGCCTGCTTGCCCAGGTCGCCGTCGTGCAGCGCCTGCTGGGTCTCCATGTCGAGCGCGGCGAAGCCGGACATGAACAGCATCCGGCCGGCCTTCACGCCCGGGGCGTAGGTCAGCGTGTCGTAGCGGCTCCAGCCCGGGTTGACGATCTCCAGCGGGTGCCGCGAGGCGGTCACGTCGATGGCCACCAGCGCGCCCGGGGCGTGCAGCTGCGACATCAGGATGCCGCCGGCGCCCGGGTAGACGCCGCCGGCGTTGTTGCCGAGCAGCTCCTTGCGGACCTTGTGCGTGCCGCGGTAGACCGCGCGGGTCTCCGGCGTGGAGTAGTCGTAGGTGGTCACGGCGTGACCCAGCGTCAGGCCGACGGCCTCGAGCATGTCGCCGGCCCGCTCCAGCACGTAGCGGTACTGCGAGACGAAGTCGCCCTCGAAGACGACGTCGCCGTTCGCGTCGATCGGCGTGACGGTGGGCAGGTAGACCACGCCGTCGGTGCCCTCGGTGATCGCCGAGGCCTGCCAGGTGCCGGCCTCGCGTGCCTCGGAGGCCGCCCGCAGCTGCGCGCCGCCGCCCTTGACCGCGTGCAGCTCGACCTCGATCCACGCGGCGCGACGGACCAGGCGCTCGACGATGACGGTGCGCACGGTGGGGCGCTCGCCGAGCAGCTCCTTGCGCACGCCGGCGGCGTCGTCGTACGCCGCCAGGCCGGCGACGGTGATGTTCTCGCTGACCCGGGTGACGTCCTCGGGGCCGAACCCGGCGGCCTCCAGGATGGCCAGGCACTTGGCGTAGGCGATGCGGGCCTGGGTCTCCATGGAGCCCTCGACGGTCATCTTGCCGATGGCCTCGTCGTGCCGGGCGGAGGTGTGGCCCGAGGTCCAGGCCGCGTCACCCTCGCTGAGCCCGAGGCAGAACGTGAACCCCTCGTAGGGGAACCACTCGAACTTCGCGGGCTTGATGGCGGACAGCGTCATGCGGTGGTCTCCTCGGAGGGTACGACGGCCGCCGCGGCGGCCAGGGACAGGATCTCGGTGGCGTCGCCGGCGCTCGGCAGAGCGTCCACGGCGGCTCGCAGGCGCTCGGCGAGCCCGGTGTCGGCGACGTTGCCGGCCAGCTTGGCGAACAGGCCGTCCTCGGACAGCGGCGCCGAGCCGCCGCCGGGGCTGCGGTCCACGTGGCCGGTGACGGTGCGCCCGTCGGCCAGGGTGAGCACCACGTCGCCGGCGGCATCCGCGGCCACACCGGCGCCGGGGGTGAGGCTCCAAGTGATCCGGCCGGCGAGCTCGGTCAGCTCGGGCCGGGCCAGGTTGGCCTCGGCGTAGGTGTCGATGCCGACGGCACCGTCCACCAGGATCGCCGCCACGCTCCACGGCAGGCTGAACTTCGCCGCGTACGGGCTCGCGGGCCGGGTCAGGTCGCGGTCGGCGGCGCAGACCACCGACGCCGAGTCCGGGTGCACCTGCGCGGACACCGCGCGCACCGCCGAGGCATCGACGCCGGCCTGCGCCAGGGCCACCTGCGCGGCAGCCATCGTGGCGTGCGCCAGCTGGCAGGTCGGCCACGGCTTGATCCCGATCTGCGTGGTCTGCCACGTGGCAGCCTCGGTCGAGCCGAGGTCGCGCAGGATGAAGCCGGTGTCGACCTGACCGGTGGCCAGGGCGTCGTACACACCGTGCGGGCCGTCGAAGACGGTCTCCGGGCCGGTGGCGCCGGCGGCGGCGAGCCGCGCGGCGAGGATGCCGGACTGCGAGGCGAAGCCGGGGTGCAGCTGCTTGGTGCTGGCCCCGGTGGCGAGGAAGGCGAGCAGGCCGCCGGCCTGGCTGCCGGCGATGCCCAGCGCACTCGTCGTCGTCGCCGCGTCCAGCCCCATGAGCCGGGCCGCGACGGCCGCCGAGGAGAAGACGCCGGCCACCATCGTGGCGTGCAGGCCGCCGGCGTGGAAGCGGTGCGGCGCGGCACCGGCGACGCGGCAGGCGACCTCGTAGCCGACCACCGCGGCGTCGAGCAGGTCCCGGCCGCGGGCACCGACCTGCTCACCCACCGCGAGCACGGCCGGCAGCACGACGGCGGTGGCGTGCACCAGCCCGCCGGCGTGGGTGTCGTCGAAGTCCAGCGCGTGCACCAGCGTGCCGTTGGCCAGCGCGGCGGCCGGCGCGGAGACCCGGTCGGTGCAGCCGAGGATCGTGGCCTCCGCCGGGCCGCCGAGGCCGGCGGCGACGCTCACCGCCGGGGCCGCGGCGCCGGCGCGCGCACCGGCGACCGCGTTGCCCAGGCCGTCGAGCAGGTGTCGCTTCGCGGCGTGCTGCACCTCGGCGGGCACGTCGAGCTCCCCGACCGCCCAGGCGGCCAGGTCCGGCGCGATCATCAGCCCTCGACCGCCGGCACGTCCCCGAACGCGCCGGCTGCACGCAGCTCGGCGATCCTCTCGGCGTCGTACCCGGCGACCCCGGTGAGCACCTCGGTGAAGTGCTCGTTGCGCTGCGGCGCGCGGACGTAGTCGGGCACCTCGGCGCCGACCTTGACCGGCGAGGCGACCTGCTTGACCGTGCCGTAGCGCGGGTGGTCGGTCTCCACCAGCATGTTGCGCGCGATCAGGTGCTCGTCCTTGAGCGCCGCCTCGACGTCGTTGATCGGTCCGCACGGGATCGCGGCCGGGTAGCACAGCGAGAGCCAGTGCTCCACGGTGTTGGTCGCGAAGATGGCGTCGAGCTCGGCGATGAGCTCCTCGCGGCGCTCGTTGCGCCCCGAGAAGCTCGCGTACGGCGAGCCCTCCTCGGCCCACTCCGGGTGCCCGAGGACCTCGGCCAGCCGCTTCCAGAACTTCTCCTTGGCACAACCCACGACGAACCAGCCGTCGGAGGCCTCGAACGCCTGGAACGGCACCAGCGAGGGGTGCGCGGAGTGGCTGGTGCGGCTCGGGGTGTAGCCGGCGTTGAGGTGCCACGTCGCCGGGTAGGTCAGCATCGCCATCGCGGTGTCGTAGAGGCTGACGTCGCAGTCCATGCCGATGCCGTCGCGCTTGGCGGCGTGCAGGCCGGCCATCAGCGACAGCGCCGCGACGTAGCCGCCGGAGAAGTCGACCAGCGACAGGCCGGACTTGGTGGGCGGGCCGTCGGGCTCGCCGGTCAGCTCCATCCAGCCGGCCAGGCCCTGCAGCACGTAGTCGTAGCCCGGCTCCTTCATCCGCGGCCCGGTCATGCCGAAGCCGGTGAGCGAGCAGCACACGATCGCCGGGTTGAGGTGCTTGAGCTGGTCGTAGGTGATGCCGATCTTCTCCGGCACGTCCCCGCGCAGGTTGGAGTAGACGGCGTCGGCGTTGCGGACCAGGTCCTCGAAGACCGCGCGCCCGGCGGGGGTCTTGATGTCGAGCGAGATCGACTTCTTGTTGCGGTTGAAGGTCTCGAAGAACAGCGAGTCCTCTCCCGTGAAGTACGGCGGCACGTAGCGGCCCACGTCGCCACCGACGCTGGGGTCCTCGATCTTGATGACCTCGGCGCCGAGGTCGGCAAGGTGCACGCTGCCGAACGGGCCGGCGCCGTACTGCTCCAGCGAGATGATCCTGATGTCCTCGAGCGGCTTCACGGCCGACCTCCTGTGAGCGATGCGATGAGGCCGATGACCTCGTCCTGGCCGGCCCTGATCTCCGCGGGAGTCAGGCCGTGGGTGGGGGCGGAGAGCTTGACCGCGTCGGCGATGCCCTCGTAGGCGGCGAGCTGGGTCGCGACCCGGTCGCGGTCGCCGTTGAGGGTGACCGCGTCGACCATGTCGGGGGTGACCGCGGCGGCGAGGTGCTCGGCACCCGCGCCGGCACGGAAGGCGTCGATCACCCGCTGCTGGGCCTCGCCGAGGCCGTGGAAGCCGAAGAAGTCGGCGTAGGTGCGCACGCTGGCGTAGAAGCCGACGTGGCCGCGCACCCGGTCGACCGCGGCCGCCGGGTCGGCGGCGACGGAGCAGCAGGCGGAGACGACGAGCTCGATGTCGGAGCGCTCGCGGCCCTCGACGGCGTCGATCCCGGCGTCGATCTCGGGCAGGATCCGGTCCTTCAGGTACGACGGCGAGCACAGCTCGTGGCTGATCCAGCCGTCGGCGATCCGGCCCGCCAGGCGGGTCATCGCCGGGCCCATCGCGGCCAGGTAGACGGGGATCTCGGTGCGGCGCACCGGGTAGGGGCGCTCGTAGCCGCGGATCCGCATCGGCTCGTGCTCGCCGTCGAGCTCCATCGGCTCACCGCTGGTGGCGTTGGCGACGAAGTGCCGCACGTTGCGCACGGTCTCGCGGATGTGGGTGACCGGCTTGCCCCAGCGGGCGTTGTGCCAGTCCTCGTTGAGCCGCTGCACGCCCGTGCCCAGGCCGAGGACGAAGCGGCCGTCGGAGAGCTCGTCGAGGTCGAGCGCCTCGAGCGCGGTCACCATCGGGCTGCGGGTGAACGCCAAGGTGATGGCGGTGCCGACCTGGGCGGTGCTGGTGGCCTGCACCAGCGCGGCCGCGGTCACCGTCGCGCTGCGGTGCAGCTCGGGTGCCCACACGGCCTCGGCGCCGGCGGCCTCTGCCCGGGCGGCGGCGTCGGCCATCTCGGCCAGCGTCTCGCCCCACGGCGCGAAGGTGATCCGCATCGCCCTCAGGCCCCTGCGTCGGCGGAGTCGGCGGCGTCGGCGAGCGGGGTGCCTTCGGTGATCGGCCGCTTGCCCTCGGGGAAGATGCCCTCGAGCTGCTCGGCACCGGTCTTGTAGACGTAGAACGTCCGCTTGAAGGAGCAGACCTCGTCGCCGTTCTGGTTCAGGGTGCGGGTCTTGACGGTGACGATGCCGGCGTGCGGGCGCGAGGAGGACTCACGCTTCTCCAGCACGACCGACTCGCTGAACAGGGTGTCGCCCGCGAAGACCGGGTGGGTCATCCGGATCTCGTCCCAGCCCAGGTTGGCGAAGGCGTTCTGGGTGAGGTCGGTGACGCTCTGCCCGACCGCGATCGCGACGGTGAGGGTGGAGACGACCAGCGGCTTCTCGAACTCCGACTGCGCGGCGTAGACGGAGTTGAAGTGCATCTGGTTGGTGTTCATCGTCAGCAGCGAGAACGAGATGTTGTCGTACTCCGTGACCGTGCGACCGAGCGGGTGACGGTAGACGTCCCCCACGGTGAAGTCCTCGAAGAATCGGCCTTCCCAGCCGGGCTGCACGCTCATCCGTCGTTCCTTTCATCGTTCTCTGCGGCCGCGTCGAGCAGGAGCTCGGCGACCAGTTCGGGTGCAGAGAGTGGGGCGTCGTGACCGGCCACGAGCAGTCGGTAGCTCGTGCCGGCGGCGTCCAGGCGGGCCCGGACGGCTCTCGAGGGGTAGCCCTCGGGGGTCTGTGAGCAGAAGGCGTGCATCTCACGCACCTGCGGCGGTACGGCGACGACGGGGTCCAGCGCGACGGCGACCGGCGAGGCGGTGGTGCGCGCGTCCAGCCAGGCGGCCGTGGCCGGGTCGTGCTCGCCGGCGGCCGCGGCCGGCTGCGGCGGCACGTGGGTCTCGCGCGCGGGCAGCGCCGCGGGGGCGCCGAGCAGGTCGACGGCCCGCTGGCCGGGCAGCGGCAGCGCGGCGTCGAGGTGCACCAGCAGGCCGATCCGCTCGGGCACGGCCGCGGCCACACCCGTGGTGACCAGACCGCCCTGGCTGTGCCCGACCAGCACCACGTCGTACAGGTCCTCCAGCTCGAGCAGGCGGGAGACCTGGTCGACCCACACCTGCAGGCCGCTCACCGCACCGAGGTGGGCGGCGTGCTCGCCGGAGCCCAGCAGGCTCGGGGCGTGCACGTCGTGCCCGGCGGCGAGCAGCAGCGGGCGCACCCGCCGCCAGGCCCAGCCGCCGCGGAAGGCGCCGTGCACGAGGACGAAGGTGGTCACTGACCGACACCGCCGCGCTCGGGGGTGGGGTCGGGCTCGTCGAGGACGACCTCGAGGTACTCGCGGGGGTAGGACTCGTACGGCTGGAGGTGCTCGTACATCGCCTCGGTGTGGGCGACGTAGCCCTCCGCGGTGGTGCACGCCTCGTAGGCCTCGACGGAGTCGAACCAGCGCAGGTGGGTGAAGTGCCAAGGGTTCTCCACGCCGCGCAGCAGTCGCCGCCCGCGGAAGCCCGGCTGGGTCCGGAAGAACCGGCCGAATTCCTCGCTCAGCGCGACGTAGGCCGCGGCGTGTTCCTCCGACGGCTTGGTCCACGCTTGGCTGACGACGACGATCATGGGCACCTCCTGGCAGAATAGATCATATATCTATACGCTGGCTACGTGAGCAGCAGCACGCAGACCAAGACCATCCACGAGTTCCTGGCTGAGGCGCCCGACGTCGACAGCCACGATCTCTGGGCCCAATTCTGGGAGATCCTCAGCGAGGCGAAGGACAAGGTCACCGCTGCCCTGCCCGTCACCGCGCACCCCACCAGCGAAGGCCTCGGCTACTGGCAGACCGAGGACGGCAGCTACGAGGGCTCCCTCAACACGTTCACCGGAGACGCGGACAACGGCGCGGAGTGGCTGGTCCACTCCTGGATCGGCAACCGCAGCGCGTCCATCCTGGACATGAACCTCCAGGTCTGGCTCGGCCCGCACATCGACGTGCCGCACCTGATCATCGTCTTCGGCACGGTGCCGCAGGTCTTCCACTACAGCGACTTCGTCGCCCGCCGGGACCTGATGACCGACACCGACTACCTGGAGCGCTACTACAGCCCGCAGAACGAGGGCTGGCTGAAGCTCCGCGGCGACGACCGGTTCACCTGGTCGGTCAGCCACGGCACCTACATGCGCGCCTACACCTCGCCGGTCGCCAACTCCTACGTCGCGGACCGCTCCGACGACGTGGTGGCGGCGCTGCGCGAGGATGTCCACCGCCGCGTGGACACCTGGCTGGGCTGGGTGGCCGACGCCCAGCCGGTGCCCGCCGAGGAGCGCGCCGCCCTCCGCGAGCGCGACCACACGATCCGCACCAACGGCTACACGCTCGACCCGATGAATGAACTGTCCAAGCGATTCCTCGGCGCCGAACGCGTCGAGGAGCTGGTCGCGGTCCGTGCCGGACTGCGCCAGATGGAGGAGACCAAGTGAAGATTCTCGTGATCGGTGCCGGCTTCGTCGGCTCCGCCGCCGCCGAGCGCCTCAAGGAGCTCGGCCACGACGTGACCGTCACCGCCACCAGTGAGGAGAAGGTGGCCCGGCTCAAGGAGCGCTTCGGCAAGGCCGTCGTGCTGCGCGGCTCCGACGCCGAGACGGTGAACAGCGCGGTGGCCGGCATGGACGCGGTCGTCGTGACCGCCGGCCCGTCGGCGGCGAACTCGATGACGCCCGAGGAGCGCGCGGTCACCTACCGCGAGATCCTCGTGAAGACCGCCGAGAACGTCGTCGCGGCCGCTGGGCCTGAGACCAAGCTGGTCTCGCTCTCGTCGCTGTCGGTGTACGGCGACGCGGCGAACCACCTCGACGTGATCGACGAGGACTCCCCCGTCACCGAGTCCTCCGACCCGAGCCCGGCGAACTTCCTGCTCATGGAGGCCGCCTACGGCCGCGCCGGCGACCGGGCGGTCGTCCTGCGCTGTGGCGACATCTTCGGCGAGGGCGACCCGCCGATCGGCGAGAAGGTCGCGATGGCGCACAAGTACCTGGGCGGCTCCGTCCCGTTCTCCGGCGAGGCGCTGCTCTACCGGCTGCAGGTCAACGACGCCGCCGACGCCGTCGTGCACGCCATCGAGAACGACCTGAGCGGGGTCTACAACCTCACGCACCCCGAGCTGCCGCCGCGCAACGCCGAGCTCTTCGACCGGCTCTCGGCCGAGCAGGGCCTGCCGCCGCTGGTCTACCGCAACGAGATCGCCTCGCCCGCGAAGCCGATCTCGGTCGACAAGCTCAGCGCCACCGGCTTCAAGGCGGCGCGCTCGTTCACCTACTGAGTCCGCACCGCTGCTGCACACCGAGCCCCCGGGACCGCAAGGTCCCGGGGGCTCGTCGCATCTCGGGACGCCGGGCCCGAGGCGGCCGCGGGCAAAAAGAACTCGGCCCCCGCCGACCTTGCGGTCGGCGGGGGCCGAGGCGTTGCGAGCGGTGCTAGGCCTGGATGCGCGAGCGCGGGACCAGCAGGAAGACCGCCGCGCCGAACAGGGCCAGCGCACCCGCCCACAGACCGATGGCCGCGAGCGGCGCGCCGGCACCGGTGCCGGGCAGGGACGAACCGCCGGCCGCGGGAGTACCGCCGCCCGCGCTGCCGCCGCCGGCGACGTCGTCGCCGACCTCGTTGACAGCCTTCTCGCCGACACCGACGGTCATCCGGCTGAGCTTGCCGCCGCCCTTGCAGTCGGAGTAGACGGTCAGCCCGGACATCTCACCGAAGTCGAACTTGAAGGCGGTGATCTCGACCGGGACCTGGTCGTTGTCCGTCTCCACCGTCGAGGTCAGGGTCGGCACCGCGACCGTGCCGTAGGTGGGCGCGTTGACCGTCGAGGAGTGCGAGAACGAGACGTTCTTGCCGTCGATCTTGGCCGCGGCGGTGATCTTCATCGTGCCGTTCTCGATCGGGACCGGCGCCAGGCCGGGGATCTCGGAGAACTTCGCGCTGATGGAGACCTTGCTGTCGCCCTCCTTGGCGCGGGCGCCGGAGACGGTCACGGTCGGGTTGTACTTGAACGGGCTGCCGAGCGTCATCAGCTTGCAGTCGAAGCTCGCCTTGCCCTTGGCCGGCACGCCCTTCTTGGCACCCTGGGCCTTCGTCGGCGTCGACTCCGGCTTGGTCGGGGTGGGCGTGGGAGTGGGGGTGGGGGTGACCGTGGGGGTCGGGCTCGCCGTAGGCAGCGTGCCGGTCTCCACCGCCACCGCGCCCACCGCGCCCGAGGTCTCCGGCTTGCACTTGATCTCGATACCGGCCACCACCATGTCGAACGTGAGGATGGAGACGTCGATCGGATCCGTCGAGCCGGGGATCGACGCCGTGACGGTGGGAGCACCGACGGGAGCGTTCGAGGCGGCGGTGACGTTGCGCGTCCCCTTCATCGTGACGGACTTGCCGTCGACGTCGGCGACGAGCGTCCCGGAGATGTTCTGCTTGTTCACCGGGACCGGCGCCACACCCGGCATGTCGCTGAACGCCAGCGACAGCGACGTGTTCGTGCCGTCGGTGACGGCGCTCGCGGTGACCTCGGCGGTCCAGTCGAAGTCCCTGTTGAAGACCGGCAGCGTGCAGTCGATCTCCATCGTGACCTTCGTCGGCGCAGCGGAGGCCGGCGCGGTCAGCATCGGCAGCGGAGCGACCGCGAGGGCGGCGGCACCGGCGACGAGCGCGCCGCCGAAGCCGCGGCGGAACGCGGCCCTCATGCGACACCGCCCGGGCGACGGGTACCGAGACGCAGGCCGGCACCGGCGAGGAGCAGCACGAGCCCGGCCATCATGATCATCGGCAGGCTGTCGGCGACACCGGTCTTGGGCAGCTCGTCGTCGGTCGCGGCGCGCTCGTCGGCGGCCGGCGCGGCGGCGGGCGTCTCGGCGGGCGCCTCGGCGGCCGGCGCGCCACCGAAGGTGATCGGGATGATGACCTGGTTGGCCTTGACGGTGGCGGCGTCGGCGACGGTCGGCAGCGGGCCGGAGGCGAGGACGCACTTGACCTTGGTGCAGTCGTGGGCGCCGAACTTCTCCTTGACCACCACCGAGAACGAGCCGATGGAACCGCTGGCGTCTGCGTTGCGGAAGGTGGCGCCGCCCTGCAGGTTGCAGTGCGAGGGGCCGGTGTAGCCCTCAATGCACTGGCCGACCGCGATCTGCGTGAGGCCGGGCTTGTAGCCGCCTCCGCTGATGTCGATCTTCTGGCCGTCCTTGAGGTTCTGGCTGGCGCTGACCTCGAGCGTGGCCTTGGCGAAGCTCGGTGGCGCGGCCACGATCGTGACGACGAGCAATGCCGTCAAGCTCACGATCGCCTTCAACAGCGTCGATGCGTTCTTCACGGTCTCTCCTCAGTGGGTCGGCGGTACGCCGGGTTGGGACACTACTGCGGCAAGGGTGGTTCGGGTGGCGGATCGGTCGATCGCGGCCTGGTCGGATCCCAGGTAGGAACGGACGACCTCGGGGTGGTCGCGGACCTCGTCCGGGGTGCCGGCCGCGATGATCCGGCCCAGGTTCATGGCCACCATCCGGTCGCACAGGTGCGAGAGCAGCGGCAGGTCGTGCTCGATGACGACCATGGTGGTGCCGAGCTCGCGGCGGATGCCGAGCAGCAGCTCGCCGAGCGGCTCGCTCTCGCTCTGCGCGATGCCGGCGGACGGCTCGTCGAGCAGCAGCACCCGGGGCTCCAGGGCGAGCAGGCTGGCGAGCTCCACCACGCGGCGGGTGCCGGTGGACAGCTCGGAGATCGTGCGCAGCGCGAACGGCTCGAGCGCCATCCGCTCGATGAGCTCCTCGGCCTTCTCCGCCTTGCGCTTCTCCTCCGCACGCGATCCCACCGCGGAGGGCCACAGCCGTGAGGGTGAGGTCCGCTCCTGGGCCAGCATCAGCGTCTCGGTGACGGTGAGCGTCGGGAAGAGGGCGGCGTCCTGGAAGGAGCGGACCAGGCCGATGCTGGCCCGCTGCTCCGGCGTACGACGGGTGACGTCCACGCCGTCGAACCAGACCTGGCCGCGGTCGACCGCGGTGAAGCCCGCGATGATCTCGAACAGGGTCGTCTTGCCGGCGCCGTTGGGGCCGATGATGCCGACGATCTCGCCGTGGTCGGCCTCGAGGTCCACGCTGTCCACCGCGACCACGCCACCGAAGCGGCGGCCCACGCCGTTGACCGACAGGATGGGGGCCGGCCGGGACCCCTCGCCGTGGGCGGCGGGCTCCTCGACCTGGGCCCGTTGGGCACCGAGGCCCTCGAGCCGGATCCCGCCCGACAGCGGGGAGATCGCCGGCTTGTCGGAGCCGAGCCGCGCCCGCACCGGGTCGATGCCGGCCCGGCGGGCCACCCCGTCGGCCCAGTTGTCGCGCATCTTCGCGACGATGCCGCCGAGACCGTCGGGCAGCATGACCACCACGGCGAGCCAGGCGATGGCGAGCAGGGCGTCGCCGTACAGGTTGAGGCTGAACAGCGCCGGGATGCCGATGATGATCAGGGCACCCAGGATCGGGCCCCCGGTCAGCAGCAGGCCGCCGACGATCGCGATCGCCACCACGTCGATGCTGGCATCGGCCGGGAACGAGTTGACCGTCAGCTGGGACTGGCCGTGACCGATCACGGCCCCGCCGAGACCGGCGATGGCGCCGGAGAGAGCGAAGATCTGCATCTTGCGCAGCTTGCTGCGCACCGTGAAGGCCCGCGCGGCGTCCTCGTTGTCGCGCAGCGCCTGCCAGGCCCGGCCGAGGCCGGAGTGCCGCAGGTTGCCCACCACCCACATCGCCAGGATCAGCATGAGCAGGGCGAAGAGGTAGTAGTCGATGGCGAGCTCGAGCGCGTAGCCCCACCAGGTGGGCTTCGCGGGCTGCACGCCGAAGCCGAGGAAGCTGTCGAGCCGCAGCAGCCAGTTCGTCGTCGCCAGGGCGAGCGCCAGGGTGGAGACCGCGAGCGCGAGCCCACGTAGCCGCATGGCTGGGATGCCGACCAGCGCGGCCGCGCCGGCCGCGGCGATCACCCCGCACAGCACGCCGAGCACGAAGTTCCCGGTGCCGGAGACCGCGTGCACCGAGACGGCTGCGCCGATGCCGGCATAGGCGAACTGGCCGAGCGAGAGCTGGCCGGAGACGCCGGTCAGCAGGCCGACGCTGAGCGCGACCAGGGCGTAGCCCGCGACGCTGGTCAGCGTCGAGGCGGTGCCGTTGCTGACGACGTACGCCAGGCCCACGCCGATGCCGATGAGGACGGCCGACATGATCCGCGGGAACCAGCGCACCGCCCACAGGGCGCGGTACTCCTTGGGCAGCGGAGTCATGACGATCCGCGACCAGCCGGTCTGCTCGCGCACCGCGCGGCCGATCGCGGGCTGGCGCAGCAGGGCGACGACGATGATGATGCCCAGCGCCAGCGGCACCGCGGAGCGGGTGTCGGGGTTCGACAGCAGGACCTGCTCGAGCAGGCCGACGCCCAGCGACGCCACGACGGCGATCGGGATGGAGGACATCCGGGCGATGACGGCGCCCGCCAGGCCCTTGAGCAGCAGGTCCGGGCCGAGGGTGTCGATCGACTGACCGGCCGTCGTCGGGGTGACCAGCATGGCCGAGAAGGCGGCGATGCCGCCCGCCAGCGCCCAGGCCAGGGTCGCCATCCGCTTGGCGGGGATGCCGTCGAGCAGGGCCGCGTCGTTGTCGTCGGCCGCCGCGCGGATGGCGATGCCGACCCGGTGCTGACGCAGGAACCACGACAGCGCGACGAGCAGCGCGGGGCCGAGCAGGAACATCGCCACGTGTGCCGTGCCGAAGTTGGAGCCGCCGATCGAGAAGGTGGGCAGCAACGGCGGACGCGGGAAGGTGAAGCCGCTGACGCCGTCGGCGTTGATGATCAGCGCGAAGATCAAGATGAACTGCGACAGGCCGAGCGTCGCGATCATGCCGATGATCGTCGGACGACCGGTGAGCCGGCGGACCACGACCAGCTCGATGGCCGCGCCGAGAGCTCCGGCGACCACCAGCGCGAGCAGGAAGGAGAGCCAGTACGGCATTCCCCAGTCGGCGGCGAGCAGACCGAGGATCGAGGCGCCGAACGCCCCGATCGAGCCGTGGGCGAAGTTCACGAAGCGGCTGGATCGGTAGACGAGCACCAGGCCGATGGCCAGCAGGCCGTAGGTCAGGCCGGTGAACAGGCCGATCAGCAGGCGGTCGAGGCCGAAGTCGAAGCCGGCCACGGTGATCCGGGCGCCGGCCTGTGCGACCGCCGCGCTCAGCTGCGCGCTCATCCCGCCTCCGCCACGTGGCCACCCAGCATCAGGGTGCGGATTCGTTCCGGATCGGCGGCCAGCACTGCTGCGGACTCCTCAGCGATGATCTCGCCCTTCTCCATGACATAGGCGCGGTGCACGAGCGACAGCGCCACGTTGACCGACTGCTCCACGAGGAGCACGGACGTGCCGCGCTCGTTGAGCCGGCGGACCAGCTCCATCAGGCCGCCCACGACCACGGGCGCGAGCCCGAGGGAGAACTCGTCGATGACGAGCAGCTCCGGGTCGTTGACGATCGCCTTGGCCAGCGCGAGCATCTGGCGCTCGCCGCCGGACAGCGTCGCGGCCGGCTGGTTCCGCCGCGCGTTGAGGCGCGGGAAGATCATCAGCGCGGCCTCGACCGACTCGCGCACCCACTTCTTGTCGGCGTTCGCGTAGCCGTGCATCGTGAGGTTGTCCACGACGCTCAGGGAGCCGAAGGCCGACTGGCCCACGACCTGGCTCAGGCCGGCCTCGACCCGCTTGCGCGGGCTCCACGAGGTGGCGTCGATGCCCCCGATCCGCACCGTCCCGGAGTCGGGCCGCATGAGCCCGCCGATGACCCGCAGCAGCGTCGACTTGCCCACGCCGTTGGGGCCCATGAGGGCGACCATCTCGCCCTTCTCCACGACCAGGCCGGCGCCGAAGAGCACCTGGACCGGACCGTAGGAGGCACGGATCTCCTCCACGGCCAGCGCGGGTGCTGCGCGACGCTCACTCATCGGCGAACGGGACTTCGTCCCCCTCGTAGACGAAGCACCTGCAGTCGTCGGCGAACTTCAGCACCCGGTAGGCGCCGGCGGCGGCGTTGCCCTTGTCCAGGGCGTTGCCGAAGCCGGAGGCGGTCTGGAACTCCGCGCCGTGCTTCTTCACCGCATCCGCCCAGGTCGCAGCGTTCAGCTCGCCGTCGACGTTGTCACCGCCGAGCTTGAGCAGACGGGCGGCGTCGCAGTACGGCAGCGCCTGGCGCGCACCCTCGCGGGACTCGAACGTGATGCCGGCGGCCTCGAACACCGCGACGCACTCGGCCTCGGGGCCCTCCTCGGCCGGGAACGGCATCTGGTCGTCGGCGACGTCCTGCGGCGGGTGGAACCCGATGCCGACCATTCCGTCCATCGTGGTGGACGGCACCGTCTCCGGGTTGCCCAGGAAGAACGACGGGTTGTCGAAGCTGGAGATCGCGTAGCGGGGCGTGAACTGCTTGGACCCGGCGATCGTCGCGAAGATCGAGGCGAGCCGGGAGCCGCCGAGGAAGATCACCCGGTCGATGCCCTTGCCCGCCAGGGTCACCGCGGCCTGCTCGCCGCCGGTGTAGATGGTGCCGATGTCGGTGGTGTCGACCCAGGCCACCTCGCCCTTGATGCCGCGCTCCTTGAGCAGCGGCACGGCCTTGTTCTCCACGGAGCGGCGGTTGACCGGCGAGTCCGCGGCGATGATCGCGACCTCGTCGCGGCCCTCGAAGAAGCCCTGCTCGTCGAGCGCGGCGATGTAAGAGTTCACGAACGCGTCGTGCTCGGGGAAGCTCGGCGTCCACAGGTACGGCGCGAGCTCCTCGTAGATCGTCTTGTCGCTGGCGACCAGGGAGATGTCGAGCATCAGCGTCTTGCGCTGGGCGTAGCAGGGTCGTGCGTTCGACTGGTACTGGCCGAGCAGGACGACGGCGAAGGCCTGCTCGTCCTGGCTGACCTCGTTGCAGAGCTTCTCCTCGGAGGCCGGGGAGTCGGTCTGCGCGTCGTACATCTTGAAGACGGCGTCGAGCTTGCGCCCGCCGAGGCCGCCGTTGTCGTTGACCCAGTCCTCGAGGACCTGGACCTGCTTCTCGGGGTCGCCCACCGAGGCGGTCTTGAAGCCGGTCTGCTCCTTGACGGCGTCGAGGTCGACGCCGACGAACACCACCTTCACGGAGTCCTCGGTCACGCCCGGTCCGGCGCTCGTGCGGTCGACGCTCTGACCGCCGCCCGGCATCAGCACGCCGCAGCCCGCGAGGGCCAGGACCAGGCCGCCGGCAACGGCAGCGGACCGCAGGATCAAGGACCTATCGGCCCCGGTGTTTCGACGGCGCAGCTGCACAGGTCGACTCCTCTCGTTGGGCCGAACTATATACGATATCGACTTGGCCGGAAGGGGCTTTCTCGGCCAATTCATGAAGCCGTTACACAGGGCCCTGCGGGTCAGGACCTGGCGGGCAGGCGGTCGATCCAGCGCTCCACCGCGTCGATGTCGACGACGGCGTGACCGTCGTCCCCGGCGCCGATGAGGGTCTCCGGCGCCGCGGCCTGCATCGCCCACCAGCGCTCCAGGGTCTCGAGGTCGATGACGGCCTCTCCCCCACCGACGGGGCCACCGGCGACCGGCGCGCCGGTGGCGAGACCGGCGGGCGCGAGGGCGGCCACCACGCGGGGCGGGTTGCGCCGGCGCAGCCGACGCTCGACGGCCCACGACAGCAGCGCGATGCCCAGCACGTTGAGGACGATCAGGCCCCACGGGTAGGTCTGCCAGGTGAGGGAGAACGTGCCGGCCTCGCCGGTGCCCAGCTGTCCACTGATCTGGTAGGTGCCGATCGCCCCCACACCCAGCGCGATCGGCACCTCGATCCGCTCCACCGCTCCCGGCTCGATGGTGCCCAGCCCGTCGGAGCTGTAGATCGGCTCGACGTCGTCGGTGCGCCCGACCGAGATGGTGAGACCGGGGGCGCTCACCGCCACCTGGCCGACGTTCTCGACGTCGAGCCGCAGCACGCGGCGTGGCGAGGCTCCGAACATGTCGCCCAGGGTGCTCGACCCGGTGAGGGCGGCGTCGATGATGGCGAGCTCGCCCTGCTGCGCAGCGGCTGCGTCGCCGGGGGCGGTGACCTCGTTGACCGCGAGGTCGGCGGGCTCGGGGATCTCCACCGGTGCGGCCGTGACCGGGTCGGCCGTGACCGGGCCGGTCGTCGTGACCGGGGCACCGGAGGCCGGCGGCGTGGCATCGCCCGGCGCGTCCTGCTGCGGCGTCTCGGGACCGCCGGTCACCTCACCGCCGTCGAGGTCGGCCTCGACGACCAGGTCGCCGCCGGCGCGCTTCTGCTCGGCACGGACCGCGGTGACCGCGCGCTTGCCGACGTCGAGGCGACCCTCGATCCGGCCGCGCTCGTCCGCGGTGACGACGATCCGCTTGCCGATCGCGGCGCCGGAGGAGTCGAGCCCGCGCAGGGCGACCTTGCGCAGCGGGTCCCAGTCCCCACCGGCGACCTGGGCTGCGCGGTCCTCACCGGAGCCTTCCGAGGATGCCTCGGCCGTGGGGTCGCCGAGGACGAGCAGCGGCGTGGTGGCGCTGCGGAGCCCGGCCACCAGTCGCACGGCGCGGTCGCCGGCGGCGAGGCCGGACGGGAGCGCCGCGCTGGCCAGGTGCTCACCCGTGGGCGTGGTCTGGGTGGGGACCATCTGGGTGCAAGCCGTGGTGCCGTCGGGATCGCACATCTCGAGCGCACCGGCGGCGGCGGAGGGGAAGCCGGAGCCCTGCAGGGTGAGCGTGTCGCCGGCACGGGCCGCGTTGGTGACCGCCTGCGAGCTGATGGCGGTGACCTTGGCCGCCGTGCCGGCCACCGTGCGGTAGGTCGCAGTGACCGACGTCGCGACGGGCTCGGTCGCCGGGTTCACGCCGAGGCCCGGCAGCGTGCCCGGGTCTCCCTCGGTCTGGCCGTTGCAGACCACGCGCAGGCTCGGCGACTGCGGGACGCCGAGCGGCAGGTCGGGGCGGGGGACGTCGACGGTCAGCTGCTTGAGGATCAGGGCCGAGGTGGCGGCCGTCGCGATGGTGATCTCACCGGTGAAGGAGAGGGCCGGAACCGTGACCGGCGCGGCCGCGGCCGGGTCGGGCGCCGCGGGGGCGGGCTCGAGCTCCACCTCGGTGGTCACGGGCGGGAGCTCCGCGCCGTCGAGCAGCAGCACCGCGCTCGCCTTGAGCACGATCTTCTCGGCGGGCTGCTCGGTAGCGTCCGGGTAGAGCACGGGGCCGTTGGGGATCTCGAGGGCGAACGTCCGGGTGCCGCCGACCGCGGTGTCGCCGGCGGTGCTCAGCTGCACCTCGGCCTCCGCCGGAGCGAGCACCCAGGGCTCCAGCTCCGTGCTCAGCGGCGTGCCGAGGCGCGGAACCTCGGGCGTCGGCACGGCCGGCACGTAGCGCCAGCACCCGCCCCCGGGGTCGGTGCCGACCACGGTGTCCGCAGCACTGGCCGAGCCGGCCACCATGCCCAGACCGGGCAGGGCGGAGGCAGCGAGGACCGCCGTGGCCAATACTGTGCGCAAACGGGGCGTCAGCATGCGTTCGGATCCTCCTGCGGGCAGTCCGGGAGACGGATGCTAGATGATATATTAAATAGATGCCCGGTGTCTCGCGTCTGTCCATCAGGAGCGTGCTCAGCGTCCTCGCCGAGCTGCTGCTGACGGGCGCGGCCCTGCTGTTCCTGCTGGCCTTCTACCTGCTGGTGTGGACGAACGTACAGACGGACGCGGCGCAGCGCAGCCTGCTCGAGGATTTCCGTGCCCAGACCTTCGAGGGCGGCGAGGAGTCGCCGCGCACGCCGGACGTCGGCGACGGCCTGAGCGTGCTGCACATCCCCCGGCTCGGTGAGGACTGGGAGTGGGTCGTGCTCGAGGGCGTGGACAAGAAGACCCTCAACGACGGCCCCGGCCACTTCCCCGGCACCGCGCTGCCCGGTGAGGTCGGGAACTTCGCGGTCGCCGGCCACCGCGCCACCCACGGCGAGCCCTTCGCCCAGCTGGACAAGCTGAAGGAGGGCGACAAGGTCTACGTCGAGGCCGTGGACGGTTGGTTCACCTACCAGGTGACCTGGTCCCGGATCGTGCCGCCCACCGCGGTCGAGGTCATCGCCCCGGTCGCCGGCCGACCCGGCAAGAACCCGACCGTCCAGTCCCTGACCCTGGTCACCTGTCACCCGCGCTGGGCCTCCACCGAGCGCCTGGTCGTCGGTGCCCAGCTGGTCGAGTCCCGTGACCCCGCCGCGGGCCCGCCGCCCGCTCTGGGCTGAGGAGGTACGACGTGTACGCACTGCTCTGGCGCATCCTGCCCGGCTCCAGGCCGTGGAAGGCCGTGCAGCTGCTCGTGCTGCTCGCCGCGGTCCTGTGGCTGCTGATGTACGTCGTGTTCCCCGCGATCGAGCCGCACCTTCCGCTCGACGAGGTCGTCGTCGGCTGAGGCGGCTCGCCCCGCCCCCCGAGACCCCGCACGCAGCACGAAGCCCCGCCCACGGACCCGTCAGGTCGGTGGGCGGGGCTTCGTCGTCCAGCGGCTCAGTGCTCCCGGAGCAGCGTCCCGTAGCCGTGCATCTGGTCCTCGATGCCGTTGTCGCGCAGCGCCATCCACCAGGTGGCGGCGTTGATCGCGATGACGGGCTTGTCGAGCCAACGCTCGGCCTCGTCGGCGAGCTCGGTCATGCACAGGTTGGTGCCGCACTGCACGATCGCGTCGACATCGGAGTCGTTGATCTCGATCAGCGACTCCCGCAGGGTCTTCTCGGTGACCTGGGCGATCTCGACGGCGCTGTTGACGCACAGCCCCTTGATCTGGCCGACCTCGAAGCCCAGCTCGGTGAAGAACTTGCGGACGTTCGCGTCGCCGATGGGCGTGTACGGCGTGACGACGGCGATCTTCTTCGCACCGAACAGCTTCAGCGCCCGCTCGCAGCCCTCCGCGCCGGTGGCCACGCCGAGGCCGCCGGTCAGGTCCTGGATCTGCTTGACGAACTGGCGGTTGCCCTCGACGCCGTCCCAGAACGTCTCCGCGCTCATGCCCATGACCATGTAGTCCGGCTGCATGGTCATCAGGCTGCGCACGCAGTCGTCCATGTTGGCGCGGATCTGGACGAGGAGGTTCTCCATGCCCTCGTCGGTGGCGATCCGCCCGTCGGGGATGTAGATGCGGCCGTAGTGCGACGTGACGCCGGGGACGCGCATCATGTCGAACTCGGGCTGCACGATGGTGTTGGTGGAGGGCGCGATGACGCCGAACTTGCGACGCCAGCCCAACCGGTCGACTCCGCTCACGCGGGGACTCCTGTCTTCTCGCCGGCGCTCGTGGTGGGCGCCGGGCGGTTCATGTGCTCGCGCAGCCAGAGCGCTCCCAGCAGGAAGCAGAGCTGGACGCACGAGTTGGTGAGCTGCTCGGCCCACTGCAGCTCCAGCGACTGCTCGGGCTGGGCGGCCAGCGGGGGCAGGATGTTGGTGCCCAGGGTGTAGACGATGAACAGCACGCCCACCGAGGGCTTGCCGCCGCGGAACGCGGCGACGCAGAGGGTGATGCCGAGGAAGGACGCCCCGACGGCGGCAGCGATGAGCAGCGGCCAGTTGCGGTACTCACCGGCCGAGATGCTCATCCAGGCCGCGCCGATGCCCGCGGCGAGCGGGAACAGCACGAACCCCAGCGGCGACACCTTCCGGCCGCGGACCGCGCTGAGCACCGCCCAGGCCACGGCGGCGAAACCGAAGGCCAGGCACGGGAAGAGCAGCGACTCCAGCCACGGGTACTCCCAGCACCCGGTGGCCACCAGCAGCTTCCAGATCGCCTTGCCGAACCCGCCGGCCGAGACCAGCAGGCCGCCGAGCAGGGCCACCGGGTACGCCGAGGGCACCCGGGCACGCACCGCGCCGGCGAGCACGACGAACGCGGAGAGTGCGAGCAGGCAGGGCACGAAGTCCTCGACCGCGAGCGCCACGTCGTACTCGGTGCACACGTCGATGCTCGCGGCGAGGACCGACATCAGACGGCCTCGGCGAAGAGGTCGCGCTTGGAGAAGCCGGCGGTCATGAACCGGCGGGCGGCCTTGCCGTTGGTCAGCCAGGCCACGCGGGTACCGGACTTCTTGGCCGCGAGCACCCCTTCGGCCAGGTACGGCGTGACGGTCTCGACCTTGTCGCCGAGGATGTTGAAGATCTTCTTCGCCTTCTCGAAACCCTCGGGGTTGTCGTCGTAGTCGCCGACCAGCAGGTCGGTGACGACGATGCCCGGGGAGAGGAAGCCGATCTTCACGTCGGTGCCCTTGTGCTCCTTGACCAGCGACTCGGTGAGGTAGCGCAGCGCGCGCTTGGAGGCGCCGTACACCCCGATGCCGGCCTGGGTCCGCCCGTCGGAGCCGAAGCCCTCCATGTTCCAGATCCAGCCGCCGCCCGGCTGGGCAGCCATGCCCTTGCCGGCGACCGAGGAGCCGTTGACGACGCCGGCGACGTTGACGGCCAGGATGGCGTCCACATCGGCGGGGTCGGAGTCGACGATCGGTACGTTGGCAGAGGAGACGCCGGCGTTGTTCACCCAGACGTCGACCCGGCCGAAGCTGGCGACGGCGTGGTCCCACAGCGCCTGCACGGAGGCGCGGTCGCTGACGTCGGTGGCCAGACCGGTCGCCCGGTCGCCGGCACCGAGCGTGCTCAGCGCGTCGGCGACGGCGGCCTCGGATCGTCCGCAGACCACCACGCGGCAGCCGCGGACGAGGAGCTCGCGGGCCAGTCCGAGGCCGATGCCCCGGGTGCCCCCGGTGACGACCACGACGCGGCTGGGACCCGGGGCGGTGCTCATCGCGGCTCCCAGGCGAGCGAGCCGTGCACCCAGTGGGTGGTGGTCTCGCCGCTGATCAGCTGCCACACCACGGCCAGCTCGCGGGTGTCGGGGTCGATCAGGAACTCGCGTCCACGAATCTTCTCCACGCCCTTGGCGTCGGGGCCGACGAGGTGCTGCACGGTGAACAGCGCCCGGCCGTACGACGTGGCGTTGCCGAAGACCTCGGGGCCCTCGTACATGGTGCGCGCGCCGTCGCGGTAGCGGTCGAAGGTGTAGCTGCGCTCCAGGTCGCCGCTCCAGGTGATGGTGTGGCGCGCCGAGCGCAGCGAGGTCGGCTGGTGGTCGATGACCACGTCGACCTTGCCCGCGCTGGACTGGTCGGCGCCGTCGAGGAACAGGGTGCCGGTCCACGCGCCGGCCTGCTTCGTGGGCAGCACCTGGGGCCGCGGACCGCGCTCCTTCTCCAGCTCACGCCAGTCGTCGACGAGACGCTGGGTGGCGGGGTTGGTCTCCCGGTCCGTGGTGCGCTTGTAGACGCCGTTGAAGACCGCGCACACCGCCCAGCCGTCGTGCAGCACCGACGAGTAGACCTGCGTCTCGCCGTCGGGCAGCACCTGGTTCCAGGTGCGCAGGTCGGCCTGCCAGCCGGGCGAGTAGTAGTTCGCCTCGACGAACAGCCCGTAGGGCTGGCCGGTGCCGTAGAAGTCCGGTCCCGTGTAGACGCGGTTCTCGTCGGAGTCCACGACCCCGAAGTCGAACTGCGCGCCGAGCTCGAAGCGGTTGCGCAGCGGACCGGCACCGGACAGCTTGGAGTCCATCCAGTAGCGCGCGCCCTCAGCAGTGACCTCGCTGGCCCGAGCGATGTACTCGAAGCCGACGTGGTTGCCCTGGGCGTCGAAGAGCGCGGGGATCCCGTGCCACTCCCCCTCGATCCGCTTCTGCCACTCCGAGGTCTCGACCTCCGAGCTCATGCGCTGATCTGGTTGGAGGCCAGCTGCAGGCGCAGCTTCTCCGAGGTCTCCTCGCCGAGCAGGCGCGTCATCTGGGCCCACACCTTGTCGACGTCGGCACTGAACAGCAGCGCCCGGTTCTTGGCGTCGCGCACCGCGAGGTTTGTGTCCTCGATGTCGGCCAGCACCGCGGCCGGAACCTCGGAGTCGACCAGGGACAGCCAGTGCTCCAGGTAGGCGTTGACCGGACCATCGAGCTTCTCGAACGCCTCGGGGTTGGCCCGGTTGGCGACCATCCACGAGGACATCACGGTGAGCTGGCGCGGCTCGAGCTGCGCCTTGGAGAGGCCCTCGAGGGTGTTCAGCTCCTCGAACGCGGCGCTGATCGGGGTGTGCGCCCAGTCGTTGTAGACCATGTGGATGCCGGCGTCGACGCGCTGGATCAGGTCGAGGTGGAACGCCAGGTGACCGCCCGCGGCCACCGAGTCCAGCGTGAAGTGCGGGATCGGGGAGTCCTCGTGCCCGAAGGCGAACACCATGTGCGAGTCGAGACCGATCTGGGGCACCACGACGCCGATGTAGACGATCTTGGCGACCTTCTCGCTGGTCCAGATCCGCACGGACCCGACCGGGTCGGGGCCCATCACGGAGCCCAGCACCTGGAACGGGCCACCGTCGGGGCCGGTGACCTCCTTGGCGCCGAGTCGGTCGACGAGGGTGTCGACGGTGCGGTTGCAGAGTCCACCGGGGAGGCTCATGCGGTCACTTCCTTGTCCTTGGCGGTGGCCGGGGCGGTGGCACCGGCCTTGTTGGCGTCGGGCTTGGCGGCCGAGTCGTCGGCCTTGGCGTCGGTGCCGGGCTTCTCGGGGTCGTCCATCACCAGGCGCCGCTCCTGGCGCACCGGCGCCTCGCCGCGGCCGGCGAGGATCTCGCGGCTGCGGACCTCCTTGAAGTTCCACGCGCTGGCCAGCTCGGGCACCTCGCGGCGCACCGGCGAGGGGATCACGCGGGCCTCGACCCGGGCCGGGCCCTCACCGACGATGGTGTTGTCCTCCACGCCCCAGCCCATCTCCAGCAGCTGCTGGCGGCGTCGGCGGTAGAGCACCGCGTTGTAGTCGCTCTTGACGTGCAGCTCCGAGGAGAGGTCGAAGGGCAGCAGCTCGGGACGGACGGCGTCGACGATGCCCTGGTCCTCGTAGAGCACCTTGAAGACGCGGCGCAGAGCGTCGCGGTCGGCCCACTTGCCCTTGAAGAACGAGCGCAGCGCGACGAACTTGACCAGGGTGGTGTCCTCGTCGATCGGGATGTTGACGTCGAAGATCTTCATCGCGCCCATCGGGGTGCCGATCTCGAGCAGGATCATGTTCGGCAGCCACCAGGTCGTGGAGACCGGGACCGGCGGGCGGTTCGCGAGGTCCTGCTTGTTGGGGTTGATGACGCCCCACAGGCCCTTGGAGCGCGGCGGGTTGAGCTCGATGGAGATCTTGCAGTGCCACTCCGACTCCTCGACCACGAACTCCGGGACCTCGGGCTTCTCCGGGTTGCCGAAGACACCGCCGTGCACGAACGGGGTGTGCGCGACGTCGACGCCGTTCTCGAGGATGCGCTCGTAGTTCGACTTCCACAGGAAGGAGCCGCTCACCGCACGGAAGTTCTCGGTGTCGTCGATCGCGGACCAGTCCGGGATCGGCGGGCGCTCCTCCTCGGGGAGGTCGCCCATGTAGACCCAGATGAACATGTACTTCTCGACGACCGGGTAGGAGTCGATCCGCGCCTTGCGCGGGATGCCCTTGTCGGGGTGCGCGGGGATGCGGCTGACCACGCCGTCGGGCTGGAACTCCCAGCCGTGGTAGGGGCACACGATGCAGTCGCCCTTGACCGAGCCGTCCGACAGCGCGGCACCGCGGTGCACGCACAGGTCCGACATCGCGACGACGGACTTGTCGCTGTTCTTGCGGTAGAGCACCAGCTGCTGGCCGAGGATCTTGACCTTCTTGGGCTCACCGACCTTGAGGTCGGTGCTGAACTCGACCGCGTACCAGAAGTTCTTGAACATGGGGGGAATTCCTCCTAGCGGCGACGGATGTCGGCGATCTCGGGTCGGGGGTCATCGGCCAAGCCGGCCAAGACGGTGGTCGCAACGGCGTCGGTGCCGAGGCGGGAAGAGTAGAAGGCGACGAGCAGCTCGACGAGGACGCCGCGCAGGTGCTCGGCATCCGCGGTGAGGGGCTCCTCGAGGAAGCCGCGGGCCGAGGTGGGGTCCTCCGGCGCGGCCGGGAGCATGTGGCCCGCGCCCGCGAGCCGGACCAGCCACGCCTCGGTGTCGGCGGGCAGCGCCTCGACGAACGTGCGCTCGACCGGGTCGTGCGCCGGCGCGCCGGCCTCCTCGCCGTACCGGATGGCGCTCGCGGCGACGACGCCGTCGGCGGTGCCGGCCACGAGCATCACCGGCACCGAGACCGGCGCCGGCAGCAGGGTCCCGGCCGGGTGGCCGAGCTGCTGGGAGGCCATGGTGTGGGCGCCGTACGTCGCCACGGCGCGCACCTGCGGGAACCACTCGGCACGCGCGGACTGCAGGGCGACGGTGCCGCCGGCGGAGTGGCCGAAGAGCCCGACCCGGTCCAGGTCGAGCAGCCCGGCCAGGGGGCCCTCGGCATTGCAGGAGGCCAGGGCCTCCAGCAGCGGCGCGAGCACCGGGGTCGTCGGTGCGGTGCCGTAGGTCTCAGGGCCCACCACCGCGAGGTCCACGCCGGGGGTCAGGCCGTGCTGACCTGCGAAGAGCTCGCCCACCCAGTCGAAGGTGACCGCGACCATCCCCGCCTGCGCGAGCGCGACGGCGAGGTCGAGGTAGCCGGTGGAGGAGACGTTGACCCCAGGCAGCACCACCACGACCGGGTACGGCGCCCCGGTCGGGTCGGCGCGCAGCATGCCGCTCATCCGCTCGACGTCGCTGGCCGCCGGCAACGCCGGGTGGCGCAGCGTGACGTGCAACGTGTCGAACGGCGCGGCAGCGCCGGGCACCCGCACCGCGGTGCGGTGTGCCCGGACGAGCTGCGATGGTGCTGCGGTGACGGTCATGGTCGCCCTTGTCAGGCCTCGTGCGGACGCGGCAGCTCGCGGTCGCCGCCCCACAGGGAGCGCACGAGCTGCTCGGTCAGCTCCTTGCCGAAGAAGCGGTCGCCCATCTCGTTGGCGGGGTCGCGCTCGGCGACGTTGCGTCGGGTGGCGAGGTCGGCGGCGGCCAGGGCTGCCTGCTCCTCGGCCGGCACCTTCTCGGCCGCGTCGACCCAGCCCAGCCAGCGGTCCAGGTGGTCGTGGGCCAGCTTGGTGACCAGCTCGGTGGTCCGCTCGTCGATGGTGGCGGTGTAGGCATGGGCCATGGGCGACAGGCTCGCACGCACGAAGCCGCTGCGGCTGACGAACGGCTTGAGGAAGTCGTTCTCCTGCTGGACCTGCTCCCACTCGGCGTTGAGCGGACCGTAGTAGCGGTCGTAGGAGTCGGTGTCGACGAGCAGGTTGGTGCGCGGCACCGAGTCCACGAAGATCCAGGCCTGCGGGAAGGCGCCGAGGGCGAGGCCGAAGTGCGGCACCTTGACCTGGGGGCCGAGCCAGATGGTCAGGTGGATGTTGGCGAAGCCGACCTTGGCGTTCTCCATGTGGGAGTGGATCATCCAGTCGATCTCGGGGCCCACGTAGCCGCGGATCCGGCCGGTGGGGCCGCCGTTCTCGCCACCGAAGGACTCCAGCGGCAGCGTCGAGGGGTCGCGCTTGAGCTCGAAGCGGTCGGCCACCTTGTCCTTGAGGCCGTCGACGAGGTCCATCCAGGTGGCGAAGAGCTCGGAGATGTCGGTGGGCGGCGCCTCGTCGTAGAACTCGCGCACGGACTTCAGGGTCTGGCTCATGTGGTGTCCTCCTAGACGACTCACTGAAGAATATATTCTATCTACTCTGCTTTTGGGAGGGCGCCCCACAAAAATCCGACCTCGTACCCAGACGCTCGGCCGCCGCCCGACACTGCTCGGGTCGTGAACCGGCTCACACCGGGCGGCGAAAAGCCCTCAGGCGGTGGGGTACGCCGCGGCGCCCAGGCCCGAGCCGCCGGCCCGGAAGGCGCCGGGCGCGTTGATCACGCAGGGCTGCACGTACTCCATCAGCCCCTCGTCGCCGTACTCCCGGCCCCAGCCGGATCCCTTGATCCCGCCGAACGGCGCGTCCAGGGCCATGCCGGTGCGGTTGTGGGTGTTGATGAAGGTGAAGCCGGCCTCCAGCCGGGCGGCGACCTCGAACGCACGCTCCTCGTCGGCCGACCAGACCGAGGCCCCCAGGCCGAGGTCGGTGGCGTTCGCGCGCTCCACGACCTCCTCGACGGAGTCGAAGGCGAGCACCGGCAGGATCGGGCCGAACTGCTCGGCGGCGACCAGCGGGTGCGCGTCGTCGAGCCCGGTGACCAGGACCGGGCGCACGAAGTGCCCCCGCGAGAGGTCGCTGCGCGGGTTGACCCCGCCGAGCTCGATCGCCTCTCCCCCGTCCGCGAGGGCCGCCGCGAGCAGGGCCCGCAGCCGTTGCGCGGACTCCGCGGAGACCACCGGCCCCATCGTGCTGCCCTCGTGCAGCGGGTCGCCGACGCACAGCACCCGGTCCGCGGCCGCACGGATCGCGGCCAGCACCTCGTCCAGGCGTGAGCGGTGCACGTAGAGCCGCTTGATCGCCATGCAGACCTGGCCGGAGGTGGCGAACGCCGCCATCACCAGGCGCTCGGCGTCGGCCTCGCTCAGGGCGACGTCGTCGAGCAGCACCGCTGCGTCGTTGCCGCCGAGCTCCAGCACGCTGGGCACCAGCGCCTGCGAGGCCGTGGCCGCGATCGCGCGGCCGGCGACGTCGCCGCCGGTGAACGCGACCTTCGCGGTGCGCGGGTGGGTGACCAGCGCGGTCGCGGTCTCCGCGCCGCCCTGCACGACGGCGACGAGGCCTGCGGGCAGGTGGGTGGCGAGCACCTCGACCATCCGGGCCACCGCGACCGGGGCCAGCGGCGAGGGCTTGACCACCAGCGCGTTGCCGGCCACCAGGCCCGGCGCCAGCTTGAGCATGGTCAGGATCAGCGGCGCGTTCCACGGGGTGACCGCGGCGACGACGCCGTACGGGCGGTGCCGGACGACCAGGCGGCCGCGCTCGTCGTCGCGGACCTCCTCGGCCAGCAGCTCCGGCGCCCGGCCGGCGTAGAACCGCAGCACGTGCACCGCGAAGCCGGCCTCGCCCCGGGCGTCACCGAGCACCTTGCCGGTCTCGCGTGCCATCGCCTCGGCGATCGCGTCGACCTCCGCGGCCAGCGCGTCGGCGGCGGCGAGCAGCACCGCGGCGCGCTCGGCGACGGGCACCGCCCGCCAGGTGCGCTGGGCGGCGTCGGCGGCGGTGACGACCGCGTCGACGTCGTCGGCGGTGGCGACGGGGACCGTCGCGACCACCTCGTCGGTGCGCGCCGGGTTCTCCCGCTGGATCATCCGCTCGCCTTGACCCCGACCATGTCGACGACCTTGCCCGAGCGCAGCGAGTTGATCATCGAGGTGTTGAGCAGGTGCTTGCGCATCCGCTCCTTGTCGCCGGCCAGCTCGCGCAGCTCGTCGTGGTAGGCCCGGATCGCCTCCGGGTCGTCCTGACGCAGCTTCTCCCAGTTGTCGTGGGTGATGGTCTTGACGTAGGACAGCGCGACCTCGCGGCGCGCCTCGCACGCCTCGTCCAGCTCCTCCAGGGTGCCCTCGCCACGCAGCAGCGCCAGCAGGGCGTTGGTCTCGACGTGGGCGTCGTGGATGCCCGAGTTCATGCCCATCCCGCCGAGCGGGTTGTTGATGTGCGCGGCATCGCCCATCAGGATCAGACGGCCCTTGCGGAACTCGTCGGCGACCCGCTGGTGCACCCGGTACAGCGTCGTGTGCAGCACGTCCCACTCGCGGCCGAGGTCGGCGACGCCGGCGAGACGCTCCTGCACCCGGGCGGGGTCGCTCTCGACCTCGTCGGGGGTGTCCTGCGCGGTCGGGAACAGCACCCGCCAGTGCTCCGGCGTGCGCAGCAGCACCAGCCACTCGGTGGGGTCGAAGACGTAGTTGACCGCCGAGATGCCCGGCAGGATCGTGTCCAGGTCCTCGGTGGTGGAGGCGACCAGGAACCGCTCCGGGTAGGTCATGCCCTCGAAGGTGAACCCGGCGGTCTGGCGGACCTGCGAGTTGGACCCGTCGGCACCGAGCACCCAGTCCGCCGCGAAGGTCTCGCCCACCTCGGTGCGCACCACGCCCTGCTCCCCGGACGGACCGGAGACCGTCTCGGCGGCCACGACGCGCTGCCCGAAGCGGACGGTGACGTTGTCCAGGCCCTCGAGCACCTCGAGGAGGATCGGCGTCAGCTTGGACTGCTCGGCCTGGACCCGGAACGGGTACGGCGTGTCCTCGGCGAGCACACCGAGGTCGAGGTCGGCGATCGGGCCGGTACGGCGGTCGCGGTACTGGAACCCGGTCGAGACGATGCCGCGCTCCATGAGCGTCTCCAGCACGCCCAGCTCGGCGAGCATCTCCAGGCTCGGCGGGTGGAAGGTCGAGGCGCGCGACTCGGTGGCCAGGGCGTCCCCGGCCTCCAGCACGGTCACCTGCACACCGGCACGGGCCAGGATCAGCGCCGCGGTCAATCCGACCGGGCCTGCGCCGGCGACGATCGCCGAGCCAAGGGAAGCTGTGGTCATCTCAGGGCACCTCGTGTTGGGGATCTAGGGGGATCTGGGAAATCTGGGGGATCTGGGATCGGACGTTCAGCGGTGGGCGTAGGTCTGCTCGTCGCGCAGCAGACCGGGCAGGCCGACCAGGCCGGTCAGCTCCGGCCACGACATCCGCGGGACCTCGCCCGCGTGGCCGTCGGCGAGGATCGCGGCGTAGCTGCGTCGTACGGCGTCCGCGGCGGCCAGCAGCGCGGAGACCGGGTGGATCACCAGCCGCACGCCCGCGGCGGCCAGGGTGGCGTCGTCGGGGCCGGCCTCGACCGGGCCGCCGGCCTCGGAGCGGTTGTAGACCTGCGGCAGCGGGCGGCCGTCGGCGGCGAGCGCCTCGGCGACCGCGTGCAGGTCCGCCACGCCGGCGCCCTCGACGAACACGGCGTCGGCGCCGGCTTCGGCGAAGGCGCGGCAGCGGGTGACGGCCTCCTCGCGCCCCAGCACCGACAGCGCGTCGGTGCGGGCCACGACGACCAGGTCGGTGCCGGAGGCGACCGCGGCGGCGACGCGTGCGGCTGCCTCCTCGGCGCCGACGACCTCCTTGCCGCCCAGGTGGCCGCACCGTTTGGGCGCCACCTGGTCCTCCAGGTGCAGCCCGGCGATGCCGGCGGCCGCGTAGCTGCGGGCGGTGTGCCGGGCCTGCAGGGCGTTGCCGTAGCCGGTGTCGGCATCGGCGAGGACCGGCACGCCCGCGAGCGCGGGGACCAGCGAGGCCGCCCGCCGGGCGATGTCGGTGCCGTGCACGAACCCGAGGTCCGGCAGGCCCAGGTCGACCGCGGAGACGGCAGCACCGGACAGGTGCACCCCGCGGGCGCCGGCCGCGGCGGCGAGCCCGGCGCTCACGGCGTCGTGGACGCCGGGGAGCCGGACGACCTCGGAGCCCGCGAGCAGCTCCCTCAGCCGTCCGGCGGCGCTGGGCTCAGCGGTCATCGCCCGTGCAGGGCGTAGCCGCCCTCGACACCGACGACGCGGGCGCCGGTGAAGAACCGCATGGTCTCCACGGTGCCCTCCTCGCCCATGCCGGACAGGCCCCAGGCCGGCCGCGGGGTCATCAGGTGCAGGCTCATGATGGTCGAGCCGTTGACCTTGACCTCGCCGGCGCGCACCCGGCGGGCCACGTCCAGCGCGGCCTCGGTGTCGGTGCCCACGACGTACCCCTCGAGCCCGAAGGGCGTGGCGTTGGCCAGCTCGACGGCCTCCTCGAGGGTGTCGTAGGTGTGCATCGTGGCGACCGGGCCGAAGACCTCCTCCAGGGCGGCCTCGCTCGGCGTGCCGGAGATCAGCGTCGGGGCCAGGAAGGTGCCCGTCGCCGGCACCGCGGTCGGTGCCGTGAGGACACCGGCGTCGCCGGCGGCGGTGAGCCGGGCGTCGATCTCGGCGCGCAGCCGGGACAGGTGCACGGCGTGGATGATCGGGCCGAGGTCGGTGTCGTGGTCGAGCGGGTCGCCGGCGACCAGGGCGGCGAGCCGTTCCTCGACGCCCGCGCGCACGGCCTCGGCCAGCGCCGTCGGTACGACGAGACGACCCAGCGCACGGCACCACTGGCCGTTCAGCGTGGTCAGCAGGTCCACCGCGCGGCGGGCGGCGTCGGCCGGGTCGGCGTCGGGCATCACCAGCAGCGGGTTGTTGCCGCCGAGCTCGAGCTGGAGCGCGGTGAAGTTGGCCGCGCACGCCGCGGCGATCGCCCTGCCGCCACCGAGGCCCCCGGTGAAGGAGACCGCACGCACCCGCACGTCGTTGACCAGCTGACCGCCGACGGCCGGGCCGCCCTGGAGCAGCTGGAAGGTGCCGGCGGGCACGCCCTCGGCGTCCAGGACGTCGGCGACGATGCGAGCCAGCGCGGTGGTCCCCCACGGCGCGTACTCGCTCGGCTTGAGCAGGGTCGGTGCGCCGACGGCCAGCGAGCTGGCGATCTTGTGCGCGGCCATCGGGGCGGGGGCGTTGAACGGCACCAGCGCGAGCGCGGGGCCGAGCGGGAGCCGGTGCACCTCGACGGGGTTGCCGTGCTCGCCGGTGACGGTGTCGGCCAGCACGCCGTCGCGCAGCATCTGCGCGGCGAGGTGGAAGGCGCCGGGCACGATCATGCCGACGATGGAGGTCTGTGCGATCGGCACGCCGGTCGCGAACGACTCCAGCGCGGCCAGCCGCGGCACCTCGGGCGCCAGCGCCGCCCCGACGGCGTCGAGGATCTCCGCGCGGCGCTCGACGGGCACGCCGGCCCACGAGCCCTCGCGGTGCACGCGGTCGGCGGCGCTCAGCGCCGCCTCGACGGCGGCGCTGCTGCTGGCCACGGCGGTGCCGACGGGGGTGCCGAGGAACGGGTCGGCCAGCACCACGTCGAGCGTCTCGGCCGGGGTGGCCCAGGCGCCGTCGACGAGCTCGCCGACCTCGGGCAGGACCAGGGAGTCGCGCACGCTCACGGTCGAGACGGTCTCACTCACCGCGACGCGCCCTCGGCGCTCGCCGCGGCGGCCTGGGTGCCGGCCGCCGACGCGTCGGCCATCGAGTCGCGGGTGGTCAGGCCGGCCCAGCCCTGCTGCTCGACGACGATCTTGGCCAGGTCGAGCTTGCCGCGCTCGGCGGGGAACGCCTGCACGAGACCCATCGCGGTGTCGCGCATGGCGCGGCCGATGACGTTGTCCATCAGCGCACCGGAGGTGCCGCACATCTTGAGCGCGTCGGTGGCGACGGTGAAGGCACGCTCACAGATGGAGCCCTTGGCGAGCTTCCAGTGCGAGACGACCTCGTTCTTGGGCAGGATCGGCGGGTCGGACGCCTCGAGCTCGATCTGGCGGCGCAGCCACAGGTGGGCCTCGGCCAGCGCGGCCTCGCCGTCGCCGATGAGGACCTGGTGCATGGGGCTGGAGGCGATCGGCTTGCCGGTGTCGGCGAACTTGGCCGACATCGTGCGGTCCAGCGCGTAGTCCCACACGCCCTGGGCGATGCCGGCGTAGATCGCGGCGATGGCGATCTGGTTGCCGACCCACGAGCCGCGCGACATCTGGGTGGCGCGGGTGAAGGCGCCGGGGATCGCGAGCGCCTCGTCGTCGGGGACGAAGCAGTCCTCCATGATCAGGCCGTGGTTGTCCGAGGCCCGCATGCCCAGGCCGCGCCAGGGCGCCCGCGAGCGGGAGCCGGGGGTGTCGCGGGCCACGAGGAAGAGGCCGAGGCCGTCGATGCCGGCGATGTCGTCGCGAGCGGCGGTGACCAGGTAGTAATCGGCGGTGCCGGACAGGCAGCCGAAGGACTTCTCACCGTTGAGCATCCAGCCGCCGTCGACCTTGGTCGCGGTGGTGGAGATCAGCACGTTGGCGTTGCTGGCCTTGACGGCCTCGCTGGCGAAGTTGGCCAGCATCTTCTTCTCGGCGCCCATGCGGGTGAGCACCTTCTCGGCGAAGGCGCGCACCTCGGGCGCCTCCTCGTCGCTGTAGTGACCGGCGTCGAGCGCGGCGAGCGGCAGCATGCCGCGCGAGGAGGCCGAGCAGTGGAAGAAGAACGACAGGGCGGTGGAGCCGCACACGGTGCCGATCGCGTACGTCGTGGCCGCCAGGTCGCGCAGCCCGCCGCCGAGGCCGCCGTACTCCTCGGGGACGACGAGGCCGAGCAAGCCCGCGTCGGCGAGGAGCTTGACGTGGCCCGCGGGGAAGGCGCCGATGGCGTCCGCCTCCTCGGCAGCGGCGGCGACGGCGGGCAGGATCGACTCGACCCGCTCCATCCGCGCCCGCTCGGCGGGGGTCAGGTCGGTCAGCAGACGCTCTGCGGTCAGCTTCTCGGTCATCCTGCAGCTCCTACGATCTCGGTGGCGTCGGTCGACGCCGAAAGGGGCAAGTCGGGGGCGTCGGCGGCAGCGCCGGCGACGGTGGTGCGCAGCTCGCCGGCGAGGGCGACCAGGGCGGCGGAGTCGACGGAGGTGTCGACGTCGACCTCCTCCAGCAGGCGGATCAGGTCCTCGGTGGCGACCGCGCCGTCGAGCCCGGCGAGCGTGGTGTCGAAGTGCCGCACGCCGCTCTTGAGGGCGGTGATCGCCTTGACCAGGCCGAGGCGGTCGCGGTCGTGCAGGTTCATCCGCACCGGGACGGGGCGGGCCAGGGCGACGACCTCCTGCAGCAGCCCGCGCACCTGGAGCGGGGTGGCGCTGCCGGCGCTGTCGGGCAGCCCGATCTCGGCCACCCCGGCACGGCCGAGCGCACGCACCGCGGCCAGCACGGACTCGTGGCACTCGTCGGAGAACGGGTCGCGCAGGATGACCGCGGACCGGGCCTCGATGCCGGCCAGCGAGGCGAGGACCTCCTCGAGCGCCCCGGGAACGAGCGGGTCGAGCTCGCGCTCCACGACGGCGACCCCGGCCTCCAGGGCCAGGTCGGCCTGGGCGCGGTCGGCGACCAGGACGCTGGCGGCGTCGAGCGGGTAGGTGCGCGGCAGCAGCGCCTGCGCGTCCGCGGCGCTGGTGGCGGCGGTGAGGTCGGCGATGCGCACGCGCACGCCGGCCTCGGCCACGCCGGCTGCCACCGGAGCCGCGGGGACCCCGGCCGCCGAGCCGGCCACGCCGGCCACGACGCCGCTGTCGGACAAGGTGGCGATGTCGGGCAGCACGTCGGCGAACTGGCCCCAGCCGCGGGAGTGGAACAGCAGCGGCGCGGACTTGCCGGCGGCGTGCCCGGCGAGCACCTCGCCGACGAAGATCGTGTGGTCACCACCGGGGTAGGCGTGCACCACCCTGCAGTCGAACCAGCCGAGCGCGGAGTCCAGCAGCGGCACGCCGGTCTCAGCGTACGCCCACTGCTCGCCGGCGAAGCGGTCGGTCACGGTCGGGTCCATCCCGGCGAACCGGCGCCCGACCTCCTGCTGGTCCTTGGCCAGGACGCTGATCCCGAAGACGCCGCTGTTCTTGATCAGCTCGTGGGTGTAGAGCGTGGTGGTCAGGCAGATGGAGACCAGCGGCGGGTCGAGGCTGACGCTCGAGAACGAGCTCGCGGTCATGCCGTGCGGCGACCCGTCGGCGGCCAGCGTGGTCACCACCGTCACACCACTCGGCCACTGGGACATGACGTCACGGAACGTCGCTTGGTCGATCATCAGCACCACCTTTCGCTCATAGAATATACGATATCTACTCCGCAGGCGAGAGTCCCGACAGATCAATGCGGCCGATTCCGGCCGTGGAATATAGGATCTGAGCGAGAAGAGTCCGGGCAAGTGCCAAACTGGGGGGAAGTCGTCATGAGCCGTCGTGCCAGCGCAGCCAGCGGGGTCCGCCCGATCGCCCACCACTCCCTGGTGGACCGGGTCACCGACGAGCTGCACCGCGCGATCCTGAACGGCGACCTCGCCCCGGGATCGACCGTCTCCATCGTCGACCTGTGCGAGCGGTTCTCGATCAGCCACATCCCCGTCCGCGAGGCCCTGCGCCGGCTCGAGAGCGAGGGCGTGATCAGCCTGCGCCCCGGTCGCTCCGCCCTGGTCGCCACCGTGACGGTCGACGAGCTCACCAACATCTACCGGCTGCGCAAGCTGATCGAGGCCGACCTGTGCATGCGCGCCGCCGAGTCGATGACCGAGGAGCGCCTCGCCCACGCCGAGGAGGCGCTGGCGGAGTACGTCGGCATCGAGCGCGAGCCCGCCGCCCTGGCCGCCAAGCACCACGCGTTCCACGAGGCGATGCTGCTCGACGTGATCGGCCCCGCCGACGCCAACGTTCTGCGCGTGCTGTGGAAGGCCTCCGACCGCTACCTGCACCTGCTCATGGACGACCTCGACCACGCCCCCGAGACGCAGCAGCAGCGCATCGACGAGCACCGCGTGCTGCTCGACCTGGCCCGCGAGGGCAGGTCCGAGGAGCTCAAGGACGCATGGGTCGCGCACCTGGAGAACACCGAGAACGCACTCCTCAAGGCGTTCGCCGCCCGGGAGAACGCCGGCTCCTGAGGCAGGCTCGGCCGCCCACTCCCCCGCTGCGCCCTCCGGCACCCCTTCGGCCGGCACCCCTTCGGCCGGCACCCCTTCGGCCGGCACCCCTGCTGCCGCACTCTCGGCGTAGCACGACGAAGGCGGCCGGGCGCACCCTTCCAGGGCACCCGACCGCCTCCACGGCGTACGACGTCAGGCCGTCAGCACCGCCGCGAGCTGCCACGGGCGGCCGTCGACCACGTCGGTGCCGCGGCTGACGAACCTGTTGGTGGCGCACGCCGGGCGCAGCGTCGCCTCGGTGATCGCCCCGTCGGCGAGCACCGGCTCGGGGCAGCTGATCACGCCGGCGAACTCGCCCTCCCAGTCGCCCCACAGCGTGAAGTCGCCGGAGAGCGGGATGAGCGCACCGCCGCCGTGCTCGGGGTGCGGACGCGAGGCGACCGCGAGGTTGAGGCGGTTCTCCGCGGCGCGCTCGAGCAGGAGCAGGTCGACGTCGTGCTTCTCGGCGACCGTGAACGGCACCGCGACGACGTCGGCGTCGCCCAGCGCGGCGAGCCGGAAGGTCTCGGGGTAGAGGGCGTCGTCGCCGACCACCACGGCGAGGCGGCCCCACGGCACCTCGAGCACCTCGATGCCGTCGCCGTCGGGCTCGGCGAGACCGGCGTGGCGGGCACTGGCGTGCAGCTGCGGCTGCACCAGCTCGACACCGCCGGCGCCGAGGACCAGGCCGACGTGGGCGCCCGCGGCGTCGACCACGGAGGTGACCACGCGGACCGAGGTGCCCACCAGCCGGGCCGCGATGGCCTCCGGCGCGAGCGCGGGATCCGGGTCGCGCTGCGGGTCGGCGTCGGGGTGGGCGGCGAGCTCGGGCAGCACGACGAGGTCGACGCCACGCGCGACCGCCTCGTCGAGCAGGGCGCCGAGGTCGTCGCCGGGGCCGGGGGTGAGCACGACGGCGGCGACCTTCTCGGCGCCGGCGGGCGCCGTGCGGCCACGGGGCTCCTCGGCGATGGGGCCGTAGAGCTCGGGGCGCCGGGCGGCGATGATGTCGGTGCCGTCGGGACGGGTCTTGTCGCCGGCCAGGTCGAGGTCGATGTCGGCGACCACGACCGCCTCACCGGAGCGAGGGCCGACGGCGACCACGGTGCCGTCGGGGGCCACGATCTGGCTCTCCCCCGCGCCGTGCAGCCGGTCGACGGGCACGCCCACCTTCTCGGCGACGGCGGCGATGCTGTGCTCGGGCACCAGCGGGCCGACCTTGTTCGCAGCGACCACCCACACCTTGTTCTCCACGGCGCGGACGGGGACGTGCAGAGAGGCCTCGTCGAGGGCGAAGGAGTTGAGGCTGTTGAGCAGCAGCTCCGCGCCCTCCACCGCGTGCATCCGCGGGGTCTCGTAGATGACGCCGTCCATGCAGGAGTAGAGGCCGACGCGACCGATCGCGGTCTCCACGACGCCGGTGCGCTCGACGGCGGGGTCGACGTGGTCGCGCTCGGAGCCCATCAGGACCTGCTTGTCGCTGACCTCCAGCACCGCACCGTCGGGGCCGAAGAGGATGTTGCTGCCGGCGACCCGCCCGTCGGGGCGGTGCAGCGTGCAGTTGGCCATCACGTGGATGCCGTGCTCGGCGGCGCGCCGGCCCAGCGCGGTGACGAACTCCCCGTCCAGGTGCTGGGCCTGGGCCCGGGCGTGCTCGCGGCCGGAGTACCAGGAGACGTGGTTGGCGAACTCGGGCAGCACCACGACCTGCGCGCCCTCCGAGGCCGCGGCGTCGATCATCCGCAGGGCGGTCGCCAGGTTCTCCGCGACGTCCTCACCGACGGCGTACTGAACTGCGGCGACGCGAAGCATCCGGGCCATCGTTCCTCATTTCATATATCTTGTACGATCTGGCCCAGCCTACCCCCTCCAACCCGGGAGCGCTCGTGACGAACATCAAGCCTGCCTCAGATCCCGCCGACCCGGGGCTCGGGACCGCGACCCTCCAGGTCCACGCCCGCGGGGAGGCGCAGCAGGTCGACATCGGCCGCGACGCACCCTTCGGCTGGTGGCCCGCCATCGTCATCGCGCTGGTCGCGTTCATCGACCGCGTCGAGATCAACCTCATCGCCGGCGCGCTGCCGGCGATCCAGGACCACTTCGGGTTCAGCGACACCGTCGGTGGCGCCATCCCGACCGCCGCCAGCATCGCCGCGGCGGTGCTGCTGCTGCCCGCCGGACGGCTGGCCGACCGCGCCCCGCGCGTGGGCACCATCGCGATCGTCGTGCTGATCTGGTCGCTGTGCTCGGTGCTCAGCGGCCTCGCCTCGACCTTCTTCATCTTCTTCCTGGTCCGGATCGCGATCGGCGCCGCGGGCCAGCTGTACAACCCGCCCGCCTCCAGCCTGCTCGCCGACTACTACCCCAACCGCAGCCGCGGCAAGGCGTACGGCTTCGAGCGCGCCGGCTACTACATGGGCCTGCCCACGGGCGTGATCGTCGGCGGTGCCGTCGCCGAGGCGTTGGACTGGCGCGCCGTGTTCTTCATCGCCGCCATCCCGGGCCTGGTCGTCGCGGCACTGGTGCTGACCCTCAAGGAGCCCCGCCGCGGCCTGGGCGACGCGATCGACCGGCTCCGCGCCCAGCGCGGCGCCCCCGACGCCGGTGAGGCGCCGGTCGAGGAGCACGCCGCCCTCACCGGCAGCACCGCCGGCCTGCTCGCCGAGGCACGCAGCCTGCTCAAGGTCACCACCCTGCGCGGCGTGATCGCCGCCCAGGCGATCCTCGCCCTCGGCGTCGCCGGCCTCTTCTACTGGCTGCCGACGTTCCTGGAGCGCCTCGAGGGCCTCGACACCGACGCCGCCTCCGGGCTGGCCGGCGGCGTGGGCGGCACCGGCATCGTCATCGGCATCATCATCGGCTCCCGCCTCGGCGACCGCCGCGAGACCTCCGGGTGGCGGATCAAGCTGTCCACGGTGTGCCTGCTCGTCGGCGCCATCGGCCTGAGCCTGGCGGTGCTGCTGCCCGGCGTCGGGCTGCGGATGACCATGGTCGCGGTGGCCTGCGCCGGCTTCGCCGGCGCGATGCCGAACCTGACCGCCGCCGCGGCCAACGTGGTGCCCGCCGCCAACCGCGGCATGGGCTTCGCGCTGCTGCAGTTCCTCACCACCCTCGGCGGCGCCTTCGGCCCGCTGCTGGTCGGCGCCATGTCAGACCTGACCGGCGGCATCGGCAACGGGATGCTGTTCCTGATCCCGCCGCTGTTCATCTCGGTGCTGTGCCTGTGGCTGGTGCGCGACACCTACGACGCCGACGCGGTCCGCGCGGCGCAGTCGGTGACCGGCGGCCCCGCCCCGAGCTAGCAGCCCCGGGCCCCGGGCCCGTCGTACGACGAGAAGGGCGGCTCCCCCACGGGGAGCCGCCCTTCTCGTGTCTGTGCTGCGCGGTGCGCCCGTCGGTCGATCAGTCCCAGAGGTGGACGACCGCGAGCCCGGCGACGTCGGGCACGGTGGCGCCGGCGGGCACGAAGGCCCACTGGCGCGCCTGCGGCCACAGCACGTCCGCGTCGGCGGCCAGGACCGCTCCCGCGACGTCGGCACGGACCTCCAGGGTGCCGACGAGGCCGGCGGTGGCGCCGCGCACGACGCCCGGCTCCACCGGCAGCACCTCGACCTTGCCGGGCACCTCGGCCTCACCCTCGGCCCAGCCGCCACCGGCGCCGGAGAAGAACACCACGGCGCGGGTGCCGTCGTCGGTCGAGGTGGCCGAGCGGGTCACGTGCGGCTCGGCGACGAGGGCCTCGCCCGCGCCGCAGGACAGCCCGCTCATCCGGACCTCGCCGCTGAGCACGACCATCTCCTCGCCCGCCGGCTGGTTGCCGGTCGCGTCGCGTCGCCAGCCGTCGGGGAAGGCGACCAGCACGGTCCGGGTGCCGCGGGCGGCGTCGGCGCGCAGCATCGCGATGCGGGCCGGCTCCTCGGCGCCGGCGATCTGGTGCACCCCCCAGGTCAGGTCGCCGTCGAGGTCGAGGGGCGTGATCTGCTCGCTCATGCGAGGCCTCCCAGGTAGTCGATGATCTCGTCCTCGCCGAGCACGTCGGCGTACTTGGAGTCGAGGTCGAAGAGGTTCTGCTCCTGCACCACCTCGTCCCGGTCGCCGCAGGCCTCGCGGACGACGAGAGGGCGGAAGCCGTTCTGCAGGGCGTCCAGGGCGGTCGCGCGGACGCAGCCGCTGGTGGAGAAGCCCAGGACGATCGTGGTGTCGACGCCTTGGGCGCGCAGGGTGGAGGCCAGCGTGGTGCCGAAGAACCCGGACGCGTACTGCTTGGTCACCACGAGCTCGCCGGGCAGCGGGGATGGGGCCTCGGGGAACGCGCCCCACGGCGAGCCCGCCTCGAAGGCGCTCAGCCCGGGCACCTTGACCGCGAACCAGCCCGCGTCGGCGCCACCGGGCGCCAGCACGACCTGGGTGAACAGGACCGGGCGCAGCGCGGCACGGGCCGCGGCGACGACCCGCTCGGCGCTGGCGCGGGCGGCCTCGAACCGGCCGTCCGCGTCGGTGAACGGGCCGCCCTCGAGGTAGGCGCGGCACACGTCGACGACGATGACCGCGGGCGCGGTCCCGCCACCCACGCGTCCGCGGAAGCCCACGGCGGCGTAGTCCTCGGCCCGGTCGTCGGCCCGGTTCTTCTCGTCCTTCTCTGGGATGGACACGGCGGCGCTCAGATCACGCCGCGCGCGGCGAGGTCGGTCCGGGTGGCCTCGTCGAGGCCGAGCAGGTCGCCGTACACCTCGTCATTGTGCTGGCCGAGGGCGGGACCGGTCCAGCGGATCGAGCCGGGCGTGGCCGACAGCTTCGGCACCACGTTCTGCATCTTCAGCTGCCCGAAGGTGGCGTCGGGGACCTGGACGATGGACTCGCGGGCCGCGAAGTGCGGGTCGGCGAGCATGTCGGCGGCCTTGTAGATGCGGCCGGCGGGCACGCCGCCGGTGTCCATCATCTCCAGCAGGTCCTCGGCGTCGATGGTCGCGGTCCACTGCGAGATCAGCTCGTCGAGCTCGGTCTGTGCCTTGCCGCGGCCGACGTGGGTGGAGTAGGGGTGGCCGGGCTCGGACCACTCCGGCTTGCCCATCATCTTGAACAGCCGCGAGGAGACCGAGTCCTGGTTGGCCGCGATGAGGATCAGCTGGCCGTCCTTGGTCGGGTAGACGTTGGAGGGCGCGACGTTGGGCAGGATGGCGCCGGTGCGCTCGCGCTGGTAGCCCGCGACGTCCCACTCGGTGACCAGCGACTCCATCATCGCCAGCACCGACTCGTAGATCGAGGCGTCGACGACCTGGCCCTCGCCGGTGACGTTGCGCCGCTGCAGCGCGGAGAGCGCACCCACGGTCGCGTGCATCGCGGCGAGCGAGTCGCCGATCGAGATGCCGGCCCGCGAGGGCTGGCGGTCCGGGTCGCCCAGGATGTAGCGCAGTCCGCCCATCGCCTCGCCGATCGAGCCGTAGCCGGCGCGGTTGGAGTACGGGCCGGTCTGGCCGTAGCCCGTGACCCGGACCAGGATGATGCCGGGGTTGACCTCCTTGAGCCGCTCGTAGGAGAGGTTCCACTTCTCGAAGGTGCCGGCGCGGAAGTTCTCCACCACGATGTCGGCCTCGGCGACGAGCTTGAGGAACAGCTCCTGGCCCTCCGCCTCGCGCAGGTTCAGCGTCACCGCGCGCTTGTTGCGCCCCACGACGGGCCACCACAGCGAGGTGCCGTCGGTGCGGCCCCACTGCCGCATCGGGTCGCCGGCGCCGGGGGCCTCGACCTTGATCACGTCGGCGCCCTGGTCCGCCATCAGCGTGGCGGCGAACGGACCGGCGAGCAGCTGACCGGCCTCGAGCACACGGATGCCGGACAGCGAGCCTGCGGAGAAGTCAGTCATGGCAGAATCATATATCCGATAGGATGCGCCTGCTATCGGCTTCCCGAGGATTGGAACGACCTGTGACGGACCCCGCCACCCTTGTCGAGATCGTCGAGGTCTCTCCCCGCGACGGCCTGCAGAACGAGAAGCGACTGCTGCCCACCGACACCAAGATCGAGCTGGTCCGTCGCAGCGTAGCCGCGGGCCTGCGCCGGGTCGAGGTCACCGCGTTCGCCCGCCCCGACCGGGTGCCGCAGATGGCCGACGCCGAGGACGTGCTGGCCGGCCTCGCCGACGTCGAGGGCCTCTCCAAGATCGGCCTGGTGCTCAACCGGCGCGGCCTGGACCGCGCGCTCGCCGCCGGGTGCGACGAGATCACCGCGGTGGTCGTCGCCTCCGACGGCCTGGCGGTGCGCAACCAGGGCGTGGACACCGCCGCCCAGGTCGCAGCCTTCGCCGACATCGCCCGCGACGCCCGCGCCGCCGGGATGCCCACCACGGTCATCATCGCCGCGGCCTTCGGCTGCCCCTTCGACGGCGAGGTGCCCACCGAGCGCGTCCTCGAGGTCGCCCGGGGCGTGCTCGACGCCGGCCCGGACGAGGTCGCGATCGCCGACACGATCGGGGTCGGCGTACCCGCCCAGGTCACCGACATCGTCACCGGCATCCGCGCGCTCGACGCCGAGGTCCCGCTGCGCGCCCACTTCCACAACACCCGCAACACCGGCTACGCCAACGCCCTGGCCGCGGTCGCGGCCGGCGTCACCGTGCTGGACGCCTCCGCCGGCGGCATCGGCGGCTGCCCGTTCGCCCCCGGCGCCACCGGCAACATCGGCACCGAGGACCTGCTCTACCTGCTCGAGCGCAGCCGCATCGCGGTCCGCTCGAACCGTCCCGACGACGCGCCCGTCGATGCGCTCGCCGTCGCCGCCACCGGCACTTGGATCGCAACGGAGCTCGGGTTGCCCCAGGCTCCCGCGATGCTCGGTCGCGCCGGCTGGTTCCCCCGTCCCTGATCGACTCCCCCAGACCTCAGGAGAGCCCGTGGCCATCCAGACCGGCGGCGCACCGCTGTCCATCGTGAGCGGAATCCGTGAGTTCGCGGCCGCCACCCCCGCCGCCACCGCGGTGATCGACGGCGAGCGCACCCTGACCTACGCCGAGCTCGACCAGCGCGCCAGCCGGCTCGCCAACGCACTGACCGACCTCGGCCTGGGCCGCGGCGACCGAGTCGCGGTGCTCCTGGGCAACCGCCTGGAGTATCCCGAGGTGGCGGCCGGCATCGCCAAGGCCGGCCTGGTCATGGTGCCGCTGAACCCGCGGCTGACCTCCGCCGAGGCGCGCTACATCGTGGAGCACAGCTCGACCGGCGCCGTGGTGCTCGACGAGGCGCTCAGCGACATCGTCCGTGAGGCGTGCGAGGCACACGCGCTGCCCGCCCTCGTCCTCGACGGCAGCACGCTGGGCAAGGAGTACGAGGCCGCGCTGGCCGCGCAGCCGGCCACCGACCCGTTCCGCGAGACCGGCGAGCACGAGCCGTTCTGCATCGCCTACACCTCCGGCACGACGGGCAAGCCCAAGGGCGTGCTGATCTCGCACCGCAGCCGGGTGCTCACGTTCTACATGAGCGCGCTCGAGTGGGGCCTGGGCAGCGGCCGGGTCTCCGCCGCGGTCGCGCCGATGTACCACGGCGCCGGCTTCGCGTTCGGCTACGCCCCGGTCTTCACCGGCGGCACGGTGACCATGCTGCGCAAGTGGGACCCGGCCGGCTTCCTCGACCTCGTCGAGCGCGACCGCGTGCAGTCGGCGTTCCTGGTGCCCACGATGGCGATGGGCCTGCGCGCCCTGGGCGACGACGCGATCGCCGCCCGCGACCTGGACAGCCTCGACACGCTGTACTTCAACGCCGCGGCGCTGCCGTGGGAGCTCAAGCAGTGGGTGATGGCGACCTTCCCCGGCCGCGGGGTGCACGAGCTCTACGGCTCCACCGAGTCCGGCATCATCACCAACCTGCGCCCCGCGCACATGCGCGCCAAGCCCGGCTCCGTGGGCCACGCCTGGTACCTGACCGAGATCCGGATCGTCGACGAGGACGGCAACGAGGTGCCGCCGGGCACGCCCGGCGAGCTGTTCAGCCGCTCGCCGTACCTGATGAACGGCTACCTCGACAACGACGAGGCGACCGCGGAGTGCACCACCGAGGACGGCTTCGTCACCTGCGGCGACATCGCCGTGCGCGACGAGGACGGCTTCATCTCGATCGTGGACCGCAAGAAGGACCTGATCATCTCGGGCGGCACCAACGTCTACCCCCGCGAGATCGAGGAGGTGCTGGCCGGCCACGAGGGCGTGGTCGAGTCCGCGGTCGTGGGCGAGCCGGACGACACCTGGGGCGAGACCGTGGTCGCCCACGTCGTGCTGCGCCCCGGCCACGACCTGGACCCCGCGGCACTGGAGGAGCACTGCCGGGCGCAGCTGGCCGGCTACAAGGTGCCGCGCCGCTGGTACGCGACCCCGGCGCTGCCGCGCAACGCCGGCGGCAAGGTGCTCAAGCGCGAGCTCGCCCCGCCCACCTGAGTCCCGTCACGCCACCGACCCCAAAAAGTCGCACAATCTGTCTCGGAAAACCATTGACGAGACATTCTGTATCGATATCCTTCTGAGCAGCCCCAGCCGGCGTCGTCCGACGCCCCGACCCCCGGAGGTCCCCTGTGCGACCGCACGTTGAATTGATCCAGGAAGACGACTACGTCTGGCACGGCGCCGAGCTGCCGGGCGGCGAGGGCCGCGCCAGCGAGCGCCGCCTCTCCGTCGACGAGGAGGACGGCTCGTCCTCGCTGCGTGTCGACTTCCACACCTCGTGGGGCCGCAGCGCGGGCATCCACCACGCCAACACCGAGTACTACGTCCTCGAGGGCGAGATCGACTACGGCGGCCGCAAGATCGGCAAGGGCGGCTACGTCTACGCGCCCAAGGGCGTGCCGGTCGACTACATCAAGGTCGCCGAGGGCACCAAGCTCCTGCACTACCGCGAGTACGGCGACGCCGGCTTCGACGCCGTGGACAGCCTCGCCTCGGCCAAGCGCTGGGACGACGCGCGCGAGGACGTCATCGTCATCGACTCCGAGGCGATGCAGTGGGACGCCGTGCCGAACCCCGGCCCGATGCCCGGCCTGTTCATCAAGTACCTCCACGTCGACCCGGTGACCGGCTTCTACACCCGGCTCGTGCACGCCCAGGAGGGCTGGAGCGACCACCGCCTCGCGCACCACCCGTGCTACGAGGAGGCCTACACGACCCAGGGCCACATGGAGTACAACTTCGGCACCCTGGACCTCGGCACGTACTTCTTCCGCCCCGCGCGGGTCAAGCACGGCCACTTCACCACGATGGAGGGTGGCGCCACCTGGCTGCTGCGCTCCGACGGCGAGCTGAAGAACTGGTACACCCAGAACGAGTGGGTCCGCTGGGGCGGGGACGCGGTCAACTACTCCCCCGACGGCGTCATCGAGGAGCCGCACGCGCCGATCCGGCACTCGCACTCCACCCACGACATGGCCGAGCCGTGGCGCACCGAGGAGGACATGCGCCAGATGACCGCCGCGTGGCAGTTCCAGATCGACCAGGGCCAGCAGAACTCCCCGATCAAGCACCAGGGCACCGGCACCGACCCGTCGATCCGCGCGATCATCGCGGCGATGAAGAAGGCCGACGCCGAGCAGCTCCAGGGCGGTCACAGCGACGGCCACAGCCACGACCACGATCACGACCACAGCCACGACGACCACACGCACGACCACGCGCACGGCGACGACCACCACCACGGCGAGGAGACCCCCGCCCGGGAGCGGATCGACCTCGACTGGGGCTGGAGCGGTCGCGACACCGAGCACGCCGACGAGCGCACCGGCGCGCTGGCGCACAACTGGGGCGCCCGCGTCGCCTGGAAGGACGGCGACCCCGTCCCGGCCCCGATCATCTCCTCGCTGCCCGTCCGCAGCCGCTCGCGCGGCCGCTGGGACGGCGACGGGATGTGAGTGGAGCCTTGTCCCTGCTCGCTCCTCTGAGCGACGTCTCGCTCGCGGCGGTCGAGGTCTCCTCGGCCGCCGCGGGCGATCCCGTCGTCCACGGCCTGTCGATGTTCACCGTGGCGATCATCCTGCACATCGTGCTGTTCGTTTACTGGCTCGGCGGCGACCTCGGCGTCTACTACTCCAGCCGGTTCATCATCAAGCCCGAGCTGTCGCCGGAGACCCGGGCGATCGCGGCCAAGATCATGGTCGGCTGCGACATGGCGCCGCGCTTCTCGCTGATCCTCTTCGGCGCCAGCGGCGTGACGCTCATGTACTACGGCCCCCTCGGTGAGGAGTCGTTCCTCACCGGGTGGATGGTCGCCCTGGCGTGGGTCGCGACCCTCGTCTGGGCCTACCTGTCGCTGCAGGAGGCCCGCACCGGCGGCCAGCCCTCGCACGGTTTCTTCCACCGCGCCGACCTGGTCATCCGCCACGTCGCCGCCCTCGTGCTGGTGGCGATGGGCCTGTACGCCGTCGCCGTCTCGGACCCCTTCGGTGTGGAGACCAACCCGAAGTGGCTGGGCGCGAAGGTGGTGTTCTACGGGCTGTCGATCTTCTGCGGGATCATGATCCGCCGGGCGCTCAAGCCGTTCGGACCGTCCTTCGGCCGGCTGATGACCGAGGGCTCGTCACCGGAGGTGGAGGACGGCATCGTCGGCTCCATCCGGCGCTCCGAGCCGTGGGTCTACGCCATCTGGTTCTTCGTGCTCGCCGCGGCCGTCCTGGGCGTGATCAAGCCCGGCTACGTCGGCCTCTGACCTCTCAGGCGTCCCGAGCCGGACGCCGGAGACAAGAACCGCGCCGGACCCCCACGAGGGTCCGGCGCGGTCTGGGTTTTCTCCCCGGGCAACGCTGCCGCAGGGCTGCCTCAGCGCTGGCTCAGGCCGGCACCGGCACGTCGATGGTCTGGCAGCGGCGGCAGGTACGACGCAGCGGCGGCTGGCCGGGCGCGGGCGGCTTGCGCCAGCCGTGCCCGCGCAGGCGGCACGCCAGCGGGAGCGCGCCGTACGCGGTCGGCTTGATGGCGGGGCGCTGCATGTAGCCGTAGCCGGCGGCGGCACCGAGGCCGAGGACCCCGAGGGCGATCAGGACGGGACGGAGAGGACGACTCATGTCGATAGGATATATACCTACCCCGCATCGTGGGGGTCAGCCCGCATTCTCGTCCGGGTCGCGCCACTCCCGCTCGAACGGCAGGCGCCACGCGTACGGCGCGATGAGCTGGTGGACCTGGTTCGGTCCCCAGCTGCCCTGGCGGTAGGGCCGCACCACCGGCGGGTGCTCCAGCAGCGGCGCGGAGATCTCCCAGAGCCGCTCGATGCCCTCGGCGGAGTTGAACAGCGTCTGGTCGCCGCGCGCGGCGTCGTAGATCAGGCGCTCGTAGGCCTCCAGCACCGAGCCGGCCCACGAGGTGTCGTTCATCGAGAACTGCATGGACAGCTTGTCCAGCTTCATGCCCGGACCGGGCCGCTTGCCGTAGAAGGACAACGACATCTTCGCCTTGTCCGCGAGGTCGAAGGTCAGGTGGTCGGGACCGTGGTCGCCGATGCCGGAGTGCTCGGGGAACATCGAGCGCGGCGGCTCCTTGAACGCGATCGAGATGATCCGGGCCCCCTCGGCCATCCGCTTGCCGGTGCGCAGGTAGAAGGGCACGTTGGCCCAGCGCCAGTTGTCGACGTAGCACTTGAGGGCGATGAAGGTCTCGGTCTCGGACTCGGGTGCGACCCCCTCGATGTCGCGGTAGCCCTGGTACTGCCCGCGCACCACGTCGGCGGGGTTGATCGGCAGGATCGAGCGCAGGACCTTGTGCTTCTCCTCGCGGATGGCGTCGGGGTCCAACGAGGTGGGCGGCTCCATCGCCGTGAAGGCCAGCACCTGGAACAGGTGGGTGACCACCATGTCGCGGTAGGCGCCCGTGGCCTCGTAGAAGGAGGCCCGCTGCGCCAGTCCGAGCTCCTCGGGCACGTCGATCTGGACGTGGTCGATGTTGTTGCGGTGCCAGATCGGCTCGAAGAGGCCGTTGGCGAAGCGGAACGCCAGGATGTTCTGCGCGGCCTCCTTGCCCAGGAAGTGGTCGATCCGGTAGATCTGCGACTCGTCGAAGGTCTTGTGCAGCTCGTGGTTGAGGTGCCGGGCGCTGGCCAGGTCCACCCCGAAGGGCTTCTCCATCACGATCCGGCTGTGCTCCACCAGGCCGGCCTCCTCGAGGGTGCCGACCACCGAGAGCGCGGCCTTCGGCGGCACGCTGAGGTAGTGCAGCCGCACCCGATCGTCCGACAGGGTCCCGTCCTGGGCGCCCTCGGCCTTCTCCACCGCCGCGCGCAGCCCCGCCGGGCCTTCGGCGCCGGGCGCCCAGTGCAGCCGCTTGGAGAACTCCGGCCACACGTCCAGGTCGCCGTCGTCACCGGAGAACTCCGTCGCGGCCTCCAGCGCGAACGCCACGAACGTCTCGGTCGTGTGCTCGTCGAGCGAGGTGCCCACGATCTGCAGGTCGGGCAGCAGCCCGGTCTCGAACAGGTGGAGCAGCCCGGGAAGGAGCTTGCGTCTCGACAGGTCACCCGTCGCGCCGAAGAGCACCACGGTCACCGGTTGCTGAACCTGCTGCTGAGCCATGTCGTCCACAGTGCCTCCTCGGTGTTACGGCCACGATAACCACCGGGTCCCCACCCCGAGTCGCTCCTCGTGGCCCGTCGAACCACCCCTCGTGGCCCGCCGAATCACCTCCTGTGGTTTGCCGAATCACCCGTTGTGGTTCGCCGAATCACCCTCGGTGGCGCGGCGAGTCAGCCGTCGTGGTCCGCCGAGTCGTACGTCGGGGCGTGGCCGAGCTGCTCGGCCAGGCCCGCGAGCACCATGCTGAGGCCGAGGTGGAAGTCCTCGTCCGGGTCCGGCTGGGCGCCCTGGGTGTCGCCCGAGGCGTCCGCGGCGGCCGGTACGTCGACGGGGCCGACCTCGCGTCGTACCTGCTCCTCCACGACGTGGCCGAAGACGAAGTGCAGCAGGGTGCGCGAGCCGATCCGGGCCAGGTGCGGCTGCGCCCCGGCGCGGCCCAGGGCGTCGGACATCCGGCGCGCCGGCTCGGCGGCGCCGAGGCCCAGGGCGTGCACGCGGGAGACGAGGGCGGCACCGTCGCGCACGGCGAGCATGGCGTCGCGCAGCTCCACGCAGACCAGCCGCAGCTCGGACTCCCAGGTGACGATCTCGGTGCCGCGGCGCCCGCGGCGCAGCAGCTCGTCGGCCACCGCGGCCAGCAGGGCGTCCTTGTTGGCGAAGTGGTGGTAGAGCGCGGCGGGCTGCAGCCCGAGGTCGGCGGCCAGCTTGCGCATGGTCAGCCCGTCCAACCCGGTGGCGTCGAGCACCTCCAGGGCTCGTGCGACCACGTCGTCGCGGCGATAGCGCACCCTGGTCCTCCTCCGACCGCCCGGCGCGGTCCACTCGTCGGACCCACTCTGCCCGGTGCGCCGCCGCCGCCGTAACCTGAACACCGTTCAGTTCCGTGGCCGCGCCGTCGGCGCACTCGAGGAGAGCCGATGAACCGCCGCAGTCCCACGACCGACGTCGCCCTGATCGCCGGGTTCGCCGCGCTGATCGCGGTGTGCGCGATCCTGCCCGACATCAAGACCGGCGTGGGCGTGCCGTACTCGCTGCAGACCTTCGGCGTGCTCCTGGCGGGTGCGGTGCTGGGGCCGGCGCGCGGGGCCGCGGCGGTGGTGCTGTACCTGGTCGCCGGGCTGGTGCTGCCGATCTACTCCGGAGGCACCTCCGGCGTGGCGCACTTCAGCGGCGTCACCGCCGGCTACCTGGTGGCGTTCCCGCTGGCCGCGGCGCTGTGCGGCTACCTGGTCTACCGCAACGCCTCCCGCGCCACCGACTTCACCCTGGTGTTCACCTGCGGCCTGCTGAGCAGCTTCCTGTTCGTCCACACCCTCGGGCCGCTGAACCTCGCCTGGCGCGCGGACCTGAGCCTGAAGGAGGCGTTCCTCTACGACGCCGCCTACTTCCCCGGCGACATCGTCAAGAACCTCGTCATGGCGCTCGTGGCCACCTCCGTGCACCGCGCCTTCCCCGACCTGGTCGGTCGCCCGCGACGCACCCGGCGCGACCGCGGCGAGGCCACGGGCAGCCAGAGCCCGGGCAGCCAGGGCACGGGCAGCGTCACCCCCGGCGCCCCCGCGTGAGTCGCATCCAGCTCGAGCGGGTCGTCGTCCGGGCCGCGACGCCGGGCGGGCCGGCGCCCGAGGTCACCGTGCTGGACGAGACGACCCTCGACCTCACCGAGCACCGGGTGGCGTTGATCGGCCCCAACGGCTCGGGCAAGTCGACGCTGGCGCGCCTGGTCAACGGCCTCGTCGAGCCCACCTCCGGCCGGGTGCTGGTGGACGGCCTGGACGTGGCCAAGAAGGGCCGCGAGGTACGACGCCGGGTGGGTTTCGCGTTCACCGACCCCACCGCGCAGCTGGTGATGCCCACGGTCGCCGAGGACGTGGCGCTCTCGCTGCGGCACCGGGTCAAGGGCCGCGAGGCCCGGGACGTGGCCGCGCGCGAGGTGCTGGCCGGCTACGGCCTGGCCGAGCTGGCGGACCGCAGCGTGCACACGCTCTCCGGCGGTCAGCGGCAGCTGCTCGCGCTCGCCGGGGTGCTGGCCGTCGACCCGACGATCCTGGTCGCGGACGAGCCGACCACCCTGCTGGACCTGCGCAACGCCCGCCGCATCGGCGACCTGCTGCTCGGCCTGCCGCAGCAGCTCGTGCTCGCCACCCACGACCTCGACCTGGCACTGCGCTGCGACCGGGCGCTGCTGGTCGAGCACGGCCGGGTGGTGGCCGACGGCCCGCCCGCCGACGTGGTGGCGCACTACCGGGCGTCGGTCGGGTGAGCGCGGGGCCGATCGGCGACTACCAGCCCGGTGACACCGTGCTGCACCGGTTGCCCGTGGGACCGAAGCTGTTCGCGCTGGTGGTGCTCAGCGTGGTCGCGGTCGCCTTCCGCTCGGTGGGCACGACCGCGGGTCTGCTGGTGCTGGCGGTCGTGGTGTGCGCGGTGGCCGGGGTGCGGGTGGGCCGCGCCGCTCGCGCGCTGCGCGGGATCGCGATCGGGATGGCGCTGCTGGCCGGCTACCAGACCTGGCAGCGCGGCGCCGAGCACGCCTTCGTGGTGGTGGGGGCGTTCGTCGCGCTCCTGCTGATGGCGACGGCGTTCACGACCACCACGTCGGTCGACCGGCTGGTCGACACCGTCACCCGCTGGCTGGAGCCGACGCGGCGCTTCGGGGTGCGTCCCGAGCTGGTGGCGCTGGCGTTCTCGCTGATGATCCGTGGCATCCCGCTGACCCTGCAGATCGCCGCGGAGACCCGGGACGCCGCCCGCGCCCGGGGCCTGGAGCGCAGTCCTCGGGCGTACCTGACCCCGATGGTGATCCGGGTGGTCGCGCACGCCCGGGCGACCGGGGACGCGCTGCACGCGCGCGGCATCGGCGACGACTAGCGGCTCACCACAGCGGCGGGCGCCGGTCGCGCCACGGCGCGGCGGCCTCGACCTGTGCGGCCAGCGAGAGCAGCAGCTCCTCCTCGGCCGGCCGCGCGGCCAGCATGATCCCCACGGGCAGACCGTCGGCGGTCTGGTGCAGCGGCAGGGAGATCGCCGGCATCCCGGTCACGTTCCACGCCGAGGTCCACGGGGTGAAGCGCTTCTGCGCCTCGAAGTCCGCGGCCGGGTCGGCGTCGTCGCGCAGCGCGCCGACCGGCAGCGGCGGCGTCGCCACGGTCGGCGTCAGCACGGCGTCGTACGGCGCGAGCGCGACCAGCGCCTCGGCGGCGTGGCGCCGCAGCCCGCCGACTGCGAGGCCGAACTCCGGCCCCGACACGGCCTCGCCGCGCTCCCCCAGCCACCGGGTCAGCGGCCGCAGCGAGGCGCGCCGGTCCTCGTCCAGCGGCACCGTGGACAGCGCGGTGAGCACCGCCCAGCAGGTCTCGAAGACCGTGACCGCCTCACGGGGCAGCGGCACCGGGACGCCCTCCACCGAGTGGCCCAGCGAGCTCAGCAGCTCGGCGGCGTCGGTGTAGGCGCGGCGCACGTCGGGGTGCACGTCGGCATCGGCGATGACCGGCTCGTCGAAGCAGGCGATCCGCAGCCGGCCGGGGTCGCGGCCGACGGCGGAGAGGAAGGTGCCGGCCGGCTCGGGCGCCCAGAACGGGTCGCCGGCGCGGCGGCCGGCCAGCACGTCGAGCAGCGCAGCGGCGTCGCCGACACTGCGGGCGATCGAGCCGGGGACGGCCAGGCCGACCGGGTCGCCGTACATGGGGAAGCCGCTGATCCGGCCGCGGCTGGGCTTGAGACCGACCAGGCCGCAGCAGGAGGCGGGGATCCGGATCGAGCCGCCGCCGTCGGAGCCCTGCGCGAGCGGCACCAGGCCGGCGGCGACCGCGGCCGCCGCCCCGCCCGAGGAGCCGCCGGCCATCCGGGTGACGTCCCACGGCGTGACGGCCGGCGGGCGCCCCTCGGGCTCGGTGTAGCAGGGCGAGCCGAACTCCGGCGTGCTGGTCTTGCCGAGGCTGACCATGCCGGCGTCCTCGATCGCCAGGGTGACGCCGTCGGAGACCTCGGGCACGTAGCCGGCGAAGGCGGGCGAGCCGAACCCGGTGGGCACGCCCTTGGTCAGGTTGAGGTCCTTGATCGCCGTCGGTACGCCGGCCAGGGGCGAGGCGCCGTCCCCGACGGGACCGACGGCGGCCACCTCGCGGGCGCGCAGCCGGGCCGCGTCGGGGTCGAGGAACGCGAACGCGCCGCCGACGAACTCCGGGGAGTCCGCGGCGGCGCGTTCGATGCGGTGCAGGTAGTGCTCGGTGAGCTCGACGGCGGAGATCTCACCGGAGCGGATCAGCGCCCCCTGCTCGAGCGCGGTCAGGTCGTGCAGCTCGGTCACGACCCGACCGTAGCCCGTGGCGGTGCCGGGCGCTGGTGCCAGGCTCAGGCGGCGTCGGCGGGCTGCCCCTGGACGAGGGTGTCCAGGGCGGCGAGCAGCTTGGCGCGCGCCTCGGGGTCGGTGGTCGGGTCGACCTCGACCGCGGGCTGGGAGACGGTGACGTCCTCGATGACGACCGCGCCGGCGATCCGCGCGGAGCGGACGGTGTCCTCGTGGGCCCACTTGCCGCCGTACGGCGTCGGGGTGGCGCCGACGACACCGAACGGCTTGCCGGCGATGGCGCCCGCACCGTAGGGGCGCGAGAGCCAGTCGATCGCGTTGTTCAGCACCGCCGGCATGGTGCCGTTGTACTCGGGGGTCACGGCGAGGACGCGGTCGGCGGTGGCGACCCGCTCGCGGACGGCGGTGACGACCTCGGGCGCGGCGTCGGTGTCGATGTCCTGGTTGTAGAAGGGGAGCTGCTCCAGGCCCTCGACGAGGTCCAGGGTGACCCCGGCGGGAGCGTTGTCGCGCAACAGCTCGGCGATCTTGCGGTTCACGGAGTCGGCGCGGAGGCTGCCGACGAGGACGGCTACACGGGTGTCAGTCATGCAGGCTAAACGGACCACAGTCCGGTTCCTATTCCGCTCCTGGCGAACTTTTCTCACCACACGCCCGGCTACACCCGCCTAGGCTGGCCAGGTCATGCCCGAGTACATCCCCGTGCTCTCGTCCAGGCCGGTCGAGCGCAGCGACGCCGCACGCAACCGCACCGCGCTGCTGCAGGCCGCCGGCGAGCTGATGAGTGTGCACGGTGCCGCCGGGCTCACGATGGACGCGGTCGCCGCCCGGGCCGGCGTCGGCAAGGGCACCGTCTTCCGGCGCTTCGGCAGCCGCGAGGGGCTGATGGCCTCGCTGCTCGATCACCGCGAGGCCGAGTGGCAGGCCGCCGTGCTCAGCGGGCCGCCGCCGCTGGGCCCCGGCGCCCCCGCCCTGGACCGGCTGCTCGCGTTCGGTCCCGCCCGGCTGCGCCTCCACCGCGACCAGGGCGCGCTCATCGACGCCGCCGGCCGCGCCTGGTCGGAGAACGCGGCGGTGATCGGGTTCGTCGTCCTGCACGTACGAGTGCTGCTCACCGAGCTCGGCGTCGAGGGCGACCTGCCCTACCTGGCCAATGCGCTGGTCACTCCCCTGCACGTGCCCGTGCTGCGCCAACAGATCGACTCCGGCCAGATGACCGAGGAGCGCGTCCTCGCCGGCTGGTCCGACCTGGTCCACCGCGTCGTCGGTCGCTGAGCACCTACGCCGCCGCGGCACCCTGCCCGTCGTACCGGCTGGGGTGGCTGTGCGCCGACCACAACGGGTGACTCGGCGCGCCACAACAGGTGATTCGGCGAGCCACAACAGGTGATTCGGCGGACCACAGGGGGTGATTCGGCGAGGGGTCAGGGCTGGCGGTGGCGCAGCAGGCCGTAGGTGATGCTGTCCACCAGCGCCTCCCAGGAGGCCTCGATGACGTTCGCGCCGACCCCGACGGTGACCCACGAGGAGGCGCCGTCGCTGGTCTCGATCAGCACCCGGGTGATGGCGTCGGTGCCGTGGCCCTGGTCGAGGATGCGGACCTTGAAGTCGATGAGCTCGAAGCGCCCGATCTCCGGGTAGGCCTGCACGATCGCCGAGCGCAGCGCCTGGTCGAGGGCGTTGACGGGACCGTTGCCCTCGCCGGTGACGACGTACCGCACGTCCTCGGCCCTCAGCTTCACCGTGGCCTCGGAGACGGCCTCCTCCCCCGGCCGCGCGTGGGTGAGGGTCTCGGTGATCACCCGCCAGCTCTCGACGTCGAAGTACGACGGCCGCGCGCCCTCGGCCTCCTCGATGAGCAGCAGCTCGAAGGAGGCGTCGGCGGCCTCGAACGTGTAGCCGTGCGCCTCCATCTCCTTGACCCGGGCGGTGACCCGGGTGACCACGTCGGGGGCGTCGGAGAGGTCGAAGCCGAGCTCGCGGCCCTTCAGCTCGATCGAGGCCCGCCCGGCCATGTCGGAGACCAGCAGCCGCATGTCGTTGCCGACGTCGCCAGGGTCCATGTGCTGGTAGAGGTCGGGGTCGACCTTGATCGCCGAGGCGTGCAGGCCGGCCTTGTGCGCGAAGGCCGACGTGCCGACATAGGGCTGGCGCGCCGACGGCGGCACGTTGGTCACCTCGGCGACCGCGTGCGCGATCCGGGTGGCCTCGCGCAGCAGGCCCGGCGGCAGCACCTGCCGGTCCAGCTTGAGCTCGAGGTTCGCCACGACGTTGACCAGGTCCGCGTTGCCGGTGCGCTCGCCGTAGCCGTTGATGCAGCCCTGCACGTGGGTGGCGCCCGCCTCGACCGCCGCCAGCGTGTTCGCCACCGCGAGGCCGGTGTCGTTGTGGCAGTGGATGCCGACCCGCACCCCGGCGCTCTCGATGACGTCGTGCACCACGTCGGCCACCCAGCCGGGCAGCATGCCGCCGTTGGTGTCGCACAGCGCGGCGACCTCGGCCCCGGCGTCGTACGCCGTGCGCAGCACCTCCAGCGCATAGGCCCGGTCGAGCCGGTAGCCGTCGAAGAAGTGCTCGGCGTCGAGGAACACCTGCTGGCCCTCGGCGCGCAGGTGGGCGACGGTGTCGCGGATCATCGCCAGGTTCTCGGCCGGCGTGGTGCGCAGCGCCTTCTCCACGTGGCCCAGGTGGGACTTCGCGACCAGGGTGACCACGCCCGCGCCGGACTCGCGCAGTCCCGCGACCTGCGGGTCGTCCGCCGCGACAGCCCCGGCCTTGCGGGTGGCGCCGAAGGCGACCAGCCGCGCGTGCTTCAGGTCGAGCTCGGCCACCGCGCGGCGGAAGAACGCGGTGTCCTTGGGGTTCGCCCCCGGCCAGCCGCCTTCGATGAAGCCCACGCCGAGGCCGTCGAGGTGCCGGGCGATGGTCAGCTTGTCGGCGACCGTCGGGTTCAGGCCCTCCTGCTGCATGCCGTCGCGCAGCGTCGTGTCGTAGACGTGGAAGGCGCCGTGCAGGTCGAGGTCGGTGGGCGTGCTGGGAGTCGTGCTGGTGCTCATCTGGGATCACTTCTCGAAAGGTGGGGCTGGCGGGAGAAGGCCCCGAGATGCCAGGGCAAAACAAAAGCCCCCCGGGGCACGAGAGGCTGGCGCGTCCGGAGCTCGCGGACGCGCTAGGTAATGATCGTGGCGGTGGCCATGGGGCTCAGTGTGCCACGTCGCCGCCGCCGGGGATCGTGCGGACCGGCGGCTCCCGGTTGGCCCTCGGGCGGCCCCCGGGTGACGCCTCAGAGCCCGAAGGGCCCCTGGGGCCACGGCGTCCAGCTCACGCCCTGCCCGGCGACCACCAGCCCGAGCAGCACCGCCACCCCGAGCAGCGAGGCGCAGCCCACGAGCCACGGCAGCGGGCGGCGGCACACCGGCACCAGCACCCGGGAGAGCGGCGAGCGGAACCGGCTGGCGCCAGGGCCGGTCCACAGCGCCAGGCCGAGGGTGGCACCGCAGGCCAGCAGCGTGCTGGGCAGGTCGAGCGCCAGCGCGTAGCAGATCAGGCCCGCGGCCAGCCCGAGCCCAGCGCTCCAGGTCACCAGCACCACGGTGCCGGTCAGCGCGCGGACCAGGTGCCAGGGGCTGGAGACGACCAGCCCGGGGACGTCGTACCACTTGGGGCCGCGGGTGGCACGCCGCCCGGCCAGCGCGGAGCCGGTCAGCGAGCCGGTGCGCAGCAGCCACACCGCGAGCACCACGACCGCCGTGGCCACCCACGGTGCCACCGCGAAGCCGGTGCCGAGCACGACCGCGCCGAGCCCGACCAGCGTCCAGCGCCGCAGCCGCTCGGCCAGGGGCGCCTGCGGCGCCGGTCCGTAGGCCGGGTCGAACGCCGGGTCGTAGGCCGGGTCGAACGCCGGCCCGTGCGCCGGCCCGTGCGCCGGGTCGTACGACGCGGGCGCCGCGACCCCGTGCGCGCGGTCCCAGTCCTGCTCCATGCGCCGCACCACGTCCGGGGCCGGCGCCGGTGCCGTGACCGGCTGTGGCGCTGCGGCCGGCGCCGCGACCGGCGGCGGAGGCGGTGCGACAGGGGGCGGCGGTGCCGCTGCCCGAACCGGCGGCTGCGGCGGGGCGACCTCGGTGGGCAGGACCCGGGTTCCGGAGCTCGCGGGCTCGACCACCGTGGCGACGTCGTCGGTCGCCGGCGCCGCCGGAGCCGCCGGAGCCGCCGGTGTGGTGCGGTCGTTGCCGGAGGCCAGCGCGAGCGGCAGCGTGAAGTCGTCGTCGCTCGGCGTGCCCGAAGCGAACAGCCCTCCCGGCGGCGGCACGGGCGGCAGCTCGGGGCGGGTGCTGAGCGGGCGGAGCCAGGCGAGCAGCTCGCTGAGCAGCGGCCGCTCCAGGGGGTCGGGGTGCAGGGCGGCGGCGAGCACGTCGGCCAGCGGCTGCTCGATGCCGCGCAGGTCGTGCTGGCCGCGCCGGGTGCGGTCCATGATCGCCATCGCCGGGCCGCGGCCGTAGGGGGCGCGGCCGCTGGCGGCGTACGCCACGGTCGCGGCCCAGGCGTGCACGTCGGCGGCCGGGGTGGCCTCCTCGCCGTAGAGCACCTCGGGGGCCAGGTAGCCGGGGGCGCCGAGCAGCCAGCCGGTCTGGGTGAGCCGCACGTCCTCGGCGACCCGGGCCAGGCCGAAGTCGATGAGGATCGGGGTGCGGCCCTCCATCAGCACGTTGCCGGGCTTGATGTCGCGGTGCAGCACCCCGACCGCGTGCACCGCGGCGAGGCCCTCGGCCAGGCAGCCGGCGAGCCAGTACAGGTCGGGGCCGGTGACGGGGCCCTCGGCGGCGACGTGCTCGTGCAACGACAGCCCGGGCACGTAGCGGGTGACCACGAAGGGCACCTCGGCCCACGGGTCGGCCGTGATCATCTCGGCCACGTACGGGCTGCGCACCCGGCGCAGCGAGCCGACCTCGCGGGCCAGCCGGCCCCGGGCCTCCTCGTCGCCGACCACCTGCGGGCGCAGCACCTTCAGCGCCACCCGCCGCCCGTCGGGGCCGCTGGCCAGGTGCACGATGCCCATGCCGCCCTCCCCCAGCCGGGTGAGCAGGGTGTAGTCCCCGACCCGGACGGGTGCGTCGTCGGAGCGCATCGTCACAGCCCGAGGCTACCGGTGGACCACCTCGGTCAAGGCCCAGGCGGGGCCGAGCGGGCCTCGAGCTCGGCGAGCAGCCGCTTCGGTGCGACCCGCCGGTAGGAGGCGTCGACGAGCTCGGCGACCTCGTCCCAGTCGACGTCCGGACCCGCGAGGTCGATCGCCCGGCCGCCGGAGGGGCCGTAGTAGGCGGGCACGAAGAACCGCTCGTCGGCGTCGAGGGCGGGCAGGTCGACGGCGTCGGGGGTGAAGATCAGCGCGCTGGGCACCATGCGGTGCTCACCGGGGCGGATCTTCTCCGAGCCGCCGAACACCGCGAAGACCTTGCCGCCGGCACCGGCGCGGAAGATCGGCCGCCCGTGGCTGACCTTCTCCTCCGCGCCCGGGAACGTCAGGCAGATCCGGCGCAGCTCGCCCAGGCCGGGGTCGTCGTCGCTGAACATGACCGGGTGCGCCATGGCGCCCATTCAAGCACCTGGGCACCCCGGCCGCGATCGAACCTCGGGACGCTCAGATGCGGTGCATCCACCCGAAGGTGTCGTCGACCTTGCCGAGCTGCACCCCGACGAGCTCCTCGCGGATCCGCATGGTGAGGTCCTGGCTGGCGGGCGCCGGCACCTCGCCGCCGGCCCACTTCAAGGAGCCGACCGGCGTGACGACAGCGGCGGTGCCGCAGGCGAAGATCTCGGTGATCCGGCCGCTGGTGACGCCCTCGCGCCACTCGTCGATGCCGAAGCGGCGCTCGGTGACCTGGTGGCCCATCTTCTCGGCGAGCTCGATGATCGAGGCGCGGGTGATGCCCTCGAGGATGGTGCCGGTCTCCGGGGTGACGATGGAGCCGTCGTCGAAGACGAAGTAGGTGTTCATCCCGCCGAGCTCCTCGACGTACTTGCCCTCCTGGGCATCGAGGAAGACCACCTGGTCGCAGCCGGCCGCGGTGGCCTCCTGCTGCGCGACCAGCGAGCTGGCGTAGTTGCCGCCGGTCTTGGCCGCGCCCATGCCGCCGCGCCCGGCGCGGGTGTACTCCTCGGTCAGCCACAGGTTGACCGGCTTGATGCCGCCCTTGAAGTAGGCGCCGGCAGGGCTGGCGATCACCATGAAGGTGACGTGCTGGGCGGGCCGGACGCCGAGGAACTTCTCCGAGGCGAACATGAAGGGCCGGATGTAGAGGCTCTTCTCGCCGCCGTCGGCGTTGCCGGGCACCCAGCGGGCGTCGACCTTGACGAGCTCCTCGACCGCCTCGACGAAGTCCGGGACCTCGAGCACGGGCAGGGCGAGGCGCTGGCTGGAGCGCTTCATCCGCGCGGCGTTGGCCTCGGGGCGGAACAGCCACAGCGAGTCGTCGTCGTGGCGGTAGGCCTTCATCCCCTCGAAGGTCTCCTGCGCGTAGTGCAGCACCGCGGCGGCCGGGTCGAGCGTGATCGGGCCGTACGGCGTGATCCGCGCGTCGTGCCACTGCTTCTCCGGGGTCCACTCGATGGTCAGCATGTGGTCGGAGAAGTACTGACCGAAGCCCGGGTTGGCCAGGATCTCCGCCAACCGGGCGTCGTCGGTGGGGTTCGCAGAGAGCGTGGTGGTGATCTGCATGCTCATGAATCTAGTCCTCTGGGTTCGCGCGGGTGAGTGCTGGTCGGCTGCGCGCGGCGAGGGGAGGTCCCCGCGGGCGCTCAGCCGGCTACTCGCGCGGCGATCGCGTCGCCGACCTCGGGGGTACGACGCTGCGTGCCGGGCTCGCGCGCGGTCAGGTCGGCGAGCACGGCGGCCTCGATCTTCGCGGCGGCCTCGGGGTGGCCGAGGTGGTCGAGCAGCAGCGCGCCGGACAGGATCGCGGCGGTGGGGTCGGCGATGAGCTGACCGGCGATGTCGGGCGCGGAGCCGTGCACCGGCTCGAACATCGACGGCGCGGTGCGGTCGGGGTTGACGTTCCCGGAAGCCGCCAGGCCGATGCCGCCGGTGATCGCGGCGGCGAGGTCGGTGATGATGTCGCCGAACAGGTTGTCGGTGACGATCACGTCGAAGCGCTGCGGGTCGGTGGTCAGGTAGATCATCACCGCGTCGATGTGGGCGTAGTCGGTGGTGACGTCGGGGTACTCCGCGGCCACCTCGGAGAAGATCCGCCACCACACCGAGCCGGCGTTGACCAGCACGTTGGTCTTGTGGACCAGGGTGAGCTTGCGGCGCGGGCGCTTCTGGGCGCGGGCGAAGGCGTCGCGGATGACCCGCTCCACACCGAAGGCGGTGTTGACCGAGACCTCGGTGGCGACCTCGGCCGGGGTGCCGACGCGCAGCGCGCCGCCGTTGCCGGTGTAAGGGCCCTCGGTGCCCTCGCGGACCACCACGAAGTCGATGTCGCCCTTGGCGAGCACGTCGGCCGACAGCGGCGAGACGGAGCCGGGGAACAGGCGCGAGGGACGCAGGTTCACGTAGTGGTCGAGAGCGAAGCGCAGCTTGAGCAGCAGGCCGCGCTCCAGGATGCCCGGGGGCAGGTTGGGGTCGTTCGGCTTGCCGCCGACCGCGCCGAGCAGGATCGCGTCCTGCCCGCGGATCTCCTCGAGCACGCTGTCGGGCAGCACCTCGCCGGTGGTCAGGTACCGCTCGGCCCCGAGGTCGTAGCGGGTCTGGGCGAACTTCAGGTCCGCGGGCGCGGCGGCCTCGAGCACCTTGAGCGCCTCGACGGTGACCTCGCGCCCGATGCCGTCACCGGGGATGACGGCCAGGTTGACGTGGCCCGTCGAGGTGGTGGCGGATCCGGCTGCTGCAGAGGTGTCGGTCATGACGTAGGAGATTAGTTGTCGTCGGGACGGGCGTCGTCACCGTCTCGCAGGACAGCGACCCCCGCAGCGGTGTGGCTGCGCAGCGGGTGATCGGGGTCATGCTTGGCCGGCCCCCACTCGCGGGCGTTCTCGGCGGTGCGGGCGTGCGGGCGGGTGCGGGGGCGGGTCTGCAGTGCGGTGGTGTTCATGGCGGTCTCCGGGAGGTCTCGGTTCGGCGGTGTCGACTGCCCCGGGCTCTCCCATCGCGACGCGTGGGCGTCAGCGTGGGGGTCTCACGACCTCGACTGCGACGCGGGCTGCGGTCCGGTGCCGGGCGATGGTGCCGGCCGGTGGACCCGCCGACGTGCGTCGGAGATGCGCGGGGCTCGATGAAGATGGATCGAGAAGCCCACGCGGGATGGGAACGCCGCAGTCACCGCGGCGAGGTGGCCTCTCTCAGGCCCCGCCGCGGCGCACGATTACGAGAAGAGCGTTCCGCATGATGTGAGCAGCATAACCACAATCCTCGGGGCTTGTCTGCGTGGGGCGCGCGGGGCGCGCCGACGCGTGGACGCGCCGCGAGCCGTGGACGTCGTACGACGTGCCCGGCATCCGAGATGCGTCGAACGAGCCGCTCGCGCCCGGGTGGGACACTCGAGACATGAGCGCGCCCCCCGACCTGCCCGACGTGGTCAGCCGCGCGTTCGACGTGTGCCGTCGCGCCGGCTACGTCGCCTTCTGCCGCAACGAGACGGGGCGGCTGCTCGCCACCCTGGCCGCCACCCGCGAGGGCACGATGGCGGAGTTCGGCACCGGCTGCGGTGTCGGCACGGCCTGGTTGCGCTCAGGTGTGCGCAACGACAAGGCGCGGATCGTGACGGCGGAGCTGAACCCGAAGCTGGCGGCTGCGGCGACCGAGATCTTCGTCGCCGACCCGCTCGTCGACGTGCTGGCCGCGGACTGGTCGACGCTGAAGGACAAGGGCCCGTTCTCGCTGCTGTTCCTGGACTCCGGCGACCCGGACGCGGTGCGGGTGGACCAGATCGCCGACCTGATCGAGCCGGGCGGCATCGTGGTCCTCGACGACTTCGTGCCGTGCGAGATGTGGCCGCCGATCACCGGCGGTCGGGTCGACATCCTGCGCGAGGAGTGGCTGACCGACGAGCGGTTCACCACCGTCGAGGTGCTGGTGGCGACCGACGCCTCCGCGCTGATCGCCACCCGCCACTGAGCTACCCCCAGACCTCGCTGGCTCAGACCTCGCTGGCTCAGACCTCGCCGGGCTGTGCCCGGCGGATCACGATCCGCGTCCACGCACCCAGGTAGAGCCGGGCGTCGGGGCCGAGCTCGCGCTTCTCCCCCGCCGGCACCGGGGTGCTCGGCAGCGAGCCGAGGGTGGTGCCGAGGTAGGTGCCGTTGGAGGAGCCGAGGTCCTCCACCCACCAGCGTCGGCCGTCGGTGGTGAGCTGACAGTGCCGGCGGCTGATCCCGTTGTCGTTGGACAGGTCGATGTCGGGTGAGATCCCGCGGCTGCGCGAGGCGCGGCCGACGAGGATCGAGGTGCTGCGCAGCGCCACCACCGTGGGCACTCCGGCCGAGGGCAGGGGGTCGTCGGACTCCGCCTCGGCGTACCAGTCGGGATCGATCCAGACCTCGGCCACCCAGGCCTCGGTGAGCGGCGGCGCCACGCTCGGCGACGCGACCGGAGCGGACGGAGCCGAGGGAGCCGACGGAGCCGGGGAGCTGCCGGTGTCCGCCGGGGCGGGCGGCGTCGCGCCGGACAGGAGCGCGTCGAGGTCGAGGATCGACGGCGTGACCGGGCGCGGCATCGAGCCCGTGGTGAAGTCGTAGCCACAGGCTTCGCAGAACAGTGCGTTCGGCGGGTTGACGGCGTCGCAGTTCGGGCAGGTGGCGGCGTCCGCCGGCGAGCCTGCCGCATCACCTGCCGACGCACCTGACGACGCGCCTGCAGCCGAGCCCGCGGACGGTCCCGAGGGCGCCCCGGAGGCCGCCTCGTCCGGGCCGGCCGCGGCGGGAGCACCGCCGGCGGGAGCACCGCCGGGCGGGATGGGCAGGCCGCAGGTGTCGCAGTAGTCCTCGGCCTGGGAGGTGTGCCCTGACGGGCAGATGCTCATGAAGGCTCCTTGCGGATCCGGGTGGTCTTCGTGGAGGCGGTGTCGAGCGCCATCTCGTCGGCCTTGTCGACGGTGCGCTTGAGCCGGATGGTGCCGGTGGCCTCGTTGTCGATGTCGACGACCTTGCGCAGCTTGCTGGTGGCCTCGTCGTTGCCGGTCTCCGCGGCCAGCTGCACCGCGCGGCCCAGCTTGGTGGTGGCGGTGGCCTCGTCGCCGGCGGCCTTGGCGGCCAGGCCGTCCTGGATCGCCGCGGCGAGCTCGGTCTGGCCGGTGTAGTGGGCGACCTGCTGGTCGATGCGGGTGGTGAGCTCGGAGTTCGACGACCAGGTGGCCTTCACCAGGCCCTGGGTGACCACGTCGGAGCCGATCGCCAGCTGCACCCGGGCGGCGAGCTGCTCCTGGCCGACGGCCTTCGCCGGGACCCGGACGGCGACGTGGTAGTCGCGGGACTCATCTGCCCACGCACCCGTCGGGTAGTCCCCGGTGAGCGCGTTGACCGGGGTACGACGGTGGGTGAGGTCCTCGACGCTGGGCGAGACCTGCCGCACGAACAGCACCTGCGCGCCCTGCGGCGTCCACACCCGCAGCGAGGCGTCGGCGACGCCGCGCGACATCGCCTTGCGCATGATCTCCTGGAACTGCGCGCGCATCTGCTGGGGGGAGGGAATGATGTCGACGGTGCCGAGCAGCGCCTGGGCGATGCGGCGGATCTCGGCGACCTGCCAGTCCGTGCCGGCGCCGCGGCAGTCGGCCTGGTAGTAGCCGGTGGCCCGGTTGATCGCATCGTCGAGGCGGCCCGGACGCTCCCGGTTCTCCCCGTCGGTCAGCAGCAGCACGTGACGCTGGGTGACCTCGGGCACGGAGGCGAAGAGCTGGCCGGCGAGGTCGAGCCAGGTGCTGATCGCCGTACCGCCGGAGCCGACGAAGCGGCTGATCGCGGTGGCCGCCTCGGTGCGGGCGCGGGCGTCCATCCGGACCATGCCGGGGCCCGAGGAGACCTGCGGGTAGGCCAGCATCGCGCGGTCGGCGCCGGCCACCACGGCGAACCAGGTGCCGTCGACGATCTCGGCGAGCGCGGCCTGCGCGGCGTCCTTGGCGGCGGCCATCGTGGCCGGGCCCATCGAGCCGGAGGTGTCGACGATGATGATCTCGCCCGCCGCGCCCGATCCCGAGCGCCCCGCGGTGCCGGCGCCGCGGCACGTGATCGTGACGATCGCGTTGACGTCGGTCGCCCCGTCGGCGAGGAACTCGTTCTGGTAGACGGCGGCGCTGAACTCAGCCATCGCTCGGCTCTCCTCCTGCTGCGCCCGCGGGCGCGGTCTCGGTGGTGGTCTCGGGGATCGCGGTCTCGGGGGCCGGGCCTGCATCCTGCCCGAGGTCCTGCTCGCCGCCGGTGCCCAGCGGCGCGGAGCTGACCTCCACCCGGGCGAGGGCGACGGTGATGTTGTCCTGCCCACCGCAGTCGTTGGCGAACCTCACCAGGGCGTGGGCGAGGGCGGCCGGGTCGGTGGTGCCCGCGGCGTGCACCTGCTCGCGCAGCGCCTGCGGGGTGGAGGCGTAGTTCCACAGCCCGTCGGAGCAGGCGAGCAGCCAGCCCGACTCGTCCACCTCCAGCGACCCCACGGTGGGGGTGGGGTCCTCGGAGTCGCGGCCCAGCCACTTGGTGATGGCGTGCGCCTGCGGCCCGGCCTCGGCGACCTCGCGGGGAACCCCGCTCGCCATCTGCAGCTGGGCCAGGGAGTCGTCGACGGTCAGCTGCAGCGGCTCGCCGGCGTCGGGCAGCCAGTAGCACCGGGAGTCGCCGATGTTGCCCCAGCTGATCCGGACCCCCTCCAGCACCGCGACGGTGAAGGTCGCCGAGGCCGGGTTCGGCGAGTCCGGGTCGGTGACCGCGACGATCGCGGTGTTGGCGGCGGCCGCGGCGTCGGTGAGCACCTTGCGGACCGCGGCCTCGCGGCTGCCGGGCGTGGCCATCCCGACGGGCAGCGGCATCCGCAGCACCTCGCGTGCGGCCCGCGCGCCGGCCAGGGAGGCGACGTCGGAGTCGATGGAGTTGGAGACGCCGTCCAGCACCACCAGCACGGCCCGCGAGCCGGGCTCCTCGCCGGCGAGCAGGGCCATGGCGTCCTCGTTGCGGTTCTTGCGCAGCGCCCTGTCGCACACGCCGGCGACCCAGGAGGCGGGCTGCTCGACGAAGTGGTCGCGCTCGGTGGGCGCCTTGGTGCCGCACTCGGTGCAGTACCGGTCCGGGCCCACCTCTCCCCCGCACTCCGCGCACGGGCGCCGGCCCGCCTCCGGCGGGTCGGGCAGGGAGGCGGCCGGCCGGCGGGTCGGTGCGCTGATCGGTGCGTCCCCGACCGGTTCGGCGCCCCAACCGGCGTCGTACGGCGTGCTGGGCACCGTCACGTGCGCCTGCGGCGTCGCCGGTACGGCGCCGGTGACTCCCAGCGCCGCGCCGCAGCTCTCGCAGAAGCGCGCTTCCGCGGCCACGACGGCACCGCAGGACGGGCAGGGGGGACAGCTCACGTCAGGCTCCAGTTCCGGACCGAGTTGGCCTGGTTGACCAGGGCCACCCGCTCCTGCAGGTCGATGCTGTCACGGGCCAGGGCACGCAGCGCGCTCTCCAGCCCGTCGCGGACGTCGGTCTCGGTGGCACGCACCGAGCCGATGGTGGCCCCCGGGGGGACCTGGGTGCCGGGCAGCAGCCGCAGCGCCTCGGCGAGGATCCGCACCACGAGCCGGTGCCGGGCGCGGTCGTCGAGGCTGGAGGACTCGGCGGTGCGCATCGCCTGGTCGAGCAGGGCGAGGTCGGGGGTGCCGCCGGAGAGCAGCACCTCCGCGCGCAGCTGCCGGCTCTCGGTGTAGCCGCGGCTGGTGGTCGGCACCTGGTCGAGGGCGGCGACCGCGCCGGTGACGTCGCCGCGCTCGGCACGCACCCGGGCGACGCCGAAAGCCGCCGGTGACACGTAGGCGGCGTCGGTGGCCAGGCACACCGCGTAGAGACCCTCGGAGACCTCGGGCAGGCCGCCGCGCTCGCAGGCGAACGCCAGCGCCAGCTTGGGGGCGAGCTCGCCGGGCACCTGCTGGTAGACGGCGTTGAACGCGGCCTGGGCGGTGTCCCAGTCGCCCGCCTGGACCGCGGCGAGACCCTCGACCCACAGGGCCCGCCACTCCCACGGGTCGTCGGCCAGCAGCGCCTGGGCGTGGGCCTTGGCGGTGACCGGGTCGCCGAGCTCGAGGGCGGCGCGGGCGCGGGCCAGCCACACCTCGGCGCTGTCCTCCGGGGCGCGCTGCAGGTCGCTGAGCCGCTGCGCGGGGTCCTCGGAGCCGATGGTCGAGAGCCAGGCGGCCTGCGGGTCGGTGCTGTCCTCGCGCAGCCGCGGCAGCTGGTCCCATCCGCCGATCGCGCGGGCGGTGGCGGGCGCGGTGAACAGCACCGAGGCCGCCGACGTCGTCGCCGTGCCCTTGCGCTTGCGGGCGACCACCTCGCGCAGCACTCCCAGCACCTGGCTGCGCAGCTCGTCGACGGAGGCGAACCGGTCGGCCGGGTCGGGGGCACAGCACTTGGCCAGCAGGTGGTAGAGCGAGTCGTAGGTCTGGAACAGCGGAGTCGACTCCACCGGCGGCAGCGAGTGCAGGTAGGTGCCCTGGTAGCCGCGGAACTCCATGGTCAGCACGACCAGGGTGCGCCCGATCGTGTAGATGTCGGAGGCCACCGACGGGCCGACCTCGGCGACCTCGGGCGCCTGGTAGCCGACGGTGCCGTAGATGGCGGAGTCGTGGTCGTCGATGCGACGCACGCCGCCGAGGTCGATCAGCTTCATCGCGTCACCGACCTGGATCATGTTGTCGGGCTTGAAGTCGCAGTAGACCAGCCCGAGGTCGTGCAGGTACTGGAAGGCCGGCAGCAGCTCGAGGATGTAGGCGAGCGCCTGGTCCACCGGCAGCGGGTCGTAGGCGCCGTTGTTGGCGGCCATCCGCTGCTTGAGGATCTGCTTGAGCGACTTGCCGCCGACGTACTCCATGACGATGTAGCCGGCACCCTCGTGGGTGACGAAGTTGTAGATCTCCACGATCAGCGGGTGCTCGACCTGCGCGAGGAACTGCTGCTCGGCGATCGCGGCGGCCAGGGCGTCGGGGTCACCGGAGTTCAGCAGGCCCTTGAGCACGACCCAGCGGTTGGAGACGTTGCGGTCGCGGGCCAGGTAGATCCACCCGAGCCCGCCGTGCGCGAGGGCGCCGGCCACCTCGTACTGCCCGGCGACCAGGTCGCCGGGCTGCAGCTTGGGGGTGAAGGAGAACCGCTGCCCGCAGTTGGGGCAGAACCCCTCGCTGCGCCCGGGCAGGCCGTCGATGCTGCGGCCGACCGCGTTGCCGCACTTGGAGCAGTTCCGCTTCTCCTCGGGCACCTGCGGGTTCGCCATGATCGCGGCCGCGGCGTCCACCGGCGGCGCCGGCGGTACGACGGTCAGGCCGGCCCCGAGTCGTGCGGTGCGCATCCGCTGCGAGCCGGTGCGGGTGCGTCGGGTGGCGAGGCTGCCGGTGGCGCCGGCACGCCTGGAGCCGATCGCCGCGGACTGCACCCGGCTGGCGGAGGTGGCGGCGGTGCCGTCACGTCCCGACAGCGGCTGGGTCTCCTGCAGCGCGGCGACCTCGGCGACCCGGGCGCCGGGCACCGCGGGCGCACCGCACACGTCGCAGTAGCCGTCGAGGATCGTGCCGGTGCAGCCCGGCTTGGCGCAGCCTGCGCCGTCGGCGCGCGCCGGGGTGCGCAGGGTGCCGGTGCCCGCGCCGGGGACGACGTCGGCGGCGACGGCCGAGGCACCCGCCGCGGCAGTGCCCGCGGGTGCGGCACCGGGCATGCCGCAGATGTCGCAGTAGCCGTCGAGGATGGTGCCGGTGCAACCCGGTTGGGTGCATTTCATCGCGCGGTCTCCTTCGCGAGCCAGGTCTGGTACGTGGTCACCATCTGCCGGGCGACCGACAGCGGGCACGGCCGACGCGCGAGCACCGCGCGCGCGGCCTCCTCGCTGGCGCGCAGGTCGGGGTTGCCGGCGACGCCGGTGGCGCTCGCCTTGGCGACGTAGGCGTCGAGCAGGCCGACGAGCTCGGTGTGCTCGGCGAGCGCGTCGGAGTAGGCGTGCTGGGCGTGCTCCATGGCTTGGGCGACCCGGTCCAGCCGCTGCAGGTAGCCGCCGATCTCGTCGGGGGTCACCGGCACCGGGCCGAGCAGGTCGACGTCGGGCACGGCGTAGCGCGGCGCGGGGTCGACGGTGGCCACGCAGGTCGCGGCCAGCTTGGCCAGCGCCGCCTCCCGGGCCTCCAGGTCCGCCCGCAGCTCGCGCGCGGAGAGGATCTGGTCACGGGCGTCGCGGCGCCGGGCGTTGCCCACGATCAGGTCGCGCTCGAAGGTGGCCGCCTCCGACTCCAGCGGGCCGAGCAGGCCGCCGACGTCGGCACCGCGCTCGGCGCGGTCGGTGAGGTCGCCCAGGCGTGCCAGCAGCCCGGCCAGGGTCTGCACGGAGGCGTCGCGGAAAGTGGCCGGCTCCAGGGCGATCTGGTCCCGGATCCGCTCCAGCTGGGCGCGCAGGTCCCGGATCCGCGCCGCGGAGCGGTCGGCGCCGGGCACCAGCGCGAGGCGGTTGCGCAGCTGGCCGGTGAGCGCGTCGCACAGCCGTCCGGCCTCGGGCAGCGAGACCGCCAGGCCGCCGGGCAGCTCGGTGGCGCCGTCGAGGCGCCCCCAGATCAGCCCGGAGATGCGCTCGCGGTCCTGGGCCAGCACCCGGCCGCCGTCCCACGCCGCGAGGACCAGCTGGTAGCGGTCGGCGGTGGCCTTCCACAGCGCCAGCGCCAGCGACATGTCGCCGGCCAGCTCGCCGCCGCGGCCGGCGGCCAGCGCCGCCTGGTCGAGCTGGTCGAGCTCGCTGCGCCGACCACGCAGCCAGTCGTCGAGGTCGCCGAGGTAGCGCTGGATCGCGGCCGGGTCGAGGGCGTCGCCCAGCTTGCCGGGGCCGCTCGGCGCGGTGATGCTCTGCGGGTTCGTGTGGGGCATGGTGGTGGGTCGCTCCCCGATCAACGGCCGTAGACCGGCTTGGGCGGTGCGGCGTCGACCTTCAGGTAGGGCTTGAGCCAGGTCCCGTACAGGCGCCGCCAGGTGCCGTCGCCGCGCATCCGGTCGAGCACGTTGTTGATGAACGCCGCCAGGGCCCGGTTCTCGCGGGCCACGGCCAGGCCGTAGGGCTCATCGGTCAGCTTCTTCTGCTCCGGCACGACCGCGTAGGGGTCCTGGGCGACGAGGCCGGCGAGCACCGTGTCGTCGCCGGTGATCGCGTCCACCTCGCCGCGCTGGAACTTGATCAGGCAACCGGTGTGGTTGTTGGCCGGCACCGGCTTCACCTCGGGCTCGATGTCGGCGATGTTGGCGATGCTCGTCGTGCCGGCAGGGGCGCAGACCTTCTTGCCCGCCAGGCTCTGCGGACCCGCGTACGACGTCGCCGCGTCGCTGCGCACCAGCACCTTCTGCGTGGCGTTGTAGTAGACCGTGGAGAACGAGACCTCCTGCCACCGGGCGCAGTTCATCGTCATGTTGCGCGCGACCATGTCGATCTCGCCGCTCTCCAGCAGGCCGATCCGCTCGCCGGCGGAGATCACCCGCAGCTGCAGGCTCACCCCGAGCGCGTCGGCGACCTCGCGGGCGACGTCGATGTCGAAGCCCTTGAGCCGACTGTCGGCGGGGTCGGTGAAGCCGAGCTGGTAGGTGTCGCCGGAGACGCCGACGACCAGACGGCCGCGGTCGCCCAGCTGGGCGCGGGCCGCGACGGCGTCGTCGCTGGGGGCGAACGACTTCGTCGGGTCGTCGCACTCCACCTGCGACGCCGGCGGTGCCGAGGATGAGGCGGCCTCCGGCTTGTCCGGCAGCGGGGTGTCGTCGTACCCGCAGGAGGCGAGGGTGCCCAGGGCGAGGACACCGCTGAGCAGCACCCCGAGCCGGGCCCCGCTGCCGCGGCGCTGACGTGCGCGGGTCATGCGAACTCCTTCCGTCGCTCGCCGATCCCTCGGGCCACCGCCACGGCGGCGGCGACCCCCAGGAGCAGCGTGAGCACGCTGAACAACAGGGCGAGGGCCCGGCCGCTGCGAAGCTCCTCGATCGCGGTGTCGCTGTTGCTGGTCACGGACTTCGCCGCGGCGCTGTCGAAGGCGTCCAGGGTGGCGGTGGAGCCCTTCGGGGAGATCGCGAGCTCGACCGCCTCCTCCCACCGGCCGCTCTCGTCGAGCCCGACGATCTTGTCGTGGTCGGCGACGTAGGCGTTCCACTGGACCTCGTGGGAGGTGCCGGAGTCGGTGACCGCCTTCGAGGAGGCCTGCCAGGCCTCCTCGAACGTCGCGCCCGAGCCGCGCTTGATCAGCCGCAGGCTCTCGTTGGCCTTCGCGTCGTTCGCGGCGGTGCGGGCCGTCGCCTCGGACACGGCGGCCGCGAACTCGTCCTCACGCAGGCTGTCGTTGGCGGTGTCGCGGACTCCGGCGCCGATCACGCTCAGCGCGGTCACCACCGCCACGACCAGCACGGCCACGGCCACGCCCTTGTTGATCCGGCGCCGGAAGTGCCGGGCGAGCCGGGAGTTCAGCCACACCAGCACTCCCGCCACGGTCAGCCCGAGGAGCAGCAGGAAGACCGGGTGCTGCCCGCCCATCGCGTCCTCGGCCCGCTCGGTGTTGGCCTCGACGAGCTCGGCCAGGATCGGCAGGGCGTCGGCCCGCAGCGCCGTGCTGGCACCGGAGAGGTACTCCGCACCCAACGGGTAGCGCTGCCGGTTGTAGTCGCGGGCCTGCGCGACCCCGGTGGTGTACCGGTCGACCTCGACGTTGAGCGCGGCCAGCGCGTTGCCGTCGGCGGGCTGGGCCTCGGCCGCCGCCACGACCAGGCGCAGCACGCTCTCGATCGCGTCGTCGTACTCGGCGCGCTGGGCGGGGTCCTCCAGGCCGCCGGCCAGGAACGTGTTCGTCGCCAGCGCGTCGGCGCGCAGCAGCGAGGACTGGATCTCCTGCACCCGGACCAGCTGCTCGGTGTCGTCGGCGGCACGGCCGTCGGCCTGCCAGCCGCTGAACTGGAGCAGGGCGCTGAGCAGCCCGAAGACGATCGCGGTGCTCATCCCGATCAGCTGCCAGCGGTTGAGCAGGCCCGGGGTGTCGACGTACGGCGCGACCTGCCCCTGGCCCGGCTGCGCACCCGGCGCGGCCTGCATCGAGGTCGAGGCCCCGGGCTGCGTCCCCGGCTGCGCCGCGGCGGGGACGCCGCCGGGAGCGGGCACCACCTGCGGCTTGGCGGTCTGGCTCACGGTTCCTCCGTGCTCTCGGGCTGGGTCTCGTCCTCGGGCTGGTCCTCGGGCTGGTCCTCGGGCTGGTCCTCGGGCGGGTCCTCAGTCGGTGCCTCGAACGGCTCGACGGTGTCGGCGGGCAGCGGGTCGGCCGGTGCGACCAGCTCTCCGGTCTCACCGGGCTCACCGGGCTCACCGGGCGCGTCGGGGGCGTCGGGGTCCTCGTTGGGGTCCGCGACGAGGTCGGCGGCCTCCAGGGTGCGCAGCTGCTCCAGGGTGGGCTCGGCCACCTCCCGCAGCCGCCACGCGTGGTGCCCGATGGCCGCCTCGAGCAGGTTGCGCACGAACCGGGCGTTGCCGAAGGACGGACCGCGCTCGGTCGCGGCGAGGATCTCGCGCAGCCGGGCGAGCACGTCCTCGCCGGCGTCGTAGTCGGCACCGACCGCCATCGAGGAGAAGATCGCGACGAGCTCGTCGTCGGTGTAGTCGGTGAAGTCGATGGTGGTGCGGAAGCGGCTCTCCAGGCCCGGGTTCTCCGAGATGAAGACCATCATCGGCACCGGGTAGCCGGCGACGATGACCACCAGGTCGTCGCGGCGGTCCTCCATCTCCTTGACCAGGGTGTCGATGGCCTCCTTGCCGTACTGGTCACCGGAGAGCGAGTACGCCTCGTCGATGAACAGCACACCGCCGGCCGCCGACGCCACCACCTCCGCGGTCTTCGCGGCGGTCTGGCCGAGGTAGCCGGCGACGAGCTCGGAGCGGTCCACCTCGACCAGCTGGCCCTTCGAGAGCAGGCCGAGGGCGCGGTAGATGCCGGCGACCAGGCGGGCCACCGTCGTCTTGCCGGTGCCGGGGTTGCCGTTGAAGACGAGGTGCCGGGTGATGGTCGGCGTCTCCAGGCCGGCCTTCTTGCGCAGCCCCTCGACCCGCAGCACCGCGGCCTGGCGGTGGATCTCGGCCTTGACGGTCTTGAGCCCGATGAGCGCGTCGAGCTCGGCGAGCAGCTCCTCGACGCTCTTCGCCGGCTCCTGGGGTGCCTCCGGCTCCGCCTCGCTCACCGGCGGCTCGGCGGCCTGCGACTGCGCGGTGCCCGTCGGCGGACCGGCCGGTGCCCCGGGCGCGGAGTCGGTGGGCACGGAGTCGGTGGGCACGGGGGCGTCCGGGACGGCGGACGGGTCGAACGGACCGGCGTCCAGGCCGTTCTGCTGACCCGGCTGACCCGGCTGACCCGGCTGATCTGGCTGTCCCGGCTGCTGGCCCATGTGGCCGAGCTGGCGCCGTACCTGCTCGCCGACCCGGCGGACCTGCTCCAGCGCGCTGTCGGCCACGCCCGGCACCGGCTGTCGTTCCGGCAGGTCGAAGGCGCCGCGGCCCTGGGCGGGCAGGGTCGGCGCGCCGCCGCCGAGCTGGGCGGTGGTGACCGTGGTGGCGGCGCCGACGGCCGCCGGCCCACCCTCGCCGAGGCCGCTGCCGGCCAGCGCCACGTCGGCCAGTGCTCCGGCGTAGTCGGCGGCGTGGGTGGAGCGCTCCAGCAGCAGCTGGTTCATCAGCGGCGTGGGGCCGGCCCGGAAGCGGTTGCCGCGCTTGGCGGCGAGCGCGTGCTCCTCCGCGGAGCGCTCCCGACCGGTCTGCGCACACCAGTCGACGAAGGCACCGCGGGAGCGCTCGGAGACGGTCGCGGCGACCGCCTCGCCCTCCGCACGGGCCAGGGACTCCTCGAGACCCGCGGCGCGGGCGACGGCCACGAGGGCGTCCAGCGCCGAGGCCAGGTCGGAGGCGGACGCGGTCATGGCGCTCCCAGGTTCAGGTCGGGGCCACCCGCGGAGGAGTGGCCGAACTTCGCCTCGAGGAACCGGCCGTGGGCGACCAGTGCCTGGGCGTCGGCACGGTTGGCGGCATCAGCGATCTGGTCCATCGTCGCGGCCAGCAGCTCCAGCTGCTCGACGAGGATCAGCAGGGCCGTCTTGCTCCCGTCGATCGGACGGCTGTCGGCCCACTCACGCGGCAGCCGCAGGTAGGACTTGAGCGCCTCGGGCAGGTAGTCGGTGGCCGTGGCCACCACCGAGTAGCTCTCCTGGCTGCCCAGCCCGAGCTGGCTGAGCCGCGGCAGCGTCTGGTGGATGGTGCGCGCGATCCGCACCACCCGCGACGTCACCACCGGGGGTGCGTTGTTGGCGGTGAGCATCGCGTTCACCTGGTTCAGCGCGACGAGGATGTCCTGCTCCGTCGGCGCCGGCGGTACGACGTACTCAGGCTCCTCGGCACGCCCTCGGCTGCGCCACCACGACCTCAGTCCCACCCGTGCCTCGTCCTGTCGCTGCTCATCCGTCGCGGCACTCAGATGTCGAGCGTGCCGGCGGCGTTGCGCGCGTCGTGCTGCTGCACCCGGTCCAGGTAGGCCTTGGACTTGGTGACCTCGTTCTCCAGCACGCCGATGGTGGTGGACATGTTGTCCAGCGCCTTGAGCTTGAACTCGTCGATCGAGTCCATCGTGGCGTAGATGTTGGCGAACGCGGCCTGCAGCTGCTCCAGCCCGATGGTGGAGGAGGCGGCCTGCTCCTGGATCGCCGCGGAGTTCTCCTTCAGCATCTCCGAGGTGCGCTGGATCATCGACGACGTGGTGGTGTTGAGCGCCGTGATCTGGTCGAGGACCAGCTTCTGGTTGCTCAGCGCCTGGGCCACGATGACCGCGGTGCGCAGCGCGGAGATGGTCGTGGTGGAGGCACGGTCGACGCCCTTGATGAGCTCGATGTTGTTCTTGATGATGATGTCGATCGCCAGGTAGGCCTGGATCGACACCGCGAGCTGGGTGAGCAGGTCCTGGTGCTTCTGCCGGACGTAGAACAGCACGTCCTGGCTCAGCGCCTTCGCCCCCTCGGGGTCGCTGAGCTCGATCTCGGAGATCTTCGCCGACAGCTTCGCGTCGAGCCGCTCGGCGACGTAGATGTACTGGTTGAGCCGGCCCATCACGGCCCACAGGTTGCTCTTCTCCAGGTTGAGCGCGACGTTGTCACGCTGCAGCTCGTCCTGGCCGCTGCGCAGCGAGTGCAGGATGCCGTTGAGCTGGCTCTGCGCCGACTGGTACTTGCGGAAGTAGTCCTCGAGCTTGTCGTTGAAGGGCAGCTTGTTCCACCACTTCTTCGCCCCGGTGGCCTGGCCGGGGTCGAGGTCCTCGACGGTGCGGCGCAGCTCCAGCAGCGTGCGGCCGACGTTCGAGCCCTGCGCGAGCCCACCCTCCTTGAGGGCGGTGACCGGCTTGTCGAGCATCCGGTTGGAGGTCTCCGCGGCCTTGCGGATGTCCGCGTCACCCATGGTGCGCACGTTCTCGGCCTGCGCGGAGAACTCCGGGCTGCCCGCCTTGGTGCTGGTCAGCGCGGTCAGGAAGTTGTCCACCTTCGCGTCCAGCTCGGGAACCTTCTCGGCGTCGACGGCGGGCGCCATCTTCGGCGCCTGCGTCTCCACGACCGGGGCCGGCGCCTCCGGGGCGGTCAGCGTGATGACCGGCTCCGGCGGGGCGAGGGGGCTGGGCTCAGGGGCAGCGGCCTGGGAACCGTCGGTGCTCATGGGGCCGAGACTATCCATTCGTGGCAGGGCCCACACCCCGGCCGCCGAGCTGTTCGAGGAGTGATCAGCGTCGCGGCGCCAGGTCCACCAGGAACCAGGGCAGCATCCACTGCGCGAGCGGGCCGATCGCCAGCGCGTAGATCACGGTGCCCACCCCCGCCACGCCGCCGAGGACGAGGCCGATCAGCACCACGGAGACCTCGATCGCGGTGCGCACCGCGCGCAGCGAGATCCCCGTGCGCCGGTGCAGCCCGGTCATCAGGCCGTCGCGGGGGCCGCGGCCGAGCTGCGCGCCGATGTAGAGCGCGGTGGCCAGGCCGCAGAGCACCACGCCGCCGACCATCAGCGCGACCCGCCAGGCCAGCGCGTCGGGGGTGGGCAGCACCGCGAGCGCGGCGTCGGCAGAGAGGCCGACCACGACCGCGTTGGCGACGGTGGCCACGCCCGGCTTCTCCCGCAGCGGGATCCACGCGAGCAGCACCACGAAGCTGAACAGCACGACCGCCTGGCCCAGCGTCATCGGGACGTGCTCGACGAAGCCGGAGTGCAGCACGTCCCACGGCGCCAGGCCGATGCCGCCGGCGACCATCATCGCCAGGCTGACGCCGTACGCCACCAGCCCGACGGCGAGCTGGACCAGCCGCCGCGGCAACCGGCCGGCGCGCAGCTGAGCCAGTGGGCCCAGGTCGACGAGCTGGACGCGAGCCGCGGGCGCGGCGGAGGGAACGGCGATCGACATGCCTCCAGCCTGAGCCAGATTGGACCTTCGGCCAATAGCCAGTCCGCGGACAGTGGCCCTATCGTCAGAGGCCACCTCGAACCCTGGGAGCGGCCCATGTTGCAGACCACGTCGGTGTCGGCGACCCGGCTGGCGGTGCTGATCGGCGAGTTCGACCGGAGCCCGGCCTACGCCGGCCTTGCGCATGCGCTGCGCGAGCTGATCGGGGACGGCCGGATCGGGCACGGCACCCGGCTGCCCAGCGAACGGGACCTGACGGTGGCCCTCGGCGTCTCCCGGACCACGGTGACCCGTGCCTACGCCGCGCTGCGGGACACGGGGTTCGCCGAGGCGCGCCAGGGAAGCGGCACCTTCACCCGGCTGCCGGGCGGTCCGGTGCGTGCCCTGGACCGGGCGCTGTGGCCCACCGACGTCGGTGACGGCGTGATCGACCTGGTCTGTGCCGCGGCCACTGCCCCTCCCGGGATCGCCGCGGCGTACGCCGAGGCCGCGGCGGACCTGCCGGCCCACCTCGGCGGGCACGGCTACTTCCCGGCCGGGATGCCGGACCTGCAGGCCGCCATCGCCGCGACGTACGACGCCAGGGGGCTGCCGACCACGCCGGAGCAGATCATCGTCACCCCCGGCGCGCTGGCGGCGACCGCGGTCGTCGGCAGCGCGTTGGCCGGTCCGCGGGAGCGGGTGCTGGTGGAGTCGCCGACCTACCCGAACGCCGTGCAGGCGCTGCGCGCCGGTGGTGGCCGGCTGCTCTCGATCCGGCTGGACCCCTCCGGCTGGGACCTGGAGGCGGTCGAGGACGTGCTGGTCCGGCGCGGACCGCGCCTGGTGCACGTGATGCCGGACTTCCACAACCCGACCGGGCTGGTGATGACGGCCGCTGAGCGCGAGCGGTACGCGTGCGCGCTGGCCCGCCACGACGCGGTCGCCGTGGTCGACGAGGCACACCACCTGCTGCTGCTCGACGACGGCGAGGCGCTGCCGCCGTTCGCCACCTGGAGCAGTGAGTCGGTCAGCGTGGGCAGCGCCAGCAAGAGCGTGTGGGGCGGACTCCGGCTGGGCTGGATCCGGGCTCCGCACCGGCTGGTGGACCGGCTCACCCGGGCCCGAGTCGGCCTGGACCTGGGTGCTCCGGTGCTGGAGCAGCTGGTGCTGCTCCGGCTGCTGACCGGCGAGCACGACGCCATCGTCGAGCTGCAACGGCGGCGGCTGCGCGAGCAACGCAACGCGCTCGCCGAGGCGCTGGCGACGTCACTGCCCGAGCTCACCTTCCGGCTGCCGGCCGGTGGCATGGCGCTGTGGTGCCACCTGCCGGAGCCGGGAGCCACCGCACTGGCGATCGAGGCCGAGCGGCACGGCGTCCTGCTCGCTCCGGGGCCCTCGTTCGCCCCCGATGGTGGGCTGGACCGCTACCTGCGGCTGCCGTACGCCGTCGCCGCCGACGACCTGCGCACCGCGGTCGACCGGATCGCCGCCGCGTGGGCGGTGGTCCGGGCAGGTCGTGGCGGCCCTCCCCGGTCGGGCGGTACCTCGGACCCGGTGCTGGTGGCCTGAACGACCGGGACGGCTCGATGGACCCGCCCATGAACCTAGCTGTCGAGATGGCGCTGGTCGACGTCAACGGCGAGGTGAGCTGGGAGGAGACCGAGTCGACGCGGGCCGGGTACGGGCGCACCGAAGGGAGGGCGTACATCAAGGTGTCGGCCTACCGCCGTAAGGGGCAACGGGTCTCGGAGCTGTGGGCGCGAGTCCTTCCGGGTACACCGCCCTGGTGGCCTGGTGTGGAGGTACCGGTCAGGTTCGAGGAGGAACTCATGACCGGGGCTGGCGTGACCGTCCAAGCCGTCGAGGCGACGTGCCGCTCGGAGAAAAGGACCGGGGCGATCCTGCTGAGCGTCAGGGTGCGGGTGCAGGCTCCCGTCGGGGAGGACCTGTTCCTGCGCTACATCGCCCTCGACGAGGCAGGGATGCCGATGGTCGAGAAGGCCGAGTACGTCTTCCTCGACGAGGACCCGGACCAGAACGGCGAGTTCGTAGCCGCTGAGCAGATCGAGGTGAGTGAGGTCCCTGACCGGGTCATCGTCGCCCGCTCGGGAGCAATGCGCGAATGGGAAGCGGAGGAGCCGGAGAAGGGAGGTTCGAGCTTCCGGACCTGCCTGACGAGCAGTTTGAGGCCGATGTCGCCGACGAGAAGGCCTGGACGCCGAAGCGTTTGGTCCCGTTCTCCGCCCTCGACGATGGCCCGGACGAGACCGTCCAGCGGGTGGACCTGGAAACCCTCGATTACGACGACGAGCAGTTCTCACCCCGTCGTAATCGCCCCGCTGGGGCGCGACCCCGAGGGGGGGACACGGCTGGGTGGGGCCGGGCTGGTGCCGGCGGCACCGTGATGCGCGCAGGGCCGCCGGTGCGTGCCGGCGCTTGGATAGGGCAACTCGTGACGCCGATTCGGAGAGTCGAAGCCGGCCTGTTCCGCTCGCCACTTCCCGGGCGCAGAGGCGTCCAGGCTGAGCACAGGAGCGCTCAGATCAGTTGGTTGCCTCTGTGCGAAGGTGCGGCCCGATGTAACCGACGTACACGCAGCCGTCCTCCGCCGTGGCGTCGTGGAAGTGCATCCTCGGGGAGACCATGCCGAGCGTGCCTACCTTGAAGTGCGCTTCCATCGTCGCGGTCCCCCCTGCGCAGACCGTCTCGGGTACAGGGAAGATGCGCTCCGCTCCGAACTTGTTCATTGTCGAGGTCGATTCCTTCGGGGCGAACCGGTTCCGCGACACGACGGCATAGCCCGACGGCGGGTCGGTGAGGTACCCGAAAACCCCGCTCGCCACCTTCTCCTCGCGTTTCGCCTCCACATACCCGGCCAGCGCGAGCGCGCATTCCCACGTCGCGCGCACGAGCCGACCGGAGGCGTCATGGTCATCTAGCCCCCGCACGACGTCGGCATCACCGGTGAACAGCACGCCCGCCGGTTCCAAGTCCGCGAACCGGTCCAGCAGGTCGGCGAACGACTCGGGATAGCTCGTGAAGGCCTCCTGCGGGACGATGCCGTACGCGACGTCGTACTGGCCGGACGACTCCAACTGCTTGCGCAGCCATCGCGCTTCGTCAGCTGCCCGGCGGGCACGGAGGTCCGCGTCGTCGCGCAGTTCATCGGCAGCCGTCGCGTATTCGCGCAGGAAGTCTCCCTCGTCCTCCAGTTCCTCTTGCTGTTGACGACGCTGATCGAGCTCCTCCCGGGCGAGCTCGGCGACCTCTTGTGCGTGCGCGGCGCGCACCCTCGCCTCGTGGTAGTCGCGCCGCAACTCCCGCAGCGACTGCTCCGTAACCTCTTCGATGTCGAAGAGCTCGCGCAACACGTCCAAGAGACCGGCTGCAGCGGCCACCCCCGCCGCGGACCCCGCATCCTTGTGCCGCTCCCTATCCGCGCCCACAGCAGTGGTCTCGGGGGACCCTGGGACGTCAGAAGTCGAAGGCCTATCGACGACACGGGTGCCAGGCGACCCGGCAGGATTGGGCGCAGTGGGAGCCGTGAGCGCAACGCCGGAGCCGTCCTGTGCAGGCTCCGGTTCCAGTTCGGGCGCCATGGGCGTTGACTCGACCGCGGCCGTCACCGCATCCGGGGCGTCTACCTCCGGGCCCCCGTCGACGATCTTGGGTGCTGTGACTAGGTCAACGCGGCGACGGGCTTCTGGGTCGAAGATGCGATCGAGGACGAGACGGTCGAGAGCACGGCTCAGGTACCTGTCCACCGAGGCGACCGACGCGGGCAGGGGCCGTGACAGCGCATGCCCGCGCGCGGAGTGCCCCAGTGTCCGCGCCACGTCGGCGTCACGGGTGGTGTGGAGCCGTGCGGCACTGAAGATCCGGTGCCTGGGGGCGTCGGCGGCCCAGGCCGGATCCGGCTCCGGGGCATAGGTGCGGATGGACCAGAGCGGGATCCCGTGGGAGTCTCCCATCGCAGCGTTGAACTCCGCCGTTGCTCGAGGATCGAGGACGACGACCTGCGCGAGGCCTGTGACATCGCGCGCCCATCGGGTGGCCCGTTCGCGAAAATCTGCGACGGTCCGGCCGCGAATTGGGTCCTCCTCGGCAGTCGCCGCGACGAAGACCAACCCGTGACGATCCTCAGCACAGATCTGGTCGAGCAAGTCGTCGACGACTTCTTCACGGGCCAGGACCGGGGTTGAGGACATGACGAGATCCCCGTCGCGTGCTTCCAGTACGTCGAGCAGACGTGAGGCAAGACGCGGCGGAGCAGACTCGATGCCCTGGTCGTTGGCGACGCTCAAGGTAAGCCATCCTTGACCGCTGTCCGGCAGGTGCACAGTCAACGCTGACTCCCACCGTCCGGTCCTGGTCTGCTCGGCAAGCCGGATGCGAACGTCGTGGCACCGTGAGGATTCCCGATGGACGACGGTAAGCGCCTTGGAGTTCGACTCGTAGAGGGCCGACTCCTCCAGCGCCTCGTCGAACCCCTTCTCCCTCAGCCATGACGTGGCCTGCTGGAGGACCAAGGGCAACGACCCGTCGTCGGCGTCGAAGGTCAGGAACGATCTGTACTCGCTGCGCCTCTTCGCTCGCCGACGGTCCAGTCGCGCACTGCGGTCAGCATCGACGTGCGGGTCTCCCCCAGGGGTGGGTGGGCCGTCCGGGCGACGACGTTGCAGGCGGCGGGCCAGAACGGCTGGGGTGGTCACGGCGAGCAACCTCCGGACGTTGGTGCGTGATAGCAGGTGGCAGGAAGCCCAGTGTGCGGCAGACCCACGACAGAATCCGCCGATACGCAGAACTCCCCCACGGGTAACCCGCACCCGCTGGCGAACTCGCGGCGTACCTCAGCTGCGTGCGGCCCACCGGTCGACTTCGGCTTCGTGGTAGCGCGCGTGGCCACCTTCGGTCCGCTCGCAGTCCAGGTCGCCGGCGAGGGTCGCTCTGCGGAGCACTTCGTAGTCGACGCCGGCGCGTGCGGCCGCTGCTTTCGCCGTGAGGCGGGCGGTGCCTCCGCTGGCTGCCCATTCGACGAGTTCCTCGGACCGGAAGCGGTGGGTTCCGCCATCACTGAGGTGGCGGCGGAGCTTGCCCTCACGGACGGCCCTCCGGATCGCCCAGGGGTGCGAATCCGCGCGCCTCGGCGGCCTCGCTCATCAGGAGCAGGTCCGCCTGGTGGCGTGCGATCCACTCAGCGGGGAGCGCATCGGTTCCGGCCTTCGGGTCCTCGGCGTTGAGCACGGTGTGGGGCACGACGAGGCTGGCGTGCCCGGTGCGGCTGAGGTTCTTGTGCTCTATGGTCCCCAGCAGACCTGCCAGTGCGCGCTTGCGCAGGTAGTGCTCGGCGACGCCGGTGGCTTCGGCGACCTGGGCGAGGGTCAGGTAGTCATCGACGTCGCCGGATTGCGGTCGGGGCGAGGCTCGACGCAGGTCTGGGAGCCTGGGGTCGTTCATCGCTTCGGTGAGCACGGCCCCGGTCACTGCGTACTTCATCCCTCCGCGTCCGGTGATCCGCTGAACGGGCAGCGGGGCGTCGGCGTCATGGACCCATACGCGCAGGGCCCGGTCAGTGATGCCTAGGCGTTCAGCCGCCTCCTGGATGTTGACGACCGATCGGTGCCCGACAATGCGTCCGCTGGGACGGTACTGCGCGTCCCTGGTGGCGACAGTCGCTGATGCTGTTCGGAGGTTGGAGTGGACGGTGTCCGTGGGGCCGTTCCAGAGGGTGTCGACGTAGGTGGCCGGCAGTAGAAGTCGGCCAGGTCCGGGTCGGGCAACCGGTAGCAGCTCGGGCAGATCAGAGGTACGCCCCGTGGGGTGGTGGGGTTTGAGGGCTGGCGGCGAGGCGTGAAGACGTAGGCGGCCATCACCCGCGTACGCGTGTATGGGAAACCCGGAATCAGAGTCGGCGCACCCTTGCGCCCCATCGGGCAGCTCACCGCGTGGCTCAACAACCAGGCAGCCACCTCCCCCTTCTGACTCCGCTCACGGGCCTTCACGCGCCGCGGCCGACCAGAAGCCCGTACCCCCGACCTCAAGATTGGGACGCGAGAAGCGCGCAGCAACTCCCCACCCGCATCGAGCAGCCACCGCCCAAGGGACGGTCCCTCCAGCGCCACGTCCTCGGGCACAGGTCGCACTCACCGAGCCAAGCCCCTCGTCGGCTGACGCCAGCGGCTGGACCACCGCCGACCCCGGCACCCGGAGCCGACGCACGCTGAACGGCGGCTCCACTGTCGTTTGCAGGCGGGACATGAGCGGATCGCGACCGGCGCGAGACGGCTGATCCGGCGAATCACCGGTTTTGTGTCGGCAGTGGCTCCTAGCCTTCAGAGCGGGCCACGCGAGAGCCCGCACTGAAGCCGGTAAGGAGAGGGGTGCGTTGTGGACGACTTGGACTTCGACGGCCTCTTAGCCGCCGACTCCCTCGACGACGCCGACGTCCCGCCGGTGGTTCCTGCGCTCGAAGTGCGTGACGTCGTCCTGGACCCGACGTTCGGGAAGCGGCGGGACGCGCTCCTGCGCAGCGTCCCGGTTCACGATCTGGTCGACCGTGCCGGCAGGTCCGGTTCCGGCCTGGAGGCCTTCGACGTCCGCGCGCTCGTCCTTGCCGCGTTCGATGCCGTCATCGCCCGCCAGGGGTTCCCCGAACGGACCATGCCCGACCAGGTTGTCGACCTGCTGTCCGGGATTGCTGCCGTCCAGTCCCCCGCCGCCGGCGCACAGGCGTGTCGCGCCGCAGCCGCGCACGTCCTGGACGGGCTCACGAACCGGAGGATGCGGGAACGTCAGTTCTCCCTGCCGTCGATGGTCTACGCCGAAGGACCCAACGGCGAGGTGGCCGCCGCGTCGGTGCCGCGTTCGTTCTGGCTGCTGCGCGAAGCGGAGGACCCGCACACCGGGGTGGTGTACCTGGAGGCGTCCGCGGACGCGATCAACGCGCTCGTCAGTGGCCTGGACATCCCGATCGAGGACCAGCAGACCGCGCTGGAGACCGTCCTGGAACGCCAGCTGCACCGCGGCGAGCTGGACGCCGCCCACATGACCGCTCTCCAGGCTCGCCGCCTGTCCGCTGCCTACCTGGTCCAGATCGAGGAGCTGCTCGCCGAGACCGAGCGATACCTCCCCGGTACCGACTGGGCAGCCGCCGCGCCGCGCCTCATCAACGACGCCCTGGACCACCTCAACGAGTGCCTGACCCGCGAGACGCGGCTGCTCGACCACGTCGCCGGAGGGATCACCGAGAACGCCGCCGGCGACCGGGGAACGCCCGCGACCGCCGAGCGGCGCGCGAAGATCTCCGCCGCTCTGACCAGAATGCTCACCGAATCCCGGCACCTGCACACCCTGCTGCTCGAGCGTCTCGTCGGTGCCCGAGGCCGGTTCCTCGACGCGCAGGACGACCAGATGTTCCGGCCCCTGGCCGCGACCGTCGAGTTCGACCTGACCGACGACCTCCTCGTCCCGGCCCTTGGGTTGCACATCGCCGACGCCGAGCACGTCGCGGGCCTGTACCTGGCCGCCGTGATGGGTCCGGTGACCCCGGTCGTGCTGAACTGGGGCGACTTCGTCGAGGCGCTCATCCATCCGCGGCGCGCCAGCGACGAGGACGTCCGGGAGGCGACCGAGGAAGAGGTGGAGTTCCGCGACGACCCCACTCCTCTCGTCGACGCTGCCCTCGTCGACCGGGCGCACCGGGTCCTGGACCGCGTCCCGCTGCCGGCACGCCTGTCCACCCTGATCGCGGCCGCCGACCCGGCGGAGGGCACCGCAGCCGCCGTCGGAGACCTGTTCGTCGCCGCGGCGCTTCGGGGGTTCGACAACTCCAGCCGCGATTCGGACCCCGACCCGCAACCGGGCGGATGGGTCAAGGACGACGACCCGGCCGCGGCCGGACCCGGTACGGCTGCGTCCCCGCGGAGTCCGGCCGCGGCCGCCCACCTGCTCCACGTCCTGGGGCCCGGCGCCGCATGCGTCTCCGACGGGACGCCGCTCAAGGGAGACGGCTGGGACGGGGACGACCTGATCGTGTGCATGGACCGCGACAGCGCCGACGCGATCCTCCTCGGCGACGAGCCGGCGCCCGAACCGGCCGTCCTGCCCGACCACCTGCGAAGGGACCCCTCGTGACCGCCAGCTCCGATGCCCGCGACGCCGGGCAGCTCATCGCCTACGCGTTGCGGCCCAAGGCCCGACCCGGCGCGGACGGCGACTACGGCCGCCTCGTCGGCCGCTACCTGGACGAGACCATCTTCCGCTCCCTGGTGGAGGGGTTCCTGGACGGGATGAACCTGCGCGTCCTGCACGCCGGCGACCTCGGGCTGGTGCTCACCTCACGCCGCGAGTCGATCTTCGCCTACCGGCTCTCCGGGGAGGCAGCCACCTGGACCAAGGACAAAGCCCGCGTCCTGCGCGGCCTGGCCCACCTGGGCATCGCCGCGTACGCCTACCCGCACCCGGACGACCTGCACGACCCGTCGGTCCGCTACGTCGACGTGCTGCCGTGCGAGGACTTCATCCGACGCTCGTGCACCCAGCTGCGGGAACGGGGCGAGAAGGTGGCCCAGGACGCCTCCGGCGCCGGGGACCACATCGTCGACCTGTCCCTGGCAGCCGGCGTCGACACCGCCTGGTCCGAATGGGACCAGATGCCGGCCACCGACGTCGGCGGGAAGGGCCGCGGCGCCGGTCGGGTCTCGACCAAGTGCACCGCCTACTGGGTGTACCGAGCGTTGCAGGACCTGGTCGACCACGGTCTCGCGCGTCCGGTCGGCAAGGACGGCGACGGTCGGTTCCAGCTGCTCGAACGGTACCGGCACCAGGTCGCCTCCTCCGCCGCGCTCGAGGGGTACCAGGCGCTCGCTGCCCTGGCCCGCGTCGACGAGAAACTGCCCGACCAGCGTGACCCCGACGCCCGCTGGCCCGTCCCGGGCCGTCCCCCGTCTTTCGTCGACCCGGCCAGCACCCCCGGCGGCACGACGGGCTCGACGGGCAGCACAGCAACCGACCTGCCGGCGACCGCGCCGGCGCCTGTTCCCGCCGCCGGCGCTGCGGGCGAGGAGGACGCATGACCTGGCAGACGCTCGCGGTCCGCTACATCTCCATCGGGGAGAAGTCGGCCCGGTTCCGGGACCTGACGTTGCCGTTCAACGACGACGGGGAGCCGGTCGAAACCGTCATCTGGCTTCCCAACGGCGGCGGCAAGTCGTCGCTGATGTCACTGAAGTCCGCGGTCGTCCTTCCCGCGGCCCGCGACTTCACCGGCGCCGGCCGCGAGGACGGGGAGAAGCGGCCGCGCCGCCTCAACGACTACGTCGGGTCCGGCGACACCTCCCACACCGTCATCGAATGGGCTGCCGCTGACCAGACGCTGCTGGGTGGGCAGAACCGGCTGCTGACCGGCGCCGTCTACGAGTGGCCCGAACGGCGCCGACCGACGCTGGAGCAGGACGCGACCCTGAACAAGTTCTGGTGGTCCGCGGTCCCGATCCCCGGCGTGCTGGACCTGGCGACGCTGCCGGTCCGCGACGGGCGGCTGCTGACCCTCTCCCAGTTCCGGGACCGGCTCCGCGCGCTGAACGCCCAGCACCCCGAGCTGCAGGTCCGCATCGCCGGCACCCAGGCCGCATGGGAGGAGCAGCTCGACCTCCTGCGCATCGACACCGCCCTGTACCGCTACCAGGCACGGATGAACACCTCCGAAGGCGGGATCGCGAAGGTGTTCAACTTCAACACCGTCCGCGACTTCATCGACCTGGTCGTCGACGTCATCGCTGCCCCGAACCAGGCAGCCGACTGCGGGAAGGTCGTCACCAGCCACGCCAGGAACCTGTTCCGGCGGCCCGCCCTGCTAACCGAGCGGGCGTTCCTCACTGAGGCGACCGGGCTGCTCAGCGAGCTCGTCGCCGTCCACGACCAGTTCACCGGCGCACGCGCCGACCTGGCGCACACCCAGGCTGCCGCGTCCCGGCTGCGGGCATCGCTGGTCCAAGCCGCGGTCCGCACGGCCACCGCCGCCACGGTCGCCGCCGAGCAGGCCCGTGCGCTGGGTGAGCAGGTCAGCGAGGCGCGCCGCGAACGCGGCCGCGTCGACGGCCTGCGCGCCAAGCTCGCCCACCACGCCGCCGGACTGCGCCACACCGAAGCGGTTGCAGCGCACACGGCCGCGGCCAGGACTGCGAAGGAAGCCCACGCCGACGCACTCGCATGGGCTGCTGCCGGCCCGTTGGCCGAGGCGGCCGCGCACGACGCGGCGGCCGAGGTACTGCGCGAGCGGCTGGCACCTGAGCGTGCCGAACGCGCCGCGCTGCGCGAGCGCGTCGACACCTACGCCTCCGCTGTCCGCGACCTCCTCACCTCCGCTGCCGAGCAGCTCGAGAACCGCGCCGGGGACACCGAGCGCGAAGCAGGCGCGCACCGGGAAACAGCGTCCGGTCTCGGCGCCCGGCTCCGGGAGCTGGAGCAGGAAGGGAACCGGCTGCACGCACAACTGGCCAGCGCACGCGCCCTGCTGGAGCAGCACGGCCGCGAGATGGCCGCGGCGCGGCGCAACGGCGTCCTCGAGGCGGCCGAGGATCCGGCTTCCGCGCACCAGCGGCACAGTGATGCCGCCCAAGCGGCCGCCGGCGACGCGCGCCGGTTCGAGGAGGAGGAAGCTCGTGCCCAGCAGGCCTACGAGGCTGCCGCGGACGCGGTCGCCGAATCCGCCGGCGACCACGCCCGCCGGTTGGCTGAGGCGTCGCAGTCCGGCGCCGAGCTTGCCCGACTGCGCGTCGCGTACGGCAAGATCAGCGGGAACCCGCGGTTCGTCGCGCTCGCCGAGACCGACAACCCCGACGTGTGGGGAGACGCGTCCCGGGTGCGGCACGCGCTGGCCGCAGCCGCTCTCGACGCCGACGAGCACGCGCTGCGCGAAGCGGTCGCGGCCGCCGACGACGAGCGGCTCATCTCCGGGGTGGACGCCACCGGGCTGCTGCCCGCACCGGCCGCGACCAGCACCGCCGCCGACGAGCTCACCAGCGCTGGCGTGCCCGCCCAGCCGGCGTGGACCGTCCTGGCACGCGACTACCAGGAGGCCGAGCGCGCCACACTCGCCGCTGCCCGTCCCGACATCGCCTCCGGCGTCGTCGTCCAGGACGGAGCCGCACGCGACCGGGCCCTGGTCCTCCTGGCCTCCTCCCCCGTCCTCGTCCACGTTCCCGTCGTCACTGCGACCGAGGTGGCCGACGGTGCCCGCGACGCCGCCGACCCGGCGCCGATCCCGTCGGTGCCGCTGCACACCGGCCTGCACTCCCCGTCCGCGGCCGGAGCGGCAGCCGAGCAGCTGCGCTCCCGCGGCGAAGGGCGCCGCACCCGGCAGGCCACGCTCCAGCAGCGGGCCCGCGCCGACCGGCAGCTGCTGACCGAGCTGGCCGAGTTCCTCGCCGAATGGCCCGACGCGGACTCCCTGACCCGCGCCGAAGCCCTGACCCGCTCAGCGGCGGACGCCGTCGAGAACGCCCGGGTCGAGCAGGAGGCCCAGACCCAGGCCCGGGACCAGGCGAAGGAGGACCGGGAGGCTGCGAAGAAGGCCGCTGCCGAAGCGCGACGCCTCGAGCAGCAGCACCTCGGCCGCGCCGCGACCGCGGCGACGCTCACTGACTCCGAGAACACGATGTCCGGACACCGGACCTCCGCCGCCGAAGCGGAGGACGGCATCGCTGAGCTCACGCGGCAGGACACCCGGCTGCGTGAGGAGCAGGCACAGGAGCAGGGCGCGGCAAGCAAGGCCGAATTGCAGACCCAGCAGCTGCGCCTGGAAGCCGCCGCCCACCGCCGCGACCTGCTCCAGGTCGGCCTCGTCGAACCGGAGAGCCTGCCGGCCGGCCACCTGGTCGAGCAGGCGAAGGCCGCCGGCCTGGGCCAGTGCCGCGCCACCTGGGAGGTACTGCGCAACGAATGGAAGGCAGCCTCCTCCGGCTCGGTCCTCGAAGCTCAGCTTTTGGCGGAGGTGAACGCCGCATCGAGCGCCCGGCAGCGTGCCGACCAGGCGATCTCGCAGGCCGACGACCCCAGCGAGGTCCGCAACGACGCCGAAGCCCGTGCGGGTGAGTACACCGCGGCAGCGTGCGTGGATGAGCACGCGCGCTCCGACCGGCTCCACACCGGACTGGTTGCAGCCGCCGCGAAGGCCGAAGCCGCAGCCGACGCCGCGCTCCAGGTGCTGAAGGACGCGACCGAGGCAGCCGACCGTGCCCCGAAGGTGCCGGACGACGTGAGCGACCGCACCGCAGAGGAGGCGGAGGACGAGGCGGCCCGGCTGGAGACGCAGAGCGGAACCCTGAGCGCGACCGAGACCCGGCTCGGCAAGGAGAAGGAAGCCGCCGAGGGCCGGTCGAAGGAGTACGAGGCGCTGGCGGAGTCGCTGAACGACCAGGCGGGCCGGCTGCCGGAGCCGGACGGCGACGCGCCCGCCGACGCGGAGCCGTTCCTCGGGGACCTGGCCGCTGCGCGGCGGGAAGTCCTCACGGCCGTCGCCGATCTCAAGCGTGCCGGGGACGACGTGGATGCAGCGTTGACGCTGCGGGCAGCGTTGGCGGCCGAGGCGTTCAAGCTGGCGTCCCGTCCGGCGTACCAGCGTCTCCCGCTCAAGCTCAAGGACCGGCTCACCGACTCCGACCCGGCCGCCCTCGCCCAGCAGGCGTCGACGTACGCCGCGGAGGTGGCTGTACGGCTGCGGGAGGTGGAGGCGCTGCTGGATCAGATCTCCGGGGACGAGCAGCGGATCGCCCAGGTGGTATCCAGCCACGTACGGCAGCTGCTCAAGGGCATCTCCGCGGCGGCACGGGCATCGACGCTGCCGCCGGGGCTCGGGCAGCTCACCGACCAGCAGTTCATCAACCTGCGGTTCACCAACCCCAGCGACGAGGAGCTCGCAAGCCGCGTCACCCAGGAGATCGTCTCGATGCTCGACTCGACCAGCATGGAGGCGAAGAACCTCCCGACTGGGGAGACGATCCTGCGCCGTTGCGTGCACGCTGCCGTCGGAATGAAGGGCTTCACCGTCACCGTGCTCAAGCCGAACGAGCACATGGTGGCCCAGCGTGTCCCGGTGACCGAGGTAGCGAAGTTCTCCGACGGGGAGAAGCTGACCACGTGCGTCCTGCTGTTCTGCGCGTTCGCACGGATGCGCCAGGCCGGCCGGGCCGGCGGAGCGACCGGGACGCTGATGCTGGACAACCCGTTCGGTCGTGCCAGCAACGCGCAGCTGGTCGCGTTACAGCTCGCCGTCGCGAAGGCGCAGCGGGTTCACCTGGTGTACGCGACCGGCCTGGAGGACATGGGTGCGCTGCTGCAGTTCCGGCGCCTCATCCGGCTGCGTAACCGCAAGCCGGTCGGAACCACCGACGGGCACGTGCAACTGGAGGCGGCACCGGGTTCCCGAGTCGGAGAGGTCAGCGGGGTTACCGTCTCGCGGCCTTCTGCACCGGTTCCGATCGAACTCACGGCAACCCCATGACGAGCTTCGGAGACAACCGCGACACCCCGCCGGCGCCATCAAGCCGGAGCGAGCTGGGAGGTGGATCGCTGGTTGAACGACTCGCGGACGCGCTGGCCGTAGCGATCAATGCACACAAGGTCCGCAGGGTGCCGTTGCAGGTGCTCCGCGCCGCGCATGCCAGGCACGACCCAACAGGCTCGAGCGACTCCTCAGCCCGGGCCGACCTGGCGAACGCGATCGAGGTGCTGACCGGGCGCGGGACGGTGACCGTCCCGCGCAGCGCGCTTCGGTGGGAGCGGCACCTGGATCCGCCGCTGCCCTTCTGGGTGGAGCGACCGTCCGTCCAGCGGACGACGCGTACTCGTGGAACAGCTCGGGTCTGGCGTCCCGAGCTCGCCGTCGCCGGCGCCATGGCAGCGACCGACTCCGAGTTCGAGGTCCTCGAACGGCTCGAGCCTTTCCTCCGCGAGGGCGGCGCGGTCCGGCCCGTGGTGCCGCATCGCGAACGCTCGGTTGAGCTGTTCGGGAACGAGAAGCGGCTCGACTCCCTACTGCGGACCCGCCTGTTCACGTCGGGCGCGCTGACTCTTGACCTGCTGCGCTGTTACGTGGCACCCCTGCCGTTGACCGCCCAGCACACCGGGCCGCCGGGACCGGTCGTGGACCTGCTGATCGTCGAGAACCACGCAACGTACGCCAGCGTCCTCACCGTCGCCCGGGAACGCGTCCGTGGCGGCCGACCGGCGGTGGCGGTCGGATACGGCACCGGGAACCAACTGCCCGCCGCGATTGGTGGCGCAACTCAGCTGGATCCGCCACCGGACCGGCTGTGGTACTTCGGAGACCTGGACGCGGGCGGGTTGAAAACCGCTTCTGCAGCTGCAGTCGCGGCCACCGCGGCAGGGCTGCCTCCGTTGCGTCCGTCGCTGCCGCTTTACCGCGCGCTCCTAAGCGCCGGTGTCCGACAACCGGGGCAGACGTCCGTCCCCTCCGACGTCGCGCAGACCATGGCTCGCTGGCTGGAAGACGCGCAGGTGTGCAAGCAGGCCGCCGACCTGCTTGCTTCCGGGCATCGGCTGGCCCAGGAGAGCGTGGGCTACGAGACGTTGCGGGAGACGGTCAGCTGGTGGTGACGCAGACACGGGTCGCCATGAGCGAGCCTGCGAAGCCCCGAAGATCCCGAGATCCCGGCGGGTTCAGGCTTCCTCGGCGACGAGCCCCCGGTCCAGCGTCACCGATCCGTCACCGTCCTCGAGCAGCCTGAAGGCGCCGTGGAAGTTCTGCGCTCCAGCCGGTCGCGCGCCCAGGTCGAGGTTCTCGGCGCGCTCATGCACACGGGAGGCGCCGGACCAGCGCGGGCGTCATCCCGACACCCCGCCTGAGAAGGCCTGCCGGAGGAAAGGCGGGAGGAGCTGGTCTTCTGGGACAGCGACGCCCTGGAGGCGTTCGGGGTGGCGGTCGAATGGGAGGAGCTGACGCGCAAGCGCCTGGACCACGCTGAGGCATGGCAGCTGCACGTGCGGTTGCGGATGCCGCCGGTTCCGTAGCCGACGCGCTCGCGCGGTTTAACCCCGTCTTGCCGCCAGACCACGACAGGACCTACGAAAGCCAACCGCGGCGACGCGCTCGCGCAGTTCAGCCCCGTCTTGCCGCCAGACCGACTCAACTCCCTCGAAGGCAACCGCGAGCGCGGCAGCGCGTCGCCCGCGCCGCAGGCGCACGAAACCCCGCCCGCGGGCCCGAAGGGTCCGTGCGGCGGGGTCTCGTGACGACGCGGTCGCGCCGGGCTGGCTCAGACCAGGTCGACGGCGCGAATCGAGGTGGCCTCGATCGCGGTCTCGATCTCGGCGAGGATCGTGGCCGGGATGGCGGAGTCGACGGACAGCGCGACGAGCGCCTCGCCGCCCTTGGTCTCCCGCGAGACCTGCATGCCGGCGATGTTGACGTCGGCCTGACCGAGGACCTGGCCGACGGTGCCGACCATGCCGGGCCGGTCGACGTAGGTGAAGAACGCGATGTGGTCGGTCGGCTCGATGTCGATGTCGAAGCCGTTGACCTCCACCAGGCGCTCACGCTGGTTGATGCCGACCAGGGTGCCGCTGACGGAGATCTGGGTGCCGTCGGCGAGCGTGCCGCGCAGGGTGATCAGGTTGCGGTGGTCGGGGCTCTCGGAGTCGGTGACCAGCCGCACCGCGACACCGCGCTCGGCGGCGAGCAGCGGGGCGTTGACGTAGGAGACCTGGTCCTCCACGACGCTGCTGAACACGCCCTTGAGGGCGGCGAGCTCGAGCACCTTGACGTCGTGCTCGGCGATCTCGCCGCGGACCTCGACGTCGAGCTGCTGGGCGACCTCGCCGGCGATGCCGGTGAAGACCTGGCCGAGCTTCTCGGTGAGGCCGATGCCGGGCCGGACGTCCTCGGCGATGACGCCGCCCTGGACGTTGACCGCGTCGGGGACGAGCTCACCGGAGAGCGCGAGCCGCACGGACTTGGCCACGGCGATGCCGGCCTTCTCCTGCGCCTCGTCGGTGGAGGCGCCCAGGTGCGGGGTGGCGACGACGTTCTCGAGCTCGAACAGCGGGCTGTCGGTGCACGGCTCCTTGGCGAACACGTCGAGGCCGGCGGCAGCGATGCTGCCGGTCTTCAGCGCGTCGTACAGCGCGGCCTCGTCGACGATGCCACCGCGGGCGGCGTTGACGAGCACCAGCGAGGACTTGGCCTTGGCCAGCTCCTCGGCGCCGATCAGGCCGACGGTCTCGGGGGTCTTGGGCAGGTGCACGGACATGAAGTCCGACTCGGCCATCAGGGTGTCGAGGTCGACCAGGCGCACGCCCATCTGGGCGGCGCGGCCGGGCTGCACGTAGGGGTCGTAGGCGATGACGCTCATGCCGAACGCGGCCAGGCGCTGCGCGACCAGGACGCCGATGCGGCCGAGGCCGACGATGCCGACGGTCTTCTCGTACAGCTCGATGCCGGTGTACTTCGAGCGCTTCCACTCGCCGTTGCGCAGTGCGGCGTGGGCCGGCGAGACGTGGCGGGCGGCGGCGAGCATCAGCGCGACGGCGAGCTCGGCGGCGGAGACGATGTTGGAGGTCGGCGCGTTGACGACCATCACGCCGGACTGGGTCGCGGCCTTGACGTCGACGTTGTCGAGGCCGACACCGGCGCGGGCGACGACCTTGAGCCGCTTGGCGGCGGCAAGCGCCTCGGCGTCGACCTTGGTCGCGGAGCGGACCAGGATCGCGTCCACGTCGACGATGGCGGGCAGCAGCTCGGCGCGGTCGGCACCGTTGCAGTGGCGGATCTCGAAGTCCGGGCCCAGCGCCTCGACGGTGGCGGGGCTCAGCTCTTCGGCGATGAGTACGACGGGACGTGCAGACTGGGGGCTCACGGCGATGTCCTTCGCAGGATCGTGCGGTTCGGGAAGCGGACCTCACGGGGGGATCGCGGGTCTCGTGCACGACACTGTGCCGGTAGCCACCCTACCGCCAGCGGGCGATTGTTACTAACTTGTGAACGCCCCGCGGGCCGTCTCCGCGCGGGTCGGCGCACCGGCAGGTCACAGCACGAAGGAGGGTCCGCGATGCGGGTGTTCACGACGTTCGAGGAGCTCGCAGAGGCGGCGGGGACCGACCTCGGCAGCAGCGACTGGGTCACCATCGACCAGGAGCGGGTGGACCGGTTCGCGGACGCCACCGGCGACCACCAGTGGATCCACGTGGACCCCGAGCGTGCGGCGCAGGGTCCCTTCGGCGGCACCATCGCGCACGGCTACCTGACGCTCTCCCTGGTGCCGTGGCTGGGCGAGCAGATCTTCTCGCTGCAGACCCCGGGCGCGAAACTGAACTACGGGGTGAACAAGGTCCGCTTCCCCGCGCCGCTGCTCGTCGGCAAGCGGATCCGGTTGCACGTGCACCTCGCCGAGCTCCTCGACGTCCCGGCCGGCAAGCAGATGGTGGTCCGGCACACCGTCGAGATCGAGGGCGAGCCGAAGCCGGCCTGCGTCGCGGAGACCGTCGTCCTGCTGCTGCCCTGACCCGGACTCACTGGTCTCACTGGCCCGGCGGGGTCAGTCGCGCGAGGCCCAGGCCTGCTCGAGTGCCTGGGACAGGGTCTCCACCGGCTGCGCCCCGGAGATGCCGAACCTGCCGTCGACGACGTAGAACGGCACCCCGCTGGCGCCGTACGCGCGGGCCTGGGCGATGTCGGCCATCACCTCGTCGCGGAACTCGGTGCTGCCCAGCACCTGCTCGACGCGGGCGGCGTCCAGGCCGGCGCTCGCGGCGGCGCGGCGCAGCACGTCGTGGTCGCCGACGGACTCGCCGCGGGCGAAGTAGGCGGCCATCAGCTCCTCGAGCAGCTCCGGCTGCCGGCCCTGCTCGGCGGCCAGGTGCAGCAGCCGGTGCGCTGTCAGGGTGCGGGCGTGCAGCGCGTCGAGGTGCGCGAACTCCAGTCCCTCGGCGGCGGCGACGTCGTCGACGCGGGAGAGCATCTCCTTGGTGCCGGCCTCGTCGGAGCCGAACTTGCGGGCCAGCACCCTCACCGTGGGCTCGGTGCCGACCTCCGGGGCGAAGGGGTCAAGCTCGAAGGAGCGGTAGAGGAGCTCGACCTCGTCGCGGTGGGCGAAGCCCGCCAGCGCCTTCTCGAACCGCCGCTTGCCGATGTAGCACCACGGACAGACGACGTCGGCCCAGATCTCGATACGCACCCCCGCCGAACACCTCGAGAGCGCGTTTGCTTCCCCGAGGCCCCACCCAGGCTCCCCTGAGGTCGTCTCGGGGTCGGACGGGGGCCGGCCTGGGTGGCCTACCCGACGCGCCGGCGGCCCGTTCGCGGACAGGCTGAGGCCATGATCACCGTCGAGTCCCTGTCCAAGTCGTACGGCGGCTTCCGCGCCGTCGACGACGTCTCGTTCACCGCCCGGCCCGGCCGGGTCACCGGCTTCCTCGGGCCCAACGGCGCCGGGAAGTCCACCACCATGCGGGTGATGGTCGGCCTGACCGTCGCCGACGCCGGCGAGGTGCGGGTGACCGGTCGGCGCTTCCGCGAGCTGCCCGACCCCGGGCGCGAGGTCGGGGTGCTGCTGGACGCCTCCGCCCAGCACGCCGGGCGCACCGGCCGCGAGGTCCTCACCATCGCCGCGCTCACCATGGGCCTGCCCCGGGTGCGCGTGGAGGAGATGCTCGCGCGGGTCAGCTTGACCGACGACGAGGCGAGCCGGCGGGTGCGCAACTACTCCCTCGGCATGCGCCAGCGCCTCGGCATCGCCACCGCCCTGCTCGGCGACCCGGAGGTGCTGATCCTGGACGAGCCCGCCAACGGCCTCGACCCCGCCGGCATCCGTTGGATGCGCGACCTGCTGCGCGACTTCGCCGACGCCGGCGGCACGGTGCTGCTCTCCTCGCACCTGCTGCACGAGATCGAGGTGGTCGCCGACGACCTCGTCGTCATCGGCAACGGCCGGATCGTGGCGGGCGGCAGCAAGGAGGAGCTGCTCGCCGGGGCCGGCACCCTGGCCCGCGCCGCGGACGGCGCCGCGCTGGCAGCGGCCCTGCAGGGGGCCGGCATCACCGCCCGGCCGACGTCGGCGGGCGCCGTGCTGGCCGAGGCCGACCTGGCCCGGGTCGGTGCCGCCGCCTTCGCCGCCGGCATCGCCCTGCACGAGCTGCGCGCCGCCGACGGCGCCGGCCTGGAGGAGATGTTCCTGACGCTGACCGCCGGCAGCCAGCGCGAGGACGCCCCCACCCACAGCACCCGCAAGCACGAAGGAGCCGCAGCATGAGCACCACCGCCACCACCGCCACGGGGGCGCCGGCCCAGGACGTAGCCCGTCCCGCCGAGCGCCCCGTGCCCGCCCGCACCCCGTTCCCCCGGGTGCTGCGCGTGGAGCTGCGCAAGATGTTCAACACCCGCTCGGGATTCTGGCTGATGATGGGCATCGCCATCCTCGCTGCGCTCGCCACTATCGCCACGGTCGTGTTCGTGCCGGGCGAGGACCTGACCTACTCGGCCTTCGCCAGTGCCGTCGGCCTGCCGATGGGGGTGGTCCTGCCGATCGTGGCGATCCTGGCGGTGTCCAGCGAGTGGAGCCAGCGCACCGCGTTGACCACGTTCACGCTGGTGCCCTCGCGGGGCCGGGTGCTGGTGGCGAAGCTCCTGCTCACCGTCGCGATCGGCGCGGTCTCGATGGTGCTCGCAGCCGCCATCGGGGCGCTCGGCAACGTCGGGGGCAGCGCGATCGCCGGCGTGGACCCGACCTGGGACGTCGGCGTCGAGGCTTGGGGACGCGTCCTGCTGGCCCAGGTGATCGGGATGCTGTTCGGTTTCATGCTGGGTGTGGTGCTGCGCAGCTCGCCGGCCGCCATCGTGGGCTACTTCGTCTGCACGCTCGTGCTGCCGGGCGCCTCCGCCGCGCTGGGCGCCGTGCAGTCGTGGTGGGCCGAGCACGGCGCCTGGTTCGACCAGAGCTGGGCCACCACCCGCCTCTTCGACGAGGCCGCACCGAGCGCGCAGGCCTGGGCGCAGATCGGGGTCTCCAACGCGCTGTGGATCCTGCTGCCGTTGGCGTTCGGCACCCGGGCGCTGCTGCGCGCCGAGGTGAAGTAGCCGCCCGCTCAGCTCCCGTCGCCGGTGACGTCGTGGATGACGTCGCCGGTGACGTCGTGGGGGACGTCGTGGGGGACGTCGTGGGTGAAGAGGCAGAACGTGTGCCCGCCGGGGTCGACGTACACCCGCAGCGGCTCCTCGGGGTCGCCTGCCTGGTCCATCCGGAGCGTCGCGCCGAGCTGGAGTGCCCGCGCGTGCAGCTCGTCGAGGCCCGCGCGGGTGGCGAGCTGCCAGTCGAGGTGGATCTGCTGCGGCACCTGCGGGTCGGGCCAGGTCGTGGGCTCGACCCGCTCGGCCCGCTGGAAGGCGAGCCGGAAGCCGTCGGGCGCCACGAGCACCTGCCAGGTGGCGTCCTCGCGGTCGTTGTCGGGATGGAAGGACCAGTCGAGGAGGTCGCGGTAGAACCGCGCCAGCCGGGACACGTCGGTGGTGTCCAGGACGACGTTGCGCAGGGTGGGGCGGGCCATGGCCCCCCGGTGCCCGCCGCCGCCCGGGTGAGACGGGGCCGGCCGAGTCGGGTCCGGCCGAGTCGGGCCCCGCGCAGCCTCAGGCGAGCCGGGCGTCCCAGGCGCCTGCCGAGCGCGAGCGCAGCGGCAGCGTGGAGGGCCGCGGGCCCTGGGTGGCCGGGTCGTAGTTGACCGCGGTGCCGCCCCAGTCGATCCAGCTGTCGACGGTGTGCAGGTTCTCCAGCGCACCGTCGCACCGGATGATCCAGATCGTCTCCTCGAGCGTCTCGAAGTGGCCGTGCTTGATGTGCGAGGGACGGAACGTGTAGGTCCCCACCCCGGCGTCGCCGTGCAGCGACGCGGTGCGGCCGGCCAGCGTGTAGAACTCCTCGTACACGGGGTGGTGCAGCATCCGCGGCTCCGACCAGCCGACCGGCGCCTTGATCAGCCGTGTGTAGAAGCCCGTCTCCGGGTCGTGGTGGAGCATCTTGATGTAGAGCGGGCTCAGCGGGCCGGCGACGAACTCCAGCGTCGAGCGCCACTCCACCTCGCGCGGGTCGGTGAGGGTCACCTCGCCGCGGGCCTGCGGAGTGCGCGCACCGCCCACCGTGAAGCGGCTCGTGCCGTACTCGCGCCAGTGCAGCAGCCGGGTGCCGGCGGCGACCCGCATCTCGGCCATCGGCACGCCGGCCGGGACGTGGAGGTACTCCCACTCCCCCATCACCCGGTCGCCGTAGGTCATCGAGCCGCTCAGCACGAAGAACTCGGTGTCGGCCTCCGGGACGCCCGCCGGGCGCGAGAAGTCGGTGACGAACTCGAGCAGCAAGGACGAGGACCCGTCCTCCTCGTCGACCGAGAGCCGCTTCTCGACGGCCTCGCCGACGCCGCCCGGCAGCTCGGCGGGGTGCCAGACGTAGTCCTGCTCGTGGATCATCTCGACGTGCGGGCGCACGACGCCTCCTCCCATTATCGATACAACTTGTATCGACAATGAGCATAGGCGGGTGGCCTGATCCCGCGCAACCTTGATTGCACATTCTGTATCGGAAATCTCACCGGCTTGCGGCGGCGGTCCCCCAGCCAGGGCCGGAGAATGCGAGACGCCCCCGGATCCGTGCGGATCCGGGGGCGTCTACGACGTCGTACGGCGTGGCTCAGCGAGCGGCGGAGCCCTCGGTGTAGTCGTCGTCGCTCTGCTTCCAGGCGAACTGGGCGCGCAGCTTCTTGCCGGTCGCCTCGATCGGGTGGCCGGCCTCCTCCTCGCGGAGGCGGAGGAACTCGGCGCCGCCGTTGTCCTGGTCGTCGATGAACCGCTTGGCGAACGCGCCGGACTGGATGTCGGCGAGGACCGCCTTCATCTCCTGCTTGACCGCGTCGGTGACCACGCGCGGGCCGGAGACGTAGTCGCCGTACTCGGCGGTGTCGGAGATCGACCAGCGCTGCTTGGCGATGCCGCCCTCCCACATCAGGTCCACGATGAGCTTGAGCTCGTGCAGCACCTCGAAGTAGGCGATCTCGGGCTGGTAGCCGGCCTCGGTGAGGGTCTCGAAGCCCGCCTGGACCAGGTGCGACATGCCGCCGCACAGCACGGCCTGCTCACCGAACAGGTCGGTCTCGGTCTCCTCGGTGAAGGTGGTCTTGATGACGCCGGCGCGGGTGCCGCCGATGCCCTTGGCGTAGGACTTGGCGAGCTCCCAGGCCTGGCCCGAGGCGTCCTGCTCGACGGCGATGATGTCCGGGATGCCGCGGCCGGCGACGAACTCGCGGCGCACGGTGTGGCCCGGCGCCTTCGGGGCGACCAGGATGACGTCGACGCCCGCCGGGGGCTTGATGTAGCCGAAGCGGATGTTGAAGCCGTGGCCGAAGACGAGGGTGTCGCCCTCGGTCAGCGCGGGCGCGATGTCCTCGGCGTACAGGTGGCGCTGGACCTGGTCGGGGGCGAGGATGACGATGACGTCGGCCTCCTCCGCGGCCTCGCGCGGGGTGAGCACGCGCAGGCCCTGCTCCTCGGCCTTGGCACGGCTCTTGGAGCCCTCCTTGAGGCCGACCCGGACGTCCACACCGGAGTCGCGGAGGTTCAGCGCGTGGGCGTGGCCCTGGCTGCCGTAACCGATGACCGCGACGTGCTTGCCCTGGATCAGGGACAGGTCGGCGTCGTCGTCGTAGAACATCTCAGCCACTGGTGGCTCTCCTTGGTTTCGTGGGTTGGTGTTGTCGTGCGTGTCGAGGCGGCGGCGGGCGCCGGGCTCAGGCGTTGGCGGCGGGCGGAACCGGTACGGCGACCGGCTTGGTCCGCTCGGAGATCGACCGGGCGCCCCGGCCGATGGCGACCATGCCGGACTGCACGAGCTCGCGGACCCCGAAGGGCTCGAGCATGCGCAGCAGGTCGCCGATCTTGTCGGCGTTGCCGACGATCTGCATGGTGATCGCGTCGGGGGCGACGTCGATGACCTTGGCCTTGAAGAGCTGGACGATGTCGAGCACCTCGCGGCGGTTCTCCGCGGTGGCGCCGACCTTGACCAGGATGAGCTCCCGGGTGACCGAGGACGCCGGGTCGAGCTCCACGATCTTGATGACCTCGACCAGCTTGTTGAGCTGCTTGGTCACCTGCTCGAGCGGGGAGGCGTCGACGTTGACCACGATCGTCATCCGGGAGATCTCCGGGTGCTCGGTCGGGCCGACGGCCAGGGACGTGATGTTGAATCCGCGGCGGCTGAACAACGCGGAGATGCGGGCGAGGACGCCGGGCTTGTCCTCGACCAGGACCGACAGGGTGTGCTGGGCCATCAGAGGTCGTCCTCGTCGAACTTGGGCGCGAGGTCGCGCGCGTACTTGATGTCGTCGTTGCTGGTGCCGGCGGCGACCATCGGCCACACCATCGCGTCGCGGTGCACCCGGAAGTCCACCACGACCGGGACGTCGTTGACCTCCATCGCCTTGGCGATGGTGGCGTCGACATCCTCGGGCGAGTCGCAGGCCAGGCCGACGCAGCCGTAGGCCTCGGCGAGCTTGACGAAGTCGGGGATCCGCTTGGAGTGCAGGTCGGTGTTGGAGTAGCGGCTGTTGTAGAACAGCGTCTGCCACTGCCGCACCATGCCGAGCGACTCGTTGTTGATCAGCGCCACCTTGATCGGGATGTCGTTGATCGCGCAGGTGGCCAGCTCCTGGTTGGTCATCTGGAAGCAGCCGTCGCCGTCGACCGCCCAGACGGTCTGGTCGGGCATCGCGACCTTGGCGCCCATCGCGCCCGGCACGGCGAAGCCCATCGTCCCCAGACCACCGGAGTTGATCCAGGTGTTGGGGCGCTCGTAGCCGACGAACTGCGCGGCCCACATCTGGTGCTGGCCGACGCCGGCGGTGTAGATGGTGTCGGGGCCGGCGAGGGCGCCGAGGCGCTCGATCACGTACTGCGGGGCCAGGGCGCCATCGGCGGGCTTGTCGTAGCCCAGCGGGTACTTCTTCTTGACCCCGGCGCAGAACGCGACCCAGCCCTCGTAGTCGCCGGTGCGCCCGGCGTCGGCCTCGGTGCGCAGCGCGGTGAGCAGGTCGGTGAGCACCTCGCGGATGTCGCCCACGATCGGGACGTCGACGGGGCGGTTCTTGCCGATCTCGGCGGGGTCGATGTCGGCGTGGATGACCTTGGCGTGCGGCGCGAAGGTGTCCAGGTTGCCGGTGACCCGGTCGTCGAAGCGGGCGCCGAGGCTGATGATCAGGTCGCTCTTCTGCAGCGCGGCGACCGCGGCGACCGTGCCGTGCATGCCGGGCATGCCCAGGTGCTGCGGGTGGCTGTCGGGGAACGCCCCGCGCGCCATCAGGGTGGTGACCACCGGGATGCCGGTGAGCACGGCGAGCTCGGCCAGCTCCTTCGACGCACCCGAGCGGATGGTGCCGCCGCCGACGTAGAGGACCGGCTTGCGCGAGTCCAGCATGAGGCGCGCGGCCTCGCGGATCTGCTTGGCGTGCGGGCGGGTCACCGGGCGGTAGCCGGGCAGGGTGATCTCGCTCGGCCAGGCGAAGCCGGTGGTGGCCTGCAGCGCGGACTTGGTGACGTCGACCAGCACCGGGCCGGGGCGGCCGGTGGAGGCGATGTGGAACGCCTCGGCGATCTTGGTGGGGATCTCCGCGGGGTCGGTGACCAGGAAGTTGTGCTTGGTGATCGGCATGGTGATGCCGCGGATGTCCGCCTCCTGGAAGGCGTCGGTGCCGATCAGCGAGGCACCGACCTGGCCGGTGATCGCGACCATCGGGACGGAGTCCATGTGGGCGTCGGCCAGCGGGGTGACCAGGTTCGTGGCGCCGGGGCCCGAGGTGGCCATGCAGACACCGACACGGCCCGAGGCGGAGGCGTAGGCCTGCGCGGCGTGGCCGGCGGCCTGCTCGTGCCGCACCAGGATGTGGCGGATGCTGGAGTCCATCAGCGGGTCGTAGGCCGGGAGGATCGCGCCGCCGGGGATGCCGAAGATGTCGGTGACTCCGGCCGCCTCCAGCGACCGGACCAGGCTCTGCGCGCCGGTGATGGTCTCGCCCGAGCCCTGCTGCTCAGTCATCCGAGTTGTTCCTTGTCTCTGCTGGTGGGGTGGGGTGCCCCGGCGGAGCCGGGCGGCCCCGCGTCGGTCACGTGCTCAACAAAAAACCCCTCGGTTGCCGGGCAACGGAGGGGTGGACGCGCTGGTTGGGGTCTGACGTGGTGTCCGTCAGGCTCAGCCGGCGCGTCCGGTACGTACGAGAAGCTGGTCAAGCATGTTTCCACCGTACGCCGTCGCACGTCGTGCCGTCGAATAAGTGTCGCACGCCGTCCCAGATGACAAGACGGCCGTCTCAGGATGGGGCGGCTGCGACGTGGCTGCGCAGCGAGGAGCGCTGGGTGCCATCGGCGGTGAAGTTGCCGGGGTCCAGCCAGTGCTCGTGGGCCGCGCGCAGCGCCGGCCACTCGGCATCGGTGATCGAGAACCAGTCGGTGTCGCGGCTGCGGCCCTGGGTGACCATGTGGTTGCGGAACCGGCCCTCGTAGGTGAACCCGAGCCGGGCGGCGGCCTTGCGCGAGGGTTCGTTGAGGCTGTCGCACTTCCACTCCAAGCGCCGGTAGCCCAGGTCGTCCAGGGCGTGCCGGGCGAGCAGGTGCAGGGCCTCCGTCGCCGCCGTGGTGCGCTGCAGGTCCCGGCCGAGCAGCACGTGGGCGATCTCGACCTGGCCGTGCGCGGGCACGATCCGGGCGTAGCAGGCGATGCCCGCCGCCTTGCCCGCCGCCGGCCCGGTCTGCGGCACCAGGGCGAAGGGCACCAGGTCGGGCTCCTCCAGCAGCCCCGCCAGGTGCATCCACAGCTCGGCGAGCGAGCCCGGCCGCGGCACGGGTCGATAGGTCCACAGGTCGGCGTCGTCGGGTCCGCAGGTGGTCGCGAACAGGTCCGCGTAGCGCGCCGAGCCGAGCGGCTCCACCGTGACGTGCTGACCGGTCAGGGTGACCGGGGCGGGCCAGGGCCGCGGCTCCCAGCCGACGACGAGGTCGCCGACCTGCTGCCCCAGCTCGTTGTGCTCGGCCACGCCACCGCCTCCTGTGCTCGACCGGGCCCGGCCCGGCTACTGGTAGGACACGAAACGTACTCGCGGCCGGATCTTGCGCACCGCCGCGGCCCCCATCCGGTTCACGTCCTCGTCGTAGAAGAGCTTGAAGCCCATCGCGAACTGCTTGGGCCGGGCCACCGCGCGGTAGGTGGCGAGCTTCTGCCGGCGGTTGCCGAAGCCGTCGACGTGCTGGATCATCCGCAGCCCCGGGCGCGACACGATCCGGGAGATGCCGGGCAGCATCGAGGACCGGAACTGGTGCAGCACGAAGGCCTTCTCCGGCAGGTCGTGGCGCACGACGAGCCGGGAGAGCCACCTGCTGGTCCGGTTGACCTCGCGGGCACGGACCCGCCCGATGGTGCGGCCCGGCACCTGGTGGCGGCCCATCCGCCACTCGGGGTCCAGCGCGAGCCCGACGTGCGGCTGCAGCAGCGCCCAGCGCCAGCGCTTGGCGACCTTCAGGAAGTCCGAGCGGCCCGGCTGCAGGTCGAGCACCAGCAGCACGCCGAGCCTGCGGGCAGCGTCGACATAGCGTCGTACGTCGCGCTTGCGGACGTCGTGGCTGTAGTCACCGTCCTTGCCCGGGTGGGCGTCGGCGATCGTGACGATCAGCTCGAACACCTCGCGCACCGGGTGGCCGGGGCTCTCGAACGGCGCGGCGGCACGCCGCAGCCGCCGGAACGCACGCTCCGGCGAGGTCTCCCCCAGCACCCCGAGCGCGGGGGTGCGCGGCGCGCCGTAGTAGGCCACCAGCATCCCGTCCGGGGGCAGCACCCGCTCGGTGCGCCAGCGCGGACCGTCCCCGGACGCCGCTCCGGCCGACTGGGTGGCAGCCGGCTCGGTCGCGGCGGGCTCGCTGGTGGCGGGCTCGGTAGCGGGCGTCGGGCTCGGGTCGCGGTCCGTCTCGGTGACCGTCCGGTCCCGCCCGTCCTCCGGGCCGTCCGGCCCGTGCGGCAGGGCGGTGACCGCCAGCACGAGCGCGAGCACGGCGAGGACGAGCCCCAGTGCACGCACCAGGACCAGCCCACGCCGCCGTGGCGTCGGCGGCACGCCCGGGATCAGTCGGGGACGCGGCGGTAGGCGCCGTCAGAGGCCGAGGTGGCCATCGAGGCGTAGGCCCGCAGCGCCGCGGAGACCGTGCGGTCACGATCGGTCGGCGTGTACGGCTTGTCCCGCTTGTCCTGCAGCACCCGGCGCTCGGCGAGGGTGTGCTCGTCGACCTCGAGGGTGATGGAGCGGTTCGGGATGTCGATGGTGATGATGTCGCCGTCCTCGACCAGCGCGATCGTCCCGCCCGAGGCCGCCTCCGGGGAGGCATGCCCGATGGAGAGCCCGGAGGTGCCGCCGGAGAACCGGCCGTCGGTGATCAGTGCGCACTTCGCCCCCAGGCCGCGGCCCTTGAGGAACGAGGTCGGGTAGAGCATCTCCTGCATGCCCGGACCGCCCTTGGGGCCCTCGTAGCGGATGACGACGACCTGGCCCTCGACGACCTTCTTGCCGAGGATGCCGGCCACCGCGTCGTCCTGGGACTCGAAGACGATCGCGGGCCCGCTGAAGGTCCAGATCTCCTCGGCGACGCCGGCGGTCTTCACCACGCAGCCCTCGGGGGCGAGGTTGCCGTGCAGGATCGCCAGCCCGCCGTCGGCGGAGTAGGCGTGCTCGAAGTCGCGGATACAGCCGTCGGCGGCGTCGGTGTCCAGGCTGGCCCACAGGTTCTCGGTGGAGAACGCCTCGGTGGTGCGCACCCCGCCGGGCGCGGCGCGGAACAGGTCGAGGGCCTCCTCCGAGGGCGACTCGCCCCGGATGTCCCAACGACCGAGCCACTCGTCGAGGTCGGCTGCGTGGATCGAGTGCACGTCCTCGTTGAGGGCGCCGCCGCGGCGCAGCTCGCCCAGCAGGGCCGGGATGCCGCCGGCGCGGTGCACGTCCTCCATGTGGTACTTCGGGGAGTTCGGCGCGACCTTGGACAGGCACGGCACGCGGCGCGAGATCGCGTCGATGTCCTCGACGTGGAAGTCCAGCTCGGCCTCGCGAGCGGCGGCCAGCAGGTGCAGGATCGTGTTGGTGGAGCCGCCCATCGCGACGTCGAGCGCCACGGCGTTCTCGAACGCCGACCGGTTGGCGATGTTGCGCGGCAGGACGGACTCGTCGTCGTCGTCGTAGTAGCGCCGGCACAGGTCCATCACGATCCGGCCCGCGTCCTCGAAGAGGCGGCGGCGCTTGGCGTGCGTGGCCAGGGTCGAGCCGTTGCCGGGCAGGGAGAGGCCGATCGCCTCGGTCAGGCAGTTCATCGAGTTCGCGGTGAACATGCCCGAGCACGAGCCGCAGGTCGGGCAGGCGGAGCGCTCGATGGTGTCGAGCAGCTCGTCGCTGATCGCGTCGTTCGCCGAGGCCGACATCGCGTCGACCAGGTCGAGCTTGGGGTGCACCAGGCCCTCGACGGCGACCGTCTTGCCGGCCTCCATCGGGCCGCCGGAGACGAAGACGACCGGGATGTTGAGCCGCAGCGCGGCGAGCAGCATGCCGGGGGTGATCTTGTCGCAGTTGGAGATGCACACGATCGCGTCGGCGCAGTGCGCCTGCACCATGTACTCCACCGCGTCCGCGATCAGCTCGCGGCTGGGCAGCGAGTAGAGCATCCCGCCGTGGCCCATCGCGATGCCGTCGTCGACGGCGATGGTGTTGAACTCCTTGGCCACGCCGCCGGCCGCGGCGACCGACTCGGCGACGATCTTGCCCAGGTCGCGCAGGTGCACGTGGCCGGGCACGAACTCGGTGAAGGAGTTCGCGATCGCGATGATCGGCTTGCCGAAGTCCGAGTCGGTCATGCCGGTGGCGCGCCACAGGGCGCGGGCACCGGCCATGTTGCGACCCGAGGTGGACGTCGCGGAACGAAGGGTGGGCATGGCGCCAAGGCTACGCCGCTCGCCGTGCGCGCAGCGAGGCGATGCGCTGGCGCGGACGGCGGGTGCCCGGCTCAGACGGTGGCGGCGCGCACCGTGAGCACGTCCGGCAGGTTCGCGGCGACCTGCTGCCAGTGCTCGCCGGCGTCCGCGGAGGCCCACACCGAACCGTTGCGCGCCCCCAGGTAGAGCCCCGGGCTCTCGTGGTCGTCGGTGCACATGGCGTCGCGCAGCACGCAGACGTGGAAGAAGTCCGGCAGCCCCTCGCCGTACGACGTCCACGACTCCCCCGCGTCGTCGGAGCGCCACACCTGGGCGCGGGCGTCCGTCGGGTAGCGGCCCGCGCCGCCGCCGAGCGGGAACACCCAGATGGTGTCGGGCTGACGGGGGTGCACCACGATCGGGAACCCGAAGTCGCTGGGCAGTCCCTCGCCGATGTCGGTCCAGCTGCCGCCCTCGTCGTCGGAGCGGTAGACGCCGCCGTGGTTCTGGGCGTAGAGCCGCTCGGGGCGGTCCGGGTGCCGGGCGACCTTGTGCACGCACTGGCCGAACTCGGGGTAGCGCAGGTCCTCGGGCAGGAAGTCGGCGCGGATGCCCTTGTTGCGCGGATGCCAGGAGGCGCCGCCGTCGGTGGTGCGGTAGACCCCGCCGGTGGAGATCGCGGTGACGATCGAGTCGGGGTCGGTGGGGTGCGGCAGCACGGTGTGGAAGGCCTGCCCGCCGAAGCCCTCGTCCCACTCGGCGCGGTGCGGGTGGTCCCACAGCGCCTGCTCGAGGGTGAAGCTCGCGCCGCCGTCGGTGGAGGTGAACACCGCCCCCGGCTCGGTGCCGGCGTGCAGCACGCCCGGGCTGGTGCCCGGCACGAGCTGCCAGATCCGGGAGACGGTGGCGCCGGCGCCCTCGGGGAAGCGGATCGCGCCGTTCGGCGTCTCCTGCCAGGTGTGGCCGAGGTCGTCGCTCCAGCGCACCTGTGGGCCCAACCAGCTCGACGAGGCGCCGGCGAACAGGCGCGGGACGTCGCCGCGGGTGTCGACCAGGACGGAGTACACCTCCTCCATGTCGTGGTGCGGCCCGTCGAGCTTCCACTCGCGGCGGTCGTCGGACCGGGCGATCCACAGTCCCTTGCGGGTCCCGATCATCAAGATGGTCGCCATCGGTTCCTCCTCGTGCTCCGTACACGGTCGGCGCGCACGTGTCCTGCCCACTGTGACTCGGCGCAGGCAGGAAAGTCATCGGATCGCGGGGATCATTTCGGTGCCGTGGGCTGCGTGCTCCTAGCGTGTGTGCGTGCCGTCGTCCGTCGCCTCCCGTCCCGCGCCCGGACTGGGCGCCTCGATCGGGCTCGTCCTGCTGAGCATCGCCTCGGTCCAGCTCGGCGCCGGCTTCGCCAAGCAGCTCTTCACCGACGTCGAGCCGGACGGCGTGGTGTGGCTGCGCCTGGTCACCAGCGCCGCCGTGCTGCTGGCCTGGGCGCGCCCCGTCCTGCGCGGGCGCAGCCGCGCCGACTGGCTGGTCGTGCTGCGCTACGGCGCCTGCCTGGCGGTGATGAACTGGGCGATCTACCAGTCGTTCTCCCGGATCCCGATCGGCGTCGCGGTGACGATCGAGTTCATCGGTCCGCTGGCGCTGGCCGCGGCCGGGTTCCGCCGCGCACGGCACCTGGGCTGGGTCGGGCTGGCCGCTCTCGGGGTGCTGCTGCTCGGCTTCGAGCGCACCCACCTCGACCCGCTCGGCGTCGCCTACGCGGTGCTTGCCGGGGCCGCGTGGGCCGGCTACATCCTGTCCAGCGCCGCGACCGGGCGGCGGTGGGCCGGCATCGACGGCCTCGCCGTGGCCAGCGGCGTCGCGGTGCTGCTGCTCAGCCCGCTGCTGCTCACCGTCGAGGTCGGCGACCTGCTCGACGCCCGGGTGCTGGCGATCGGGGCCGCCGTCGGGCTGCTGAGCTCGGTGGTGCCCTACAGCGCCGAGATCGCCGCCCTGCGCACCCTGCCCGCGGCGACGTTCGGGGTGCTGATGAGCCTGGAGCCCGCGGCCGCCGCGCTCGCCGGGCTGCTCCTCGTGGGCGAGGACCTGGCACCGGTGCAGTGGGCCGCGATCGGCTGCGTCGTACTGGCCACCGTCGGCGCCACCCGGGCGACCCGGGCCCGGGTCCTTCCCGATGTCATCTGAGGCCTGGCGTGGTCGACCTGGTGCGGTTCACCAGCGCCGCGGGCCACGGCCTTCGTGGGCCCCTGGTCGGGCCCTCGGTCTCGCGACCGGCCTGAGCCGGCCCCGCCGCGCACGGTCTTCGGGCACAATCGCGGCATGTCGACCTCCGCTCCCCGGCCCGAGCAGCGCTCGGCGACCGCGTCGATCGCCTATCGAGACATCCTCTCCGACGACGGCACCCACCTCCGGGCCTGGACCAACGACCCGGACGGAGTGATCGACGGGCCCACCGTCGTGCTCTGCAACGGGCTGGGCACCAACCCGCACCTGTGGCCGTGGCTGCTGGACCCCGCCTGCGGCATCCGGGTGGTGTCGTGGAACCACCGCGGCGTCTGCGGCTCGGACCGTCCCCAGGACCGCCGGCACATCGAGGTCGAGCACTTCGTCGCCGACGGGCTCAGCGTGATGGACCACTTCGGGATCGGCTCGGCGGTGCTGATGGGCTGGTCGATGGGGGTCAACACCGCCTTCGAGATGACCTACCGCCACCCCGAGCGGGTGCGCGGCATCTTCGCGATGGCCGGCGTGCCCGGCGACACCTTCGCCACGATGCTGGCCCCGTTGCGTGTGCCACGGTTCGTGGCGCGGGCGCTGACGGTGAACCTGTGCCGGGTGGCGCAGTACAGCGGACCGATCACCAACCCGCTGGTGCGCCGGATCCCGATGAACGCCCAGGTGGTGCGGCTGCTCGGCCGCACCGGCTTCATGTTCGAGGTCGCCGACGAGGAGGCCGCCGCGGTCGGGCTCAAGGAGTTCCTGACCACGCCCGTGGACTGGTACGCCAAGCTCGCGCTGGCCACCTCCCGGCACCCCCGGGTGCGGCTGAGCCGGATCAACGTGCCCACCCTGTTCGTCGCCGGCAGCCACGACATCCTCGCCGGCGCCCGGGACATGGCCTCGGCCGCCGCCCGGCTGGCCGAACGCGGCCGGCCCACCGCGTACGTCGAGCTGCACGGCTCGCACTTCATCCAGCTCGAGCAGCCCGAGCGGGTGCTGGAGCTGCTCAGCGACTTCGTGCACGGCCTGGACCGAGCGGAGCACACCGCATGAGCCGCCGGCGTAGCGTCCGCGCGGGCAGCGCCGCGCTCGCCTGCGGCCTCCTGGCCAGCCTGCTCGCCGGCTGCGGCCAGGACGGCAACGAGGTCGACGTGGAGGTCTCCGCCACCGCCTCCGCGGCCCCGACCGGATCGGTGCGCGACGGCGAGGTGCTGTTCACCGTCGACGGGGTGCCGGACGTGGTCGGCACCGTCGCCACCGGGCTGGACACACCGTGGGGCATCGACTTCCTGCCCGACGGCCGCGCGATCGTCACCGAGCGCGACACCACCCGGGTGCTGCTGGTGACCCCGCCCGAGGTGGCCGACGGCAAGACGGCCGGGGAGGGCGAGGTGGTCGAGATCGGCCGGGTGCCCGAGACGGTGCCGCGGGTCGAGGCCGGCCTGCTCGGCGTGGCCGTCTCCCCCACCTTCGCCACCGACCGGCAGGTGTACCTCTACGTGTGCACCGCCGAGGACAACCGGGTGGTCCGCGCCGAGATCAGCAAGGACGACAAGCTCGGCGCGGTGGAGCCCGTGCTGACCGGGATCCCCACCGGCAACACCCACGACGGCGGCCGGCTCGCCTTCGGACCCGACGGGTTCCTCTACGTCGCCACCGGTGAGGGCGGCGACACCGAGCTGGCCCAGCGCAAGAAGTCACTCGGCGGCAAGATCCTGCGGATCACCACCGACGGCGACCCCGCGCCCGGCAACCCCTTCGACAGCCCCGTGTGGTCGCTGGGGCACCGCAACGTCCAGGGGCTGGCCTTCGACTCCGAGGGCTCGCTGTGGGCCTCGGAGTTCGGCCAGGACGACGCCGACGAGCTGAACCGGATCATCCCCGGCGAGAACTACGGTTGGCCGGAGGTGGAGGGCAGCGGCGGACCGAAGAAGTTCACCGAGCCGCAGCTGACCTGGGGCACCGACGAGGCCTCGCCGTCGGGCCTGGCCTACGCCGGCGGGTACCTGTGGATGGCCTCGCTCAAGGGCGAGCGGCTGTGGCGGATCAAGGCCGCCGGCGGGCAGGTCAGCGACCCGGCCGCCTACTTCGACGGCAAGCGCGGCGGGGACGCCGCCTCACCGGAGACCGGTTACGGCCGGCTGCGCACCGTCGTACGCGACCCCGACGGCAGGTTGTGGGTGTCCACCAGCAACACCGACGGTCGCGGCAAGCCTGGCGACGGCGACGACCGGATCCTGCTGATCGAGCCCTGACTCAGTCCGCTGCGGACTCAGTCCGCTGCGCGCGGCTCGGCGGGCGCGGCGGGCGCGGTGATCCGGGCGCGGCGCGCGGCCCGGCGCAGGGTGCTGAGCACCGCCGGCCCGAGCAGCGCCAGCGCCAGCGCGTTGGTGATCGCCCGGCCGGTGTCCCAGCCTCCGGTCGAGGTGAGCAGGGTGTAGATCGCGAAGTGGTGCAGGTTCTCGGCCAGCGGGGCGCCGGGCTCGTAGGACAGCTCGGTGGAGTCCTGGCCGGGCAGCTGGATGCCGGTCATGAACGGCCAGCCCTGCAGGTTCATCAGCGCGCCGTACAGGTAGGCGGCGAGGATGCCGTAGACGACGAGCATGGCGATCTCGCGGCGCCCGCGCATCCGGCGCGGCAGCAGGCCGGCGCCCATCCCGACCCACGCGGCCACGAGCATCTGGAACGGCAGCCATGGCCCGACGCCTGCGGTGAGCAGCGCGGAGGCGAACAGCGACGTGCAGCCGAGCACGAACCCGAAGCCCGCGCCGAACACCCGGCCGCCGAGGATGAGCAGGAAGAAGACGAGCTCGAGGCCGGCGGTGCCGGCGCTGAGCAGGCGCAGCACGGCGTTGACCGCGGTCAGCACGCCCAGGATCGCCAGCACCCGGGCGTCCATGCCGCCCTCGGACAGCTCGGCGAGCACCACCGCGAGGATCACCGGCAGCAGCAGCAGGAGCAGGAACGGCGGGTCGACCCGCTGGCCGGGCGCCGCGTCCACGTCGATGAGCAGCGGCCACGACAGCATCAGCACGCCGATCACCGACACGATCGCGAGCACGACCCCCGAGCGGGCGCGCAGGGGTACGGCGACGCGCCGCGGCTCACGCACCGGCGCGCTCATCGCAGCCCCTGCTCCACCGCGCCGCGCGCCAGCGCGTCGGCGACGTCGGCGACGGTGAGCCACCCCGGGCCGAGCACCTTCGTCACCTGCGGGGCGAAGGCGGGCGACTCGGTGAGCGCCTGGGCGACCGGGGCGGCGGAGACGATCTCGCCCTCGGCGAGCATGAGCAGCTCGTCGGCGACCTGGGCGACGAACTCCACGTCGTGGGTGGCCAGCAGCACCGTCCGCGGCGGGTCCGCTGCTCCTGTTCCGTTGCCGGCGGCCAGCTCGCGCAGGATCGCGGCGAGCGCCCGCTTGGCCGGGTAGTCCAGGCCGCGGGTCGGCTCGTCGAGCAGCAGCACGGGCGGGCGGGCGGTGAGCACGATCGCGACCGCGAGCGCCAGGCGCTGGCCCTCGGACAGGTCGCGTGGGTGGTGGTCGGGGGCGATGCCCGGCGCGAGCCGCTCGAGCAGGTCGGCGCAGGTGCCGGCCGGTGCGTCGGCGGAGGCGTCGGCGGCCGCGCACTCCTGCGCCACGGTCTCCAGGTAGAGCAGGTCGGCCGGGCTCTGCGGCACCAGGCCGGTGTGTGCGCGGCGCTGCGCCGCACTGAGCGCGGACGGCTCGGAGCCGGCCACCCGCACCGTGCCCGACGCGGGTGTGTGCCGGCCCTGCAGCGTCCACAGCAGCGTGGACTTGCCGGCGCCGTTGCGGCCCATCAGCGCCGTGACCGTGCCAGGGCGCAGGTCGAAGGAGACCTCACGGAGCACGGGGTGGCGGCCGTGGGCGACCACGAGGCGTCGTACCGACACCGACGGTGGGGCCTCGCCGGCAGGGATGTTCGGGATGGGGCTGGCCGGGGCAGGGCTGGCGGCGGTGGGCGTGACGGGGTGCGGCGGCGGGCCCAGGCGCGGGCGCAGGGTGGCGGCGGCGCGGCGGGCGTCGCGGACGGTGAGCGGCAGCGGGTCCCAGCCGGCGAGGCGGCCGAGCTCGACCAGCGGCGGGGCCACCGGCGCGTGCGGCAGCACCTCGGCGGGAGCGCCCGTGACCAGCCGGCCGCCTCGCAGCGGGTCGGCGCCGAGCACGCAGAGCTGGTCGGCGAACGGCAGCACCCGCTCCAGGCGGTGCTCGGCGACCAGGACGGAGACGCCGAGGTCCTGCACCAGGCGGGTCAGCGTGGCGAGGACGTCCTCGGCGGCGGTCGGGTCGAGCGCGGAGGTCGGCTCGTCGAGGACGAGCAGCCGCGGGTGGGTGGTGAGCACGCAGCCGATGGCGACCCGCTGCTGCTGGCCGCCGGACAGGGTGCGCAGGTCGCGGTGGCGCAGGTCGGCGATGCCCAGCACGTCGAGGGTCTCCTCCACCCGGCGTCGCATCGCCGCCGGGGCGACGCCGAGCTGCTCCATGCCGAAGGCCAGCTCCTCCTCGACGGTGTCGGTGACGAACCAGGTCGGTGGGTTCTGCCCGACGTAGCCGATCACGTGCGCGCGCTCGCGGGCCGGCAGGCCGGTGACGCGGACCCCGTCGAGCAGCACGTCGCCGCTCAGCGTGCCGCCGCTGAACGCGGGCACCAGGCCGGCGACGACGCCGAGCAGGGTGGACTTGCCGACGCCGGTGGGCCCGGCGAGGACGACGAGCTCGCCGTCGTCGATGGTGAGGTCGACCCGATCCAGCACCGGCGCCGGGGCCTGCGTGAGGGTCCGGTCGTCGCCGGTGTCGCCGGAGGGGTCGTCGTAGGAGAACGTGACGTCGCGAAGCTGGAGCATCAGGCGGCCACCTCCCGGGCCGGTTCCGGGCTCGGGGCGGGCGCCGCCCCGGGGTCCTGGGCGGTCGGCGGCGGCGGTGCCGCCCAGACCGGTACGACGGCGAGCAGCACGCCGAGCACCGCGGGCACCGTCAACGCCGGCACGACCAGCACGCCCGGGTGCGCGGTGTCGACGTCGGCGCGGCCCAGCGCCCACACGACGGCGCCCGCCCCGATGCCGCACAACGCCACCACGACCTCGGGCACGCGCCACCGGTCGGGCCGGTAGCGGGTGCGCTGCACACGGCGCCCGGCGGAGACGAACCCGACGAGGGCCAGCGCCATGCCGCCGGCCAGCATGGGCAGCGCGAGCAGGCGCGGCGCGGTGGCGTCGAGGAACGCGTAGACACCGACGCAGACCCCCAGCAGCCCGCCGATCATCAGGGCCCCGGTGCGGCGCCGCTGCTGCGCGGTGAGCTCACCGACGCGTCCGTAGCCGCGTGCGTCCATGCCGGCGGCGAGCGCCAGGGAGCGGTCGAAGGAGTCCTCCAGGATGGGCACCAGCAGCCGTCGGGCGCCGCGGATGCGGCGGAACCGGCCCGTGGGGCCGCCGCGCAGCTCCTGCGCGGCGCGGATCCGGCGGGCGCTGTCGGCCAGCTGCGGCACCACGTTGATCGCCACGGTCATCGCCGTGCCGATCTCGTAGAGGGCCGGCGGCAGCGACTTCATCAGCCGCTTCGGGTTGGCCAGCGCGTTGGCCGCACCCACGGCGATGATGATCGCCGCCAGGCGCATCCCCTCGTACAGCGCGGCGAGCAGCTCCTCGCGGGTGAAGGGGCCCAGCAGGGAGATCCCGGCGGCCACGTCGGGCAGGTCGATGGTGGGCAGGGTGAACAGCACGTGGCCGGGAGTGTCGCCGCCGAGCAGGACCCGGAAGAGGATCCGCACCGCCACGACGATCACGCCGATCCACACGTAGAGGCGGAACGAGCGGGCCCAGGGCTGGTCGGAGCGGCAGGTCAGCACGACCAGGCTCACCGCGGCCAGCAGCAGGCCGAGCAGGAACGGGTTGGTGGTGCAGGACGCGGCCACCGCGATCCCCACGGCCCACGCCCACCACGCGACCGGGTGCAGGTCCCGCGGCATCCTCATCGTGTCCGCCGCCGCAGGGGTACGACGGCAGCCGCCGCCAGCACGACGACCGCTCCGCCGATCAGCAGCCCGGTGGGCGGCCCGGAGTCGTCGTCCGCCGCGGGCGTCTTCGCGGCCGGCTGGTCGGCTGCGACGACCTCGTCGTCGGCGGTCGCCTCTGCTCCGGCCCCGGGAAGGGGCACGTCGGGCGGCGGCGCCTTGCCCTCGCCCTCGTGCCAGGCGAAGCCGACCCAGGCGCCGGGCTCGAGGTCGAGACCGTTCACCCCGAGGCCGGCGTACGCCCAGGTCGTCGTACCGGGGTCGGCCCACCACAGCGACCAGTAGGAGTCGCCGGCGACGCACCGCCCGTCCTCGGGCAGGCCGTCGATGCGGCACACGTAGCCCTGCATGCCCGGCGCGCCGGTGCCGCTGAGCTCGAAACCCGCCTCGTCGAAGACGTACGACGCCGTGCCGGCCGCCGCGCACGCCGTCCTGGTGGGGCCGCCGAGCTCGTTGGGGTCCACCAGCACGGTGACCTCGTCCGCGGCGCAGGCGGCCGGGGCCGCCGCCGCGACGCCGGCCGAGGCCGGGGCGCTCGGCGACAGCGGCACCGCCGCGAGCACCAGGCCCGCGGCGGCTGCCGACGTCGGCAGGCTCAGGAGCCGGCGGGGCACGGTGCCTCGTCCGCTCCGTCCGGGGTCGCGAGCAGTGCCGGCAGCGCCTGGATGGTCGCGGCCCGCCACTGGCCCTCCGTCGTCTTGGTCAGGCCCTTCTTGCCGGCGGCGCGCACCGCGGTGTCGTCGAAGGCGATCGCGCCCGCGTCGCGGGCGAGGACGCCCTCACACTCACCGAGCTGGCGGCCGCGGACCCAGGCGGCGGCCTGCGCGGCCGCCTCGTCCTCACCGGCCAGGTGCAGCGCCCAGCCCGCGAGCCCGGTGCTGTTGGCGTTCGGGACCACCGCTCCGTCGCCACCGGAGAAGGAGCCGTCCTCGGCCTGCTGGTCGAGGATGTAGTCGATGCCCTTGCGCAGCGCGGCGTCGAGGGTGGCGTCGTCCTCGGCGAGGTCGTGCAGCAGCACGTAGGCCAGGGCGGTGGTGTCCACCGGCTCCGGCGCGGCGCCCGCGCCGTCGCAGGTCTGGTCCGCAGCCGCGGCGTCGGGGAAGTAGAGCCGGAAGAAGCCGGCCGAGCACTGCTGCTGCAGCAGGTAGTCGCGGGCGGCCTCGGCCTCCTCGGAGCCGGCGAGGGTGAGGCCGCGGACGGCCCAGGCCTGGCCGAAGGAGTTGGCGTAGTCGCCGAAGCTGCTCTTGTCCTCGGCGCGGCCGGCGGTGGGGCCGGCGTCGGGACCGGCGTCCTCGATCCGCTCCTCCAGCTGGGCGAGGAGGTCGATGCCGGCGAAGTCGCGCGGGTCGGCGCCGGTGTCCGCGGCGAAGGAGAGGAGCTTGGCGGTGGACCCGGCGTAGACGTCCTCGCCCGGGCTGGCGTACTCCGCCGCGCCGGCGACCAGGACGTCGGCGATCGCCGGGAGGGCGTCGCTGTCGGGGTCGACGGCCCGCAGCGCGTAGGCGAGGTCGATGGTGGAGCCGAGGTCGTCGGTGCCGTACTGGCGGTTGCGCAGCACGCCGTCGGTCAGCTCACCCTCCAGCCAGCGGGCGCCGGCGAGCGCGGCCTGGGGCGTGCCGGGCTCGGCGCCGGACCCGGTGGCGGAGCCCGAGGCGGGGTCCGAGGCCGCAGACCGCTTGTCGTCGTCCTCCCGGCCGCAGCCGGTGAGCAGGAGCGCGAGGGACAAGCCGGCGGCCGAGAGCGTCCGGGCCGTCCGAGGGGACATGAGGGTCATGGTTCCTTCCCGCTGCACGAGCAGGAAGAGGGCTGTCCCCCCGACCTGCTGCTTTCCACGACAGCGTTGGTGTCAGGACGTCACGGGGCGGGTGCTCCGGCTCGCGCCTGCCCAGGACTCGGTCCTGGAATGACGCTCACGGTTGCGGGTCAGCGCCGGATTCGCACCGGCTTTCCCCACCAAGGACGTGGTGATGTTGTCCCGCGCAGCGTACTCCAGATCTGGCGCGGCGCCGCCATCGGTTCACGTTCCACCGGCCCGCCGGTGGAGGTGCGAACGACAGCGCGCCGGAGCGGGTCTGACTGGGGGTGTCCTTGTGCGGCGGCGGCGCGGATGGGCCGTCGGAAAGTGCGTCGGTGGGTGAGTCGCTCAGTGGGAGACAGGTTCGACGGTCGTCTTGTTCTGCCCGCAGACGATGTAGCGCGCGTACTCGGGCTCTGGCACGCACCGTCAACCAGTTCTCTGTCCCCGAGCGGCGCATCCCGTCGCACCTCGATGTCGTAGGAGACGCAGACGTCGTTTCAGGACCGGGCACGGACGGTCTCCCTCAAGACGTACCAGGCAGTCACGCTGACGACCCCGATCACGGAGGCAGCGGCGAGGACCGCCGGTGCGATAGGGGCACACCAGTGAGTGCAGGTCAGGCGGCGGGGTCGAGCCCGGGTTCGAGTGCCGGATCGGCCAGCGCGTCCGGCCAGTGCCCGGGTGGGTCGAGTGCCTGGGTCCCGTTCGGGCCGACGTGGAAGAACCAGCCGTGGGGACTTCGCCAGAGCAGGTGGCCCGGCATGAGGACGAAGTACCGCCATCCGGAGTGCGTCTTGGCGCGGTGGTGCCGGCGGCACAGCGGGTGCAGGTCACAGGGGCAGGTCGAGCCACCCTCGGCGTGCGGGATCCGGTGGTCGAGGTCGCAGCGCTCGGCGCGCCTGCTGCAGCCGGGGAAACAGCAGGTGGTGTCGCGCAGCTCGACCTGCTTGCGATGCCTCTGCGGGATCTCGTATCGGTCGACCGGGTCGCAGTCGGCCAGGTCGATCACCGGCTGCACGCTGATCGAGGTGGCCGTACGCAGCCACTCCCGGATCTGCTCCTTGAGCACCGGCCGACGTCCCTCGTGCCAGCGCCCGACCGAGTTCGGCTCGCCGCCGTCACCCACGACCTCGCTGAGCATGGTGTCGGTGAGGTGCACGGAGATCTCGGCCTTGCGACCAGCCGAGCGGACGACCATTTCTCCGGTCTCCTCGTCGGTGGTGAGCAGGTCCAGCTCGAGGTCGTTCCGCGCCAGCTCACCGACCGCGACAGCCCGCCGCACATCGAGCGACTCCTCGGAACCGAGCCGGCCCAGCAGCGTCGCCCGCCGGCCGACGGCGTCGTCGAGGTCGGCCGCGTCGGCGGCGTCGAGGAGACCACCGATCACGGCCAGCCCGTTCTCGTTCGCCGCGCCGACGTCGAAGTGCCGGTGATCGGCGGCCTCCTTCCGGCGGGCCTCAGCGGCCACAGGGTCATACCTGAGGACCGCGGTCGCCACGACGCGATCCATCTCCGCCCACCCCACGCGCCCGACCCGCGATGCGACCTGCCGGTCCACGAACGCCGCCGCATCCGGGTTGAGTGACCGCGTGAGGTCCGCGACGCGCTCGGCGCGCCAGGTGGCGACCTTCCCGGACATCACCTGGCCGTAGAGAAGAGGGAGCCGCCAGGCGCACTCGATGATCCGCCCGACGTAGACCCGGCCGCCGTCGGGTGAACGACCCAGCACGGCAATGAGCTCCATCAAGTGGAACTCCGAGACCAGCGGAGCACCGGGCCCCGCGATGGGGACACCAGTGTCGACGAACGAGTCGCGCACCGTGGCGGCGTGCTCGGGTGCGTCGACCACGTTCTGGTCGGCCCACGCGACGATCGCGGCCCACTCGTCGATCATCAGGTCGGCGCGGCGCCGGACGCCGGCGCTCAGCACGTTGAGCAGCTCGGCGACCGGACGGCCGTCGTGCTCCGCTGCTGCGGTGCTGCTCCTGAGATCCATACCTGGATTCTCCTCCGACCCTCCGACGGAACCCGGCCCCCGAAAACCGCCTGTGACCTGCAGAAACCACCTCGGTTGTCTCGCACAGGCTCGCCCACCGGGGTGGCACCGAGGAGGGCGAGCACGGTCCGGCGGGAGCGGAACATGAACCCGGCCCTACGCCGCCGGGACACAGCACCGCCCGCGACCAGCTGGCCGCGGGCGGTGTGGACGGGCTCAGGAGCAGGCGAGGCTCAGGCGAGCTTCTCCAGGATCAGCTCGCGCACCCGGCCGGCGTCGGCCTGGCCGCGCATCTCCTTCATCACCGCACCGATGAGGGCGCCGGCGGCGGCGACCTTGCCGTCGCGGATCTTGTCCGCGACGTCCGGGTTGGCCTCGATCGCCTTGTCGACGGCAGCCGAGAGCGCGCCGTCGTCGGAGACGATCTCCAGCCCGCGGGCCGCGACGATCTCCTCCGGGGTGCCCTCGCCGGCGATCAGGCCGTCGAAGACCTGACGGGCGAGCTTGTCGTTGATCCGGCCGGTGTCGACCAGCGCCTGCACGCCGGCCACCTGCACCGGCGTCACGCCGACCTCGGCCAGCTCGACGCCGGTGTCGTTGGCACGACGCGTCAGCTCGGAGAGCCACCACTTGCGGGCAGCCTGCGGGGCAGCGCCGGCGGCGACGGTCTCCTCGATCAGCTCGAGCGCCCCGGCACCGATGGTGTCGCGCATCTCGAGGTCGCTGAAGCCCCACTCCTTCTGCAGCCGGACCCGCTTCGCGGCGGGGTTCTCCGGCAGGGTGGCGCGCAGCTCCTCGACCCACTCCCGGCTCGGCGCGACCGGCACCAGGTCGGGCTCGGGGAAGTACCGGTAGTCCTCGGCGTCCGACTTCTCACGACCCGAGGAGGTGGTGCCGTCGTTCTCGTGGAAGTGCCGCGTCTCCTGCAGCACCGAACCGCCGGCGAGCAGGATGCCCGCGTGCCGCCCCATCTCGTAGCGCACGGCCCGCTCGACCGAGCGCAGCGAGTTGACGTTCTTGGTCTCCGAGCGGGTGCCCAGGCCGCCGGAGCCCTTCGGCGCCAGCGACAGGTTCACGTCGGCACGGATCGAGCCCTGGTCCATCCGGGCGTCGGAGACACCGAGGGCGACGATCAGGTCGCGGATCGCGGACACGTACGCCTTGGCCACCAGCGGCGCCTTGTCGCCGGTGCCCAGGATCGGCCGGGTGACGATCTCGATCAGCGGGATGCCGGCGCGGTTGTAGTCGACCAGCGAGTAGTCGGCGCCGTGGATCCGGCCGTCCGAGCCGCCGACGTGCGTGGACTTCCCGGTGTCCTCCTCCATGTGCGCGCGCTCGATCTCGACGCGGAAGGTCTCCCCCTCCACGTCGACGTCGAGGTAGCCGTCGAAGGCGATCGGCTCGTCGTACTGCGAGGTCTGGAAGTTCTTCGGCATGTCCGGGTAGAAGTAGTTCTTCCGCGCGAAGCGGCACCACTCGGCGATCTCGCAGTTCAGCGCGAGACCGATCCGGATCGCTGACTCCACCGCCTTGCGGTTGACCACCGGCATCGCGCCGGGCAGGCCCAGGCAGGTCGGGCAGACCTGCGTGTTGGGCTCCGCACCGAACGCGGTCGGGCAGCCGCAGAACATCTTGGTGTTGGTGTTGAGCTCGACGTGGATCTCCAGGCCCATCGCCGGGTCGAACTTCGCGATCACCTCGTCGAAGTCGACCAGCTCGGTCGTGGCGGCCATCGTCACTCACCTTCCTTGCGGTACGACGCGGGGGCGAGCGGGCCGCCCCACGTGGCCGTCAGCGCGGCCTCCAGCGCCGCGCCGACCCGGTAGAGCCGGGCGTCCTCGAGCACCGGCGCGAGGAACTGGATGCCGGTCGGCAGGCCGTCGGCGCTGCTGGTCCCCGAGGGGATCGAGATGCCGGGCACCCCGGCCAGGTTGGCGGGCAGCGTCGCCAGGTCCTGCAGGTAGTTGGCCAGCGGGTCGTCGGTCTTCTCCCCCAGCGCCCACGCGGTGGTCGGGGCGGTCGGGCTGACCAGCAGGTCGACGGACTCGAAGGCACGCTTGAAGTCCTCGATGATCAGCGTGCGGATCTTCTGCGCCTGGCCGTAGTAGGCGTCGTAGTAGCCGCTGGACAGCGCGTAGGTGCCGATCAGGATGCGACGCTTGACCTCGTCGCCGAAGCCCTCGTCGCGCGAGACCCGCATGACCTCCTCCGCCGACGGCGAGCCCTCGGGGGTGACGCGGCGGCCGTAGCGCATCGCGTCGAACTTGGCGAGGTTGGAGGAGCACTCGGCCGGCAGGATCAGGTAGTAGGCCGCCATCGCGTGCACGAAGCTGGGCAGGCTGACCTCGCTGATCTCGGCGCCGAGGCCCTTGAGGACCTCGATCGCCTCGTCGAAGCGCTCCACGACGGCCGGGCTCCACGCGTCACCCTGCAGCTCGGTGACGATGCCGATCCGCACCCCGCTCAGGTCGCCGGCGGCACCGGAGCGCGCCGCCTCGACGAGACCCTCGAGCCGGCCCGGCACCGAGGTGGAGTCCTTGGGGTCGTGCCCGCCGATGAGCTCGGCCAGCAGCGCCGCGTCGAGCACGGTGCGGGTGCACGGGCCGAGCTGGTCGAGGGAGTTGGCCAGCGCGATCACGCCGTAGCGCGACACCGAGCCGTAGGTCGGCTTCACCCCGACCGTGCCGGTCATCGCGCCGGGCTGACGGATCGAGCCGCCGGTGTCCGAGCCGATCGCCAGCGGGGCCTGGAACGCGGCCACCGCGGCGGCCGAGCCGCCACCGGAGCCGCCCGGGATCCGGGTGTGGTCCCAGGGGTTCTTCACCGGGCCGTAGGCGGAGTTCTCGTTGGCCGAGCCCATCGCGAACTCGTCCATGTTGGTCTTGCCGAGGATCGGCAGTCCGGCGGCCTTGAGCTTGGCGGTCACCGTGCCGTCGTACGGCGGGACCCAGCCCTCGAGGATCTTGGAGCCGGCGGTCGTGGGCAGGCCCTCGGTGGCCAGCACGTCCTTGATCGCGATCGGCACGCCGTCGAGGGCGTGCAGCGGCTCGCCGGCCGCGCGGCGCGCGTCGGAGGCCTTGGCCTGGGCGAGCGCACCGTCGGCGTCGACGTGCAGGAACGAGTTGAGCCCGTCGGGGCCGTCGTTGGTCGCCGCGATCTGGTCGAGGTGGGCCTGGACCAGCTCGACGGAGGTGACGTCGCCGGCGGCCAGGGCGTCGGCCTGCTCGGCGGCCGTGGCGTGGATCCAGCTCATGCGCGTCCTCGCTTCGCTCCGGGCGCGCACGAGGCACGCCCGGCGCTGTGTCGAATGGTTCGCTCGCTGCGCTCGCTCACTGCTCGTCCCCCAGGATCCGCGGGACCGCGAACTTCTGGTCCTGCGCCTCCGGGGCGCCGGCGAGTGCCTGCTCCGGGGTGAGGCTGGGGACCACGACGTCCTCGCGGAACACGTTGGTCATCGGGAGCGGGTGGGAGGTGGGGACGACGTCGTCGCCGGCAACTCCCTGGATCGACGCGACCGCCTCGAGGATGACGTTGAGCTGCGGGGCCAGGTGGTCCAGCTCGGCGTCGTCGAGGTCGATCCGGGCGAGGTCGGCCAGGTGGGCCACCTCCTCGCGGGACAGTTGAGACATGCCGACAATCCTAGGTGCCGGGCACGTGCCTAGAATCCGCCGGGTGCACCCCCTCACCCCGACACCGCCGCGGATCCCGCAGCGCGTGCTCGTCGTGGGGACGCCCGGGGTCGCCCTCACCAGCCTCTGCCAGCGCCTGGCCGAGGCCCTCGACCTGCCGCTGGTCGAGCCCACCGACCTGTCCGGGCCCGAGGACCTCGCACGGCTGGCCGCGTTCGAGGGCTGGGTGACCCCGATCGCCGACGAGGCCGGGCGGGCCGCCCTGCTCCCCCGCGCCGACCTGCTGGTGAACCTCGTGCACGAGGAGGCGGGCCTGCGCGGCCTGGTGAAGCGGACCGTGCGTCGCATCCGGGCCGAGCCCGGGCCGGACCTGGCCTGGCTCACCGACGTGCCGCGGATCCGCCCCGGCCTGCCGCTCGCGCGCCTGGAGCCGGCCGACGCGGCGGCCTGGGTCGCCGCCCTGGTGCCGCCCGCGCACTGATCGCTCAGCGCAGGGGCCCGCTCAGCGCAGGGGCGCTCAGCGCAGGTGGGTGCGCAGGAACGTCTCGGTGCGCTGCATCGCGTCCTCGAACTGCGGCCCGAAGGCGTGGCCCTCCCCCTGGTAGACCTCGAAGGTGACGTCCACGCCGGCACGGCGCATCGCGCGCACGGTGGCGCGGCTCCAGGCGATCGGGCAGGTGTCGTCGGCGGTGCCGTGGTGCACCAGCACCGGCTCGGTGAGGTCGACGAAGTAGGTCCGGGCACTGATCCCGTCCCAGAACGCGGGGTTGGCCGCCGGCTCGCCGTAGGTGCGCAGGATCCGGCGGGCCACCCCGCTGCGGGCCGGGTCGGGCCGGATCCACTGCTCGAAGTTGTCCTCCGCGCGCGAGCTGACCGGGGCGAACACCACCCCGGCGTCGACGAGCCCCGGTGCGACGACGAGCGCGTTGTAGACCACGCCGCCGCCCATGGAGCGTCCGACCAGGCCGATCCGCTCGTCGTCCACCGGGCCGTCCCAGGCCCGCAGCGCCTGCACGGCGCCGATCACGTCCTCGGTGTAGCCCATCCGCATGTCGAGCTCGCCGAGCGGCCCGTCGGCGGAGCCGGCGTGACCGCGGTAGTCCACGTGCAGCGCCACGTAGCCGCGCTCGCCGAACCAGGCCCGCTCCCGGGTCAGGCCCTGCCCGCCGGCGTAGCGGTCGGGATCGATGTAGCCGTGCGCGAGCACGACCACCGGGAACGGCCCGGGGCCCTCCGGTACGGCGATCCGGCCGGTCAGCCGCAGCCCGCCGGCGCGGTAGGTGACGTCGTACTGCGTGTGCCGCGGGGTGCGCAGCACCTCACGGCCCAGCCGCAGGCGGGACCCGGTGAGGTCGCCGGACTCGTGCCGGGCGCGCAGCGCGGGCAGCGACACCGGGTGCGGCGCGCTGGTCGGAGCCGTCGTCGACGAGTCGGTCAAGGAGCCGGCGGAGGAGTCGGTCGAGGCGGGCGGCGTCTGGGCGTCGGGAGGCTCAGGAGCATCAGCCTCCGAGCAGCCGGCGACGAGCAGCGCCAGGACCGCCGCCGTCGCCGCTGCCCGCCGCCATCGCCCTCTCACTCCTCCAGTGTCGTCTCGGGCGGGCCGTTGTCCAGCAGGGCGACGAACCCGTCCTCGTCGAGGATGGGCACACCGAGCTGCTCGGCCTTGTCCGCCTTGGAGCCTGCGCTCTCCCCGACCACGACGTAGTCGGTCTTCTTCGACACCGAGCCCGCCGCCTTGCCGCCGCGGGACAGGATCGCCTCCTTGGCGGAGTCGCGGGAGAAGTGCTGCAGCGAGCCGGTGACCACGATCGTGAGCCCCTCCAGGGTGCGCTCGACCGACTCGTCACGCTCGTCGGCCATCGCGACGCCGGCGGCGGTCCACCTGTCCACGATCTCGGCGTGCCAGTCCACGCCGAACCACTCGATCACGGCCGCGGCGATCGTCGGGCCGACCCCCTCGGCGGCGGCCAGCGCCTCCTCGGTGGCGGCGCGGATCGCGTCCATCGACCCGAACTCGGCCGCCAGGGCGCGGGCGGCGGTCGGCCCGACGTGGCGGATGGACAGCGCGACCAGGACCCGCCACAGCGGCACCTGCTTGCGGGCGCCGAGGTTGTCGAGCAGCTTCTGGCCGTTGGCGCTGAGCTGCGGGCCCTCCTCGCCCTTCTTGGGCGCGCGGGTGAACAGCGGCGTGGCCAGCAGCTTGTCGGCGTCGAGGTCGAAGACGTCGCCCTCGTTGCGGATCACGCCGGCGTCGAGCAGCGCCGTGGCCGCCTCGTAGCCCAGTCCCTCGATGTCGAAGGCGCCGCGGCCGGCGACGTGGAAGACCCGCTCGCGCACCTGCGCCGGGCAGTGCTCGTGGTTGGGGCAGCGGCGGTCCTTGTCGCCCTCCTTCTGCTCCACCAGCGGCGTGCCGCACGAGGGGCAGGCGGTCGGCATCTCCCACTCGGGCAGGCCCTCGGGGCGCAGCGCCAGCACCGGGCCCACGATCTCGGGGATCACGTCGCCGGCCTTGCGCAGCACCACGGTGTCGCCGGGGCGCACGTCCTTGCGCTTGACCTCGTAGCCGTTGTGCAGCGTGGCCATCTCCACCGTCGAGCCCGCGACGCGGACCGGCTCCATGACGCCGTACGGCGTGACGCGGCCGGTGCGCCCGGTGTTGACCTCGATGGCGAGCAGCTTGGTGTTGACCTCTTCCGGCGGGTACTTGTAGGCGATCGCCCAGCGCGGCGCGCGGCTGGTGGAGCCGAGCCGGCGCTGGGCGGAGACGTCGTCGACCTTCACCACGACGCCGTCGATCTCGTACGGCACGATCGAGTGCCGGTTCTCGCCGGCGTGGGCGACGTACTCCTCGACCTTCGCCAGCGAGTCGACGACGCGCACCTTGTTCGAGACCGGCAGCCCCCAGGTGGCCAGGGCACGGTAGGCCTCGGACTGCGCGCGCGGCTCGAAGCCCTCGCGGGCACCGATGCCGTGGCAGACCATGCCCAGGGCGCGGGAGGCGGTGACGCGGGGGTCCTTCTGCCGCAGCGAGCCGGCGGCGGCGTTGCGCGGGTTGGCGAAGGGCGCCTTGCCGGCCTCGGTCATGGTGACGTTGAGCGCCTCGAAGGCCTCGACGGGCAGGAACACCTCGCCGCGGACCTCGACCAGGTCGGGGACGGCGAACTCGTCGGTGCCGGTGAGCCGGTCCGGCACGGAGGCGATGGTGCGCACGTTGGGGGTGACGTCCTCGCCGGTGCGGCCGTCGCCGCGGGTCAGCGCCCGGACCAGGCGGCCCTTCTCGTAGAGCAGGTTGATCGCCAGGCCGTCGACCTTGAGCTCGCACAGCAGGGCCGGGTCCTGGACGCCGTCGCGGGCGAGCCGGGCGTGCCAGGCGCCGAGCTCGTCGAAGGAGAACGCGTTGTCCAGGCTCTCCATGCGCTGCAGGTGGTCCACCGCGGTGAACTCGGTCGACACCGCGCCGCCCACCTTCTGGGTGGGCGAGTCCGGGGTGCGCAGCTCGGGGTGCTGAGTCTCCAGCTCCTCCAGCCGGCGCATCCGGGCGTCGAAGTCGGCATCCGACAGCGTCGGGTCGTCGAGCACGTAGTAGCGCCACCGCGCCTGCTCGATCTCCTCGGACAGCGTTGCGTGCTCCTCGCGGAGCTCGTCCGGCACGACCGGTACGACGGGGGCGGAGTCGTCGCTCATGGGCGACATCTTCTCCTGTCCCTCCGACAGCCCGGCCGACAGCCCGGTGCACCGGAAAACCCCTTGACCGGCGATGGAACGGAACCGTACCGTTTCAATGGTGTCACCCCGGGAGATCATCGCCGTCGTCGGCCGTCCGCGCGTCTCGGGCGACCGGGAGCAGCAGATCCTCGACGCCGCGCTCGCCGTGCTCGCCGAGGTCGGCTACGACCGGCTCACGATGGACGCGGTCGCGGCCCGCGCCAAGGCGTCGAAGGCGACGCTCTACCGCCGCTGGGACGGCAAGCCCACCCTGGTGATCGACGCCCTGATCTCCCAGAAGACCCCGCTGGAGGAGGCCGCCGACACCGGCACCCTGCGCGGGGACCTGCTGGCCACCTTCTGCGCGGCCGGCGGCCTGACCGACGGCCACCAGACCTCGCTGCTGGGCAGCGTGGTCACCGCCATCTCACGTGACGCCGAGTTCGCCGCGGCCTGGCGGGAGCGGTTCATCGCTCCCAAGCTGGCGGTCTCGCGCGAGATCTACGAACGTGCCCAGGCGCGGGGCGAGCTGCGCGAGGGTGTTGACCTCGACCTCCTCGCCGCCGCCCTGCCCGGCATCGTCCTGCACCAGATCTTCATCGTCGGTGCCACCTCCACCCCCGACCTGGTCGCCCGCGTGGTCGACCAGCTCATCCTTCCGGCCGTCCAGCGCGGCTGACCCCACTCCTCAAGGAACGAGCGTCGTGACCCACCCCGAGTCTCTTCCGCCTGCCTCATCCACACCCGACACCGCCTCCGGCACCACGACCCGGCTGGGCTGGGCCCTGGTCGTCATCTCGGTCGCCCAGCTGATGGTCGTGCTGGACAGCACCATCACCAACATCGCCCTGCCGTTCATCGGCAACGACCTGCACATCTCCCAGGCCAACCTGACCTGGATCGTCACCGGCTACGCCCTGGCCTTCGGCGGGCTGCTGCTGCTCGGCGGCCGGCTCGGCGACCTCTACGGCCGACGCCGGATCTTCATGCTCGGCCTCGCGGTGTTCGCCCTCGCCTCGCTGACCGGCGGCTTCGCCACCACCGAGCTGATGCTGCTGGGCTCGCGGGCCATGCAGGGGCTGGGCGCCGCGCTCGCCTCGCCCGCGGCGCTGGCCCTGATCACCACCAACTTCCCGGCGGGTCCGCCCCGCAACCGCGCGTTCGCCATCTATGCCGCCATGTCCGGCGCGGGCGCGGCGGTCGGCCTGATCCTCGGCGGCTGGCTGACCGGCTTCGACACCTTCCTCGGCGTCGACATCCAGGGCTGGCGGCTGACCTTCCTGATCAACGTGCCGATCGGCCTGGTCGCCGCGGCGATGGCGCCGCGGGTGCTCGCCGAGTCCGAGTCCCACCCCGGCCAGATGGACATCCCCGGCGCGATCACCGGAACGCTGGGCCTGCTCGGCCTGGTCTTCGGCCTGTCCCGCGCCGGCGAGGAGGCCTACGGCTGGGGGCACCCGCAGACCATCGGGGCACTGGCCGCCGGCGTCGCGCTGCTGGCGACGTTCGCCGTCATCGAGTCCCGGGTCGCGCACCCGCTGCTGCCGGTGCGGATCTTCACCAACCGCACCCGCGCCACCAGCTTCGCGGCGATGATGCTCGCCCCGGCAGCGATGTTCGCGATGTTCTTCTACCTCAGCCTGCTGATCCAGCAGGTCGTCGGCTACAGCTCCCTGACCGCCGGCGTCGCCTTCCTCCCGTTCTCCGTGGGCATCGTGTTCGGCGCCGGCCTGTCCTCGAACCTGGTCAACCGGATCGACCCGCGCTACGTGTCCGGTATCGGCACCCTGATGGCGGCCACCGCGCTGTTCATGTTCTCCCGCGTCGACGTCGACGACTCCCCCGCCGCCGTGCTGAAGACACTGTCGGCGGGCGGCACCGCCGGCGAGGACCTCCACTACTGGACCGCGCTGTTCCCCTGGATCATCCTGATGGCGGTCGGCATGGGCATGGTCTTCGTTCCCCTCACCCTCACCGCCGTGCACCACGTCCAGGCCCAGGACTCCGGCATCGGCTCCGGGGTGCTGAACACCATGCAGCAGGTCGGTGGCGCCCTCGGCCTGGCGGCGCTGAGCACCGTGGCGCTGCACTTCACCAACAGCCGCGCCGCCGAGGTGGCCGGTCCGCTGAGCAAGGGCCTGGCCGCCGACGGGGGCGATCCGAGCGCCCCGGTCCCGGGGTCGGACCTGACCGTGCTCGATGCGGCGATCTATCAGAGCAGCTTCACCGAGGGCGCCACCCACGCCTTCGTCGTCGGAGCGGCCATGATGCTTCTCGCCTCGGTCGTCATCTGGCTGTTCCTCGACGTCAAGCACACCGAGCTGGCCACCGACAGCCCCGAGGGCGGCCACGTCGGGTGAGCCGAGCGTCCGCGCGCCGTCTGGTTCGTCGCGCGCCGTTCGAGATATATGATCTATCGTTTGTCCCGTTCGTGTACGACGACGCCAGGAGACCCGTGACCGACTCGACCAAGACCGACCCGGCGGGTTCCCCCGCGGTCGGCGCCAACCTGGGCCGCGCCCTCGTGCTGATCTCGGTGGCCCAGCTGATGCTGGTGCTAGACGGCACCATCACCAACATCGCGCTGCCGCACATCGCCCGCGACCTCGCCATGACCGGCGGGACGCTGACCTGGGTCGTCACCATCTACGCGCTGTCGTTCGGAGGCCTGCTGCTGCTCGGCGGCCGCCTCGGCGACCTGCTCGGGCGACGTCGTACCTTCACCGTCGGGCTCTCCATCTTCGCCTTCGCCTCCCTGCTCGGCGGGTGCGCCACCGAGGGTTGGATGCTGCTGGCGTCCCGCGCCCTGCAGGGCGTCGGGGCGGCGCTGGCCTCCCCCGCCGCACTGGCCCTGATCACCACGAACTTCCCGGTCGGGCCGCAGCGCAGCAAGGCGATGGGCGTCTTCGCCGGCATGTCGGGCATCGGCGCCGCGACCGGCCTGCTGCTGGGCGGGTTCCTGACCGGGCTGGACTCCATCTTCGGCATGGAGGTCACCGGCTGGCGCCTGACCCTGTGGATCAACGCCCCGATCGGTCTCGTCGCCGCGCTGCTCGCGCCGCGCTGGCTGCGTGAGTCCGAGCGGAGCAACGCCCGGCTCGACGTACCCGGTGCGGTGACCGCCACCGGCGGCCTGCTCGCGCTGGTCTACGGCCTCTCCCGCGCCGGCGAGGCCGAGCACGGCTGGGACGACCCGATCACGGCCCTCACCCTCGCCGTCGGCGTCGCGCTGCTGGTGGCCTTCGTCGTCACCGAGCGGCGGGTCGCCGCCCCGCTGATGCCGCTGCGCCTGCTGCTGGACCGCACCCGCGGGACCAGCTTCGGCGCGATGATCTTCGCAGCCGCCGCGATGTTCGCGATGTTCTACTTCAACGGCCAGTTCGTGCAGCGGATCATGGGCTACGAGCCGCTGCACGCCGGCGTCGCTTTCCTGCCCTTCTCGGTGGCAGTGATGACCGGCGCCGCCATCGCCTCGATCGGGGTGCGCAAGGTCAGCGTCCGCTACATCACCGGCACCGGCACCCTGCTCGCCTCCATCGCCCTCTTCGGCTTCTCCCGGTACGACGTCGACGACTCCGTCGAGGCGGTGCTGCGCAGCATGGCGCCGGGCGGCGAGCCGATCGGGGCGGGCGTGTCCTACCTGACCGACTTCCTGCCGTTCCTGGTGATGATGGGCATCGGCATGGGCATGACGTTCGTGCCGATGACGCTGACCGCCGTGCACGCCGTGCGCCGCGAGGACGCCGGCGTCGGCTCGGGGATGCTCAACACGGTGCAGCAGGTCGGCGGCGCCCTGGGCCTGGCCATCCTCGGCACGGTCTCGCTGCACTTCATCAACGACCGCACCACCGACATCTCCGGCCCGCTGCGCGAGGGGATCGCGGCAGGCGGTCTCGACCCCGACGCGTCCGTGCCGGGCGGCAGCCTGAGCTACCTCGACTCCGCGCTCTACACCGCGACCTACACCGAGGGCGCCACCCACGCGTTCCTCGGCGCCTCCGTGCTGATGCTCGTCGCCTCGCTGGTGATCTGGACGTTCATGCGGGTCAGCCCGACCGAGCTGACCGGCCCGCAGGGTGCCGGGCACGGCGAGGACGTCACCGGCAGCACTGCCGAGCGCACCGACGGCACCACCGACGGCAAGGCCGCCGAGGACGTGCCGGCGCCGCCGGTCTGAACGGCGCGCGGCCGCGTCTGATCCGCGGTGCTCCCTCCTGGCCCGTCCGGCTCGTCCGGGCGGGTCAGGCCGCGTTGCGGGCAGGTCAGGTCAGGTCGCGTTGCGGGCCGCGGTGCGCAGCAGCCTCAGCGACCCGCGCGCCCAGGCAGCGGAGGCACCGGCGGTGCCGCAGGACGGCGCCACCAGGAGCCGGTCCCCCACCCGCTCCGGGTCCAGGCCCAGCAGGTCCAACCAGCGCAGCACGGTGTCGGTGACCTCACCGTCGCCGGGCACCGCCTCGGGGTCCGTGCCCGGTACGACGCCGAGCACGACGCTGTCGCCGGCCTCGAGCGTCTCGGCCAGCACGTCCAGGTCGGCGGCGGCGAGTGCCGTGAGGTCGACGGCGACGCCGCGCGCGCCGGCGCCACGCAGCAGCCCGACCGGCACGTCGGGGGCGCAGCAGTGCACCCACGGCGTGGCACCGGCCCCGGCGATGGCGCCGAGCACCCACGCCAGCGCCTCGCTCGCCTCCGGCGGGTGCACCGTGCGGTGCCGGGAGAACCCGGACGCGGTCGGCACCGAGCCGCTCAGCACGGCGGGAAGCCCGGGCTCGTCGAGCTGGACGATGATCTCGGTGGCCGCGGGCAGTCGGCGGCGCAGGTCGGCGACGTGGTCGGCCACGCCCAGCGCGAGGGCCTGCGCGAGGTCGCGGCGCGCACCGTGGTCGGCCAGCAGCTTGTCGCCCCGCGGGCGCTCCACCGTGGCGGCCAGCGTCCACGGCCCCACCAGCTGCACCTTGAAGGCGCCGGCGTGGGTGCTCGCCTGCTCCTCCAGGGAGTCCAGGTCCTGGCCGAGCTGGCTCCGGGCCCGGCGCTGGTCCAGCGGCGGCGCGCCGGAGGAGCCGGTCAGGCGCCACCCGCTCGGCTGCAGGTCCGCGTCCAGCTCGCTGACCACGCCGAGGGTGCGGCCGGTCATCCCCGCCGGCGCGCCACGTCCCGGCACCTCCGGCAGGAACGGCAGCCCACGCTCGTCGGCGGCCAGCTCGTCCAGCACCACCGCCAGCGCGGTGTCGAAGTCGCGCTGGTGCTCGCCGGGGAACGAGCCGATGCCCGTCGCCCTCACCACGTCGGCTCCACCGGGCTGTCCGGCCCACCGGTCGCGCTGGTCGCGCGCCGGGTTGCGGTGATGGTGGCGGAGCCGACCACGCGCGAGCCGTCGTACACGACCGCGGCCTGGCCGGGCGCGATGCCCTCGGCGAGGTCGAGGAGCTCGATGTCCAAGGTGTTCTCGCCGACGCGGACCACGGCGCGGTGCTCGGCGCCGTGGGCGCGAAGCTGCACGGTGACGTCCGGGCCGTCGAGGATGGTGCCGGCGGGCAGGGCCGGGCCGCACCAGCGCAGCCGGTCGCCGGTGATCCGGTCCACCGCCAGCCGCTCGCGGGGGCCGACCGTGACGGTGCCGGAGACCGGCTCGATGTCGAGCACGTAGCGCGGGCGGCCGTCGGGGGCGGGCCGGCCCAGGCGCAGTCCCTTGCGCTGACCGATGGTGAACCCGAACGTGCCCTCGTGGTGGCCGAGCACCTCGCCGGTGGTCTCGTCGCGGATCTCGCCGCCGGTGTTGGGGGCGCGATCGCCGAGCTTCTCGCGCAGCCAGCCGGCGTTGTCGCCGTCGGCGACGAAGCAGATGTCGTGGCTGTCCGGCTTGTCGGCGACCAGCAGGCCGCGCTCAGCCGCCTCGCGCCGCACCTGGGTCTTGGGGGTGTCGCCGAGCGGGAACAGCGAGTGCCGCAGCTGGGCCTCGTCCAGCACGCCGAGGACGTAGGACTGGTCCTTCGCGCCGTCCACGGCGCGGTGCAGCTCGACCCCGGCCTCGGTGTGCACGACGGTGGCGTAGTGGCCGGTGGCGACCGCGTCGAAGCCCAGCGCCAGCGCCCGGTCGAGCACCGCGGCGAACTTGATCTTCTCGTTGCAGCGCAGGCAGGGGTTCGGCGTCTGCCCGGCCGCGTAGGTGTCCATGAAGTCCTCCACCACGTCGGTGTGGAACCGCTCCGAGAGGTCCCAGACGTAGAACGGGATGCCGATCACGTCGGCCGCCCGGCGGGCGTCGTTGGCGTCCTCGATGGTGCAGCAGCCCCGCGCCCCGGAGCGGTACGACTTCGGGTTGCGCGAGAGCGCGAGGTGGATGCCGGTGACGTCGTGGCCGGCCTCCTTCGCGCGGGCGGCGGCGACGGCGGAGTCCACCCCACCGGACATCGCGGCGACGACCCTCATCGCGTCGCCCCGGACTCAGGCACGGGCGGCACGGGCACGCTCCACGCAGGGCGCGATCGCGGCGGCGACGGCCTCGACGTCCGCGACGGTCGAGGTGTGGCCCAGGCTGAACCGCAGCGACCCACGGGCCTCCTCGGCGCTGCGCCCCATCGCGAGCAGCACGTGGGAGGGCTGCGGCACACCGGCCGAGCACGCCGAGCCGGTGGAGCACTCGATGCCGCGGGCGTCGAGGAGCATCAGCAGCGAGTCGCCCTCGCAGCCGGGGAAGCTGAGGTGCACGTTGCCGGGCAGCCGGTCGGTCGGCGAGCCGTTGACGACGACGTCGGGCACCTCGCGTCGTACGACGTCGACGAGGCGGTCGCGCAGCGCGGCGAGCCGTACGGCGTGCTCGTGCTGCTGCTTGACCGCCAGCTCGACGGCGGCGGCGAACCCGGCGATCGCGGGCACGTCGAGGGTGCCGCTGCGTACGTCGCGCTCCTGCCCGCCGCCGTGCAGCAGCGGGACCAGCGCGAGCTCGCGGCGCGCCAGCAGCGCGCCCACGCCCTGGGGTCCGCCGACCTTGTGGCCGGAGACGGTGAGGGCATCGACGCCACAGGCGGCGAAGTCGACCGGGACGGCACCGACGGCCTGCACGGCGTCGGTGTGCACCGGGATGCCGTGCTCGGCGGCCAGGGCGACGACCTCGGTGATCGGCTGCAGCGTGCCGACCTCGTTGTTGGCCCACATGACGGTGAGCAGCGCGACCGAGCCGGGATCGCGCTCGATGCCCGCGCGCAGCGCCTCCAGGTCCAGCCGGCCCAGCTCGTCGACCGCGACGTGCTCCACGTCGGCGCCCTCGTGCTCGGCCAGCCAGTCCACGGGGTCGAGCACCGCGTGGTGCTCCACCGCGGAGGCCAGCACCCGGGTACGGCGCGGGTCGGTGGCACGCCGGCCCCAGTACAGGCCCTTGACCGCCAGGTTGTCCGCCTCGGTCCCACCCGAGGTGAACACCACCTCGCCGGGACGGCAGTTCAGCGCCTGGGCCACCGTCTCCCGGGACTCCTCGACGACCCGGCGGGCGGCGCGGCCCGAGGCGTGCAGCGAGCTGGCGTTGCCGACCTCGCGCAGGCGAGCGGTCAACGCCTCGAACGCGACGTCGGTCATCGGCGTCGTCGCAGCGTGGTCGAGGTAGACCGTGGGGGCGTCCTTCATGTCCCTCCCAGCCTACCGGCGAGCCTCCCCCTCCCCCCGACTCGGGACTTCCCGTCCGCCGAGTTGTGAGTTTCCGTGCGCCGACTCGTGAGTCTCCGTCCCCCGAGTCGTCAGTTTCCGTCCGCCGACTCGTGACGTTCCGTCCGTCGGCAGGATCAGGCCGGTACGGCGGGGAGCGTCGGCCGCGGTCGGCGCGGCTGCCAGCGCTGCGAGGAGTACGGCGCCGCCAGCGCCGCCCGCAGGTCGTGCACCCACCGCTCCCCGTCCGCCCCACCGAAGTCGCCGCGGCGCACCACGATCCCGCGCCAGCCCTGCTCGCGCAGCACGGCGCGGCGCCGGCGGTCGTGGTCGCGCTGGGCCTGGTCCCGCTCGTGGGCGTCGAAGCCGTCGTACTCCACGTAGACGCGGCGGCGCAGGTAGGCGAAGTCGAGCCGGTAGGTCGGCACGCCGTCGACGTCCACCCAGTGCTGCAGGGTCGGGACAGGCAGCCCGGCGTCGTGGATCGCGAGCAGCGTCCAGGACTCGCGCTGCGACTCCACCCGCGGGTCGACGATGGCCAGCAGCGGACGCAGCTGCCGCACCCCGCGCCGGCCACGGAAGCGGGGCAGCTCGGCGACGAGGTCGCGCACGCTCAGGTCGTGGCGGTGCGCCAACTCGTTGATCGCGGCGTAGGCCTCGCGGCGGCGCAGGTGGCAGCCGAGGTCGAGGGCAGTACGCAGCGGCGTGGTGACCGCGACGCCGCCGATGTCGAGGACGTCGTACGGCGCGAGGTCGCGGGTCCGGCCGTCGATGCCGGCCAGCCGGGTCGGCTGGGCCCCGGGCAGGGCGCAGGTCTCCACCAGCGGGGTCGTCTCGAGCTCGGCGTAGGAGTACACGTCGACCCCGTGCACCCAGGCCGCGGTGCGGTCGCGCAGCACCTGGCCCTCGGCCATCACCAGCCCGGCCGCCCGTGCCCGCAGCTCGGGACCGTTCTCGACCCCGGCGGCGACGTACACACCGCGCAGCACCCGGTGCACCGCACCGTCCGCCACGAGCCGCCGCAGCCGGGTCTCGCTGAGCCCCAACCGGGGGAGGTCGTCGGAGCCGAAGGGGTACGACGGGAGGGCAGCACGCGGGTCCATGTCCCCAGGCTCCGCGGACGTCGTACGACGCGCGGCCGGTCCCGCTCGGGTTGTGGACGACGGACGCGGCGGACCTCCCTGTGGACGCGCCGCGGCCGGCACGAGCACCTCGTTCACCCCAACGCCCGAATCGACGGACGGAAACTCACGAGTCGGCGGACGGAAAGTCACGACTCGGCGGACGGAAGATCACGACTCGCGGGACGAGAACTCACAACTCGCGGTGAGGGGTGGAGCGGTCTGGGAGAGGAGAGCAGGAGGGTCAGAGGACGACGAGGTCGTCGCGGTGGACGACCTCCCGCTCGTAGGCGGGGCCGAGCTCACGCTTGAGCTCCTTGGAGGAGCGGCCGAGGAGGCGGGGCAGCTCGGCGGCGTCGAAGTTGACCAGGCCGCGGGCCACAGGGGTGCCGTCGGGGCCGCGCAGCTCGACGGGGTCGCCGGCGACGAAGTCACCCTCCACGCCGGTGATGCCCGCGGCCAGCAGGGAGGCCCGGCGCTCGACCACGGCGCGCACGGCACCGGCATCCAGCACCAGCGCACCGGCGACGTCGGCGGTGTGGCGCAGCCACAGCAGCCGGCCGGGCCGGCGCTTGCCGGTGGCGTGGAACAAGGTGCCCACCGGCTGCGCGGCGAGCGCCTCGGCGGCCAGCGGCGCGGAGGTGAGCACGACGGGGATGCCGGAGTCGGTGGCGATCGAGGCCGCGTCGATCTTGGTGACCATGCCGCCGGTGCCGACCCCGGCGGCGCCGGCGGAGCCGACGACCACGTCGGCGAGGTCGGCACGGGAGCGGACCTCCGCGATCCGCTGCGCCCCGGGACGGCTCGGCGGACCGTCGTACAGCGCGTCGACGTCGCTGAGCAGGACCAGCAGGTCGGCGCGGACGAGGTGCGCGACGAGCGCGGCGAGGCGGTCGTTGTCGCCGAACCGGATCTCACCGGTCGCCACCGTGTCGTTCTCGTTGACGATGGGCAGCACGCCGAGCTCGAGCAGCTTCGTGAACGTCTGCTGGGCGTTGCGGTAGCTGCCGCGGCGGGCCACGTCGTCGACGGTGAGCAGCACCTGCCCGACGGTGATGCCGTGGCGGCCGAGCTCCTCGGTGTAGCGGTGCACGAGCAGCCCCTGGCCCACGGAGGCGGCCGCCTGCTGCGCGGCGAGCCCGCGCGGGCGGCGCTTGAGGCCGAGCGGCGCCAGCCCGGCGGCGATGGCGCCGGAGGAGACCAGCACGACCTCGCTCCCCCGCGCCCGGGTCTCGGCGAGGACGTCGGCGAGCACCCGGAGCCGCTCGGGGTCGAGGCCGCCGGCGGCCGTGGTCAACGACGACGAGCCGACCTTGACCACGATCCGCCTGGCCGCGAGGACCTCAGGGCGCCCAGCGGCCGCGAGGTCGTCACTCACCGGGATCGTCCTCGAGCCAGGCCTCCTGCTCCACGTCGGGGTCCTCGGCCGAGCCGATCTCGTACGACGTGGGTCCGTAGACCTCCGGGCGGTCGATGCGGCGGGCCACGTCGGCGCGGGTCTCGTTCTCGGCGCGCTCGCCGAGCTTCTCCTGGATCTCGCGGCGCCGCTGCGCGGCGGGACGGTCCTCGGCGAAGCGGGCGTCCTCGCCGCGGCGCGAGAGGTTCTCGGCGCCGGCGTCGATGCCGGGCTTGAAGTCGAACACCACGGCGTCCTCGGTGGGCCCGATGAGCACCGCGTCGCCCTCCTCGGCACCGAGCTGCACCAGGCGGGTCTCCACGCCGAGGCGGTTGAGCCGGTCGGCGAGGTAGCCGACGGCCTCGTCGTTGCTGAAGTCGGTCTGGCGCACCCAGCGCTCGGGCTTGCGGCCCCGCACCCGCCAGCCGGCGCCGGTGCGGGTGACGGTGAAGCCGTCGTCGTCGACGGCCTTGGGCCGGACCACGACCCGGGCGGGGATCTCCGCCTCGCGGGCCTTGCGGGCCTCCTGCACGATCTCGGCCATCGCGAAGATCAGCTCGCGGGTGCCCTCGCCGGACACGGCGGAGATCGGGAAGACCCGGTGGCCCGCGGCGCGCAGCTCCTCGACGACCATGTCGGCGATGCCGCGGCCGTCGGGCACGTCGACCTTGTTCAGCGCGACCAGGCGCGGGCGGTCCTCGAGCCCGCCGTAGCGGCGCAGCTCGTCCTCGATGACGGCCAGGTCGTCGGCGGGGTTGCGCCCGGGCTCCATGGTGGCGGTGTCCAGGACGTGCACCAGGGCCGCGCAGCGCTCGATGTGGCGCAGGAAGTCGTGGCCCAGGCCGCGGCCCTCGGCCGCGCCCTCGATCAGGCCGGGCACGTCGGCGACGGTGAAGACGACGTCGCCGGCGGTGACCACGCCGAGGTTGGGCACCAGGGTGGTGAAGGGGTAGTCGGCGATCTTGGGCCGGGCCCGCGAGATCGAGGCGATCAGGCTGGACTTGCCGGCGCTGGGGAAGCCGACCAGGCCGACGTCGGCGACGACCTTGAGCTCGAGCACGACGTCGAGCTCCTCGCCGGGCTCGCCGAGCAGCGCGAACCCGGGCGCCTTGCGGGACTTCGAGGCCAGCGCGGCGTTGCCGAGGCCGCCGCGGCCGCCCTCGGCGATGACCAGCTCCGTGCCGGCGCCGACCAGGTCGGCGAGGACCTCGCCGTTGCGGAGCTTCACGACGGTGCCGTCGGGCACCCGGAGGATCATGTCGGCCCCGTGCGAGCCGTTGCGGCGGTCGCCGGCGCCGTGGCCGCCGTGCTCGGCCTGCCGCTTGGAGGAGTGGTGGTAGTCGAGCAGCGTGGTGACGTCGGGGTCGACCCGGAGGATCACCGACCCGCCCGGGCCGCCGTTGCCGCCGTCGGGCCCGCCGAGGGGCTTGAACTTCTCCCGGTGAACGGAGGCGACCCCGTTGCCGCCGCGACCGGCGGCGACGTGCAGCGTCACTCGATCGACGAAGGTGGGTACAGCCATGGGGTCACTCTTTCACTTGGGGTGGTGCGGGGGACGGGTCACGACCGACCCGCCGGAAAAGGCCGGAGGGCGTCCCGCAAACCGGGACGCCCTCCGAAAGCCTCGATCCAGTGCGAGCGTCAGCTCACTCGCCCGGGACGATGTTGACGACCTTGCGGCCGCGCCTGCGACCGAACTCGACCGCGCCGGGGATCAGCGCGAACAGGGTGTCGTCGCCGCCGCGGCCCACGCCCGAGCCGGGGTGGAAGTGGGTGCCACGCTGGCGGACGATGATCTCGCCGGCGTTGACCAGCTGGCCGCCGTAGCGCTTCACGCCGAGGCGCTGGGCGTTGGAGTCGCGGCCGTTCTTGGTAGAAGCCGCACCCTTCTTGTGTGCCATGTTTCAGTCCTTCGGAAGACGTGAACCCGCGGGGGCTCAGAGCGAGATGTCGGTGACCTTGACCTGGGTGTACTTCTGGCGGTGACCCTGGCGCTTCTTGTAACCGGTCTTGTTCTTGTACTTCTGGATGATGATCTTCGGGCCCTTGGTGGCGCCGAGCACCTCGACCGTCACCGCGGCCTTGTCCAGACCGGTGGCGGTCACGGTCTCACCGTCGACGGCGAGGACCACCGGCAGGGTGAGGGTGTCGCCCACAGGCGTGGAGACCTTGTCGATCTCGATGACGTCGCCAACGGCGACCTTCTCCTGCTTCGCGCCTGCGCGCACGATCGCGTACACCACCGCGGGCTCCTTCTCACGTCAACGTCTGGGTCTACGGCACACACAGCAAGGCCACTCCCCCACCAGGGTGGGGATGCGATCCTGCCGGGCGCCAGCAGAACGGCACTCCTTGGCGGCGCACCGACGGTCAATACTACGGTTCGGCCCGGTATCCACCAAAACGATGGCGACCGGGGTCGTTCAGCGCTTGCGGGCGCCCCTCTTCTTCACCGGCACGCGCTCCACGTGCGGCTCGGACTCGCCCTCCCCCGCACCGTCGGACGCCGCGTCGGAGCCGGCCGGCTCCTGTGCCGCGGGCTCGGTGGCCGCGTCCGCGCCGCTGGTGGCGGTGTCGGCAGCCGGCGGTCCCGCGGGACGGCTGGCGGCACGGCGCCGGGTACGGGTGACGACGGTCGTGGTGGCCTTCGGGGCCGGCTGCTCCACCGCCTGCTCGGCGGGCTGCTCGGCGGGCTGCTCGGCGGGCTGCTCGGCCGGTACGTCGACCGGCGCCGGCTCGACCGGCGGCTCTGCCGGTGCGGGCACCTGCGCGCCGGCGTCGGCGTCGGCAACCAGTTGCTCGACAGGCTGCTCAGCATCGGGCTTCTCGGCGGCGGGCTGCTCGGCGGCGGGCTGCTCGGCGGCGGGCTGCTCGGCGGCGGGCTGCTCGGCGGCGGGCTGCTCGGCGGCGGGCTGCTCGGCAGGCGGCTCGACCGTGCGCTCGGTGGACTCGATGACGGCCGCGACGGCCTCCTCGGCAGCCACCGGCGCCTCGACGCCGGTCTCAGCCGGCGTCTCGACCGGAGTCTCGGCAGGCGTGTCAGCGAACGTGTCGGCGGACGTGTCGTCAGGGGTCTCGGTCTCGTCGCCCTGCTCGGCCGGAGCCGGCTTGGCCATCGCCGCGACGTCCTTCGGAGTGGGCACCGGCTTGGCGACGGGCTCGGCAGGCGCGTCCTGGCCCTTGCCCTTGCCCTTGCGGCGGCCACGGCGCGGCTCCTCCTGGTCACCGCCCCGCTTGGGCTCCACCGGCATGTCGTGCACCTGGACCCCGCGGCCCTGGCAGTGCGAGCAGGTCTCGCTGAAGGCCTCGAGCAGGCCCGTGCCGATCCGCTTGCGGGTCATCTGGACCAGGCCGAGCGAGGTGACCTCGGCGACCTGGTGCCGGGTGCGGTCGCGGCCGAGGCACTCGACCAGCCGACGCAGCACCAGGTCCCGGTTGGACTCCAGCACCATGTCGATGAAGTCGACGACGATGATGCCGCCGATGTCGCGCAGCCGGAGCTGGCGCACGATCTCCTCGGCCGCCTCCAGGTTGTTCTTGGTGACGGTCTCCTCGAGGTTGCCCCCGGAGCCGGTGAACTTGCCGGTGTTGACGTCGACGACGGTCATGGCCTCGGTGCGGTCGATGACCAGCGAGCCACCGGAGGGCAGCCAGACCTTGCGGTCCAGGCCCTTGGCGATCTGCTCGTCGACGCGGTGCACCGTGAACAGGTCGGCGTCGCTGGGGTCGTGCTTCTCGAGGCGGTCGGCCAGGTCGGGGGCGACGTGGTCGACGTACTCCTTGACGGTGCTCCAGGCGTCGTCGCCCTGGACGATCAGCTTGGTGAAGTCCTCGGTGAACAGGTCGCGGACGACCTTGAGGGTCAGGTCGGGCTCGCCGTAGAGCATCTGCGGCGCGTTGCCCTTGGCGACCTTGGCCTCGATGTCCTCCCAGCGGGCCTTGAGCCGCTCGACGTCGCGGGTCAGCTCGTCCTCCGAGGCGCCCTCAGCAGCGGTGCGCACGATGACGCCGGCCGACTCGGGGACGATCTCCTTGAGCAGCGACTTGAGCCGCGCGCGCTCGGTGTCGGGCAGCTTGCGGGAGATGCCCGAGGTCGTGCCGTCGGGCACGTAGACCAGGAATCGGCCGGCCAGGCTGATCTGGCTGGTGAGCCGGGCGCCCTTGTGACCGATCGGGTCCTTGCTGACCTGGACCAGGATGGTCTGCCCGGACTGCAGGAACGACTCGATCTTGCGCGGCTGGCCCTCCTTGTGGCCCAGCGCGGCCCAGTTGACCTCGCCGGCGTAGAGCACCGCGTTGCGGCCCTTGCCGATGTCGATGAACGCAGCCTCCATGGAGGGCAGCACGTTCTGCACGCGGCCGAGGTAGACGTTGCCGATCAGAGAGGTCTGCGACTCGCGGGCGACGTAGTGCTCCACGAGCACCTTGTCCTCGAGCACGGCGATCTGGGTCAGGTCCTTGCGCTGGCGCACGACCATGACGCGCTCGACGGCCTCGCGGCGGGCGAGGAACTCGGCCTCGCTGACGATCGGCGCACGGCGGCGACCGGCCTCGCGACCCTCGCGGCGGCGCTGCTTCTTGGCCTCGAGGCGGGTCGAGCCGGCGACGGCCGTGATCTCGTCCTCGGGCGAGCGCGGCTTGCGAACGCGGGTGACGGTGTTCTCCGGGTCGTCCCCGTCGGCACCGCCGGAGCCGTCCCCGGAGCGGCGGCGGCGACGCCGGCGGCGCGAGGTGGACGAGCCGCCCTGGCCGTTGCCCTCTGCGGCGTCGCCCTCACCGGCGTCGTCTCCCTCGGAGTCCGCGGACTCCGCGTCCTCCCCCGCGGCGCCGTCGGCGCCGTCGGCGCCGTCGACACCGTCGGTCTGGGCAGCGGGCTTGGCGGAGCGGCCGCCGCGGCTGCGGCTGCGGCCCGAGCGCGCGCCGGTACCGGCGCCGGTCTCGGGGGCGGTCTCGGTCTCAGTCTCGGTCTCGGCGTCCGCGGACGCGTCGGCCTCCGCACCCTCGGAGTCGCTGTCGGAGTCGCCGTCGGAGTCGCTGTCACCGTCGGAGCCGGCACCGGCGGGCTTGCGGCGACGTCGGCCACCGCGGCGCCGACGGCGGCGGGCGTTGCCGGACGGCTGCTCGCCGTCCTCGCCGTCCTGGCTCTCCTCGTCGTCGTCCTCGGACTTGTCCTCGGTGGCGCCGGCCTCGGTCTCCTCGCCGGCCTCGGTCTCCTCGGCGGCCTCGGCCTCGGCGGCGGCGGCGTCAGCGGCGGTGGCCTCGACGAGGGCCTCGTCCTCAGCCTCCTCGGCGTCCGTCACAGCGGCCTCGGCCACGGGGGTGGGCTCGGGGGCCTGGAACACCACGGCGGCGGCGCGGCTACGCGAGGAGCGGGTCCGGGTGGTCACCTTGGGCGCGGCCGGAGTCGTCTCCGCGACGGGAGCCGCCTGCTCGGTGCTCTCCGCGGGAACCGCGGACTCGGCGGGAGCCGCAGCCTCGACGGGTGCCTCGGCGGGAGCGGTGGGCTCCTCGGTGAACGCGAGCTGCTCGGAGGCCGGCGCCGCGGTCTTCTTCGCGGCGGTCTTGCGGGTCGTGGTCTTCTTCGCCGCGGTCTTCTTCGCGGCGGTGCTCTTGCGCGCAGCCGTCTTCTTGGCGGGCTTCGCGGCGGCCTCACCCTCCGCGGCCTCACCCTCCGCGGCCTCACCCTGCACGGCCTCGGCAGCGGTCTCCGCAGGTGCTGCGGCGGCCTTCTTGGCCGGCGTCCGCTTCACGGCCGTCTTCTTCGCCGCGGTCTTGCGAGCAGCGGTCTTCTTGGCCGGCTTCTCAGCAGCGGCCTCGGGCGACGCGTCGGCCGGCGCCTCGGTGGGAGCAGGGGCGGCGCTGTCCGCGCCGGCGGCCGGTGTGGTCGCCTCCTGGTCCGGGGTGTTGCTCTGGTTCTCGGTGGGCGCGTCCGTCATGGCGGTACTCCTCCACCCGGCCCACTTCCGCGTGCCGGGGTGTCATCGACACCCGCCCGCGGGCGCGGTGTCGTAAGCCTTCGTGGGACGACACCCTCCGCAAGCGTCACTGGAGGTAGGGCTCCCACCTGCCGCGGTCGCGGTGTGCGTCGCGTCGGGTGGTGCCTGTCCTCCACCGTGCCGTCCGGTCAGTCTCCTGCCGGGCGGCGAGAACGTCGTCAGACCGCTCGGCGCGCTCCGGTAGGAGGCACTCGGGTGGTCTTGTGGCGAGTATCGCACACCCCGTTCAGCGCCGGGGTATCACCGGGGCGACAGCGGGTCGCCGATCTCCCCGGTCTCCCGATCGAGCACGCCCTGGCTCACCCGGGTCAGCAGCATGGTCGCCGGAGCCTCGAGCCCGGCCGTGGCGCGCAGGCCGGTGAGCACGTCGTCGGGCCGTACGGCGGGCACCGTGTGCTCCAGCACGAGGTCGAGCGCGCCGTCGGGTGCGACGTCGAGGGCGATGACCGCGGCCCGGCAGTCGAAGGTCCGCAGCCCCTTCTTCGTCATCCGCTCCACGGGGACCGACTCGACGGCGAGGAACGCCGCCACGGCGTCGCGGACCGCGTCCGGGTCCAGGTCGCCGAGCTCGATCCGCCAGCGGCTGGCGGTGAGCAGGTCCGACAGCGACCCGGCGCTGGAGCCGGCGGCGTCGACGCTGGCCACCACGTCCAGGCCCGCAGGCAGCGCCGCGTCCAGCGCAGCGCCGACGGCGGCCGGCTCCCGCACCTCGGCGAGGCCGAGCTCGACGTACTCCGACTCGCTGGCCGCGCCCGTCGGGGAGGCGCCGGCGTAGGAGATCCGAGGGTGCGGGTGGAACCCCGAGGAGTAGGCCATCGGGATCTCGGCACGGACCACGGCCCGCTCGATCGCGCGGCTGACGTCGCGGTGGCTGGTGAAGCGCAGCCGTCCGCGCTTGGCGTACCGGATCCGCACCTTCTGGACCGGGGGTGCCTGCTGGGCTGGCTGCTCACGACTCACGTGGGCTGATCCTAGTGCCCGGCGTGCCGGTACGACGCGCCAGCGGGCCCCAGACCATCCCCAGCACCTGACCAGCCGCCGCGGTTACTGTGAGCCCCGTGAGCGATCCCTATGGTCAGAACCCGAACCAGCCCGGCCAGGACCCGTACGGCCAGGGAGGCCAGCCGGGCCAGCCCGGACCCGGTCAGCCCGGCCCCGGCCAACCCGGCCAACCCGGCCACAGCCCCTACGCTCCCCCGCCCTCGGCCAACCCGTACGGCGCCCCGCAGGGCGGCGGGTACGGCCCGCCCTCAGGCGGCTACCCGGGCGGCTACCCGGGCGGCTATCCGGGTGGGGCGGAGTCCGGGCAGCCGAAGACCGACGGGTTGTCTGTCGCCGCGCTGGTGCTCAGCTTCCTGTGCTGCCTGGCGCCGGTCGGCCTGATCCTCGGGATCCTGGGTCTCTCCCGCACCAAGGGAGGCCAGCGCAAGGGCCGCGGGCTGGCGATCGCCGCGATCATCGTCGGCATCGTGATGACCCTGGCCTCGGCGGGCGTCGCCACGGCGGTCTTCATCTTCGCGGACTCGATCGTCACCCCTGGCAACGCGAAGGTCGGCCAGTGCGTGGACGTCGAGGAGGACGGCGGCACCGTCAACCTCCTGAAGAAGGACTGCACCGAGAAGCACGACGGCGAGATCGTCGGCGTGGAGAAGGTGACCGCCTCGAACCTGGAGGACATCGAGCAGTCGATGGCCGGCTACTGCGCCACCGCGATCGACTCCGACGACCTGGCCAAGCTCAGCGACTACCTCACCGACATCAAGGCCGTGATCGAGGACCCGAAGAACGTGAAGAAGGGCGACACCCTCGTGTGCTACGTGGAGCCCGAGGAGGAGCTCTCCGAGCCGCTCCTGTGAGAGCACCTTCGTGAGCCCCTGCGCTGCCGGCCTCGGCAGCGCAGGGTCACGAAGGACCTGGGCCTCAGAGGAACTGGGTCGGGTCGAACTCGTCGATCGGGATGATCCGGATCCGCGGCAGCCGCTCGTTGAAGGCCGCGACGTCGTACTCCAGGTCGTAGGTCTCCAGGCCGTCGTCGACCAGGTCGAGGAAGGACTGGTTGCGGAACTCGGTGAACCCGATGACGCCGACGCGCCGCTCGTCGTCCTCGAGCAGGCCGGCGACCTGCTCCACGAAGTCGCCGTCGTTGCTGACCAGCAGCGCGTCGGCCTCGCGGGTGCGCAGCTCGGCGAGCGTGCGCTGGATGGCGATGTCGACGACCTTCTGCCCGGCACCACCCGACAGCGGCACCGGCCGGTAGCCGATCGCCAGCAGCGCCTGGATGAACGACATCGGCAGCTCGTTGTTGGCCGCCAGGAAGAAGAGCCCCTGGGCGGGCTGGCCCCACTTGTCGCGGGCGAACTGCAGCAGCCGCTCCCAGCGGGGACGCTCCTCGGGCCGCGGGCGGCGTCCGAGGATCGAGGTGCCGAGAGTGGCGTCGATGTTCTCGCCGTCGACGAGGACGTACGTCGTGCGAGCTGCCGGGCGCGAGTCCTCGTCCATGGCGCAGAGCCTACGGCTCACCCGACCGGGTCGAGCACCCGGACCGTGGCGCCGGCCTCGGTGAGACGCTTCGCGACGGCCGCGGCGCTGTCCGCGCTCAGGTCCTCGACGACCACCGCGGGCACCTTCAGCAGCGCCTTGGCCTCGACCAGGTCGAGGTCGTCGACCTCACGCAGCGCCTTGATCACCTCGACGTGCCGCGGCCCGACGGCGACGAGCTCGACGCTGTGCTCGCCGGGCTGGCAGTACTGCGCCTCGACCCGCTCGGGAAAGAGTCCGGTGACCACGAAGCGTCGCCAGTCGGGGTCGAGCAGGCGGCCGGCGTTGAGCACGAAGAGAAGCGCGGCGACGATGCGCATCACGTTGGAGTCCGACGTCAGCGCGCCGACGGCGAGCACGACCATGAGGACCACGCGGGGTCCGCCGCGCAGGGCGATGCCGAGCGGGCCCTGGCGGGGCGGCCGGGCCGGGGTGAGGGCGCTCAACTCAGACCACGCTCAGCGGCAGCATCGGCCGTCCGGTGGGGCCGATCTGGATCTCGGTGCCCATCTCCGGGCACACGCCGCAGTCGTAGCAGGGGGTCCAGCGGCAGTCCTCGACCTCGACGTCGGAGGTGCCCTCGCCGACGGCGAGCGCGTCCTCCCAGTCCGCCCACAGCCAGTCCTTGTCCAGGCCGGAGTCGAGGTGGTCCCAGGGCAGGATCTCCTCATACGTCCGTTCCCGGGTGGTGAACCAGGACAGGTCGACGTCCACGCCGGCCAGCGCGGTGGTCGCGGCCTGCTCCCAGCGCTCGAAGGAGAAGTGCTCGCTCCAGCCGTCGAAGCGGCCGCCGTCGCGCCACACCTGCTCGATGATCGCGCCCACCCGGCGGTCGCCGCGGGACAGCAGTCCCTCGATGATGCCGGGCTGTCCGTCGTGGTAGCGGAAGCCGATGGCGCGGCCGAACCGCTTGTCGGCGCGCACGGTGTCGCGCAGCAGCTGCAAGCGGCGGTCGGTGGTCTCGGAGTCGAGCTGGGCGGCCCACTGGAACGGGGTGTGCGGCTTGGGCACGAACCCGCCGATGGAGACGGTGCAGCGGATGTCGTTGCGCCCGGAGACCTCGCGGCCGGTGGCGATCACCCGCTTGGCCAGCTCGGCGATCTGCAGCACGTCCTCGTCGGTCTCGGTCGGCAGGCCGCACATGAAGTAGAGCTTCACCTGGCGCCAGCCGTGGCTGTAGGCGGCGGCGACGGTGCGGATCAGGTCGTCCTCGGTGACCATCTTGTTGATCACCTTGCGCATCCGCTCGCTGCCGCCTTCGGGGGCGAAGGTCAGCCCGGAGCGGCGCCCGTTGCGGGAGAACTCGTTGGCCAGGGTGATGTTGAAGGCGTCGACCCGGGTGCTGGGCAGCGACAGCGAGACGTTGGAGCCCTCGTAGCGGTCGGCCAGCGCGGTGGCGACCTCGCCGATCTCGGTGTGGTCGGCGCTGGACAGGCTGAGCAGGCCGACCTCCTCGAAGCCGGTCTTGCGCACGCCGTTGTCCACCATCGCGCCGATCGTCTCGATGGAGCGCTCGCGCACGGGGCGGGTGATCATCCCGGCCTGGCAGAACCGGCAGCCACGGGTGCAGCCGCGGAAGATCTCCACGCTGAACCGCTCGTGCACGGTCTCGGCCAGCGGCACCAGCGGGTTGCGCGGGTAGGGCCACTGGTCCAGGTCCATCAGGGTGTGCTTGCGGACCCGCTCGGGGGCGTCGGGGTGGTTGGGCACCACCGCGGCGATCTCGCCGGTCGCGGCGTCGTAGGAGACGTCGTAGAAGCGGGGCACGTAGACCGAGCCGCTGACCGCGAGGCGGCGCAGCAGCTCGACGCGGCCGCCGGGGCGGCCCTCGCCCTTCCACTCGCGGGTGACCTCGGAGATCTTGAGGACGACCTCCTCGCCGTCGCCGAGGACGGCGGCGTCGATGAAGGCCGCGATCGGCTCGGGGTTGAACGCCGCGTGCCCGCCGGCGATGACGACGGGGTGGTCGTCGGTGCGGTCGACGGCGTGCAGCGGGATGCCGGCCAGGTCGAGGGCGGTGAGCAGGTTGGTGTAGCCCAGCTCGGTGGAGAAGCTGACGCCGAAGAGGTCGAAGGCGCCGACCGGTCGGTGGCTGTCCACGGTGAACTGCGGGATGTCGTGGTCGCGCAGCAGCTTCTCCATGTCCGGCCACACCGCGTAGGTGCGCTCGGCGAGGATCCACTCCCGCTCGTTGAGCACCTCGTAGAGGATCTGCACGCCCTGGTTGGGCAGGCCGACCTCGTAGGCGTCGGGGTACATCAGGGCCCAACGCACGGTCTCGCCACCGTCGGCCTGCGCGCCGCAGTCCCAGTCCTTGGCGACCATGTTGAGCTCGCCGCCGACGTACTGGATCGGCTTGGACACCGACAGCAGGTGCGGCTCCAGCCGGGGGAAGACGGACTCGACGGAGGTGGCGGACATGACGTCGATTCTAGGGGCGCGGCATGCTCGGCACCCCATCGTCGACCCTGCCCCGGCCCGTACCCGGAGGCCCGCCGAACCGTAGGATCGCGCCCATGAGCGCGACCACCGAAGGACGCCTGAAGTGGTCGGTCCTCACCCCGCCGGCAGCAGCCCTGGTCCTCGCGGTGTCCTGGGGCACCCATCCGCCGCCCCTGGTCAGCGCACTGATCGGCGTCGCGCTGATCGGTGCGGTGCTCTCCGGCGTGCACCACGCCGAGGTCGTCGCGCACCGCGTCGGGGAGCCCTTCGGCTCGCTGCTGCTCGCGGTGGCGGTCACCGTGATCGAGGTCGGCCTGATCGTGATGCTGATGGTCGGCGGCAGCGGGGACTCCTCCACCCTGGCCCGCGACACCGTCTTCGCGGCGGTGATGATCACCGTGAACGGCATCGTGGGGCTGTGCCTGCTGGTCGCCTCCGTGCGCCACCACCTCGCGGTCTTCAACCCCGAGGGTGCAGGCTCCGCGCTGGCCACGGTGATCACCCTGGCCGGGCTGACCATGGTGGTCCCGGTGTTCACCACCACCGAGGCGGGGCCGGTCTTCTCCGGCACCCAGCTGGCCTTCGCCGCGATCGCCTCCCTGGTGCTCTACGGCACCTTCGTGTTCACCCAGACCGTGCGGCACCGTGACTTCTTCCTGCCGGTGACCGCCAGCGTGCGGCGTCGCTCGCAGGAGGCGGGCGGCATCGGGGCCGGCACCGGCATCGTGGCCGCCGGCGGCATCGGCCTCGCCGAGAACGACGCCACCGAGGACGCCGGGGACCAGGCCCACGCCCAGCCGCCGACCACCCGCGAGACGGTCGTCAGCGCCGCCCTGCTGGTGCTTTCGCTGGTCACCGTGGTCGGCCTGGCGAAGGTGGAGTCCTACGCCATCGAGGACGCCGTCTCGTGGCTCGGCTTCCCCCAGGCCGTGGTCGGCGTGGTGATCGCGATGCTGGTGCTGGCGCCGGAGACGATCGCCGCGGTGCGCGCCGCCGTGCTCGACCGGGTGCAGACCAGCCTGAACCTGGCCTACGGCTCCGCGATGGCCTCCATCGGGCTGACGATCCCGGTGATCGCGGTCGCCTCGATCTGGCTCGAGGGCGACCTGGCGCTGGGGCTGGAGCCGCTGCAGCTGGCGCTGCTGTTCCTCTCCGCCGTGGTCGGTGTGCTGACCGTGGTGCCCGGTCGCTCCAAGCCGATGCACGGCGTGGTGCACCTGGTGCTCTTCGCCGCCTTCCTGTTCCTGACGGTCGCTCCGTGACGCTGCGCCGCAGCGGGTCGGCGCGGGCCGGCACCGTCGCGCTGGCGCTCGTGTGCGCGACCGCGCTGGCCGCCTGCTCGACGGAGCCGGCGCCGGCCGAGACCGAGCGCATCGTGCTCTCCCCGCTGCCCGAGGGTGAGGACCACGTGCACGCCCCCGGCCAGGAGCACGGCGGCACCCCGGTGGGTGACGGCACCTGCGCCGAGGCCGGCGGGTACCGGCTCGCCGACGTCACGCTGCCCGCCGCGGGTGCCCCCGGTGAGATGTCGTTCCGGGTCCTCGACGACCGCGGGGAGCCGCTGACGTCGTACACCCCGGAGCAGACGAAGGAGCTGCACCTGTACGTCGTGAGGGCCGACCTCGCCTCCTTCCGGCACCTGCACCCCACCCGGGACGACGACGGGACCTGGCGGGCCCGGATCGACCTGGACACCCCCGGCGAGTGGCGGGTCGTCGCCGAGCTCACCCCCGAGGGCGCCGCGCAGGCGGTGGTGCTCGGCAGCACGCTGCGGGTGCCGGGCGAGTGGACGCCCGTGCCCGCCCCGCGCGGGCCGCAGGCTCGGGTCGGCGACGACGGCGTGGTCAAGGTCCGGGTGGACGGCACCGGCGAGGTCTCCGGCAACGGCCGGCTGCGGCTGCTCGTCACCGACACCGACGACCGGCCGCTGACGCTGGGCAGCTACCTGGGTGCCAGCGCCCACCTGACCGGGTTCGGCATCGGCCCCGACGGCGGGTTCGTCCACGTGCACCCGTTCGGCTCCCCGGAGGTCACCGACGAGGGCACGGCGCTGACCTTCCACACCACGTTCACCACACCCGGCGACCTGCGCCTGTTCGTGCAGGTGCGGGTGGCGGGCCTGCTGCACCAGGTGGCCGTCACCGCGACGGTCGCCTGAGCCCCGCTCCCCCGCCGCCGCACCCTTCCCGTGGCCCCGTGCCCGGCTGCTAGTCGACGACCACCTCGAGGGTGGTCACCGGGCTGGTGAACTCGTCGGTGCGCACGGCGACCTGCGCCGTCCAGGTCCCGCCGCGCGGGAAGACGACGTCGGCGGTGTAGGTGCCCGCACCGGTGGCGGTGAGCGGCACCCGGCCGAGGTCGACGTCGCCGCTGCGCAGGGTGAGCGCCGGGGCGTCGTAGGCGTCGACGGGCTCGCCGGTGGCGTCCTGCACCTGCACGATCAGCCGTCGCTGCAGGCCCTCGCGTGCGTCGAGCACCGCCAGCACCCGCAGGTCGTCGCTGGTGGCACCGCTCGCCACCCCGGTGTCCGCGGTGCCGGCCGTCGCCGGCACGGAACCCGCCGGCGGCTCGGTGGTGAGGAAGCCGGTCACGCCGAGCACGGCGAGCAGCAGCGCCGACTCGGCGACGACGGTGCGGCGTACCAGGCCGGCGGCTCGGCGCTGGTGGTCGTGGCCGACGTCGCCGGCCACCCGCGGCACGAGCCGGTAGCGGTTCCAGGCAGCGGCGATCACGACGAGGAGCACCAGCGCGACCTTGACCAGCAGCAGCCGGCCGTAGGCCTGCTCGAGCAGGAGCGGCAGGGACCCCAGGATCCGCCACCCGAGCAGCAGGCCGGAGAGCGCCAGCACCGCCAGCAGCACCGCGGCCAGGCTGCCGAACCGGGTGAGCACTGCGGCCGCCTCCCGGGGCCGGCCGACGAGCGCGGGCAGGCACAGCGCGAGCCCGACCAGCCCGCCGAGCCAGACCGCGGCGGCGCTCAGGTGCAACGCGTCGGTGAGCACCAGCAGCGCGGCCGGCTCGTAGGCGCGGGTGTGGCCCACCAGCGCGGGCGACCACACCGCGAGCGCGGCCAACAGCCCGGTCGTCAGCCCGACGCCGCCGAAGGCTCCGCGACCGCGCAGCACCGCCCAGGCCGCGGCGGCCATCCCGGCCGCCTGCAGCACCAGCACCGTCAGGTCGTCGCCGACCAGGCCGGGGTCCAGCGACGCGGTCTCGAGGACCCCCGCCAAACCGGCGCCCCGCTGGTAGGCACCGGAGAGCGGCACGGCCAGCGCGGCGCTGGCGGTGGCCACACCGGCGGCGCCGAGCAGCAGCCGGACGAGCAGGGTGCGGCGGCGCGGGTCGAGCCGGACGCCGCGCAGCGTCCAGCCGAGGAAGACCAGCAGGCCGCCGGCGAGCAGCAGGGCGATGTAGTTGACGCCGTGCACCAGTGCCTGGCTGCGCGAGACGCCACCGCTCTCGGCGTCGCCGAGGTCGGGCTCGGCGAGGGTGGCGCTGGGTGCCCCGACGTGGAAGGTCAGCGACCCGGCGATGGGGTGGCCGTCGGCGGACACGACGCGCCAGGTGACGACGTAGCTGCCCTCGGCCAGGGACTGCGGCAGCCCGGCGGTGAGCCTGACCCCGCGCGTCGTGGCGCTGACGGTGAGCTGGGTGCCGGCGGCGTCGAACACGAGCAGGCCGCCGGGCACCAGCCGCACCGGCTCGTCGAAGGTGAAGGTGACCTCCTCGGGTGCCGCCGGCAGGATCGCGCCGTCGGCGGGGTCGGAGGAGACCAGGCTGGCGTGCGCCGACGCCGGCCCGGCCGTCCCGAGCAGCACCAGCAGTGCCATCGAGACGGCCAGGAGCAGCGCCGGCACCCGCTTCATCCGCGCGGTCCTCAGGCGCGTCGCGTGCGGGCCAGAGCGAGCGCACCGAGCGCGAGCCCTGCCAGGCCGGCGACGAGGCCGCCGACGGCCAGGCCGGTGGCCGGCGCTGCGTCGTCGTCCGCCTCGGCACCCTGACCAGCACCCTGGCCGGTGTCCTGGTCGGTGTCCTGGTCGGTGTCCTGGCCGGTCCCGGTCGCCGTGCCGTGGCCGTCACCGGTGGTCTCGGTGAGCGTGAGGGTGGGCGCGGGGCTCTCCAGCTCCGCGACGGCCGCGCCCTCGGCGGCGGTCTCCACCCAGCCGGTCTCGCCCTCCACGCAGCTCTGCACGACCGGGAAGGCGAGGGTCTCGCCCGCGGCGTCGGGCAGCATGACCGACAGCTCGACGGTGTCGCGGTAGCCGTCGGCCAGCGGGGTCTCGGCGGTGTAGACGACCCGGGTCACGCGCTCGGTGATCTCGTTGCCGTGGGAGTCGGTCACCGGCTCGGCGAGCTTCTCGGTCACCTTCTCCACGCTCCAGCCGGCCTTGACGGTCGGGGTGACGGTGGGGATCTCCTCGGGCAGGGCGATCGCGAGACCTGTGGTCGGCGAGCCCTCACAGCCGTGGCCGACGCTGAACGTCAGCACGGCGTAGGAGCCGGCGGCGGTGGTGTCGGGGGTGACGGTGACGTGGGCGCCGGCGGGGACAGCACTCACGGTGACGCCGGCCAACGCGGCCGTGGTCGCCAGGGCGGGCAGGACGGTACGACGGACGTTCATGTGTCTTGGTTGCTCTCTGCGGTGGCTCGTCGGCGATGGACGATCAGGGGTCGAGGGGGCGCGGCCAGCCGGCACCGCCCCCACTCCGACGAGGAGCGGGCAGGCGTCGGCCGGCCCCATCCTGCCTGAGCGGCGCTCAGCCGCGGACGAGCACCCGTCGCTGCGGAGCCAGCCGGGACGCCGGGGCGCTGAGGGTGCGCAGGTGGATGTTCTGCAGCAGGCCCACGGCGAGCAGGCCGGCGAACATCGAGGAGCCGCCGTAGGAGACGAACGGGAGCGGCACACCGGTGACGGGCATGATGCCCAGGCACATGCCGATGTTCTGGAAGGCCTGGAAGCCGAACCAGCAGGCGATGCCGGCGGCGACGATGCGGCCGAAGAGGTCGTCGGTGCGGGCCGCGATCCGCAGCGTGCGCCACAGCACGACGCCGAGCAGCGCGACGATCGCCGCCGCGCCCACCAGCCCGAGCTCCTCGCCGGCGACGGTGAACACGAAGTCGGTGTGCTGCTCGGGCACGAAGCCGGACTGGGTCTGCGAGCCCTGGAACAGGCCCTGACCGAAGGTGCCGCCGTTGCCCACCGCGATCCGGGCCTGCTCGACGTTGTAGCCGGCGCCGCGGGGGTCGAGGTCGGGGTTGGTGAAGGCCATGAACCGGTCCACCTGATAGGGCTTGAGGAACCCGCTGATCACGGCGAACGCGGCGACGCCGATCCCGCCGGCGGCGAGCCCGCCCAGCCAGGAGCGGTGCGCTCCGGAGGCGGCGATGACACCGAAGACGGTCGCGGTGAGCACCAGCATGGTGCCGAGGTCCGGCTGGGCCAGGATCAGCACCGCGGGCACGGCCGCGACCGCGAGCATGAGCAGCACGTCGAGGGTGCCGACACGGTCGCGCCAACGGCCCTCGCTGCGTTCCGCGACGACCAGGGCCATCCCCAGCACCACCGCCAGCTTCGCCAGCTCCGCCGGCTGCAGCGACATGCCGCCGATCATCAGCCACGACCGGGAGCCGTTGATGGTCGAGCCCATCACCAGCACCAGCACCAACCCGACGACCGCGAGCAGGTAGCCGATCGGGGCGAGGATCCGCACCCACCGGTGGTCGGTCATCACCACGGTCGCCATCAGCACCAGGCCGAGCGCGACGTTGATGCCCTGCTTGACCAGGTACTCCCGGCTGTCGCCACCGGTGAGGTCGTCGCGCTCCAGGGTGGCCGACCAGATCAGCAGGCAGCCGATCAGCGAGAGCAGCAGGACGGCGCCGAGCAGCACCAGGTCCATGTCGGCCCAGCGCAGCAGCGAGACCCGGCGCGAAGCGGTGGTGCGCTGGGGGCGCCCGCCGCCGGCCGACGCCCGGGTGACCCGGATCCGGTTGCTCACCGCTTGCCCTCCTCACGGTGGGCCGGGGGCAGGATCGACCCGTCCTCGTCGAAGACCGGCAGCTCGCTCGGCGGCGTGGTGCCCGGGATGGCTGCCTTGGAGGGCCGGACCTCGCCGTCGACGACGCCGTAGAGGGCGTCCCAGATGGCGCGCACGCTGTCGCCGACGGAGCCGGAGCCGGTCCCGCCCTGGGTCATCATCATCACCACGACGTAGTCCTCGGTGTAGGAGGCGACCCAGCCGCTGGACTGCTTGCCGTAGACCTCCGCGGAGCCGGTCTTGGCCCGGATCTTCACCTTCTCCAGCGGGAACCCGCCGAGCTTCCAGGCCATGGTGCCGCGGGTGGAGACGCCCTGGAGCGCCTCGTCGACGTACTTCAGCACCTGCTTGCTCGCCTTGATCCGGCGCTCCTTCTTCGGCGCGATCTCGCGGATCACCTTGCCCTCGGGCGACACGATCGCCTTCGCCACCCGCGGCTCGTACAGGATGCCGCCGTTGGCGAGCGCCGCGTAGCCGCGGGCCAGCTGGAGCGGGGTGACGATGGTGTCGCCCTGGCCGATGGCGAAGTTCGCCGAGTCCGGCAGCCGGTACTTCCAGCCCTCCACGCAGAACTCGCGGGAGAACTTGTAGACGAAGTCGGAGGTCTTCGCGTCCTGCGGCTTGCCGGCGATGCCGCAGTAGTAGTCCTTCATCGACTCGTAGTAGTCGCGCTTCCAGCGCCGGTCCGCGACCCGGCCCGAGGCCTCGCCGGGCAGGTCGAGCCCGGTGCGCTCGCCGAAGCCGAAGGCCTGGGCCTCCTCGACCAGCGGGTCCTTGGCGTCGGTGTCGTCGGGGTCGGAGCCGAAACGCTGCCAGAACTTCATCCCGACCTGGTAGAAGAACGTGTTGCAGGAGACCTCGAGGGCGCGGGCGAACGTGACCGAGCCGTAGGCCGAGGACTCGTGGTTGTGGAAGGCGCGGTTGCCGATCTGCACCGACGAGGGGCAGCCGAGCACCGTGTCCGGCGCGTAGCCGTTGCGCAGCGCCCCGACCGTCATGAACGGCTTCCACGTCGAGCCCGGCGCGAACTGGCCCTGGAACGACCGGGCGAGCAGCGGGTTGCCGGCGGCCTCGGAGTAGAGCCGCTTCAGCTGCTTCTCGCTGATCCCGCCGACCCACACCTCGGGGTCGTACGTCGGCTGGCTGGCCATCGCCACGATCCGGCCGGTATGCGCCTCCATCACGATCGCGGCACCCGAGTCGGCCTCGAAGTTGCGCTTGGTGACCGGGTCGCGGGTGGCGCGCTGCTTGGCGATCGCGGCGGCCAGCTGCTCCTCCACCACCGACTGCACCTTGGCGTCGATGCTGGTGACCAGCGTGTCGCCGGGCTGCGCCTGCAGGTCGGAGACGTCCTGGCGCACCCGGCCCTTCGAGTCGACCGCGACCTTCTGGTAGCCGGGCTGCCCGCGCAGCCACTCGTCGTAGCCCTTCTCGACGCCGGCGCGGCCGACCACGGAGGCACCGTTGACCGAGCTGTCGCCGGCCTCCTTGGCCTCGTCGAGCTCATCGGAGGTGATCGGGCTGACGTAGCCGAGCACGTGCGCGGCGTTGACGCCGTACGGCGCCGGGTAGGCCCGCACGCTCTGCTGCTCGACCACGACGCCGGGGAAGTCCTCGGGCTGCTCGAGGATCCGCAGCGCGGCCGCCTCCTCGACGCCGGAGGCGACCGGGACGGGCTGGAAGGGCGAGCCGTTCCAGCACTCGCCGGCCACCGCGCCGGCGTCGCCGCACAGCAGCAGGCGGCGCTCGATCTTCGCGACGTCCACCGAGATGGCCTCGCCGGTGCGCTCCAGCAGCCCGGCTCGGTCGGCCTCGCTCATCTTGCCGAGCAGGGTGCGGTCCACCGAGACCACCCAGGTGAGCCGGTTGGTGACCAGCGGGCGGCCCATCGCGTCCACGACCAGGCCGCGCTGCGGCTGCACCACGATCTCGCGCACCGACTGCGAGGCAGCCTGCCCACGGTAGGTCTCCCCCGAGATGACCTGCAGGTAGTACAGGCGCACGCCGAGGGTGGCCAGCAGCGAGAACACCAGTGTCTGGATCACGATCAGCCGCAGCCGGCTGCGGTGCGAGGCGCCCTGGGTCATCAGGCCCGCGCCCACAGGCCCGCAGGGCCCCGTTCGGTCCCGATCCGGCGCAGCAGCCAGGCCAACGCCGGCACCACCACGAGGGCGGCGAGCACGTCGAGCAGCAGCGCGACCAGCGCCACCGGAAGCAGGTCGCTCACGCCCGCGGCGGCGTCGTCGAGGAACACCCCGGTCAGCGCGAACACCGAGGTGCCCACGAACGAGCCGCCGGCCGCGGCGGCGAGCACCAGCGGCAGCGGCACCCGCCGGACCACCTCGGGCGCCAGCTGCGGCGCGTCGGTGGTGTGGTCGTGGGCCAGCCGACCGATCACGTAGCCCACGACGGCCAGGGCCAGCGCCCAGCGTCCGGCCAGGTGGTCGGCGGGCGGCGCGAGGTCGAGCAGCAGGCCGGCGAAGAAGCCGGTGAGGGTGGCGTAGCGGGTGTCGGTCAGCAGGGCGACGCCCACCACGACGAGCAGCAGCAGGTCGGGCACGACCCCCAGGCCGCGCACCTGCCAGGCGAAGTGCGGCAGCACCGTGACCTGCGCGAGCAGGGCGAGCAGCACCGCCAGAAGCACGGCGACCAGACGTCCTGACGAGCTGACCCTCATCGCAGGCTCCCGTCCGCCTCGATGACCCGGCCGCCGGTACCCGAGGGCACCACGACGCCCACCAGGTCCAGGGCGGTGAAGTCGACGCCCGGCTCGATCACCGAGCGGTAGCTGGTCTCGCGCAGCGACTCGTACACCTTGGTCACCTTGCCGATCGGCACCCCGGCGACGTACGGCGCACCGCCCTCGCTGCCCCACGTGACGACCTGCTGGCCGACCTTGGGCACGACGTTGCGGTCGGTCAGCTCCATCTCGAGCCGGTCGTCGGTGCCGAGCGTGCCGTTGCCGCGGACGAACCCGAGCTCGAGGTTGTCGCCGATCCGCCCGCCGACGGCGGAGGTCTGGTCCACGATCAACAGCACGGTGGCGGTGTGGCGGGTCACCGACGTGATCCGGCCGACCAGGCCCTCGGCGGCCACCACGGTCATGTCGGGCGCCAGGCCGGCCTCCGAGCCCGCGTCGATGGTGACCGTGCTGGAGAAGGACTGCGCGGCACCGATCGCGATCACCCGCGCCGGGACGAGGGCGTAGCCCAGGTCGCCGGCCACCGCACGCAGCCCCTCGAGCTGCGCGGCGCGGGCGGCGTCGTACCCGGCCTTGTCGAGGCGGGCGCGCAGCGCGGCGTTGTCGGCCTCGAGCGTGGAGACCTCCTCGCGCAGCGAGGAGTTGGTGCGCAGCGCGGAGGGCAGGTCGGCGACCGGGCGCACCACGGTGGCCACCCCGGCCTGCACCGGGCCGAGGACCTCGCCGGCGACCTGGCGCAGCGGCGCGACCGGCGAGTCGTCGCCGCCGGCCTTGTCCACCACCATCAGCGCGGCGCAGGCCAGCACGATCGCCAGCACCAGCGAGCGCGACGGCCGGCCGCCGCCGTCGTCGGGACGGTTGCCGGAGCGGGTGGGGCCCGCCGGGCGGGGGGTACGGCGCGAGGGGCGCACGGGCCGGGTGTCGATCGCCATCAGAACCGCCGCTGGTTGCTGACCAGGACCTGCTGCAGCGCCTCGAACTCCTCCACGCACCGTCCCGCGCCCATGGCGACGGAGACGAGCGGGTCCTCGGCGACGTGCACGGGCATGCCGGTCTCGTGCCGGATCCGCTCGTCGAGGCCGCGCAGCAGGGCGCCGCCGCCGGTGAGCACGATGCCGCGGTCCATGATGTCGCCGGCCAGCTCGGGCGGGGTCTGGTCCAGGGTCACCCGGACCGCGTCGACGATGGCGTGCAGCGGCTCCTCCAGCGCCTTGCGGATGTCGGCACTGGACACCACGACGGTGCGGGGCAGGCCGGTGACCATGTCGCGGCCACGGACCTCGCCGTCGGGCTCGCCGGGGCGCGGGAACGCGGAACCGAGGTTGATCTTGACGTCCTCGGCGGTGCGGTCGCCGAGCATCACGCCGTGCTCCTTCTTCATCCACGCCACGATGGCGGCGTCGAGGTCGTCGCCGGCGGTGCGCACCGACAGCGACGTGACGATGCCGCCGAGCGAGATGACGGCGACCTCGGTGGTGCCGCCGCCGACGTCGACGATCATGTTCCCGGTGGCCTCGTGCACGGGCAGCCCGGCGCCGATCGCGGCAGCCATGGGCTCCTCGACGACGTAGACGCGGCGGGCGCCGGCCTGGTATCCGGCCTCCTTCACCGCGCGCTGCTCCACCGGGGTGATGGAGCTGGGCACGCAGATGACCATCCGCGGCTTGGCGAAGTAGCGGCGCCGGTGCACGCGGGCGATGAAGTGCCGCAGCATCTGCTCGGTGGCCTCGAAGTCGGCGATGACGCCGTCGCGCAACGGTCGCAGCGCGGTGATGTTGTCCGGGGTGCGGCCCAGCATCTGCTTGGCCGCGTGGCCCACGGCGATGACCTCGCCGGTGGAGTCGTTGATCGCCACGACGCTCGGCTCGTCGAGCAGCACGCCCCGGCGGCGGACGTAGACGAGCGTGTTCGCAGTGCCGAGGTCCACGGCCATGTCACGGCCGATGATGGAGTTCGCCCTCACGCATCCTCGCAGCACGTCGCCGGACCGCCCGAAAGCAGCCCGCTCGTGCGCGTCCTGGGGAAGCCGGCTCGTGAGCCGGGGTGGTCACCGGGCGCACGATCCGAGGGCCACCGCTTGCGAGACTAGGTAAGGAAGTCCGCGCGGTGGCGCAGGCACGCCGCAGCGGCGCGGCGCGTGTCTCGCCGCCGGGCCGCCAGGCTCAGGCCAGGTGGGGGAACCAGAGCGCGATCTCGCGCGCGGCGGACTCCTCGGAGTCCGAGCCGTGCACCAGGTTCTCCCGGTTCGACAGCGCGAGGTCGCCGCGGATGGTGCCGGGCGCGGCCTTGCGGCCGTCGGTGGCGCCGTTGAGCGTGCGGACCACCTCGATCGCCTGGTCGCCCTCGAGCACGAGCGCCACGAGCGGTCCGCTGGTCACGAAGTCGCGCAGCGGCGGGTAGAAGTCGCGCTCGACGTGCTCGGCGTAGTGCGCGTCGGCCTGCGCGGCGTCGATGTGACGCTGCTCCATCGCGACGATCCGAAGGCCCTTGGCCTCGAACCGGGCGAGCACGGTGCCGACGAGGCCACGGCGGACCGTGTCGGGCTTGAGGAGGACGAGGGTGCGTTGGCTCACGTTGTCCGAGCCTAGTCGGTCCACTCAGCGGCGAGCCAGGGACCGCGCGATCAGGTCGTTGGCCGAGCGCTGGAAGCCGCGCACGATCGCGTCCAGCGTCAGCTGGCGCAGCGTGGCGATGGTGTGCTCCAGCCGGGCAGCGCTCTCCCGGTCGCTCTCCCGGTCGCTCGCGCCGTCGTCCTCCCGGTCGCTCCCGGTGCCGGTCTGCCGCGCGCGACGCCAGGGCTCGACGACCTCGTGGTGCAGCACCTCGGTGAGCTCCTCGGCCAGGGCGGCGGTGTGCCGGCCGATCGCCTCCCCCGCGCGCCGCATGCCGGGGACCGGGATGTCCAGGTCGAGCAGCTGCACGGTGACGTCGAAGCCGTGCATCGGGGTGAACCGGATCAGCCCGCGGGAGTCCGTGCCGCGGCGCACCATGCCGAGCTCCTCCAGCAGCGCGACCTCGTCGTCGGACAGCGCCCGACCGGCGTGCGCGTCGAGCTGGCGGCGGGTGAGCTCCTGGGGCGGGGCGACCGTCCAGGAGGTGAGCATCGCCCGCTGCACCGCGAGGTCCTCGACGCCGACGCCCTCGGGCAGCGAGGCCAGGTAGCCCTCGATGGCCTGCAGGGTGAACCCGTGGGACTGCAGCGCCCGGATCATCTCCAGGCGGGCGAGGTGGGTCTCGTCGTACCAGGCCACCCGGCCGCGCCGGGCCGGCGGCGGGAGCAGCCCGAGGCTGGCGTAGTACCGGGTGGTGCGCACGGTCAGCCCGGCGGCCGCGGCGAGCTCGTCGACGGTGCGCAGGCCCGCGTCGTCGTCGGCCGGTGAACCCGATTCCACCCTGGCCAATGCGCTCATGACTGTCACAGTACGACTGTCATCGACACAGGCGCAACGCGGGTCGGGCGACGCATCCAGGCGCGGATCTCGTGACCTGGAACAGGTTGCAGCGTTGGGGTTGACGTAGATCACACTCGGGGCGACAGTACCGGGTGTGACAGTCCAACTGTCATTGTTCGCCCCGGCCCGCTCCCGGTCGGGGACCCGGAGCAGGAGGCGCCAGTGTCGGCCAGCAGCGCCATCCGCGTGCTTCCCGCGCTCGCCCGGCCGCTCACGGAGACGGTGGCGCTGCTGGTCTTCTCCCGCCGTGTGTTCGCCGCGCTCGTCGGCTCGCTGGCCGCGCGCCGGTTCCCGCTGGCCGAGTGCGTCGTGCAGACCTGGTACGCGATCCGGGTGTGCACGCTGCCCGCGCTGGCGGTGTCGATCCCGTTCGGCGTCATCCTGGCGCTGCAGGTGGGGGTGCTGGCCCAGGAGGTGGGCGCGGTGGCGTTCACCGGCGCCGGCAACACCCTCGCCGTGGTGCGGCAGGCCTCCCCGCTGATCACCGCCCTCATGCTCTCCGGCGTCGCCGGCTCCGCCATCTGCGCCGACCTCGGCTCGCGCCGCATCCGCGAGGAGATCGACGCGATGGAGGTCATGGGCATCTCGGTGGTCGAGCGGCTGGTCGTGCCGCGGATGCTCGCGATCATCTTCGTCGCGGTGCTGCTCAACGGCGTCGTCATGTTCTTCACCATCCTCACCACGCTCAGCATCAGCGTGGTGCTGCAGGACCTGCCGCCGGGCAGCTACCTGGCTTCGGTCACCACGCTCGCCCAGCCCTCCGATCTCTACCTCTCCCTGACCAAGGCCGCCGTGTTCGCGGTGATCTGCGCGCTCGTCGCCTCCTTCAAGGGCCTGCGCGCCGAGCGCGGGCCGACCGGCGTCGGGGAGGCGGTGACCAGCGCCGTGGTGACCAACTTCGTGCTGCTGTTCGCCGCCAACTTCGTCATCTCCCAGGTGCACAGCACCTTCGCGGGAGGTCCGATCGGATGAGCACAGCCTCTCGTGCCACCGCACGGGCCACGGCGCCCGCCGCCCTGCCGGGCGTCGTGCTCGGCCCGGCAGCCGGGATCGGGCTGCAGCTCGTCCTCGCCTGGCGGGCGGTGGCCGGCCTGCCGCTGGCCGCGACCCGCTACCGCAAGGAGGTCACCCGGGTGCTCGCCGAGGTCACCCTCGGCTCCGGGATCTTCCTGGTCGGTGGCGGCGTGGTCGGCGTCGTGCTGCTGCTCTCGACGCTGACCGGGACCGAGGTCGGCCTCGAGGGCTACCAGGGGCTCGACGTGATCGGCCTGGCCCCGCTGACCGGCTTCATCTCCGGCTACGCCAACACCCGCGAGCTCGCGCCGATGGTCGCCGCGCTCGGGTTCGCGGCGCGGATCGGCTGCGGGTTCACCTCCCGGATCGGCGCGATGCGGATCAGCGAGGAGATCGACGCGTTGGAGTCGATGGCGATCCGGCCCATCCCCTACCTCGTCAGCACCCGCCTCATCGCCGCGTGGATCATCGTGCTGCCGCTGTTCTTGATCGGCCTCGTCGGCACCTACCTGGCCACCGACTTCATGGTGACCACCTTCTACGGCCAGTCCGCCGGCACCTACGAGCACTACTTCCGCACGTTCGTGGCGCCGATCGACGTCATCTACGCAGCGATCAAGGTGGTCGTGCTGACCACCGTGGTCACCCTCATCCACTGCTACCACGGGTTCACCGCCAGCGGCGGCCCCGAGGGCGTCGGCCGGGCCACCGGACGCGCGATCCGCGCCAGCATCATCTCCCTGACCATCGTGGACATCCTGCTGACCCTGCTGCTGTGGGGCGCGGACGCCCAGGTCCAGATCTCGGGGTGAGGCAGTGAGCGACGTCCTGTTCCCCCACACCCGGCTCTCCCCCGGCGCGCTGCGGCTGCGCCTGGCCGCCGTCGGTGGGCTCGGCGCCCTCGCGTTGACGCTGCTGATCGGGATGCTGGGCCTGCAGACCCTCGGCGTGCTCAGCGGTGACTACCGGCTCACGGTGCAGCTGCCGGTCGTCGGCGACACCCTCGGCACCAGCTCCGACGTGAAGTACAACGGCCTGCGGGTGGGCCGCGTGGTCGAGGTCGACCCCGTCGCCCGGCCGGGTGAGACCGGCTGGGACGGGCCGACGGCCACCGTCCTCGTCGACCCCGACCACGCCGCGGCGATCCCCTCCGGCGTCGTCGCGCGGGTACTGCCGGGCACCCTGTTCGGCAACGAGTACGTCGACCTGGTGGTGCCCGACGCACCGGCCCCGGCCGTCCGACCGGCCGCGGCCGGAGCAGGCCGCGCGCACCTGGCCGACGGGGACGTCGTACCGGCGGACACCTCGCGGGCCACGCTGCGGCTGATGGACACCTTCGAGGCCACCCAGCGCCTCCTCGGCGCGGTGGACCCCGCCCAGTGGGACGTCGCGCTCTCCCAGCTGGCCGCCGCCCTCGAGGGCCGCGGCACCCGGATCGCGGAGATGATCCGCGACGGTGACGCCTTCGTGGGCCGGTGGACCGAGCTGCGCCCGCAGGTGCAGCGCGACCTCGACCTGCTCACCACCGACGCCCGGCTCGCCGGTGACGTCGAGCCGCAGCTCATCGCAGCCCTGAAGGACACCCGGCCCCTGACCCGCGCCCTGGTGGAGCAGGAGCGGGAGCTGCGCACCCTGCTCACCGCGCTCCCGGAGCTGCTGGACGGCAAGGACGGGGTGACGGCGTTCCTGCGCGCCAACGGCGCGCTCAGCGCGCGGCTGCTCAACGCCACCGCCGCCAACCTGGAGGTCTTCGCGGCCCGGCACCCCTCGTTCGCGCTGATGCTGCAGAAGGTGCCGCAGCTGCTGCGCAACGGCGCGGCAGCGGTCAAGGGCGGCCGGATCCAGATGGAGGGCGTCATCGCGCCGCAGCTGCTGGACCCCTACGACTCCGCCGACCCGGCGGACTGCCCGACCTACCGCGGGCTGCGCGGCGCGTGCGGAGGTGCGCGATGAGCCGGCAGCTGAGCGAGCTGCGCCGCCACCGCGGTGCCGTGCTCGGGGTCGTGGTGTTCGCCCTGGTCGGCGCGCTGCTCACCTCGATGGTGGCCGGCACCCTCTCGCGCAGCCAGCGCGGCGACACGATCACCCTCACCGGCGTCTTCCGCGACGCGACCGGCCTGCGCGCCGGCGACGACGTACGGGTGGCCGGGGTCCGGGTCGGCCGCGTCGCCGAGACCCGCGTGGGCACGGGCGAGGAACGCGGTCTCGCCGTGGTCACCATGAGCGTGGAGGCCACACAGCCGCTGCACACCGACGTGGTGGCGAGCATCGACTACCTCAACCTGATGGGCCAGCGCTACGTCGACCTCTCCCGCCCCGACCGCGAAGCCCAGGCCCCGCGGCTGCGCGACGGCCACCGGATCCCGCTGGAGCGCACCCGGCCGGCGCTGGACCTCAGCGCGATGTTCAACGCCTTCAAGCCGGTCTTCGACCTGCTGCAGCCCGGCGACGTCAACGAGCTCGCCGGCAACATCGTCGCCGCGCTGCAGGGCCAGGGCCCCACCCTGGACCACCTGCTCGCCCAGACCGCCGAGCTCACCGCCGGGCTCAGCGACCGGGAGGAGACCCTGGCCCGCGTCGCCGACGACGTGACCCTGGTGCTGCAGACCACCGACGAGCACCGCGAGGAGGTGACCTCGCTGGTCACCGGCCTCGACTCGCTCACCCGCGGGCTGGCCCGCGACCGCGACCGGATCGCCACCAGCCTCGACTCCATCGCCCGGCTGAGCGCCACCACCGCCGGGCTCGTCGAGCAGGCCGGACCGGCGGTGAGGGACGTCACCACCTTGAGCCGTGACTGGTTCGACTACCTCGCCGAGCGCAAGCAGCTGCTCGCCGACACCGGCGCCTCGCTGCCCCGCCAGCTCGAGGTCTACCTGCGCACCCTGGGCTACGGCAGCTATCTCAACGTCTACGTCTGCACGCTGTCGGCCGGCCTGTCCGGGGTGCCGAACAGCATCGACCTCGGCGTCACCGGGGACCAGCACTCCCGGAGGTGCCGCTGATGGTCCGGATGATGCGCCGGCTGGGCTGGCCGTTGCGGGTCGTGGTCGTCCTCGTCCTGGCCGGCCTCGTGCTGCTGGGCGCGCGCGCCGTGGCCGGCGAGGCGAGCTACCACGCCCGGCTGCACCACGCGGCCGGCCTGAAGGCCGGGGACGACGTGCGGATGGCCGGGCTGAAGGTCGGCAAGGTGCTGGCCGTGGAGGCCGACCGCGACGAGGTCGACGTCCGCTTCTCGCTGGTCTCCGCACCCGAGGAGCTCGGGGTCACCGAGGAGTCCACGGTGGAGGTGAAGCTGCTGTCCATCCTCGGCCAGCGGTTCCTCGCGCTGTCCCCGGGCGCCGGCACGCCGCTGGCCTCCGGTGGCACCATCGCCGCCGAGCAGGCCCAGGACAGCTACACCATGGAGCGGTTCTGGCTGGACTCCACGCCGCAGGTCGAGGCGCTCGACCTGCAGGTGATCCAGGACGCCGTCGACGTGCTCGCCACCGACCTCGCCGTCGAGCCGACCGCGCTGCGTGACGCCCTGGACGGCATCGCCGGCGTCTCCGACATCGTCACCGACCGCGAGGAGCAGCTGGACGAGCTGCTCACCTCCACCAAGGCGGTCACCCGGCTGGTGCTCGACCAGACCGAGCGGCTCGACGACGTGCTCGACAACGGCACCAAGGTGCTGCTCACCGTCGCCCAGCGCCGCGAGACGCTGCGGGTGCTGCTCGCCGACGCACAGCGCTTCGCCACCGGCCTGGCCACCCTGGTGCGTCGTACGGCGCCCGAGCTCGCGCCGGCGCTGGCCGACCTGCGCGAGGTGGTCGAGGTCCTCAACGAGCAGCGCAAGGACCTCGACCGCACCCTCGCGCTGGCCGGGCCCACGATGCGGGTCTTCACCAATGCCACCGGCGACGGCCCGTGGCTCGGGGTCAACGCTCCCTGGGCGGTCGTGCCCGACGACCTCGTCTGCTCGATCACCCCGGAGGACTGCAAGTGAGCCGCCGACGTCTCCTGCTGCTGGCGCTGGCCGGCGTCCTCGTCCTGACCGCCGTCGTCTCCGGAGCCCGGCTGGTCGGGTGGCTGCGCGGGGAGGACCCCGACGCGCTCGTGATCACCGCGGATTTCGCCGACACCACGGGCGTCTACGTCGGCAACGACGTCACCTACCTCGGCGTGCAGGTGGGCGAGATCGTCGAAGTCGTCCCCCGCGGCACCACGATGCGGGTGCGGATGCAGCTCGAGCCGGGCACCCGGGTCCCGGCCGACGCCGGGGCCCAGGTCCTGCAGGGGTCGCTGGTGACCGACCGCTACATCGAGCTCGGCCCCGCCTGGCGCGAGGGACCGACGCTGGCCTCCGGCGCCCACATCGACGTCGAGCACACCCGCGCGCCCGCGACCATCGACCGGATCGCCGCCGCCATCGACGACCTCGTGCTGGCCCTGGACGCCGACCTCGGCGCCGGGAACGAGGGCGGGGGCCGCAAGGACCTGGGCGACGCGCTGGCCGTCACCGCCCGCACCCTCGACGGCAACGGCGCCCACCTGCGCCGGGCCCTGGCCCGCAGCCGCGACGCGCTGGCCGTCATCAACGCCAAGGACGCCGACCTCGGCGCGGTCACCGAGAACCTGCTGGAGCTGTCCACCACGCTGGCCGAGCGCGACTCCCGGCTGCGCACGTTCACCTCCGCCGCCACCGAGACCACCGCGGTGCTGGCCGACCAGCGCACCGAGCTGGTCGCCGCCCTCGACAGCCTCGACAAGCTCACCCGGCTGTCGGAGAAGTTCCTGCGCAAGAACGGCGACGTGCTCGCCGAGGACCTGCGCGGCATCACCGACGTGGTCTCCCTCGTGCGCACCCACCAGGGCTCGCTGGCCGAGGCGTTCGACGTGATGCCGACGACGGCGGAGAACTTCAGCCGGGCCTACGACTGGGACCTGGGGCGGTTGCGGGTGCAGTTCGCGTTCAGCGCCGGCCCGTTCTCCGCCGCCTTCCGCGACCACACCTGCCGGGTGCTGGTGGACGGGCTCGCCGGGGATGCCGGCACCCGGCTGTGCGGGGCGCTGTTCACCGGGGCCGGCACCGGGTTGCTCGACCCCTTGCTGGACGGCCTGTACGACGCGATCCCGGGAGGCGTCCCGTGAGCCGGCGGAGGCCCGGGGGGCGGCGCGTCGCGTGGCCGGTGACGCTGCCGCTCGCCGTCGCCGCGGCCCTGCTGTCGGGCTGTGGACTGTCCCTGGAGGACCTGCCGCTGCCCGACCTGGTCGACGGCGAGACGTACGCGATCACCGTCGAGTTCACCGACGCGCTCAACCTGCCCGTCGACGCGCCGGTCAAGCTGGACGGCGCCACCGTCGGCCAGGTCAGCGCCGTCGAGGCCGGCGAGTACGTCGCCGAGGTGGAGCTCGCCGTCTCCGCCGACGTCGAGCTGCGCGAGTCCACCCGCGCCGAGATCCGGCTGACCTCGCCGATGGGCACCGCCTTCGTCCAGCTCTGGCCGGGCGAGGAGGGCGCGGTGCTGGCCGACGGCGCGGTCGTGCCCGCGGCCGCGACCGGCACCGCACCCGACGTCACCGACCTGCTCACCGCCCTGTCGACCGTGGTGACCGGCGGTTCCTTCACCGACATCTCCACGATCATCAAGGAGCTCAACACCGCCCTGCGTGACAACAGCGGCAGCACCCGCCGCCTGCTGCGCCGCCTGGACCGCGCGGTCACCGACCTCAACGACGACTTCCCCCGCGTGGACCGGCTCACCGCCGCGCTGGACCGGCTCTCCTCCCGCCTCGTCGACGACCTGCCGCAGATCACCCGGTCGCTGACCGACCTCACCGAGCTGGTCACCTCCCTGGACTCCCAGCGCGGCGACCTCGTCACCGCGATGGCCTCGCTGCGCTCCCTCGACATCGTCGCCACCCCGCTCGCCGACGCCGTGCGTGAGGACCTCGTGGCCCAGCTGGAGGACATGCGCCCCGTGGTCCGCACCCTGCTGCGCAACCGCAGGAGCATCGACGGCGTGATGGCCGGTCTGGTCGCGTTCGCCGAGGGCAGCGACACCGCCGCGCCCGGTGACTACGCCAACTTCGACCTGACCTTCCTCCTCGACCTCGAGGCCCTCACCGTGACGGGGCCGCGATGAGCACGCCGAGTCGAGCCACCCGCGCCAGCGCAGGCGATGCCGGTGCGGGTGCGCGCCGCTGGCAGCGCCGGGCGCGCACCGCGCAGGCGCTGATCCTCATCATCCTCGTGGGCGGTGTGGTCTACGTGACCGACGCCGTGGTCGGCGGCTCGCTGTTCCGCGACCCCGACGTCCTACGCGTCGAACTGCCGCAGGCGGCCGGGCTGCATGCCGGCTCGGTCGTCACCTACCGCGGCCAGCGGATCGGCGAGGTGCGCGAGGTCCGGCTCGGTGACGCCGAGGAGGCCGCGACCGGTGTCGGCGCGGTCGCCACCATCGAGATCGAGTCCGACATCGACGTGCCTGCCGACAGCGCGGTGGAGGTGCGCAACCTCTCCGCCGTCGGCGAGCAGTACCTCGAGGTGCTGCCGCGCACCGCCGCAGGCCCCTACCTCGCAGAGGGCGACACCGTGCCGCTGGCGCAGACCTCCGTACCGCGCGCCGTGCCCGACGTGCTGGCGCACGCCCAGCACCTGATGACCGGCCTCGACCTCGAGGACGTGCGGACCATCACCGCCGAGACCTCCGCGGTCTTCGGCGACTCCGCCGACGACGTCGACCTGCGGGCGCTGGCCATCGAGCTGGAGTCGGCGTTCGCGATGCTGCGCCGGCTCGAGCCCGACCTGACCGCGCTGGCCCGCACCGCCGAGACACCGCTGCGCACCTTCGCCGACCTCGGCCCCGAGGTGCGCCGCCTGGCCGCCGACCTGGAGGCGGTCGCCTCCTCGCTGGCCGCCGCCACCCCCGACGTACGACGCACGGTGACCACCAGCATGGACCTGCTGCCGCGGCTGGACCGGTGGTGGCGCAGGTCCTCCCCGCAGCTGCGCCGGCTGCTGCGCGACGGCGTGCCGGTCACGGAGATGGCCGCCGGTCACCTCCGCGGGCTGCAGCACTGGCTGGACTGGGTGCCGGTGCAGGCCGACGTGATGGCCGGCAGCACCCGCGGCGGCAGCGGCCGGGTGCTGCTCGTGCCCCGGGTGCTGAAGAACTGCGTCTACGACCGCACGGTGCAGCGCGACGTGCAGGAGGTGCGCAAGCGCGCGCCGCAGACGCACGTGCGGTGCACCGACCCGCCCCCGCAGACCCAGGGCCGCGGCTCGGCCCGGGTGCCGAGGCAGTAGCCCGCTGGCTTCCGCAGTGATCCGCCCCAACCGAGAGGAATCCCCCATGAGCAGCGACATCGAGGCCGTGCGCGCCGAGATCGAGGAGTCGATCGCCGGTCTGACCCTGCCGATCGCCCTGGCGCGCACCGTCGAGGCCGAGGGCGACGCCCCGGCGTACTCCGACAAGGTCGGCATCGACCTGTCGGGGGGCTACGCACCGGGCTGGCGCACCATCGGCTGGCGTGAGGTGCGCGAGCGGGCGCTGGACGTCGCGGGTGCGCTGCTCGCGGCCGGGGTGGACAAGGGCGACCGCGTCGCCCTGATGGCCAGCAACCGGATCGAGCACGTCGTCGCCGACCTCGGCGCGGTGCACGCGGGCGCGGTGTCGATGTCGGTCTACAACACCCTCTCCCCCGAGCAGGTGGCCTACGTGGCGAGCCACTCCGAGCCCACCGTGGTGGTGCTGGAGAACGCCGACCACCTCGCCCGCTGGGAGCGCGCGCTGACGGAGTCCACCTCGATCCGCGTGGTGGTGCTGGTCGACGCCGCGGTGCCCGAGGGCGACGAGCGGTGCGTCACCTGGGACGCGTTCGTCGCCGACGGCGCCGCCTGGCGCACCGAGCACGCCGCGGAGCTTCAGGCCCGGACCGCGGAGGTCACCCCCGAGGACCCGCTGACGATCCTCTACACCTCCGGCACCACCGGCAACCCGAAGGGCGTGGTGCTGACCCACCACGCGGTGCTCTACGAGTGCATCTGCTCGCTCAAGGTCGCCAACAACACCCAGCACAACGAGTTCATCTCCTACCTGCCGTTCGCCCACATCGCCGAGCGCACGCTGGGCATGTACATCCCGCAGATCCACGGTGGCCACATCCACCTGATCGCCGACCCCGCCCTGCTGCTCGGCGCGCTCGGCGAGGTCCACCCCACGCGCTTCTTCGGTGTGCCGCGGGTGTGGGAGAAGATCAAGACCGGTGTCTCGGCCAAGCTCGCCGCCGAGACCGACCCGGAGAAGAAGGCGCAGGTCGAGGGCGCCCTGGCGATCGGTCTGGAGTACGTCGAGGCCCAGCAGCTCGGTCACACCGTCTCCCCCGAGCTCGAGGCGAGGTTCAAGGCCGCCGACGAGGGCCTGCTCGCCTTCCTGCGCGCCCTGCTCGGCCTGGACCGCTGCGAGTGGGCGGCCTCCGCGGCCGCGCCGATGCCGCTGGAGGTGGCGCGGTTCTTCGCCGGCCTCGGCATGCGCATCTACGACGTCTACGGCATGACGGAGACCTGCGCGGCCGTCACCGCGGGCGGCCCGGAGCAGTTCCGGCTCGGCACCGTGGGCCGCGCGCTGCCCGGCATCGAGGTCACCCTCGCCCCCGACGGCGAGATCCTCGCCCGCGGCCCGGTGGCCTCGAAGGGCTACTACAAGCAGGAGGACGCCACCGCCGAGCTGATCGACGCCGACGGCTGGGTGCACACCGGCGACATCGGGGAGATCGACGCCGACGGGTTCCTCAAGGTGGTGGACCGCAAGAAGGAGATGATCATCACCTCCTCGGGCAAGAACATCGCGCCGTCGAACATCGAGAACTACCTCAAGGAGAGCCCGATCGTGGGCCACGCCCTGGTGTTCGGCGAGAGCCGGCCGTACGTCGTCGCGGTGCTCACCCTCGACCCGGAGATCGCGCCGCTGGTCGCCGCGCAGGTGGGCATCGCGCCGGGCACCGACCTGGCCGAGATCGCCGCCCACCCCGCCATCCAGGCGATGGCGCAGCAGGCCGTGGACGCCGCGAACGAGCGGCTCTCCCGACCCGAGCAGGTCAAGGCGTGGGAGCTGCTGCCGGTGGAGTGGACCGCGGAGTCCGAGGAGCTGACCCCGACGCTGAAGCTCAAGCGGCGTGTGGTGCACGCCAAGTACGCCGACGTGCTGGAGAGGCTCTACGCGTGAGCGCCACCGCGACCGACGCCGGGGCCGCGGGCACCGGCGTGCGGCCGGCGTGGGTCAGCGACGAGCGCCTCGCCGAGTGGTGCACGTGGGTGGCCCGCGACCCCGCCGGCACCGCGACCAGCACCGCCGTCGCGCCGTACGACGGGCTGGTGACCGCCACCGTGCCGGCCAGCACCGCCGAGGACGTGGCCACGGCCATCGCGGGGGCGCGCCGCGCGCAGCGCTCCTGGGCCCGGTTGCCGTGGGGCACGAAGGCGGCGATCGTGCTGCGCTTCCACGACCTGCTGGTGCAGCGCCAGGACGAGGCGATCGACCTGGTCCAGTGGGAGATGGGCAAGGCCCGGTTCAGCGCCTGGCAGGAGATCCTGCAGGTGGCCACCATCGCGCGCCACTACGCCCGGCACGGCCGGCACTACCTGGCCGACAACAAGGTGCGCGGGGCGATCCCGGGCCTGACCAAGGTCCGCGAGGTGCGAGTGCCCAAGGGTGTCATCGGGATGATCTCGCCGTGGAACTACCCGCTCTACCTCGCGGTCGGCGACGTGCTGCCGGCGCTGCTGGCGGGCAACGGCGTGGTCTCCAAGGCCGACTCCCAGACCCCGCTGACCCTGCTGTGGGCTCGCGCCCTGATGGCCGAGGCCGGGCTGCCGCGTGAGCTGTGGCAGGTGGTGGTCGGCCCCGGGTCGGTGGTCGGTGACGCGCTGATCGGGCCGGTCGACGCCTCCGCGGAGGGGGTGGACCACATCTGCTTCACCGGCTCCACCGCCACCGGCCGCGGAGTGGGTCGGCGCGCGGGCGAGCGGCTGATCGCGGCCTCGCTGGAGCTGGGCGGCAAGAACCCGCTGCTGGTGCTTCCCGACGCCGACGTGGAGAAGGCCGCGGCGGGCTGCGTGGCGGCAGCGTTCGCCAACACCGGTCAGATGTGCATCCACGTCGAGCGGGTGATCGTGCACACCGACGTGTACGACGCCTTCCGCGACGCGCTCGTGGCGGCGACCGCGGCGCTGCGGGTGGGCCAGTCATTCGACTACTCCGTGGACGTGGGCTCGCTGGCCTCGCCGGCCCAGCTGGAGACGGTGCGCTCGCACGTGGAGACCGCGGTCGCGGCGGGCGCGCAGGTCCTCATCGGGGGCCGGCACCGACCCGACCTGGGGCCGCTGGTCTACGAGCCGACGGTGCTGGAGGGTGTCACCGAGGAGATGCCGGTGTGCGCCGAGGAGACCTTCGGGCCGGTCCTCTCGTTGTACCGGGCGGTGACGGAGGCCGACGCCCTGGCGAAGGCCAACGCGGGGCGCTACGGGCTGTCGGCCAGCATCTGGTCGCGGGACACGGCCGCGGCCGAACGGCTGGCCACCTCCGTGCGGGCCGGATCGGTCAACGTCAACGACGGTGCGGCCGCGGCGGCCGGGTCGATCGAGGCACCGATGGGCGGCATGGGCGACAGCGGCCTGGGCCGGCGGCACGGCGCGGAGGGGATCCGCAAGTACACCGAACAGCAGACCATCGCCACGCAGCGGCTGATGCCGCTGGGTCCGCCGCCGTGGATGCCCGTGGAGCGGTTCGTCGGGATCGGCAACGCGCAGATGCGGCTGCTCAGGTCGCTGCGGATGCGCTGAGCACGGCACGCAGGGACGGGGCGAGGTCGCCGCGATCGGCGACCTCGACCTCGTCCAGGCCCAGCCAGCACGCCAGCCGGCGCAGCTCGGCAGCCAGCTCGTCCGGGGTCTCCTGCGGCGCGTCCGGCTCGGACCAGGCGGCCGGCACCCGCAGCGTCCGCGTGCGCCGGTCGGCCTTCAGGTCGAGGCGGGCGACCAGCCGGTCCCCCAGCAGGAACGGCAGCACGTAGTAGCCGTGCACGCGCTGGGCCGCCGGCACGTAGATCTCGATGCGGTAGCGGAAGCCGAACAGCGCCTCGGTCCGGCTGCGCTCCCAGACCACGGGGTCGAACGGGCTGAGCAGGGTCCGGGCCCCGATCCGGCGCGGCAGCCGGGCGTCGCGGTGCAGGTAGGCGGGGCGGCGCCAGCCGGCCACCTGGACCGGCTCGACCTCACCGGCCGCGACGAGCTCGGCGAGCGCGGCCCGGGCGTCGGTGAGACCGAGGCGGTAGTAGTCGGCGAGGTCACTGGCGGCGGCCACGCCCAGGGAGCGGGCCGCGCGGCGGACCAGCTCGACGTGTGCCTGCGCGGCGCTGGGGACCGGTGCGTCCAGCACCGCCGCGGGCAGCACCCGCTCCGGCAGGTCGTAGCGGATCTCGAACTGGCTGGTGCGTCCCGCGATCGCCAGGTCGCCGACGCTGTAGAGGAAGTCCAGCACCCGGCGGGTGCGCGACCAGTTCCAGCCCCAGTGCTCCTTGCTGCGCGGCAGCCCGTCGTCGAGCTCCCGGGCGGTGCTGGCGCCCCGAGCGGCGACCTCGGCGACCAGCGCGCGCTCCAGGGTGGCGTCCTCGGGCACGAACGACCACTTGCCGCGCCGCGCGCGGTAGTGCTCCATCCGGTGCCGCATCACCGGCCACAGCTCGACCGGCATGAACGCCTGCACGTGCGCCCAGTACTCCACCACCCGGCGCCGGGGCCCTGAGGCCGCCCGGTCCAGCAGGCCGGTGTCGTAGGGCCCCATCCGGGAGTACAGCGGCATGTAGTGGGCGCGCTGGAGGACGTTGACGCTGTCCACCTGCAGCACGCCGACACGGGCCAGCGTGCGGTCGAAGGTGCGCAGCGTCGGCCTCGCGTGCAGCGGGTCGACGAACCCCTGGGCCGCGAGCGCGATCCGCCGGGCCTGCGCGAGGCTCAGCGACTGGGTGCTCAGTCGAGCTCCACCAGCTTGGCGCGCACGGCGTACATCACGGCCTCCATCCGGGAGTGCAGCTGCAGCTTCTCCAAGATGTTGCGCACGTGGTTCTTCACGGTGTTCTCGCTGATCGCGAGCTGGCCGGCGACGTCGCGGTTGCTCAGGCCCTTGGCGACCAGGCGCAGCACCTCGAGCTCGCGCTCGGTGAGCTTCAGCGCCGGACCGGTGGCCCGCTCGGGGGCCGACATGGTCTTGAACTCTTCGATCAGCTTGGCCGCCATGGACGGGCTGATCAGGGACTGTCCGTCGGCGACGACGCGGATGCCCTGGGCGACCTCCTCGATGGAGGAGTCCTTGAGCAGGTAGCCCGAGGCCCCGCTCTTGACGGCCTCGTAGAGGTCGGCCTCCTCGTCGGAGACGGTGAGCATGATGATCTTCGTGGTCGGCACCGACTCCTTGATGGCCACGCAGGCCTCGATGCCGGACTTCTTCGGCATCCGGACGTCGAGCAGCACGACGTCGGGCGCGGTCTTCACGGCGAGCTCGACGCCCTCGACGCCGTCGCCGGCCTCTCCGACGACCTCGATGCCCGGCTCGATGCCGAGCAGCATCGTCAGGCCGCGCCGGAAGAGCTCCTGGTCGTCGACGACCGCGACCCGGATCGGTCCGCTCACCGCGTGCGCCGCCGATCCGTTGGCCGCTGTCGGGTTCCCCACGCAGGCATCATGGCATGTCCAGCGGGACCGCCGGAGGTGCAGACCGACTGGTGGCGCTCGGGAGCACGGCCGGTCTGCACCTCGGCGTCGGCCTCAGTCCTCGGTCTCCTCGAGGTCGAGCGCGATCACGCCGTAGTCGTAGCCGCGGCGGCGGTAGACCACCGAGGGCCGCTCGCTCTCCTTGTCGACGAACAGGTAGAAGTCGTGGCCGACCAGCTCCATCTCGTAGAGGGCCTGGTCGAGCGTCATCGGCGTGGCGTGGTGCGTCTTCTCCCGCACCACCAGCGGGCCGTCGCCGGTCACGGTGATCGGACCGACCTGGCGCTCGACGGGGCCGTCGTCGGCGGTGTCGGTGCCGGCGTCGTCGGCGGTGGGCAGGTCGGCCAGCGCCCGACCGACCGAGACCGGCGCACGACGTCCGCGGTGCACGCGGCGGCGGTCGGCGGCCTTGCGCATCTGGGCGGCCATCTTGTCCAGGGCGAGGTCGAGGGCGGCCATCTTGTCGGGGGCGGCGGCCTCGGCGCGGATCACGGGTCCCTTGGAGTAGGCGGTGAGCTCCAGGTGGACGGCTTGGTCGTACTGCCTGGGATTGGGCTCACAGTCGACCTCGACGTGGACCCGCATGATCCGGTGATCATGCTTCTCGAGCTTGGACAGCTTCTCGGCTGCGTGTGCACGGAACCGGTCCGTGATCTCGCAATTCCGTCCGGTGACCACAACGTCCATCAGTTACCTCCAGTGGTTGGTGTGATGGGTCTCCCGCCACGGTGGGCGGGATGTCTCGCGCTGGCACGGTTCTCGACCAGCGATGGGCTCGGGAAGAGGCTGAGGGGACCGCGCCGATCGGCGCGGCGGGCGCGGCTCGGCCGCGCATGGTGCGTGGGCCCGGCACCGGGCTCACGGGGTGCGGGAGGAGTCCGCCCGGCCGACCTGGTCTTCGACCCCACACCCGCCTGCTGAGGCTCTCGCAGCTTGGTGCCACTACCCACCTTCTCCCGACGTCGGACACATCTGGCGTCCGGGCCGAGGCAGGGCTTACTGCTAAGCCGCACCGTGATCATCGCTGCGGACAGCGACTTACGTGGACCGTTTCGCCTGCGACTGGCATCGGCTTGCTCCACCACGTCGGGCTCGCACCCGCGTGGTGCTGCGCAACCACGGACCCGGGCGGACTCCATGGAAAGACGTTAGTCCGTCGCCGAGTCCGGCAAAAGGGCACCCCTCCCTTCGGGCGCCGCGACCCGGCGGCGGGTGGCTGCGACCGCCGCTGCGGCGAGCACGGGCACCCCGGCCGCGGCCAGTGCGCGCTGTGCCTCGCGCAGCGTGGCGCCGGTGGTGACCACGTCGTCGCACACCAGGACGCGGGCCTGCGGCACCCGCACGGCGAGGCGTCGTACGGCGTCCGCAGGGGCGGCCATGGAACCGGCGAGGTTGGCCGCGCGGGCCCGGCGGTCGAGGCCGGCCTGGTCCACCAGCCCCGGTCGGGTGCGCAGCAGCCGGGCGGTGCGCACGGTCCCGCCGAGCGCTCGGGCGGCGGCGAGCGTCATCGCCCGGGTGGGGTCGTGGCCGCGCTGGCGCACGGCGGCCGGCCGGGACGGCACCGGCACCAGGACCACGGGCTCGCCCGCGACGTGGGCGTCGTCGAGCGCGGCGGCCACGGACTGCGCGAGCAGCCCGCCCAGCGGTGCCGCCAGCGCCAGCACCCGGCGCTCCTTGTGCGCCAGCACCATCGCCTTCAACGCACCGTCGTAGGCGCCGGTGGCGTACGGCGGCACCAGCCCGGCGGGCGTGGGGCTCGGCCAGCACGGCGCGGCGCCGACGGGCAGCCGGGCGCGGCACGCTGGGCACAGCGCCCGGCCGGGTCGGGTGCAGGCGACGCAGCCGGAGCCGAGGACGAGGTCGAGGAAGCCGTCGGCGAGCTGCGGCAGCACGCGGGGCCGAGTCACGGTGTCATCCGAGCAGTCGTGCCCACGGGGCACAACGGCCCCTGCGTGCCCTGTGGAGACCCCCTGGGGAGCCCCCTGGAGAGCCCGTGTGGCGACCGGCGGCTCAGCCCGGGTAGTCGAGCTCGGTGAGCCCGGCGGGGACGTCGTGCTCGCCCTGGGTGACGATGTCGAGCAGCCGGTCGCCGAGGACCGCGAGGATGGGGCTGGTGCCCGAGGGGTCGGCGGCCAGGCCGATCACGTCGCCGGCGACGATGGTGGACAGCTCGTCGCCGCCGGTGGCGCCGTCGGCGGAGGCGACGTCGATCTCGGACAGCGTGCCGGGCACGGTCGGGGTCAGCAGCGCGATCCGGCTGGGGCCGGTCCAGGCGAGGTCGCGGATGCGGGTGCCGCGGGCGGGGCGCAGCACGAACGGGGCGACGGCCCGGGCGACGGCGCCGCGCGGGTCGAGGACGACGCGGGCACCGACGACCCGGTCTCCGGCGGCGCCGCGCACCACGGCCACCAACCGGGTGCCGTCGCGAGAGACCAGGAGCTGCCGCGCGGACCGCCCGGAGATCCCCGGCACCCGCACCTTCCGGGCGCCACGGTCGTCGACGACCCAGACCACGGCCCGCCCGCCGCGCTCCTGGAGCACCCACAGCCGGCCCGCGGCGTCCCACGTGGGCCGGCGCAGGACGCCACCGGACAGCACGGTGCGCAGCGACGGGCCCACGGTGTCGCGGACGCCGCCGATGCGGAGCCGGGAGCCGCCGGAGTCCACGACCGCGACGACCGCGCCGTCGGGGCGGGCGGCGACCGTGACGAGGCCGCGCTCCTTCGCTCCGAGCACCCCCTTGGCGACGGCCAGGTTGTCGCTGGGACCCCAGACGAGCCGGCCGTCGGCGACGCCGTACAGCAGCCGGGTGGCGTCCGCGCCGGCCGGGTCGAACGCCTCTCCCCTGTCAACGGGGTAGTCCGCGCCGCCACCGGACAGCGGCAGGTCCGCGCCGTCGACGGTGACCCGCAGCGCCCGCACGGCGGAGTCCTGGCGCAGCGTCCAGGCCAGCTGGGCGAGCATCAGCTCGGCCTCGCCGGCGGTCAGCCGTGGCGCGGCGCCGACGAGCGCGATCCGGGCGATGCCGGCGGCGTCGACGGGGACCGAGAGACCCACGCTGAGCCCGTCCGGCACGAAGGTGCGTACGACGCCGCGGGCCTGGGGCGGCGGCCCTGCCAGCAGGCCGGCGACGAGGCTGGTGGCGAGCTGCTCGCCGACGGGCACGAAGACGGGCTCGGGCACCAGGATCTGCGCCAGCGGGTCGAAGAAGTACAGCGAGACCTGCCGGTAGCGCTGCTGGAACCAGCGGCTGGGCACCACGAGCGCGTCGACGGGGTCGGCGATGCGGTACTCGCCGTCCTCGACGGTGACCCGGAAGTCCAGGGTGAGGTCGTCGCCGGCGAGCGGGCCGCGCCAGGCGCCGGCGGAGTCGAGGCTGGAGGCCGACGTCAGGGGGACGGTCACGGTGCCGCCGCTCTCCCGGGCGGGCTGGGTGTCGCTGTAGACGACGGTGCCCTGCTCGGGGTCCCACTGCTCGGCGGCCGCGACGGTGAGGTACTGCTTGGCGACGCCGGTCTGCACCGGCCACGCCGTCATCGCGTCCAGGAAGCCGGAGACGACCTCGGAGCGCGACGCTCCGGCGACCGGCGGGCGGGCGTCGATGTCGCTGGCCCGGCGCATGTCGGCGGACTGGCTGGCCCGGCTCTCCACCACGGGCCCGGTGGTGGGCAGGTGGGCGCAGCCGGACGCGACGAGCGCGACGAGCAGGCCCAGCAGCAGGCCGGGCACCAGGACCGGGGACCCCGCGCGGGACGGGCGGCGGGTCACCTGTCCTCCTCCCCTGCGCTGCTCGCCACCGGCCGCGGGCCGCGGTCCGGCTCGCGGACGGGGGTGTCGCGGGTGGGGGCGGCGCCGGTCGGGATGGGGGCGGTGTCGGGGATGAGCGGGAGCGGGCTGTGCCGCAGCGCCGTGCCGGGGTGACGCGGCAGGGTGAGCCGGAACAGCGCCCCCTCACCGGTGCGGCCCCACGCCTGCAGCCAGCCACCGTGCAGGTGCGCGTCCTCCTGGGCGATGGCCAGGCCCAGACCGGTGCCGCCGCTGGTCCGGGCCCGGGCCGGGTCCGAGCGCCAGAACCGGTTGAACACCATCGCGGCCTCGCCCGGCGCGAGACCGACGCCGTTGTCGCGCACGGTCAGCGCCGCGGCGTCCTCGTCCGCGGCCAGGCGCACCACGACCGCCCGCGCCGGGTGCTCGACGTCGGCGTGGTCGATGGCGTTGGTGACCAGGTTGCGCACGATCCGTTCGACACGTCGTACGTCGGCCTCGGCGGTGACCGGACCCTGCGGCGGCTCGACCCACACCTGCACGCCGCGCTGCTCGGCCAGCGGCCGGGCGGCGGCGACGACCCGCTCGGCGACCTCGGCCAGGTCGACCTCCTCCACGGTCAGGACCGCCGCGCCCGCGTCGAACCGGCTGATCTCGAGCAGGTCGACGAGCAGGGCCTCGAACCGGTCGAGCTCGGCCTGCAGCAGCTCCGCGGCCCGGGCCGCGGAGGGGTGGAAGTCCGCGCGGGCGTCGTGGATCAGGTCGGAGGCCATGCGGACCGTGGTCAGGGGGGTGCGCAGCTCGTGGGAGACGTCGGAGACGAAGCGCCGCTGCACCCAGCTGAGCTCCTCGAGCTGCCGGATCTGGCGCTGCAGGTTGGTCGCCATCTGGTTGAACGAGTACGCCAGCCGGGCGATGTCGTCCTCGCCGGTGACCTCGAGCCGCTCCTGGAGCCGTCCGGCCGCGAGCCGCTCGGCGACCTGGCGGGCCAGCCGGACCGGGGTGACGACCTGCCGGGTGACCAGCCAGGTCACACCGGCCACCAGCGCCATCAGCAGCCCGGCAGCGGTGAGCAGGGCGCGGGTGACGAGCCCGAGGGTCTCCTCCTCCTCGGTGAAGGGGTAGAGGAAGTAGAGGGTGTAGGTCCTGCCGTCCGAGGGCAGCTGGATCTGCGAGCCGACGACGACGCCGGCCCGGGTCTGGGCCTCCGCGGTGCTGGCGATCTCGGTGTAGGTCCAGGCCGTGGTCCGGTTGACGCCGTCGAAGTGCGACTCGAGGCTGCGCGGGATGCTGAGGAGGTCCAGGCCGCTGGTGTACTCGCCGCCGCCGTCGCGCAGCGAACGGCCCTCCCCCGCCGGCCCGGCCAGCGCCACGCTGTAGCCGCGTCCCCGGCCGCGCTCGATGATCGGGTCGACCAGGTCGCGCTGCTGGCGCGAGGCGTTGCTCTCGGTGCCCGACGCCGCCGCCAGCCGGGCCCGGGCGTCGCGCATCTCCGCGTCGACCTCACCGAGGACGACCTCGACCCGGTGCTCGAGGAGCCCGTTGCGGGTCTGCTGGAGCAGCAGGAAGGAGACGCCGGCGACGACGAGCGCGGACAGCAGCACCGTGCTGACCACGACACGCGCCTGGATGGAGCGGCGCCAGACCGTCAGGGCGCGACGCGCCCGCGGCGCCACGCGCGCCCACAGCGCACGGAGCCTGGAGCGCACCTCGCCGGCCATCGCCGATGGCTCCTACGCCACGCCGGACTTGTAGCCGACTCCGCGGACCGTCAGCACGATCTCGGGGTGCTCGGGGTCGTGCTCGACCTTCGAGCGCAACCGCTGCACGTGCACGTTGACCAGCCGGGTGTCGGCGGCGTGGTGGTAGCCCCAGACCTCCTCGAGCAGCTGCTGGCGGGTCAGCACCTGCCCGGGGCGCCGCGCCAGCGCGAGCAGCAGGTCGAACTCCAGCGGGGTCAGTGAGATCTCGACGCCGTCGCGGGTGACCGCGTGCCCGGCGACGTCGATGTCGATGTCGCGCACGGTGAGGGTCTCCGGGCCGACGTTGTCGGTACGGCGCACCCGGGCCCGGATCCGGGCGATCAGCTCCTTGGGCTTGAACGGCTTGACCACGTAGTCGTCGGCGCCGGACTCCAGGCCGACGACGATGTCGACGGTGTCGCCCTTGGCGGTGAGCATCACGATCGGCACGCCGGACTCGGCGCGGATCTCCTTGCACACGTCGATGCCGTCCTTGCCGGGCAGCATCAGGTCGAGCAGGACGAGGTCGGGCCGGTAGTCGCGGAAGGCGGCCAGCGCGGTGTCCCCGCGGGGGCAGATCCGGCTCTCGAAGCCCTCGGATGACAGCACGATGGCGAGCATCTCCGCGAGCGGGGCGTCGTCGTCGACCACGAGCACGCGTCCCCGGGTCAGCGGGTACGACGTCGCTCCGGGCGAGGGACTCATGCCCGCCATCCTAGGCACCGCGCGCCGCGGCTACCTACTCGCCAGTAGCGGCGCGACGGCACGGCGACCGAGGAGACGACCGACAAGACCACCGGGAAGACGACCGGGAAGACGACACGAGCGCGACACCCGGCACGGGGCCGGAGTGTCGCGCTCGTGGTGGCCGGAGGCTCAGTAGCGGTAGTGGTCCGACTTGTAGGGACCCTCCACCGGCACGCCGAGGTACTCGGCCTGGGCGGGGGTGAGCTCGGTGAGCTCGACGCCGAGGGCGTCGAGGTGCAGCCGGGCGACCTCCTCGTCGAGGTGCTTGGGCAGCACGTAGACGCCGGTCGGGTACTCGTCGGTCTTGGTGAAGAGCTCGATCTGGGCCAGCACCTGGTTGGTGAAGGAGTTCGACATCACGAACGACGGGTGGCCGGTCGCGTTGCCGAGGTTGAGCAGGCGGCCCTCCGAGAGCACGATGATCTTCTTGCCGTCGGGGAAGATCCACTGGTGGACCTGGGGCTTGATCTCGTCCTTGACGATGCCGGGGATCTTGGCCAGGCCGGCCATGTTGATCTCGTTGTCGAAGTGTCCGATGTTGCCGACGATCGCCTGGTGCTTCATCTTCTCGAAGTGCTCGACCCGGATGATGTCGAAGTTCCCGGTCGTGGTGATGAAGATGTCGGCGGTCTCGACGACCGACTCCAGGCGACGGACCTCGAAGCCGTCCATGGCCGCCTGCAGGGCGCAGATCGGGTCGATCTCGGTGATGATGACGCGGGCGCCCTGGCCGCGCAGGGACTCCGCGGAGCCCTTGCCGACGTCGCCGTAGCCGCACACGACCGCGACCTTGCCGCCGATCATGACGTCGGTGGCGCGGTTGATGCCGTCGATCAGGGAGTGGCGGCAGCCGTACTTGTTGTCGAACTTCGACTTGGTGACGGAGTCGTTGACGTTGATCGCCGGGAAGAGGAGCGAGCCCTCCTTGAACCGGTCGTAGAGGCGGAGCACCCCGGTGGTGGTCTCCTCGGAGACGCCCTTGATGGAGTTGGCGATGGTGGTCCAGCGCTGCGGGTCGTTCTCCAGCGATCGGGCCAGGACGCGCAGCACCTCCTTGAACTCCTCGTTGTCGGTGGAGTCCTGGCCGGGCACGGCGCCGGCCTTCTCGAACTCGACGCCCTTGTGCACGAGCAGCGTGATGTCCCCGCCGTCGTCGAGCAGCATGTTGGGGCCGACCAGGTTGCCCGCCTCGTCGGTGAAGTCGAAGACCTTCTCCGCCAGGTCCCAGTACTCGGCGAGGGTCTCGCCCTTCCAGGCGAAGACCGGGATGCCCTTGGGGTCCTCCGGCGTGCCGTCACCGACGACGATCGCGGCGGCGGCGTGGTCCTGGGTGGAGAAGATGTTGCACGAGGCCCAGCGCACGTCGGCGCCGAGGGCGACCAGGGTCTCGATCAGCACACCGGTCTGGATCGTCATGTGCAGCGAGCCCGCGATCCGCGCGCCGGCGAGCGGCTTGGCGTCGCCGTAGCGCTCCCGCAGGGACATCAGCCCGGGCATCTCGTGCTCGGCGAGCGCGAGCTCCTTGCGGCCGTACTCGGCCAGGCTCAGGTCGGCAACGTTGTAGTCCATCAAGTGATCCTCGAGGTTCGAGTGTCGGGTCCTGCGGCGCATCTGCGCATCGTCGGGGTCTCCCGCGCATGACCTGGACCACCCTACAAGCGCGCTGACGGGCGCGGGCAATCCCGAAGAAGGACCCTCCGGCGCCCGCCAGGCCCCAGCTCGGACCTGGCCGAGGTCAGGCGTGCGCGTCCTGCTTCTTCTTCCCGAACGGCAGCACCGCGAGCACGGCGACGACGACGGAGCCGACCACGATCCCGATCACCGCGGAGATCCCGGTGTTGGCCAGCCAGCCCAGCACGGACCCGAGGAAGCCGTGGACGGCGTGCGCGATGTCGTGCTCGAGGTCGTGGACCCACTCGTACGGCGCGTCCCACCAGCCCGCCTCGTGCACGTTGACCAGCAGGATGTGGCCACCGACCCAGAGCATCGCGACGACGCCCACGACCGAGATCACCGACAGCAGCCTGGGCATCGCGGAGACCAGGCCGCGGCCCAGCCGCTGGGCGAACGCCGAGGAGCGCTGGGCGAGCAGCAGGCCGGTGTCGTCCATCTTCACGATGGCAGCGACCACGCCGTAGACCACGAAGGTGATGGCGAAGGCGACGACGACCATGATCGCCAGCCGGGACCAGAAGCTCTCGTCCTTCACCGAGTCCAGGGCGATCACCATGATCTCGGCCGAGAGGATCAGGTCGGTGCGCACGGCACCGCCGATCATCTCCTTCTCGGCCTCCGGGCCGACCTCGGTGACCGGCGCGTCGTGCTTGTCGTGCCCGCGCAGCGCGTGCCACACCTTGTGGGCGCCCTCGTAGGCCAGGAACGTGCCGCCGGCCAGCAGGATGATCGGCAGCACCCCGGGGAGGAACTCGCTGAGCAGCAGCGCCGCCGGCAGGATGAAGAGCAGCTTGTTGCGGATCGAGCCGAGGGCGATCTGCTTGATGATCGGCAGCTCGCGCTCGGCGGCGACGCCGTGCACATACTGCGGGGTGACGGCGGTGTCGTCGACGACCACGCCGGCCGCCTTCACGGTGGCGCGGCCCGCGGCGGCACCCACGTCGTCGATGGAGGCAGCGGCCAGGCGGGCGATCGCCGCGACGTCGTCGAGCAGGCCGAACAGGCCGGCGCTCACGAGCGCCCCCGCAGGACGGGGACGGAGACGCTGGACGACGCCATGGACGACGCGGTGGACGACGCGGTGGACGACGCGGTGGACATGGTGCGAAGGCTACCGGCCCGCGGCGGCCTGTCGGGCCACGTCCGGCACCGGGTGCAGCGGCCCGGCCTCGGCCTCGGCCACCACCGCGGTCAGTGCCACCGCCTCGTCGACCTTCTTCTGGGCGGTCGCGAACGGGTCCACGACGTGGCCGAGGAGGCGGCGCACCGGGGGCGAGCCGAGCAGCAGCGCCAGGCCGGCGCCGAACGCCGTCGCCACCACCATGCCCAGCCACGGCCGGCCCTCGAGACGGGTCATCAACTCGGAGTAGTCGAGCCACTTCACCGCGAAGCCGTGGAACAGGTAGACCACCATCGTGGCCGCTCCCATCCGGGTGAACCAGCCGTCGACCCGCGGGACCAGGGTGAGCCAGGCGTACGTGCCCAGCAGGCCGACGCCGATCATCACCAGCCGCACCAGCATCGACCCGGTCTCGGAGGTCTCCATCGCGTCGTACGTGCGGTAGTAGAGGTGCGCCCGCTCGCTCCAGTGCTCCAGGTTGACCGCGACCACGGCGACCACGGCACCCGCGGCGAGACCGAGCAGGACCGGGACCCGCCCGCGCAGGCGCTGGAGCGTCTCCGGGGTGGTCTTGAGGCCGAGCACGAAGAACGGCAGGAAGCCCAGGAGGCGGGGCAGGTCGAGCCAGCGCGCCCAGTCGTCGGCCAGGAAGCCACTGGCCAGGCACAGTCCGACGGCCACCAGCGCGGCGCCGGGCAGGGGCCGCAGCACCGGCGTGGCCAGCCGCCAGACGACCAGCGCCAGCAGGTACCACATCGGGAAGTGTGGATCGAGCCACAGGTCCTGCAGCTCCTCGTCACCGAGCTGGAGCCGGAACCAGCCGAGCAGTCCCTCGAAGAGCAGGTACGGCACCAGCAGGGTGCTCACCAGCTGCCACATCCGGCGCGAGTCGTAGGCGAAGCTGCGCGAGAGGTAGCCGGAGAGGAACACGAAGGCCGGCATGTGCCACAGGTAGAGGAAGTCGTACAGGTGGCCGGCGGGGCCGTCCAGCGGCAGCATCTCCCACGCGTGACCGACGACGACGAGCAGGACGAGGCCTGCTTTCGCGTTGTCGAGCCACGGATCACGGGAAGCCATGATCCGCCCGTTACCCGGGGACCGGGAGGCTCAGTCCTCGACCAGCCCCAGCCGCAGGTACTCGGCCGCGTAGGTGCCGCTGAGCAGCAGCGAGGCGTAGCGCGAGACCTCTCCCGGCGCCTGCGAGGTCACGTGCTCCACACGCACGTCGTGGGCGGCGGCGGCCTGCTCCAGGCGGCGGCGCTGGTCGTGCGCGACCGGGTCGTCGGCGCCGTCGTCGAGCAGCACGAGCACCGGTCGACGGCCCGAGGCGTCGTCGGCGAAGGGGTCCGCGAAGACGTTGCGTGGGCGGGCCGCCTCGATGACGGGCAGCAGGTGCTCGGCGTCGCCGGCGAGCGCTGTGCGCCCCGACGTACGACGGATCGACTCCGCGATGCGCCGGGCCGCGCGGGCGGACAGCACCGAGCCGCCCCACAGCAGCGGGTTCGCGTCGGCGAGCGAGATGGCCAGCATCTTGGCCGGGTTGATCGAGATGTCGCGCAGCGGGGAGCACTCGATCGCCACCACGTCGAGCGCGTCGGCGACCGCCTCGGGGTCGGTCGTGGGGCCGAGCTGGACCTGGTGCAGGAAGCACAGCATCGCCACCGCGACGGCGAGCGGGTCGGAGGTGCCCGTGGGCAGCAGCGTGGTCCAGCGACCGGTCGCGTGCTCGGCGACCAGGGAGTCCGGGGGCGTGGCGACCACGAGCTGGCAGCCGCGGCGCACGGCCTCGGCGACCGCGGAGGCCGTGCCGGGGTCCGACCCCTCCGGGGCGAGGACGACGACGAGGTCGAGGCTGCCGGCCCAGCCGGGCAGGGCCGGCGCGGGCCAGGCGACGAACGGCACCGGGCAGGACGGCTCCAGCACCGCCCGCAGCAGCCGGGAGTCGGGCCCGGCGGCGATCACGGCCCGCGGTCGGCTCTCACCGGCCCGGGCCACGGCCTCGGCGATCGCCGGAGCCGCGTCGCCCGCCTCGCGTCGGACGCGGGAGCCGGCCTCGGCGAGCGTGCGCAGCCGCAGGTCGGCGGTGCCGAGCGCGCGCTCGTCGTCCAGCCGGGACTCGTCGAACCAGACCATGGGTGGCGCCGGCGCTCAGACGGGCTTGCGGGCCTCGTCCACGAGCAGCACCGGGATGCCGTCGCGCACGGGGTAGACCAGGCCGCAGCCGGAGCAGGCCAGCTCGACCGGCTCGGCGTCCGCGTCGGAGCCGGTCACGGACAGGTCGCCCTTGCAGGCCGGGCACACGATGATCGCGAGCAGCTCCTCGGAGAGCTGCGGGGCACTCACCGCTCGCTCCGGATGACGGCGAGGACCTCGTCGCGGACTCGGGTCATGGTGGGCTCGTCCTTCCCTTCGGCGTTGAGCCGCAGCAGCGGCTCGGTGTTGGAGGCACGCACGTTGAACGCCCAGTCGGCGTGGCTGACGCTGAGGCCGTCGAGCTTGTCGATGCTGACGCCCTCACGAGAAGCGTAGGTGCTCTCCAGCTCGGCGAGCACCGCGCCCTGGTCGGCCACGGTGCTGTTGATCTCGCCGCTGAGCGGGTAGCGCTCGTAGCTCGAGAGCAGCTGCGAGAGCGGCGCGTCGGTCTCGGCGAGCGCCGCCATCGCGTGCAGGGCCGCCAGCATGCCGGAGTCGGCGCGCCAGAAGTCGCGGAAGTAGAAGTGGCCCGAGTGCTCGCCACCGAAGATCGCGTCGGTCTCCGCCATCGTGGCCTTGATGTAGGAGTGGCCGACCCGGGTCCGCACCGGGGTGCCGCCGAGCTCGGTGACGATCTCGGGCACCGCGCGCGAGGTGATCAGGTTGTGGATCACCGTGGAGCCGGGCTCCTTGGCCAGCTCACGGGCGGCGATGAGCGCGGTCAGGGTGGACGGGGAGACCAGCTCGCCGCGCTCGTCGACGAGGAAGCAGCGGTCCGCGTCGCCGTCGAAGGCCAGGCCGATGTCGGCGCCCTCGGCCAGCACGCGGGCCTGCAGGTCGACGAGGTTCGCGGCCTCGATCGGGTTGGCCTCGTGGTTGGGGAAGGTGCCGTCGAGCTCGAAGTACATCGGGACCATCTCCACGGCGTCGCCGAGCCGGGCGAAGACCGCGGGCGCGGTGTGCCCGGCCATGCCGTTTCCGGCGTCGACGACGACCTTGAGCGGTCGGCCGGAGACCGGGGCCAACGAGATCAGGTGCGCGGCGTAGGCGTCGAGCACGTCGGTCTCGCTGATGCTGCCCGGCGTCGCGGCGGTGGCGGGGGCGCCCGCGGCGACCCGGTCCCGGATCTCGGCCAGGCCGCTCTCCACGCCGACGGGCTGGGCGTAGGCGCGGCACATCTTGATCCCGTTGTACTGCGCCGGGTTGTGGCTGGCAGTGAACATCGCGCCGGGCAGGGCGAGGTGGCCGGAGGCGAAGTAGAGCTGGTCGGTGGAGGCCAGGCCGATCATCGTGACGTCCGCACCGGCGGCGGTGGCGCCCTCGGCGAAGGCACCGGCCAGCGACGGGGAGCTGGGCCGCATGTCGTAGCCGATGACCAGCGCATCGACGCCCAGCACCTCCACGTACGCGGCACCGGTGGCCCGGGCGAGGTCCTCGTCGAGCTGCTCGCCGACGATCCCGCGCACGTCGTACGCCTTGAAGATCTTGCTCAGGTTGTCCGGGGAGGTGGTGGCGCTCGGCATGACCCGGACCCTAGTGGACGCCACCGAACGCGGGGCACGAGGCGGGCGAGGCCCGGCCCACGAGGGGCGTGAGGCTCCTCACTCAGCGGTCCTCACTCGGTGGAGAGCATCCTCAGGTGGCCCTTGCGCGAGACCTCGCGGCCGGTCTCCCGCGGCTGCTCCACGACCCGCTGCACGGGTCGGGCCGCCTCGCGCACGGCGTCGGCCAGGGCGAGCAGGTCGTCCCCGCTGGGGCCCGAGGGCCGCGTGCCCAACGACAGCCGCACGACCTCCCACCCACGGGGCGCCGAGAGCCGCTCGCTGTGCTGCTCGCACAGGTCGTAGGCGTGCGGCTCCGCGAAGGTGGCCAGCGGGCCCAGGACCGCGGTGGAGTCGGCGTAGACGTAGGTGAGCGTCGCCACGGCCCGTGCCGAGCAGGCAGTGCGGGAGCAGGTCCGAACCCCCTGCTGTGCCGGAATCGCGCTCACGGCGCAGACGGTACCGCGTGCACGCCGCGGTGGTGACTAGGCTCGCTGATCGTGCACCGAGAACAGTCCGGACCGCCGACGCCTGAGGGCCGCCAGCGCCGCCGCCGCGACCGGCGTGGACGCGGCGCGCGGGGGCCGGCCGTGCTGCCGCTCGGCGCTCCGGTGCCCGGTGATGGCTGGGCCTCGCAGCCTCGCCCGCCGCGGCCCCGGACCCGGCGCGAGGTGTTCGACCGGATCATGCTGGACCTGGTCAGCGACCTCGACGAGCGTTGGGCGGACCGCCTCGGCCTGCTGGAGTACGCCGTCGAGGACACCCCGCAGCTGCCGGAGGACTGGGACTCGAACCGGGTGCCGTTGTCCTCGCTGGTGCGCGGCACGGGCACCACGCCGTCGCGGCTGGTGGTGTTCCGGCGACCGTTGGAGCACCGCGCCTCCGACCGTGCCGACCTCGAGGCGATGCTGCTGACCGTCGTGGTGGAGCAGGTGGCAGAGCTGCTCGGCATCCCGCCGTCCGAGGTCGACCCCCGCTACCTCGACGACTGAGCGGCGGCTGGGCTGCGGCTGGGCTGCGGCTGGGCTGCGGCTGGGCTGCGGCTGGGCTGCGGCTGGGCTGCGGCTAGGGCTGCAGCTGGTCCGGGGCGACCACGGGGATCCGCGCACGCAGCTCGGCGGGACGCAGCCGCACCGTGGCGAGCGAGGTCGGGGCCTGGCCCGGCAGCGACACCACGCCCGAGATGGGGGTCTCACGCGGCTCCACCTGCACGCTCACCGCCGCCGACGGCAGGCGCAGCGTGGCGGCGGTGTCGGTGCGGACGTCGACGGACTTGTCCGCGAGCTCGGCACCGTCGGCGCCGTAGGAGCGGACGCGGACCACGCCGGCGCGGGTCGCGCCGGCCAGCTGCAGCGTCTTGGCGCCGCGCGGCACGACCGTGGTGGTGGGCTCGCGCAGCTGCGGCACCGGCGCCAGCAGCGCCAGGTCGCTGCCGACGGTGAGCCGCAGCGAGGCGACGGTGGCCGTGGTGGAGGTCAGCCGCAGGCCCACCGCGCCCTCGGCAGCGTCGTCGCGCAGCAGCTCGTCGAGGCGGACCTGCACCGCCGAGCGCGGCGGCACGGTGATCTCCGGGGCCCCGACCGGGGCGAACGTCGCCTCGGCGGTGACCAGGCGCGGCGTCACGCGGGCCTCGTCGGCGCCGGGGTTGGCGACGACCAGCATCGCGCTGCCGGGCCGCTGCGGCAGGCCCAGGATCAGGCTGTCGGTGCTCGGCGCCGCGACGGCGGGCAGGAAGTCGGTGCTCACCACACCGCCGCCCAGCGGGTCGCGGGTGGTGGGCGCGCTCGTGACGACCCGGCCGCGGACCGAGGTCACGTGCGCCGCGGTGAGCGCGGTGCGCGGGGCGATGCGGGACAGGTCGAGGCGGCGCACGCTGTGGCCCGGCACCTGCACCCCGCGCAGCCCCGGCTCCTCGAGGATCCCGTCGGGCCCGTGCAGCACCACGTCGACGACCGCGTCGCCGGGATCGGGATTCACCAGCTCCAGGGTGCTCGCGTAGCGGGCCGACGCGCCGAGCCCGACGAACCACTCGTCGTACGACGGCGCACGGCACTCGGGCACCGCGGCGGCCCGCTCGGTGCGCCCCGCCACCAGCCCCGGCGCGGCCTCGCCGTCGGCCGACAGCGCCACCGCCCCGGAGGCATCCGGCACGGCGACGCTGCCGCGCGCCGGCACGTCGAGGTCGCCGGCGGACTCCAGCCGGGCCCGGGCCTGCGCCGGCCCGGCGGGGTCGGCGAGACGCACCTGCACGGTGCCGCCGGGAACCTCCGGCGCCCGGGCCGCACGCACCCCGGCCCCGCGGGTGGCCACGGGGCTCGGGCAGACGAGGGAGAGGGAGGTGAGCGCGGCGTCGGTGGGCGGGCTGCCCGCGGGCGCGGTGCGCTCCTCCTCCCCGATCACGACCAGGGCGATCGCGGTCACCGCGGGCAGCACGACGCCGAGCGCGACGAGCAGATCGACGCGGCGCCCTCGGCGCAGCGCGGCGCGGCGGCCGGTGGCGGCGGAGTCGGCCTGGGGGTCGGTGGCGCGTCGTGAGCGGCGCCCCGGCGGGGTCGGCGTCTCAGTCATCGCGGCTCCTTCGCAGCGGCGGGAGGGACAGCACGACCAGGACGCACACGGCGCCGGCCTGCACGAGCAGCAGCAGCCAGCGGCCCCAGCCCCACCAGCCGGGCTCGGAGTCGAACGCGTCCGGGGCGGGCGCCACCTCCCAGGCGCGGGTGCCGCGCGGCGCGCTGGCCTGCTCCAACCCCGAGGTGGCGTCGAGCCGGGTGGCCACGGAGCCGTCGACGGGCGCCGGCTGCACGACGTAGCGGATGCCGAGCTCGCGCAGCGTCTCCACCGCGTCCACGTCGGGCGAGGTGACCAGCGCCGCGATGGCCTCGGTGGCGGCCTCGTCCTCGGGCGTCAGCGCGGCGACCTCGTCCTCGCCGACGCGGAGCCCGTCGCCGCGGTAGACGGTGTAGCGCAGGCCGTCGGCGACGCTCCCGCGCAGCACGAGCACGCCGTTCTCGGGTGCGTCGGCGGCCCGTTGCTCCATGTAGACGGGCACGTCGGAGCCCTGCTCCTGCTCCAGGTCGTCGCCGCCCCAGCCGGCGAACCAGACCAGACCGACGAGCGGGGCGAGCAGCGCGACGACACCGCCGAGCAGCAGCAGCGCCTGCATCGGCCGGGGTCGGCCGGCCAGGTCGCGCAGGGACAGCGCACCCAGCAGCGCGGCGCTCAGCCAGGCGCCGTGCAGCACCAGCAGCACCGCACCCAGGCCCGGCTGCTGCTCGGTGCCGCCGGGGAGCTCGACGCTGACCAGCGCCAACGGCACCGCGACCAGGGCGGTCACGGCGGCGACCAGCCAGCACAGGACGACCGGCACCCGGGTCGCCGGCGGCACCAGCGCCCCCAGGGCGAGCAGCGGCAGCACCAGGCCGACCCAGGCGGGGGCGCCGAGGTCGCCGAAGCGGCCCGCGAGCAGGTCCCAGCCGGTGGTGGCGGCGGTGGGCCAACGGCCGACGTCCAGCAGCGTGGCCGCGGCGCCACCCTCCAGCACCGACGGCAGCCACCACGGGGCGAGCACGACCAGCGGCACGGCCAGCGCGGCCAGCGGCGGCAGCCACAGCGAGCGATCCCGCAGCAGGCCGGGCACCACGCGCGCGGCGGCGCCGACGAGCACGACACTCAGCACGAGGCACAGCAGCCATGCCGGCGGCACGAAGGCGACCAGCAGGCTCAGCGCGAGACCGGTGCGCCACGCTGCGCGCCAGCGACGCTCGGCGGCGGGGTCGACGAAGCCGAGCGCGGCGTGGGCGAGCCAGGGCAGCACGGCCGCACCGACCACCACTCCCCAGCGCCCGCCGCCCCAGGCACCGGAGGTCAGTGGCACCAGCGCCCACGCGACCGAGCCCCACAGCAGCAGCCACCGGGGGGCGCCGTACGGCGTGGCGAGCCGGCCGACGACACGCAGGAAGCGCCAGGCCCCCCACAGCGCCAGCGGCGCGGAGAGCGCCATCAGCGCCGACATCAACAAGGTGGGGCCGAGGACGCTGCCGCCCAGCGCCAGCGGCAGCACGTACGGCGGTGCGGGGACCTGGCTGCCGAAGCCGAGCGGGTGCCAGGCCTGCAGGTGCAGCCGCCACCAGTCGCCGGCGGAGTCCGGCGCCGGGCTGAGCGCGCCACCGCTGACCCCGCCGAGGACGTCGCGCACGCCGACCAGCAGGGCGATCACGGTGAGCGCGGTGGCGAGCGCGACGGGGCTGGTGAAGAACCGCACCGCGAGGCTGTTGTCCGCGAACTCGTCCTCCTCGTCGCGGTGCCGGGCCACCGGCGGCGCCTCGCCCCGCTCGATGGCGGCGGCACGTCGCCGCTCGGCCACGTCGGCGGCCTGGTGGGTGGCGGCGGCGAGGAGGTCGCCGAGCACGTCGAGCCCGTGCCGGTAGGGCAGCCACCAGGGCGCCAGCAGGCGGCGGGTCCGGGCCCGGTCCGGGCCGGCGTCCCCGCGTTGGGCGGCGATCGCGGCGGAACGGGAGCGGCGGGCCGCGCGGATCCGGCCCGGGTGGCGCAGCACGGAGACCAGCGCGGCGGCCTCGTCGAGGGCCTCGCCGACGGCGCGGGCGCACAGCAGGCCGAGCATCCGCAGCACGGTGCCCAGCACGAGCCGGACGACCTTGAGCCCCAGGGTGGGGCCGCGGCCGTTGGCGAGCAGGGTGAACAGGGCGGCGCGACGCTCGGCGAAGTGGGTGTGCCGACCGGTCAGCGGCGTGCGCCGCAGCCCGCGGTGGGCGGCCTCGGCGTGGAAGACCACTGCGGCGGGCACCGCCAACGTGGTGCGGCCGGCGGCGGCGGCGCGCCAGCCGAGGTCGAGGTCGTTGCCGAAGACCGGCAACGCGGGGTCGAGGCCGCCGAGCGCGACGAGCGCGCTGCGGCGCACCAGCATCCCGGCGGTGTTGACCGCGAGCACCTCGCGGACCTGGCTGTGCTGGCCCTGGTCGTACTCGCCGCGCTCCAGACCGGTCTCGCGGCGCCCGGTGCCGCTGATGGTGACGCCGACCTCCAGCAGCCGGCGCAGCGAGGGCCACTCGCGCAGCTTGGGGCCGAGGATGTCGGCGTCGGGATGGCGCGCGGCCGCGTCGAGCAGGGCGGCCAGGGCGCCGGGGGCGGGCCGGGAGTCGTCGTGCAGCAGCCAGATCCACTCCGGCTCGCGGCCGGCAGACTCCAGGGTCGCCAGGGCGTCGGCGACGGCGTCGGGGTAGCTGGTGTCGCGGGGCAGGGCACGTGCCAGCAGCGGCACGCGGGGCTCGAGGGCGGTGCGGACGAGGGCGGCAGAGTCGTCGCGGCTGCCGGTGTCGACGGCGACGACGACGTCGGCGGGACGGGTCTGCTCGAGCAGGCCGTCGAGGACGCCCGGCAGCCACGACGAGCCGTCGTGGCTCACCAGGACTACGGCGACCCCGTCATGTTTCGGCACGACGTCAGACCCTACGACCGACGGCCCGAGGGGGCGAACCGCCGGCGGCGCAGGGCCAGTGGGTCAGCGGCTCAGACGGCGCGCTTCTTCAGCTTGCGGCGCTCCCGCTCCGACAGTCCGCCCCAGATGCCGAACCGCTCGTCGTTGCCCAACGCCGCCTCGAGGCACTCGACCCGCACCTCGCAGGTCTGGCAGACCTTCTTCGCCTCCCGGGTGGAGCCACCCTTCTCCGGGAAGAACGCCTCAGGGTCGGTCTGCGCGCACAGCGCGCGCTCCTGCCACCCGAGCTCTTCCGACTCCGCTTCGACCAGAAACAGTTCCCTCATCGACTTCGCCCCTCACAGCTCGACCCCGTGCCCGAACGACACACTTGGAATTACATACGTGTCATACCCAAAGAGTCAAGGTCGGCTCTGCTATACAGACCCGGCTCGGCACCGCAAGGGCCGACAGGGCAGAGTGGTGCCGTGGAGACGACACAGCCCACGCCCGCCGCCACCGGGGGCCCGCTCCGCCGACTCACCGTGCTGTCCGGCGGCATGGGCGGCGCGAAGTTCATCCAGGGACTGCTGCACGGCATCGCCACCGGCTCGCTGCCGGGCGTGGCCCCCGACGCGCAGGTCACGGTGATCGCCAACACCGCCGACGACTGGTGGATCCACGGCCTCAAGGTCTGCCCGGACCTCGACACCGTGATGTACACCCTCGGCGACGGCATCGACCCCGAGCGGGGCTGGGGCCGGCGCGCGGAGACCTGGAGCGTCAAGGAGGAGCTGGCGTCGTACGGCGTCGAGCCCACCTGGTTCGGCCTGGGCGACCGCGACGTCGCCACCCACTTGGTCCGCACCCAGATGCTGGACGCCGGCTACCCGCTCTCCGCGGTCACGAAGGCGCTGTGTCGGCGCTGGCTCACCCCGGTGCACGGCGACACCGTGACGCTGCTGCCGATGAGTGACGACCGGGTGGAGACCCACGTCGCCATCCCCGCACCCGAGACCCCGAGCGGTCGCCGCGTCGTGCACTTCCAGGAGTACTGGGTGCGCCTGCGCGCCGAGCTGCCTGCCGAGGCCGTCGTGGTCGTGGGCCTGGACAGCTCCACTCCCGCCCCCGGTGTGCTGGAGGCCATCGCCGAGGCCGACGTGGTGCTGGTGCCGCCGTCGAACCCGGTGGTCTCGGTCGGCACGATCCTCGGCGTGCCCGGCGTGCGCGACGCCGTCCGCGCGACCACCGCGCCGGTCGTCGGCCTCTCCCCCATCGTCGGCACCTCGCACGTGCGGGGCATGGCCGAGCAGATGCTGACCGCGATCGGCGTGGAGGTCAGCGCGGCCGGGGTGGGCCTCAACTACGGCGCCCGGTCCGGCGGCGGCGTCCTCGACGGCTGGCTGGTCGACGAGCGCGACCGCGACCAGGTGGACCGCCTCACCGCGGCCGGCCTGCGCGCCGCGGCCGTGCCGCTGATGATGACCGACCACGACGCCACCGCCGCGATGGCGGCCGCCGCGCTCGCGCTGGTCGTGGACCCCGCGTGAGCCGCTCCGAGGAGCTGCGGGTGCTGGCACCCGGCGGCCTCGGCGAGGTCCGCGCCGGCGACGACCTGGCCGCGCTGCTGCTGGCGGTGCTCCATCCCGACCACCACCCCGACGACGGGGATGTCGCCGACGCGGCGGCGGGCCTGCGCGACGGCGACATCGTGGTCGTCACCTCCAAGGTGGTCAGCAAGGCCGAGGGCCGCGTGGTCGCTGGTGAGCGGGAGCGGTGGATCGACGCCGAGACCCAGCGCGTCGTCGCCACCCGCGGCGCTACCCGGATCGTGCGCAACCGGCTCGGCCTGACCATGGCCGCCGCGGGCGTGGACGCCTCCAACGTGGCCGCGGGCTCCCTGGTGCTGCTGCCCGAGGACCCCGACGCCTCCGCCCGCGCCCTGCGCACCGCGATCGCCGAGCGCACCGGTCTCAACGTCGGGGTGATCGTCACCGACACCGCCGGCCGGGCCTGGCGCGAGGGCCAGACCGACATCGCGATCGGCGCCGCCGGGATCCTCGTCCTGGAGTCCTTCGCCGGCGTCCTCGACGCGCACGGCAACGAGCTCGCCGTGACCGCCCCGGCGGTCGCCGACCAGATCGCCTCCGCGGTCGAGCTGGCCCAGGGCAAGCTCGGTGGCCGGCCCTGCGGCGTCCTGCGCGGGCGCGCCGACCTCGTGCTGCCGCCCGGCGAGCACGGCACCGGCGCGGCCGCGCTGGTGCGTGCCGAGGGTGGCGACCTGTTCGGGTACGGCGCCCGCGAGGCGATCGTGCGCGCCGTGGCCGGCGCTGCCGCCGACCAGGCCCCCTTCGGCGCGCCGGTCACCGCCGAGGAGCTCCTCGACGCACTGCGCCGCGCCGGGCTCGAGGGCCACGTCGTCGGCCCCGACGAGGTCCGCTCCCCCGCGGCCCGCGCAGACCTCGCCGCGGTGGTGGCGTTCGCGCACGGCTGGTCGCCGGTCGAGGCACCCCTGGGGGCACCGGCGGGGACACCGCTGGGGACACCGCTGGGGACACCGGCGCGCGACGTTGCTGGCGCCGATCTCCGGCTACGGCCCGGCAGTCCGTAGACTCCCCCCGTTCTGTCGTACTCACCAGACGAGGTCCCCGAGCCGTGGTCAAGTCCACCAAGTCCGAGAAGTCGGACCGCCGACAGGTCATCGATGACATCCGGCGCAAGCAGCGGAGCGCTGACAAGCGCCAGGGCATGGCCATCGTGGGGGTCTGCGTGGTGGTCGCGCTGTTGATCATCGGCGCCGCGGCGTACAACCCGGTGAAGACGGCGATCCAGAAGGCCCGCTACTCCGGCACCCCGCTCGCCGAGATCGGCGCCAGCGCCGAGGTCTGCGGCGAGATCACCGAGAAGTCCGCCACCGGCAGCGGCGAGCACGTCCCCACCGGCACCCAGGTCGAGTACGACGACGCGCCGGTCGCCTTCGGCGCGCACTGGAACGAGGCCGGGGTCGCCCCGGCGCCGATCACCGACCGGTTCTACACCAAGGACTCGCGCCCCGAGCTCGAGTCGCTGGTGCACAACCTGGAGCACGGCTACTCCATCCTGTGGTACGACGAGACCATCGCCGACGACTCCAGCCAGATCGCCGCGATCAAGGCCATCGCCGCCTCCCTCGATGCCAGCGACACCAACCAGCGCCTGAAGTTCAAGGCCGTGCCGTGGACCAAGGCCGACGGCAAGGCCTTCCCCAAGGGCCAGCACATCGCCTTCACCCACTGGCGCCTCGAGCCGGGCACCGAGGAGCAGTACGGCGCGTGGCAGTACTGCTCCGAGACGAGCGGCGAGGCGCTGGAGTCGTTCATGAAGAAGTACCCGTTCACCGACTCCCCCGAGCCCTACGTCCCCTGATCACGGCGTGAGCGCCCGACCGATCGCTCGCACCTTCGAAGCCCCGCCCGCGGAACCCCGCGTGGCGGGGCTTCGTGCGTGACGGGCGAGCGACGTAGGACGTCGGCGGCCCGGAGCCGAGCGCGGCACTCGCGCCCTCGCTCAGGTGAGGTCGGCGCGGCCGATCTCCTTGAGCGTGGCGACGATCGCCTTGACGTCCTGGGCGCGGCTGCGGGTGGTGACGAGCAGCGCGTCGGGGGTGTCGACCACCACGACGTCGTCGAGGCCGACGACGGCGACGACGCGGCCGGAGCCGGGCACCACCAGGCCGCTGGCGCCGGTGGCCAGGACCTGACCGGGGTCGCCGAGGACCTGGCAGCCCTCGGCGTCGCCGAGCAGCCCGGCCAGGGAGTCGAAGTCGCCCACGTCGTCCCAGGTGAAGCTGCCCGGCACCGTGGCCACCCGGCCCTGCGCGGCGGCCGGCTCGGCGATCGCGTGGTCGATCGCGATCTTCGGCAGCGTCGGCCAGAGCTCGCCGAGCCGCTCGGGCTCGGCGGCGATGGCGCGCAGGGTGGCGGCGAAGGCGGGGTCCTGCTCGGCGAGCAGGTCGAGCAGGACGGAGGGGCGGACGACGAACATGCCGGCGTTCCACCGGTAGCGCCCGGTCTCCAGGTACTGCTGGGCGACCGGCACGGACGGCTTCTCGACGAACTCGACCACCCGGCACACGCCGGGGTGGTCGTCGAGCTCCTCGCCCTGGTGGATGTAGCCGAACGCCGAGGACGGGAAGGTCGGCTCGATCCCGATGGTGACCAGCCAGCCGTCGGCCGCAGCGGCCGCAGCAGCGGCCACCGCCGAGGCGAACTCCTCGGCGCCGGTGATGACGTGGTCGGCGGCGAACGAGCCCATCACCTCGGCGCCGCGGCGCTCCAGCACGGCGGCGGCGAGCCCGATCGCGGCCATGGAGTCGCGCGCCGAGGGCTCGGCGAGCACAGCCTCGGGGCCCAGAGCGTCCAGCTGGCGTCGTACGGCGTCCTGGTGGGCCTCGCCGGTGACCACCAGCAGTCGGTCGCCGGCGATCGGGGCCAGCCGGTCGCGGGTCTGCTCCAGCAGGGAGCGCCCGGAGCCGGTGAGGTCGTGCAGGAACTTCGGCGAGCCGGCGCGCGAGAGCGGCCACAGGCGGGTGCCGGCGCCGCCGGCGGGAACGACGGCCCAGAAGCCGGGGATCTCGTCAGCGACCATGCGCGGCACCCTATCCTCGTGCCGATGAGCACCTTGAGCGAGACCACCTTCCCGTCCGTGCTCGACCGCAGGCTGCGCAGCGACCCGGGCCGGCCCCTGGTCACCTTCTACGACCACGCCACCGGCGAGCGGGTCGAGCTCTCCGCCACGACCTGGGCGAACTGGGTGGCCAAGGCCGCCTCGCTGCTCGTCGACGAGCTCGGGCTCGAGCGCGGTGACCGGGTGGGCCTGGACCTGCCCACGCACTGGCTGGGCACGGTCTTCCTGGGTGCGGCGTGGAGCGCAGGCCTGGTGGCGGTGCCGCTGGTGGCCCCCGAGGAAGCCGCCGATCCAGGCGCCGGTACCGCAGCGGCCGACGGGTTGGCGGCGGTGGTCTGCGGCCCTGCCACGTTGCCGGCCTGGGCCGAGCGCACCGGCGACCTCGAGGTGCTCGCCTGCGCCCTGCTCCCGCTCGGCGTCCGCTTCGCCGAGCCGGTCCCGGACGGCGTGCACGACGTCGGTGCGGTGATCTGGTCGCAGCCGGACGCGTTCGTGGCCCTCGACCCGCCGACCGGCGACGACGTGGCGCTGGAGCTGGCCGGGCGCACGGTGAGCCAGGCCGAGCTGTGTCGGGAGGCGGCCGCCGGAACCCTGGTGGGCGGCGGCCGCCTCCTGTCGGTCGCGAACCCCTTGCTGGAGCCCGCGACCCTGAGCGAGCCGCTCACCCAGGGCGGCTCGCTCGTCCTGGTCGCCCGGGCCGAGCAGGGCCGGCTCGAGGCGACGTACGTCGCCGAGCATGCCACTGCCCGCTTCCCCGCCTGAACGACCAGGACAGCTGGTGCTCCGGGCACCCTCGCGGGTGCCCGGAGGCCGGTCTCAGCCGGCAATGTCGTAGGTGTTGCGGATCCCGAGGCGGTGCCGCTTCTTCCACGTCTCGCCGTTGCCGATCAGCAGGAACAGCTCGCCGTTGGACTTCTTGCGTCCGACGAAGTCCGAGCGGGCGTCACCGTCGACCCGGCCCACCCCGATCAGCCAGTCGTAGCCCCGGGTGCTCTTCTCCACCACGCGCTGGCTGCTCCAGCCACCCGGGCCGTTGCCGGTGTAGAGCACCGTCTTGGTGCCGCGGCGGACCAGGGCGTCCGGCGCACCGTCGGCGTTGACGAAGCCGGCGGCGACCACGTCGGTGCCGGTGACCTTGCCGTAGGCGGCATAGCTGGTCGGCAGGTTGTCGCGGGAGGTGCCCAGGCCCACCGCGCCGCGGCCGGGGTAGATCCGCATGGAGCCGCCCTTGGGCTGCGCCATCAGGTCCGGGTAGCCGTCGCCGGAGACGTCGCCGGGCGCCGAGATCAAGGTGGCGGTCTTCAGCTTGTCGCTGAGCACCTGGTGCCCGTGGAACGTGCCGTTGCCCTTGCCGCGCAGCAGCAGCAGCACGCCGTTCTTCTTGCGGGCGATCAGGTCGTCAGAGCCGTCGCGATCCCAGTCACCGGCCCGCATGATCGAGACGACGTTCTTGCTCAGCGTGCGGCCGCTGTCCACCTTGCGGGCCACCTTCCACACGCCGGCGGCCGACTGCTTGATGACCAGCGTGATCAGGCGGTTGTCCCGGTCGCGCCGCACGATGACGTTGGTGGCGCCGGACTTCACGAAGCGGCCCGTGGCCTCACGGCCCAGGTCGACCCGCTGCGCGGCGGCGGCCAGCTGCCGGATCCGCGGGATCTTGGCGTAGAGGTGCTTGCCCGGGCAGGCGGTCTTGCCGGCGTCGCGGTGACCGCTGATGGCGGGGAACGTCTTGGAGCCGATCCGCTGCGCGGTGCTGGCGGCGGAGACGCCATGCAGCGACAGCTTCCAGGCGAGCAGCGAGCCGTAGGCGTTGATCAGCTTGCTGGTCGGCTTGGCGGTCTCGAAGTTGCCGATCGCCGACGCGGCGAACGCGTAGTTGTTGTAGCCCTGGGTGTGGGCACCCACCACGGCACGGTCGACGCCGCCCGCGCGGCCCTCCCAGATGCGGCCGAAGCGGTCGATGAGGAAGTTGTAGCCGATGTCGCTCCAGCCACGGGTCTTGGTGTGGTAGGCGTAGATGCCGCGGATGATCGAGGGCACCTGGGCGGCGGTGTAGTCGTTGGCGTTCACGGTGTGGTGCACGAAGCCGCCGTGCACCTCGTAGTAGGCCAGGGACCTCGCGTCCCGCAGCTTCTCGTTGGCCCCCCACTGGGCGCGGGAGTAGATCATCGGCTTCGGGGTGGGCGTGCTGGCCTGCAGGTCCAGCGAGTCGGTGCCGGGGGCCGGGTCGGGCTGCTCGACGGGCTCGTCGTCCTCGCCGGGCGCCGGGGTGGCGGGGCTCGTCGGCGAGGCCGGGGTCGCGCTGCGGGCGGTGTCGATGGCCGGCATCTGCTTGGTGGTCGCCGTGGCCTCACCGGGGGCGACGACCGCGATCTTGAGGTCGGCCGGGGCGGACTCCTCGGTCGCGACCTTGACCTGGACCGCGTCGACGTCGCCGACCAGCAGGGCGTCGGTGCCCGGGCGGGCCTTCTTGCCCTCCTCGGTGGAGGCGTCAGGTCCGTGCTCGTCGTGGTACTCGGCCTCGGTCCACTCCGACCACTCGTCGCCGGTCCGGGTGCGCACCTCCACCGCGATCTTGTCGTCGCCGACCCGGTCCTCGGGCGACCACGTGACGCCGACGGTGCCGTAGCCGTCGACGGGCAGCTCCTCGCTGGTGATCGCCTCGCCGTTCTCAGCGTGCGGCTCGACCTCGGCGGCCACCGTCGCGGGCTCCGTGGCGTCCGTGGCCTCGGTGGCCTCGGTGGCCTCAGCGGCCTCCGTCAGCGCGTACTCCTCGACCGCGGGCTCGACGGTGCCGGTCGGCACCTCGGAGGGGAACGCCGCGGCCTGCAGGCCCACGGCGTTCGCGTCGATGTCGAGCGGCTGCGCGGGGCGCACGTCCATGGTGACCGTGCGCGCCGCGGGGGTGAGCACGGCGACGACGACGGCGAGGGCAAGCAGCTGCTGGCACAGGGTGACGAAGCGGAACCGGCGGGTGCGCTCGGGGACGTCGTTCGCGTACGGCATGAAGAACTCCAGACATGTGCGTGGACCGGGGAAGTTGTCACACGAGAAGCAACTTTCACACGAGTCACACCAGCCTGGGAAGACGTCGTGAGTAACTACAACGATGTAATTTCCACTCGCCACGCCGACAACATGAAGATTGTCACGATTTCTGTCCGGTCCCGGCCCGACACGCAGAAAGGGGCGGCCGGGCCCGATGGCCCGACCGCCCCTTGCGAGGCGATGCGTTCAGACGTCGTTGCCGATCTCCTCGTCGGCCACTTCGTCCTCGTCGTTCGCGGCGCCGTACTCCAGGAAGCGGATGCCGTCCGCGGTGGCTCCGTCGAAAGCCAGCTTTCCCTGCTCGAGCACGATGACGCGGTCGCACATCTTCTTGACCGACGCCGCGGAGTGACTGACGTAGAACAGCGTCCGACCGGAGTCCCGGATCTCCCGCATCCGGGCCATGCACTTGACCTTGAACGGCTTGTCACCGACCGCGAGGACCTCGTCGGCGAGGAAGATGTCGGAGTCCACGTGCACGGCGATCGCGAAGCCGAGCCGCGCCTTCTGGCCCGACGAGTAGTGGCCGACCGGACCGTCCAGGGTCCGGCCGAGCTCGGCGAACTCGACGATGTCGTCGAACTTGCGGGCGATCTCCCGCTCGGTCATGCCGAGGATGGCGGCGTTGAGGTAGAGGTTCTCCCGGCCGGTCAGCTGGGGGTGGAAGCCGGCACCGGTGGCGATCAGACCGGCGATGCGGCCACGGGTGAGCACGGAACCCTCGTCGGGGCGCATCACTCCGTTGATCATCTTCAGCAGGGTCGACTTGCCGGACCCGTTGAGGCCCATCAGGCCGATCGACTCCCCCTGCTCGACGGTGAAGCTGACGTCGTCGATCGCCTTGAAGGTGTCGCCCGTCTGCTGCCCGCGGAGCTTGGCGACGGTGACTTCCTTGAACGTGCGGTGGTAGCGCAAGGTGAAGTACTTGGAGACGTTCTCCGCCACGATCGAGTGCACCATCACAGACGCTCCGGGATCTTGTTCTCGAGCCGGCTGAAGATCAGCTGGGACACGCCCAGCACGACCACGCTGCCGAGCAGCGCGAGGAAGCCGATCCCGATCAGGTTGTCGGGCAGGACGATCCGCTCCTGCTCCGCGGGGGTGGCGGTCCCGTACCAGAACGCCCGCTGCAGCAGCAGCACCGCGTCGGCGATCGGGTTCAGCAGGTAGTACGGCGCGAACGAGCCGAACCGGTCCTGGACCATCGCGTACGGGTACATCATCGGCACGCCGAACCGGACGAAGTTCGTGAGCACGTTGACGGCATTGCCGAAGTCGCGGAAGAACACGTTCGCCGCGCTGAACATGAGCGCGCCGGCGGTGCCTAGCACACCGCTGATGGCGAGCGCGAGCACTCCGGCGAGCACGCCGGTGGCGTCCGGCGTCCAGCCGGACGCGATGACGGCGACGAGGAGGATCACCAGCTGGGGCACGACGTGGTAGAGCGAGACCAGCATGGTCGCCACGGGGAACATCTCGCGTGGCATCGCCATCTTCACCACGAGCGCTCGGTTCCGCACGATGGAGCGGGTCCCGGCGCCGAAGGTCTCGGTGAAGAAGTGGACGATGATCAGGGCGCAGAACAGGTGGATCGCGAAGTTGGGCACGTCGGTGTGCAGCTGGAACAGGAACCCGATCACGAACCAGTAGATGACGAACTGGGTCAACGGGTTGATGTAGGACCAGATCAGCCCGAGGAACGAGCCCTGGTACCGGGCGCTGATCTCGCGGGTCACCAACAGCTTGAGCAGGTAGCGGCGCTTGAAGACCGCGAGCAGGCCGTTGTCCGCCGTGGGCGGCCGGAGCGGCGGGAGGTCCTTCTCCGGGTCCTCCTGCACCACCGACGCGCTCATCGTTCGTCCTCGCCGGTCCACGGGGCGAAGGTCTGCTCCCAGGTCTGCGGCGAGGTGATCTCACCCAGCGCGGCGCGGTACTGCGCGGCGATGTCGTCCCAGTCACGGCGGAAGCGTCGGTGCAGCTCGAGGCTGCGGCGGACCAGGGCCTTGTAGCGCTCCCGGTCGCGCACGTAGAGCGCGGCGGAGGTGCCGTCGTTCATCGACACCACCGCGGAGTCGAAGTTGGCGATGCGGTACCACTTCGCGTCCATCGCCCGGATCTCGACCTCGGGGAACTCACCCGCCAGCGAGCGCGGCTTGCGCAGCTGCCGGATCGGGGCGAGGCCCGCGGTGACGAGCTTGGACAGCCGCCCGGGGACGTCGGCCATGTCCTTGCCCTTGCGGGGCGGCTTCTCGCGGCGAACCGGCGGGAAGTCGTCGGGGTCGGCGTGCAGCTGGGCGTCGGTGAACTGCTTGCGCAGCGCGTTGATCTCCCCCAGCCGGTCCGGAAGCATCCCGTGCAGGCCGTGCGGCCCGGCGAGGACGTCCTCGAGCGCTTGGAGGCGCAGCTCGACGGTGGAGTACTGCATGGAGACCAGGTGGGCCAGGTCGAAGGCGACGCTCTCGCCCAGCAGTCCCCCGCCCTTGGGGTAGCTGGAGTGCAGCAGCGCGGCCACGAAGCGGTTGCGCTGGTGGAAGTAGGCCTGCCAGTCGACCGCGTCGTTCTTGTCGGTCCACGGCACGTGCCACACCGCGGCGCCCGGGAAGGTGACCGTCGGGAAGCCGGCGGCCTTGGCGCGCAGGCCGTACTCGGAGTCGTCCCACTTGATGAACAGCGGCAGCGAGAGCCCGATCTCCTCGAGCACGCGGCGCGGGATCAGGCACATGAACCAGCCGTTGAAGTCGACGTCGGCGCGCTTGTGCAGCCACCGCGCCGAGCGCAGGTTCCTCGCGCCGAAGTCCCAGTCGTTGTAGGAGTCCTTGGGCGACATCCACCAGAACCGGTACGGCTGGACGATCTCACCGAAGCTGTGCAGCCGGCTCTTGGCGAAGAGGCTGAACATGTGGCCGCCGACGATCGTGGGGCGGCGGGCGAGATCGGCGAAGGTGACCGCGCGGATGATGCCCTCGGGCTCGCAGACGACGTCGTCGTCCATCATCATCGCGTAGGTCGCGGTGCCCTTGCGGACCGACTCCAGCTGCCCGCGGGCGTAGCCGCCGGAGCCGCCGAGGTTGCCCTGCTCGATCACGCGCAGCTTGTCGCCGAGGCCGTCGCGGGCGGCGGGGAAGGCCGGGCTGTCGGCGACCTTCTGGGTGCCCTGCTCCATCACGAAGACGGAGTCCAGGTAGTCGAGCAGCTCGGGGGTGCCCAGCTGCGCGAGCAGGTCGGCGCAGAAGTCGGGGCGGTTCATCGTGGTGATCGCCAGGTCGACGGTGCCGTGCTCGGCGCGGTCGGCGGGGACCAGGGCGGACCATTCCGCAGAGGTGACGGTGACGTCACCCTGGCCGGCCAGGACGTCGTACCAGTACCAGCCGCCGTCGATGAACGGGCCGAGCGGCAGCTCGAAGGTCAGCGTGGTGTCGCCGTCGCTCTCGGTGACCGCACTGTCGACCTTCTGCTGGCGGCCGTTGGCCATCGACTTGTTGACGATCACGGTGGCGCCGGCACCGCGGACGGTGACCTGCAGGGTGACCGCGGTGACCACGGTCCAGCGCCGCCAGTAGCTGGCCGGGAAGGCGTTGAAGTAGGTGCCGAACGAGATCTTGTCGCCGCGCGGGATCTGCAGCGCGGTCCGGGACAGCACCTGGTCGGGGCGCACCCCGCGACCCGAGGAGGTCTTCTGCCGGATGGAGGCGGCGTTCAGCTCCTTGGCGCCCCGGTTGCCGCCGACGACGTACTTGTCCTCGTCGAGGACCGCGTCGTCGGGGTCGAGGTAGAGCGGGAGCACGTCGACGTCGCTGTCCAGCGGCAGGATCTGGCGCTGCAGCACCCGGCGCACCGTGGCGGCCCCGGCATCCGTGCTCGCAGTGGTCGTGCTGGTCACGGTGCTCATGCGTCCACCCCACCACTCTTGAGCTCGGCGCCGTCGACGAAGTGCGGCTTGAGCTTGTTGTCGAACATCGACAGCGCGGAGGCGATCGCCATGTGCATGTCGAGGTACTTGTAGGTGCCCAGCCGGCCACCGAAGAGCACCATCGGCTCCTGCTCGGCCAGGTCGCGGTAGCGCAGCAGCTTGGCCCGGTCCTCGGCGGTGTTGATCGGGTAGTACGGCTCGTCGTCCTCGGTCGCGAACCGGCTGTACTCGTGCACGATCACCGTCTTGCCGGGCAGGTAGGTGCGCTCGGGGTGGAAGTGCTTGAACTCGTGGATCCGGGTGAACGGCACGTCGGCGTCGTTGTAGTTCATCACCGCGCAGCCCTGGAAGTCGTCGACGTCCTTGACCTCGGCGGTCAGGTCGACGGTGCGCCACGACAGCCGGCCCTCGGAGTTGTCGAAGTACTCGTCGACCGGACCGGTGTAGACCACCGGCACCCGACCCTTGAACTGCTCGGCGACGCCGTCGGCGAGGAAGTCGGTCTCGAGCACGACCTCGATGTTCGGGTGGTCCGCCATCCGCTCCAGCCACGCGGTGTAGCCGTCGACGGGCAGGCCCTCGTACTTGTCGTTGAAGTAGCGGTTGTCGAACGTGTAGCGCACCGGCAGCCGGGTGATGATGTCCGCGCTCAGCTCGGTGGGGTCGGTCTGCCACTGCTTGGCGGTGTAGCCCTTGACGAACGCCTCGTAGAGCGGGCGGCCGATCAGGCTGATCGCCTTCTCCTCGAGGTTCGTGGCGTCCTCGGTACGGATCTCGCTGGCCTGCTCGGCGATCAGCGCCCGCGCCTCGTCGGGGGTGAAGTACCGGCCGAAGAACTGGCTGATCAGGCCGAGGTTCATCGGGAACGAGTACACCTGGTCGGCGTACTTGGCGAACACCCGGTGCTGGTAGCCGGTGAACGACGTGAACCGGTTCACGTACTCCCACACCCGCTCGTTGGAGGTGTGGAACAGGTGCGCGCCGTACTTGTGCACCTCGATGCCGGTCTCCGGCTCACGCTCGCTGTAGGCGTTGCCGCCGAGGTGGGACCGCCGCTCGATGACGAGGACCTTGAGGTCCAGCTCGGTGGCGCAACGCTCCGCCACGGTCAGGCCGAAGAAGCCCGACCCGACGATGACGATGTCGGGGTTCGACGAGGTGAGTGACACGGCAGGTGAGTCTACGGACACCGGCGCGCCATCCCCATTCGGGCGCGCTGTGGCGCCGGCCGCCCCGGCAGCACGGAGAGCGTGCGGGCGCCTCGGTTCAACGGGCCGGAGGGGTCCGCATCCGCCGGGCGTCACGCAGCGCCCGGACCACGTTGCGCGCCTCCGCCCGACCGCCCCGCAGCGGGCTGAGCAGCACCACGACGGCGGCGAGGAGCCACGGCTTGGCGCGCACGAGCGCATTCTCACCGTAGCGGAAGTGCACGACGAAGAGGTTGCGGTACATGTAGTACCCCTTCCACCCGGCGAGGTCGTGCTGCTGGTCGAACTCCAGCTGGCGGACCAGGACGGCGTCGCGGACGGCCACGATGGGGAACCCGGCCCGGCGGGCGCGGATCGCGTAGTCGACGTCGTCGTAGAAGATGAAGAACGACGCGTCGGGCAGCCCGATCGTCTCCACGACCTCGCGGCGCACCAGGAAGCCCTCGAACGCGACGTTCTCCACCGGAACCGTCGCAGGCATCGCCGCCCGGGAGGGGTAGGTGGAGTCGACGCTGGCGGTCTTGGGCCGGATCGCGAGCGGGTTGCGCAGGTCGAAGCGGACCGCGGCCTTCTCCACCAGCGCCCCGCTGCGGTCCTCGCGGACCGCGGCGAGGCAGGAGCCGTCGACCTCGAGCAGCCGGGTCAGGCAGTCCGGGGCGGGCACGACGTCGTCGTCCATCAGCCACATCGCGTCATGGCCGCGCTCGAAGGCGGTGCGCAGGCCGAGCCGGAAGCCGCCGGCGCCGCCGAGGTTCTCGGTGCTGCGGATCGTGACCAGGCCCGGCAGGGTGCTCGCGGCGAGGACCTCGCGGGTGTGGTCGGTGCTCGCGTTGTCCACCACGTAGACGGCGTCCGGTGCCCGGTCGAGGCCGGCGAGGCCCTCGAGCATCCGCTCCAGGAGGTCGGCCCGGTTGTAGGTCACCACGACGACGGCGACCGACTCGGTGCGGGTGTGGGTGCGGCTCACCGCAGGTACCGCCGGTGGCCGGTGAAGTCGCCGCGCAGCCCCGCCGCCGCGGCGCGGGCGCTGAGCAGCACCCGCCGCGGCTGGGGCCGGGTGAACAGGTAGAACCACACGGTCTTGAGCCAGAACGCCAGCACGTGGCCCCAGCCGCGGTAGGCCCGCAGGTTGAGGGTGTTGTTGCGCGCCATGCAGTAGTGCTTGAGGTCGCTGGGCGTGTGGTTGTACGTCGTCCGGCCGCCCATCATCGGCGTGCCGAGGTCGTCGGTCGCGGGATGGGCGAAGCGGGCGGCGACGACGGTGGCGATCCGGGCACCGGCGCGCTCGGCGCGCCACAGGTACTCCACGTCGTCGCCCCAGATGAAGAACTCCTCGCGCGGCAGGCCGATCCTCTCGACGAGCTCGCGGGTCACCAGCACGCCGTTGAACGGGATCACCACGTCGTCGATGAGGCCGTCGCGGGCGGCGAGCTCGACCTCGGCCATGCCGTGCACGACGCTGGTGGTCCCGGGCAGCCGGATCGGGAAGCAGAGCCGGCTCGGGTCCTGCTCGGCGAGCACCGCGGGACCGCAGAAGTCGAGGGAGTCACGCTGCTGCCGCTCCAGCAGCACCGCCAGGCAGTCGGGCTCCGGCAGCCCGTCGTCGTCCATCAACCAGACCAGGTCCGCGCCCTCGCGCACCGCCCACGCCAGGCCGTGGTGGAAGCCGCCCGCGCCACCGGTGTTGCTCGGCAGCGTCTCGTGCGCGACGACGTCGGCGCCGAGGCCGGCCAGCCACTCCCCCGTGCCGTCGGTGGAGGCGTTGTCGACCACCAGGATCCGGTCGAGGTCCGGGGTCTCGCGCAGCCGCGCGACGAGCCGTTGCAGCATGGCGAGCCGGTTGAACGTCACCACCACCGCTGTCACCCGCACGGCCTAGACCCTACTGACCACCTCCGGGCACAGCAGCGCCCGGCTCGACGCTCGGCTCAGAGGGCGCCGGCCACGCCGCGGGCGATCAGCCCCTGGCCCGCGGTGTAGGTCGCCATCACCAGCGCATCGAGCGCCGGGCGCCGCTCGGGCAGGAGGAACTCCTGCACGCCCAGGACGGTGTCGGAGGCCAAGAAGAGCGCCGTGCCGGCCTGCAGGTTCCGGCGAGCCTCGGCCGGCAGCGCGGGGTCGAGCATCCGGGAGGCGGCGAACATCGCGGTCAGGATCGTCGCGTAGGCGGCCACCGGCAGGCGCAGGGTCGGGTCCTGGCGTCCGGCGGCCGCGCCGAGCGTCGGAGCGGCGACCAGCCACGTCGCCGCCGCGACCCGCAGACCGGTGGTGTCGTGCTCGCCCGCCTGCCCACGCACCGCGAGGAAGCCGGTCAGGTAGGCGACGTGCGCGCCGAAGAAGGACCCGACCCCGGTGAGGAAGGCGCGCTCGCTGCGCCCGAGCAGCGCCACGTCGCCGGCGAAGGAGAGCACCTGCGCGGAGGCGGTGGCCTTGCGCAGCCGGCTGGCCGCAGGGTGGGCCGCAGGGTGGGCCGCGGGCTGGGCTGCAGGATGGGCCGCCCGGCCGCGAGTGCCGTCCAGGAACGCCACGGCCAGCGTGGGCATCAGCGCGGGCTTGAGCAGCCGGCGGGCCCGCCGGGCGCGCTCGCCGCGGCCGGCGGCCACCGTGTCCGCCACCGCGAGGGCGGCGTAGGCGGCGCCGGGCAGGAGCCTGCGCAGGACGGACGGCGTGATGGAGGGCGTGCTCGAGGACATGGCGCACATCCTGACCCCTCGGTCCCGTCTCGGTCGTTCCGCCGCGCCGCCGCCCGACGTGCGGGCACGTCGGGCGCGGGTCGCGTGGCACGACCCGGCCGAGCGCCTCCCACCCGTCCCACTACGGTGGTGGCGTGGACACCGACGCCGTGCTCGCCCTGCTCCGCGACGTCGCCGCGGAGGTGATCACGCCCCGCTTCCGGGCCCTGGCCGCCTCCGAGATCGCCGAGAAGAACCCCGGTGACCTGGTCACCGTCGCCGACCGCGAGTCCGAGGAGCTGATCACCGCGGCACTGCTCGCCGCCTACCCCGACGCCGTGGTCCTCGGCGAGGAGGCGGTGGCGACCAACCCCTCGCTGCTGGACCGCTTCGAGGATGCCGAGCACGGCTTCACCGTGGACCCGGTGGACGGCACCAAGAACTTCGTGCACGGCTCGCCCGACCACGCGGTGATGGTCGCGGAGGTACGACGCGGCGAAGTCGTGCGCGCCTGGATCCACCAGCCGCAGCACGAGGTCTCCTACGTGGCCGAGCGCGGAGCCGGCGCGTGGCGCAACGGCGAGCCGCTGCGGGTCGCGGCCGACACCGACGCGCCGTACCGGACCGCGCGGCGACAGTGGGTGGGACGCGAGCTGCCCGGGCTGGGCACCCTCGAGCTCACCTGGGCCTGCTGCGGCGTGGACTACCCGCAGCTGATCGCCGGAGCCGCGCGCGCCCTGGTCTACAACCGGTCGATGCCCTGGGACCACCTGCCCGGCGGCCTGATCCTCACCGAGGCCGGCGGCGTCCTGGGCGACCACGACGGGCAGCCGTTGGGGGCCGGCAAGCTCGGCGGCGGGATCGTCGCCGCGCCCGACCGGGCGACGTACGACGCCGTGGTGGCCGCGCTCGCCGCCGACTGAGCCCTCAGCAGGCCGCGCCCTCAGCAGGCGGCTGCGACGTCGTCCGTCGCGTTGGCCACGTAGCCCTGCTTGCGGGAGCCCAGCGATCCGCCGGTGACGCTGCGGGGGGCCGGCTTCTTCGCCGTCACGGTCTCCCCGTCCTTGTCGGTGGCCTTGCCGCTGGCGCGCTCGAGCGCCCCGTCGACCATCGCGTGCACCTTGTCGATGTCGGGCTTGGCGGTGTTGACGTGCGGTGGCACCAGGGAGATGGTGGCCAGCTTCTGGGTCCGCACGCGCAGGGCGAGCTCGACGAAGTCGTTGAGCGCACCGCCCGGGATGTCGGTCTTGATCATCGCGCTGGAGGCCCGGGCGATCTCCTGGAAGTTGGTCAGCGCCTGCCGGGGGCTGACCTGGGCGAGCATCGCGGACATCACGCACTTCTGTCGCGCCATCCGGGAGTAGTCGTCGCTGCCCTCGCGGGCCCGGGCGTACCAGAGCGCGTCGTGCCCGTTGAGCTTGCGCTCGCCGGCCTCGATGTAGCCGGTGACGTCGCGGCCCAGTCCGCCGACGGGGATGCGCTCGCGCACGTTGAGCGTGACGCCGCCGAAGGCGTCGACCAGGCGCTCGAAGCCGCGCATGTTGACCATCACCCAGTAGTTGATGTCCAGCCCGGTGATCCCCTCGACCGCCATCACGGTGGCGTCGATGCCGGGCGTGGTGGAGTCGAAGAGGCCGGTGTGGTCCTCGGCCCAGGTGCTCACGCCGTTGAGGTAGCAGCCGTCGCAGTCGAAGCCCTTCGGGAACTGCTCGGCCATCACCGAGCCCTTGGCGAAGGGGAAGTTCTGCATGTTGCGCGGCAGGCCGACCATCACGGTGCGCCCGGTGCGGGCGTCGACCGAGGCCACGGTGAGGGAGTCGGGCCGCAGGCCCCAGCGGTCGGCGCCGGAGTCGCCGCCGAGCAGGAGGATGTTGTAGCGGCCGTCGTGGGCCGAGCCGAGGTCGCCGTCGACGAAGCTGGTCAGCCACTCGCGCTGGGTGTTGGCCAGGTGGGCGCCGAAGAGCAGGGTGCCGGCCACCGAGAAGCAGAGGATGCCGTTGATGCCGACCACGGCGCGGCGCTGCGGCAGCCGCAGCGTCAGCGGCTGGCCGATCCGCCAGGCGTCGACGAACAGCGCGGCCCAGGCGACCGCACCCACGAGCAGGTAGAGCCGGATCGCCAGCATCACGTTCGGGTTGAAGGTGAGCCAGTAGGCGAACGGCGGGTGCACCGCGGCGGTGACGGCGACGCCGAGCAGGGTGGCCAGGCTGATCAGCCACACACGGATCGCGGTCCGGCCGACGTCGCGGTTGCCGGCGAGCAGCTGGGCCGACCCGGGCAGGAGCAGCGTGAAGGCCATGAGAGTGAGGGCCCGGCGGAACCGAACTCGCGCTGCGCGCTCGGCTACGGCGATCTGGGACACGGGCCAAGTATCACCAGTCCCAACCGCCCCAGGGGTCGCGACGCGCCGGGGGTGTCGCCCAGCCCACGCTCTCAGGCCGCGCTGACGGCGACCGCGGCTTCGACCGCCGCCCCGGCGGCGAGGCGGGCGATCTCCTCGGGGCTGGCGTTGGCGCCGGTGCACATCACCGCGACCCGGCCGGCCGGGGCCCGGTGTGCGGCCAGGTCGGCGCGGAGCCCGGCGAGCGCAGCGGCGCCGGCCCCCTCGGCGAGGGTGTGGGCGCGGGTGGCCAGCAGCCGGGCTGCCTCGTCGATGGCGTCGTCGGTGACGAGGACGAAGTCGTCGAGCCGTCCGGCCAGCACCTGCTGCGGCAGCGGGTAGCCGGTCGTGGTCGCCAGGCCGGAGGCGCGGGTGCGGGCCGGTGCGGTCTCGATGCGTCCGTGGCGCCAGGAGCGCCAGCCGGCCGGCGCCGCCGCCGACTGCACGCCGACGACCCGGCAGCCCGGCGCGAGGGCGTCGCGCACCAGGCATGCGCCGGCGGCGCCGGTCCCGCTGCCGATCGGCACGTAGACGGCGGCCAGCTCGGGCTGCTGCTCGAACAGCTCGAGGTAGCCGGTGGCATGCCCGAGCACGATCCGTGGGTCGGTCGGGCAGATGAACGAGGCACCCGACTCCGCGGCCAACGCCCGGGCCGCGGCCGAGGCCTCCCCCAGCGTGTCGCCGGCGACGACCACCTCGGCACCGAGCGCGGCGACCGCGTCGCGCTTGACCTGCGGCGCGATCGACGGCATCACGATCGTCGCCGGCACCCCGGCGAGCCCGGCACCGTAGGCCACCGACTGGGCGTGGTTGCCGGTCGAGCAGGTGACGACGCCGTGGGCGCGCTCGGCGGCGGTGAGGTTCGCGGCCAGGTGCACGCCGCCGCGGACCTTGAACGAGCCGGTCGGCAGCACGTGCTCGTGCTTGACGACCACCTCGACGCCCAGCGCGAGGTCCAGCAGCGGGTGCCCCTGCACGGGGGTCACAGGCAGCTGCGCCCGGACGAGGGCGGCGGCACGACGGACGTCGGCGAAGGTGAGGGCGGCGCTGGCGGTCATGCTCCATGCTCGCCCGCGCAGCATGCATCGGTCCAATAGTTCTTGTCGCCGATTCCCATTGATGCTGTCGATCTATAGTGGGTGCCGTGATCGACGTACGACGCCTCGAGGCGCTGGTCGCGGTGCACCGCACGGGCTCGGTCTCCGCCGCCGCCGAGCAGCTGCACTACGGCCAGCCCACACTGTCGCACCACCTGCGCCGACTGGAGGCCGAGACCGGCGCGGTCCTGCTGCAGCGGGTCGGGCGCGGCGTGCGGCTGACCGCCGAGGGCCTGCGCCTGGCCCAGCGCGGCGAGGAGATCCTGGGCCTGCTGGCCCGCGCGGAGACCGAGCTCGCCGCGACGACGAGCCTGCAGGCGGGCCGGGTCCGACTGGCCGCCTTCCCCTCCGGTGCCGCGACCGTGGTGCCGGCCGCGATCGCGCTGCTCGCCGAGCGCCACCCCGGCATCGAGCTGGACCTGCTGGAGGCCGAGCCGCCGGAGGCCCACGAGCTGCTGCGCGCCGGCAGCGCCGACCTGGCCCTCACCTTCAGCTATCCCGACCAGCCCGAGCCCGAGCACATCACCACGGTGCCGGTGCTCGACGACCGGTTGCACCTGGTCACCCCGGCGAGCACCGAGGCCCCCAACGCTCACCACGACCCCGTCGAGCTGGCGGCGTGGCGCGACGCGGCCTGGGTGACCGGCTGCGAGCGGTGCCGCAGCGAGCTGCTCGCGCTGTGCGAGGCCGCCGGGTTCACGCCGCGGATCGCCTTCGCCAGCGACGACTACGTCGCCGTGCAGGCGCTGGTCGCCGCCGGCACCGGCGTCACCGTGCTGCCCGGCCTGGCGCTGCGCGCCCACACCCACCCCGGCGTCGTACGACGGCCGCTGGCGGCGCTGCGCCGGGTCCAGCTGGCCAGCTACGGCTCCCCGCCCCGCCCGCCGGCGGTGGACGCGGTGGCCGGGGTGCTCGCCGCGGCGGCGGCCGGCCTCAGGGACTGAGCCGCGACTCCTCGATCTCGCGCCGGCGGGCCAGCCGGTGCGCCCGGCGGATCCGCGCCTCCGCCATCCGGCGGCGGTCCTCGTCGGTCTCCGGCTCGAGCGCGGGCACCCGGCGGGCGCCGCCCGAGGAGTCCACGGCGACGAAGACGAAGTAGGCCGAGCCCACGTGGCGCGGCTCCTCGGGCGCGTCCCACGGTTCGGTCTCGATCCGCACCCCGATCTCCATCGAGGAGGTGCCCGCCCAGTTGACCTGGGCGTAGGTGCGCACGATGTCGCCGACGTGCACCGGGGCCAGGAAGGCCATCTCGTCCAGCGCCGCGGTGACGGCCGGTCCCCCGCTGTGCCGTTGCGCCACCACCCCGGCGGCGGAGTCGGCCAGCTTGACCACCTCTCCCCCGTGGACGGTGCCGAGCAGGTTGGCCTGGGAGCGCGCGGTGACGCTGGCCAGGGCGATTCGGGAGTGGGACGGCGTGCGCGCCGCGACGATCTCGCTCACCCGCTGACGGTAGCGTCGTTTCCATGGCAGGGCGTGGCGGCGACGACAAGGGCGCCGGGGGCGACGACTTCGACTGGATCTACGGCTCCCCGGGTTCGGGCTCCGGCTCCGGTGCCGGCCGACCTTCCGGGCCCGGCGGAGCCGGCGCGCCGGGTCGGTCCGACCCCGAGCCCACCCGCCGGATCCCGGTGCAGCGCCAGCGTCCGACGCCCGCGCAGCCGGACCCCGGACGCGCCCCGGCACCCGGCACTCCGCCGCCCGGATCCCCGCCACCCCGCCAGCCGCGCCCTCCCCGTCCGCCGTCGCAGCGACGCCAGGAGCCCGCACCCGCCGCCCCCAAGCGCGGGCGGCGGCCGCGCCGCCGCTCCTGGCGCCGGATCGTGCTGGGGCTGCTGGCGCTGTGGCTGGTGTTCCTGGTCGCGGTGCCGCTGGTGTCGTGGAACCGGGTGGAGAAGGTCCCCTTCGAGCCCGACGGCGAGCGTCCGGGCGACCAGCCCGGGATGACGTACCTGCTGGTCGGCAGCGACTCCCGCGCCGGGCTGAGCAAGGAGGAGCGCGAGCAGCTCACCACCGGGGACGCCACGAGCAACCTGACCGACACGATCATGCTGCTGCACACCGGCGACGGCCCCACCACCTTGATCTCGATCCCCCGCGACTCCCCGCTGGAGATCCCCGGCCGGGGTCGGGCGAAGGTCAACTCCGCCTACGCCCGCGGCGGCGCGCCGCTGCTGGCCGCGACGCTGGAGAACGCCACCGGCGTCCGCATCGACCAGTACGTCGAGATCGGGCTGGGCGGCCTGGTCGGCGTGGTGGACGCCGTGGGCGGGATCGAGATCTGTCCGAAGCGCCGGATCCGGGACAAGCCCTCGGGGCTGGACGTGCGCAAGGGCTGCCAGGAGGTCGACGGGGTGACCGCGCTGGCCTACTCCCGGGCGCGCAAGTACAGCCCGATCTCCGACCTGGCGCGGGTGCAGCAGCAGCGTGAGGTCGTGGCCGCGGTCGGCGAGAAGGTGCTCTCCCCGTGGACCGTGCTGAACCCGGTGCGCTGGTGGAAGCTGAACAACGCCGTGCCCGACTTCTTCCGGTTCGGCGAGGGCATGAGCCCGGTGACGGCGGCCCGCTGGGCGCTGGCGATGACCTCGGTGGAGAAGTCGTGCACCGTCCCGCTGGCCGGTGCGAACGCCTCGTGGGACGAGGAGCGCGCCAGCGGCCTGTTCGCCGCTGTGGCCGAGGACCGTACCGGCGACATCACCAAGGCCCAGTGCACCGCCACCGGCCTCGCCGACTGAGCGCCGCGACACCGAGGAGAACCGTGTACCAGACCCTGTCCGTCGACGTGGACGGCGACGGCGTCGCCACCTTGACCCTGTCGCGCCCCGAGGCGCTCAACGCCTTCGACCTGACGATGGCGCGCGAGCTGCTGGCCTTCTTCACCACCGACGCCCACGACGACGCGATCCGGGCGATCGTGGTCACCGGCGCCGGCCGGGCCTTCTGCGCCGGCATGGACCTCTCCACCGAGGGCAACGTGTTCGGCCTCGACGAGTCCCTGCAGCCCACCCCCGAGGAGCTGCGCGCCCACCTCACCGAGGAGCCGTACGACGAGGGCGTGCGTGACACCGGTGGCAAGGTGACGCTGGCGATCCATGCGCTGCCCAAGCCGGTGATCGCCGCCATCAACGGCCCGGCCGTGGGCATCGGTGCCACGATGACGCTGGCGATGGACCTGCGCCTGGCCTCGGAGAAGGCGCGGATCGGCTTCGTCTTCGGCCGGCTCGGGATCGTGCCGGAGGCGTGCTCGACGTGGTTCCTGCCGCGCATCGTCGGCATCGCCCAAGCGCTGGAGTGGGTCTACTCCGCCGACATCCTCACCGCCGAGCAGGCGCTGGCCGGCCGGCTGGTGCGCAGCGTGCACCCGGCCGAGGAGCTGCTCGGCACCGCACAGGAGCTGGCGCGCTCGTTCGTGGTGGACCGCTCACCGGTGGCGCTCGGGCTGGCCAAGCAGATGCTCTACCGCAACAGCGCAGCCGCCGACCCGCTGGAGGCCCACCTGAGCGACTCGCTGGCCATGTTCTGGACGTCGCTGGCCGACGGCAAGGAAGGCGTGGCCGCGTTCCTGGAGAAGCGCACACCGCGCTTCACCGGCAAGGCCTCGCAGCTGCCGCGGGTGTTCTGAGGCCACCCGCGGGCAGAGCCGTAGAGACCCTTGCCCGGCCTCACATGGCCATGAAGAGGATCTCCTCGCGGGAGTACTCCCGGCCCGGGTGCTCCGCGGCGAGGTGCTCCTGCACCGTGGCCACGAGCTCGTCGTCGTCGGCACCACGCAGGGTGACCGCACAGGGGCAGCGCAACGAGGGCATGGGGACCTCCCGGGGTCGACGAGAACAGGTTCCACCCGAGCCTAGTCGCAGCTCGGTGGCGACGGCCGGATGCGTGCGAGCCGTCAGGCCGCGGACTGGCGGCGACGGCCGTAGCCGACCCCGCCGGCGCCGGCAGCGACGAGCCCGCTGCCCAGGAGCAGCCACATCATGCTCGGGCCACCGGCGTCCGGCAGGCCCGGGCCGCCCGGGTCGCCGGGCGAGCCGGCGGAGGGCGCCCTCAGCGTGACCTCGATGTCGCCCTCAGGGGGCCGGTCCGGCGGGCGACTCGTCGGCCGGGATGGTCTCGACGAGGTGACCGAAGACGACCGAGCGGTTCTCGGTGTAGAAGATCTCCGAGCAGGTGACCAGGGTGATCAGCTGGTCACCGACGCCCGCAGGCGGCTGCACGCCGCCGGCGCGCGGGTTGACGGGACGCTCGTCGAGCACCCAGGAGGCGGTGAACGGCACGACCAGGTCGGTGCCGCCGGTGTCCAGCACGTAGGTGTAGGTCGCCTCCCGGGTCTGCACGTGCACCTCGTCCCCGGGGCGCAGCTCGGGCAGGTCCGCGAACGGTTCGCCGTGCGTGACCCGGTGCCCGGCCAGCACGTAGTTGCCGACCCCGCCGGCCTCCGCGGTGTCGCTCATGTGGCCCACCCCGGCGGCGAGCACCTGGTCGGTGGAGCCCTCCAGCACCGGCACCGAGAAGTCCGCGCCGAAGCGCGGCACGCGCAGGATCGCGCTGGCGTTGCCGAACTCGGTGCGCACGACGTCCTGGCCGTCGCTCCAGCCGTCCTCGAGGGAGGACCGGACGTCGTCGTGGCGCTGCGCGGAGAGCCAGTTGGTGCCCCAGAGCTGCCAGGCGACCCAGCCGAGCACGGCCAGCCCGGCGGCGATCAGCCCGCAGCCGAGCCAGAACGAGACCCGGCGCCCCGTGCGCCGCGGACCCTGCGCCGCCGGGCGGGTACGACGGCGTCGTACCCGGGTGGGGACGTCGGTGGTCATCGCTCTCCTCTCCTGTGCACCGCGGCAGCGCCTGTGCGGCGGCTCGGCGCCTATCCAACGCCACCTCCCGCCGTCGCGTCGCGCCGGGCGGGGCGCAAGCGGTTAGTGTCGGAGGATGAGCCGAGCCGACGACCTCGTCCTGGTCCTGAACGCCGGCTCCTCGTCGCTGAAGTACCAGGTGCTCCGGATGCCCGCCGGCGAGGTCCTGCTGCGCGCGCACGTCGAGCTCGTCGAGGCCGGCGGCTGGGGGCAGGCGCTGGCGGACGTCACCACGGCCGTCGACGGCGCCGGCCTGTCCGGCCGGTTGAGGGCGATCGGCCACCGGGTGGTGCACGGCGGCACCCGGCACACCAGCCCGGCCGTGGTGGACGACGCCCTGATCGCCAGCGTCGAGGAGCTCGCCGAGCTGGCCCCGCTGCACAACCCGCCCGCCGTCTCCGGCATGCGGCACGCGGCCGCCGCGTTCCCCGACATCCCCCAGGTCGCCGTCTTCGACACCGGGTTCTTCGCCGACCTGCCCGAGGCCGCGGCCCGCTACGCCATCGACGTCGAGCTGGCGGACGCGGAGGGGATCCGGCGCTACGGCATGCACGGCATCAGCCACGGCTACCTCGTCCAACGCACCGCCGACCTGCTCGAGCGGCCTCTCGCCGAGCTGTCCCTGATCACCCTGCACCTGGGCAACGGCGCCTCCGCGGCGGCGGTGCAGGGCGGCCGCCCGCTGGACACGAGCATGGGGCTGACCCCGGTGGAGGGCCTGGTGATGGGCAGCCGCAGCGGCGACCTCGACCCGGGCGTCCTGCTGCACCTGCTGCGCCACCGCGGGTACGACGCGGACGGGCTCGACGACCTGCTGAACCACCGCAGCGGCCTGCGCGGCCTGTACGGCTCCACCGACGTGCGCGACGTGCTGGCCGCGGTGGCCGCCGGCGACCCGCGGGCCCTGCTGGCCCATGAGATCTACTGCCGCCGGATCCGCAAGTACGTCGGCGCCTACCTCGCGCTCCTGGGGGGCGCGGACGCGATCGTGTTCGCCGGCGGGGCCGGCGAGCACCAGCCGAAGGTGCGCGCCGACGCGCTGGCCGGCCTGGCCGGGCTCGGCATCGAGGTCGACCCCGAGCGCAACGACGCCGTGGTGGCCGAGGCGGGCGTGATCAGCCCCGACGGCGCCGGAGTCACGGTGCTCGTCGTACCGACCGACGAGGAGCTGGCGATCGCCCGGGAGGCGGTCGCCCTGCTGGGCTGAGCGCGCTCCCGGGCCGATCACTCAGGACGATCGAGACGGCCCTCAGGGCGACGTCGGCGACGTCGGCGACCACTGCCACCCGGAGACCTCCGGCAGGTCCTCGCCGTGCTCCCGGGTCCAGGCCCGCGCCCGGCGCCGGGTGTCCATCATGAGCTGACGCACCCCGGCGGCCCGCTGCCCCAGTCCCTCGACCCGGTCGATCACGTCCATCACCAGGTGGAAGCGGTCGAGGTTGTTCATCATCACCATGTCGAACGGCGTGGTGGTGGTGCCCTCCTCCAGGTAGCCGCGCACGTGGAAGTTGGAGTGGTTGGTGCGGTGGTAGGTCAGCCGGTGGATCAGCCACGGGTAGCCGTGGTAGGCGAAGATCACCGGCTTGTCCGCGGTGAACACGGCGTCGAACTCCCGCCCGGACAGGCCGTGCGGGTGGTCGCGCTCGTCCTGCAGGCGCATCAGGTCGACCACGTTGACGAACCGGACGGACACCTCGGGCAGGTGCTCGCGCAGCAGCCCGGCGGCGGCGACCGCCTCCAGCGTGGGCACGTCACCGGCGCAGGCCAGCACCACGTCGGGGTCGTCGCCGCCGGTGGAGGCCCAGTCCCAGATGCCCAGACCGCGGGCGCAGTGCAGGTCGGCCTGCTCGGCATCCAGCCAGTCGTACGACGGCTGCTTGCCGGCGACGATGACGTTGACGTACTGCGTGCTGGCCAGGCAGTGCTCGGCCACCGAGAGCAGCGTGTTGGCGTCCGGCGGCAGGTAGATCCGCACCACCTCGGACTTCTTGTTGACCACGTGGTCGATGAAGCCCGGGTCCTGGTGGGAGAAGCCGTTGTGGTCCTGGCGCCACACGTGCGAGGTGAGCAGGTAGTTGAGCGAGGCGATGCGCGCGCGCCACTCGATCTCGTTGGTGGTCTTGAGCCACTTGGCGTGCTGGTTGAACATCGAGTCGACGATGTGGATGAACGCCTCGTAGCAGCTGAACAGCCCGTGCCGGCCGGTGAGCAGGTAGCCCTCGAGCCAGCCCTGGCAGGTGTGCTCGGAGAGCATCTCCATCACCCGGCCGTGCGGCGCCAAGTGCTCGTCGGAGTCCAGGATCTCCCCGGCGAACACCTTGTCGGTGACCTCGTAGACGGCGTCCAGCCGGTTGGAGGCGGTCTCGTCGGGGCCGAAGATGCGGAACCGGTCGGCGTTGTGCCGCATCACCTCGCGCAGGTAGTGCCCGAGCACCCGGGTCGGCTCGTGCATCGACGCGCCGGGCGCCTTGACCTCGACGGCGGCGCTGGCGAACGGCGGCAGCTCCAGCGGCCGGCGCAGCAGCCCGCCGTTGGCGTGCGGGTTCGCGGAGGTACGACGGTCCCCGTCCGGCGCGAGCGCCTGCAACCGCTCGACCGGGCGACCGTCCTCCTCGAAGAGCTCCTCCGGCCGGTAGGACTTCAGCCACTCCTCCAGCTGGGCGCGGTGCTCCACGTTGTCCCGGGTCCCCGCCAACGGCACCTGGTGGGCCCGCCAGGTGCCCTCCACCTGCTTGCCGTCGACCACGGCCGGACCGGTCCAGCCCTTGGGGGTGACCAACAGGATCATCGGCCACGGGCGTCGTACGAGGTCGCCGTCCTCGCGGGCGGCCCGCTGGATCTCGGCGATCCGGTCGTGGGCGGCGTCCATCGCCTCGGCCATCTGGCGGTGCACGTCGAGCGGGTCGTCGCCCTCGACGGTGAACACCTCGTGGCCGTAGCCGACCAGCAGGGCCTCGAGCTCCTCGCGCGGGATCCGGGCCGGGACGGTGGGGTTGGCGATCTTGTAGCCGTTGAGGTGCAGCACCGGCAGCACCGCGCCGTCGTTGACCGGGTCGACGAACTTGTTGCAGTGCCAGGACGTGGCGAGCGGACCGGTCTCGAACTCACCGTCGCCCACCACCGCCACCGCGACGAGGTCGGGGTTGTCCAGCACCGCGCCGTAGGCGTGGGAGAGCACGTAGCCGAGCTCGCCACCCTCGTGGATGGAACCGGGCGTCTCGGGCGCCACGTGGCTCGGTATGCCGCCGGGGAAGGAGAACTGCCGGAACAGCCGGCGCATCCCCTCCAGGTCCTGGCCGACGCGGTGGTAGACCTCGGTGTAGGTGCCCTCCAGCCAGGCGTTCGCGACGGCCGCCGGGCCGCCGTGCCCCGGCCCAGCGAGCACGATCGCGTCGACGTCACGCTCGCGGATCAGCCTGTTCAGGTGCGCCCAGATCAGGTTCAGTCCCGGCGTCGTACCCCAGTGCCCGAGCAGCCGGGGCTTGATGTCCTCGGCCTCCAGCTTCCGCTGGACCAGCGGATTGTCCATCAGGTAGATCTGCCCGACGCTCAGGTAGTTGGTGGCTCGCCACCACGCGTCGATGTCCAGCAGTTGTTCACGGGAGTGGGGCATAGGGACCCCTCCTGTTCCGGAGTCGAAGGTCCTCCCACCCTGCCACCTGGTCCCCGGAACGTCACGGGGCGTCCTTCAGGGTTCCCCTCCCGGCCCGCAGCCCACGGGCTCAGAGCTCGGACTGCACCCCCGCGAGGAGCTGACGTGCCATCACGATCCGCTGCACCTGGTTGGTGCCCTCGTAGATCTGGGTGATCTTGGCGTCGCGCATCATCCGCTCGACCGGGTAGTCGCGGGTGTAGCCGTAGCCGCCGAGGACCTGCACCGCGTTGGTGGTGACCTCCATCGCGACGTCGGAGGCGAAGCACTTGGCCGCGGCACCGAAGAAGGTCAGGTCCTTCTCGCCGCGCTCGGAGCGGCCGGCGGCGGCGTAGGTCAGCTGGCGGGCGGCCTCGATCTTCATGCCCATCTCGGCGAGCAGGAACTGCAGGCCCTGGAAGTCGGCGATGGACTTGCCGAACTGCTGGCGCTCCTTGGCGTAGCCGAGCGCGTAGTCGAGCGCGCCCTGGGCGACACCGACGGCCTGGGCGGCGATGGTGACCCGGGTGTGGTCGAGGGTCTTCATGGCGTACTCGAAGCCCTTGCCCTCCTCGCCGATCAGCCGGTCGCCGGGGATGCGCACGTTGTCGAAGTAGACCTCGCGGGTCGGGGAGCCCTTGATGCCGAGCTTCTTCTCGGGCGCGCCGAAGGAGACGCCCTCGTCGGACTTCTCGACCACGAAGGCGGAGATGCCGCGGCTGCGCTTCTCGGGGTCGGTCATCGCGAGCACCGTGTAGAACTCCGACTCGCCGGCGTTGGTGATCCAGCGCTTGGTGCCGTTGAGGATCCAGCCGTCGCCGTCGCGCACCGCACGGGTCTTCTGGTTGGCCGCGTCCGAGCCGGCGTCGGGCTCGGAGAGGCAGTAGGAGAAGCCGCCCTGGCCCGAGGCGAGCGCGGTGAGGTACTTCTTCTTCAGCTCCTCAGAGCCGCCGATCATCACCGGCAGCGAGCCGAGCTTGTTGACCGCCGGGATCAGCGAGGCGGAGACGTCGGCGCGGGCGACCTCCTCGATGACGATCACGGTGGCGAGCGCGTCGGCGCCGGCGCCGCCGTACTCCTCGGGGACGTGGGGGGCGTGGAAGTCCGCCGCCTGGAGCGCCTCGGCCGCCTCGCGGGGGTAGCGGGCCTCCTCGTCGACCTCGGCGGCGAACGGCGCGACCTTGGCGTCGCAGATCGCGCGCACGGCCTCGCGGATGGCCTGCTGCTCCTCGGAAAGGGCGTACATCGGGTAGTCGCTCACAGGGGCTCCTCGGGTCGGACGGTCGGCAGTAGAAGTGGCACTGAGTATCGTACTGGCGGAACTGAGTGCCGTCGAGCTAGCCTGAAGCGTGCCCACCTCCTCCCGGACTCGTCTCGTGGCCGCCGCCTTCGAGCTCTTCGAGCGCCAGGGGTACGACGCCACGACGATCGACGACATCGCCGGCCTCGCAGGCACCGGCCGCAGCACGTTCTTCCGCCACTTCCGCGGCAAGGAGGACGTGGTGCTGCCCGACCACGACGTGGTGCTGGGCCGGGTCGCCGACCGGCTCGCGGTGGCCTCGCCCGAGGGCCGGGAGATCGCGCTGCGCGAGGCCACCGGCGTCGTGCTGCACCACTACCTGGCCGAGGGCGCCACGGCCCGGGCCCGCTACCGGCTGGCCAGCACCGTGCCGGCGATCCGCGACCGAGAGATCGCCTCCGGCCAGCGCTACCTGCGGCTCTTCGTCCGCTACGTGCACGAGTGGCTCGACGCCGAGCCCAACGGTCCGCTGCGCGCCGAGATGGTCGCCGCCGGGGTGGTGATCGCGCACAACCACGTGCTGCGCCGCTGGCTGCGCGAGGAGATCGACGACGAGGGGGCGACCCGCGAGCTGGACCAGGCCCTCGACCTGGCACTGGTCCACCTGCACGCCTCCCCGGCGGGCGCGGCCGGTCCCCCGACCGTGGTGATCACCCACGACGGCGCCGCCGTCGAGCACGTGCTGCGTCGGGTGCGCGACGCACTCACCGCGCCGTCGCCGGGTACCGCAACCCCATGACCGCTGCCGCCCACCTCGACCCCGCCGCGATCGACCTGATGCTCGACGACTGCCCCACCTGGGCGGTCGTGGGCCTGTCGGGCAATCCCGCGCGCACCGCGTTCCGCATCGCCCGGCTGCTGCACTCGCACGGCAAGCGGGTCGTGCCGATCCACCCCGACGCGCCCGTCGTGCTCGGCGAGCAGGGCTACCCCACGCTGGCCGACGTGCCCTTCGCCGTCGACGTGGTCGACGTGTTCCGCCGCTCCGAGGCCGCCGGCGAGTTCGCCGACCAGGCCGTGGCGATCGGGGCGCGCGGCGTGTGGTTCCAGCTCGGCGTGGTGGACCACGCCGCCTTCGCCCGCACCCGGGCCGCCGGCGTGCCCATGGTGATGGACACCTGTCCCGCCATCGAGTGGAGCCGGCGCCACCAGAGCTAGACCCCCGGAGCGAGACCCCCGGGGCCAGGCCCCGGAGCCAGGTCCGGATCAGGCCTGCGCGGCCTCGCGCACGACGGCGCCCTTGGCGTGCGCCGCGGACCTGAGCTCGGCCTGGAACGCGACCATCCGCTGCTGCAGGCCTGCGTCGGTGGCGGCGAGGATGCGGACCGCGAGCAGGCCCGCGTTGCGGGCACCGCCGACGGCGACGGTCGCCACCGGCACGCCGGCCGGCATCTGCACGATCGACAGCAGCGAGTCCATGCCGTCCAGGTACTTCAGCGGCACCGGCACACCGATCACCGGCAGCGGCGTGACCGCCGCGAGCATCCCCGGCAGGTGGGCCGCACCGCCGGCACCGGCGATGATCACCGACAGCCCGCGCTCAGCCGCGGACCGGCCGTAGTCGAGCATCTCCTCGGGCATCCGGTGCGCGGAGACCACGTCGGCCTCGAAGGCGACGTCGAACTCGCCCAGCGCCTGTGCCGCCGCCTGCATCACCGGCCAGTCGGAGTCCGACCCCATCACGATGCCCACACGCGCGCTCATGGCGCTCAGCCTAGGGCGCCGGGCCTCGGGCTCCTGGCTCCGGCACCGGGCGTGGACTCCGGGCGGCGGCTACTCGCTCTCGTTGCCGAGGTCGCCGCGGAACCAGGCCGCGGCGTGCCGGGCCCGCTCCAGGCAGTCGTCCAGGTCGTCGCCGTAGACGTTGACGTGGCCGACCTTGCGGCCGGGACGCAGCGCCTTGCCGTAGAGGTGCACCCGCAGCCGCGGGTCCCGGGCCAGGGCGTGCGGGTAGCCGTCGTACAGCCGCCCGACGGCCTCGTCCTCGCCGCCGAGGATGTTGACCATGACCGTCCACCGCGCCCGCGGCTCCGGGGAGCCCAGCGGCAGGTCGAGGGCCGCGCGCAGGTGGTTCTCGAACTGGCTGGTGACCGCACCATCCTGGGTCCAGTGGCCGGTGTTGTGCGGTCGCATCGCCAGCTCGTTGACGAGCACCCGGGTGCCGCCCTCGACGTCGGGGTCGGGCGCCTCGAAGAGCTCGACCGCCAAGATGCCGGTGACGCCGAGCTCGCCGGCGATGCGCAGCGCCAGCTCCTGCGCGGAGGCGGCCAGCGCGGGGTCCAGGTCCGGCGCCGGCGCGACGACCTCGCGGCACACGCCGTCGACCTGCAGCGTCGCCACCACCGGGTAGGCGGCCGCCTGGCCGCTGGGGGCGCGGGCCACCAGCGCGGACAGCTCCCGGGTGAAGTCCACCAGCTCCTCGGCCAACAGCCGCACCCCGGTGCGCTCGGCGACGGCCAGCGGCTCGGCGGCGTCGGCGATCTCGCGGACCACCCACACGCCCTTGCCGTCGTAGCCGCCGCGGCTCACCTTGAGCACGCAGGGCAGCCCGAACGCCTCGACGTCGGCGGTGTCGGCGACCACCGCCCAGCGCGGCTGCGGTGCGCCGAGACGACTCATCGCCTCGCGCATCACGATCTTGTCCTGCGCGTGCACCAGTGCCTCCGGCCCGGGGTGGGCCACCACGCCGTCGGCGGCCAGGGCCCGCAGGTGCTCGGTGGGCACGTGCTCGTGGTCGAAGGTCACCACGGCGCAGCCCTCGGTCACCGCCCGCAGGTCGTCCAGGTCGCGGTAGTCACCGACCCGGCTGTCGGCGATCACCTGGTCGGCGGAGACGCCCTCGGCCTCGGCCAGCAGTCGCAGCGGGACGCCGAGCGCGATCGCCGGCTGGGCCATCATCCGGGCGAGCTGGCCGCCCCCGATGACGGCGACACGAGGAGCAGAGGGATCGGTCGTCGACACGGACGAACCCTATGCAATCGGCTCCTGGACGGATGCGTCGAGGTCGGCGTCGACATTGGTCTCGAAGCGCAGCCCGCGGCCGCGGATGGTGCTGATCAGGTAGGGCCGGCGCGGGTCGTCGCCCAGCTTGCGGCGCACCCAGCCGAGGTGGACGTCGATCGTCTTGGACGAGGTCCAGAACGTCACGCCCCACACGTCGCGCATCAGCTCCTCGCGGGTGACCACCGACCCGGCCCGAGCGATCAGCGCGTGCACGAGGTCGAACTCCTTGCGGGACAGGGAGAGCTCACGCCCCCCGCGCCACGCGCGGCGCGTCGTCGGGTCCACCCTGACGTCCTGCACCTCGATCACCGGATCAAGGTAGGGACCACCTGACCGGCCCCGCGGCGGAATGGACAGAATTTTGCCGACGGCCGGGCGTGCCCGCTCGGCGCCGCCCGTGCGGGCTGTCTCAGGCCCGTCGTACGGCGACCGGCTCGACGACCCCGAAGCCGCGCACCGGGCGCGGGGGCAGCGGGCGCGACTCGATGAGGTCCTTGGGCAGCGCGTCGGCGGTGGCGTGGTCGACGATGATGCGGTTGCGGCGCGCGACCTGGGTCAGCCGGGCGGCCATGTTGACCGGTGGGCCGAACACGTCGCCCATCCGCATCACCACGCCGCCGGTGGCCAGGCCGACGCGGACATCAGGCATCCGCGGGTCGCGGCCGATGACGTTGATGATCCCCTCGGCGGTGGTGAAGGCGGCCATCGCGTCGTCGTTGACGAACAGCACCGCGTCGCCCATCGACTTGATCAGCCGGCCGTGCTCGCGGTTGATCACGTCGGCGCAGCGCGCCTCGAAGATCTCGACCAGCTCCCCGATCCGCTCCCGGGTGACCTCGTTGGACAGCGCGGTGAACCCGACGATGTCGGCGAACCCGACGCTGAGGTCGGTGGTGTGCGGGTCGGAGTCGATCGCCCGGGCGGCCTGCACCCTCACGACCGCGGCGTTGAGGTGGCTGCGCCAGGCGTAGAGGAGCAGCTCCTCGAAGCGAGGTCCGAAGCGCTCGATGGCCCACGTCGCGGGCTGCACCGACGCCGCCTCGGCCTCCTCGGCGTACCGGCCCTCGAGCAGGTGCGCCAGCTCGCCGACCTCCCAGTCGGCCAGCCGAGCCATGGTCAGCCCGACGCCACGCACCACGTTGAGGGCGACGTCGAAGCTGATCACCCCCTCGTCGAGCAGGGAGGCGACCACGCGCAGGGCGTCGGCGTCGGCACGGGTGTAGGCGGCCTCGTCGCCGTGCTCGGGGAAGCCGAGGATGCGCCACAGCTTGCGCGCCCGCTCCAGCGACAGGCCGGCGTGCTCGGCGACCTGGGCAGCGGTGAACTCGGGCGCCTCACCCAGCAGCGTGCGCTCGGCGGACTCCTCAGACACCTTCGTCCCGACGCTGGTTGCGGACCTCGTGGACCTCGTGCATGAGCGCACTGAGCCGGCGGTGGCTGGCCTCGGCGTGCGGGATGTCGTTGAGCCGCACCTTGCCGCCGTCGGCGGCGTTGGTGACGATCAGCGAGCCGCAGCCGAACGGCCGGTCGATCAGGTTGATCTCGATGGAGATGTCGCTGACCCGGTTCAGCGGGATGTCGTGGCCGTTGCGGGTCAGCACGCCCCACCGCGAGATCAGGCGCCGGTCGGTGAAGGCGTGCACCGTGGTCAGCCAGGTGATGAACGGGCGCACGCTGAACCACAGGATGCCGAGCGCGGCCAGCACCCACACCACGTAGGTCAGCACGCGGGAGAAGCCGTCGTCGGCCAGCCACACCTGGGCGAGCACCGCGACGGCGAGGAACAGCACGAGCATCAGGATCGGCACGAACAGCGCCTTGGGGTGCTGCCGGGTGCTGATGATGACCTGCTCACCTGGGTTGAGCAGCTTCTTGGAGATCGCCACGCCGCGATCATCCCACTCCGACGGTGCCGTGGGGGTGCTCAGTCCGCGTCCGGCGCGGGACGCACGTGCACGACGTCGCCCGCACCGACGCTGCGCGGCCCCTCGGAGGTCTGCACCACCAGGCGGCCGGAGCCGTCGATGTCGACCGCCCGGCCGAGCAGCTCGCCGCCGCCGGGCAGGTCGACGCGCACCTGCCGGCCGATCGTGGCGCAGTGGGCGCGGTAGGAGCTCGCCAGCCGCTCGGTGCCCTGCTCGCCGCCGGCCTGCCACACGTCGTACCCCTCGCGGACGGTGGCGACGGCCTCCAGCAGCACGGTCTCCCGGTCCGGGGCCACCCCCGCGGCGTCGATGGCCAGGCTGGTCGCGGTGTCCACCGGCAGCTCGGCGGCCTCCTGGGCCACGTTGATGCCGACCCCGACGATCGCGGCCGGGCCGGCGGGGGTGTCCACCCGCTCGACGAGGATGCCGGCGACCTTGCGGCCGTCGGCCAGGAGCACGTCGTTGGGCCACTTCAGCGAGGCCTCGTGGCCCAGCGCGGTCAACGCCTTGGCGACGTTGTGGCCCACCAGCAGCGGCAGCCAGGGCCAGCAGGCGGCGGGGACGCCGGGGCGCAGCAGCAGGGAGAAGGTCACCGCGGTGCCCGGCGGCGTCTGCCAGGTCCGGTCCAGCCGACCCCGGCCCGCGGCCTGGTGGTCGGCGAGGACGACCAGGCCCTCGGGCGCGCCCTCGGCCGCACGCTGCGCGGCGACGGCGTTGGTGGAGGCGGCCTCGGCCAGCAGCTCCAGCGTCAGGTCGGGGTACGGGGCGAACGCCTCCGCGAGCCTGGAGGCGTCGAGGGGTCCACGGTGAGGGCGCTGGCTTGAGCCGGTGGTCACGGGCACTACCCTGTCGCAGCAGACGCTCCGAGGAAAACCCCGGGTGTCGCGAAGGAGGAGGCATCGTGACCGCTCAGCCCGACCCGGCAACCGCACCGCAGCCGGACATCCACACCACCGCAGGCAAGCTCGCCGACCTCGAGCGACGCACCGACGAGGCGGTACACGCTCCCGCGGCCAAGGCACAGGAGAAGCAGCACGCGAAGGGGCGCAAGACCGCCCGCGAGCGCATCGAGCTGCTCTTCGACGAGGGTTCCTTCGTCGAGCTCGACGAGTTCGCGCGGCACCGCTCCACGGCGTTCGGCCTGGAGAAGAACCGCCCCTACGGCGACGGCGTGATCACCGGCTACGGCACGGTCGACGGCCGCCAGGTCTGCGTGTTCTCCCAGGACTTCACCGTCTTCGGCGGCTCGCTCGGCGAGGTGTACGGCGAGAAGATCACCAAGGTCATGGACCTGGCGATCAAGACCGGCTCCCCGATCATCGGCATCAACGAGGGTGCCGGTGCCCGGATCCAGGAGGGCGTGGTCTCGCTCGGCCTGTACGGCGAGATCTTCAAGCGCAACGTGCACGCCTCCGGCGTGATCCCGCAGATCTCGATGATCCTCGGCAACTGTGCCGGTGGGCACGTCTACTCCCCCGCGGTCACCGACTTCACGATCATGGTCGACCAGACCTCGGCGATGTTCATCACCGGCCCGGACGTCATCAAGACGGTCACCGGCGAGGACGTCACCATGGAGGAGCTGGGTGGCGCGCGCACCCACAACACCAAGTCGGGCAACGCGCACTACATGGCCCACGACGAGGACGACGCCTTCGAGTACGTCAAGGCGCTGCTGTCGTTCCTGCCGCAGAACAACCTCGACGAGCTGCCGGCCTACGACGAGGTCGCGAGCCTCGAGCCGAACGACGCCGACATCGCGCTGGACACGCTGATCCCGGACAGCCCGAACCAGCCCTACGACATGCACGACGTCATCAAGACGGTCGTCGACGACGAGGACTTCCTCGAGGTGCAGGCGCTGTTCGCGCCGAACATCATCGTCGGCTTCGGCCGGGTCGAGGGTCGTCCGGTCGGTGTCGTGGCCAACCAGCCGATGCAGTTCGCCGGCACCCTGGACATCGACGCCTCGGAGAAGGCAGCGCGGTTCGTGCGGTTCTGCGACGCGTTCAACATCCCGGTGCTCACCTTCGTCGACGTGCCCGGCTTCCTGCCCGGCACCGACCAGGAGTGGACCGGCATCATCCGCCGCGGCGCGAAGCTGATCTACGCCTACGCCGAGGCCACCGTGCCGCTGGTCACGATCATCACCCGCAAGGCCTACGGCGGCGCGTACGACGTGATGGGCTCCAAGCACCTCGGTGCCGACATCAACCTGGCGTGGCCGACCGCCCAGATCGCGGTCATGGGCGCCCAGGGCGCGGCCAACATCGTGCACCGCAAGACCCTCCAGGCCGTCGCCGACGAGGGTGGCGACGTCGAGGCCCGGCGCGCCGAGCTGATCGACGAGTACGAGACCACGCTGGCCAACCCCTACATCGCGGCCGAGCGTGGCTACGTGGACGCGGTCATCAAGCCGCGGCTCACCCGCCGCGAGGTGGTCAAGGCGCTGCGGCTCCTGCGCACGAAGCGGGAGATCCTGCCGCCGAAGAAGCACGGGAACATCCCGCTGTGAGTACCGAGGAGGGCGCGGAGCAGACCCCGGTGCCCGCCGCTGCGCTGCTGCGGGTGATCACCCGGCACACCAGCCCGGAGGAGGTGGCCGCGATCGTCGCGGTCCTCTCCGCCCTCGGTGGCGGCGAGCCGGCACCGAAGCCGCCGCGCTCGGAGTGGGCGCACCCGGCGCGGGCGGCGCGCACCTCGCTGGTGCGCAGCCTGCCGCACGGCCGCGGCGCCTGGCGCTCCAGCGGCCTGCCGCGCTGAGGCGGTCCCCTCCGCGACACGCACGCACCTCGGCCCCTCCCTGTGCAGGGAGGGGCCGAGGCGTTTTTCGGCTACTGCCCGCCCTGCGCCCAGGTCCACGCGTAGTCGGGGTCCTCGACCGCCAGCCCGCCCTCGCCGAGCTCGAGCGGGGCGAAGGTGTCGACCATGACCGCGGTCTCGTCGAAGGCCTCCGCGCCGAGCGAGGCCTCGATCGCCTCCGGCTGCGGGCCGTGGGCGTGCCCGCCGGGGTGCAGCGAGATCGAGCCGAGCCCGATGCCGGAGCCCTTGCGCGCCTCGTAGTCGCCGGCGACGTAGAACATGACCTCGTCGGAGTCGACGTTGGAGTGGTAGTAGGGCACCGGTACCGCGAGCTCGTGGTAGTCGACCTTGCGGGGCACGAAGTTGCAGACCACGAAGTTGCGGCCCTCGAAGACCTGGTGCACCGGCGGCGGCTGGTGCACCTTGCCGGTGATCGGCATGAAGTCGGCGATGTTGAGGGTGTAGGGGTACAGGCAGCCGTCCCAGCCGACGACGTCGAACGGATGGGTGGCGTGGGTGTAGCGGGTGCCGACCACCCGACCGCCCACGCGGTGCTTGACGAGCACGTCGACGCCGGTGCTCTCGCCCGTGCCCTGGACCGTGCTCTCGGTGGGCGCCGCGAGGTGCACCTCGGTGGGGCCGTGCAGGTCGCGCTCGCAGTACGGCGCGTGCTCGAGCAGCTGGCCGTAGCGCGACAGGTAGCGCTTGGGCGGGGCGATGTGGCCGTTCGCCTCGATCACGTACAGCCGGGACGCCTCGGCCGGCACCCAGCGGTGGGTGGTGGCGCGCGGGATGACCACGTAGTCGCCGGTGCGGTAGGCGAGCACGCCGAAGACGGTCTCCACGGTGCCGGAGCCGGACTCGACGTACACGCACTCATCACCGGTGGCGTTGCGGTAGAGCCCGGTGGCGGACTCGGGTCCGCCGGTGCGCACGTAGCCGATCCGCACGTCGGCGTTGCCCAGCAGCAGCCGGCGGTCGGTGACCGCGTCGGTGCCGGTCTGGAGCTCGTGCAGCCGCAGGTGCCGGGGCAGCAGCGGGTGGTTGGGTGCCAACCCCTGGTCGGGCAGCTCCCAGGTCTCGGCGGCGGTGATCGCGGACGGCACGCCGCGGTGGTAGAGCAGGGAGGAGTCCGAGGAGAAGCCCTCCTCCCCCATCAGCTCCTCGCGCAGCAGCGCGCCCGCGGCGTCGCGCAGCTGGGTGTGCCGTTGCCGCGGGACCTCGCCCACCTGCCGGTAGTACGCCACCTCGGGCCTCCCTCGCACCGCCTGGTGATCGATAAACGATCTCAGGTCGTTCTGATTTCGGACGCTACTCGCTAGGCTGCGCGGGTGTCCATCCCCCTCCCCCGCACCTGGGTCCGCGACGCCGACGGCAGCCCGTACGACGTCGACAACCTGCCGTACGGCGTCGTGTCGACCCGCGGCACCGGTGGCGACGCTGCGCGGGTCGGGGTGCGGATCGGTGACCGGGTGCTCGACCTCGGGGCCGCGGCCCGCGAGCTGCGGCCGGAGTGGACGCCGCTGCTCACCGCCCCCGAGCTGAACCCGCTGCTGGCCGCCGGGCCCGCGCGGTGGGCCGAGGTGCGCGCCTGGGTCCGCACGCTGCTCACCGACGTCGCCCACGCCTCCAAGCTGCGGCTGCTGGGCCTCGACGAGGTGACCTGCCACCTTCCGGTGCGGGTCGGTGACTACGTGGACTTCTACGCCTCCGAGCACCACGCCACCAACATCGGGCGCATCCTGCGCCCCGACGGCGCCGCGTTGGCGCCGAACTGGAAGCACCTGCCGGTCGGCTACCACGGCCGGGCCGGCTCGATCGTCGTCTCGGGCACCGGGGTGCGCCGGCCGACCGGGCAGCGCAAGGCCCCCGAAGCCGACGCGCCCACCTTCGGCCCCAGCACCCGACTCGACATCGAGGCGGAGCTGGGCTTCGTGGTCGGGCGCAGCGTGCCGTGGGGCGAACGGGTGGCGGTGAGCGACTTCGAGCGCACCGTCTTCGGCGTCGCCGGCATCAACGACTGGTCCGCGCGCGACATCCAGGCCTGGGAGTACGTGCCGCTGGGCCCGCACCTGGGCAAGTCGTTCGCCACCACGATGAGCGCGTGGGTCACCCCGCTGGCGGCGCTGGCCGTGGCCCGGGTGCCGGTGCCGGGTCAGGACGTGGCGCTGGTGGAGTACCTGCGCGAGGACGAGCCGCAGGGCTACGACATCACCGTGGAGGTCGAGCTCAACGGCACGGTGGTGGCGCGGGCGCCGTACCGCAGCATGTACTGGTCGCCGGCGCAGATGCTGGCCCACCTCACCGTCAACGGCGCCTCGCTGCGCGCCGGCGACCTCTACGCCTCCGGCACCATCAGCGGCCCCGAGCCGGACCAGCTCGGCTCGTTGATGGAGCTGTCCGCCGGCGGCACGCGGCCGTTCACCGCCGGCGGCGCGCAGCGGACCTTCCTGGCCGACGGCGACGAGGTGGTGCTGCACTACTCCGCACCCGGTGCCCGGGGCCGGATCGGGCTGGGCGAGGTCCGCGGCACGATCCTGCCGGCCCGCTGATGGCCGCGGAGTCGGGCTCGCAGACCCTGGAGCGGGGCCTGGCGGTGCTGGTGCAGCTGAGCCGGCACCCCGAGGGCCTCACCGTGGCCGAGGCCGCCGCGGCCACGGGCCTGCACCGCTCGATCACCTACCGGCTGCTGGTCTCGCTGCACCGCACCGGCTTCGCCGCGCGCGACGCCGAGGGCCGCTACACCGTCGGCGGCACCGTGGCCGACCTCGCCGAGCACAGCCGCCCCCGGCTGCGCGACGTCGCCGAGCCGGTGCTGGCCGAGCTGGCCCGCGAGCTCGACGCGACCGCGAGCCTGGTGGAGGTGCACGGCGACGCCGCCGTCACCACGCTCGTCGCCGAGCCGCCCAGCGACGGGCCGCGGTTCACCTACCGGCTGGGCAACCGCGACCCGCTGGACCGCGGCGCCGGCGGCCTGGCGGCGCTGGCCTCGGGCCCGCGGCGGGCCGGGGAGCCGGAGCGGGTCGCCCGCGTCCGCACCGCCGGGCACGTCACCACCTCGGGCGAGCTCAACCCCGGCGCGCACGGCATCGCCGCGCCGCTGCCCGGCTGGCACGTGCTGGCTGCGGTCAACGTGGTCACCGCGCGCGCCGAGCTGCTGACCACGGCCCCGGAGGCGGTGTTGCGCGCGGCACGCGCCATCGGCGCCGCCACCGGCGCCACCCTGGGCTGAGCCCACCTCGGCGCTAGGTTGAGGCCATGACCCGCGAAGTCGACCTCCGTTCCGAGAGGTTCGTGGAGGACCTCGCCGCGCTGGACCCGCTCGCCGCGACGTTCGCCGGCATCGCCGGTCACGACCACGAGCTGCCCGACCTCTCCCCCGACGGCTTCGACGCCATCGACGAGCTGCACCGCCGGGCGCTGGCCGAGGTCGGCGCGCTGCGCCCCGTCGACGAGCGGGAGCAGGTCGCCAAGGACGCCTTCTGCGAGCGGATCGGCCTGGCCGTCGAGCGCAGTGAGGCCGGGATCGACCGCAGCGAGGTGTCGGTGATCAGCAGCGCCGCGCACGCGGTGCGTGAGGCCTTCGACCTGATGCCGACCGAGACGCCCGAGGACTGGGAGGCGATCGGGTCCCGGCTCGCCGCCGTCCCCGCGGCGCTGGCCGGCTACCGCACCACCCTGCTGGACGAGGCCCGGCAGGGCCGGGTCTCCGCACGCCGGCAGTACGTCGAGGTCGCCGCCCAGATCCGCGGCTGGACCGGGCAGGAGGGCACCTCGGGTGACTACTTCGCCCGCACCGTCGCCGACGCCCCGGCCGAGCAGCGCGAGTCGCTGCGCGCCGCGGCCGCCGCGGCCTCGAGCGCCTACGCCGAGCTCGGCGAGTTCCTGACCACCGAGCTGGCGCCGGGCGGCCGAGAGACCGACGGCGTCGGCCGCGACGCCTACGCGCTCGCCTCCCGCTCCTTCCTCGGCGCCACGGTGGACCTGGAGGAGACCTACCGCTGGGGCTGGGAGGAGCTGGCGCGGATCGAGGCCGACATGGCGGCCACGGCGCGGCGGATCGTGCCGGACGGCTCGGTCGACGACGCCGTCGCCGTGCTCGACGCCGACCCTGCCCGCGACTGCGGCAGCCGGGAGGCCTTCGCCGCCTGGATGCAGCAGAAGTCCGATGCGGTGCTCGCCGACTTCGACGGCGTGCACTTCGACATCGCCGAGCCGATCCGCACCCTGGAGTGCAAGGTGGCGCCGATCAACGACGGCGGCGCCTGGTACTCCCCTCCCGCCGAGGGGTTCGCCCGGCCCGGCACCATGTGGTTCTCCTTCACCGACGACCACACGACGTTCTCCACCTGGCGCGAGACGACCACCGTCTTCCACGAGGGCGTGCCCGGCCACCACCTGCAGTGCGCGCAGGCGGTCCACCAGGCCGAGCTGCTCAACCGCTGGCAGCGGCTGATGTGCTGGGTCAGCGGGCACGGCGAGGGCTGGGCGCTGTACGCCGAGCGGCTGATGGACGAGCTGGGCTACTTCGCCGACGCCGGCGACCGGCTCGGCTTCTTGGACATGCAGGGCTTCCGCGCGGCCCGGGTGATCGTCGACATCGGCGTCCACCTCGGCCTGAGCATCCCCACCGACAACCCGTTCGGCTGGCGGCCGGGCGAGGTGTGGGACGCGGACCGGGTCGGTGAGTTCATGCGCGCCCACTCCCGGATGGACGACGGCTCGCTGCGGTTCGAGGTGAACCGGTACCTCGGCTGGCCGGGCCAGGCTCCGTCGTACAAGGTCGGGGAGCGGATCTGGCTGGAGGCCCGGGCCGCCGCGCAGGCGCGGCACGGCTCGGCCTTCGACCTCAAGGCGTTCCACACCGCTGCGTTGAACCTCGGCTCGCTCGGGCTCGACCCGCTGCAGGCGGCTCTGGGGCGGCTGTGAGCGACGCGAGGAGGCGGCGCTGAGGCGGCTCGACGCGGACACCGCCCGCCGGGTCGCGGTCCGCGCACAGCTGCTCGACGCCCGGTGCAGCCGGTCGGTCACCGAGGTGGTCGAGGAGCTCGGGGTGCTGCAGGTCGACCCGACGACGGCGATCGCCCCCAGCGTCGACCTGGTCCTCTTCTCCCGGCTCGGCGCCGACTACGACCACTCCGACCTGAGGTTCGCGCTCGAGACCGAGCGCAGCCTCGTCGAGCACTCCTCCTTCGTGCGGCCCGTCGACGACGTGGGGCTGGCGATCGCGGTCGCCGGCGAGGACCTGCACCCCCGCATCCGGGAGTGGGCAGAGGCCAACGCAGGCTTCCGCGCGGACGTGCTGGCGCACCTGGCCGGCGAGGGGCCATGCACCGTCGCGGAGATCCCGGACACCTGCCAGGTGCCGTGGCGATCGGGCGGCTGGAACGACGCGCGCAACGTGAACCGGCTGCTGGAGGTCCTCGCCCTGCTCGGCGACGTCGCGGTCAGCGGCCGCCGAGGCCGGGCCCGGGTCTACGACCTGGCCGAGCGGGTCTACCCGCCCGACCTCGAGGTGCCCGCTCCCGGCGAGGCCCGCCGCCTGCTGGACGAGCGCCGCCTCGCCTCGCTCGGCATCGCCCGCCCCAGCGCCAAGGACAGCTCCGGGGAGCAGGTGGGAGCGGGCAGCGCCGGGGTCCCGGTCCTCGTCGCCGGCACCGAGGGCGAGTGGCGGGTCGACCCCGGGGCCCTCGAGGCGCTCGATGACGACACGGCGCCCTTCGCCGGCCGCTGCGCCCTGCTCTCGCCGTTCGACCGGATGGTGAACGACCGGGACCGGGTCCGAGACCTGTTCGGCTTCGAGTACGTGCTGGAGATGTACAAGCCCGCCGCACAGCGGCGCTGGGGCTACTACGCGCTGCCGGTGCTCGTCGGCGACCGGCTCGTGGGCAAGCTCGACGCGAAGGCCGACCGGCGCGCAGGGGTGCTGCACGTCCATGCCCTGCACCGCGACGTGCCGTGGACCGCGGCCGTGGTCGAGGCGGTGGAGGCCGAGGTCGCCGCCCTGGGCAGGTGGCTCGGCCTGGAGGTCGCTGGGGCCTGAGCAAGTGCTCCCCCATCTGGTCGATGCCGACTCCCGCGGCCAGGCAGCAGGCTGGATGCGAGCCCACCGGGAGGTATCTCTGATGCGCCTCTATGTCGCCGCCCTGCTCATCTGCCTGGGCCTCGCGCCGGCGCTCTCGCCGGTGGCCCCGGCACACGCCGCCCCCGACCCCGTCGTCCCGGTCCCCTCCGTGGCCGAGACCGTCCCGGTGGGCACCACCGGCGACTCCATGGACGACCCCGCCGTGTGGCGCCACCCCACCGACCCCTCCCGCTCCCTGCTGCTGGGCAACAACAAGCGGGGCGCGCTGGAGACCTACGACCTGGCCGGCAACCGGGTGCAGCGGATCACCGACTCCGTGACCTTCTGGGGCAACGTCGACGTCCGCCAGGGGGTCCCCGTCGCCGGGGTGGTCGGCGACGTCGTCGCGGTCTACCACCGCGGCCTGCAGCTGTACCGGGTCGACCCGGCCACTCGGATGCTGCAGCGGGCCAACGAGGGCACCGCCATCTCCACCGCCGGTGAAGGACTGTGCCTGTACTCGAGCCCCGCCAGCGGCCGGCTGTACGCGTTCGTGATCGCGATCAGCGGCGCGGTGCGCCAGTTCGAGATCCGCGACGCCGACGCCGACGGACTGCTCGAGGGCGTCGAGGTCCGCCAGTTCGCGGTCGGCTCGGAGGCCGAGGGCTGTGTGGCCGACGACGACCGCGGCGTGGTCTACATCAGCGAGGAGGAGCGGGGCCTGTGGCGCTACGCCGCCGAGCCGACCGGCGGCACCAGCCGGGTCGCGGTGGACACCACCGGCGCGGGCGGACACCTGGTCGGCGACGTCGAGGGCGTCACCCTGGTCGACCTGCCCGACGGTGGCGGCTACGTGATCGCGTCGGCGCAGAACTCCGCGGACCCCGACAACTCCTTCTTCGTGGTCTACGACCGGCACTCGAACGCCTACGTGCGCACCTTCCGTGTCACCTCGGGCTCCGCCTCGGACGACTGCGACCGCACCGACGGCATCACAGCGCTCGCCGCCGACCTCGGGCCACGCTTCCCCCGCGGGATCTTCGTGTGCCAGGACAACAACAACGACGCCCCGGGCACGGTCGGGAACCAGGACCTGAAGATGGTGCCCCTGCAGGACGTCGTCGCGCTGGACTCGACACCACCTCCGCCGCCACCACCGCCTCCGACGGACCCTCCCCCTCCGCAGGGGCAGGTCACCCTGGTGACCGCGTCCGCGGTGAACAGCAACGCCACCGCGTGGTCGCGCACCGTCCCCGCCGGGGTGGCGCCCGGGGACGGCATGCTGCTGTTCTTCTCGCGCAGCGCCGACTCCGGTGCCCTGAGCGGGCCGGGCTCCGGCTGGAGCCGCCTGGCCGACGTGGTCGACGGCAGCCTGCAGACCACCGTGTGGCAGCGGGTGGCGACCGCCACCGACCCGGGCACCACGGTGCAGGTCTCCGGCGCCGGCGGCCAGCGCAAGGGAGCCCTCACTCTCGCCGTCTACCGCGGCACCGTGCCGAGCGTGCCCTTCGCCACCGGAGCGGGCGCGGCCGAGAGCAACCTCACCGCAGCGCACACCACGCCACGTCTCACCGCCTCCGCCGGGATGCTCCGCGTCTCCTACTGGGCCGACCGCAACAGCAGCGCGTCCGGCTGGACCGCGCCGGCAGGTGAGCAGGTGCGCGTGGTCTCCGGCGGCACGGGCGGCGGCCGGATCGGTGTCCTGCTCACCGATCCGGCCGCTCCCGTGCCGGCCGGCGCGACCGGCGGGCTCACCGCGACCTCGGCGTCGGCCTCGGACAAGGCCACGTCGTGGACGATCCTGCTCCGCCCGACCCCGTAGCCGGGCGCGGCCGCACGGCCCGGATCGCCGGCGCGGATCAGTAGTCTGGCCCGATGCCGGTCCTCGTGCTCGCGTCCGCCTCCCCCTCCCGTCTCGCCACGCTGCGCAAGGCGGGCCTCGACCCGCAGGTGATCGTCTCCGGGGTGGACGAGTCCGGCGTCGGCGGCGTCACCCCCTCCGAGCTGGCGCTGACGCTGGCGGAGCTGAAGTGCCGTGCGGTCGCCGAGCGCGACGACCTTCCCGCCGAGGCCCTGGTGCTCGGCTGCGACTCCGTGCTGGAGCTGGACGGCGAGGCGCTGGGCAAGCCGGCCGACGCCGAGGACGCCGTACGACGCTGGCGGTCGATGCGCGGGCGCAGCGGGGTGCTGCACACCGGGCACTGCCTGCGCGACACCGCGACCGGTCGGCAGGCGGCGGCCACCGCCTCCACCCGGGTGCACTTCGCCGAGGTCACCGACGAGGAGATCGACGCCTACGTCGCCACCGGCGAGCCGCTGAACGTGGCCGGCGCGTTCACCATCGAGGGCCTGGCCGGTGGCTTCATCACCCGGATCGAGGGCGACCACCACAACGTGGTCGGGGTGAGCCTGCCGCTGCTGCGCTCCATGGTCCGCCAGCTGGGGCACGGCTGGACGCAGCTGTGGGCGCCGCGCTCCTGAGCGCGACGCCCCGGCTCACTCGACCGGCAGGCCCAGGCCGCGGGCGATGAGCATCCGCTGCACCTCGGAGGTCCCCTCGCCGATCTCGAGGATCTTGGCGTCGCGGTAGAAGCGCGCCACCGGGTACTCCTCCATGAAGCCGTAGCCGCCGAAGACCTGGGTGGCGATCCGGGTCGCGGTGACCGCGGACTCGCTGGTGTAGAGCTTGGCGACCGAGGCGGCCTGCTTGAACTCCTTCGTCGACGGCCCGCCGCCACCGAGCATGGCGTCCTTCATGGCGGCGGCGCGGTAGGTCAGCAGCCGTGAGGCGTGCAGCATCACCTCGAGGTCGGCGATCTGGAAGGCGACGCCCTGCTTGCGGCCGATGGGTCCGCCCATGGTCTGCCGGTCGCCGGCGTACTCCACGCACAGGTCGACGCAGGCCTGGATCAGCCCGACCGCGAGGGCGGCGATGGCGACCCGGCCGTCGTCGAGGGTGGCGAGGAACTGCGCGTAGCCGCGCCCGCGCTCCCCGAGCAGGTTGGCCTCGGGCACCCGGCAGTCGGTGAAGGTCAGCGGGTGGGTGTCGGAGATGTGCCAGCCGAGCTTGTCGTAGCCGGGCTCGGCGACGAAGCCGGGCGTGCCGGAGGGCACGATGATGGTGGAGATCTCCGGCGAGCCGTTCTCGCGCACGCCGGTGCGGGCGGTGACCGTGACCAGGCTGGTGATCGCGGAGCCGGAGTTGGTGATGAACTGCTTGGCGCCGTTGATCACCCACTCGCCGTCGGCGAGCTCCGCGCGGGTGCGGGTGGCACCGGCGTCGGAGCCGGCGCCGGGCTCGGTGAGGCCGAAGCCGGCCAGCCGCCTGCCTGCGACCAGGTCGGGCAGCCACGTCTGCTTCTGCTCGTCGGTGCCGTAGGTGAGGATCGGGTTGATGCCGAGACCGACCCCGGCCTCCAGGGTGATCCCGATGGACTGGTCCACGCGACCGAGCTCCTCGATGGCCAGGCACAGCGAGGTGAAGGGGCCGTCGGCGGCGTCGATGCCCGCCCCGCCGTACTCCTCGGGGGCGGTCAGGCCGAAGAGTCCGAGCTCCCCCATCTGCTGCACGACGTCGGTCGGGAAGTGGTGCGCGGAGTCCCACTCGGCGACGTGCGGAGCGATCGCGCTCCGAGCGAAGTCGCGGACGGTGCGACGGAACTCCTCGTGCTCGCGGGACAGCTCGAACTGCGTCATGCGGCCATCCTAGGGGCCGGGTTAGCGTCTGTTAACCACCATCGGGTGCCCGGTGCGCGGATGCGGTCCCGGATCGTTCCCGCCGACGCCCTACACTCCCACGTTGGCGTGACACTCCGACGTTGGCGTGCCTCGCCGCCCCCGACCGCTCGACAGGAGAAACCGTGTCTCAGCCCGTGCAGCCGCTGCGCAAGGTCCTCATCGCCAACCGCGGCGAGATCGCCGTCCGTGTGATCCGAGCCGCCAAGGACGCCGGCATCGCCAGCGTGGCGATCTACGCCGAGCCGGACGCGAACGCACTGTTCGTACGTCTCGCCGACGAGGCCTACGCCCTCGGCGGCAACACCCCGGCCGAGTCCTACCTGTCGATCGAGAAGATCATCGACGCCGCCAAGCAGTCGGGTGCCGACTCCGTGCACCCCGGCTACGGCTTCCTCGCCGAGAACGCCGAGTTCGCCCAGGCCGTGATCGACGCCGGCCTGATCTGGATCGGCCCCTCCCCCGAGGCCATCGACGCGCTCGGCGACAAGGCCAAGGCCAAGCACATCGCCGAGAAGGCCAACGCCCCGCTGGCGCCCGGCACCAAGGACCCGGTCAAGGACGCCGACGAGGTCGTCGCCCTGGCCAAGGAGTTCGGCCTGCCGATCGCCATCAAGGCCGTGTACGGCGGCGGTGGCCGCGGCCTCAAGGTCGCCCGGACCATGGAGGAGATCCCCGAGCTCTTCGAGTCCGCCACCCGTGAGGCCATCGGTGCCTTCGGCCGCGGCGAGTGCCTGGTCGAGAAGTTCCTCGACCGTCCGCGCCACGTCGAGACCCAGTGCCTGGCCGACACCCACGGCAACGTCGTCGTCGTCTCAACCCGCGACTGCTCGCTGCAGCGCCGCCACCAGAAGGTCGTCGAGGAGGCCCCCGCGCCGTTCCTGACCGACGACCAGGTCAAGCGCCTCTACGAGTCCTCCAAGGCGATCCTCAAGGAGGCCAAGTACGTCGGCGCCGGCACCTGCGAGTTCCTCGTCGCCGCCGACGGCACGATCTCCTTCCTCGAGGTCAACACCCGCCTGCAGGTCGAGCACTGCGTCTCCGAGGAGGTCACCGGGCTCGACCTGGTCCGCGAGATGTTCCGCATCGCTGCCGGCGAGGAGCTCGGCTACGGCGACCCGGAGATCAAGGGCCACGCCATCGAGTACCGGATCAACGCCGAGGACGCCGGTCGCGGCTTCATGCCGGCCCCGGGCACGCTGACCGAGTGGGCGCCGCCGAGCGGCCCCGGCATCCGGCTCGACTCCGGCTACGAGAAGGGCGAGACCATCCCGGGCGCGTTCGACTCGCTGATCGCCAAGCTCATCGTCTCCGGCGCCGACCGCGCCCAGGCCATCGCCCGCTCCAAGCGCGCGTTGTCGGAGTTCAAGGTCGACGGCATGCCGACGATCATCCCGTTCTTCACCAAGGTCCTGGACGAGCCGGCCTACGTCGGTGCCTCCAACCCCAGCGGCGAGGGCTCCTTCGACGTCTACACCACGTGGATCGAGAACGAGTTCGTCAACGACATCGAGCCCTACGGCGGCGAGGCCGGCGAGGCCGACGAGGCCGGTGAGAAGCACCGGGTCGTCGTCGAGGTCGGCGGCAAGCGCGTCGAGGTCGTCCTGCCGGCCGGTCTGGGCGGGATGTCCGCCGGTGCCGGTGCCAAGAAGCCGAAGCGTGCCGCCGGCAAGAAGGCCGGGGCCGCCGCCTCCGGTGACGCCGTCGCCTCGCCGATGCAGGGCACCATCGTCAAGGTCGCCGTCGAGGAGGGCCAGGAGGTCGCCGAGGGCGACGTCGTGGTCGTGATCGAGGCGATGAAGATGGAGCAGCCGCTCAAGGCGCACAAGTCCGGCACCGTGACCGGGCTGTCCGCCACCGTCGGCGCCACCATCGGCAACGGCGAGGTCGTCTGCGAGCTCAAGGACTGACGCAGCAGCTGCCTGCGAGTCGGTGCCGCCACGCTGAGCGTGGCGGCACCGTCGTTTTTCCCTGCCCGCAGGTCACAGCACCATGGCAGCAGCGAGTGCTCGGAGGACGCCGTTAGGCTCCCGACGGTGACGACCCAGCTGCGCGAGCCCGCCCACCAGGTCAGCCGGCGTGCCTTGACGATGTGGCAGGTGGAGGCCGGCCTCGAGGCCGTGGCGTTCGCCGTGGCCGGCACGGTGGCGGCCCTGGTGTGGACGCCGGCACCGCTGCGCTGGTGGCTGGTCGCGCTCGCGGTGCTGGTGCCCGCGGCCCTCGCGGTCGTCGTACCGCCGTGGCGGTTCCGGGTGCACCGCTGGGAGGTCGTCGCCGAGGCGGTCTACACCCAGCGCGGCTGGTGGGCGCGTGAGCGCCGGATCGCCCCGCTCTCGCGGGTGCAGACCGTCGACATCGCCGAGCCGCCGCTGGCGCGGCTGTTCGGCCTGGCCACGGTGACCGTCACCACCGCCTCAGCTGCCGGCGCACTGCGCATCGACGGCCTGGACCGGCCGCTGGCCGTGGCCCTGGCCGACGACCTGACCCGCCGCGCCAACGCCGTCGCCGGGGACGCCACGTGACCTGGGAGCGCCTGGACCGCCGGATGCTGCTGGTGCATCCGGTCAAGGAGCTCATCCGCTTCGCCCCGGCCCTGATCGCGGTGCTGGTCGCCGGCAGCAGCAGGGGTTTCGGCGGCTGGAGCCTGATCGGCGTCGCGGCGCCGATCACCCTCGGCGTGGTGCGCTACCTGACCACCACCTACCGGATCACCGCCGACCGCGTCGAGCTGCGCCGGGGCCTGCTGCACCGGCACCAACTCTCCGCGCCGATCGACCGGGTGCGCACCGTGGACCTCACCGCCTCGCCGGTGCACCGCCTGCTGGGCCTGGCGACCGTCGTGATCGGCACCGGGAGCGCGGTCGGTGACGAGGAGCGCCTGGAGCTCGACGCGCTCTCCCGCGACCAGGCGGCGGCGCTGCGGGAGCGACTGCTGCGTGCGGCCGGGGCCGCCCAGGCGCCCGAGCCCACTGCGCCCTGGCCAGCGCCCGACGGCGCGATCACCACACCCCCGGCCCCCACCGCACCCGGTGCGGCCGCCGCCCCGGAGGTGGTGCTGGCCAGGTTCTCGGCGAGCTGGCTGTGGTACGCGCCGTTCAGCGGGGCGCTGCTCGTCGTGCTCGGCGCGAGCGCCGGCGTCCTGAACGAGGTCGCCGAGTTCCTCGAGCTGCGGGTGCGTGAGCCGCACCTCGGGAACGTGAGCAGCCTTCCCCTGGTCGCGCTGGCACTCGCGGTCCTGCTGCTCGCCGTGCTGGTCAGCGTCGTCGGCTACGCCCTCGTCAACGGCGGCTTCGTGCTCGCCCGCCAGGGCGCGACCTGGCACCTGCGACGCGGCCTGCTCACCCGGCGCGAGACCAGCATCGACACCGCCCGGCTGGCCGGCGTCCGGCTCGGCGAGCCCGCCGCCCTGCGCGCGGTGCGCGGCCGGCGGCTCACCGCGATCGTGACCGGGCTCACCGGGGCCCACGAGAGCTCCACCGTGCTGCTGCCCCCGGTGCCGGCGACCGTCGCACTGGAGGTGATGGCCGGCGTGCTCGGCAACGCCGAGCCGGTCGTCGGCCCCCTGGCCACGCACGGCCGGACCGCCCGGACCCGGCGCTTCACCCGGGCCGGGCTCGCCGCCCTCCCCGTCGCCGTCGGGATCGCCGCAGCGGTGGTGCTGCTGGACGCCGGCCCCTGGCTGCTGCTCGCGGCGGTCGCGGTGCTCGTGCTCGCGGTGCTGCTGGCCGCGGACCGGTGGCGGGCCCTGGGCCACGCACACCTGGCCGGCCACGTGGTGATGCGCTCGGGGTCGGTGCGCCGGGGACGAGACGTGCTGGAGGACAGCCACGTGATCGGCTGGAACCTGGACGCCACGTGGTTCCAGCGGCGCGCGGGGTTGGTCACCCTGTCGGCGACCACCGCCGGTGGCGGCGGCCGGATCCACGTCCCCGACGTACCCGTCCCGGCGGCGCTCGCACTGGCCGAGGCGGCCACCCCCGGCCTGCTCACGCCCTTCCTGGTCGAGAACCAGGCGAGCACCGAGTGAGTCCGGCGCACGCTACCTTCGCCCGGTGACCAGCGCGCCCCCGCCGAGCAGCGACGCAGCCCCGGGCGCGAGCGGCGCCCCCTCCCCCGTCACCTCCCCCGGTACGACGTCCCTGCTGACGCCCGTGCTGGCCGGGGTGGTCGCGGCGGTGGTGGGGTTCGCGAGCACCTTCGTGGTGGTGCTGGCCGGCCTGACCGCCGTGGGCGCCACACCCGCCCAGGCAGCCTCGGGCCTGCTCACGCTGTGCGTGGTGTCGGCGCTGACGATGCTCTGGCTGGCGGTGCGGCACCGAATGCCGATCACCGTGGCGTGGTCCACCCCGGGGGCCGCGCTGCTGGCCACCACGGCGGGGGTCACCGGGGGTTGGCCGGCGGCCGTGGGTGCGTTCGTGGCGACCGGGCTGCTGATCGTCGCGACCGCGTTCGTCCCCCGGCTCGGCGACCTGGTGGCCGCGATCCCGCACAGCCTCGCCCGGGCGATGCTGGCCGGGGTGTTGCTGCCGCTGTGCCTGGCTCCGGTCGTGGCGCTCGTGGAGTCACCCGAGGTCGTCGCCCCGGTGGTGCTGACCTGGCTGGTGCTGCTCCGTCTCGCCCCGCGCTGGGCGGTGCCGGGCGCGCTGGCGGTGGCGCTGGCGATCGTGGCCGCGACCGCCCACGTCCGCGCCGCCGACCTGGTGCCGGTGGTGACCTGGACGGTGCCGAGCTGGTCGCTCTCCGCGCTGGTCGGCATCGCGCTTCCGCTCTACGTGGTCACCATGGCCTCGCAGAACGTGCCGGGGGTGGCGGTGATGAGCAGCCTCGGCTACCGGGTCCCCTGGCGGGAGTCGCTGGCCGTGACCGGCCTGGGCACCGTCGCCGGGGCCTGCTCCGGTGGGCACGCGGTCAACCTGGCCGCCATCAGCGCGGCGCTGGCCGCGGGACCGGCCGCCGGTGGTGACCGGGCCCGGCGCTGGGTCGCCGCGCTCAGTGCCGCGGTGACCTACCTGGTGCTGGCGGTGGGCAGCAGCGCGCTCGCCGCGATGGTGGTGGCCGCCGCCGACGGGCTGATGCAGGCCGCCGCGGGCCTGGCGCTGCTCGCCACGCTGGGCGCGGCGCTGGGTGAGGCACTGGCCGACCCGGCGGAGCGGGAGGCCGCGGCCGCGACGCTGGTCGTCGCCGCGTCCGGCGTCACGGTCCTCGGCATCGGCGCCGCCTTCTGGGCGCTGCTCGTCGGCCTGGTGCTGCGGGCGTTCCTGCGCACCCCCGTCCCCGGTCGGTCCGCCCCAGACGGCCCAGTCAGCCCAGGCGGCCCGGACGTCAGCCCAGGTCGAACATCGTCGAGCGCAGGCCGAACCTGACCCGGAACGCGTCGCCGGACAGCGGCGCGGCGCTCTTCTCGGTGCCCACGACGGTGACGGAGCGGACCCGGCCGCTGGTGGGATCCTTGGTGAGCTCGAGGCGCACGAAGTCGCCGATGCCGGGGAACTCCTTCTCGATGGCGTCGTCGCTCAGCACCACGCGCCACTGCTGGTTGGGGTTGCCGGCCCAGCGGTCGAAGGGGTCCTCGCGCGCGACGAGGTAGGGCTGCGAGCCGGCCAGCGTCCAGCCACCGTTGCTGGAGGAGAACTGGGTGAAGGCCGGCTTGCCGGCGTAGGTGCGGATCTGGCCGGTCGTGGCGCGGATCGCCGCGTCGGCGGCGGGGTGCTCGACGGCGACGCCGCGGTACACCTGGCAGGCGGTGGTGTCGCACAGGTCGTAGGAGCGGCGCTTGCGGTCGGTGCGCGCGAACACGGCGTAGGTGCGGGCGGCCACGGACTGGGCGCGGACCGCCTGCGGGTGCCAGCCGGCCGGCACCTCGGCGGGCACCACCCCGCGCAGGTAGTTGTTCAGCCCGACGACGTTGACGGTGTCGCGGCCCCCGCCCGAGTCGGGGACCGCGGAGCGCAGCTTGCCGCGGTACTCACGCCACCCGCCGGGCACGTAGAGGCGGATCGCGCCGCTGGTCACCTTGAACTCGGCCTCGCCGGGGAGGTCGCGCACCTTGATCCAACGCTTCTTCGCGGTGCGGTACCACAGCCGGGTCTTGTTCCCGCGCGCGGTGAGCATCCAGAGCCGGGCGCCCTTGCGCTTGAGGTTCCAGGTGCGCCCGTTCTTCACGCTGCGCACCTTCAGCCCGCTGCGGTGCTTGACCATGACGCTGCTCGTGGTGTCGGCGGTGATCAGCACCCGCATCGCCCCGGCCACCTTCGTGGTCCTGGTGCCCGGGTAGTAGAAGTCGAGGATCTGCTCGGCGCTCTGGCCGTGGTTGCGGGCCCGGTTCTGCGCGCCGTACTGCGACATGCCGCGACCGTGGCCCCAGCCCGAGCCGACCAGCGTCACGGACTCCGCGCCCTTCTTGGCCGCAGCCGCGGCGGGCGCCGAGGACGCAGGGCTCGCGGCTCCCGGCACGGCGAGCAGGACACCGAGCAGGAGCAGCAGGGACAAGGAGGCGGCGGGACCCGAGGACGGACGCATCGAACGAGACTAACCCGCGGTTCCAGGCTTCCGCAGCCGCCGCCATAGGATTCGAAGCATGACCGAGCAGCACAGCACCCAGGCACCGGACCCGACCCCGGAGACGCAGGCGACGCCCGCGCCCGCGGGCGCGGCCGTACCGGAAAAGCCCGCGCTGGAGGGGCTCGAGGCGAAGTGGGCGGAGCGTTGGAAGGCCGACGGTACCTACACCTTCGACCGCACCCAGCCCCGCGAGAACGTCTACTCCATCGACACGCCGCCGCCGACGGTCAGCGGCAGCCTGCACGTGGGCCACGTCTTCTCCTACACCCACACCGACCTCATCGCCCGCTTCCAGCGGATGCAGGGCAAGTCGGTGTTCTACCCGATGGGCTGGGACGACAACGGCCTGCCGACCGAGCGCCGGGTGCAGAACTACTTCGGCGTGCGCTGCGACCCCTCGCTGCCCTACGACCCCGACTTCACCCCGCCGGAGAAGCCGGACCCGAAGCGGCAGGTGTCGATCAGCCGGCCCAACTTCATCGAGCTGTGCGAGCAGCTGGTCGAGCAGGACGAGAAGGTCTTCGAGGAGCTGTGGCGCACGCTCGGCCTCAGCGTCGACTGGGACATCACGTACACCACCATCGGCGCCAAGGCGCAGACCGCGAGCCAGCGGGCGTTCCTGCGCAACCTGGCCCGCGGCGAGGCCTACCTGCAGGAGGCGCCCACGCTGTGGGACGTCACCTTCCAGACCGCCGTCGCCCAGGCCGAGCTGGAGGCCCGCGACTACGCCGGTGCCTACCACCGCGTCAGCTTCCACAAGCCCGACGGCAGCCCGGTGTTCATCGAGACCACCCGCCCCGAGCTCATCCCGTCCGTGGTGGCGCTGATCGCGCACCCCGATGACGAGCGGTACGCCGACCTGTTCGGCACCACCGTCACCTCGCCGGTCTTCGGCGTCGAGATCCCCGTCCTCGCCCACGAGGCAGCCGAGAAGGACAAGGGCGCCGGCATCGCGATGTGCTGCACCTTCGGCGACCTCACCGACGTCACCTGGTGGCGTGAGCTGCAGCTGCCCGTGCGCACCGTGATCGGCCGCGACGGCCGGTTCACCCGGGAGACGCCGGAGTGGCTGGGCTCCGAGCAGGCCTCGGCGGCGTACGAGGACCTCAAGGGCAAGACGGTGCACTCCGCGCGCGAGGCGATCGTCGCCAAGCTGCGCGAGAGCGGCGACCTGGACGGCGACCCGAAGCCGACGCAGCGGATGGCGAACTTCTACGAGAAGGGCGACAAGCCGCTCGAGATCGTCTCCACCCGGCAGTGGTACCTCCGCAACGGCGGCCGCGACGCCGGCGTGCGTGAGCAGATGCTGGCCCGTGGCGCCCAGATCGAGTGGCTGCCGCCGCACATGAAGCACCGCTACGACAACTGGGTCGGCGGCCTCAACGGCGACTGGCTGATCTCGCGCCAGCGGTTCTTCGGCATCCCGTTCCCGGTCTGGTACCCGCTCGACGACGAGGGCCAGCCCGACTACAGCCGCCTGCTGCTGCCAGGCGAGGAGCAGCTGCCCGTGGACCCGTCCACGCAGGCGCCCACCGGCTACACCGAGGACCAGCGCGGCAAGCCGGGCGGCTTCATCGGCGACCCCGACGTGATGGACACCTGGGCCACCTCCTCGCTGACCCCGCAGATCGCCGGCGGCTGGGAGTCCGACCCCGACCTGTTCGCGCGGGTCTTCCCGATGGACCTGGCCACCCAGGCCCACGACATCATCCGCACCTGGCTGTTCTCCCGGGTCGTGCGCGCCCACTTCGAGAACGGTGTGGCGCCGTGGTCGCACGCGATGATCTCCGGCTTCATCGTCGACCCCGACCGCAAGAAGATGTCGAAGTCCAAGGGCAACGTGGTCGTCCCCGACCAGATCCTCGGCAAGTACGGCGCCGACGCGGTCCGCTGGCGTGCCTCCATCGCCCGCCCCGGCCTGGACTCGCCGTTCGACGAGACCCAGATGAAGGTCGGCCGCCGGCTGGCGATGAAGGTGCTCAACGCCTCCAAGTTCGTCCTCGGCAGCGTGGGCGCCACCGAGTTCGCCGCCTCCCGGGTCAGCCAGCCCGTCGACACCGCCCTGCTGGGCCGGCTCGCGAACGTGATCCGCAAGGCCACCGACGCGTTCGAGGCCTTCGACTACACCACCGCGCTCGAAGTCACCGAGAAGTTCTTCTGGGAGTTCTGCGACGACTACGTCGAGCTCGTCAAGGAGCGCGCGTACGCCGACTCCTCCGACGCCTCGGACTCCGCACGGGCCACCCTCGCCGGGGCGCTGCAGGTGCAGCTGCGGCTGCTCGCGCCGTTCCTGCCGTACGTGACCGAGGAGGTCTGGTCGTGGTGGCAGGAGGGCTCGGTGCACCGCGCCCCGTGGCCTACCGTCAACGAGCTCGGCTCCCCCGCCGCCACCGACGGCTCCGTGATCGACCAGGTCTCCGCAGCCCTGGCCGGCATCCGCGGCGCGAAGTCCCAGGCCAAGGTGAACATGAAGACCCCGCTCTCCCGGGTCGAGATCACCGGCCCCGAGGCCGTCATCGCCGCCGCCCGGATCGCCGAGCCCGACCTGGTCGCCGCCGGCAAGATCGTCGGGGACCTCGTGTTCACCGTCGACGACGCCGCGACCGAGCTGAAGGTCACCGCAGAGATCGCCGAGCAGCCGGCGGAGTGACCCGCCCGGCCGGTTCCTGACCGGCCGCTGAGCCGTCGCAGGGGTCCCCGGGTGTGCCCGGGGACCTCTGCGTGCTCGACGAGCGAAGCCGGGGCCAAGGTCCCGTTCGGGTGCCGGTCGCCCGACACCCGGGGACGTGTCTTGCGTTACATTCCAACCGGTAGGTATCTTCTCTGGTGTGATGCCGCCCACAACGACGCCGTCCACCTCCCGCCTGCCCGACGGCACCGCACTGACCCGCCTCGCCGACATCGTCCGTGCCCGTGCGCAGGTCAGCCCCACCGCCCGCGCGATGACCACGGCCGCCGGCGCGGCCACGTTCGCGGAGCTGGACGAGCTCTCCTCCCGCATCGCCCACCGGTTGGTGAGCGAGGGCGTGCGGCCCGGTGACCGGGTCGCCTACATCGGGCGCAACTCGCCGGAGTTCCTGGCCGTGCTGTACGGCGCCGCGAAGGCCGGCGCCGTCGCGACGGCGGTCAACGTGCTGCTCGCGCCGGCCGAGGTCACCTGGATCCTCGACGACGCCGCGCCGCGGGCGGTGTTCCTCGGCGCCGAGGACCAGCACCACCGCCCGGCCGTGCAGGCCTCCACCGCCCGACCGCTGGTCGTGTCGGCCGCGCCCGAGGACCTCACCGCCTGGACCGCCGACGTGCCGGCGACCGACCCCGCAGCCGACGGCGGCGGCGACGAGCCGGCTCTGATCCTCTACTCCTCGGGCACCACCGGGAACCCCAAGGGCGTCGTGCTCAGCGGGCACAACATGGCCCGTGCACTGGCCGCCGTGCAGGACCTCCTCGAGCTCGACGATACCTCCGTCGCGATGGCACCCATCCCGTTCTTCCACATCTCCGGGCTCGGCCTGGCACTCGTCGCCACCCTGGTGGGCGCCGAGCTGATCACCTTCACCCCCGCCGGTCCCGAGGACCTGGTCGCCACGCTGCGCGAGCGCCGGGTCAGCCACGCCGTCGTGGTGCCCACCGTCCTGCAGCGCCTCGTGGAGATGCCGCAGAGCCAGGAGCCGGGCGCCTGGGAGCACCTGCGCTACGTCATCTACGGCGCCGCCCCCATGCCCACTCCCCTGCTGCGCCGCGCCATCGACGTGCTCGGCTGCAAGTTCGTGCAGAGCTACGGCCTCACCGAGTCCTCGGGCGGGGTCACGATCCTGACCCACGAGGACCACCTCGCCGGCCTGGAGCGTCCGCACCTGCTGACCTCCTGCGGCCGTGCGCTCGGCAGCGTCCGGCTGCGCGTCGTGGACCCGGTGCTGGGCAGCGACGTGGCGCCCGGGGAGCGCGGCGAGATCTGGATCGGCGGCGACCACGTGATGAGCGGCTACTGGCGCAACGCCGAGGCGACCGACGCCGCGATGAGCGGCGCGTGGCTGCGCACCGGCGACATCGGCGTCCTCGACGCCGAGGGCTACCTCTACGTCGTCGACCGGCTCAAGGACATGCTCGTCTCGGGCGGGGAGAACGTCTATCCCGCAGAGGTGGAGCGCGTCCTCGTCGAGCACCCCGACGTGGCCGAGTGCGCCGTCGTGGCGATGCCGTCGCCGACCTGGGGCGAGGTCCCGGCCGCGCTCGTCGTACGACGCCCCGGCAGCGCCGTGGACGCCGACGCGCTGGTCGCCTGGGCTCGGGAGCGGATGGCGCACTTCAAGTGCCCCAAGGTGGTCGAGTTCACCGACCAGCTGCCCCGCAACGCCAGCGGCAAGGTGCTGAAGCGGGCCATCCGCATCGCACCGGTGCCCACCGCCTGATTCGAACAACCCGAGAGAGGCACCATGAAGCGCACGGTCTTCAACGAGGACCACGAGGCCTACCGCAGCACGCTGCGCAGGTTCATCGAGGCAGAGGTCGTCCCGCACTACGACCAGTGGCTGACCGACGGCCTGGTCCCCAAGGACCTCTATCGCAAGCTGGCGGCGCTGGGCATGTTCGGGATCGAGGCGCCCGAGGAGCACGGCGGCGCCGGCATCGACTCGTTCACGTACGCCGCGATCGAGTGCGAGGAGACCGCCCGCGCCGGCGTGGTGCTGGGCAGCTCGGGGGTCCACGTCGCGCTCTGCCTGCCCTACCTGCTCCAGCTCGGCACGCCGGAGCAGCTGAAGGCCTGGATGCCGGGATTCATCTCCGGCGAGACGATGTATGCCATCGCGATGACCGAGCCGGGCACCGGCTCGGACCTGTCCGGGATGACGACCCACGCGCGGCTCGACGAGTCCGGCACGCACTACGTGCTCAACGGCGCCAAGACCTTCATCACCGGCGGCTACCAGGCCGACCGGATCATCGTGTGCGCCCGCACCGCGCCCGCGGACCCGACGGACCGCCGCTTCGGCATCTCGATGCTGGTCGTGGACACCACGCTGCCGGGCTTCTCCGTGGGCCGCAAGCTCGACAAGCTCGGTCTGCGGGTCTCCGACACCGCCGAGCTCTCCTTCACCGACGTCCGGGTGCCGGTGGACCACCTGCTGGGCGAGGAGCACCGCGCCTTCCACTACCTGCGCGACAACCTGCCCAAGGAGCGACTGGCGATCGCGTACGGCGCCTATGCGCAGGCGAAGGCGGCCGTCGACTTCACCCAGGCCTACGTCACCGACCGCACGGTCTTCGGCAAGTCGCTGGCGACCTTCCAGAACACCAAGTTCGAGCTGGCCGCCTGCCGCGCCGAGGTCGACGCGGCCCAGGCCGTCGCGGACCGTGCCCTGGAGGCGCTCGACGCCGGTGAGCTGACGCCGGCCGAGGCGGCCTCCGCGAAGCTGTTCTGCACCGAGGTCGCCACCCGGGTGATCGACCGCTGCCTGCAGCTGCACGGCGGCTACGGCTACATGACCGAGTACCCCGTCGCCCGCCTGTACGCCGACAGCCGGGTCAACCGGATCTTCGGCGGCACCTCCGAGGTGATGAAGATGATCATCGCCAAGGACATGGGGCTCTAGAGCCCCCGGGACCGGCACGCCCCCCCGAGCCGGTCCCGGGACCGACGAAGCCCCTGCACCCGGTGGGTGCAGGGGCTTCGTGCTGTGTGCTCAGGCGCCGCGCAGGGCCGCGAGGCCTCAGGCGGACTTCTTCTTCGGCTTGCTCTCGCGCAGGACGAGGGTGGGGGCGACGTCGTCGGTGACGACCTCGCGGGTGACCACGACCTTCTCCACGTCGCCACGGCTGGGGACGTCGTACATCACGTAGAGGAGGACCTCCTCGATGATGGCGCGCAGGCCGCGGGCGCCGGTGCCGCGCTCCAGCGCCTTGTCGGCGATGGCGGCGATGGCGTCCTCGGTGAACTCCAGCTCAACGCCGTCGAGCTCGAAGAGCTTCTGGTACTGCTTGACGAGGGCATTGCGGGGCTCGGTCAGGATCTGCACCAGGGCCGCTTGGTCGAGCGGGGTGACGCTCGCGATCAGCGGCAGCCGCCCGATGAACTCGGGGATCAGGCCGAACTTGGTGAGGTCCTCGGGCCGGACCTGGCTGAGCAGGTCCTCGGCCGCACGCTCGGCCTCGCCGCGCGGCGCGGCGGTGAAGCCCAGCGACTTCTTGCCGACGCGCTGCTCGATGATGTGGTCCAGGCCGGCGAACGCGCCGCCCACGATGAACAGGATGTTCGTCGTGTCGATCTGGATGAACTCCTGGTGCGGGTGCTTGCGGCCGCCCTGCGGCGGCACCGAGGCGGTGGTGCCCTCGATGATCTTCAGCAGCGCCTGCTGCACGCCCTCACCGGAGACGTCGCGGGTGATCGAGGGGTTCTCCGCCTTGCGGGCGACCTTGTCGATCTCGTCGATGTAGATGATCCCGGTCTCGGCCTTCTTGACGTCGTAGTCGGCCGCCTGGATCAGCTTGAGCAGGATGTTCTCGACGTCCTCACCGACGTACCCGGCCTCGGTCAGCGCGGTGGCGTCGGCGATCGCGAACGGCACGTTGAGCATCCGGGCCAGGGTCTGCGCCAGGTACGTCTTGCCGCACCCGGTCGGTCCGATGACCAGGATGTTGGACTTGGCGACCTCGACGACCTCGTCCTTGTGCTTGCCCTGCCCGACCCCGGGCTGGACGCCGGCCTGCACCCGCTTGTAGTGGTTGTAGACCGCGACCGCGAGCGACTTCTTCGCCTGCTCCTGGCCGATCACGTAGGAGTTGAGGAACTCGAAGATCTCCTTGGGCTTGGGGAGGTCGGCGAGCTCGACGTCGGAGCCCTCGGCGAGCTCCTCCTCGATGATCTCGTTGCACAGGTCGATGCACTCGTCGCAGATGTAGACACCCGGACCAGCGATGAGCTTCTTGACCTGCTTCTGGCTCTTCCCGCAGAACGAGCACTTCAACAGGTCGCCACCGTCACCGATGCGTGCCACGGATCCTCCTCAGCTGTGAACTCCCCGACGGTACCCCGTGTCCCGCCCGGATGAGGGCGGGACACGGTGGCGACGTCGGAGCGGTCATGGTCCTTCGATGGTCGCTCAGACGAGCGCGGGCGTCTTGAGCGACTCGAGCACCGAGTCGATCAGGCCGTACTCGATGGCGGCCTGGGCGGTGAGGATCTTGTCGCGCTCGATGTCGCGGCTGACCTCCTCGATCGACTTGTTGGAGTGGTCGCTGATCATCTTCTCGAGCAGCTCGCGCATCCGCAGGATCTCGTTGGCCTGGATCTCGATGTCCGAGGTCTGGCCGAAGGTGCCCTCGGTGTAGGGCTGGTGGATCAGGATCCGGCTGTTGGGCAGCGCGAGACGCTTGCCCTTGGCGCCGGCCGCGAGCAGGATCGCGGCGGCCGAGGCAGCCTGCCCGATGCACACGGTCTGCACCTCGGGCTTGATGAACTGGATCGTGTCGTAGATCGCCGTCAGCGCGGTGAACGAGCCACCGGGCGAGTTGATGTAGATGCTGATGTCCTGGTCGGGGTTCATCGACTGCAGGCACAGCAGCTGGGCGATGACGGCGTTCGCGACGTCGTCGGAGATCGGCGAGCCGAGGTAGATGATCCGGTCCTCGAACAGCTTGCCGTAGGGGTCGATGCGGCGGAACCCGTAGGAGGTCCGCTCCTCCCACTGCGGGATGTAGTAGTTCATGCTCAGTCCTTCTTGTGGGCGGGACGGCCCTCGTCGGAAGCTTCCTTGGCGCTCTTGATGACCTTGTCGACCAGGCCGTAGTCGCGGGCCTCGTCGGCGGTGAACCAACGGTCCCGGTCGGCGTCGGTGGTGACCTGCTCGACGCTCTGGCCGGTGTGCGCGGAGATCAGCTCCAGCAGCACCTTCTTGATGTGCAGCGACTGCTGCGCCTGGATCTTGATGTCCGAGGCCGAGCCGCCCATGCCGGAGGACGGCTGGTGCATCATGATCCGCGCGTGCGGCAGCGCGTAGCGCTTGCCCTTGGTGCCGGCGCAGAGCAGGAACTGGCCCATCGAGGCGGCCAGGCCCATGCCGACGGTCGCCACGTCGTTGGGGATGTAGTTCATCGTGTCGTAGATCGCCATGCCGGCGTCCACCGAGCCGCCCGGGCTGTTGATGTGCAGGAAGATGTCCGCCTCGGGGTCCTCCGCCGACAGCAGCAGGAGCTGCGCGCAGATCGCGTTGGCGTTCTGGTCGCGGACCTCGGAGCCGAGGAACACGATCCGCTCGCGGAGCAACCGGCTGTAGATGTTGTCGTCGAGGAAGTTCATGCCCGACGCGCCGTTCATCTGAGGGCCTCGCTCGGGGCCACCGGGAATCTGAGTCACGCAGGTGACACTAGCCGCCGGGTCCGCCCAAACCACGCGTTGGGCTCCCCTGTTCGCCGACAGCGGATTTGGCGTCGCCGAGCGCCACGACCGACCCGGAGGCCCGGTCGGTCGGACTCGTCGGCCTAGCCGAGCCAGCGCTCCAGGGCGGGATAGACGTCCGGGTGGTTGAGCAGCGCGATGTGGTCGGTGCGGGGCAGCGACAGCACCTCGGCGGAGTCGAACAGGTCGACACCGCGCCGCGGGTCCCGGCCCGCGGCCGAGCCCGGCGTGACGAGGAGGTCGCCGACCAGGCGGGCCACGGGGTGCGACGGGCTGCGGGTCACGGTGGCGGCCACCAGCCGGTAGCGGGCGTGCGGCAGCGGCGGCGCCTCGGGGCCCAGGCCGAGCTGCAGGTCGCGGATGCCGACCGAGCGGCGGTCGATGATCGCGCCGAAGCCGCGGGACTCCGGCAGGAGACCGAGCGCGCGGGCGCCGCGGTCCGCGGCGCGGGCCACCGGGGAGCCGAGGTGCGGCGTGCCCAGGGTGACCACGTCGCTGACCCGGTCGGTCCAGCGTTGCGGTGCGGCGACGTCGGGGACCTGCACGCTCGTCGCCGCCCGGGCGACCAGGCCGCCGAGGGAGTGCCCGACGAGCGCGATCCGCCCGACCGGGCCCGGCCACGCCTCGACCAGCCGCTGCAGCACCGCTGAGGTGGCGGCGCCGTTCTCACGCAGCGACAGGCCGGTGTTGGTGCGCAGGAAGACCGGCGTCCAGCCGCGCACCGCGAGGCTCTCGGCGTACGTCGTGCCGTGCCGGGCGCGCCGCAGCCGCCAGTAGTCCTCGTTCTCGCACAACCCGTGCAGGAAGACCGCGAGTCGCGGCGTGGGCGCGTCGAACGCCGCGGTGACGCCGGCGCGCGTCAGCGGCACGTCGCGGCCCTCGTGGCGCACGCCGGCGTTGATCGCCAGGTGCGGCCGGTCGCGCTCCAGCTCCTCCCCGATCAGCCCGTTGACCGCGGCCCGCACGAACCGCCCTCGCGCGCCGGCGTCGAGGGTGGGGCCGACCCCTGCCGTGCCGAGGCGGTCCAGGCCGGCGCTGGTGGCACGCAGGGAGGTGCGCAGCGCGCCGTACACGAGACCGGCGACGCCCTCGTGGACCGCCTGCACGCCGTCGGTCACCGCGTCCACGCCGCACGGCGCCGCACCGGCCCGCAGCACCGCGTGGGCGCGTCGCGAGAGCGCGGAGTGGGTGTCACGCGCGGTGAGGACGACGAGCTCGTCGAGGGCGAACGCGGTCAGCGCCAGCGCGTCGGCGAGGGTGGCTTCGCGGGGCATCCAGCCACGCTAGCCGATTTCAGTGCACATTTGTTCACTGAATTGCGTGGCGCGTGCCGGAAATGCCGGAGGGCACCGGGATCACCCGGTGCCCTCCTGACGTGCGGTGCGCGAGGCTCAGGCCTCGGTGGACTCCTCGGTGGACTCCTCGGCCGGCGCCTCGGTCGCCTCGGCCTCGGGGGCCTCGGGCTCGCCGATGCTGCCGTCGCCGCGCAGGTTCTTCAGCTCCACGGCGTTGCCGGAGGCGTCGGTGACGGTCGCGCCCTCGACGATGAGCTGCAGCGCCTTGCCGCGGCGGATCTCCTGGACCAGGTCCGGCACGTGGTTGTGCTCGAACATGTGGTTCACGAACTCCTGCGGGTCCTGGCCCGACTGCTGCGCACGACGGATCATGTGCTGGGTCAGCTCGGCCTGCTCGACGCCCATCTCCTCGGCGTCGGCGATCTCGTCGAGCAGGAACTGCGCGGCGACCGCGTCACGCACGCGGCGCTCGAGCTCGGCCTCGAACTCCTCCTGGGTCTGGCCCTCGTCCTCGAGGTACTTCTCCAGCGGGATGTTGGACATCTGCAGCTGCTGCTCGAAGCTGGCGCGGCGGGCGTTGAGCTCCTCGGTGACCATGGTCTCCGGCAGCGGCACCTCGACCTTCTCCAGCAGGGCCTCGAGCACGGCGTCGCGGGCGGCGGCAGCCTGCTCCAGGCGCTTGCCGCGGACCAGGCGCTCGCGGACGTCCTCGCGCAGCTCGGCGAGGGTGTCGAACTCGGAGGCCTCCTGGGCGAACTCGTCGTCCAGCTCCGGCAGCTCCTGCTCCTGGACCTGGGTGACCTTGACCTTGACGTCGACGTCCTCACCGACCAGGTCGCCGGCGACGAGCTGGGTGGTGAAGGTCTTCTCCTCGTCCACACCGGCGCCGACCAGGGCCTCGTCGAGCCCCTCGATCATGCCGCCGGAGCCGACCTTGTAGGAGAAGCCGGCGATCTCGGCGCCCTCGACGACCTCGCCGTCCTTGGTGGCGACCAGGTCGATGACCACGAAGTCGCCGTCGGCGGCGGGGCGCTCGACGTCGATCAGGGTGGCGAACCGCTCGCGCAGCGCGTCGACCTGGGTGTCGATGTCCTCGTCGCTGACGGCCGCGTCCTCGACCTGGGCGCTCAGGCCCTCGTAGTCGGGCAGGGCGATCTCAGGCTTGACGTCGACCTCGGCAGTGAACTCCAGGCCCTCGTTGTCCTCGAACTTGGTGACCTCGATGTCCGGCTGCGCCAGCGGGGTCAGGTTGTTCTCGGTCAGCGCCTCGACGTACGCCTTCGGCAGGACGTCGTTGACGGCCTCGTCCAGCACCACACCACGACCGACCTGCCGGTCGATGATCTGCGGCGGGACCTTGCCGCGGCGGAAGCCGGGGACGTTGATCTGCTTCGCAATCTTCTGGTACGCCGCGTCGAGGCTCGGCTTGAGCTCCTCGAAGGGCACCTCGACGGTCAGCTTGGCCCGGGTCGGGCTCAAGGTCTCGACGGCGCTCTTCACAGGTGTTCTCCTACTGCTTGGGTGGATGGGGGGAATGGAGTCGGGGCGACAGGACTCGAACCTGCGGTCTCCTGCTCCCAAAGCAGGCGCGCTAGCCACTACGCTACGCCCCGTCCGCGGGCCTGTCCGGCTCGCTTCGAGGGGATGACGGGAATCGAACCCGCGTAATCAGTTTGGAAGACTGAGGCTCTACCATTGAGCTACATCCCCGCGTGCGGACAGGCCCGGTCCGAGCCCCCGTGAGGGGTCCCCGCCGAAGTGCCCGCAAGCGGTAGTCATGGTGCCACATCGGCTCCGACCACCCGCAACCGAGGCGGGGTTCGGGCTCCCCCGCGGTCTCGGTCGCGGTGCCACCCCGGCGCCGGTCCCGGTGCTGGTCCCGGTGTCAGTCCCGGCGGTGCACGACCAGCAGGGCGCGGTCGTCGTCGGGCGAGCCGACCGCGGCGACCAGGCGACCGGCCAGGCCGGTCCACGAGCGGCGCAGCAGCGACTCGGCCTCCCCCATCATGTGGGCGACGCCCAGGTCGATGTCGCGGCCCGGCTCCTCCACCATGCCGTCGGTGTAGAGCAGCAGGCTGTCGCCCGGGGCCAGGCGGCCGCGGGCCGGCGCCAGGGGCAGGTCCTGGACGACCCCCAGCACCGGTCCCTCGCTGTCGAGCACCTCCCAGCGCCCGGAGCCGGCGTGGCGGTGCACCGCCGGCGGGTGGCCGGCGGTGCGCACCTCGTACTCCGCGGTGTGCAGGTCCAGGGAGAGATGGATGGCGGTCGCGAACCCCTCGTCCCAGGCCCGCTGCAGCAGGTAGCCGTTGACGGCGGGCAGGAACCTGTCCGGGCACAGCGCCGTGACCAGCCCGCCCATCGCGCCGGACAGCTGCAGCGCCCGGGTGCCGGCGGCCTCCCCCTTGCCCGAGACGTCGACGACCACCAGCTCCAGCCGGCGCCCCTCGTCGCGCAGCGTGGTGACCACGAAGTCACCGGCGAACGAGGCGCCGCCCGCCGAGGCCATGGCGGACTCCACGAGCCAGCCCTCAGGAAGCGTGGGGATCTCACCCTGGGCCAGGACCCGGTCGCGCAGGTCGACCAGCATCGAGGTCCGGCGGCGGTTGCCGGCACCGATCGGGCTGCGCGTGATGCCGATGGTGAGCACCAGCAGGCACATCACCGCGGTGATCCCCAGCGCCCCGTAGGTGCGCGCCGTGGCCGCCTCCTGCGCCGACGCGGCGAGCAGCACCGCGACCAGCGTCGCGGCACCGAACCACACCAGCCGGCGCGGCCCCAGCGTCGCCGCCCCCACCACCAGCGGAAGGTTCAAGGCGGTGACGGGGAACGTCGACGGCGCGATGAACACCCCGGCGCAGATCACGACCACCACGGCCAGCAGCACCGCGACGAGCGCGTTCTCGAGGACCGACGGCTCCGGACGCCGGGCCCACCGGCTCCGGGCCCAGCGCGCCCGCACCCACCTCATCGGGGCTCACCCGAGGCGCGGGAGCGGAACACCGGCTGGCAGCGGGCGCACCAGAAGAGGTTGCGCCCGCCCAGCACGTCGGCGCGGACCGCGGTGCCGCACACGTGGCAGGGCTGCCCGGCGCGGCGGTAGACGTAGACCTCGCCGCCGTGGTCGTCGACGCGGGGCTCGCGGCCCATCGCCTCCGGGGTGTGCTCGGGGCGGACGGTGTCGATGCGACCCGAGCCCACGCCCTCGGTCATCAGGACGACGAGGTCGTCCCAGATCGCGCGCCACTGCGAGACCCGGAGCGTGCGACCGGGGCGCAGCGGGTGGATGCGGTGCCGGAAGAGCACCTCGGCGCGGTAGACGTTGCCCACGCCGGCCAGCACCGACTGGTCCATGAGCAGGGTGCCGATCGGCGCGCTGCTGCGCCGGACCCGCGCCCAGGCCCGGTCCGGGTCGGCGTCGCAGCGCAGCGGGTCGGGTCCGATCCGTGCGACCACGGCGTCGCGCTCCTCGGCGGTGACCAGCTTGCACGCGGTCGGCCCGCGCAGGTCGCCGTACGCCGCGGGGCGCTCGGCGGCGGGTCGCAGCAGGCGCAGCCGGACCTGGCCCACGGCCTCGGGCACCGCGTCGACGTCGTCGTGCACGTCGAAGGTGCCATAGAGGCCGAGGTGGACGTGGACGAAGCGCTCGCCCTCGAAACGCGCGAACAGCTGCTTGCCCCAGGCGTCGGCGTCGAGCAGCCGACTCCCGTCGAGCCGCTCGGCGCCCGCGGCGAAGCGGCCCTGCGGGCTGCTCACCCGGACACGGTGGCCCCCGAAGACCTCGGTGAGCCGATCAGCCAGACGGTGGAGGGTGTGCCCCTCAGGCATCGTCCTGCCCGCTCGGGCCCCCCTGGGCGGAGACGGGCAGCGGGGGCAGCTCACGGGTGGTCTCGTAGGTCGTCAGCTGGCCGATGCGGCGCACGTGCCGCTCGTCGCCGGGGAACGGGGTGGCGAGGAAGACCTCGACCAGGCGGGTCATCTCGTCCAGGGTGTGCATCCGGCCACCGACGGCGACGACCCAGGCGTCGTTGTGCTCACGCGCGAGGGTGGCGGTCTCCTCGGACCAGGCCAGCGCGGCCCGGATGCCCTCGACCTTGTTGGCCGCGATCTGCTCGCCGTTGCCCGAGCCGCCGATCACGACGCCGAGGCTGTCCAGGCCGGCGGCACGGTCCGCCGCCACGCCCTCGGCGGCGCGCAGGCAGAAGACGGGGTAGTCGTCCAACGCGTCGTAGACGAAGGGGCCGTGGTCGACGGGCTCGTAGCCGTGGTCGGTCAGCCAGCTGATCAGGTGGGACTTGAGCTCGAGGCCGGCGTGGTCGCAGCCGAGGTGCACGCGCATGGCGCCGATTCTCTCATCCGTCGCCCGTGCGGATCGAACCGCGGGCAGGTGCGACCGCCCAGCCGCGCTCAGCTCTGGTGCAGCCGGCGCGCGGCCTCGGCGATCGAGCCGCTCATCGACGGGTAGACGGTGAACGCCTGGGCGACCTGGTCGGCGGTCAGCGACTCCGCCACGGCGATCGCGACCGGATGGATCAGCTCGCTGGCGCGGGGCCCGACGACCACGCCCCCGACCACGATCCGGGTGCCGGGACGGCAGAACAGCTTCACGAAGCCGTCGGCGACGCCCTGCATCTTGGCGCGCGGGTTGCCTCGCAGCGGCAGCATGACCGCGTCGGCCTCGATCTCGCCGGCGTCGATGGCGTTCTGCGACCAGCCGACCGTGGCGATCTCGGGGGCGGTGAAGACGTTGGAGGCGACCTTCCGCAGGTCCAGCGGCGCGACCGCGTCGCCGAGGAAGTGGTACATCGCGATCCGGCCCTGCATCGCGGCCACGGAGGCGAGCATCAGCACCCCGGTGCAGTCCCCGGCGGCGTACACGCCGCGCGCGGAGGTGCGCGAGACCCGGTCCACGTTGATGAAGCCGCCGTCCTTGAGGACGACACCGGCCTCCTCCAGCCCGAGGTCGGCGGTGTTGGGCACCGACCCGAGGGCCAGGATGCAGTGCGACCCGGTGACCTCGCGGCCGTCGGTGAGCCGCACCGTGACCACGTCGCCGTCCCGGGTCACCGACTCCATCCGCGACCGGCCGAGCACCGTCATGCCGCGCCGCTTGGCCACGTCCTCCAGCACCAGCGAGGCGTCGGCGTCCTCGCCGGGCAGCACCCGGTCACGCGAGGAGACGAGGGTGACCGGGATGCCGAGCGCCTGGTAGGCGCTGGCGAACTCGGCGCCGGTGACGCCCGAGCCGACCACGATCATGTGGGTGGGCAGCTCGTCGAGGTCGTAGACCTGCTCCCAGGTCAGGATCCGCTCGCCGTCGGGCTGCGCGGAGGGCAGCGTCCGCGGCGAGGCGCCCGTGGCGAGCAGCACCGCGTCGGCGTCGTACGACGTCTCGGTGCCGTCGTCGCAGACCGCGACCACGCGGCCGGGACCGTCGAGGCGACCCCGGCCACGCACGACCTGGACGCCCTCGCGGTCCAGGCGCCGCTCGATGTCGGCGGACTGGCGCAGGGCGAGCGCCTTGACCCGCTGGTTGACGCGGCCGAGGTCGACGCGGGGCGGGTCGGAGAGGATGCCGAGCTCGTTGGCGCCGGCCAGCTCGGTCATCACCTCGGCGGTGGCGATCAGGGTCTTGCTGGGCACGCAGTCGGTCAGCACCGCCGAGCCGCCGATGCCGTCGGAGTCGACGACCACGACCTCCGCCCCGAGCTGTGCTGCCACGAGGGCCGCCTCGTATCCGCCCGGTCCGCCTCCGAGGATCACCACGCGCGCCATGGCCTCATTCTTGCAGCGCACCACAGCGCCGCCGCGCGCCGGCGGCACGTCGGCCCCGGGCGGGGGTTGGCTACGTCACCTGACGACGACGAGATGACGACGACGGCCACCGTCCCGGGTGGGACGGCGGCCGTCGTTGAGAGCCGGTGCGGGGACCGCTCAGAGGTTGATCATGTGTCCCGAGATGCCGTGGATGGCCTCCTTCACCGACTCCGACAGCGTCGGGTGGGCGAACACGTTGCGGCCGACCTCGTCGGCGGTGAGGTCCCACTTCTGCGCCAGGGTCAGCACGGGCAGCAGCTCGGTGACGTCGGGGCCGATCATGTACGCGCCGAGGATCTCGTTGTGCTCGGCGTCGGCGATGACCTTGACGAAGCCGACGGCCTCGCCGAGGCCTTGGGCCTTGCCGTTCGCGGAGAACGGGAAGGTGGCCGTCTTGACGTCGTACCCCTTCTCCTTGGCCTGCGCCTCGCTGTAGCCGAAGGAGCCGATCTGCGGCTGGCAGTAGGTCGCGCGCGGGATGAAGTCGTACTCGATCGGCATGGTCTCCGCACCGGCAATGGTCTCCGCGGCGACGATGCCCATCGCCTCGGCGACGTGGGCGAGCATCATCTTGGCGGTGACGTCGCCGATGGCGTAGACGCCGTCGACGTTGGTGCGGCAGTACTCGTCGATCGCGATCGCGCCGCGGTCGGTGAGCTCCACGCCGGTGTTCTCCAGGCCGTAGCCCTCGGTGCGCGGGGCGAAGCCGAAGGCGGCCAGGAACTTGTCGGCCTCGAGCACCTGCTCGTCGCCGCCGCCGGCCGGCGCGACGCGGACCTTGACCCCGGAGCCGGTGTCCTCCACGCCCTTGACGGCGGTGGAGGTCAGCACCTTCACGCCGAGCTTCTTGTAGTGCTTGGCCAGCTCCTTGGACACGTCGGCGTCCTCGGTGGGCACCATCCGGTCCAGGAACTCCACGATGGTGACGTCGACGCCGAAGTTCTTCATCACGTAGGCGAACTCGACGCCGATGGCACCGGAGCCGCCGATGATGAGCGAGGACGGCAGGTTCTCGTCGAGGATCAGCTCCTCGTAGGTGACGATGTTCTTGCCGTTGACCTCCACGCCGGGCACGGTGCGCACGGTGGCGCCGGCGGCGATGATCACGTTGTCGGCGGTGTGCTCGGTGGTCGAGCCGTCCTCGCCCTTGACCGCGATCGTCTTCGGTCCGGTGAAGGTGCCCCAGCCGTCGATCTCGGTGATCTTGTTCTTCTTCATCAGGTAGTGGACGCCCTTGACGATGCCGGCGCTCACCTGGCGCGACCGCTTGTGGGTCGGGCCGTAGGACATCGTGGCGTCGCCCTCGATGCCGAACTTCGCCTTCTCGTGGGTCAGCGTGTGCGCCAGCTCGGCGTTGCGCAGCAGCGCCTTGGACGGGATGCAGCCCACGTTGAGGCACACACCGCCCCAGTACTGCTTCTCGATCACGGCAACGGACTTGCCGAGCTGCGCGGCGCGGATCGCGGCGACGTACCCACCGGGGCCGGCACCAAGGACGAGGACATCGAAGTGGCTCACGGCGCCCAGCCTAGACCGGGGCGCCTTGTGGCCCGCATCACGTTGGGGCAGAGTTCGATCTACTCAACGGTACGGCGACATGGGGTCGCCGCCCACGACGGAAAGAGCTGCTCCCGATGTCTCGGTTCCTCGGTCTCACCTCTGCCTGCGCGCTCGCTCTCGCCGGCCTGCTCCACGTCCCCCTCGCCGCCTCCGCCACCCCCTCGGAGGGTGTCCCGGCCACCGCTGCGGCGCCCGCTCCGGCCGCTGTCGGCCTGCCCGCGAAGGCGCCGGGGCTGCTCGACGTGATCGTCACCCTCGAGCCGAACGCCGACGCGCGGGCCACCGCCCGCAACCTGGTGACCCGGCGCGGCGGCGAGGTCAACCACGTCTACACCAGGGCGCTCAACGGTTTCGCCGCCACGCTCACCGACGCCCTGCTGTCGCTGCTGCGCACCGACTCCCGGGTGCTGGCGGTCGAGCTGGACCGCACGGTGCGCGCCAGCGAGGTGCAGAGCCCGACCGGCAGCTGGGGGCAGGACCGGCTCGACCAGCGCAACCTGCCGCTGGACAACCGGTTCGCCACCTCCCGCACCGGCGCCGGCGTCGACGTGTACGTCGTCGACACCGGCATCGCGGTGAGCCACCCCGACCTCGGGGGCCGTGCGGTGCACGGCACCGACACCGTGGACGGCGACGCCGACGCCAGCGACTGCAACGGCCACGGCACCCATGTGGCCGGCACCGTCGGCGCCACCACCTACGGGGTGGCCGAACGTGCCCGGCTGATCGGCGTGCGAGTCCTGGACTGCGAAGGCTCCGGCTCCAACTCCGGCGTGATCGCGGGCCTGGACTGGGTCGTGGCGCACCACCAGGCCGGCCGCCCGGCCGTGGCGAACATGAGCCTCGGCGGCGGCGCCTCCACCGCGCTCGACACCGCCGTGCAGCAGGTCATCGCCGACGGTGTGACGATGGCGGTCGCCGCCGGCAACGAGAACACCGACGCCTGCTCGACGTCGCCGGCCCGGGTCCCGGGTGCGCTCACCGTCGCGGCCAGCGACCGCAACGACGCCCGCGCCAGCTTCTCCAACCGCGGCACCTGCGTGGACCTGTTCGCCCCCGGCGTGGACATCACCTCCACCTGGCTGGACAACGGGGTGCGCACGATCAGCGGCACCTCGATGGCCGCCCCGCACGTGGCCGGCGCGGTCGCCCTCTACCTCTCGGCGAACCCGGGTGCCTCACCGAGCGCGGTCAACGCCGCGATCGTCGAGGCGAGCACCAAGGCGAAGATCTCCGGCACCGCGCGCACCTGCCTGCTGCTGATCCTCTGCTCGGCGGCCACGCCCGCCAACCACCTGCTCCACGTCGCCCAGTGAGCCTGCGGCGCCGTCGAGCCGGCCGGGACCCGCGGTGGTCCCGGACGACTCGGCGGCGCGGGGCTCGGTCGAGGCACTAGCCTTCAGCGCGTGACGTCGTACGCCGCCTACGGCACCAACCTGGACCCCGCCCGGATGGGCGAGCGGTGCCCGCACTCGCCGCTGCAGACCACGGGCTGGCTGACGGGCTGGCGCCTCACCTTCGGCGGCGAGGAGCACGGCTGGGACGGCGCGCTGGCGACGATCGTGCAGGACCCGACGAGTGCGGTCTTCGTCGCCGTGTACGACGTCAGCCCGCTCGACGAGCCCGGCCTGGACCAGTGGGAGTCGGCCGACTCCGGCCTGTACCGCCGCACGAGGGTGCGGATCTCGACCATGGCCGGCGAGGTCGTGGCGTGGACCTACGTGCTCGACGCGTTCGAGGGCGGGCTGCCCTCGGCGTCGTACCTGGGCGTCATCGCCGATGCGGCCGAGGCCGCCGGCGCCCCGGACGACTACGTGGCGGCACTGCGCGCCCGCAGCTGCCGCTCCACAGGCCTGTGACGGCCGCGGGCCGGGACCGGAAGCGAGAGCGACCCCAGGACTAGGGTGAGGCGTGTGACTGAGTCCCCCACGCCGTACGTCCTGGCCGAAGAGGCCGCCGCCCGCCTCGCCGAGCTGACCGGGGTGGCCCGGCACGACGTGGCCCTGGTGCTGGGCTCCGGCTGGCTGCCGGCCGCGGACGCGCTCGACGCCAGCGGCGGGGCGAACACGACCGAGATCGACGTCACCGAGCTGCCCGGCTTCGCCGCGGCCGCCGTCGCGGGCCACTCCGGCAAGATCCGCTCGATCCGGATCCCCGGCACCGACGGGGGCGAGGACCGTCACCTGCTGCTGTTCTTGAGCCGCACCCACTACTACGAGGGCCGCGGCGTCGCCGCCGTCGTGCACGGCGTGCGGACCGCCGCGGCCGCCGGCTGCCGCGCGATCGTGCTGACCAACGGCTGCGGCGGGCTGAAGGAGTCCTGGACCCCGGGCACGCCGGTGCTGATCAGCGACCACATCAACCTCACCGGCCGTTCCCCCATCGTCGGCGCCAACTTCGTCGACCTCACCGACCTCTACTCCGCCCGACTGCGGGCGATGTGCCGCGAGGTGGAGCCGTCGCTGGACGAGGGCGTCTACGTGCAGTTCCCCGGCCCGCACTACGAGACGCCGGCGGAGGTCCGCATGGCCGGCATCCTCGGCGGTCACCTGGTCGGGATGAGCACCACGCTGGAGGCGATCGCCGCCCGCGAGGCCGGCATGGAGGTGCTGGGCATCAGCCTGGTCACCAACCTCGCCGCCGGGATCAGCGACGCGCCGCTGAACCACGCCGAGGTGCTCGAGGCCGGCCGCGCCGCGGCCACCCGGATGGGCGACCTGCTCACCCGGCTCGTGCCGCGGATCTGAGGGGTCAGACCTAGCGAGCCGGCCGGCGCGCGAGGCGACGCCGCAGCAGGCCGCTCAGGTCGCGCAGCCCGAGGCCCTCGCCCCGGGGCTCGCCCGCCCGGGCATCGCGGTCCGCCTGCACCACACCGGAGCGGTGCATGGCGTGCGCCAGCAGGCCGGCGTCCCGCACCGAGATCGACGCCGGCTGCGCCACGCGCTCGGGGAGCGGGGCGGGGTCGACCAGGAGGGCACCCACGTCGCCCGCCACCGTGGCCGAGGAGTGCCGCAGTCGTTCGATCCAGCCCTGGGCGACGACGTTGGCCTTCTCCGCGGCCCAGCGGGGCACCGGCACCGGCGCCGCGCTCAGCCCTGGGACCGCCCGCACGCTGCGCATCACCTGGTGCCGCAACCGGGCGGCCCGCACCTCGTCCTCGACGCCCTGCTCGGCCTGCGCGGCGTTGAACTGACGCAGCATCTCGTAGACGGTGAAGGGCATCCCGCGGTTGTCCCAGTCCGGCGGGGCGAGGGTGTGCTCCGGGACCCCGAGCAGCGCCTCGAAGTGGCGCAGCAGGTCCTCGGGGTCCGCCGGGTCGGGCACGACGAACAACAACCGGTCCTCCCCCACCACGGGCCCCCACCGGTCCAGCACCGCCGGGACGCTCCACCGCTCCAGCCCGCTCGCGCCGGGAGCGAGCACCACCTGCAGCCAGTTCTCCAGCGACCGGCGCCCGCCCTTGATGATCGAGGCCTGCCACCGCGAGCGGAGCAGGGGCGCGAGCGCGCGCAGCGTCACCACGACCTGGAGGTCCCCGCCGAGGTCCTCGACGATGGCCCGCACCCGCTCCTCGGGGGCGCCGGCGAGGGACTCCGCGGAGAGGTAGGTCACCGGTGCGACGGAGCGGGCGAAGTCGCCAGAGAGCTGCCGCCAGTCGCGCTCGCCCTCCTCGCGCAGGAACGGAAGCGGCTCGCCCGCCGCCGCTCGCGCCGCCCGGTAGGGGTGGTGGTTGCGCGCCACGCTGACCACGCCGTGCTCGGCCAGCGCCTCCCGCCCCGCGAACATCGACCGCTGCACCGCGGAGGTCCCGGTCTTCGGCAGCCCGATGTGCACGATCCGGCTGCGCGGCCCGGGACGGGCAGGACGCTCCACTCGATTCACGGAGCAGATGGTCACGTCTGCTCTTGGCGGTGACCCGGCGACGACTTTGCAGTTGCGTGACAATCCGTCCGGCGCGACCCGCCCCCGCCCGGCTCCCGGGGCTCGCGGTGGCACCATGGGGCGGTGACGCGGGTGCTGGTGCTGGAGGACGACGACCACCTGCGCACCTCGTTGCGGCTGATGCTGGAGCAGGACGGCAAGGAGGTCGTGGAGGCCGAGCGCGCCGAGACGGCGCTGCAGGCGGTCCTGGCCGGGCCGGTGGACGTGATGCTGGTCGACCTGATGCTCGGGGGTGTCGACGGCTTCACCTTCATCCGCCAGGCCCGGCAGCACACGACGGCGCCGATCATCGTGATCAGCGCCCGCGACAGCACCACCGATGTCGTGCTGGCGCTGGAGGCCGGTGCCGACGACTACGTCCGCAAGCCCTTCGACGTCGAGGAGGTCCAGGCGCGCCTGGCCGCCGCGCTGCGCCGTCCGACGATCGCCGAGCACGGATCCGCGGGGACCAGCGGCAAGGTCCTCGACTCCACGCACGGACCGCTGGTCTTCGACCAGGATGCGGCCTCGCTGACCCGCGGCGGCGAGGAGATCCACCTGACGCACACCGAGTACCAGCTCCTCGTCGCGCTCTCGGCCCACGCCGGCCAGGTGCTCAGCCGCAGCACCCTGCTCGCGCACGCCTGGTCCGACGGGCACTACGGCGACGAGCGGGTCGTCGACGTCCACGTGCGCCGCCTGCGCACCAAGATCGAGGCCGACCCCGGACGACCCCAGCTGCTCTCCACCGTCCGCGGCCTCGGCTACCGGCTGAACGTGAGATGAGCCGGCTGCGTCGTACCCGCGGGCTGCGGGCCTCGGTCCTCATCGCGTTCGGCGCCGGGGCGCTGCTGATCAGCCTGCTGATGGCGGCCAGCACCTACCTGGCGGCACGGCACTACATCGTCGAGCAGCGGGAGCGCTCCGCGGTGCGCCAGGCCTTCAACGGCGCCGGTCTGGTGCAGGCCGCACTGCAGGACCCGGACCGCGACGTGGAGACCGTCCTGGAAGGCCTCAACATCAGCAGCCGCACCACCGTCTACCTGCGACTGGACGGCACCTGGCACACCGTGGGGCCCGCCCCGACGGGTCCGGACATCACCGACGGCGTGGCGCGCGCCGTCGCGGACGGCGACGTCGCGCTCAGCTGGTCGTCGCAGACCCGGCCGCCCTCGCTGGTCGTGGGCACCCCCCTGCCCGACATCGAGGCCGAGTACTACGAGGCCACGCCGACCGAGGAGCTGGCGACCACGCTGGGCACGCTCCGCACGACGCTCGCCATCTCCGCCGGCGGCACGACGCTGGCCGGGGTCGCCCTGGGCTGGTTCGCCACCCGCCGCATGCTGCACCCCCTGCACCAGGTCGCCGACGCCGCCTCCCGCATCGCCGAGGGTGACCTCGACACCCGCCTGCAGGACAACGAGGACCCCGACCTGGCGGGGCTCGTGCGCTCCTTCAACACGATGGTCGATGCCGTCGCCGAGCGGATCCAGGCCGACGCCCGGTTCGCGGCCAACGTCAGCCACGAGCTGCGCACCCCTGTCTCGACGCTGACGACCAGCCTCGGCGTGGTGCAGCGCGACCCCGAGCTCTCCGAGCGCTCGGCCACGGCGGTCGGCCTGATGGCCGCGGAGGTGGCGCGGCTGCGGCAGGCGCTGGAGGACCTGATCGCACTGGAGCGGCTCGACGCCCGCGTCCCCGACGCCGACGCCGACGCCGACGCCGAGGTCGTGCCGGTGGGCGACCTCGTCGCCCACGCGCTCCGGGAGAACCAGGTGGACACCTCGCGGGTCGAGATCCTCGACGAGGTGGCCGTCCGGGTCGACCAGCCGCAGATCCGGCGCGCGCTGAGCAACCTGGTCCGCAACGCGCAGACCCACGGCGGGGGCCTGCACAGCGTCGTGGTCCGCCGCGTCGGGGACGAGGTGGAGATCCACGTGCGCGACCGCGGCCCCGGGATCGCGGCCCAGGACACCGCGCGGGTCTTCGAGCGCTTCACCAGGCTCGGCGCCCGCGGCAGCGGTGGTGGCAGCGGTCTGGGGCTCAGCATCGTGGAGGGCACCGCCCTCGCCCACGGCGGCTCGGTGCGCTACGTCGACCACCATCCCCGGGGCGCGGACTTCGTCCTCACCCTGCCCCTGAGCGAGACCCAGGAGCCCGAGTGAGGCGGCGGGTGCGGACCCGGGCGGGCACCCTCGCCCTGCTCGTCGCCCTCGGCGCCGCGGCGTGCGGGGTCCCTGCCGACGACGAGGTGCGCCGCATCGACCCCGAGCGGGTGCCGGAACGACTGCAGCCGACCGAACCGCCCCAGCCGACCCAGCCGACCCAGCGGCCCCCAACGGCCGAGCCGACGCGGCGCTAGGGTTCGCTACGTGCCACGTATCGAGGGAGAGACGCTGAGCGCTCATCGCGAGCAGTTGCGGCGTCGCATCTTCGAGGCGTTCGCGGAGCTGATGGGCGAGAGCAGCTTCGACGCGGTGACGATGCGCGGTCTGGCCGAGCGCGCCGGCATCGGGCGTACGGCGATCTACCACCACTTCAGCGACAAGGAGGCGGTGCTGGTCGCCTTCGCCACGCACGAGACGCAGGCCTACACCACCGAGCTGCAGGCCGCGCTCACCGAATCCGACGACCCGGCACAGCAGCTGCGCATCTACGTGCGCCACCACCTCGCCGCCGGCGAGAAGTTCCACATGGGCTTCGGCCCGGCGCTGTACGGCTTCCTGTCGCCGACCGCACGCCTGGAGATCCGCGACCACGTGGTCGAGGTCGAGGGCGTGCTGCGCGGGATCCTTCAGCGGGGCCGGGAGTGCGGGGAGTTCTCCTTCGACGACCTCGACGCCACGCTGTCGCTGGTCCACGCATGCCTGAGCCCCCGGCACCTTCCCGTCGCAGCGATCGAGGACTTCGTGCTGCGGGCGGTCGGCGCCGAGGGCTCGGGCGACTGAGTCACACCTGAGCCGGCCCCCGCGCGCTGCGGGGACCGGCCGGCGGCGTCACTTCTTGACGTTGATCTTCTTCGAGACCGTCTTGGTGGCCTTGTGCGTGTTGGTGCCGAGGTACTTGACCTTGACGGTGCGCTTGCCCTTGGCGGACTTCGGCAGGGTCACCGAGACCGTGCCGTTGGCGCCCAGGCGCACGGTCTTGGAGACCTTGACCTTCTTGCCCTTGAGCTTGCCGCCGTTGTAGGTGACCTTCACCTTGCCGGAGGCCTTCTTGGCGCCGCCCGTGACGGTGATGACGACCTTGCCCTTCTTCTTGGTCGTCGGGACCTTGGAGACCTTGATCTTCGCGGTCGTCGCGGCGGGCTTGACCGGGAAGATCTTGCTCCCGTCGAGCACGACGCGGGTCTCGGTGTCGTAGCTGGCGTCGGCGACCAGGTGTGCCTGGAAGGTGTAGACGGAGTAGGCCTGTCCCTTCGCGAGCTTGGCGGCGGGAAGGTTCAGGGAGAGCGAGAACGCACCGTCCTTCAGGACGCCGGTGGCACCCGGGGTGGGGGTGTTCGCCAGCCAGGCAGCGGCCACGGAGTTCTTGATGCCCTCAGCAGCGGACTGGCCCTGCGGTCGGCCGCCGGCCTTGCCGACGACGACGTAGATGCCGGCGGCGCCGGTGACCGGTGCCACGAACCCGGTGCCGTCGACCTTGACGGTCGCGCCCGCGGCGCTCTGCGCCGTGGTCGCCACCCGCACCTTCGGGGCGGCCGGCGCCGGAGCTGCCGTCGGGATCTCGGCGGAGAACTGAGCGGGTGCCTTGGTCTCCTGGCTCGCCGAGGTGCCGGTCTTGTGGAAGTGGGCCCGCAGCGAGCTCGGGAGGTGCTTGAGCAGGGAGACATCCCACGACTTGCCCTCGAGCGGCCTGTCAGCGGCGAGCTCGAGCTCGGCGGGGGCCGTTCCCGTGGGCAGGACGTCCGCCCAGCGCGGCGTCGCCGTCAGCGTGTCGAGACCGGCGCCGGTGGTACGGCTCGCCGCGCTGACGTCGAACGTGGTCAGTGTCACGAGCGCCGGCGCGGTGTCCGGAGCCTGGTCGACCGTCGCCGACACCGTCGCCTTGATCGCGCCGTCGTTCCCGTCGACCACGACGACGGGGTCCTTGACGGTGATCGAGTAATGCCTCGTGCCCATGAACTCGAAGGCACCGGTGACGGCACCGTCGTACTGCACCTGCTCCACGCCATCGACCACGGAGCGCTCTCCGCCGCCGAAGGTGAGCACGCCGTCGCCGTCCTCCGTGACGCCTCCGGCGTAGCTGTGGGTGCTCAGGTGGTTGTCGAACCAGCCCGAGATCTCCCAGCGCAGCTCGGCGTTGGCCGCGTCGGCGTTCGCGGGCACGAAGGCGCCAGGAACGAGGCTGAGCCCGGCGGCGGTGACGCCGGCTGCCGCGGTCGCCGCGACGGTGGCGCGCAGGCGGCTGCGCCGGCGAGGGGTGAGTGAGGACATGGAGCTTCCCTTCCTTGGGTGGTGCGCTTCGAGAGGAGTGGTTCAGGGCCGTGCGGGCACGGGCGGCACGAGCAGCGCGGCGGCGGCGAGGAGCAGGATTGCTCCCCCGCCCCACCAGGTCCAGCTGCGTCGTACGTCGTCGTCGGCGGGGGCCGCGGTCGGCAGCAGCCGGACCTGGCCGGCGGTGCGGTCCAGCACCAGCTCCGGCGCGGCGAGCGGCGCGCCCAGCACGGGCGGTACGGCGGCGGCGGGGGCTCCGGCAGCGAACGGCTGGACGCCCGATGCCACCGGGGTGCCGGCGTCCGTTCCGGTCGTGGTGGTGACCGGCGGCGGCGGCGCGCTGTTCTCCACCTCGACCGGCGCCTGGCTCTGGGGCGCCGGCGTGGGCGCGACCACGCGGTCCGCGGCGAAGGAGACGGTCAGCGGCAGCGGGACCTTGTTGGGGTCGGCTGCGCCACCGCTGGTGTACCAGAACGACGCGGTGCCGACCTTCTCCATGAAGCTGACCCAGCTCTGCGGGAACGCGCCCCAGCCCTCGCCGGTGCGCTTCTGGGTGCCGGAGGCCACCTCGACGGCGACGCCGCGGAAGTCGGGGCTGACCGTGAACCCGTCGCCGGTGAGGCTGACGCCGGACAGCGTCGCCATGGTGACCTCTGTCTCCGGCAGCGGGATCCACTGCGACATGTCTGCCTGCGACGAGCCGAATCCGCCGAGGGTCGCGGTGATCGTGCCGCGTCCGTTCGCGACCGTCAGCACGGGGTCGCTGAGGTAGAAGAAGGAGATGCCGGAGTAGTAGACGACGGTGGCGTCGCCGTCCCAGGCGATGCGGGCGGTGCCCGCCTCGCGGTCCAGGGTGCCGGTGCCGCCGGAGAAGACCAGCTGGTGCTCGCTGGACGTGCCGATGCGGAGCTTCTTGCCGGAGCTGTCCTCGCTGAGGCCCTTCCACGTCGCAGGTCGCCACGCCTTCGCGGAGGCGTTCCACTTCTCCACCGCGACGTCGCCGACCTTCTGCCGCCACTGCGCTGCCGGGAGCTGCACCCCGCCCCTGCCCGGGTTCGGGATCCGGCCGGCGACGGGGAAGTTGTAGGTGCCGGGGTTGTACGCCGCCGTGTTGGACTCGATGTTCAGGCCCCAGCGCAGCACGGCGCTGTCGACCTTCTCGGCCCCCTCCCCTGCAGGGTCGCTCGGGGTGGCGGTCGGGGTGTCGGTCGGGGTGTCGGTCGGGGTGTCGGTCGGGGTGTCGCTCGGGGTGTCGCTCGGGGTGTCGCTCGGCCCGTCGGTCGGCCCGTCGGTCGGCGGGTCGGTCGGCGGGTCGGTCGGGGCGCCGGTGGACTCCGGCGCCGCCGGCTCCGCCGAGGCCGTGCCGGCCCCCATCGTGGCCAGGCCGACCGCGAAGGCGGTCAGCGCCAGGACGGCGAGGACGGCGGCGAGCGCGCGACGCGGACTAGGCAGCATCGGCGGCCTTCGGGCGGCGGGCGAGCAGGACCAGCCGCAGCACCGCGGCGAGCAGGATCAGCCCGGCGGCCAGGAAGAACCAGATGCCGAGCCCGTCGACGTCGGTCTCCTCCGCGGCTTCGGTCTGCGCCGCGACCGGCGTGGTGTCGTCGGCCGGGGCGACGGCGAAGCGCACCAGGGGCGCGTCCTCGCCGGCGAGGCCGAAGAGCCGCAGCTCGTGGGTGCCGCTGCCGAGGTCCAGGGGCAGGGTGAGCACACCGGTGACCTGGCCCTGGGCGCTGACCAGGAACGGCCCGGCGGCGGCCACGCCGTCGTCGAGCACGGCGGAGACCTGTGCCCCCGCCGGCAACCCGCGGGCGGTGAAGGAGAGCACGCGGCCGGCGACCGCCGAGGTGCGGTCGACGCTCAGCACGGGCTTGCCGGCGGCGGGCACCTCGCCGGTGGCGTCCGGGGACGCACCGTCGCCGGTGGCGTCGCCGGCATCGGGCTGCGCGGTGGCCGTGCCCGAGTCCTGCGTCGCCGTGGCGCTCGGCGCGGTGGAGCCTCCGCCGGGGGGCTGCTTGCCGCCGTACAGGTCCTTGACCGCGACGGGGGTGAAGGTCTCGTTGGCGGAGTTGGCGACGCCGTGGGCACCGACGGTGATGATCCCGCAGGTGACCTTGCGGCAGTCGACGGTGCGCACCCGTCCCTTGCGGTCCACGGCCTTGAACGTGGCGCCGGGCACGGTGACGGTGGCCGACCAGCGGCCGTCGGCGGACACGACGCCGCCGTTGGCCGACGCCGCGGTGTCGGAGCCCGGGAACGCGACGTAGCTCTGGTGCCCGGCGTTGTCCTTGGACTCGTTGTCGGGCACGTAGAAGTAGTTCTCGCCGGTGGAGCCGCCCTTGCTGGGGCGCCACTGGCCAGAGACGGTGCCGAAGAAGACGTAGATGCCGCCGTGGCCGCTGCGGATCGACTGGAAGCCGCGGCCGGTGACCTTCAGCCGGGTGCTGTAGGTCGGGTCGATCGCGGCGCTGCCCTGGTCGTTGGCGATGCTCACCCGCGCCGCGGCCTGGGCGGCCGGCAGGGGGCCGGCCAGCGCCGGCACGGCGGCCAGGACGAGCCCGGTCGCCAGGGCGACCAGGCCGCGGCGGCCTCGCCCACCTCGGACCCGAACGCGGCGGGCTCGCATGATCCGGTTCATCCCAGGACTCCTTCCATGACCTCAGGCGCCGCCTTCGCCAGCGCGCCGCGGACCGGCACCACCACCGGCGTGCCCTCGTGCATCAGCACCTGCACCGGGTGCTGGTAGACGTCGCTGAGCAGCTCGGCCGTGAACACCTCGGCGGGCGCGCCGTCGGCGCGGACCGTGCCCGCGCTGAGCACGCAGATGCGGTCGGCGTAGGCCGCGGCCAGCGACAGGTCGTGCAGCACGACCACCACCGCGGTGCCCTCGTTGGCCAGTGACCGGGCCACGCTCAGCACGGCCTCCTGGTGGCGGATGTCCATGGCCGCGGTGGGCTCGTCGAGCAGCAGCACCGGCGTCTCCTGCGCGAGGGCGCGGGCGAACGACGTACGCGCCTGCTCCCCGCCCGAGAGCGTCGGGAAGGCCCGCTCGGCGAAGACGTCGACCTCGGTGCGGCGCATCGCGGCCCACACGACGTCCTCGTCGGCGGCCGCGCGCGGGGTGCGGTACCAGGGGCTGCGGCCCATCATCACGACGTCGAGCACCCGGAAGCCGAACGCCAGGCCCTGGTGCTGCAGCTGCACGGCGCGCTGGCGCGCCGCCGCCCGCGCGGAGTACGACGCCAGGGGCCGTCCCGCGAGCTCGATCGTGCCCGCGCTCGGCGACACGTCGCCGGAGAGCACCGAGAGCAGCGTCGACTTGCCGGCGCCGTTGGGGCCGACCAGCGCGACGAGCTCGCCGGGGGCGACCTTCAGGTCGACGCCGCGCAGCACCTGCGCGCCGCCGAGCTCGACCTCGATGCCGTGGGCGGCGAGGGCGAGCGAGGACGAGCTGTCCGGCGCGCTCATGCCCAGCCTCCCGCGGTGCGCCGCGAGCGGCGGATGAGCCAGAAGAAGAACGGTCCGCCGACGAGCGCGGTGAGCATCCCGATCGGCAGGTCGGCGTTGTCGATGGCGGTGCGGGCCCACAGGTCGGCGAAGGTGAGCAGCACGGCGCCGCCCAGGGCGCTGGCCGGGATGAGCAACCGGTGGCCGGGCCCGGCGATCATCCGGATCAGGTGCGGCACGACCAGACCGACGAAGGCGATCGTGCCGGCGAAGGCGACGGCGGCGGCGGTGAGCACGGCGACCACGACGATGGCGACCATCCGCAGCCGCTCGACGTCGATACCGACGTGGAAGGCGGCGCGATCGCCCAGGGACAGCAGGTCGAGCGGGCGGGCCAGCAGCAGCGCGGCGACGATCCCGACGACGGCGAGCGGCGCGACCACGGTCACGGCCTCCCAGCGGGTGCCGTTGAGACTGCCCAGCGTCCAGAACACGATCTCCTCGCGGGCCTGCTGGTCGCCGAGGAACATCAGGAACGCCAGCGCGGCGCTGGTCATCGCGTTCATCGCGACGCCGGTGAGCACGAGGGTGACGACCTCGGTCCGGCCGCCGGCCCGCGACAGCAGGTACACCAGCGTGGTGGCGACGAGGCCGCCGAGGAACGCCGCGAAGGCGATGGTCCAGGAGCCGAGGAAGGAGATCTGGAAGACGATGACCGCGCCGGCAGCGACCGAGGCGCCGGAGGCGACACCGACCACGCCGGGCTCGGCGAGCGGGTTGCCGAACACGCCCTGCATCACCGCGCCGGCGGTGGCCAGGCAGGCTCCGACGAGGGCGGCGAGCACGACCCGCGGGAAGCGGACCTCCCACAGGGTGCCCTCGCCACGGGGGTGGCTGGGCAGCGGACCGATGTCGAGGCCGAGGCGGTGCAGGATCGAGCCGAGCACCTCGGAGGCGGGGATCTGCATCTGTCCCTGCCCGGCACCCAGCACCAGCGCCACCACGAGGCCGACGGTGAGCACACCGATCAGGCCGACGCGGTTTCCCAGGCTGCCGCGCCATCCCGCCTGCGCCGGGGCCCCGGCACGCCGCGGCGCACCGCGGCCGGGTCGCGCGGGACCGGGAGCGGCGGGGCCGGGAGCCGGGTTGGACGGAGCCACGGTCATGACAGCGCGTCCGGTGCGTAGACGGCGACGCCGAGGGCGTTGAGCACGTCGGCGGTCAGCGGGCCGAAGCCGAGGATCTGGGAGTCCTCCATGTCCACGAAGCGCTCGCGCTCGCCGGCCGGGGTGTTGGCCAGGGCGGGCAGGCGTTCGAGCAGGCCCTTCACCCCGCCGGCGGAGTCCAGGCCGCCGGTCATCATCAGCACCACGTCGGGCTGGGCGGCGATGATCGCCTCGTCGGTGACCGGCTTCATGCCGTTCCAGTCGATCTCCTCGGCGACGTCGTACAGCCCGAGGGCGTCGATCAGCCCCTCGGCGCCGGAGTCCGCGCCGAACATGTAGTAGACGCCGGCCTGGCCGCGCACGTAGAGGAAGACGGCGCGCAGCTGGTCGCTCACCTTGTCGGGGGCGACCCGCTCGAGGACCGCACGCACCTTCTCGACCTCGTCGGCGGTCCGCTTCGCCAACGCCTTCCCGGCCTTCGGCACGCCGAGCGCCTGCGCGACGTCGGTGATCAGGGCGTCGACGTTGCGCAGCCCGCGGCGCGAGTCGAGGACCACGACGGGGATGCCGATCTCGCGCATCTGCAGGATCACGTCCCAGGGGCCGAGCGAGGTGTCGGTGAGGATCACGGTCGGGTCGAGCTCGAGGATCGACTCAGCGGACAGGTCGTGCCCGTTCTGGGTGACCAGCGGGAGGTCGTCCGCCTCGGCGAACCGCGTGGTGGTGTCCCGGCCGACGACGTTCTTGCCGAGGCCGAGCTCGAACACGGTGCGGGCCAGGGTGCCGTAGACGTCGAGGGCCAGGATCCGGCTGGCGTCCCGGACGGTGACCTTCGTGCCCTGGTTGTCGGTGACGGTGACGGGCAGCTCGGGAGTGGGGTCCGCGACGGGGTCGACCTCGGTGTCGCCGACGACGGCGCTCGAGGCTCCGGTCCACGCCCGGGGGTCCGCCAGCGGCTTCACGTCGGCGAGGTCGGGTGCGGCGGCACCGGAGGGCCGCTCGTCCTTCGCCGACCCGGCCGGCGACGACAGGCCGCACCCCGCCAGCGCGAGGACCAGGAGGGCGACGACCGCGGGGAGCACGCGCGTCCTGCGGGCCGGGAGGAAGGGCATGGGTGACTCGCTCCTGTGTGGACAGGGCTCACGCCGAACCAGGCGTGTCGCCAGAGGTGTGCGCCGGGCCCCGAGACCGGCAGCGGCAACGTAGCACAGATCTACTTAGGCAAGCCTATCCTCGGCTTCTTCTTGACAGGTTGTCACAAACTTGCTGACAATGTGTCAACATCTCTCGGGCCCCACCCCCTCCAGCCGCAGGAGTCCCCGTGACCACACTTGCCCCGAACGCCGCCACCGACGTCGTCCCGCTCTCGCGCGCCATGCGCGAGGGCTCCATGTCGGAGCACCAGGCCGCGGAGGGCTCGACGTACATGTCCGAGCTGCTCGACGGCAAGCTCGTCGCCGCCGGCTACGCGGACCTCCTGCTCCGGCTGCGCCGGGTGTACGGCGCCCTCGAGGAGACCCTGCGCGCCCACGCAGGCGACCCGATCGTCGCCGCCGTGCACGACCCGGCGCTGGACCGGGTCGCGGCGATCGACGCCGACCTCGCGCACTGGGCGCCCGGCGTGGACCCGGAGAGCATCGACTCCCCCGCCGTCACCGCCTACGTGGAGCGGATCAAGGCGGCCGGCGCCTGGGGCGGCCTGCTGCTCGCCCACCACTACACCCGCTACCTCGGCGACCTGTCGGGCGGCCAGGCCATCGGCCGCGTCCTGCAGCGCACCTTCGGCCTCGCCGACGGCGAGGGCGTGGCGTTCTACACCTTCGAGGCCATCGAGAAGCCGAAGGTCTACAAGGACACCTACCGGGCCAACCTCGACAGCATCGAGCTGACCCCCGAGGAGACCGCCCGCGTCGTCGCCGAGGTCAAGGACGTCTTCGCCCTCAACCAGGGCGTCTTCGACGAGCTCGGCCGCAACATCGAGGCCTACCGGGTCGCGTAGCCGACCTGCTCCGGGCCGGTCGCGCCGGCCGGCCCGGAGCCCTCGGCCACCTCGGCCACCTCGGCCACCTCGGCCGGCTCCCCCGGCTCGACCGGAGCCGGCACGTCGAGGTGGCGGCGCAGGAACAGCACGGCGTGCGCGACCGCCCGCTCGTGACACGGCTTGCCCGCGAACAGGTCGAAGTGGCCGCCCGGGTAGTGCCGGACCTCGGCCCGCCCCGCGCCCGCCGCCTTCATCGCCGCGTGCGGTGGGGCGCTGCGGTCGAAGTCGGCCACCTGCACCAGCCACGGCACCCGCAGCGAGTGCGCCGCCTTCGCCGGCGCCCGGGTGCCCAGCTCCATCACCACGTCGGCGGCCACCTCGTTGCGCCACGTCGGTCCGGCGATCGCCAGGTAGTCCTCCAGTGCGCCGGGCTGGGTCAGCGCGCCCACCTCACCGGGGCGCGCCACCACCGGGATCATCGCCGGCCCCCGGCCCGCGCGACGTCGTACGGCGCTGAGCACGCCGCGGCCGGTGGAGGCGAGCAGCTGCGCCGGCGTGTGCTCGCGCGCGGCCAGGGCCGCCGCGGCCAGGCCGTCGACCAGCGGCACGGCGGAGATCACCGCCGCGACGTCGTCACGCTCGGCCGCGACGGAGACGACGTGGCCGCCACCGAGCGAGATGCCCCACAGCACCACCTGCTCGGGGTCCACGCCGTCGCGGCGCTTGGCGGCCTCGATCACGGCGTGCAGGTCGGCGATCTGCCCGGCCAGGGAGACGCTCTGGCGCGGACTGCCCTCGCTGGCGCCGAAGCCGCGGTAGTCGAAGGTGACCGCGTGCAGCCCTGCCGCGGCGAACGCCTCGGCGAAGGGCATCATCCCGGCGTCCTGCGTGCCCGCGAGACCGTGGGCGAGCACGACGACCGGGCGCAGCACGCGCCGGCCGCCGGGACCCTCGCTCGCACCGGTCGCACCGGCCGGGGCGACGTGCGTGGCCGCGCAGCGCACTCCTGCGGACGTGAAGTGGAAGGTCTCGGACGTCGTGCTCGCTGCGTTCATGCGGTGCTCCCGTCGGTGGCGTAGATGCTCTGCATCCAGATGTGGGTCATGGCGTCGATGTGCGCCTCGCGCGGCGGGCCCGCCCCGAGGGCGTGCCGCTCGAGGGCGTGGTCGTTGAGGTCGAGCAGCACGGCCGCGAGCGCGGACGCCGCGGGGCCGGGCACGGCGCGGGCCCCGGCCCGCTCGCGGTCGATCATGTCCGCGACCATCGCGGCGAACTCGGCTCGGCCGGCGTCCCACAGCTCGTGCACGCCGGGGCTGCTCGCCCGCGCCTGCAGCAGGGCGCGGTAGGCGTGCGGCGTGCGGTCCACGGCGTCGAACAACGTGGTGATGACGCTGCGGATCCGGGTGCGCGGGTCACCCTCGGCCTTGACCAGCAGGTCGGTGGCGTCCGAGGCGTCGTCGTACAGCTCGGCCATCAGGGCGAGCACCGCGGCGGCCTTGGACTCGAAGTAGAAGTAGAACGCCGAGCGGGTCACCCCGGCGCGCCGCGAGATCTCCGCGACGTTGACCTGCTCCAGGGTCTGCGTGCGCAGCAGCTCGTCGAGGGCGTGCAGCAGGGCGGCGCGGCGCAGGTCGCCGCGGTTGACGCTGCGCCGGTCGACCAGCCGCGCCCAGGCGCGCTCCTCGCTCACGACAGGGCCGGCTGTGCACGCCCGGCCCGCTCGGCCCGGGTCGCTCCCGCGGGGATCTCCTTGACCCGCAGGTCGTGCTCGTAGAGGAAGTAGTCGAGCTGCTGGGTGTGGCGAGGGCGCTGCACCATGTGCGCGGTGTAGCGGTGCTGGTCGGCGTCGATGACGCGCTCCATCTCCGCCACGTCCGGCGGCAGGTAGCGCCCGGCCAGCCAGGCCGCGACCAACCGGGTCTGGCACTCCACGAACGGGAAGAGCGTGGGCGTGGCCTGCGCGAACCCGACGAACGCCAGGTCGTCGATCCCAGGCTTGAAGATCCGCTTGAAGAGGCGGATCTCGTTGTCCGGCGCGCTGATGAGCTCGGGGTCGAAGAACGGGAAGGTGATGTTGTAGCCGGTGGCGTGGATGACCACGTCGAACTCCTCGACCGTGCCGTCGGCGAAGTGCACGCGGGGCCCGTCGAACCGCTCGATGTCGCCCTTGGCCCGCAGGTCGCCGGAGCCCAGGCGCAGCGGCAGCTCGACGGACTGGGTCGGGTGGGCCTCGAAGAACTTGTGGTTGGGCGTCGGCAGGCCGTAGTCCTCCGGGCGCCCGGCCGTCATCGGCTGCATCACCTGCACGAACTTCCGCTGCCAGGCCACCGGCAGGTACGGCGAGGTCCGGTAGTACTTGTCGGCCGGCTTGCCCGCGAAGTACTTCGGCACGATCCAGGCGCTCGAGCGGGTGGAGATGACCACCTCGTTCCCCAGCGTCTTGCTGGACAGCTCCACCGCGATGTCGGCGGCACTGTTGCCGAGCCCGATGATCAGGATCCGCTTGTCCGAGAGGTCGTACGGCGTGCGCGGGTCGACGTAGGCGTGGGAGTGCATCGTGGTGCCGGTGAACTCGCCCGGCTTGTCGGCGAAGCGGGGGTCCCAGTGGTGCCCGTTGGCCACGAGGAGCACGTCGAAGCGGCGGGTGCCGGTGCGCTCGGTGTCCAGCTCCCAGCCGCCGCCGTCGGCGACGGGCACCCGGCGCGCGTGCAGCACCCGGTTGCGGAACTCGATGCGGCGGCGGATGTCGAAGGTGTCGGCGTAGTCGTCGAGGTAGGCCTTGACCTGGGTGTGGTGCGGGAAGTCCGGGAACTCCTCGGGCATCGGGTAGTCCTTGAAGGACAGCTGGTGCTTCGAGGTGTCGATGTGCAGCGAGCGGTAGGCGCTGCTGTGCCCGTTGGGGTTCTCGAAGGCCCAGTTGCCGCCGACCCGGTCGGAGGCCTCGAAGGTCACGAAGTCCAGGCCGTAGTCGTCGAGCATCTTGCTCATCGTCAGGCCGCTGATCCCGGCACCGATCACCGCGACGGTCGTGGACGTGCCGGGCTTGATCATGACTGCTCCTCGTGGGCCCCACCCGGGACCTTGACAACGACATGTGACCGCCATCACGTTAGGTCCGTACCTGACACCTGTCAACGGACGCCGACGAGCGTCAGACTGGAGCCGACCCCCATGACCGGTCCCATCACAGTGATCATCGGCGGCGCGTCCGGGATCGGGGCGGCCACCGCCTCGGTCCTGCGCGCGGCCGGCCACGAGGTCGTCGTCGCCGACCTGCCCGGCGCCGCGGTCTCCCCGGGCGCAGGGGTCGACGTCGGCGTCGACGTGACGGACGAGGCCTCGGTCGAGGCGCTGTTCACCGAGGTCGCCGGACGCCCGGGCGGCTTCACCGGGGTGGTGAACTGCGCAGGCGTCAGCACCCTGGCCCGCGTCGTCGACCACGACGCCGCCGAGTGGCGGCGCGTCGTGGACGTGTGCCTGACCGGTGCCTTCCTGGTGCTCAAGCACGCCGGGCGGAACGTCGCCGACGGCGGCAGCCTGGTCTCACTCTCCTCGCTCAACGCCCGCCAGCCCGGCACCGGGCTCGCCGCCTACTGCGCCGCGAAGGCCGGCCTGGTCGCCCTCACCGAGGTCACCGCGCTGGAGCTCGGCGGCCGCGGGATCCGGGTCAACGCCGTCGCGCCCGGCCTGGTCGTCACCCCGCTGACGGCGCCGGCGATGGACATCCCCGGGGTGCGCGAGGAGTACGTCGCCAACACCGCGCTCGGCCGGTCCGGGGAGGCGGTCGAGATCGCCGCCGCGATCAGGTTCCTGCTCTCCGACGACGCCGCCTGGATCACCGGCGAGACCCTCGACATCAACGGCGGCGCCCACCTGCACCGCTACCCCGACCTCGTCGGCCTGGTGGAGAAGGCGTTCGCATGAGCGCCCGGCCCCGGAGCGCGATCGTCACCGGCGGTGCCTCCGGGATCGGCGCCGCGCTGGTCCGAGCACTGGTCGCCGACGGCGCCCACGTGCTGTGCGCCGACCTCGACCTCGCCGCCGCCGAGCGGCTCGTCGCCGGCCTGAGCGGCCCCGGCACGGCCCGCGCCGCCCGGGTCGACGTCACCTCCGCGGAGGAGGTACGACGCGCGGTGGCCGACGTCGTGGCCGAGCACGGCCGCCTCGACCTGATGTTCAACAACGCCGGGATCAGCCTGCTCGGCGACACCGAGGACCTCACCTTGGAGCAGTGGGACGCGATCATCGACGTCAACATCCGCGGCGTCGTGCACGGCGTGCACGCCGCCTACCCGCAGATGATCGCCCAGGGCGGCGGGCACATCGTCAACACCGCCTCGATGGGCGGGCTGATGGCGGCCGGCCTGCTGACGTCGTACGTGATGACCAAGCACGCCGTCGTCGGGCTGTCACTGGCCCTGCGCACCGAGGCCGCCTCCCGGGGCGTCGGGGTCACCGCGGTCTGCCCGGCGGCGGTCGACACCCCGATCCTGGACAAGGGCGAGCTCGGGCCGGTACGGGGACGCGACTACTTCCTCAAGGGCCAGGGCATCAAGCGCCCCGTCGACCCCGACGTGCTGGCCGCGAAGGTGCTGCGCGCGGTCGCCGCGAACGAGCCGCTGGTCGTCGAGCCGGTCCAGGCCCGGATCGCGTGGCGGCTGGGTCGGCTCGCCCCCGGGTTCGTGCTGCGCTCGGGCACGAGGTTCGTCGAGAAGCAGCGCGCTGCGGCGGGCGGTCGGGCCGCGCCCCGATCGGGTTGACCTGGAGCGCACTCCACCCTGTTGTCTGGTGCACATGACCCTTCCCACCCGCACCCTCGGCACCCTGGCACCGCTCACCGTCTCCACGCTCGGCCTCGGCTGCATGGGCATGTCGGAGTTCTACGGCAGCCCCGACGAGGCGGGCGGCATCGCCACGATCCACCGCGCCCTCGACCTGGGCGTCACCTTCCTCGACACCGCCGACATGTACGGCCCCTTCACCAACGAGCAGCTGGTCGGCAAGGCGATCGCCCGACGGCGCGACGAGGTCCAGCTCGCCACCAAGTTCGGCAACGAGCGGCTGCCCGACGGCACCGGACTCGGCGTCAACGGGCACCCCGACTACGTCCGCCGCGCCGCCGAGGCCTCGCTGCAACGGCTCGGTGTCGACCACATCGACCTCTACTACCAGCACCGGGTGGACCGCACCGTGCCGATCGAGGAGACCGTCGGTGCGATGCAGGAGCTGGTGGACGCCGGCAAGGTCCGCTTCCTCGGGCTGTCCGAGGCGTCGGCGGAGACCATTCGCCGGGCCCACGCGGTCCACCCGATCACCGCGGTGCAGACCGAGTACTCCCTGTTCACCCGCGACCTCGAGGACACGGTGCTGCCCACCCTGCGCGACCTCGGCATCGGGCTGGTGCCCTACTCGCCCCTGGGCCGCGGCCTCCTCACCGGCGCGATCACCACGACGCCTGAGGAGGGTGACAGCCGCGCCACCGGCTACTTCCCCCGCTTCCAGGGCGAGAACCTGGCGAGCAACCTCGCGCTGGTCGAGCAGGTGCGTGCCCTGGCCTCGGACCGCGGCTGCACGCCCGGCCAGCTCGCCCTCGCCTGGGTGCTCGCCCAGGGCCCCGATGTCGCGCCGATCCCCGGCACCAAGCGGGTGCGCTACCTCGAGGAGAACGTGGGCGCCGCCGACGTCGCGCTCAGCGCCGAGGACCTCGCCTCGCTGGAGGCCGCGGTGCCCCGCGGCGCGGTCGCCGGCCAGCGGTACGGCGACATGAGCACCATCGAGGAGTGAGCCGCCCCGCCCCCACCCCGCCACCGTCCGAAGGCGGCCGAGCGCGGCCGAGAGCGGGCGCTAACGTGTTCCGGTGAGCACGCCGGAGACCGACGCCCTGATCGCCCGCGCCCTGGCCTGGCGCGCCGAGGACCCTGACGAGCAGACCGCGGTCGAGCTGTCCGGGATCATCTCCGCGGTCCAGGCCGACGACGCCGCCGCGCTGGTCGACCTCGCCGACCGCTTCGACGGCACGCTGCAGTTCGGCACCGCCGGGCTGCGCGGTGCGCTCGGCGCGGGGCCGAACCGGATGAACCGGGTCGTCGTGATCCGCGCCGCGGCCGGCCTGGCGTCGTACCTGCGGGACAACGGGGCGGAGGCCGGCGCCTCCGTCGTGATCGGGTACGACGCCCGGCACAACTCCGACGTGTTCGCCCACGACACCGCCGAGGTGATGGCGGGTGCCGGGCTGCGCCCGCTGCTGCTGCCGCGCCCGCTGCCCACTCCCCTGCTGGCCTTCGCGATCCGCCAGCTGGGCTGCGTGGCCGGCGTGATGGTCACCGCCAGCCACAACCCGCCGCAGGACAACGGCTACAAGGTCTACCTCGGCGACGGCAGCCAGATCGTGCCGCCGGCCGACACCGAGATCGCCGCCCGGATCGCCGCGGTCGGTCCGCTCGCGACCGTGCCGCGGGCGCCGCTGGGCAGCACCGGTGGCCGGGTGCTCGACGAGGACATCGTCGACACCTACCTCGACACCGTCGCCGGCATCGCCGAGGACGGGCCCCGCGACCTGGACATCGTCTACACGCCGCTGCACGGCGTCGGCAGCAGCTCGCTGCAGCAGGTGCTGGAGACGGCCGGGTTCTCCGCGCCCCGGCTGGTGGCCGAGCAGGACCAGCCGGACCCCGACTTCCCCACCGTCGCCTTCCCCAACCCCGAGGAGCCCGGCGCCATCGACCGGGCGGTGGCGCTCGCCGAGGCCGCGGGGGCCGACATCGTGATCGCCAACGACCCCGACGCCGACCGGTGCGCGGCGGCGGTGCCGGACCCGGCCGTCGGCGGGTGGCGGATGCTGCGCGGCGACGAGGTGGGGGCACTGCTGGCCAACCACCTGCTGCGCACGGGCCGCACCGGTGTCTACGCCACCTCGATCGTCTCCTCCTCGCTGCTGGGCCGCCTCGCGGCCGCCCACGGCCAGCCGTACGCCGAGACGCTGACCGGCTTCAAGTGGATCGGCCGCCTGCCGGACCTGGCGTTCGGCTACGAGGAGGCGTTGGGCTACTGCGTGGACCCCGAGCACGTCGCCGACAAGGACGGCATCTCCGCGGCCCTGGTGCTGTGCGAGGTCGCTGCGGCCGCGAAGGCCGCGGGCCGCACGCTGCTCGACGAGCTCGACGACATCGCCGTCGCGCACGGGCTGCACGCCACCGACCAGCTCTCGGTGCGGGTCAGCGACCTCGGCGAGATCGCCGCGGCGATGGCTCGGTTGCGGGCGACGCCGCCGACGTCGTTGGGTGGGGCCGACGTCGTCGCCGCGGACGACCTGGCCACCGGCTCGGCCGGCCTTCCGCCGACCGACGCCCTGCGCTACCGCACTGCGGACGGCGGGCGGGTCATCGTGCGGCCAAGCGGCACCGAGCCGAAGCTGAAGTGCTACCTGGAGGTCGTGGCGCCGGTGCGTGAGGGCGACGTGGCCGCCGCCCGCGCCGAGGCCGCCACCAGCCTGGTGGCGCTGCGCACCGACATCGCGGCCGCGGCGGGGATCTGAGCCCCCTCGCCTGAGGCCCCGCGCCTGAGCCCCCTCGCCTAAGCCTCAGCCCACCAGGGCGAGCACCACGGTCGCGGCCACCGAGACCGCGAGCAGCACGAGCACCGGCCAAGACCAGACGCGGCGCACGCGGGACGCGGTGGGCGTGCCGTCAACGTCCGCGCCGGCGGCCAGGGTCTGCTGCTCCTGCGCCGCGCGCACGCGGCGCTGCAGCAGGTCCTCGACGAGCTGGCCGGCGGACACCTTCTCCGCGCGCGGACGGCCGTCGGTCGTGCCCGCGACGTGCTTGCCGTCGCGTCGGATCGCCGTCCGGCTGCGCCCGAACCCGCTGCCGACGTACCGACCGTCCTCGGTGTGCACGATGGTCACCTGGGCGACCCGGACCTCGACCACCTCGGCGTAGGGGATCCAGCGGCTGTGGAAGACGTTGCGCAGCTCCATCTCGTCCTCGCCCAGCACCAGCGCAGGGCGGATCATCACCGCCCAGATCACCACCGCCACGGCCAGGCCGCACGGATACGCCCAGGCCGGGAAGTCGCCGCGGTCGTCCACGGTGCCGACGACCAGGACGACGGCCACGACCACCAGCCCGAGGACACCGACGGTGACCCCACCCGCCCGGAACCGCTGCGGCTTGCGGGCCTCCTCGCCACCTTCGCTCTGCACGTCGGCAACCTTAGACTGGCCCGATGCCGACCTCCGCCTCCGCAGATCCCCGACCGGGACTCGCGGCGTACTCCGACGTGAGCGCCAGCGACACCACGCTGCGCCGCTTCCTGCACGGTCTCCCCGGTGTCGACCAGGTCGGGGCGGAGGCCCGCGCCGCCGCACTGGGCACCCGCTCGATCAAGACCACCGCCAAGGCCTGGGCACTCGACCTGGCCATCCGGATGGTCGACCTCACCACCCTCGAGGGCCAGGACACCCCCGGCAAGGTGCGGGCCCTGGCCGCCAAGGCGCTGCGCCCTGACCCGGCCGACCCGACCTGCCCCTCGGTCGCCGCCGTGTGCGTGTACGGCGACCTGGTCGGCGAGGTGAAGCAGGTCGTCGGCGACGCGGTCAACGTCGCCGCCGTCGCCACCGCGTTCCCCTCGGGCCGGGCGTCGATGGACGTCAAGCTCGCCGACACCCGCGACGCGGTCGCGGCCGGTGCCGACGAGATCGACATGGTCATCGACCGTGGCGCGTTCCTGTCGGGGCGCTACCTGCAGGTCTTCGAGGAGATCGTCGCCACCCGGGAGGCGTGTGCGCGTCCCGACGGCTCACACGCGCACCTGAAGGTGATCTTCGAGACCGGCGAGCTGCAGACCTACGACAACGTGCGGCGCGCCTCGTGGCTGGCGATGCTCGCCGGCGCGGACTTCATCAAGACCTCCACCGGCAAGGTGCAGCCCGCGGCCACCCTGCCGGTCACCATGGTGATGCTGGAGGCCGTGCGCGACTTCCGTGAGGCCACCGGCGTGCAGATCGGCGTGAAGCCGGCGGGCGGCATCCGTACCGCCAAGGACGCGATCAAGTACCTCGTGATGGTCAACGAGGTCGTCGGCGACGACTGGCTGGACCCGGACTGGTTCCGCTTCGGCGCCTCCACGCTGCTCAACGACCTGCTGATGCAGCGCACCAAGCTCACCACCGGCCGCTACAGCGGCCCCGACTACTTCACCCTGGACTGAGGCAGAGATGGGTTTCGAGTACGCACCGGCTCCGGAGTCGCGCAGCATCGTCGACATCAAGCCGTCCTACGGCCTGTTCATCGGCGGCGAGTTCGTCGAGGGCAGCGGGGCGTCGTTCAAGACGATCAACCCGGCCACCGAGGAGACGCTTGCCGAGGTCGCCCAGGCCGACGAGGCCGACGTCGACCGGGCGGTGCGCGCCGCTCGTCAGGCGTTCCGCGGCTGGTCGCGGATGCCCGGCTCCGAGCGCGCCAAGTACCTGTTCCGGATCGCCCGGATCATCCAGGAGCGCGGCCGTGAGCTGGCGGTCCTGGAGACCATCGACAACGGCAAGCCGATCAAGGAGAGCCGCGACGTCGACGTGCCGACGGCCGCCGCGCACTTCTTCTACTACGCCGGCTGGGCCGACAAGCTCGAGCACGCCGGTCTCGGCGCCAACCCCCAGCCGCTCGGTGTGGCCGGTCAGGTCATCCCGTGGAACTTCCCGCTGATGATGCTGGCCTGGAAGATCGCGCCCGCCCTGGCCTGCGGCAACACGGTGGTGCTCAAGCCCGCCGAGACCACGCCGCTGAGCGCCCTGTTGTTCGCCGAGATCTGCCAGCAGGCCGACCTGCCGCCGGGCGTCGTCAACATCGTCACCGGTGCCGGCGCGACCGGGCAGGCGCTGGTCGCGCACCCGGACGTGGACAAGGTCGCGTTCACCGGCTCCACCGCCGTGGGCAAGCAGATCGCCCGCACGGTGGCCGGCACGAACAAGAAGGTCACCCTGGAGCTGGGCGGCAAGGCCGCCAACATCGTCTTCGATGACGCCGCCATCGACCAGGCGGTCGAGGGCATCGTCGGCGGCATCTTCTTCAACCAGGGCCACGTGTGCTGCGCCGGCTCCCGGCTGCTGGTGCAGGAGTCGATCGCCGAGGAGCTGCTCGGCCGGCTCAAGCGCCGGATGGGCACGCTGCGCCTGGGCGACCCACTGGACAAGAACACCGACATCGGTGCGATCAACTCCGCCGAGCAGCTGGCCCGGATCACCGAGCTCGCCGGGGCCGGCGACGACGAGGGCGCCGAGCGCTGGTCGCCGGCGTGCGAGCTGCCGACCTCCGGCTTCTGGTTCCCGCCGACCGTCTTCACCGGCGTCACCCAGGCCCACCGCATCGCCCGCGAGGAGGTGTTCGGCCCGGTGCTGTCCGTGCTGACCTTCCGTACCCCCGCCGAGGCGGTGGAGAAGGCCAACAACACCCCGTTCGGGCTGTCCGCAGGGGTGTGGACCGAGAAGGGCTCGCGGATCCTGCACATGGCCGACAAGCTGCGCGCCGGCGTGGTCTGGGCCAACACGTTCAACAAGTTCGACCCGGCCAGCCCGTTCGGTGGCTACAAGGAGTCCGGCTACGGCCGCGAGGGCGGCCGCCAGGGCCTGGCCTCCTACCTGCAGGGAGAGGACCTCTGATGGCCCGGATCGACGTCCGCAAGACCTACAAGCTCTACATCGGCGGCGCGTTCCCGCGCTCGGAGTCCGGCTACTCCTACGAGGTCGCCGACAGCAAGGGGAAGTTCGTGGCCAACGCAGCCCTCGCCTCCCGCAAGGACGTCCGCGACGCGGTCGGCGCCGCCCGCAAGGCGTTCGGCGGCTGGTCGACCCGCACCGCGTTCAACCGCGGCCAGGTCGTCTACCGGGTCGCCGAGGTGATGGAGGACCGGCGCGCCCAGTTCGAGGACGCGGTGCGCCAGTCCGAGGGCGCCAGCGCCGCCGCCGCCCGCGCGCAGGTGGACGCCGCTGTGGACCGGCTCGTCTGGTACGCCGGCTGGGCGGACAAGCTCGGCCAGGTGATCGGCAACGCCAACCCCGTCGCCGGTCCCTTCCTCAACCACACCGCCCCCGAGCCGACCGGCGTCGTCGGCGTGCTCGCGCCGCAGGCGTCCTCGCTGCTCGGGCTGGTCTCGACGGTGGCGCCGGTCGTGGTCACCGGCAACACGGCGGTGGTCGTGTCGTCGTACGCCCGGCCGCTGGCGGCGGTCACCTTCGCCGAGGTGCTGGCCACCTCCGACGTGCCCGGTGGCGTGATCAACATCCTCACCGGCGACGCCGCGGCGCTGGGCCCGTGGCTGGCCTCGCACATGGACGTCAACGCCATCGACCTGACCGGCGTCGCCGGCCTCGAGGGTGCCGCCGAGCTGGCCACCTCGCTGGAGGTGGCCGCTGCCGACAACCTCAAGCGGGTACGACGCGCCCCGGCCGCCGAGCCGGACTGGTCGGCCGACCCGGGTCTGTCGCCGATGACCGCGTTCGTCGAGCACAAGACCGTCTGGCACCCGATCGGCATCTGAGGCTCCCCCGCGGGTCTGGTTCGTCAGGACCGGCCGTCGTCGACCTCGTCGACGGCGGCCGGTGCTGCGTCCATGGCCGGCAGCTCCTGCAGCGCCATGCAGGTTCGAGGCACGCGGGATCACCCCTGGCCGAGCCTCGAACCCCCGGCGCCGACAGGCGGAGTTGTGTCGGAGGGTCGGAGGAGAATCCAGGTATGGATCTCAGGAGCAGCACCGCAGTCGCGGAGCACGACGGCCGTCCGGTCGCCGAGCTGCTCAACGTGCTCAGCGCCGGCGTTCGACGTCGCGCCGCCCTGATGATCGATGAATGGGCCGCCATCGTCGCGTGGGCGGACCAGAACGTCGTGGATGCACCCGAGCACGCCGCCACCGTCCGCGACTCCTTCGTCGACACCGGGGTCCCCATCGCTGGGACGGGTGCTCCGCTGGTGTCGGAGTTCAACCTGATGGAGCTCATCGCGGTGCTGGGCCGCTCACCCGACGGCGGACGGATCTATGTCGGTCGGATCGTCGAGTGCGCTTGGCGGCTGCCTCTGCTCTACGGCCAGGTGATGGCCGGGAAGGTCGCCACCTGGCGGGCCGAACGCGTCGCCGACCTGACCCACGGATTGAACGCAGAGGCTGCGGCGTTCGTGGACCGCCAAGTCGCATCGAGGGTCGGTCGCGTGGGGTGGGCGGCGCTGGACCGCATCGTCGCGACCGCGATCCTCAGACATGACCCGGAAGCCGCCGAGGCTCGCCGCAAGGACGCCTCCGACCACCGGCACTTCGAGATCGGCGAGGCGAACGAGAACGGCCTCAGCGTCATCGGCGGTCTCCTCGACGCCGCCGGCGCGGCCGACCTCGACGATGCCGTCGGCCGCCGCGCGACGCTCCTCGGTCGGCTGGGCTCCGAGGACTCCTTGGACGTCCGTCGCTCCATCGCCGTCGGCGAGCTCGCCCGGAACGACCTCGAGCTGGACCTGCTCACCACGGATGAGGAGACCGGTGAGGTCACCGTCCGCTCGGCCGGTCGCAAGGCCGAGATCAGCGTGCACATCACCGACACCATGCTCAACGAGGTCGCGGGCGAAGTGAACGCGGTCGGCCGCTGGCACGACGGCCGCCGTCCGGTGCTCAAGGAGCAGATCCGCGAGTGGCTGCGCACCGCCACCTCCATCACCGTGCAACCGGTGATCGACCTCGCCGACTGCGACCCCGTGAACCGGTACGAGATCCCCGCCCGGCACCGCAAGCAGGTCGAGCTGCGCGACACCACCTGCCGGTTCCCCGGCTGCAGCAGGCGCGCCGAACGCTGTGACCTCGACCACCGCATCCCACACGCCGACGGCGGCTCGACCTGTCCCTGCAACGAGTTCCCATGCTGCAGGCGACACCACCGCGCCAAGACCCACTCCGGTTGGCGCTACTTCGTCCTCATGCCAGGCCACCTGCTCTGGCGAAGTCCCCACGGCTGGTTCTTCCACGTCGGCCCCAACGGCACCCAGGCCCTCGACCCACCCGGCCACTGGCCCGACGCCCTGGCCGACCCCAGCCTCGTCCCCGCCGCCTGACCCACGCGGACCCCGCCATGCAGATGCGGGGGTCTCGAGGCGCGCTTCGCTCGCTCCTCAACCACCGGTCGGGCTGCGCTCGTCGAGCGCAAAGCTACCCCTGGGTCCCGGGCGGTTGGCAGGATCGGCCCGTGATCCCGGAACCGCTCCTCCTCCTCGTGGTCTCGTGCGCCCCGTCTCTGCTCGCCGTGGTGGACATGTTCCGGTTCCGGTCGACGACGTGGGAACGAGCAGGCCAGAACCGGCCGTTGTGGATCGCCCTGGCGCTCCTCATGAGCTGCCTCGGCCCGGCCCTGTACGTGACGGGTCCCCGGCTGGTGCTGCGCCGGACGGTCCGCGAGATGCGTGCCGAAGCCCGCGTGCGGCCGGTTCAGGCCTGAGTGGCCACCCGGTCCTCGAGCAGCTCAGCACCGATGTCGCCGGTTGCGCCGCGGGCGGCGGCGGCCCGGCCGAGGGTGAAGACGTAGGTCAGGAACGCCACCTCGGCCAGGACGCCGATCCCGATCCGCGCCCAGGTGGGCAGCGGCGAGGGCGTCACGAACGCCTCGACCAGGCCGCTGAGGAACAGCACCACACCGAGGCCCATCGCGACGGTGACCGCGGTCCGCCCGGCCCTCGCCAGCGACCCGGCCCGGGTGAGGTCGCCGGGCTCGATCCAGGACCAGAACAGCCGCAGCCCCACGCCGCCGGCGACGAAGACGCAGGTCAGCTCGAGCAGGCCGTGCGGGATGATCAGGCCCCAGAACAGCTCGCCCCGGTCGTGGCGCACCATGATCGACCCGACGATGGCCAGGTTCGCGATGTTGTTGAACAGCAGGTAGAGCACCGGAGCCCCGAGGATCCCGAGCGCGATGCACAGCGCACTGACCCAGGTGTTGTTGATCCACACCCGGGTGGCGAAGGCGCTGGCGGCGTTCTCGCTGTAGTAGCTCTCGAAGTCGCTGTTCACCAGCTGGTCCACGTCGGCCGGCGAGAGCAGGCTCTGCTCGACCTCGGGGTGCCCGGCCAGCCAGATCATCATCACCGCGATCACCGCGACGTTGCCGGCCAGGCAGCCCAGCCACCACCAGCGCAGCCGGTACAGCGCCGCCGGGAACTGCTCGGTGAAGAACCGACCCACGCCGCGCCACCGCGGCACCCGTGCCGCCAGCATCGCGATCCGCGCCCGGCCCAGCAGCGAGGACAGGTAGGCGACCAGCTCGCCGTCGGGGGCCGACGTACGCACCACCGACAGGTGGGTGGCGACCTGTTGGTAGCGATCGACCAGCTCGTCGGCCTCGGCGCCGCTGCGGCGACGCTGCTCCACCAGGCGCTCCAGCCGCGCCCACGTGTGGGAGTGGGCCGCCACGTAGGCGTCGAGATCGATGCGGGGCACGAGCGACAGGGTACGGCGCCGCGCACGCCCTAGGCTGTCCGCGATGCCATCCACCGTCCGCGCCACCGACCGCGCCACCGTCACCGCCGACGACCTCGTCACCGGCGAGGGTGTCGCGCTCGACCTGCCGGCCGCCTCGCTCGGCCTGCGGCTGGCCAGCGGGATGCTGGACGTGCTCGCGACGATGGCCGTGTTCGTGCTCTGCTACGTGCTGCTCACCGTCGCCTCGCTGCCGTTCTCCGACGCGGCGCTGACCGCCGCGGCGCTGGTGGCCTCCCTGGTCCTCACCTTCCTGGTGTGGCCGGCCACCCTGGAGACGCTGACCCGCGGGCGCTCCCTGGGCAAGCTCGCCTTCGGCCTGCGCACGGTCCGCGACGACGGTGGCCCGATCAGCTTCCACCACGCTCTGGTCCGGGCGCTGATCGGGTTCGTGGAGATCTACGCCTTCACCGGCGCCCCGGCGTTCTTCTCGGTGATGCTCAGCACCCGGGGCAAGCGGCTGGGCGACTACGCCGCCGGCACGTACGTCGTCCGCTCCCGCGTCACGCTGCGCCTGCCCGCTCCCGCGCCGATGCCGCCGGCGCTGGCGGCGTGGGCGCGTCGTACCGACCTCGGCTCGCTGCCGGTGGGCACCGCGCTCGCCGTACGGCAGTTCCTGGCCCGGCTGCCCACCCTGGACCCCGCCTCCCGGCACCGGGTGGCGACCGCGCTGCTGGGCGACGTGCTGCCCCACGTCTCCCCCGCCCCGCCGCCCGGCGCGCCGCCGGAGCTGATCCTGCTCGCGGTGGTCGCCGAGCGCCGTGACCGCGACCTGGTCCGGCTGCGGCGCGACGAGGCGCTGCGGTCCCGGCTGCTGTCGGGCCCCTGAGCCGCGGCACACCGCTCATGACATTCATGACCGAGAAGTAGGTTGTCCTCAGCGGCCGCGAGGCATGCTGAGCGCGTCGGCCCGAGGGTTCCGACGACATCACCCCGACCGTAGGAGTGCCGCCCCCATGACCGAGGTCTTCGAGTCGCCCACCAACCCGTCGCTGGGCAGCGCGGGCCCGCTCACCCCGGGCGAGCTGGAGCAGGCGACGGCCGTCCTGGGACGGATCTCCGAGGCGTTCTCCAGCCGGGTGGTGGGTCAGCACCGGGTCCGCACCGCGCTGCTGGTCACGCTGCTCGCCGAGGGCCACGTGCTGCTGGAGAGCGTGCCCGGCCTGGCCAAGACGCTGGCCTCCTCGACCCTGGCCCAGGCGGTCGACGCGCGGTTCTCCCGGATCCAGTGCACGCCGGACCTGCTGCCCAGCGACATCATCGGCACGCAGGTCTACGACCCGCGCCGCCACGAGTTCGAGACCCAGCTCGGCCCGGTGCACGCCAACTTCGTGCTGCTCGACGAGATCAACCGCGCCAGCGCGAAGACGCAGTCGGCGCTGCTGGAGGCGATGCAGGAGCGGCAGACCTCGATCGCGGGCACCATCCACCCGCTGCCGGACCCGTTCATGGTGCTCGCCACGCAGAACCCGATCGAGGAGGAGGGCACCTACGTCCTCCCGCACGCCCAGATGGACCGGTTCCTGCTCAAGGAGATCGTCGACTACCCGGGCGAGGACGACGAGCTGATGGTGCTCGAGCGCATCGGCGACGGCACCCTCGGCGCGCACATGGCCGACATCTCCGCGGTCGCCACCACCGCCGACGTCGCCCGCCTGCAGGCCCAGGTCGGCCGCGTGTACGTCGACCCGGCGATCAAGCGCTACATCGTCGCCCTCATCCGCGCCACCCGCGACGTCGGCCGGCTGCTCGGCCCCGAGCTCGGCTCCTACGTCGAGATCGGCGCCAGCCCGCGCGGCTCGATCGCGTTCTTCCAGGCCGCCCGGGCGATGGCGGTCGTCCAGGGCCGGCACTACGTGATCCCCGAGGACATCCGCGAGCTGCGGCACTCGGTGCTGCGCCACCGCATCCACCTCAGCTTCGAGGCCCTCGCCGACCGGGTGCGACCCGAGACGGTGATCGACGCCGTCTTCCGGGCCGTCCCCACCCCGTGACGGTGGCGAGGCGGCCGTGACCGCGCATCTCACCCGGGTCCGGACGCGGCTCTCGATCCACGCCCACCGCCGCGTCCGGGGGCTGCTGGAGGGCGACTACGCGGCGATCCACACCGGGCGCGGCATCGACTTCAACGACCTGCGCGAGTACGTGCGCGGCGACGACGTGAAGGACATCGACTGGAAGGCCTCCGCGCGCACCCGGACTCCGCTGATCAAGCGGTACGTCGCCGAGCGCAAGCACACCGTGCTGCTGTGCGTCTCCACGGGCCGCAGCATGGCCGCGCTCAACCGGCTCCAGCCCGGCGCAGCCGAGACCTCCAAGCGGGACCTGGCCGTCTTCGTCGCCGGGGTCATGGGCTACCTGGCCGTCCAGCACGGCGACCTCGTCGGCCTGGTGCACGGCGACGCCGCCGGCCAGCACGGCCGGCGCGCGGAGGGCGGCGAGCTGCACCTGGAGCGGCTGCTGGGCGCGGTGCACGACGCCACCACCCCTGAGGGCGCGCACAGCGACCTGGCCGCGCTGCTGCGCTACGTGGTGCGCACCGTGCGGCGCCGCACCATCCTCGTGGTGATCTGCGACGACACCACGATCACCGAGCCGGCCGCGGAGATGCTGCGCCGGCTGACCGCCCAGCACGAGGTGCTGTTCTTGACCATCGGCGACCTGGACCCCACCGGCGCCGCCGTCGGTGGGCGCCGGCTCGTCGACGTCGACACCTCCGCGCAGGTGCCCGGCTGGTTGCGCCGCGACCGCCGCCTGCACGAGGAGTACGCCGCCCTGCTGGCCACCGAGGAGCAGCAGCTGCGGCGCCGGCTCGAGCACCTGGGTGTGGTGCACGAGCGGGTGCACGACACCGACTCGGCGATCGGTGCGGTGCACCGGCTGCTGGAGAGGCACCGGCATGCGCGCCGCCGATGACATGCCGGCCGAGTTCACCGGCCCGGTCGCGCACTCCTCGCTGTGGCTGTGGCTCGCCGTGGCGCTGGCGGTGCTGGTCGTCGCCTACTACGTGCTGTCCTGGTGGCTGACCCGGCCGCCACGCCCGCCGAAGGTCGTGCGCGTCGACGTCGACACCCCCGGCCTGCGCGCCGTGCACCTCTCCCGGCTCGACGCGCTGGTGGCCCAGGTGCAGGCCGGTGAGCTCTCCGCCCGCGACGGCCACCAGGGGCTCAGCGAGGTGGTGCGCTCCTACGTCGCGAGCGTGACCACGCTGCCGGCGCGGAGCATGGCGCTCGCCGACTTCCGCAGCAGCGCCCCGCCGGAGCTCACCGAGGCGATCGAGCTGATGTACCCGCCCGAGTTCGCCCCCGACGACGCGATCGCCGCCGAGCGGTTCGCCGACGCCGTCGCCCACGCCCGCAGGCTGGTGAGCACATGGGGCTGAGCACATTGAGCACATCGGGGCTGAGCACGCTGGGCGCCCTCGCCGCGGGTGTGCCGGGCGCCCCGCACCCGATGGTCGGCGACGACACCGGGCTGCGCTGGCCCTGGCTGGTGCTGGCGCTGGCGGTGGTCGTGCTCGTGCTGCTGGTGCTCAGCGCGCTGTGGCCGGGCCGCACCCCGTCCTCGGCGGCGTACGTCGCCCACGCCGCCCGGCTGCAGGCCCTGCCCCGCTACCGCGCGCTGCTGCGGCGCCGCGTCGTGATCGGGGCCTGCGCCAGCCTCGCAGCCCTCGTCGCCGTCTCCGGCGCGATCGTGCTCGCCGGGCGGGTGCAGGAGCGGCAGGCCACGAGCGTCGACGACCGCAGCCGCGACATCATGCTGTGCCTGGACGCCTCCGGCTCGATGGCGGAGGTGGACGCCGCCGTGCTCCGCGAGTTCCGCACCATCGTCGACGGCCTGCAGGGCGAGCGGGTGGGGCTGACCATCTGGAGCGGTGTGGCGATCAACATCTTCCCGCTCACCGACGACTACGACTTCGTCGTGGAGCGGCTCACCGAGGCCGAGGCCGCGTTCGGCGCCGGCGGCATCTACAGCGACGAGTATGCGCTCTACACCGCCGGCACCGTCGTCGACTGGGGCGTGCAGTCCCAGCTCGGCGACGGCCTGGCGTCCTGCGTGCAGCGCTTCGACCGCCGTGAGGAGGAGCGCAGCCGGGCGATCGTGCTGGCCTCCGACAACGAGCCGATCGGCGAGGGCATCTACGACGTCACGTCGGCCGCCGGCCTCGCGGTGGAGCGCGACGTGGTGGTGCACGGCATCGCGGCTCCCGCGACGGCGGAGCGGCCGAGTGCGCTGCGCCAGTTCGAGGAGGCGGTGCGCAGCACCAGCGGCACCTTCTCGCTGCTCGGCGAGGACGGCTCCGCGGCCGCGGTGGTCGAGGCCATCGGCCAGCTCGAGGCGACGCCGATCGACCGGCCGCCGCTGGTGCAGGTGCGCGACCGGCCCGAGCTCGGCATCACGCTGGCCGGGATCGGGATCGGCGGCCTGCTCCTGGTGTGGCTGGTCGAAGGCGTGCTCGCCCTCCGTGCGCGCCGTCCGGGAGGTCAGCGGTGAACGGCCTGGGGACCCGCGACGTGCTGGTGGCGCTGCGCCGGATCGGGATCGTGCTGGCGTTCGTGGCGGTGCTGCTGCGCCCCGGGTTCGGGCAGGCCGACGTGGCCACGCAGGCCGCCGACATCGACGTGCTGGTGGTGGTGGACCGGACCCGGTCCATGGCCGCCCTCGACGCCGCCGACCGCAGCCCGCGGATCACCGCCGCGAAGGCGGACCTGACCGCGCTCGCCGAGGAGGTGCCCGGCGCCCGCTTCGGCATGCTGGCCTTCGGCGCCGAGGCCCGCCTCGTGCTGCCCTTCTCCACCGACGTCAACGCCTTCCGCGCCGCGGTCGACACCCTCTACCTGGAGGGCCCCAAGGACGGGGTCGGCTCTCGCGCGGACCGTCCGGTGCCCGAGCTGACCGAGGTGCTGGAGCGGGTCGCCGAGCAGCGGCCCGACCGGCGCCGGGTGGTGGTCTACGTCGGCGACGGCGAGGACACGGGCGGTGCCGCCGGCGGCGAGGACCACTCCTTCGCCGACGTCGCCGACCTCGTCGCGGGCGGCGTGGTGCTGGGCTACGGCACCGAGCAGGGCGCCCCGATGCCCGCCGCCGCCGACCTGAGCGACGCCGACGGCCTCGTGGACGACCCGGAGACCAACCAGAGCGCCATCTCCCGGGCCGACCCCGACAACCTGCGCGAGATCGCCGAGGAGCTCGACGTCGACTACGTCGACCGCGGCGACGCCGAGAGCGCCGAGGACCTCGACCGCGTCGTGGCCGACCTCTCCCCGTCGTACGACGACAGCGAGCGTGGCGCCGCGCAGGGCGCGGAGCACGACCTGACCTGGGTGTTCGGCCTGGTGCTGGGCGCGCTGCTGGCAGGTGAGCTGGTGGCGGCGTGGCGCGCGGTGTGGCGTTCGCGGCGCGCCATGGAGCCGAGAGGAGGCCGCGGATGATCAGGCTCGACCCCCGTCGACGCCGGCTGCTGATGCTCGCCGGCGTGCTGCCGGCGCTGCTGGTCGCGGCCTTCGCGGTGCACGTGGCGCTGATGCGGCACCACGACTCCGCCGGCCGCGCGGCCTACGACGACGCCGACTACGCCGCGGCCACCGACCACTTCCTGGCCAACCAGTCCCGCAACTGGCTGCAGCCGTGGATCGCGCACTTCGACGAGGGCACCAGCCTGCACACCGACGGCGCCTGGCCGGACGCGATCGCCGCCTACGAGACCGCGTTGGAGTCGGTGCCGCGCCGCGACGAGTGCACGGTGCGGATCAACCTGGCGCTGGTGCACGAGGCGGTCGGCGACCTGGCGCTGGAGAAGGGCGCCACCGGCGACGCGCTGGACGCCTGGCAGGCGGGGATCACCGCCCTGGCCGGCGGCGACTGCCCCACCGACTCCGGCCGGGGCGAGAAGCAGACCGAGGACGCCGCCGAGGTCGACGAGCGGCTGCGCAAGAAGATGGAGGAGGCCAAGCCGGAGCCGCAACAGCCGCCGCCCAACAACCCGGGCGAGGACCCCGAGGGCGACCAGAGCGGCCCGGACCCGCGCGAGGAGCGGCTGGAGCGCAACAACAAGCAGGGCCTCGAGCAGCGTCGCGACGACGAGGAGCTCTACCGCGACCGCGACTACTCCCGCCCCAACTCCTGGTGAGCCGGGAGCGTCGCGCCGTCCAGCCTTCCCGGTCCTACCAGTGGCGCCGGTTGCGTCGGTTGCGCCGGCGGCGCAGCACCACGCCGAGGGCGAGCAGCACCGCCAGCCCGAGCGCGACCCGCTTGCCGTAGCTCTTCACGAGCACCGGCAGCACCGCGGAGCCGAGGTCGAGGGCGTCGTCGGCGGTCGGAGCCCGCCCCACCGACTGGCCCGCCGGCTGGCCCGCCGACGGGCCCACGCCCACCGGCCGGCCCATCGAGGTGGGGCCGCCGCCGTCGGGGTCGGGCGGCGGGGCGGACGCGGGCCCGGCGTCCTGGTCCTCACCGGGAGCGTCCACCGCAGCGGCGCCGGTGGGCACCGACGCCGGACCACCGTCCTGGTCGGTCTCCAGACCGGTCCCCTGGCCGGCACCGACCTCGGCCGGTTGGGCCGGGGCCACCATCCGCTCCTCGAGCCGCGCGACGAACTGGCTGAGCAGCTTGTCGGAGACGTCCTGCATCACGCCGCGCCCGAACTGCGCGGGCTTGCCGGTGATGGCCAGGTCGGTGACCACCTCCACCCGGGTCTGCTCCCCCGACTCGTCGGGCTCCACGGCCTTCATCGTGACGGTGACCTTCGCGCCGGCGGTGCCGTTGCCGCGCTTGTCGCGGCCCTTGGCGTGCACCACGAACCGGTACTCCTTCTCGTCGCGCTCCACGAAGCGCCCCGCGCCGGCGTAGACCAGCGCGATCGGGCCGAGCTTGACCTTGCACGTGCCCTCGAAGGTGGGCGCGCCGTCGTCGTCGGTGTCGACGGAGGTGACCTGGGCGCCCGGGAAGCACTCGGCGAGGCCGGCGATGTCGCCGAAGGTCGTCCAGGTCTCGTCGAGGTCGGCCGGCACCTGGAAGGCGTGGGTGAGGTCCATGACGCGACCTCAGCCGGCCGCGGCGAGGACGGCGCGACGGGTGAGCACCTGGGCCAGGTGGCGCCGGTAGTCGGCGTCCCCGTTGAGGTCGCTCGGAGGGCTGGTGCCCTCGGTCGCCATCGCGGAGGCCTCCGCGACGGCCTCCTCGGTCACCGGCCTGCCGACCAGCGCCTCCTCGACGGCGCGGGCGCGCAGCGGGGTGGAGCCCATGTTGGTCAGCCCGATCCTGGCCTCGGCGATGGTGCCGCCCTCGGTGCGCACGGTCGCGGCGGCCGCCACGATCGACCACTGGTGGGAGATCCGCACGAACTTCTCGTACGACGCCCCCCAGCCGGTGTGCTTCGGCACGTGCACCTCGACCAGGATCTCGTCCTCGGAGATCGCGGTCTCGAACAGGTCGACGAAGAAGTCGGTGGCCGGCACCTGGCGGGTGCCGCCCGGGCCCTGCACCACGAACGTGGCGTCCAGCGCCAGCGCCGGGGCGCCGAGGTCGCCGGCCGGGTCGGCGTGCGAGAGCGCGCCACCGAACGTGCCCCGGTGCCGGACCTGGGCGTCGGCCAGGTGCGTGATCGCCTTGGACACGACCAGCGCGTGCTCGTGCACCAGCGGGTCGTTGCCGACGTCGTGGTGGGTGGTCATGGCGCCGATGACGAGGTGGTCGCCGCCGTCGCGGACCCCGCGCAGGCTCTCGATGCGGCCCAGGTCGATCACCCACTCCGGGGCGTTGAGCCGCATCCGCAGCACCGGCAGCAGGCTCTGGCCCCCGGCGATGATCTTGGCTTCGTCGCCGTGCTCGGCGAGCGCGGCGAGGGCCTCCTCGACCGAGGTGGGGGCGAGGTACTCGAACGCTGCGGGGATCACGAGGCCGCTCCTTCCGTGCCGGTGCCGGGTTGCGCGGCGTTGCCCGCCGCCCCCGGGTCGAAGTGCGGGGCCGCGGCCCCCGTGGTCTCGCCGCCGGCGCCGGCGCCCTGCACCGCGCGCCACACCCGCTCGGGCGTGCACGGCATCTGGATGTCGTCGACCCCGAGGTGGCGCACCGCGTCGACGACGGCGTTGACCACGGCGGGGGTGGAGGCGATGGTGCCGGCCTCGCCGACGCCCTTGGTGCCGAGCGAGTTCGTCGTGGACGGCGAGGTGGTGTGGTCGATCTCGAAGCTGATCGTGTCGGCCGCGGTGGGCAGCAGGTAGTCCACGAAGGAGCCGCTGACCAGGGTGCCCTGGTCGTCGTACACCGCCTCCTCCCACAGCGCCTGGGCGATGCCCTGCACCAGTCCGCCGTGCACCTGCCCGGCGACGATGAGCGGGTTGATCACCACCCCGATGTCGTCGACGCAGACGTACTTGCGCAGCGTGACCTGGCCGGTCTCGGTGTCCACCTCGGTCGCGCACAGGTGGGTGCCGTGCGGGTAGTTGAAGTTCACCGGGTCGAAGGTGGCCTCGGCGTCGATGGTGGCCTCCACCCCGTCGGGCAGGTCGTGCGCGGCGAACGCGGCGGTGGCGAGCTCGGTGATCGCCATGCCGGAGTCCGTGCCGCGCACGGTGAACCTGCCCTGGGTGAACTCGAGGTCGTCCTCGGCCGCCTCGAGCAGGTGCGCGGCGATCGCGCGGGCCTTCTCGATCACCTTGTCCGCGGCGCGGACGATGGCCTCGCCGCCGACGACGAGGCTGCGCGAGCCGTAGGTGTCCAGGCCTTTGTGCGAGACCTGGGTGTCGCCGTGCAGCACCTCGATGTCCTCGAAGGGCACCCCGAGGCGGTCGGCGACGATCTGGCTGAACGCCGTCTCGTGACCCTGGCCGTGGGCGGAGGTGCCGGTGACCACCTCGACCTTGCCGGTGGGCAGCATCCGGACCTCGGCGTGCTCCCAGCCGCCGGCGCCGTAGTTCAGCGAGCCGAGCACCCGCGAGGGCGCCAGGCCGCACATCTCGGTGAAGGTGGACACGCCGATCCCGAGCTGCACCCGGTCCCCGCGGGCCCGACGCTCGGCCTGCTCGCGGCGCAGCTCGTCGTAGCCGAACATCTCCTTGGCCTTCGCGGTGGCGGCCTCGTAGTTGCCGCTGTCGTACTCCAGCCCCGCGACCGTGGTGAACGGGAACTCCTCGTGCTTGATCCAGTTCTTCTCCCGGATCTCCAGCGGGTCGACGCCGACCACGGCGGCCAGCTCGGTCATCAGCCGCTCGATCGCGAACGTCGCCTCCGGCCGGCCCGCGCCGCGGTAGGCGTCGGTCCAGGCCTTGTTGGTGAGCACGTTGGTGGTCTGGAACTGGTAGGCGGGGAACTTGTAGATGGCGTTGAACATGAACGCCCCCAGCACCGGCACCCCGCCGCCGACGATGGCGACGTAGGCACCGAGGTCGGTGAGCAGGTCGACCTTCAGCCCGGTGACCGTGCCGTCCTTGGTGGCGGCCAGGGTGAGCCGCTGCCACTGGTCGCGTCCGTGGTGGGCGGCCACCAGCGACTCGCTGCGGGTCTCGGTGTACTTCACCGGCTTGCCCAGGCGCCGGGCCACCGCGAAGGTGATCATCTCCTCCGGCGTCTGCTGCAGCTTGCCGCCGAAGCCGCCGCCCACGTCGGGTGCGATCACCCGGATCTTCGACTCCGGCACCCCGGTGCTCGCCGCCATCGCGAACCGCAGGATGTGCGGCACCTGGGTGGCCGACCACACGGTGATCTGCTCCCCGGTCGGGTCGACCACGGTGCTGCGCGGCTCCATGAAGGCCGGGATCAACCGTTGCTGGCGGTACTCGCGCTCGATGACGATGCCGTCGGTGCGCGCCTGCGCGATGGCCGCCTCGACGTCGCCGCCGGTGCCGGCCTCGGCGGAGTCGAAGCGCCACACCGCGCTCACGTTGGCGCCCAGGTCGGGATGGGTCAGCGCGCCGCCGGACTCGTGCGCCGCGGCGGCCTCCTTCAGGTCCAGCGCGGCGGGCAGCTCCTCGTAGTCGACCTCGACCAGCTCGGCGGCGTCGCGCGCCTCGGCGGCGCTGCGGGCCACCACGACCGCGACGGTCTCGCCGGCGAAGGCCACCCGGTCGCTGGGCATGGGCACGTGCGGTGGGGTGAGCTGGTCGGTGGTGACCGGCCAGGCGTTGATGCAGGCGCCCTGGGTCTCCCCGAGGTCGGCGCCGGTGAGCACCGCGACCACGTTGGTGGACTCCTTGGCGGCGCTGGTGTCGATGCCGAGGATCCGGGCGTGCGCGAACGGGCTGCGCACCATCGCCAGGTGCAGCATCCCGGGCAGGGTGATGTTGTCGGTCCACCGGGTGCGTCCGGTGATCAGCCGCTGGTCCTCCTTGCGGCGCCGCTCCCGGCCGATCTCGGCGTCGCCGCCCGCGGTGGTCGGCTCCTTGGTGGCGGTCATGCCGTCACCTCCTCGCCGGTCGCGGCCGCCGAGGCTCCTGCCGCGTGCTGCACCGCCCGCACGATGTTGTGGTAGCCGGTGCAGCGGCACAGGTTGCCCTCCAGGCCGAGCCGGATGGCCTCCTCCGACGGGCTGGGGTTCTCGGCGAGCAGGGCGACCGACTGCATGATCATCCCGGGCGTGCAGAACCCGCACTGCAGGCCGTGGCACTCCCGGAAGGCCTCCTGCACCGGGTGCAGCGTGCCGTCGTCGGCGGCGAGGCCCTCGATCGTGGTGACCTCGCTGCCGTCGGCCTGCACGGCGAGCACGTTGCACGACTTCACGCTGGTGCCGTCGAGGTGCACGGTGCAGGCGCCGCAGCTGGAGGTGTCGCACCCGACGACCGTGCCGGTCTTGCCGAGCTGCTCGCGCAGGTAGTGCACGAGCAGGGTGCGGGGCTCGACGTCGTCGCTCACCTTGTGGCCGTCGACGGTGAGGCGGATCCGGGTCATGACTCTCCCATGGGTCGTCGTGATGTGACCCACCTCACGCTAAGCGGAGAAGGTTGGCTGCCGGTTGCAGCCGCCCGGCGCCTCAGGGACCGGGCGTCTGGGTGCTCTCCGCGCGCGTCCCCTCGGGATCCTCGATCCGCTCGTCGGACTCCTCCAGGATGGCCTCCGCCTGCGCCTCGGGGTCGGCGCTTCCGGCACGCTCCTCCTCGGGCAGCAGCTCGGCGCGGCTGTCGATGCGGTCGTCGTCGGGCGTCGCGTTGCTCATGGCCGAGCAGTACCCAGACCGGGCCCGTGCCAGACCGTCTCAGCCGCCGGCGACCGCCAGCCGGGCCTTGAGCAGCGGGGCCGCCGGGTGCCGGTCGCGCCCCTGGCGGGCGAGCTGGGCCAGGCAGGCCTCCAGCACCGCGGTGTCGTACGGCGCCCGCTCGACGTAGCCCAGCACCGCATCGGGCTGCGGGTCGGCCAGCAGCGCCTCGCGCAGCGCCACGGCGACGTACTCCCCCATCTCGACCAGCGCCGGGCTCTCGGTGCCGGGCAGCAGGTCGCCGCCGTACGCCTCGACGGCGGCGCCGACCCGGCCGCGGCGCACCAGCCCGAGCACGTCCTCCACGTCGGTGGCGACCGGCATCAGCAGCCGGTAGGGCCGGGAGGCGAGCTGACCGGACAGCGCCTGGCGCAGGTGGGAGACCTCGGCCTTGAGCGTGGAGAAGGTGACCGCGTGGTCGCCGTAGAGCATGGCGTGGAGCTGATCGAGGGAGAGCCCGTCGGGGTGCAGCGCGAGCAGCGCGAGGATCTCGGTCTGGCGCCGGTTGAGCAGCAGCCGGCGACCGTCCACGCAGGCTTCGGCGGTGCCGAGCAGGCCGAGCACCAGGCCGGGCCGGTCGGCCTCCTCGGTGTCGCTCGCGCCGCGTCGGGCCGCGTCGCGGTACAGGTCGGTGCGCGGCAGCGCCTGCTCGACGAGGCGGGCCAGGACGCGGGCGGTGGCCAGGCCGATGGGGTGGGTGCGGTCCCAGGTGGTCGACAGGTCGATGACGCCGAGCTGGGCGCCGCTGACCGGGTCGTGCAGCGGTGCGGCCCAGCAGACCCAGTTGTGCACGATCGGCGCGTAGTGCTCGGCACTGAAGACCATCGCGGGCCGGTCCAGGCGGTTGGCGAGGTCGAGCGCGTTAGTGCCCACCGAGGTGTCGTCCCAGCGGCCCCCGGCGACGAAGTTGACGCTCTCCGCACGCCGGCGCATCACCCGGCCGCCGTAGGTCCACAGCACCCGGGTCTCGGGGTCGGTGACGGCGAGCACCAGGTCGCCGTCCTCGGCGGTGCGGCGCAGCTCGTCCTCGACCCGGGCGACAGCGACCTGCAGCGGGGAGCCGCGCCACAGGCTGTCGGTCTCCGACTCATCGGCCAGGGGCGCGTGACCGACACCGGGATCGACGCTGGCACCCGCACGCGTCCAGCTGTCCAGGATCTCCGGTCGCACCGGAGCGGTGAGCGGGTCACCGGCCACGAACGTGGTCCAGGCCGCCAGCGTGGCCAGCCGGCGCTGGTCGAGCTCGAGCGCGGTCATGTCCGCACCCTAGCCTCGGAAGTGACGTCCGTCACACCTCATTCTCGGCGTTCTCGGCGTTCTCGCGGGTCAGCGGTGGATGCGTCCGTCCAGCTCGGCGAGCGGCTCACCGGAGCCGCCCCACCGGCTCGCCACGATCTCGGCGGCGATGCTGATCGCGGTCTCCTCCGGGGTGCGGGCGCCGAGGTCGAGCCCGATCGGGCTGGACAGCCGGGCCAGCTCGGCGTCACCCAGCCCCGCCTCCCGCAACCGCTCGGTGCGGTCCTCGTGCGTACGGCGCGAGCCCATCGCGCCGACGTACCCGACCTCGGGCAGCCGCAGGGCCACCTCCAGCAGCGGCACGTCGAACTTCGGGTCGTGGGTGAGCACGGTGATCACGGTGCGCGAGTCGATCCGCCCCGCCTGCGCCTCGGCGGCCAGGTAGCGGTGCGGCCACTCCACGACGACCTCGTCGGCGCCCGGGAAGCGGCTCGCGGTGGCGAAGACGGGTCGGGCGTCGCACACGCTGACCCGGTAGCCCAGGAACCCGCCGATCCGGGCGACAGCGGCGGCGAAGTCGATGGCACCGAAGACCAGCATCCGCGGCTTGGGCGCGAACGCCCACACGAACACCCGCATCCCCTCGCCGCGCCGCTCCCCGTCGGGGCCGTACGACAGCGTGCCGCTGTGCCCGGAGGCGAGCAGCCCTAACGCGTCGTCGCGCACCGCGTCGTCGATCCGGGCGCTGCCGAGCGATAGTCCCTGACGAGAAGCACCGGTTTCCGCCGTCTCCGGGTGCTTTTCGTCAGGGACTACCGCCTCGGGACGGATCACCGTGCGGCGGCCGACGTACGACGGGTCGGGGTGCTCGACGACGGTGGCCACCGCGACCGGCCGGCCCGCCGTGACGTCCGCGGCGACCTCGCCGAGCTCGGGGAAGGTGGTGCGGTCCACCTTCTCGACGTACACGTCGAGGATGCCGCCGCAGGTCAGCCCCACCGCGAAGGCGTCGTCGTCGGAGACGCCGTAGCGCTGCAGCACCGGCGCGCCCGAGGCCACCACCTCCTGGGCGAGGTCGTACACGGCGCCCTCGACGCAGCCGCCGGAGACCGAGCCGACGGCGGAGGCGTCCGGGCCGACGAGCATCGAGGCTCCGGGCGGACGGGGCGCGGAGCGGAACGTGGCCACCACCGTGCCCATCCCGACCGTCTCCCCGGCCTCCCACCACCGCAGCAGCGACTCCAGCACCTCACGCATCGGCGATCACCTCCACCAGCTCGGCGAACGTGGCCAGCGAGTGCCCGGCCACGAAGGAGTCCAGGTGCGGCAGCACCGCGACGATGCCGCCCTGGAGCGGCGCATAACCCATCTTGCCGCGGTGCGGGTTGACCCACACGACGCGGTGCGCCAGCCGGCGCAGCCGGGCGACCTGCTCCCCGAGCAGCGCGGTGCCGCCGCGCTCCCAGCCGTCGCTGAGCACCACCACGACCGCGCCGCGCGCCAGGCCGCGGCGGCCCCACCTCTCGACGAACGCCTGCAGGGTCTCCCCCAGCCGGGTGCCGCCGGACCAGTCGGGAACCGCCTCACCGGCCGCGACCAGCGCCCGCTCGGGGTCGCGGATGCGCAGGGCGTCGGTGATCCGGGTGAGCCGGGTGCCGACGGTGAAGACCTCGATCCCGCCCGCGGCGCCGCGGCCCCGCACGCCGGTGACCATCCGGTGCGCCAGGCGCAGCAGGGCGTCCGCGTACGGCGCCATCGACCCCGAGACGTCCACCAGCAGCACCACCCGGCGGGTGCGTACCCCGGGGCGGCGACGGTGCAGCGCCGCGGGCTCCCCCATCCGGCGCAGGCTGGCCCGCAACGTGCGGGAGGCGTCCAGGCTCCCGCGCCGGTGTGGCGTACGACGCCGGGTGGGCCGCACCGGCAGCCGGACGTCCAGGCGACCCAGCAGCGCGGCGAGCCGGAGTCGCTCGGCGGCGTCGAGCGTGGCGACGTCGCGGTGGCGCAGCACCTCGGTGGCGCTGGCCGCGGCCCGGACCGGGTCGTCGTCGCCCTCGCCGTCGCCGGCACCGCCGGTTTCGGTGTCGGGCAGCACCGAGAGTCCCGGCGGGTGCTGCGCGCCGCGGCGCGACGGCGTGGGTGCGCGCAGGCCGGGGTCGAACCAGGCCTCGAAGACCCGGTCGTGGACGGCCAGGTCGTCCGGGGAGGCGCACAGCGTGGCCCGGCCCGCGGCGCGGGTGCCGGCGCGGTCGCCCAGCCCGACCAGCGCGACGGCCTCGAGGTAGGCGCGGGAGCGGTCGGCGGTGACGGCGACGCCGGCGGCCCGCAGCGCGGTGGTGAAGCCGAGCAGCACCTCGTCCGGGGCGCGGGTGCTCGTCGGGCCGGCATCCGGTCCGGTGCTCATCGGGCCAGCATCCGGTCCAGGGCGGCGCCGACCCGGTCGGCGTCCTCGCGGTGCTTGACCAGGGCGCCGAGGGTGACCGCGGCGCTGGCCACGTCGAGCTCGACGGTGCCGAGGTGGTGCAGGGCGCGAGCCCAGTCCAGGGTCTCGGCGACCCCGGGCGGCTTGAGCAGCGCCACCCCGTCCACGCCGCCGCGCAGCTGTTGCACGACCTCGGCGACCTGCCGGGCGAGCGTGGCGCCGACCTCGGGTGCCCGCGAGCGCAGGATGGCGACCTCCCGCTCCAGCCCGGGGTGGTCGATCCAGTGGTAGAGGCAGCGGCGCTTGAGCGCGTCATGCAGCTCGCGGGTGCGGTTGGAGGTGAGCACGACCGTCGGCGGGATCGCCGCACGGACGGTGCCGAGCTCGGGGATGGTGACGGCGAACGTGGAGAGCACCTCGAGCAGGAACGCCTCGAACTCGTCGTCGGCGCGGTCGATCTCGTCGATGAGCAGCACCGCCGGGGCCCGGCGCAGCGCGTCCAGCACCGGCCGGGCCAGCAGGAACCGCTCGTCGTAGAGGTTGCGTTCGGCCTCCAGCACGTCGTGGGGTCGCTCGGCGTCCGTGGCGAGCGCCTCCAGGGCACGCAGGTGCAGGATCTGGCGCGGGAAGTCCCAGTCGTAGAGCGCCTGGGTGGCGTCGATCCCCTCGTAGCACTGCAGCCGCACCAGCGGCTGGCCCAGGCTGGCCGCGAGCGACTCCGCGAGCGCGGTCTTGCCGGTGCCGGGCTCGCCCTCCAGCAGCAGCGGGCGCCCCATCCGCAGCGACAGGTACGCGACGGTGGCCAGCTCCTCGTCGCACAGGTAGCCGGTGCGCTCCAGGCTCTCGGCCAGCTCGGCGACCAACGGGTGCATGGGGCGAGGCTACGGAGTGGTGCGTTGGTCGCCGGTTGGCGCCGCGCCACCCTCGGGCCGGTCGACATCGGCCCCGCCGGCCAGGTCGCCGCACTCCACCAGCGCGCAGCCGTGGGCGGCCAGGTAGTCGCGCGCCCCGCGGTCGCCGAGGGCCGTCGCCGCGACACCCGGCCAGTGGTCGCGGCCCAGCAGCACGGGGTGGCCCGGTGAGCCGTCGTACGACGCCCGCGCGAGCGCGGCGGCACCGCCGGTCCCGCCCTCGGCGAGGACCCGGGCGACGACCTCGGCGCCGACGTCGGGCAGGTCGACCAGGTGCACCAGCGCCATCTCGGCGCCGGTGCCGGCCAGCCGCGCGAGGCCGGTGCGCAGCGAGGCGCCCATGCCGCGCTCCCAGTCGTGGGCGACGACGACGTCGACGGCGCCGAGGTCACCGGGGACCAGGGAGCGTGCCTGATCGGCGGCGGCACCGAGCACGACGACCACGTCGTCGCAGCCGCCCGCCCGCAGCACCCGTGCCGCGTTCTCCAGCCAGGGCACTCCGGCGGCGTCGCGCACCAGCGCCTTGGGCCTCCCCATCCGGGTGCCGGCCCCGGCCGCCAGCAGCACACCGGTCGCCGTCATGTCCCCAGCCTGCCGCAGAAGAGGTCCAGCCGCAGCGGCACCCGCTGCGGCTGCACCCGTCCTGATCGGCGAAGGACCTACTTCTTCTTCGCCTTCTTGGCCTTCTTCTTCGTCTTCTTCTTGGCCTTCTTCTTGACCTTCTTCTTCGGCGGCTTGGCCACCTTGACGGCCTTGCTCACCGCGGCGCCGGTGACGTAGCTGCCCCGACGGTCGGTGGCCGTGACCGTGACGGTCAGGCTGGCGCCCTGGTCGGCCTTGGCCACCTTGTAGGCGGCGCCGGTGCCGACGACCTTGCCGCCGCGCTTCCACTGGTAGGTGAACACCACGTCCTTGGCCCGGGTCCACGTGCCGGCCCTCGCGGTGAGCACCTTGCCCAGCGTCGGGCTGCCCGTGATGCTCGGCGCCGTGACCGCGCTGAGCCGGTTGCTCAGCGTGAAGTTGATCCGCGCCGTGGTGGCACCGGGGCGCACCACGACCGGGGTCGCGGAGGACAGGGTGTACCGACCTGCCCAGTACTGCGGGATGTAGGGCAGCTCGACGTCGTGGTCGAACAGCGAGGAGCGCGAGCCCTCGGCACGCACGTAGTAGGTGCCCGGCGCCAGCTCGTCAGCGGTGTAGCTGCCGTTGCTGTCGGTGCTCCACGAGGAGTACTCCTCCCCGTCGGCGTCGTAGACGACGACCCTGGACGAGGCCAGGTCACCGGCGGCGTTGGCCGTCAGGGCCACCGTGCCGCCGATCGCGCCGTAGCGCTGCAGCCTGAGCGCGCCGATGTTCGCCACACCGACCACCGGGACCGTCACCAGCGGAGCCTTCGCCTGGACGGGGGCACCGCCGTTCCAGGAACCGACCACGCCGTCGCCCTCGGCCCACAGCCGGTACCCGCCCGGCGCCAGCTGGTCGGCGGGCACGCTGAAGGTGCCGTCGCGTCGCGTGCTCACGGAGAAGGTGTGGCTGCCGCGCGCGTCGTAGATCTCGACATAGCCGGCGACCCCGGAGCCCGCGTCGTTGACGAGCCGGCCGGACAGGCCGGAGGTCGCGGGCGGGACGGGCGCCTTGGCGAGGCTGGCGTTGGCCGTGACCGCACCCGTCGCCGGAACCGTGACGGTGCCGGCCCCGGCCGGGATCAGGTACGAATCGTCTTCCCAGGTGGCCGGGTCGTCGACGGACAGGGGTACGTCGTTGTGGAACTCGCCGACATACTCGCCGCGGGAGTCGTCGAAGCGCAGGCGGTAGCTGCCGGCCGGCACATCGTCGTCGCGGAAGGAGTAGACGCCCAGGCTGTCGGTGGAGGTGGACGAGACGTAGTCCCAGATGTCCGTGGCGTCGGGACCGTAGAGGTAGACACGGACGCCGACGATGCCGGCACCGCCGGCACCGATGACCTTTCCGGTCACGCGGCTGCTCGCCGCGGGTGCACCGGTGACGATGTCCAGGTCCGGGACGACCTTGGTCTGGTTGGCCGCCACCGTGATCACCGTGGCGGAGTCCGCGGTGGCGCCACCCACCCACGCGCAGCCGGAGCGGTTGTAGTCGGCGTCCTCGCTGCAGGCGCGGACCTTGTAGCTGCCCGCCGCCAGCACCCGGCCCCAGAGCCCGTTGCGCTGTCCGCTGGCGTAGACGTAGTCGACCTCCCAGTTGTCGACCTGCTGCTGGGTGGCCGTGCCGGGGTAGAGGTAGATCGTGGGGTAGCGGCCCTCGGTGCCGTCGACGGTGACCTTGCCGCGGAGCTTGGCGGTCTGCACCGGCGTGATCGGGTCGAGATAGACGTACTCGTAGGTGTACTCGGAGCCGTCGCCGATGGTCGCGACGCGGGTGTACTCCTCGAAGTAGCCCGTGCCGGACACCTTCGCGGTGTACCGGCCGTCGGAGAGACCGGCGATGGTGGCCTGTCCGTCACCGTCGGTGGTCGCGGCGGCCTGGACCGCCGCACCGGTGCTGGCGCTGTAGAGCTGGACCTTGGCGCCGCTCAACGCGTCGCCCGACTCGGTGCTGCGGACGAGGACGTTGAAGCTGCCCTCGGTCGTCGCGTGTGCCACCGGTGTCATCACCGGGGCCGCGGAGAGGCCGACGGCCATCGCCGTCACCGCCCCCGCCAGCAGGAACTTCCGTGCGCGCATGTGTTTCCCTTCGTGCGCGGCCCGAGTGCCGCCGGTGTCCCGAGAGCTGAGCGCACGCTACTGGCTGGCGCAACGGCACATGGCGGGTTCGGCGAAACTGCCCCGGCGGCGGGGAACGACGCTGAAGAAGGGCGCTGAAGAGCGGCGCTGGCTACCGGGAAGCGTCAGGTGGCCACGGTGAGCAGCACCGCCGCGTCACTGAGCGCCTCGAGGTCGTGGCGTTGGGGCGGGATCACCAGGTGGTCCCCCGCACCTCCGCGCCAGGTGTCGGTGCCGGCGTGGAGCGCCACCTCTCCCTGCAGGACCTGGAGCGTCGCCTCCTCCGGGGCGTCGTGCTCGCCGAGCCGCTCGCCCTCGCGCAACGCGATCAGGGTCTGGCGCAGCCGGTGCTCCTGCCCGCCGTACACCGTGACCGAGGCACGGCCGCTGGACGCCTCACGTGCCTTCTCGAGCTGCGCGGCCGCGAGCGTGGTCAACGACGTGCTGTCCATCTGCGTCTCCTGTCCGTTCGCCGCCGGTCGGCGGCTCATCGCCCGACCCGCTCCCAACCGCGGCGCGGGGGCCGGGTGCCCATGCCGTCTTCGCGGCTGCGGTAGACGATATAGGGCCGTGTCACGTAGCCGAGCGGTGCGCTGAAGACGTGCACCAGACGGGTGAAGGGCCACAGCGCGAAGAGCGCGAAGGCGACCAGGGCGTGCAGCTGGAACCCGATCGGGGCGCGGCCCATCAGGCTCGCGTCGGGCTGGAAGGCGAGGAAGGAGCGGTACCAGACCGACACCCCCTCGCGGTAGTTGTAGTCCCCGCCGAGGGTGAAGATCGATCCCGCGATGGTGTTCCACATCCCCAGCAGGATCGCGGCGGCGAGGAAGGCGTACATCACCTTGTCCATCGTGGTGGTGGCGGAGAAGACCGGTCCGACCGTGCGCCGGCGGTAGATCAGGATGACCATCCCCACGACCGTCGCGATGCCGGCCAGCAGGCCGCCCACCACGGCGATGTAGTGGTAGGCGTGGTCGTTGATGCCGATGGCCTCGGTCCACGACCGCGGGACGAGCAGCCCGATGATGTGGCCCCCGACCACGCCCAGCATCCCGAAGTGGAACAGCGGGGAGCCCAGCCGCAGCAGCCGGTCCTCGTAGAGCTGGGAGGAGCGGGTGGTCCAGCCGAACTTGTCGTAGCGGTAGCGCCAGACGTGGCCGAGCACGAAGACGGCGAGACAGATGTACGGGACGATGATCCACAAGAACGTGTCCACGTCTCAGCTCCTCACAGGGATGGTGGCGGGAGCGATCAACGCCGGCCCGGTCGATGGGCCCGCGGCGGTGCCGCCGGTGCCGGTGAGTGCGGGGTCGGCGCCGTAGCCGGCCAGGCCGACCTCCTCGGCCGGCGGCCCCTGCTCGACGAGGCGTCGTACGGCGTCCGCCTCATCGCCGTGCAGGTCGGGCAGGGTGTCGCACAGCGCGACCAGGGCGCCGGACCACGGGGAGCCGGTGCTGCCGTCGTCGTTGCGCCAGCCGGCGAGCGCGAGCCGCAGCATCTCCACGCCGGCGCGGTGCTCGGCGAGCAGCCCGGCAGCGAGCGCGGTGTCCACGGTGGCGCCGAACTGCAGCACCGCGCACAGGTGGTCCGGCAGCTCGCCGGTGGCCTCGTCCCACTCCACCCCGCCGGCCCGGTAGGTCTCCTTGAACCGCACCAGCGCCGCGCCGCGCCGGCGCGTGTCGCCGTAGGCGAAGTAGGTGAGGTAGAGCGCGCACTTGCGGGTGTGGTCGAAGGTGGCGACGTACTCCTCCTGCACGGCGCGCAGCGGGTGGGCACGCAGGTGCGCGGCCAGCGCGGCGAGGTCGCTGTTGCCGGGCACGAGCCGCTCGAGGTCGTCGAGGCCGGCGAGCAGCTCGGGGGTCGGGTAGTCCAGCAGGGCGGAGCAGACCGCCCAGACCGCGCGCACGTCCCGTTCCCGGGATGCCTTGCGGTTGCGGCCGAGCATCACTGGTCCCCGTCGTCGCGCCGGGCCGGGAAGAGCCCGTCAGGCAGCCCCTTGCCGTCCCAGCTGAGCAGGTTGACCCGGCTGCTCTTGTCCGCCGGGCTGGCCAGCGTGTCGCTGGTCTGGCGTTCCTGGAGCATCCGGAAGTTCTCCACGGAGACCGGGGTCGGGTAGCCCGACCCCTCACCGAAGAGGTCGTTCTGCCCGCCGCCGTAGTCGGAGACCGGGCAGTCGGTGGCCAGCTCCTCCAACGCGTGCGCCTGCTCGACGTGCGCCGTCGGGATGACGTAGCGCTCGTCGTACTTGGCGATGGCCAGCAGGCGGAACATCTCGTACATCTCCTCCCCGCTCATGCCGACCGCAGCGGGAATGGACTCGTCGGCGTCGCGGCCGAGGTTGAGGTCGCGCATGTAGGAGCGCATCGCCGCAAGCTTGCGCAGCACCGCATCGACCGGCGCGGTGTCCCCGGCCGTGAACAGGTTGGCGAGGTACTCCACGGGGATGCGCAGGGTGTCGATGGCCGCGAAGAGGTTGCCCCGGTCCTCGGCGTCCTCGCCGGTGTCGCGCACCGCGTCGACCACCGGCGACAGCGGCGGGATGTACCAGACCATCGGCATGGTGCGGTACTCCGGGTGCAGGGGCAGCGCGACCTCGTAGTCGTGGATCAGCCGCCACACCGGGGACGACTTGGCCGCCTCCACCCAGTCCGTCGGGATGCCCGCCTCGGCGGCGGCGCGCTGCACCGCCGGGTCGTGCGGGTCGAGGAAGCAGGAGCGCTGGGCCTGGTAGAGCTCGTGCTCGTCCTCGACGCTGGCGGCCTCGAGGACCCGGTCGGCGTCGTAGAGCACCAGGCCGATGTAGCGCAGCCGGCCCACGCAGGTCTCCGAACAGACGGTCGGGATCCCGACCTCGACCCGGGGGTAGCAGAAGGTGCACTTCTCGGCCTTGCCGGTCTTGTGGTTGAAGTAGACCTTCTTGTAGGGACAGCCCGAGACGCACATCCGCCAGCCGCGGCAGCGGTCCTGGTCGACCAGCACGATGCCGTCCTCGGACCGCTTGTAGATCGCGCCGGAGGGGCACGAGGCCGCGCAGGACGGGTTGAGACAGTGCTCGCAGATGCGGGGCAGGTAGAACATGAAGGTCTGCTCGAACTCCAGCCTCACCTTCTCCTCGATGCCCGCCAGCATCGGGTCGCGGGCCGCATTCTCGTGGGAGCCGCCGAGGTCGTCGTCCCAGTTCGCCGACCACTCGACGTTCATGTTCTCGCCCGTGAGCAGGCTCTTCGGCCGCGCCACCGGGAAGGTGTCGGACTGCGGCGAGCCGACCAGGGTGTCGTAGTCGTAGGTCCAGGGCTCGTAGTAGTCCTCGATGGAGGGCAGCTTGGGGTTGGAGAAGATCGTCAGCAGCTTCTTGAACCGCCCGCCGGCCCGCAGCGCGATCCTGCCGTCGCGCCGGCGCACCCAGCCGCCCCGCCACTCCTCCTGGTCCTCGTACGTGCGGGGGTAGCCCAGCCCGGGCCGGGTCTCGACGTTGTTGAACCACACGTACTCCATGCCGGTGCGGTTGGTCCACGCCTGCTTGCAGGTCACCGAGCAGGTGTGGCACCCGATGCACTTGTCGAGGTTCATCACCATCGCCATCTGGCCCATGACGCGCATCAGTACGTCACCTCCGTCCGGCGCTTGCGGATCATCGTGACCTCGTCGCGGTTGTCGCCGATGGGGCCGATGTAGTTGAACGCGTAGGCCAGCTGGGCGTACCCGCCGACGATGTGGTTGGGCTTCATCAGGATCCTCGTGAGGCTGTTGTGGATGCCGCCGCGCTTGCCGTCGCGCTCGGTCCGCGGCACGTCGATGAGCCGGTCCTGCGCGTGGTGCATGTAGACCGTGCCCTCCGGCATCCGGTGGCTGACGATCGCGCGGGCCGCGACGACGCCGTTGCGGTTGACCATCTCGATCCAGTCGTTGTCGCGGATGCCGACCTTGGCCGCGTCGCGGTCGGACATCCACACCGCCTGCCCGCCGCGCGAGAGCGAGAGCATGAAGAGGTTGTCCTGGTACTCGCTGTGGATCGACCACTTGTTGTGCGGCGTCAGGTAGCGCACCGAGACGCCGAGCTCGTTCTGCTCCCCGACCGGCGCCTCCCCGAAGAGGGCGGTCATGTCGAGCGGGGGCCGGTAGACGGGCAGCGACTCCCCCATGCCGATGAACCAGTCGTGGTCGACGTAGAACTGCTGACGCCCGGTGAGGGTGTGGAAGGGCTTGCGGCGCTCGATGTTGATCGTGAACGGGCTGTAGCGGCGCCCACCGGACTCCGAGCCCGACCACTCCGGCGAGGTGATCACGGGCACGGGTGCCACCTGGGTGTCGGCGAAGGTGATCTGCTTGCCCTCGTGCTCGGCCGAGAGGTCGTGCAGCTGCACGCCGGTGCGCTTCTCGAGGAACCGGAAGCCCTGGGTGGCGAGGTGGCCGTTGCTCACCCCGGCCAGGTGCAGCATGGCGTCGGCCATCTGCACGTCGGTCTCGACCTTCGGCTGGCCGTCGCCCGCCCCGCCGCGGGTCACGCCGTTGCGGTGGCGGAGGATCTCGACCTCCCGGCGCGCCTGGAAGGCGACGCCCTTGGTGGCCATGCCGGCCGACTCCAGCAGCGGCCCGATCGAGGTCATCTTCTCGTGGACCTGGGTGTAGTCGCGCTCGGCGACGGCGATGACCGGCATCGTGCGGCCCGGCACCGGGTCGCAGCCCTGCGGGTGGTCGCGCCCCAGGCGCCAGTCCTTCACGACGCCGTGCTCGCTGGACATGGCCTCGGGGGTGTCGTGCCACAACGGCTTGGCGACGACGTCGCGGCGCACCCCGAGGTGGTCGACGGCGAGCTCGCTGAACCTCTTCGCGATCGCCTTCCACGCGTCCCAGTCGGACTTGGTCTCCCACGGCGGTGCGATGGCGGGGTTGAAGGAGTGCACGAACGGGTGCATGTCGGTGGTCGAGAGGTCGTGCTTCTCGTACCAGGTGGCAGCGGGCAGGACGACGTCGCTGAACATCGTGCTGCTGGTCATCCGGAAGTCGATCGTCATCAGCAGGTCGAGCTTGCCCTGGGGGGCCTCCTCGGCCCAGCGGACCGACGTGGGGCGCTTGTCCGGCGGAGCCTCCTTCGCCCGCGCCGCGCTGTCGGTGCCGAGCAGGTGACGCAGGAAGTACTCGTTGCCCTTCGCCGAGCTGCCCAACAGGTTGGAGCGCCACAGGTTGAGGATCCGAGGGTGGTTGTCCTCGTGCTCGGGGTCCTCCACGGCGAACTTGAGGGCGCCCTCCTTGAGCTGCTGCGCAACGTAGGCGGGGGCCTCCATCCCCGCCGCGGCGGCGTCGTCGGCGAGGTTGAGGCTGCTGCGGTCGAACGTCGGGTACGACGGCGTCCAGCCCAGGCGCACGGACTGGGCGAGCAGGTCCATCACGCTGCGCCCGGCGAAGATGCCGGTGCCGGCGTCGAGGTCGTCGGCGGAGAAGGTGTCGTAGCGGTACTGGCTGGTGTTGACGTACCAGTACGCCGTCTGGTTCATGTGCCGCGGCGGCCGGTGCCAGTCGAGCGCGAACGCCATGTGCTGGAAGCCCGTGAGCGGGCGGACCTTCTCCTGACCGACGTAGTGCGCCCAGCCGCCGCCGTTGCGTCCCTGCGTGCCGGTGATCGTGGTGAGCAGCAGGATCGCGCGGTAGATCTGGTCGGAGTGGAACCAGTGGTTCACCCCGGCACCGAGCAGGATCATGCCCCGGCCCTCGGTGTCGATCGCGTTCTGCGCCCACTCCCGCCCCAGGCGGGTCACCTGGGCGGCGGGCACGCCGGTGTGCTGCTCCTGCCACGCGGGGGTGGCGGGCACGCTCGGGTCGTCGTACCCCTGCGGCCACTGGCCGGGCAGCCCGGGCCGGGACACGCCGTACTGCGCCAGCAGCAGGTCGAGCACGGTGGTGACGAGCCGGTCGCCGACCCTGGCCACCGGGACGCCGCGGCGATCGAAGCGGACCTTGCCGCCGGCGTCGTCGAAGCGGGGCAGCGCGACCTCGACCGCCTCGAGGAGACTGTCCGCGCCCGCAGCGGGATAGAGCGTCAGCAACGGGTCGATGTCGCCGCGCTCGAGGTTCCACTGGCCGAGGCCCTCCTCGCCGTAGCGGTGTCCCACCGAGCCCTTCGGGATGCGGACCCGGCCGGTGGCGGCGTCCATCACCGCCGGCTTCCACATGGTGTTCTCGGTGCCGCCCTCGGGGTGCTCCAGGTCGCCGGCGACGAGGAACTTGCCCGGCCGGTAGGCGCCGTCCGTGCCCGCGTCGAGGGTGATCAGGTAGGGCAGGTCGGTGTAGCTCTTGTTGTAGTCGGTGAAGAAGGGCACCTGGCGCTCGACGAAGTACTCGCGCAGCACCACGTGGCCCATGCCCATCGCGAGCGCGCCGTCGGTGCCGGGCGCAGGGCTCACCCACTCGTCGGCGAACTTGACGTTGTCGGCGTAGTCCGGCGCGACCGCCAGGACCTTCTGGCCCCGGTAGCGGGCCTCGGTCATCCAGTGGGCGTCCGGCGTGCGGGTCAGCGGGACGTTCGACCCCCACATGACCAGGTAGGCCGCATCCCACCAGTCCCCCGACTCGGGGACGTCTGTCTGGTCACCGAACATCTGGGGCGAGGCGTTGGGCAGGTCGGCGTACCAGTCGTAGAAGGAGAGCATCGGTGCGCCGATCAGCTCCAGGAACCGTGAGCCGGAGGCGAAGGACACCGGTGACATCGCCGGGATGGGCGAGAAGCCGGCGATGCGGTCCGGGCCCCAGCGCTTGACGGTGTAGACGTGGGCGGCGGCGACCATCTCCGCGGCCTCCGCCCAGGTGGCACGGACGAGCCCGCCCTTGCCCCGGGCCGCCTTGTAGGCGCGGGTCTTCTCGGGGTCCTGCACGATCGAGGCCCACGCCACGACCGGGTCGCCGTGCTCGGCCACCGCGGCGCGGAACATCTCCAGCAGCACGCCCCGCACATAGGGGTAGCGAACGCGGGTGGGGCTGTAGGTGTACCAGGAGAAGGCCGCGCCCCGCGGACAGCCGCGGGGCTCGTACTCGGGTCGGTCGGCGCCGGTGCTGGGATAGTCGGTCTGCTGCGCCTCCCAGGTGATGATCCCGTCCTTGACGTAGACCTTCCACGAGCACGACCCGGTGCAGTTGACCCCGTGCGTGCTGCGCACGACCTTGTCGTGGCTCCACCGGTCCCGGTAGAAGACGTCGCCCTCGCGGCCTCCCTCGGCCGTCAGGGTGCGGAGATCACCGCTGACCTGGTTGCGGGTGAAGAACCTTCGGCTCGCGACCAGCGCGTCGCTCAGCCCTCCGTCGAAACCCAGCTTGGTGTCGCTCACAGGTCTTCCCCCTAGCCACCACGTGCAGTCGGTTGAGCTGTGTCCCGCATCACTATTCTCCCGGATCACCTAGCCCGCAAGGGCCACGGATCGTGGCTCGGAGTCGCCAGACCCCCCTCCTCAGACCGAGGACCTTTGGCCTCTGGACGGGGACCTACGTCCTACGTAACGTGCATCGCACGACCGTCCGATTCCGCGCCTGCCCAGGAGGGCCCATGGCGTCACAGACCGCGGCAGAAGCGTCGTCCGCACCGCCCCGACCGGGCCGCAACCGAGTGCTCTGGCTCTCGACCATCGCCTTCACCCTGATGTTCGCGGTGTGGCTGATGTTCGGCATCCTGGGCGACCCGATCCGCGAGGAGTTCGGCCTCAGCGACGTGCAGCTGTCGTGGATCGTGGCGGCCGCCACCCTCAACGGCTCGCTGTGGCGCCTGCCCGCCGGCATGCTCGCCGACCGCTTCGGCGGACGCATCGTGTTCACGGTGCTGCTGCTCGTCTCCGCGGTGCCCACCTACCTGGTCTCGCAGGTGAACTCCTACACCGCCCTGCTGGGGCTCTCCTTCCTGATCGGCCTGGCGGGGAACTCGTTCTCCGTCGGCATCGCCTGGAACTCCGCGTGGCAGCCGCGCAACCGTCAGGGCTACGCCCTCGGGCTCTTCGGCGCGGGCAACGTCGGCGCCTCGGTGACCAAGTTCATCGGGCCTCCGATCATCACCGGCACCGCCGGCGCGACCTACTTCGGCTTCATCGACGGCGGCTGGCGCCTGGTCCCCGTCGTCTACGCGGTGCTCCTGGTCGTGATGGCCGCGGTGCTCTGGTTCGGAACCCCCCGCCACGACCTGAAGCCCGGGACCGAGGTGCCGTTGACGGAGCAGCTCGCCCCGCTCAAGCAGATGCGGGTGTGGCGCTTCAGCCTCTACTACGTCGCGGTCTTCGGGGCCTACGTCGCCCTCTCGGCCTGGCTGCCGATCTACTACATGGACAACTTCGACGTCTCCCTGCAGACCGCGGCCCTGCTGACCGCCACCTACATCTTCCCGGCGTCACTGCTGCGCCCGGTGGGTGGCGCGCTGTCGGACCGGTACGGCGCTCGTCGCGCGATGTACTGGACCTTCGGCGCGATGCTGGTGACCAGCGGCATCCTGATGATGCCCAACGGCTTCGTGGTGGTGCAGCTGCCCGACGGCAGCGAGGACGAGCACCTCGCCTACCACCTGGACCTGGTGCCCTTCGTGCTGCTGGTCTTCGTGCTCGGGTGCGCGATGGGCGTGGGCAAGGCGGCGGTCTACAAGCACATCCCGGAGTACTTCCCCGAGAGCGTCGGCGCCGTCGGCGGACTCGTCGGGATGCTCGGCGGCCTCGGCGGCTTCGCCCTGCCGCCGCTCTTCGCCTACACGAAGGAGTGGTCCGGCTTCCCGACCAGCACCTTCGGCGTGCTGTTCGTCCTGACGGTCATCTGCAGCGTGTGGATGCACTGGACGGTGGTGCACATGCTCCATCACGAGTCGCCCCACCTGGCACACAAGCTGGACAACCCCACCGATGAGGAGACACCGGCATGAGCAAGTCGACCACCTCCCGGTCCGGCGAATGGCTGGAGTCCTGGGACCCGGAGAACGAGCAGACCTGGAACAAGCCCCTGGCGTGGCGCACCCTGTGGATCACCACGTTCGCACTCTTCCTCGCGTTCGCGGCCTGGTTCCTGCCGAGCGCGCTGATTCCGAAGCTCAACTCGCTCGGCTACGACTTCTCCAGCAACGAGCTCTACTGGATGGCAGCCATGCCGGGCCTGTCCGCAGGCATCTTCCGGCTGGTGTGGATGGTGCTCCCGCCCATCATGGGCACCCGCAAGATGGTGGCGCTCACCTCGCTGCTGCTGGTCTTCTCGACCGCCGGGTGGGGGGTGCGGGTCCAGGAGCCGAGCGCTCCCTACTGGGAGCTGATGCTGCTGGCGTTCCTGGCCGGCATCGGCGGTGGCGCGTTCTCGGGCTTCATGCCCAGCACCTCGTACTTCTTCCCTCGCTCCAAGCAGGGCACCGCGCTGGGGATCCAGGCCGGCATCGGCAACTTCGGCGTCTCGGCCGTGCAGCTGCTGACGCCCTATCTGATCGCCCTCTCGTGGCTGGCCTTCATCGGGGGCTCGCAGACCATCTCGCAGCCGGGCAAGGAGCCCGAGGAGGTCTGGTACCAGAACGCCGCCTTCGTCTGGATCCCCCTGATGGTCCTCGCGGCGATCCTGGCCTGGACGATGCTCAAGTCGGTGCCGATCAAGGCCAGCATCCGCCAGCAGTTCGACATCTTCGGCAACGTCGACACCTGGCTGATGACCCTGCTCTACATCATGACCTTCGGCACCTTCGCCGGCCTCTCGGCGCAGTTCGGGCTGCTGATGGGCGAGCTCTACGGCAGCGCGAACCCCGACATCGTCCAGGGATCCGGCGCCGACGCCACCGTGCTGGTCGAGGGATACGCCGTGCCCGACGCCGCGAAGTACGTCTTCCTCGGCCCCCTGGTCGGCGCCGGCGCCCGGGTGCTGTTCTCACCGCTCACCGACCGCATGGGCGGCGCCATCTGGACACTGGTCTCCGGCGTGGGACTGGTGGCCTCGATCGCCTTCACCATCACGACCTTGAGCCCCGACACCACCTCTGCCGCCACCTTGGAGAGCGGGTTCGACCAGTTCCTCTGGGGGATGCTCGCGATCTTCCTCTTCGCCGGGATCGGCAACGCCTCGACGTTCAAACAGATGCCGATGATCTTCGAGAAACGTCAGGCCGGTGGCGTGATCGGCTGGACCGCCGCGATCGCGGCGTTCGGTCCCTTCTTCTTCGGCGTCGGCGTGACGTCGATGGGCCCGGTGGCCTTCTTCGCCATCGGCATCGCCTGGGCGGTGATGTGCGTGGTCGTCACCTGGGTGCGCTATGCCCGCAAGGGCGCTCCGAAGCCCGGCTGAGGCTGCTGCTCGGGCTGGGAAAACGACGGGACCCCGCCGTACCTTCAGGTACGACGGGGTCCTGTCGATCTTCGCTGGACGCCGGAGCGTCCGTGCTCGGATCAGAAGTCCATGCCACCCATGCCACCGGTCGGGTCGCCGCCCATGGGCGCCGCCTTCTCCGGCTTGTCGGCCACGACGGCCTCGGTGGTGAGGAACAGTGCGGCGATCGACGCGGCGTTCTGCAGCGCCGAGCGGGTCACCTTGGCCGGGTCGATGATGCCCGCGGCCAGCAGGTCGACGTACTCGCCGGTGGCGGCGTTGAGGCCCTCGCCGGCGGGGAGGTTCGCGACCTTCTCCGCCACGACGCCGCCCTCGAGGCCGGCGTTGATGGCGATCTGCTTCAGCGGCGCCGACAGCGCGACCTTGACGATGTTGGCACCAGTGGCCTCGTCGCCGGTCAGCTCGAGCGTGTCGAACGCAGTGGCACCGGCCTGGACCAGGGCGACACCACCACCGGGCAGGATGCCCTCCTCGACGGCCGCCTTCGCGTTGCGCACGGCGTCCTCGATGCGGTGCTTGCGCTCCTTGAGCTCGACCTCGGTGGCCGCGCCGACCTTGATGACGGCCACGCCGCCGGCCAGCTTGGCGAGGCGCTCCTGGAGCTTCTCGCGGTCGTAGTCGGAGTCCGACTTCTCGATCTCGGCGCGGATCTGGTTGACCCGACCCTCGATCTGGGCGGCGTCGCCGGCGCCCTCGACGATGGTGGTCTCGTCCTTGGTGATGACGACCTTGCGGGCCTGGCCGAGCAGCTCGAGACCGGCGGTCTCCAGCTTGAGGCCGACCTCCTCGGAGATGACCTGGCCGCCGGTGAGGATCGCGATGTCCTGCAGCATGGCCTTGCGGCGGTCGCCGAAGCCGGGGGCCTTGACCGCGACCGACTTGAAGGTGCCGCGGATCTTGTTGACGACCAGGGTCGACAGCGCCTCGCCGTCGACGTCCTCGGCGAGGATGACGAGCGGCTTGCCCGACTGCATGACCTTCTCCAGCAGCGGCAGCAGGTCCTTGACGTTGCTGATCTTGGAGTTGGCGATCAGCACGTAGGCGTCCTCGAGGACGGTCTCCATGCGCTCGGGGTCGGTGACGAAGTAGGCCGAGATGTAGCCCTTGTCGAACCGCATGCCCTCGGTGAGCTCCAGGTCGATGCCGAAGGTGTTCGACTCCTCGACCGTGATCACGCCCTCCTTGCCGACCTTGTCCATCGCCTCGGCGATGGCGTCGCCGACGGTGGTGTCGCCACCGGCGGAGATGGTCGCGGTCGCGGCGATCTGCTCGCGAGTCTCGACCTCCTTGGCCTGGCTGAGGAGCTGCTCGGTGACAGCGCTCACGGCAGCCTCGATGCCCCGCTTGAGGCCCATCGGGTTGGCCCCGGCGGCCACGTTGCGCAGACCCTCCTTGACGAGGGCCTGGGCGAGGACGGTCGCGGTCGTCGTGCCGTCACCGGCGACGTCGTCGGTCTTCTTCGCGACCTCCTTGACCAGCTCGGCGCCGATCTTCTCGTAGGGGTCCTCGAGCTCGATCTCCTTGGCGATGGAGACACCGTCGTTGGTGATGGTGGGGGCGCCCCACTTCTTCTCCAGGACGACGTTGCGGCCCTTGGGGCCCAGGGTGACCTTGACGGCGTCGGCGAGCGTGTTCATGCCACGCTCGAGGCCGCGCCGGGCCTCCTCGTTGAAAGCAATCAGCTTCGACATATCTCCTGCGATCCTCTGTGTGTATCGGGTGGATCTTGTGGGTGCGATCAGTACGCGGTGCGGCCGGGGAGGCGGGTCGGGGTCCGTGCTCGGACGACCTCTCCCCACCGGGGCTTTTTGTCACTCTCAATGCGAGAGTGCCAGTGCCCATGTTTAGCACTCGCCCATGGCGAGTGCAAGCGAGGGGCGGGTGTGGCAGGTGGGTCCATTGCGCTGCGCGCGACCCCCGGCGCGCTCTAGCCTTTGCCCACCGGCACCCCGTGCCGACCCGACCCAGGGAGGACCCCCTTGCTCATGCTCCACCCGACCCCTGAGAACGAGTCGAGGCGCTCCCCGGAGCACGCGCCGGAGGAGACGGGCGCGCAGGTGGGTGCCGAGCGGCCGCTGGCTGGCCGCGTCGCCGTCGTCACCGGCGCCAGCAGCGGGCTCGGTCTCGCGTTCGCACGGCTGCTGGGCCGCGCCGGCGCACAGGTCATGGTGGCGGCACTGCCCGGCAGCGGCGTGGACGACGCGGTGGGCTCCCTTCGCGCCGACGGCCTGCAGGCCCACGGTCACGAGCTCGACGTCGCCGACCTCCCGGCGGTCGAGGCGCTCGCCGCACGCGCCCGCGACCTGGGCCCGCTGGGCGTGTGGGTCAACAACGCCGGCGCCCCCGGGGTCTACGGCCCCGCCCACCTCGTGCCCTCGGCGGTGTTCGAGCGGGTGCTGGACGCCAACGTGCGTGGCGTCTTCCACGGCACCCGTACGGCGGTCGCCGCCATGCTCGCCGAGGCCAGCACCGACCCCACGCGCGCTGTCGGCCACGTGGTCAACGTGTGGGGCAAGGGCGCCACGAAGCCGGTGCCGATGCAGAGCGCCTACGCCAGCTCCAAGGCCTGGAACCGCGCCTTCACCCGCACCGTGCGCGCCGAGCTCGCCGGCACCGGCGTGCGCGTGCACGGCTTCGACCCCGGCCTCGTCCGCACCGAGATGCTCTCCCGGGTCACGGTCGCGCCGGGCATGGAGCGCCGGGTGCGGGCCCTGCCGTACGTCGCCGCCCTGTGGGGCCAGAGCCCCGAGGACGCCGCCGCCCCGCTGCTGCCGCTGCTGCTCGAGGGCCGCGACGACCACCGCGACCTCACGCTGGGCACCGTGCTCGGCCGCGGGGTGCGCTCCGTGGCCCGCGGCGAGCTGCGCTCGAGTCGCCGGATGAAGCTCGACGTGCGGGTGCTCGAGGACTGAGGGCCGGGCTCCCCCGCCACCGCGCTGCGGCCCTCAGGCTCCGGGCGCCGCCGTGATGATCGTCGGCTCGTGGCGCACGGGGAACGCCACGGAGGCGGCGATGAAACAGTTCGCACTCGCCTCGGCGTGGATCTCGCGCGCCAGCACCACCTGCGCCGGGTCGGTGATGCACACCCGCGGACGGAGGGTGACCGAGGTGAACCGCCCGCCCTGGCCGACCTGCGCCAAGGCGCCGACCGGCGCGTCGTCGTACGCCGTCACCACGATGCCGTGCCGCACCGCCGAGTGCAGGTAGGACAGCAGGTGGCACTGCGAGAGCGCCGCGAGCAGCAGCTCCTCGGGGTTCCAGCGCCCCGGGTCGCCGCGGAAGGCTGCGTCGGCGGAGGCGAGCAGGTCGGGCTTGCCCTCGGCGCGCACCAGCACGTCGCGCCCGTAGTCGCGGTAGCCGCTGGTGCCGGTGCCGCGATCGCCCTGCCAGGCGAGGAAGAGGCGGTAGTGGTGGTCGGCCATGTCCCCATCCTGCCGCCCCCCGCCGCGCTCCGCGGAGGGACGATGGTCCCAACAGGGGAACGAAAGTCCCGGACCCCTTGGCGAGAACACGTTCTACTTGGCATGGTTTGCCTGTGACCCAGACCACAACCGCCCCGTCCCGCCCCTTCACCCTCGCCGACGTGCTCGAGGTGATGGCCGACACCATCCCGGACCGGACCGCGATCTTCACGATGGAGCGGACCTACACCTTCGCCGAGCTGGACGAGCGGGCCAACCGGGTGGCCAACCACCTGCTCGAGGCGGGCATCCAGCCCGGGGACCACGTGGCGGTGCACTCGGCGAACCGCATCGAGTGGATCGATGCGTTCTACGGCTGCTTCAAGGCACGCGCCGTGCCGATCAACATCAACTACAAGTACAAGCACGACGAGCTCGCCTACCTCTACGACAACGCCGACTGCGTCGCGGCGTTCGTGGCCCCCGAGCACGTCGAGGCGCTCGGCGAGCTCGACACCCCGCAGCTGCGGCACTGCCTCGTGCTGGGCGAGGAGTACGACGCCGCGATGGCCGCCGCCTCCCCCGAGCGGCCGGCGGTCCAGCGCTCCAGCGACGACCACTACGTCATCTACACCGGCGGCACCACCGGGCTGCCCAAGGGCGTGACCTGGCGTCAGGAGGACCTGATGCGCGCCGCCCTCAACGCCAGCCGCTTCGGCGCACCGATGGAGTCGATCGAGCAGCTGGCGGGTGAGGCGGCGGCCAACGAGAACCCGATGGTGCTGCTGGCCTGCGGCCCGATGATGCACGGCGGCAGCCAGTGGATCCTCGGCAACGGCCACGTCGCGGGCTTCACGGTGGCACTGTTCACCGAGCCCCACTTCGACCCCGAGAAGATCCTCGACCTGGTCGACGCCGCGGGCGTGGTGTCGCTGACCTTCCTCGGCGACGCGATGGGCCGCCCGGTGGCGGAGACCATCCTGGCCCACCCCGACCGCTGGGACCTGTCCAGCCTGATGGCGGTCTCCAACGGCGCCGCCCCGTTGTCCGAGGGGGTGCGCGAGGAGATCCGTCGCGCGCTGCCCGGCCGCTTCATCCTCGACACCTACGGCTCCTCGGAGTCCGGCGCCGGCGGCTCCCGGATGGACGACGGCACCGGCGATGCCGCGGGCGCGCCGAAGTTCACCTTCGACGCCAACGCGGAGGTCTTCGGGCCCGACGACAAGCCGGTCCCGGTCGGCGAGGTGGGCATCCTCGCGCGCCGCGGGGCGATCCCGCTGGGCTACCACAAGGACCCGGTGAAGACCGCAGCCACCTTCAAGGAGATCGACGGCGTGCGCTGGTCGATCACCGGCGACATGGCGCGGCGCGAGGAGGACGGCGCGATCACCGTGCTCGGGCGCGGCTCGGTGTGCATCAACACCGGCGGGGAGAAGGTGAACCCCGAGGAGGTGGAGTCGGTGCTGCTGCGCCACGACGACGTCTTCGACGCCGCCGTCGTGGGCACCCCGCACGAGCGCTGGGGCCAGCAGGTCACCGCTCTGGTGCAGCGTCGCGAGGGCGCCACCCTGAGCGAGGACGCGCTCCGCGAGCACTGCCGGGCCCTGATCTCGAACTACAAGGTGCCCAAGTCCGTGCTCTTCGTGGACCAGGTGCCGCGCACGCCGGTGAGCAAGGTCGACTATCGGGCGACCGCGGAGCTGGCTTCCCAGCTGCTCGACGCCTGAACGCGACCGAGCGCGGGCCCGGGGTGTCGTCCCCGGGCCCGCGCTCGTCGTACGGGCTCGCGGAAGGCTCAGCAGCCGCCGGCGACGGCGGGGATCACGGAGACCTCGGCGCCGTCCGGGGTCGGGGTGGCCAGGTCCTGCTCGAAGCGCACGTCGTCGTTGTTGACGTAGACGTTGACGAAGCGGCGCAGCTTGCCGTCCTCGTCGACGATGCGGCCCTTCACGCCGGGGAACCGGCTGTCCAGGTCGTCCAGGATCTCGGCGACGGTGGCGCCGGTGGCGCTGACCTCGGAGTCGCCACCGGTGTAGGTGCGCAGGATGGTCGGGATCCGGACGCTGACTGCCATGGTTGTTCCTTCGCTTCGGTGGTGGTGCTCAGACGAGGCCGATGGCCTTGAAGGCGGCGTACGTCGGCGCGATGGTCGCCGCGGCGCCGACGGCGCCGGAGACGGCGTCGAGGGTCTTGAGGCCGTGCCCGGTGTTGATCACGACGGTCTCGAGCTCGGGGTCGAGCTGGCCGGTCTCCACGAGCTTGCGGGTCACCGCGACGGTGGTGCCGCCGGCGGTCTCGGTGAAGATGCCCTCGGTGCGGGCCAGCTGCACGATGCCGGCGCGGATCTGCTCGTCGGTGACCTCCTCGACGGCGCCACCGGTGCGGCGTGCGATGTCGAGGACGTAGATGCCGTCGGCGGGGTTGCCGATCGCCAGGGACTTGGCGATCGTGTCGGGCTTGACCGGACGGATCGCGTCCACGCCGGCCTTGAAGGCGGTGGCCACGGGGCCGCAGCCCTCGGCCTGGGCGCCGAAGATCCGGTACGGCTTGTCCTCGACGAGGCCGAGCTTGATCAGCTCGGCGAACGCCTTGTCGACCTTGGTCAGCTGCGAGCCGGAGGCGACCGGGATGACGACCTGGTCGGGCAGGCGCCAGCCGAGCTGCTCGGCGATCTCGTAGCCCAGGGTCTTGGAGCCCTCGGCGTAGTAGGGCCGCACGTTGACGTTGACGAACGCCCAGCCCTCCTCCTCGCCGGCGATCTCGGAGGCGAGCTTGTTGACGTCGTCGTAGTTGCCGTCGACGGCGACCAGGTTCTCGGTGAAGATCGCGGAGTTGACCTGCTTGGGCTGCTCGAGGTTGCTCGGGATGAAGACGACCGTCTTGATGCCCGCGCGGGCACCGGCGGCGGCGACCGCGTTGGCCAGGTTGCCGGTGGAGGGGCAGGCGAAGACCTTGGCGTCGAGCTCGCGGGCGGCGCTCAGCGCGCAGGCGACGACGCGGTCCTTGAACGAGTTGGTGGGGTTGGTCGAGTCGTCCTTGACCCACAGGTTCGTGATGCCCAGCTCGCGGCCGAGGTTCTCGGCGCGCAGCAGCCGCGTGAAGCCGGGCTCGGTGTTGGGGCTGGACTCGATGTCGGCGGGGACCGGGAGCAGCGCCTTGTAGCGCCAGATGTTGCGCGGGCCGGCCTCGATCTCCTCGCGGGTCACGGCCGGGAAGTCGTAGGTGATCTCGAGGGGACCGAAACACTCCGGACAGGCGTAGAACGGACCCAGTGCCACCTGGTGGCCGCACTCGCGGCACGAGAGCGCGGTGGCGTGGCCGAACGCCCCTTCGCGCAGCCCAGGGGTGGTGGGGGCCTCAGTCACGACAGCGCTCACAGCAGTCCTCCTTCTCATCTGCCCAGCGCGACTCTCGCGCCGGTCGGATTTGGCACCACTTCCACGACTCCGGACGCACCGTGGTGCGCCTGCGGGGGTTCGCGGCGGTTGCCGGGACTTCTCAGGGCCGTTCCCTCAGTCCCTCTGGATGAGCAAGCAACACCTTAGGCGTGCCCTGCCGGGACACCGAATCGGGGGCCCGAATAGCAAGACGCGCGTTCAGGATGTGAGACGGTCGGCGCGCGCGTCGGCCGTCAGCCGCGCCAGCAGCGCCAGCACTCCCTCGGGCCCGCGGACCACGACGTCCGACATCTCGGCGAGCGCGCTCTGCTCGTCGGAGGCCGAGCAGACCTTGAGCACGTCCACCCCGGCGGTGGCGAGCTCGTCGAGCGCCTCGAAGGCCTCGACGTCGCCCAGGTCGTCACCGGCGAAGAGGAAGCCGTCGGCGTCCAGCACCGTGGCCAGCCGCTGTACGACCAGGCCCTTGTGCGAGCCGGCGGAGCGCACCTCGATCACTGCGCGCCCGGGCTCCAGCACCAGGCCGTTGCGCTCGGCGAGCTCCCGCATCGGGGGCAGCAGGCGCTCGAACGCGCCGTCGGGGTCCGGCAGCCGGCGGGTGTGCACCGCGACCGCCAGTCCCTTGTCCTCGATGAACGCCTCGGCGGCGTCCGCGCGGCGCAGCAACCGGGGCAGGTCACGCTCGAACGTGGCCAGGCCACGGGGCGGCCGGGCGCCGACGATGCGCCGCCGGGTGGAGGTCCACCGCTCGTTGCCGTACTGGCCGAAGACGTAGAGCTCCTTGCCGGCCGCCTGCAGCGCGTCCCCGACCTCCTCCAGACCGCCGAGGTCGAGCGCCTGGCGGGCCGGACGGCCGGTGATCACCGCGATCGCGGCGACCTCCTCGGCGAGCTCGACCAGGACGTCGCGGGCGTCGGGATGGATGTGCGCGGCAGTGGGGTCGGCGACGATCGGCGAGAGCGTGCCGTCGAAGTCGAGCCCGACGACGGTGCGCGCCGCCGCCTGCACCAGGGCGTCGTACCGCTTCTCGCCGTCGCTTGAGGAGAACCTCACCACGTCATCTCACCATGCGCCCGGTGACGAGGACGGTCCAGTGGGTGAAATCGCGCGCCGCGGGCGTGACCGGCGCCTCAGAGGTCGCCGGTGAGGATCAGCGTGAGGCTGGTCGAGCTCATGTCGCTGCTCGGGTCGGAAGGCTTGATCCGGGCCACGCCGAGGTCGAGCGCGAGCTGGCGCGCGGCGGCCTTCTTGCCCTTGGGGTAGTAGACCGTCGTCGCGGGCACCGTGCCGTACCAGTTGTCGGCGGCGACGACCTTCCAGCCGGCCTCGGTCACCTTGGTCGAGACGCGCTTGGCCAGGCCCGTGATCCGGGTGTTGTTGAAGACCACGACGGACTGCTTGCTGCGCACGACCGGCTTCGGCTTGGGCTTGGCGCTCTGCGTCGGCTCCGCGGTGGCGGTCTCGGTCTGCGTCGGGGTCGGCGTGGCGGCCGCGGTCGTCGCCGAGATGTCGCGCTCGGTGGGCTCGGGGTCGCGGGTCAGCACGAACGCGACCGCGGCCAGGGCGACGGCCACGACGGTCAGGATCACCACTGGCGAGGGCAGCACCGCGCCGCGCTGCGAGCGCGATCGGGCGTGGCCCGCCGCGCCGGTCGAGCCGGTCGAGCCGGTCGAGCCGGTCGAGCCGGCCGAGCCGGCAGGGTCGACGGAGGATTCTGCGGGCGGGATGGGGAAGCTCATGGCCGCCTCTCTGCGGGTCAGATCTCGAAGCCGAGGCGCCGGGCGGAGCGCTGCCGCTGACGCTGGGAGCGCAGCCGGCGCAGCCGGCGCACCAGCAGCGGGTCCTCGGCCAGGGCCTCGGGCCGGTCGATCAGGGCGTTGAGCACCTGGTAGTAGCGGGTGGCGCTCATGTCGAACTGCTCGCGCACCGCGCTCTCCTTGGCGCCGGCGTACTTCCACCACTGCCGCTCGAACTCGAGGATCGCCCGGTCCCGGTCGCTGATGCCGGACGCAACGGCCGCATCGGCGTCCTGGTGGCTGCGCTCGGCGCTCATGGGAGTCTCCTCGACGCTCGGGGCGGGATGCCCCGTCGGGCGGAACAGGTGGAAGGAGCCCACTGTAACCCGCGAATCACAAAGGTGTCATTCGCATCGCCGAGTCGTGCGCCGGCCGTGAGGCACGGCGCTCAGCGCGGTGCCCCGGTCGCGGGATCGGCCCCGCTGCGCAGGTAGCGGAGCACCGCCAGCACCCGGCGGTGCGCCTGGTCGTCGTCTGGCGCCAGACCGAGCTTGGCGAAGATCCGCTGGGTGTGCTTCTCCACGGCCGCCAGGGAGACCACCAGCGCGTCCGCGACGGCTGCGTTGGAGCGTCCCTGCGCCATCAGCGCCAGCACCTCCCGCTCGCGCGGGGTGAGCGCCAGCAGCGGGTCGCGGCGCCGGCCCATCAGGTCGCGCACCACCATCGGGTCCAGCACGGTGCCACCGGCCTGCACCGTCGCCAGTGCGTCGAGGAACTCGGCGACCTCGCTGACCCGGTCCTTGAGCAGGTAGCCCACGCCGCCCTCGCCGGTGGCCAGCAGCTCGTCGGCGTACGACGCCACGACGTACTGCGAGAGCACCAGCACGCGGGCCGCCGGCCACTCCCGGCGCACCCGCACCGCGGCCCGCAGCCCCTCGTCGGTGTGGCTCGGCGGCATCCGCACGTCGACGACCGCCAGGTCCGGGCGGTGCTCCAGGGCCGCGGCGACCAGGCCGGGCCCGTCACCCACCGCGGCGACGACCTCGTGGCCGGCCTCGGCCAGCAGCAGCTGGAGGCCCTCGCGCAGCAGCACCGAGTCGTCGGCGACCACGATCCTCACGACACGATCCTCACCCGAGCGGCACCCGCGCCCGCACCCGCGTCGGCCCTCCCTCGGGCGAGAGGACCTCCAGGTCGCCGTCCACGCCGCGCAGCCGCTCGGCGAGCCCGTGCAGGCCGTGGCCCGGCGTCGGCGTCGCCCCGCCGCGGCCGTCGTCGCTCACGGTGACCTCGAGCCGGCCGTCGACCACGACCACCGCCACGTCGGCGCGGGTGGCACGGGCGTGCCTGACCACGTTGGTCAGCGCCTCGGCCACCACGAAGTAGGCGGCCGTCTCCGCGGCGGCCGGCAGGTCGCCGGGCAGCTCGGTGTGGACCCCGACCGGGATCGGTTGCCCGGCGGCCATCTCCCCCACCGCGGCGGCCAGGCCGCGGTCGACCAGCAGCGGCGGCGCGATCCCCCGCGACAGTGCCCGCAGCTCCTCGACCGCCGCCCGGGCCTGCGCCACGGCCTCGTCCAGCGTGCGCGCGGCCCTCGTAGGGTCCTGGGCGAGCTGCACCCGCGCGCGGCCCAGGTCCATGCCGAGCCGGATCAGCCGCTGCTGCGGCCCGTCGTGGATGTCGCGCTCCAGCCGGCGCAGCGACTCCGCCTCGGCGCGGTGCGCGGAGTCGCGGCTCTGCTCGACCTGCGTCACCCGGCCCTGCAGGTCGGCGCGGCTGCTGAGCAGCGCCCAGGCCAGGCCGGCGTGCAGGTTGCTCACCGCGCGCACCGCCCAGGGCAGCGTCACGAGCGCGACCACTCCGAGCCCCAGCTGCAGCAGGCTCTCGGCCACCGCGCCCTCGCCGAGGCCGATCAGCTGGGCCAGCCCCTCGCCGTCCTCGGGCAACCACTGCTGCCAGAACCAGTAGGTCAGGCCGCCCAGGACGACGCCCCACCAGGTCACGGTGACGGTGAACGCCAGCGTGCCGGTCACCACGCCGGCCAGCGCCCAGGCGACGTCGAGCCACGACTGAGCATCGCGCAGCGGGGTCAGCATCCGGCGCCAGAAGCCGGCGCCGGGCTCCGCGCACACATAACGCGGGGTGGCGGCGCGCCGCCCGAGCATCCCCTGCACCCGCAGCCGCTCGAAGCGGGCGAAGCCGCGGGCCACCATCACCCCGACGCTGAGGAGCAGCACCCCGACCACCAGCACGGCGAGGCTCGCGCCGAGGGAGAGGTCGATCACGACCAGCACGAAGGCGACCAGGGCGATCGGGAACGCCGACAGCGCGTAACCGCTCTCCAGCAGCACGCGTCGTACCCCGCGCTGCGGGCCCCGGTCGCGGTCGTCGTACGACGTGGCGGCGGGCGCCGGGACGGCGGCGGAGGTCAGCACCTGGCTCATGCCTCCATGCTCGCGGGACCGACGCACGGACACGATCCTGCCAGCAGGACACTCGATGTCGGGCCAACCCGACACCCGTCCCGCGGCCCGCGAGGCCGGCCGCGACGCGCGAACCCCGCACCCTGCTCGCGCGACCAGGCGGCCACTAGGGTGGGCGCCGTGGCTCATGACCTCGTCATCGTTGCGAATCGACTGCCCGTGGACCGGGTCACCGAGAAGAACGGACGGGCCGCCTGGCGCCGCTCCCCCGGTGGCCTGGTGTCCGCGATCGAGCCCGTGATGCGCGCTCACGACGGCGTGTGGATCGGCTGGTCGGGTGGCAACGAGGCACGGTTGAAGCCGTTCACCGTCGACGGCCTGCACCTGGTGCCGATGGCGATGAGCGAGACGGAGATCTCCGAGCACTACGAGGGCTTCTCCAACGGCACCCTGTGGCCGCTCTACCACGACCTGATCGCCAAGCCGGAGTTCCACCGCGAGTGGTGGGACACCTACGTCAAGGTCAACCGCCGCTTCGCCGAGAAGGCCGCGGACCTGGCCGCCGACGGCGCGACGGTGTGGGTGCACGACTACCAGCTGCAGCTGGTGCCGCAGATGCTGCGCGAGCTGCGCCCGGACCTGCGGATCGGCTTCTACCTGCACATCCCGTTCCCGCCCACCGAGCTGTTCCAGCAGCTGCCGTGGCGCCGGCAGATCCTCGAAGGGCTGCTGGGCGCCGACCTGGTCGGCTTCCAGCTGCCGGGCGCCGCGCAGAACTTCGTCCGGCTGGTGCGCCAGCGGGTCGGGCACAAGACCCACCGCGACCTGGTCTACCTGCCCGACGGACGCACGGTGCGGGCGGCGGCGTTCCCGATCTCGATCGACGCCTCCGGCTTCGAGGAGCTCGCCCGCTCCGAGGCGGTCACCGCCCGCGCGGCGGAGATCCGCGAGGCGCTGGGCAACCCCCGCAAGATCTTCCTCGGCATCGACCGCCTCGACTACACCAAGGGCATCTACGCCCGGCTGCGCGCCTTCGGCGAGCTGGTCAGCGAAGGCGCGCTCGACGTCGACGACGCCGTCTTCGTCCAGGTCGCCGTGCCCTCGCGCGAGCGGGTCGAGCACTACCGCAACCTGCGCGACGACATCGACCGCCTGGTGGGCCGGCTCAACGGCGACCTGGGCCGGATCGGCACGCCGGCGATCAGCTACATGCACACCTCCTACCCGCGCGAGGAGATGGCGGCGCTCTACCGCGCCGCCGACATCATGGTGGTCACGCCGTACCGCGACGGGATGAACCTGGTCGCCAAGGAGTACGTCGCCTGCCGGATCGAGGACGACGGCGCGCTGGTGCTCTCGGAGTTCGCGGGGGCCGCCGAGGAGCTGCGCCAGGCCTGGCTGGTCAATCCCTATGACATGAACGGGATGAAGGCGGCGCTGCTCGAGGCGTTCCAGGCCCAGCCCAAGGAGGTCACCCGGCGGATGCGGGCGATGCGCAAGCAGATCGCGCAGCACGACGTGAAGGCCTGGGCGGACAGCTTCATGACCGAGCTGGAGCTGGCCGAGGACGTCCAGCACACCAAGACCCTGCGGCCGGCCACCCGCTCCTGACCCTCCCCGCGGAACGGACCTCCGAGGGCGGGTCCGGCGGGGTAGCGTGCCGCCATGGAACTGCCGTCGGTGCGCTCCCTGCCCGGTTTCGGTCTCGTCCCCGGTCCTGACCGGGTCCTGGCCGCCGCCAGCAACGTCGCCCACAAGATGCTCTACGGCGGCGTCGCCGACCTGCGTCCGATGCCGCGCACGCTGATCGACGAGGGCACGCTGCGCGAGGTCTACCACTACCGCGCCCTGCCCGACGGCGTCGAGGACGGCGACCCCGTCCTGCTCGTCACCCCGTTGGCGGCGCCCTCGCTGTGCTACGACCTGCGCCGTGGCTGCTCGCTGGTCGAGCACCTGGTCACCGAGGGCCGGCCCACCTATCTCGTCGAGTACGGCCAGGTCTCCTTCGCCGACCGCAACCTCGGCATGGAGCACTGGGTCGACGACGTGCTGCCGTCCGCGATCCGTGCCGTCTCCGAGCACGCCGGCGGCCGGCCCGTGCACGTGGTCGGCTGGAGCCTGGGTGGCATCTTCGCGATGCTCGCGCTCGCCGACCCCCGCTCCGGCACGCTTCCGGTGGCCTCGCTGAGCATCATCGGCTCCCCGGCCGACGTCAGCCAGGTGCCGCTGCTGGCACCGATCCGGCCGCTGCTGAACCTGACGGCCGGCAACGGGCTCGTCACCCGCAGCTACAAGATGCTCGGCGGGGCGCCGCAGCCGCTGGTGCGTTGGGCGTTCCAGCTGACCGCGGTGCAGAAGCTCGTCACCAAGCCGATCGCGCTGGCCACCCACGTCGACGACCGGGAGTTCCTCGCCCAGGTCGAGGCCGTCGACCGGTTCACCGCCAACATGATCGCCTACCCCGGGCGCGCCTTCGGCCAGCTCTACCACCGCTTCGCGAAGGGCAACCAGCTCGCCGAGGGGCACTTCGAGCTCGACGACCGCACCATCGAGCTGTCCGCGATCGACGTGCCGGTGCTCGTCTTCGGCGGCTCGACCGACGGCATCGCCCCGGTCCGGGCGGTGCGCGCCGTCGTACCGCACCTGTCGGGGTCGCCGGAGGTGCGCTTCGAGGTGGTGCCGGGTGGGCACCTCGGCATGCTGACCGGCCGGGCGGCACGGCAGAGCACCTGGGTGGTGCTCGACGAGTGGTTCGACCAGTGGTCGGGCTCGGCCGCCCCCGCCGCCCCGATCGGCACCAGCCCCAAGCGGCGGCACTCCTCGTCGGCCTCGCGCGCGCTGTCGAAGTAGCCCGGGTGGGCACTGTGGGGACGCTGCCGCGCGGCGTCCGGATCGGCTACGGCGCCGGGTCGGTGGCCACGGGCGCCTTCGGCACCGTGCCGGGCCTGATGCTGCTGCCGTACCTGACCGACACCCTGGCCGTGCCCGCGCTGCTGGCCGGCGTCATCGTCTTCGCCCCCAAGGCATGGGACGTGCTGCTCAACCCCGTGGCGGGGCGGATCAGCGACCGCAGCGTGGATCCACGGGGCCCGCGGCGGCCGTGGCTGTTGCGCGCGGGGATCGCGCTCGCGGCCTGCTTCGCGCTCCTCTTCGCCGGCCCGGACCTGGGCTCGCGGACCGTGGAGGTGCTCTGGGTGCTCGTCGCGTTCCTCGCCTGCGCGACGGCGTACGCGTTCTTCCAGGTGCCCTACGTCGCGATGCCCGCCGAGCTCACCGGCTCCTACGCCGAGCGCACCCGGCTGATGACCTGGCGGGTGGTGATCCTGGCGTTCACCATCCTGCTCGCGGGCGCCAGCGCGCCGGCGATCCGCGACGCGGTCGGCGGGCGTGACGGCTACCGGGTGATGGGCGTGGCGATGGCGGTGCTGATCCTCGTCGGCGCCGTGCTCGCCTACCGGGGCACCGCGTCGGCTCCCGTCGGCGCGGTGGCGCCAGGGCCGGGCACGTTGCGCGACCAGCTGCGGCTGGTCGCCGGGGCCCGCGACTTCCGGCTGCTGCTGACCACCTTCGTGCTGCAGGCTCTGGCATGCGGCTGCATGCTCGCCGGCGTCGACTACCTGGCCGGCGACGTGCTTGAGCGCGACGGAGCGGCGACCTTGCTGTTCGTGTGCTTCGTCGGCCCCGCACTGCTGCTGACCCCCGCCTGGGCCGCCGTGGGCCGGCGGCTGGGCAAGAAGCAGGGGTACGTCGCCTCCTCGCTCGTGCTCGCCGTCGGCGCCGGGCTCGCGGCGCTCGCCCAGAGCGCCCCGGCAGCGGTGGTGTTCGCCGCGGTGGCGCTCGTCGGGGTGGGCTACGCCGGGGTGCAGGTGTTCCCGCTGGCGATGCTGCCCGACGCCGCGGCCGTCGACGCCCGGCGCACCGGCAGCACCCGGGTCGGGGTCTACACCGGGGTGTGGACCGCCGGCGAGACGCTCGGCCTGGCGCTGGGGCCGGGGGTCTTCGCCGTGGTGCTCGCGCTGGGCGGCTACCGCTCCAGCGCCACCGGCGGTGTCGCGCAGCCGGAATCGGCGATCACCGCGATCACGCTGGGCTTCTCCGTGCTGCCCGCGGTGCTGGTGCTCCTCAGCCTGGCGTGGCTGCGCGGCTACCGGTTGGACGAGGAGGAGGTCGAGGAATGGGCACACGCATGAGTCCGCACACGGGTCCCCTGGGTGCACACGAGGTGCGCGCCCGGCTCGCGGCGCTGCGCCAGGGCGACCTGCCCGTGCACGGCGGGCGCACCCTCGCCTACGTGTACGACGCCGGGCTGGCCGAGGTCGACGCGCTGGCCCGCGAGGCGGTGGCCGCGTTCGCCGGCAGCAACGGCCTCGACCCGACCGCCTTCCCGAGCCTGCTGGCGATGGAGAACGATCTGGTCGCCTTCGCCGCCGAGCTCCTCGACGCTCCCGAGACCATGGTCGGCACGCTGACCTCCGGCGGCACCGAGTCCTGCCTGCTCGCGGTCCAGGGCGCCCGCGACGCCCGCCCGGACGTGACCCGGCCGAGCATGGTGCTGCCCGACACCGCGCACGCCGCGTTCCACAAGGCGGCGCACTACTTCGGGGTGCGGGCGGTGGTGGTGCCGACCACGGCCGACCATCGTGCGGACCCGGCCGCGATGGCGGCCGCCATCGACGAGACCACGGTGCTCGTCGTGGCCAGCGCGCCGTCGTACGCGCACGGGGTCGTCGACCCGGTGGCCGAGGTCGCGGCCGCGGCGGCCGCCGCGGGTGTGCGCTGCCACGTGGACGCCTGCATCGGCGGCTGGGTGCTGCCCTATGCCGCCCGGCTGGGCCGGCAGGTGTCGCCGTGGACGTTCGCGGTGCCCGGCGTCACCTCGATCTCCACCGACCTGCACAAGTACGCCTACGCCCCCAAGGGAGCATCGCTCCTGCTGCACCGCACCCCGGCCCTGCGCCGGCCGCAGTACTTCGCCGACGCCGGCTGGCCCGGCTACACGATGCTCAACGCGACGCTGCAGTCCACCCGCTCGGGCGGGCCGGTCGCCGGTGCCTGGGCGACCGTGCGCGCGATCGGGCACGACGGCTACCTGGAGCTGACCCGGCGCGCGTTGGCAGCCACCGACGCGATCGCCGACGGCATCGCCGGCCTGGACGGGCTGCGGCTCGTCGCGCAACCCGACTCCACGCTCGTCGGTGCCACCGCCGAGGGGGCGCTCGACGTGTTCACCGTCTGCGACGAGATGGCGGCCCGCGGCTGGTTCGTGCAACCGCAGATGTCCTTCGGTGACCTGCCCGCCTCCCTGCACCTGGCGGTGAGCGCCACCACCGACCCCGACGCGTTCTCAGCCGCGCTCACCGACGCGGTGGCCGCGGCGCGCGCCGCGGGCCCCGTCGTCGCGGACCCCGAGGTGGTCGCGCTGCTCGCCGCGCTGGATCCCGCCACGCTGGGCGAGGAGGAGCTCGACGCCCTCCTGGCTGCGGGCGGGCTGACCGAGACCGGCGACGCGACCGGCGACGCGGCCGGAGGTGGGGGCGGCCCCGTGCTGCCGGAGCGGATGGCCGGCGTCAACGCGCTGCTCGACGCCGCTCCCGCGCGGTTGCGCGAGGCCGTGCTGGTCGCGTTCCTCGACCGGTTGGCGCGTCCCGCGCCCCTGCCCGCCGGTCCGGTCGGTTCCGCGGAGTAGTCCCGAAGGACTAGTGCACTCGGGCCGGGCTCGCGATCCGCGAGCGGCCGGGCTCGCCTAGATTCTTCCTTGCCGACGCGGAGCCCGAGCCCGCCGGAGGGAGCCCCCCCACGCACGCGCACCGTCACCGGAGCGCCGCACGGGGGTCCGGTGAGCCGGGCGACGCGAAGGCGCTGACGCACGCGCGGCGGCGCGTCCCTTGGAGGGAGAGGGACGCCTCGCTGCCTGCGGTGCGCGTAGATTCTGCGGCCGTGAGCGCACTGTCGAAGCTGGTGGATCGAGGCCTGATGGCCCCCGACTGGGCCGAGGCGCTGACGCCGGTCGAGGACCGCATCGATGCCCTCGGCGCGTTCCTGCGCGCGGAGGTGGCAGCCGGACGCGACTACCAGCCGACGGGCGACCACGTGTTCCGCGCGTTCCGGGCGCCGCTGGCCGACGTGCGCGCGCTCGTCGTCGGACAGGACCCGTACCCGAACCCGGCGCACCCGATCGGCCTGGCCTTCGCCGTCGAGCGGCACGTGCGGCCGCTGCCGCCGAGCCTGCGCAACATCTACCGCGAGCTCGCCGACGACGTGGGCGTCGTACCGCCCGAGCACGGCGACCTGTCCGCGTGGACCAGCCAGGGCGTGATGTTGCTGAACCGGGTGCTGACGGTGCAGCCCGGCGTCTCGAACTCGCACCGCAACCAGGGGTGGGAGCACGTCACCGCCTGCGCCATCGCCGCCCTGGTACGACGTGCAGAGGCCGGCGCTCCGCTGGCCGCGATCCTGTGGGGCAACGCCGCGCGCTCCCTGCGAGGGCACCTGGGGCCGATCCCGGCGGTCGAGTCGCCGCACCCCTCCCCGCTCTCGGCGTCCCGCGGGTTCTTCGGCTCGCGCCCGTTCAGCCGGGTGAACCAGCTGCTCCTCGACGCCGGCGCCGAGCCGGTGGACTGGTCGCTGCCCGCCTGATCCGGCCAGGATGGAGTGACGAAGCACGCCTCCGGGAATATAGTTGAGCATTCAACCTTTGAGGTGGACATGGACGCTCGCAGCACCGACCCGATGCCGGCCCTCTACATCGGCCACGGCGCGCCGCCGCTGCTCGACGACCCGGTGTGGTCCGGCCAGCTGGCCGCCTGGGCTCGCGACCTGCCGCGCCCCAAGGCGATCCTCATCGTCAGCGCGCACTGGGAGTCGGCCCCACTGTCGCTCTCGGCCAACCACGCACCGCTGGTCTACGACTTCGGCGGGTTCGCGCCGAAGTACTTCCAGATGACCTACGAGACACCGGACTCCTCCGCGCTCGCCGCCCGCATCACGGCGATGATGCCGCGCACCGAGCCCGTGCACCAGCACACCTCCCGCGGCCTGGACCACGGCGCCTGGGTGCCGCTGAAGATCATGTACCCCCACGGCGACATCCCGGTGCTGCAGATGTCGATGCCGACCCACGACCCGGGCCGGCTGATGGAGATCGGCCGCCGGTTGCGCCCGCTGCGCGAGGAGGGCGTGCTGATCATCGGCTCCGGCTTCCTCACCCACGGGCTGCCGTTCCTCAAGGAGTTCCGCATCGACGCCGCCGCACCCGGCTGGTCGCAGGACTTCGACGCCTGGGCCGGCGCAGCGCTGGCCCGCGGCGACGTCGACGAGCTCGCCTCGTTCCGCGACAAGGCGCCCGGCATGCCCTACGCCCACCCCACCGTGGAGCACTACAGCCCGCTGTTCGTCACCCTCGGCGCCGCGACCGACGCGAGCGTCCCGGGCGAGCAGGTCGTCGACGGCTTCTGGATGGGGCTGTCCAAGCGCTCCCTGCAGGTGGCCTGACCCCACCCGGCCCCGAGCGGGCCACTCAGCCCTCGGCCCGCTCGAGCCGGGCCCGCAGCCGGGCCACCTCCGCCTCGAGCGCGAGCACCCGGGCGATCCCGGCGATGTTGAGCCCGTCGGCGAGCAGGTCGCGGATGCGGTGCAACGTGTCGATGTCGGCCCGGCTGTAGAGCCGGGTGCCGCCTTCGCTGCGCTGGGGCGCGAGCAGACCGCGGCGTTCGTAGACGCGCAGGTTCTGCACCTGCAGCGACGTCATCTCGGCGGCAACCGAGATCGCGAAGACCCCATGGGTGCGCTCCGGACCCGCCTCACGCCGCGCCGTCCGCCCCGTCGTCGGCTTCGCCATCTCCACCCCGATCCACCCCGATCCACCCCGTTGCGATCTGCCCCGTGGCTTGATCTGCGGGAACAGATTATCTATAACAAGCGTTACACATCTACGAACGGCCGCAACCCCGGCCGAAACCCCACCCACCGAAGGAGGAAGTCCAGATGTTGCTGCGCACCACCGACCCGTTCCGCGACCTCGACCGGCTCGCCGGCCAGCTCCTCGGTTCGGCCACCGGCACCACCAACCGCCCCGCCGTGATGGCGATGGACGCCTGGCGCGAGGGCGAGAGGTTCGTGCTCGAGTTCGACCTGCCCGGCGTCGCGCCGGAGAGCATCGACATCGACGTCGAGCGCAACGTGCTGACCGTCCGCGCCGAGCGGATGACCCGCAACGGGGACTGGCAGCGCCTGGCCTCGGAGCGCACCCACGGCCAGTTCTCCCGCCAGCTCGTCCTCGGCGACAACCTCGACCTGGACCGGATCGAGGCCGGCTACGAGGGTGGCGTGCTGCGGCTGACGATCCCGGTCGCCGAGAAGGCCAAGCCGCGCAAGATCCACCTGGCCGGCGTCACCCCGGCCGAGCAGCCGGAGGCCATCGAGGCCTGAGCCGGTGCCGGTGGAGCGCCGGTCACGCACCGGCGCACACCACTGCACATGACGAGCGGCCGGCGGGGACTCCCCCGCCGGCCGCTCGTCATGTTCCGCCTCCGCCGTCGTCAGCGACCGAGCTTGCGCATCAGCTTCAGCGACTTGAGCATCTGGTCGACGTACGCGCCGTAGTCCTGGCCCGGCCGGGCACCCATGACCTGCTTCTTGAGCACCGCGACGTTCTTGGCGTCGGTGTACTTCAGCAGGCCCTGGTCGCCGTGGCGCGCACCCACACCGGACTGCTTGACGCCGCCCGAGGGCGAGCCCTTGGAGGCGTACGCCGTGGCGAGGGCGTCGTTGATGTTGACGTTGCCGGACTCGATACGGGCCGCGACCGCCTCGGCGCGGGCGATGTCGCCGCTCCACACCGACGCGTTCAGGCCGTAGTCGGTGTCGTTGGCGAGCTTGATCGCCTCGTCCACGGTGCGGTAGCGGTGCAGCGCCACCACCGGGCCGAACGTCTCGGTCACCCCGCACACCATGTCCGTGGTCACGCCCTCCAGCACGGTCGGCTCGAAGAACGCCGGACCGATGTCGGGCCGGGCCCGACCGCCGGTGAGCACCGTGGCGCCCTTGGCGACGGCGTCCTCGACGTGCGCGGCGACCCGCTCGCAGTGGTCGGGCGAGACCAGCGAGCCGATCTCCGGGCCGAAGTCGTAGGCCGCGCCGATCTTGAGGTTGGCGGCGCGCTCCACGAAGGCCGCCTTCAGCTCGTCGTACCGGCTCTCGGGCAGGTAGATCCGCTCGATGTGCATGCAGATCTGGCCCGTGTTGCCGAAGACTCCGAAGGAGGCGCTCTCCACCCACTCCTCGACCGGCACGTCGTCGAGCACGATCATCGGGTTCTTGCCACCGAGCTCGAGGCAGGCGCCGATCAGGTTGCGCCCGGCCCGCTCGCCGATCACCCGTCCGGTGGCGGTGGAGCCGGTGAACATCACGTAGTCGGCGTTGTCGATCAGCGTGGGACCGACGTCCGGGCCCTCACCGCACACGACCTGGAACAGCCCCTTGGGCAGCCCGGCCTCCTCCAGCAGCGAGATGCCGAACAGCGGTGAGAGCGCGGTCTTGTTGTCCGGCTTCACCACGACCGCGTTGCCGGCGATGAGCGCCGGGATCGCGTCCGAGAGCCCGGTGGCGAACGGGAAGTTCCAGGGAGCGATGATCCCGACGACGCCCTTGGGCACCCGGACCTCGGTGGCCCCGGAGACCACCGGCACCGGCCCGGCATGCTTCTTCGGCTTGAGCAGCTTCTCCGCGCGGCGGATGTAATAGCTCATCACCATCGGCGGGTCGCAGGTCTCCTCGATCGCCATCCGCCGGTTCTTGCCGGACTCGACCTGGATCAGGTCGGCGACCTTCAGGGCGTTGTCGACCAGCAGGGTGTGCGCCCGCTTGAAGACCTCCACCCGCTTCGCCACCGGCCACCGCGCCCACAGCTCCTGCGCGGCGCGGGCCTCGGCGAACGCGGCCTCGATGTCGGCGGGGGTGGACTGCGGCAGCTCGACCAGCGTCTCGCCGGTGTAGACCTCGGTCAGCTCCCAGGTCGAGCCGCTGCCCCGGACCCGGGAGACCAGGCGCTGCAGCAGCTCGTCGGTGACCGAGTCGGGGCGTCGTACGTCGGCGCCGATGCCCAGGACGCGGGGGTCGGTGGCCGTCACCAGTTCACCCCGCCCAGGATCAGCTCGGCTGCCTTCTCGCCGATCATGTAGCACGGTGCGTTGGTGTTGCCGCCGGTGATCGACGGCATGATCGAGGCGTCGGCTACCCGCAGGCCCTCGATGCCGCGGACCTTGAGGTCGGGAGTGACCACGGCGCGCTCATCGATGCCCATCCGACAGGTGCCGACGCCGTGATAGACCGATGTCGATCGGTTGCGCAGCGCGACGCGCAGCTCCGGTCCGTTGGGGATGTCGGCGCCCGGGTGGATCTCGGACTTGACGCCGCCGCCGAACGCCGCGGACGCCATGATCTCGCGGATCATCTCGGTGCCTTCCGCGAGCACCTCGACGTCGGCGGGGTCGGTGAAGAAGCCGTAGTCGATGAGCGGCGCGGCCATCGGGTCGGCCGAGGCCAGCCGCAGGGTGCCCCGGCTCTTCGGGTAGATCAGCGTGGAGAAGACCGTCAAGCCGGGCCGCGGGTCGGGCATGTGCCGCACCGGCTCGTCCTGGTTCGGGCTCGGGTAGGTCCACGGCAGCGCGTGCAGCTGCAGGTTGGGCACGTCGGTGGCGCTGGAGGTGCGCACGAAGCCGACGGACTCGAACACGGAGTTGTTGAGGAAGGAGTCGCCCTTCATCACGTCGCGGGCCACGCCCTTGGCGAACGTCCAGGGGTTGCCCTTGAACAGGACGCTCGGCACGTGGAACGACATCGGGTGGAACAGGTGGTCGTGCAGGTTGTCACCCACCGGCAGGTCCGCGACGCAGTCGATGCCGACGCTGGCCAGGTGGTCGGCGTGGCCGATGCCCGAGAGCATGAGCAGCTGCGGGGTGTTGGCGAAGCCGGCGGAGACGATGACCTCCTTGGCGGCCCGGATGAACCGGTGGGTGCCGCCGCGGCGGCCGGTGTCGACGACCTCGACGCCGGTGGCGCGACCGTCCTTGATCACGATCTTGGTCGCGTGCACCTGGGTCTGGAACTCCAGTGTCGGCGGGTTCAGGTGGTGCACGTAGCCGCGGGTGGAGGAGTAGCGCAGGCCGTCGGCAGCGTTCTGCTGCATCCGGCCGATGCCCTCCTGCTCGGCGGCGTTGTAGTCGTCGAGGACCTTGACGCCGAGGGTGTCGGCGGTGGCCTGGATGAACTGCAGCGTGGCTTCCTGGGGCGTCTTGTTGCGGGTGATCTTGATCGGCCCGCCGGCGCCGCGGTACTCGTTCTCGCCGTCCTCGAAGTCCTCGTAGCGCTTGAACGCGGCGTTGACGGAGTCGGCGTCCCAGCCGGTGTTGCCCTCGGCTGCCCAGGAGTCGTAGTTGGCGCGGTTGCCGCGCACGTAGACCATGCCGTTGACCGAGGACGAGCCACCGCCGATCTTGCCGCGGGGGGCGGGCATGCGGCGGCCGTCGAGGCCCGGCTGCGGCACGGAGCGGTAGCCCCAGTCGAAGAGGCGCTCGAGCTTGGGCTCGGAGTGCATCGGCCCGATCATGCCGGGCTTCTTGGCGAAGTAGCCATGGAAGCCCTTGTCGTCGGAGGGGCCGGCCTCCAGGAGGATCACGCTCGCCCCGGACTGGGCCAGCCGGCCCGCCACGATGGCCCCGGAGCTGCCGGAGCCGATCACCACGTAGTCGGCCTCGTTGCTGGGTGATTTCTTGCCAGAGCCACGCTTCGCCATCGCGCTTCCCATCCTCGTCGCTGATCGTCCCGGGGCAGGGTGACCCGGCACACATGCACTGTAACGCGTTCTAGTTTCTTCACGAAAGTGTTTCATGTTGGTGATCTGTGCCAGGCGGTCGGCACGCGGCGGCCGGGCCTGGGAGGATGGAGGAATGCGGATCCTCTCCATCCAGTCCTCAGTCGCCTACGGCCACGTCGGCAACTCCGCCGCCGTGTTCCCGCTGCAGCGCCTGGGCCACGAGGTCTGGCCGGTCTTCACCGTGCACTTCTCCAACCACACCGGGTACGGCGACTGGCGTGGTCCGCTGCTCGATCCCGAGGACGTGCGCGCGGTGATCACCGGGATCGAGGACCGCGGCGTGCTGCCCAGCTGCGACGCGGTGCTCTCGGGCTACCAGGGCTCCCCCGAGGTCGCGGAGGTCATCGTGGACGCGGTGAAGCGGGTCAAGGCGGCCAACCCGGCGGCGACGTACACCTGCGACCCGGTGATGGGCAACGCCAAGTCGGGCTGCTTCGTCAACCCCGCGATCCCGCCGGTGATCCGCGAGCACGTGGTCCCGGTCGCCGACATCCTCACCCCGAACCAGTTCGAGCTCGGCTTCCTCACCGGACGCGACGCGCTCAGCGAGCCGGCGCCGGTCGAGGACGTGCTGAGTGCTGCCGACGAGGTGCGGCAGATGGGCCCCAGCACGGTGCTGGTCACCTCGGTCGAGCGGGCCGGCGCGCCCGAGGACGTGATCGAGATGGTCGCCGTGACCGCGGACGGCGCCTGGATCGTGCAGACCCCGCGGCTGCCGATGAAGGCCAACGGCTCCGGCGACATCACCGCGGCGCTGTTCACCGCGCACCTGCACGAGACGGGCTCGGCCGAGACCGCGCTCTCGCGCACCACCGCCTCGGTGTTCGACGTCCTCGACACGACCCTGCGCTCCGGCGAGCGGGAGCTGCGGCTGATCGAGGCCCAGGAGGCCATCGCCCACCCGGTGGAGCGGTTCGAGGTCCGTCGGCTGCGCTGACTAGGATCGCCCGCGTGCCTCCGGGCGCGCGCCGGTGTAGCTCAGTTGGTAGAGCGTCTTACTTGTAATAAGAGGGTCGCGGGTTCGATTCCTGTCACCGGCTCCACATGATGTCTCAGGGCATCGGCACGACTCGCCGTAGGACGCAGGCGCGCGGCCCCGCAGCCTGCGGGACCGCGCGCCTGTGCGTCGCTCGGCGTGGCTTGGAACGACCGGCGTCCCTCAGACGGCGAGCTCCGGCTCCGGCGCCGGCTCGTCCTTGGCTCCCCGGTCGGGCACGTGCCGCGGACCCATCGGCGCGTGCGGCTTCGCGCTCGGCCGATTCACCCAGCGGTCGACCAGGAGCAGGTTGACCAGCAGGCCGATGACACCCCAGACCGCGAGCACCAGCAGGTCCCGACCGATTCCGGTCCCGTCGAAGTAGACGATGGAGCGGGCGATGTCGACGGCCGCAGGCAGCGGCAGCCAGGAGCCGATGGCGCGGAACAGCTCGGGGACCATGTAGATCGACAGCCCACCACCGGACGCAGGCACCCCGGCCAGCATGACCACGACCATGACGGGGACCAGGGCGCCGAGCCCGAAGACCCGGGTGAAGACCCCGGTCACCCAGCCGACCGCGAAGACCGTCAGCGCGCCGTAGCCGATCAGCTCCAGGGCATGGCCGTTCACGGCGCCGATCAGCACGTCGAACAGGAACCACAACCACACCGAGATCCCCACCGACCAGCCGGCCACGAGCGGGAGCAGCTCGCGGGTGCGGGTCAGGTCGGGGGCGCCGCCGCGCAGCACGGTGAGGAACAGGAAGCCGGCCATGATCCAGGACATCCCGACGTACATGCTGTTGCTGCCGCCGGTGTCATCCTCGGTCAGCGGGGCGACGTCGCGCACCTGCAGGCCGACGCCGCTCTCGGCGGCCACCGCACGGAACATCTGGGTGACGGCGTTCTGCTGCGCGGCGCCGGCGCCGCCGGCGGTCAGCAGCCGCGCCTCGCCGCCCTGCTCGACGGGCAGCACGTAGGCCGCCACCAGGTCCTGCTCGTCAAGCCGCTCCTCGGCCTCCTCGACGGAGCCGAGGACCTCGAGCTCGGTGGTGTCGCCCAGACCGGGGCCCATTGCGTCGACGAAACCCTGCGCCTGCGCCGCGTCGCCCACGACGGCGACAGGCATGCCCACGACCGTCGGCTCGTGCATCGAGAAGCTCATCAGGGTCACCACGCTGAGCATGATCGCGAGCGGGAAGCCCGCCACGGCCAACAACCGCTTGCGATAGCTCGCCACCGGACCGCCGGACAGTGCCGGCAGCGGTGCGTCGGGGTCGATGTAGAGGGGGCCACCGACCACCAGCAGCCCGGAGCGGCGCTCCTTGAGCACGGCCAGCAGCGTCGCGCCGACCAGCCACGCCGCCAGGACGCCCACGTGACGCCAGGCGGCACCGGCCTCGAAGTAGATGACGGCGCGCAGCGCCTCGCCGGCAGCCGGCAACGGCAGCACGTCGTGCAGCCAGCCGAAGAAGCCGGGCATGCTGTGCACCGGCATCGCCAGGTTCGAGGAGGGCATGCCGAAGATGACCCACAGGAGCATGCCCAGCAGCACCGCGAACGGGCCGAGCACCTTGGTGAACAGCATCTGGGCCACACCGACCGCCGTCACCGCGAGGGTGCCGAGCCCCAGGAAGAGCGGGTAGTGGCCGTCCACCGCACCGACCACGGGCCCGAGGATCAACCAGACGAGTGAGCTGGTCAGCGCACCCCAGCCCAGGGCGAGCGGGAGGAACTTGCGCACCCGCAGCAGGTTCGGTGCGGCCATCAGGATCGTGCTCAGCGGCACGTAGCCGGCGAGCATCAGGCCCATCGCGGCGAAGAGCACCATCGTGCCCGAGGAGTCACCGTCGGGCAGCGGCGCGAGGTCGACGTCGGCCACCGTCCAACCGGCGGCGAGCGCGGCGGGGCCGAGCAGGTTCTGCACGGTCCCGGCCGCGGACGCGCCGCCCGCGGACGCGCGGTAGACGGTCGCCTCCCCACCCGGGGCACCGTCGGCGGGCAGCAGGATCGCGCCGGTGACCTCCTGGTCCGCGATCAGCTCCTTCGCGGTCGCGTCGTCGGCGACGACCCGTACGTCGAGCGCGCCGTCGGCGCCGTCCTCGAGCTGCTCGGCGAACTGCTCGGCGGCCGCACCGGTCCCGACGACGGCGACAGGCAGGTCCTGCAACGTCGGCTCGTGCATGGTCGCCACGTAGGTGGCGTACATCATCGTGACGATCAGGAAGGGCATCACGAAGAGCGCGATCAGCCGGCCCTTGCGCTCCGCGGGCGTCTCGGGGGGCGGCGGCGGGTACTTCTCCCTCGCGCTGCTGCCCACGCCCGCGGCACCCCGCTCGCCGTCGGGGTCGGACTGGTAGGTCGTGCTCACGCTGTCTCCCTCGCGCGGTCCGCCCGGACCGCTGCTCCCTGCCGTCGGTGGCGACGGCACCCGAGGAGCGTAAGTCACATGACTTACGCTGTCGAAATCGGCTGTCGGAGCCGGCACGGGCTACGGTTCCCGCGACACCGACGTCAGGAGGGGCCATGGGGAGCAACGCCCGAGAGAGCCTGCTCGACGCCGCCGAACGGCTCTTCGCCGAGGACGGCATCGCGCACGTCTCGGACCGTCGCGTCGCCGAGGCAGCGGGCAACACGAACCACTCCGCGGTCCGCTACTACTTCGGCGGCCGCGAGGGCCTGCTTCGTGCCCTGCTGGACCGTCAGCTCGACAGCGTGGAGCCCGAACGGGCCCGGCTGCTGGCCGCCTCCGACTCCCTGCTGGGCGACATCCAGGCCCTGATCCTCCCGGTCACCGATGACCTCGCCGCGCTGCCCACCCCGAGCTGGCGCGCGCGGTTCCTGAACCAGGTGCAGCACGACCCCGTCGCCGCGGCACTGCTGCGCGCCAGCGGGGACCGGGCCCCCGCCGCGACCCGGATCGTGCGTTCGATCATCGAACGGATGCAGCACCTGGACCGGGCGATCGCCGAGGGTCGGGCGAGCCTGATGCTGCACGTCGTCACCACCGCGTGCGCGCAGATCGAGGAGCGGGCGCACCGCTCCGGCGAGCCGGCACAGTGGCCGGGAGCCGGGCACTTCCTGTGCGACGCCATCGCCGGCATGCTCCAGGCCCCGGTCACCCCTTTCCCCCCGGGCGCCCCGGCCCCGTCCGGGTCGGGCGATGAATCGGGGGCCACCGCCTAGTCTCGGCATCGTGGACCTCCCCGTGATGCCGCCGCTGCAGCCGATGCTCGCCAAGGCGGTCTCCGGCGTTCCGGACCCCGCTCAGATGTTGCGGTACGACGCCGAGGGACTGAGCTTCGAGCCGAAGTGGGACGGGTTCCGCTGCATCGTCTTCCGCGACGGCGACGAGGTCGAGCTCGCCAGCCGCAACACCAAGCCGCTGACCCGCTACTTCCCCGAGCTCGTCGCGGCGATCAAGGCCGAGCTGCCGCAGCGCTGCGTGCTGGACGGGGAGATCTTCGTGGCCCAGGACTCCGCCGACGGCGTACGGCGCCTGCAGTTCGAGGTGCTCCAGGAGCGGATCCACCCGGCCGCCTCGCGGGTGAGGCTGCTGGCGGAGGAGACGCCGGCGGAGCTCGTCGCCTTCGACCTGCTCGCCCTCGACGACGTCTCCTACCTGGACCGGCCGTTCGCCGAGCGGCGCGCGGCGTTGGAGCAGGCACTCGCGCACCTCGCCGACGACGAGGGCGGGCGCTGCCACCTGACCCGGACCAGCACCGACCCGGCCGTCGCGCAGGAGTGGTTCGAGATCTTCGAGGGTGCCGGGCTCGACGGCGTCGTCGCCAAGCCGCTGAGCGCGCCGTACTCCCCCAACGCGCGCACGATGTTGAAGATCAAGCACGAGCGGACCGCGGACGTGGTGCTCGCCGGCTACCGCGAGCACAAGACGAGCACGCCGGAGAACCCGTTGCTGGGCAGCCTGCTGCTGGGCCTGTACGACGACGCCGGCGAGCTGCAGCACATCGGCGTCTCCGCCAGCTTCACCGCCAAGCGCCGCGCCGAGCTGTGGCAGGAGCTGCAGCCGCTGGTGTGCCCGATCGCCGAGCACCCGTGGGGCAGGTGGCAGGAGCTCCTGGTCGCCAACCCCTCCCGGGTGCCGGGCACGCAGAGCCGGTGGAGCCAGGGCAAGGACCTCACCTTGACCCCGCTGCGTCCCGAGCGCGTCCTCGAGGTCAAGTACGACGCCATGGAGGGCACCCGGCTGCGCCACACCGCGCACTTCAAGCGCTGGCGGCCGGACCGGGAGCCGGCCTCGTGCGGCTACGACCAGCTCGAGGTGCCGGTGCGCTACGACCTCGCGGACGTGCTCGCCGACGTCTGATCCCTCGACCCGCGTGGGCACTGCCTGCAGGATGGGGGCCATGAGCACCGAAGCCAGGCCCCTGCCGGACCGCTACGCCGTCGTGCTGCTCGTGGAGCAGGCACTCTCCCCCGCGGACGCCGCACAGGTCCGCGCGCTGCACGAGGAGCTGGACTCCGAGCCCACCACGGACGTCACCTACCACGTCCTGCTGCCGATGGCCGACGCCGCCGCGGCGGTCGAGGCCTCACTCGGCGTCATGGGTGGCGCGGACCTGGTGACCCCGCCGATCACCCCGTCGAGCGAGGAGATCGAGACCCTGCGCGAGGAGTACCGCGAGCAGGCCGACCGCGACCTCGAGAAGTCCGTGCAGGCGCTCAGCGCGGCCGGCGGCACCGTCGTGGACCGCGACGTCGTCACCGACTCCCCGGTCGACGCGCTCATCGACAAGGTGCGCGAGGTCAACGGCCAGGAGGCGATCATCCTGACCCAGCCGCACCTGGTCGCGGAGTTCTTCCACGTCGACTGGACCTCGCGGGCCCGGCGCAAGCTGGGCGTGCCCGTGCTGCACCTGCTCGAGCACGAGCCCAGCCGGGACTGAGCCGGAGCCCCAGGGCCCGGCACCGTCAGTCCCGGCGGTTGCCGTCGTCGTCCCAGTGCTCGGCCACCTTCTTCGACGGCTGCACCCGCGGCGGCTCGCCCGGCATCTTCGGGTAGTCGGGCGGGAAGCTGAGCTCGCCCTCACCGGCGTCGACCTGGGCCTGCCACAGCTCCAGCAGCGGCTCCAGGGAGAACGCCTCCTCGTCCATCCCGGCCCACGCATGCGAGCCGTCGGCGACCCGCTCCGGCACGGTGAACAGGTTCAGCCCGCGCGGGTCGCTCAGGTCGGCCAGCTCCTGCCACGTCACCGGGGTGGAGACGGGCGCACCCGGCAGCGGGCGCAGCGAGTAGGCGGAGGCGATGGTGCGGTCGCGGTTGTTCTGGTTGTAGTCGACGAAGATCCGCTCACCGCGCTCCTCCTTCCACCACGCGGTGGTGACCTGGTCGTCGCGGCGAGCGAGCTCGCGGCCGAGACCGATGGCGGCGTGCCGCACGTCGGTGAACTCCCAGCGCGGCTCGATCCGCACGTAGACGTGCACCCCGCGGTTGCCCGACGTCTTGACGTAGCCGGTCATCCCGAGCTCGGCGAGCAGCTCGCGTACGACGCCCGCGACGCGGACGACGTCGGTGAAGGTGGTGCCGGGCTGTGGGTCGAGGTCGATGCGCAGCTCGTCGGGGTGGTCGACGGCCGCGCGTCGTACGGGCCAGGGGTGGAAGGTGAGCGTGCCCATCTGGGCGCACCACACGGGGACCGCGATCTCGGTCGGGCAGACCTCCTCGGCGGTGCGGCCCGAGGGGAAGGTGATCTCCACCGACTCCAGGTAGTCGGGCGCGCCCTTGGGCACGCGCTTCTGGTAGAACGCCTCGGCGTCGTTGTCACGCGGCCCCGTCGCGAGCCGGTAGCCCTCGCGGACCCCGGACGGCCACCGCTCCAGTGCGGTGGGCCGCTCGCCCAGGGCGCGCATCAACGGCTCGCCGACGGCGACGAAGTACTCGGCCACCATCAGCTTGGTGACCTCGGGCGTGGAGTCGGTCGCCTCGTAGATCACCCGGTCCGGGCTGGACACCCGGACCTCGCGGTCGCCGGCCGTCACCACGGCGGCGGGGGTCTTGGCCATGGCGGGAGCCTACGGCCTGCCCCGCCGCCCCCGCGGCGATCGCCACCGGCGACGGCGAGGTTCGTGCCGGCTCAGGCCTCCTCGACGGGCTCCAGCGTCAGGCTGATCGAGTTGATGCAGTACCGGTCGCCGGTCGGGGTGCCGTACCCGTCGGGGAAGACGTGGCCGAGGTGGGAGCCGCAGCTGGCGCAGCGCACCTCGGTGCGCACCATCCCGTGCGACTTGTCCTCGATGTACTCGATGGTGTCGCTGACCGGCTGGTAGAAGCTGGGCCAGCCGCAGCCGGAGTGGAACTTCGTGTCGGACTCGAAGAGGGTGGCCTGGCAGGCCTTGCACTTGTAGACACCCTTGGTCTCGGTGTCGGTGTACTCACCGGTGAAGGCGCGCTCGGTGCCCGCCTGGCGGAGCACCTGGTACTCCTCGGGAGTGAGCTCTGCGCGCCACTCCTCGTCCGTCTTGTCGACCTGGTAACCCATCTCTCCAGCGTACTCAGCGACCCCACGGGCCCACGTGGTCCCCACGCGGTCAGGCCACGGGCATCCCGGCGGCGCGCCAGGCCGCGAAGCCGCCGACGACGTCGGTGGCCCGACCGATGCCGAGCCGCTGCAGGGACTCCGCGGCCAGCGAGGAGGTGTAGCCCTCCTGGCACAGCACGATCACCCGGGTCCCGAAGCCGGCCTGCGGCAGCGCCGCGTCGCTGCGCGGGTCGAAGCGCCACTCCAGCACGTTGCGCTCCACCACCAGCACCGGCAGAGCGGGGTCCACCTCGCCGTCGGCGGCGCGCTGGGCGGCGGGACGGATGTCGACGAGGAGGCCGTCGGCGGCGATCAGCTCCTGGAAGGCGGCGCGGGCGCTGATCCGGTCCAGCCGGGCCCGGGCGTCGGCGAGCATCGCGTCGATGCCGTCGTACGACGCCGCCGGGCTCACGTCGACGGGCAGGGCGCTCACCACTCCTCCCCGGCCCGCTCGACGCCGAGCGGCTCGAGCCGGTCGCCGCGGAAGCGGAACCGGGTCATGGTGCTCAGCCGCGGCGAGTAGGCGTGCAGCGACAGCGCGGGCGCCTGGGTGGGGTTGCGCACGTCGTGGGCGTAGCCGGCGCTGAAGGCCTTGCCGTCGCCGGCGTGCACGTCGAACAGCCGCAGGCCGCCGTCGAAGGTGTGCTCGACCAGCGAGCCGGCGAGGACGGTGAACGCGCCGGCGGCGGATCCGTGGTCGTGCCAGTCGGTGCCGGAGCCGGGCGGCCAGGAGATCAGCCAGAGCTCGTAGGCCTCGGTGGTGAGCAGGCGCACCCAGGAGCGTTCGGGGGCGGTCGGGTCGAGCAGGTGGTGCAGGTCGGGGTCGGCGGCGTGCTCACGCACGACCTCGAGCAGCGGCAGCACGGCGAGCTGCGTCATGAGGGACGTCCTTGAGGTGTCGTTGTCGGTGCTGGATCAGAGGTCGATCAGCGACGACGACAGCGCAGCCGCGCACCACGCGAAGTGGCGTGGCGGGCGGCTGACGAGTCGGACATGCCTCGATTGTCGACTAAGTCGATGAACTTTGCAACCCGAACCTGCGGGCCAGGCGCGCGCCTCAGGGCAGCAGGTCCACCAGATCGCCGACGTCGATGCGGCGCCCGGTGTAGAAGGGCACCTCCTCGCGCACGTGGCGCCGCGTCTCCGAGCCGCGCAGGTGCCGCATCAGGTCGACGATGCGGGACAGGTCGTCGGCCTCGAAGGCCAGGATCCACTCGTAGTCGCCGAGCGCGAAGCTGGGCACCGTGTTGGCCCGCACGTCGGGGAAGCCGCGCGCCATCTGACCGTGCTCGGCGAGCAGGCGGCGCCGCTCGGCGTCCTCCAGCAGGTACCACTCGTACGAGCGGACGAACGGGTAGACGGCCACGTAGTCGTGGGTGCGCTCATCGGCGAGGAACGCCGGCAGGTGGCTGCGGTTGAACTCCGCGGGGCGGTGCAGCGCCATCTGCGACCACACCGGGGCGAGCCGGGAGCCGAACGCCGTGCGGCGCAGCCGGTGGTAGGCGCTCTGCAGCGCGTCGCTGGACTCGGCGTGCCACCAGACCATCAGGTCCGCGTCGGCACGCAGGCCGGCGACGTCATACACGCCGCGGACGACGACGTCGGCCTCGGCGAGCTCGGCGAACAGCGCGGCCACCTCGTCGGCCTCGGCCTTGCGCGCCACGTCGTCGGCCCCGAGCGGTCGCTCGAGCCTGAAGACCGACCACATCGTGTAGCGGATCTTCTCGTTCAGCTCGTTGATCTTCGCCGCGTTGGACTTGATGTGCGCCTGGGGATCCGACATGCCTCCATTGTGCCCACCGCGATCACCCCCGGCCGAACCCGGCCCCGTGGACCGGCCGCTCAGCCGAGGGCGGCGACCGCCCGGTGCGCGGAGGCGATGGTGGCGGGGATGCCGACCCCGTCGTACGCCGCGCCGCAGACGGCCAGGCCGCCCACGCCGGCCACGGCCGCCCGGATCCGCGCGACCCGCTCGAGGTGGCCGACCCACAGCTGCGGCAGGCCGGCGCCCCAGCGCTGCACGTGGGCGTCGAGGGGCGCCGCGCGCAGCCCGGTGGCCTCGGTCAGGTCGGTCAGGGAGGCCGCGACGAGCTCCGCGTCGGGCACCTGCAGGGTGGCCTCCTCGCCGAACCGGCCGATCGAGGTGCGCAGCACGAGCAGGTCGTCGGCCGCGCCGGCGGCGCGGACCCAGTCCCACTTGGCGAAGGAGAACGTCGCCGCCTTGATCCGCCGCCCGTCCACCGGCGGCACCAGCAGGCCCGAGGCGCCGATGTCCACGGCGGCGGCCTCGCCGGCCCGGAAGGCCAGCGTCACCACCGCGACGGAGGCGTAGCGGATCTCCGACAGCTCCGCGGCCGCGTCGGGGGCGACCTCGGCGAGCAGCCGGGCCGCAGGCGCGGCCGGTACGGCGAGCACCAGCTGCTCGGCGCGCTCGGCGCCGGCGGCGGTGTCGACGACGAACCCGGTGCCGTCGCGGCGCACGGCGGTGACCGGGGCGCCGTAGCGGACCTCGCTGCCTGCGCGGCCGGCGAGGTCGTCGGCGAGCGCGGCCGGCAGCTGCCACATGCCCCCGTCGACGGCCGCGAAGACGGGGGCGGCGGGCTCGGGGGCCGGTGGCAGCGTGAAGTCCGGGCGGGCGGCGAGGTCGAGCAGCTGCGGCGCGGCGCACAGCGTGGAGATCCGGCGCGCCTGGCCGGCGTACACCCCGCCGAGCAGCGGCTCCACCATCCGGTCGACGACCTCGTCGCCGAAGCGGGCGGCCACCAGGTCACCGACCGAGGCGTCGCCGTCGACGCTCACCGGCCGCTGGGCCCGGGCGCGGGCGAGCCCGGCGTCGGAGAGGATGCCGGTCTCGGCCAGGTCGTCGAGGTCGAGCGGGGCGCCCATCAGGGTGCGCGGCAGCCGGCGCAGCGCGCCCCGGGTCCAGATCCGGGTGGCCGCCTGCGTGGGGTGCACCAGCTGCAGGCCGGCGGCGTCGGCCAGCGCGGCGCCCTCCGGCCGGCGGTGCAGCATGGCCTCGGCGCCGACGTCGGCCACGACCCCGGCCACCCGCTCCCCGCGCAGCTTGCCCCCCGGACGGTCGGCGGCCTCCAGCACGAGGACCTCGTGGCCGTCCTCGGCCAGGCGCCGGGCAGCAGCGAGGCCGGCCACCCCGGCACCGACGACGATCGTGCGACTCATCCCCCCAGGTTGCCAGAGGGAACCGCAGCGGCTCCGGCCCCGTCACAGCCGCATGACCTCCTTCACCGACCGCTCCCCCGCCCCGTTCCCGCCGCCGGCCCCGGGCGTGCCCCCCGTGTCATCGGTGCCGCCACCCTCGGCCGCGCCCTCTCCACCATCGGCGCCGCGGCCGCCCCGGCCCGCCTCGGCTCGCCGGCGCCTGCTCGCCCTGGCGGGGGTCATGGCCGTCCTCCTCACCGCCGGGGTCGCCGCCTGCTCCGGCGGCTCCTCGGACTCCGCCGCGACCGAGGACGTCTCGATGACGCAGCGGGCCCCGGCCGACGACTCCGGGGCAGAGAGTGACGGTGGTGCGGCCGGCACCACCGAGGGGGAGGCCGGCGCGGCCGACGACAAGCCGGCGGGGCCGGCGAGCCCCGGACGGCAGGCCGACGAGCTGGACCTGGATGCTCCGGCGATCATCGCCACCGGCACCGTCAGCCTGCGCGCCGACGACGTGGCGGCGGCGAGGCTCGCGGTCCGCAAGGTGGTCGACGGCGTCGGCGGCCGGGTCGCCGAGCAGGAGGCGGCCACCGACGACGACGGCGACGTCAGCGACGCCCGGCTGGTGCTGCGGGTGCCGAGCAGGTCGTTCTCCGGGGTGATCGACGCACTGGAGGACGTCGCCGAGCTCACCGACTCCACGACCTCCGAGCGGGACGTGAGCGCCGAGGTCGTCGACGTGGAGGCCCGGTTGCGGGCGCAGCGCAAGAGCGTGGCGCGCATCGAGGCGCTGCTCGCCCGCGCCCAGAGCCTGGAGCAGATCGTGACCATCGAGAGCCAGCTGGCCACCCGGCAGGCCGACCTGGACGCCCTGCTCGCCCGCCAGGCGCAGCTGGCGGACCAGACCGGCGAGTCCACGATCAACGTCTACCTCTCCCGTGCCGGTGAGCGCGAGGAGCCCGAGCGCGAGGACGCCGACGGGTTCCTCGGCGGGCTCAAGCAGGGCTGGGACAGCTTCGTGGACGGCACCACCGCCGTGCTCACCGTGGTCGGGTTCGCCGTGCCGTGGCTGCTGTTGCTCGCCGTCCTCGCCGTGCCCGGCCGGATGCTGGTGCACCGAGTGCGCCGCCGGCTGCGCGCCCAGAGCGCGGTCGATGCAACGGGCGGCGGAGCGGGCGGCGCGGGTGGCGGGGCCGGCTCTCCCGGCCCGGCAGCCTCCTGACCGCCGGGAGGCCTGCTCGGCAGGGGGACCGTTGTCTTTCTATACAAACTTACTCTAGTTTGTGGTCGACGGTCCCCCGGGCAGCCCGCCCGCACCAGCAGGAGAACCATGCGCATCGAACAGCTCGAGTACCTGGCCGCCGTGACCGAGCACGGGTCGCTGCGGCGCGCCAGCGAGAAGCTGCACCTCTCCCAGCCGGCGCTGAGCGAGGCGCTGACGAAGCTGGAGCGCGAGCTCCGGGTGACGCTGCTGGACCGCCGGCGCTCGGGCGCACAGATCAGCCGGGAGGGACGTGAGCTGCTGCCCTACATGTCCGAGGTGCTGGCCGCGGTGGACCGGCTCCGTGTCGCCGCCGGCGACCGGCGGGACGAGACCCGCCCCGTCCGGGTGGGCACGGTGCACGCCGCCACCTCGACGCTGCTGGTGCCCGCGCTGGCGGCGTTCGCCCGGCACCACGACGGCAGCAGGGTCGAGGTGCTCACGCTGCCGCAGCCCCAGATCGACGAGGGCCTCGCGGCCGGCACCCTCGACCTCGGTCTGGTCGACGCGCTGGAGGGTGACGACGCACCCGCGGGCGTGGAGGCGACCGTCCTGCTGCACGGACGTCCGGTCGTGGTGCTGCCTGCCGCACACCCGCTCGGCACCCGGGCCCAGGTGGGCGTCGAGGAGCTGCGCCGTGAGCGCTTCGTGACGATGCGGACCGGGTCGGTGATGCACCGCTTCGTGCACCGCCTCTTCGGCGCCGACGTACCGGTCGCCGCGCACACCACCGACACCGCCGAGGTGGCCAAGGCACTCGTGGCGGAGGGCGTGGGCGTCACGGTGCTGCCCGACTACTCGGTGCACGGCGACCCGTTGCACCGGGCGGGCGTGGTCGAGGTGCGTCCGATCGCCGGCGACGACACGGTGCTCGCCCTCCAGGTCCGCGAACGCAGGACGGCCCAGCAGCGCCTGTCCGTGCACGAGCTCCGGGCCGCGCTGGTGGCCCGCGCCGCCGAGCACCGCGCTGCGGTGACCGCCGCCCGACCGGCCAGCTGAGGTGGTCCCTCCGCTCGCCCATCCGTGTCTCGGTCATGATGGCGCGGTGACCGACTACCGCATCGCCGTGCTCATCGACGCCGACAACGTCTCCCACACCTACGCCTCAGCGATCCTCGCCGAGCTCGCCAAGTTCGGGCGCACCACCGTCAAGCGCGCGTACGGCGACTGGACCGCCGACGCGTTGAAGGGCTGGAAGACCCGGCTGAACCGGCACGCGATCACCCCGGAGCAGACGTTCGCCTACACGACGGGCAAGAACTCCACCGACTCCGCGCTGATCATCGACGCGATGGACCTGCTCTACTCCGGCAACGTCGACGCCTTCGCCATCGTCTCCAGCGACAGCGACTTCACCCGGCTCGCCACCCGGCTCCGGGAGTCGGGCAAGACCGTGTACGCCGTGGGCCGCAGCCGGACCCCGATCGCGCTGCAGGAGGCCTGCGACCGGTTCATCCGGCTCGAGCTCCTCGACGACGCCCCCGATGAGCACGCCGCCAACACCGATGCCGCCGGGACGGAGCAGGAGGCCGACGCCGCACCTGTGCTGCCGAACCTGCAGAGCCTGCTCACCCGCGGCATCAACAACGCCTCGGACGAGGAGGGCTGGGTGTCGGTCAGCGCGCTGGGCAACTACCTGCGCACCGCGAACCCGTCCTTCGACCCGCGGCTCTACGGTCACCCGAAGCTGCTCGCCCTCGTCGAGGCCCAGCCGTACCTGGTCACCTCCGGCACCGGCAGCTCCGCGATGCTCGGGTTGAAGGGCAAGGTCCCCGCGAAGCGGACGACCGCGAGGAAGACGGCCGCGAAGAAGACGGCCGCGGAGAAGGCCGAGCCCAAGACGAGCGAGCCCAGGAAGGCCGTCGCGAGGAAGACCGCCGCGAAGAAGGCCGAGCCCACGACCAGCGAGCCCAAGGTGAACGAGCCTGAGAAGGTCGCGCCTGAGAAGGTCGAGGCCGAGAAGGTCGAGCCGAAGCGGGCGACCAAGCGGACCACGGCGCGGAAGAAGGCGGCGACGAAGCCGGCTGCCCAGTCGACACAGCCGGCACCGCAGGCACGGGTGGAGCAGCCCGGCACGAGTGCCCCGGAGCCGGCGGCGCCCGCCGAGCCGGCCGCACCGCCGCGCCCGGTGGTCACGACGACCGTCCGCAAGCGGACCACGCGCAAGAGCGCCGCGCCGCCGGCCGAGAGCTGAGCCCCTGAGCCCCGGGGCTCAGTCCCGGGGCTCAGTCCCAGGGCTCGGTCCCAGGGCTCAGTCCAGCGGGTAGCCCTGGACGAACGCGGTCAGCCGAGCGAGCTGGTCGGGGTCGGTGCTGGGGATGACTCCGTGGCCGAGGTTGAAGATGTGGCCCTTGGCGGCGCGGCCGGCCTCGATCACCTCGGCGGCGCGGGCGGTCATCACGTCGGTGGGCGCGAAGACGAGCGTCGGGTCCAGGTTGCCCTGCACCGCCCGGTCCCCCACGAGCGGGATCGCCCGCTCCAGCGGGGTGCGCCAGTCGACGCCGACCACGTCGGCGCCGGCCTCACCCATCTCGGCGAGCAGGTTCGCCGTACCGACGCCGAAGTGGATCCGCGGCACCCCGAGCTCGCCGATCCGGGCGAGCACGGCGGCCGAGTGCGGCTGCACGTGACGGACGTAGTCGGCGGGCGTGAGCGCACCGGCCCAGGAGTCGAAGAGCTGCACCGCGGAGGCGCCGGCGGCCACCTGCGTCTCCAGGAAGGCCGTGGCGATGCCGCCGATCTTGCGCATCAGCGCGTCCCACACCTCGGGGGCGGAGAACATCATCGCCTTGGTCTTGGCGTGCTCCTTCGAGGGCCCGCCCTCCACCAGGTACGACGCCACGGTGAACGGCGCCCCGGCGAACCCGATGAGCGGGGTGCCGCCGTTGATGCCGGCCAGCTCGGCGACCAGGCCCTGCACGGCGGCGGTGATGAACGGGATCTGCTCCGGGGTGAGGTCGGGGATCGCGGCGACGTCCTCGAGCGTGCGCACCGGGTTCGCCACGACGGGTCCGACGCCGGGGACGATGTCGAGGTCGACGCCGATCGCCTTCAGCGGCAGCACGATGTCGGAGAAGAAGATCGCGGCGTCCACGCCGTAGCGGCGCACCGGCTGCAGGGTGATCTCGACGATCATCTCGGGGTCCATGCAGGAGTCGAGCATCGTCACGCCCTCGCGCACCGCGAGGTACTCCGGGAGCGAGCGGCCGGCCTGCCGCATGAACCACACCGGGGTGTGGTCGGGCTGCTCGCCCCGGGCCGCGGTGAGGAACGCGCTGTCGTGGAGTGCGGTGGTCACCCGACCAGCGTCTCAGGTCGACGGCGTGGGACGCACATCGTTCGGCCCTCGTCGGCCTACCCTGGACCCATGGTGGCGCGTCAGGAGTCGAGCCAGGGGTCCGGCCCTGCCGGCACCCCTCGGGAGTTCACCGCTGCCGTCGACAGCCTGCGCGCTGCGGTGTTCCGGCCCGAGGTGCTGTGCGAGGAGATGCCGGCGCCGCAGCGGATCGCGCCGTACGCCACCGCGCTGTCGGCCGACGTGACCGTCGACGACGAGGAGGTCGCCACCGGCCGGCTCGTGGTGCTCCACGACCCCGCCGGGCACGACGCCTGGGAGGGCACCTTCCGCTGCGTGGCCTACTGCCGCGCCGAGATCGACGACGAGCTGGCCGCCGACCCGGTGCTGGCCGAGGTCGGGTGGACGTGGTTGGTCGAGGCGCTCGCGGCGCACGGCGCCGAGCACGTCGCCGCCTCCGGCACCGTCACCCGCGTCACCACCGAGAGCTTCGGTGCGATGGCCGACGAGACGGGCAGCGCTCAGCTGGAGATCCGTGCCTCGTGGACGCCGACCGATCCCGCCGACCTCGCCGCGCACGCCGAGGCGTGGGGCGAGCTGATGTGCACCGCGGGCGGGTTGCAGCCGGTCCCCGAGGGCGTCTCCGTCATGCCGTCGCGACGTGGCCAGCGGGGTGGCTCCGCCTGATGGCAACCGAGTCGACCCCGTCGACCGGGCCGGAGCAGACCCCGGACCAGGCCGACCAGGAGGCACCGCGCGTCGAGCTGCTCAGGCTGAGCGGCGGGCTGCCCCCGGTCATCGACACCCCTGCTGCGCTGGCCGAGTACTGCGCGGCCCTGGCCGCCGGCAGCGGACCGGTCGCGATCGACGCCGAGCGCGCGTCGGGCTACCGCTACTCCAACCGCGCCTACCTGATCCAGGTCAAGCGGGAGGGTGCAGGCATCGGCCTGATCGACCCCATCCCGTTCGGCACCCTCGAGCCGCTGGCCGAGGCGATCGGCGACGCCGAGTGGATCCTGCACGCCGCCACCCAGGACCTGCCGTGCCTGGCCGAGGTGGGCCTGCGCCCGGCCGCGCTCTTCGACACCGAGCTCGCCGGCCGGCTCCTCGACTACCCCCGCGTGGGTCTGGCCACCCTGGTGGAGTCGCTGCTCGGGCGGCAGCTGCTCAAGGAGCACTCGGCGGTGGACTGGTCGACCCGGCCGCTGCCCGAGGCCTGGCTGGAGTACGCCGCGCTGGACGTCGAGGTGCTCGTCGAGCTGCGTGACCTGCTGGCCGCTGAGCTCGAGGAGACCGGCAAGGCCGACTGGGCGCGTCAGGAGTTCGACCACCTGCTGTCCTTCCAGCCCGCCGTGCGGGTCGACGCCTGGCGTCGTACCTCGGGGCTGCACAAGGTGCGCGGACGCCGCACCCTGGCCGCCGTCCGTGCCCTGTGGGAGACCCGGGACCGGATCGCCACCGAGCGCGACGTCACCCCCGGGCGGCTGATCCCGGACAGCGCGATCGTGGCCGCGGCCACCGCGATGCCGACCAGCCGGGGCGCCCTGATGTCGACCCCCGGCTTCCATGGCCGCGGCGCCTCCCGGCACGCAGGCGACTGGCTGGCCGCGATCCGTTCCGCGGCCGAGCTGAGCGAGGACGAGCTGCCGACCCGCACGGCCGTGGGCGACGGCCCGCCGGCGCCTCGTGCCTGGGCGGACAAGGACCCGGTCGCGGCCCGGCGCCTGGAGCTGGCGCGCGCCGCGGTGGGCGCGCTGGCGTCCGAGCACCGGTTGCCGACCGAGAACCTGCTCACTCCCGACCACCTGCGCCGGGTGATGTGGTCGCCGCCGGCGACCCGGGAGCCCGCCGAGCTGCTGGAGGCGATCGTCGACCAGCTGCGCGAGCTCGGCGCCCGCAGCTGGCAGATCGGGCTCACCGCCTCCGCGCTGACCAGCGCGGTCCTGCAGGCCGACGCGCCGCAGCCTCAGTCCGCGGGCTGAGGCTCGCTGCTGCTCCCGCCCGGGGAGGCCGACGGGTCGTCGGCGGGCTCGTAGTCCGGGTCGAGCAGCGAGCGGGACTTCTCGTCGATCGAACGCAGCACCGCGTCCAGGTCGTCGGGAAGCACCGGGTCGATGAGCAGCGCGACGATGTCCGAGGCCACCAGGGCCCGCAGCTGGGCGCCGTCGGTGATCAGCGGGTCGAGCACGATGTTGCGCACCGAGTTGTTGAACACGATGGCGTGCTCCGGGGCGCGGCCGGGCTGCAGGAACGCCGGGGAGAAGGCGACCGTGAGCTTGGTCGGCTGGATGTAGCCCGTCTCGGTCACCCGCGCGATCGCCTCGTCGCTGACCAGGTAGGTGAGGAAGTTCGCCGCGGCGCTGACCCGGCCCGGCTTGCCCGGGGACAGGCAGATCCCGGAGAGCTCGCCGACGGTCAGGTTGCGGCCCAGCGACGGCATCGGCATCACGTCGAAGGAGAGGCCCTCGACGGCGCGCAGCTGCGGGGTGAGGTCGCGGTAGCCGGCGATCATGCCGAGCTTGCCGCGCTTGAACCACTCCAGCGCGGGCTGCCGGGCCAGCTGCTTGCTGCTCAGCGTCAGCCGAGGGTCGCGGAGCAGCTCGAGGGTCTGGCGCAGCGCACCGACGGCGTCGCCGTCACCGAGCGCGAGCCGGGTCGGGGCCACCTGGTTGTCGTACACCTGGCCGCCGCCGCTGTAGACGAACGGCGCCAGGCCGTCCAGCGACGGCTCGATGTAGACGCCGCGGGTGCGCTCGCGGGGACGGCTGGCGAACTCGGCGGCCGCCCGGAACTGGGTGAAGTTCCAGCTGACGCGCTCCTCGTTCGGCGTCGGCAGGCCGGCCTGCGCCATCGCGTCGAAGTCGACGAGCTCGGTGTTGTAGTACATGACCATCGGCGAGGTCGTGTACGGCATGCACTGCAGGTCGTCGGCCATCGAGAACGCGGAGACGGCGTCGCGGGAGAAGTCGTCGCCGATGGCGATCTCCCGCTCGTTGAGCAGGTCGAGCAGCGGCTGGTTGCGCTTCTGTGCGACGGTCTCGGCCAGGTCGCTGCGGGGCAGCAGGTACAGGTCGGGGTCGGCCTTGCCGGCGCGCACGTCGGTGAGCATCGCCTCCGCGCTCGGCCACGACCGGAGCGCGACCTCGGTGCCCTCGCTGCTGGCGTTGTAGTCGGCGACGACGCCGGCGTAGGCGTCGATCTCGGCCTTGCTCCCCCACACCGCGAACTCCAGCCGCAGGGGCTTGGCCGAGGTGCTGGCTGCCGGCGCGGCCGGCTGCTTGTCGTGGTCGCGCGCCGAGAGCACCAGCATCCCGACCAGGACCGTGATCGCGACGACGAGCACGGTCGCGCCCGTGCGCCACCCGAGCCGACCTGACTGCGTCATTGATGCCCCATCCCTGCTCGTGTCCCCAGATCGGGGACACCCTATCCAGGCTGGAGAGCACGCCGGGCCGGGAGCGCCTCACGGCGCGTGGCCGCTCGTAGCGGCTTATTTTTGGGACCCGGGGCTGCCGCGACCCGACGTGCTCGCCGCCGAGTCTACGGGCCGAGACTGCCTCGCCCCAGCCGACGGCGGACCGCACACCCCCGGTGTGACCAGGTCGTCAGCCGGAGCCCGGCTGGGGGCTCAGCCCAGGCGGCCGGCGAGCTCGAGGTGGCCGGCGGCCTCCAGCTGCTCGGCGGTGGCGAGCATCCGGCGGACCTCGCCGTCGGGCACGTCGGCAAGCGTCGCGCGGCCCGCGGCGACCACCCGGGAGAACGCCGCCGCGCGGAACAGCACGTCGGCGAAGTCGCCCTCGGCGATGCCGCGCAGCACCTGGTCGATCATCGCCCGCAGCGCATCGGGTCCGGGCGGGTCGGCCACGCCGGCGACGACGCGGGCGAGCTCGGCGCGGGAGCGTCCAGCCTCGAACTGGCGGGCGGCGGCGGCGGGGTCGGCGTAGACCCACGACCGCAGCAGGTAGAGGCGCCACAGGCAGCCCGAGAGCGTGTCCGCGGCCGCGTGCGCCCACAGTGCGGCGATCGTCTCGATGCCCTCGTCGTCGGCCAGGTGCACCAGCCGCTCCGTCACGGCGGCGTCCTCGCTGCCGCGGGCACCGCGCACCAGCAGGGCCGCGGCCCGCTCGGCCGCCTCCGTCACCAGGCTCGGGTCGGGTCCGTCCGACTGCTCGTCGAAGAACGCCGCCTGCTTGGGCACGGGGCGGTGGTGGGGACGCTGCTCAGGCACCACGCAAGCCTAGGTCGTACGACGTGACGGCGGCCGGTCCAGTGCGTCGAGGGCCTTGCGGATCCGCACGTCCGAGACCGGCCCGTCGGTGCCCAGCTTCTGGGCCCACAGCGAGACCCGGTACTCCTCGAGCATCCAGCCCACGGCGCGCAGCTCACGCCCCGGCGGACGCCCGGCCGGCAACGCCTGCATGCGGTCCAGCCATGCCTGCTGCAGCGGGCCGACCAGCTCCATCCGCTGCCGGTCCTTGACCAGGGCGGCCGGGCCGCCGGTCTCCAGCGCGGTGCGCCGTTCCTTCATCGCACCCAGCCAGGTCCGGTAGCGGCGCAGCCGGGCGGCGCCGGCCTCGCCGACGAAGCCGTCGTGGACGAGGCGGGCGAGCTGGGCCTTCAGGTCGGTGAGGGCGGGCAGCATGGACATCTCGGCGCGGCCGCTGAGCATCCGCTCGACCTCCCGCCAGGTCGCCAGCACCCGCTGCAGCTCGGCGAGCACGCCCCTCACGTCGGCGGCAGCGCTGGCGCGCAGCGTGGCGAGCAGGGCGTCGTGCTCCTCGCGGGTGCGGACGTCGCCGCGGGCGTCGACGGTGTCCAGCACCACCGCGCGCAGGCAGTCGGCCAGCAGCGCCGGCACCCCCGGGTACGGCGTCCCGGCGAGCCCGAGCTTCTCGGCGTTGGACAGGCCCTCGACGATCCCGGCGAGCGGTGCGATGCCGAGCTGGAGCAGCAGCAGCCGCACGACACCCTCGCGGTGCCGGGCGTCGCGCTCGGCGACGGAGCCGAAGACGCCGAGGCCGACGGTGTCGCCCTCGTCGACCAGCCCCGGGTAGGCCTCGACCTGGTGCCCGGCGCGGGTCCAGGTGGCAGCGGCGGGGATCTCGTCGAACACCCAGGTGCGTTCACCGGTGCGTGCCATCCCGGAGTCGCTGGCGACCTCCGACATCGCGCGCTCGAAGGTGGGCCGCAGCGGCGCCTTCAGCTCGGCGAGCGACTTGCCGCGGGCCTGCACCCGGCCGCGCTCGTCGAGGACCCGGAAGCCGGGGCGCAGGTGCGCGGGCAGCGCGTCGAGGTCCCAGGCCTCGTGCGGCACGTGCACGCCGGTCTTGGCCCGCAGGTAGCGCTCCAGGGCGTCCAGCAGCGGCTCGGTGCCCGGCGGCACGGCCGCCAGGAACTCCCGCGCGGTGTTGGGCGCCGGCACGAAGCTCACCCGCAGCGCCTTGGGCAGGCCGCGGATCAGCTCGGTCACCAGCTCGGTGCGCAGGCCGGGCACGAGCCAGGAGAAGTCCTCGTCGTCGACCTGGTTCAGCGTGGCCACCGGTACGTCGATGGTGAGGCCGTCGTCGGCGGCGCCGGGCTCGAAGTGGTAGCCGATCGGCAGGCTCAGCCCGCCCGGCAGCGACCACTCCTCGGGGTAGTCGACGGCGCTGACCTCCTCGGCGGCGTCGTGGGTGAGCATCGCCGGGTCGAAGGTGAGCAGCTCGGGCTGTGCGCGGCGGGCATCGCGCCACCAGCGGTCGAAGTGGGCGCCGCTGACGACGTCCTTGCCGACCCGGGCGTCGTAGAAGTCGAAGAGGGTGTGCTCGTCGACGACCAGGTCGCGGCGCCGGGCGCGGTGCTCGAGCTCCTCGGCCTGGGCCAGCAGCGTGCGGTTGTGGTGGAAGAACCGGTGCCGGGTGTCCCACTCCCCGTAGACCAGGGCGTGGCGGATGAACAGCTCGCGGGAGAGCTCGGGGTCGATCCTCCCGTAGGCCACGGTGCGGTCGGCGGCCAGCGGGACGCCGTACAGGGTGACCCGCTCCTTGGCCACCACCGAGGCCCGCTTGCGCGACCAGTGCGGCTCGGAGTAGCTGCGCTTGACCAGGTGCGCGCCGAGGCTCTCGGCCCACTCGGGCTTGATCTCGGCGTTCTGCCGGGCCCAGAGCCGGCCGGTCTCCACCAGCTCGCCGGCCATCACGAACTGCGGGTTCTTCCGGGCCAGGCCGGAGCCGGGGAAGATCGCGAACCGCGCGCCGCGGGCGCCCAGGTACTCCCGCGGGCCGGGCCGGCGACGCTCCTTGCGCCCGCCTGCCCGCGGGTCGGCCTTCTCCCGCTCCTCGAGCAGGCCGACGTGGGACAGCAGGCCGGACAGCAGCGCCTGATGGATGCCGTCGGCGTCGACGGTCTCACCCGGCGCCTCCAGCCGGATGCCCATCTCCTTGGTGACCTGGCGCAGCTGGGAGACGAGCTCCTGCCACTCCCGCACCCGCAGGTAGTTGAGGAACTCGCGCTTGCACATCCGCCGGAAGGCGCTCCCGGAGAGCTCCTTCTGCTGGGTGCGCAGGTGGTTCCACAGGTTGAGCAGGGTGAGGAAGTCGGAGCCCTCGGCCTTGAACCGGGCGTGCAGCTGGTCGGCCTGGGCGCGCTCCTTGGGCTCGTCGGCGCTGGGCCGCTCCCGGGGGTCCTGCAAGGAGAGGGCGGCGACGATGACCAGGACGTCGCGCACGCAGCCGAGCCGTTCGGCCTCGAGCAGCATCCGGCCCAGGCGGGGGTCGATCGGGAGCCGGGCCAGGCGCTTCCCGACCTTGGTCAGGTCGCCGCGGCCGGAGACCGCGCCGAGCTCGGTGAGCAGCTGCACGCCGGCCTGCACGTTGCGCCGATCCGGCGGCTCGACGAACGGGAAGCGGCTGATGTCGCCGCCGCGGCCGGCCAGCCCCAGCGACGACATCTGCAGGATGACCGAGGCGAGGTTGGTGCGCAGGATCTCGGGGTCGGTGAACGCCGGGCGGGCCTCGAAGTCCTCTTCGGAGTAGAGCCGGATGGCGATGCCGGCCGCGACCCGGCCACAACGGCCCGAGCGCTGGTTGGCCGAGGCCTGGCTGATCGGCTCGATCGGCAGCCGCTGGACCTTGGTGCGCGCGGAGTAGCGGGAGATGCGGGCGACGCCGGTGTCGACGACGTAGCGGATGCCGGGCACCGTCAGCGAGGTCTCCGCGACGTTGGTGGCCAGCACCACCCGGCGCCGCGACCCGGCCGCGGGCGCGAAGACCCGGTGCTGCTCGGCGGCCGAGAGCCGGGAGTACAGCGGCAGCACGTCGACGCCGCCGTACGCCGAGCGCCCGGAGCCGGCCAGGTCGGCCAGTGCCTCGGCGGTGTCACGGATCTCCCGCTCGCCGGGCAGGAAGACCAGCACGTCGCCGGGCCCCTCGGCGGAGAGCTCCTTGACGGCGTCCACGATCGCCTCGGTCTGGTCGCGGACGATCGGCTCGCCGTCCTCGTCGTCCTCGGGCAGGTCCAGCAGCGGGCGGTAGCGGATCTCGACGGGGTAGGTGCGCCCGGAGACCTCGATCACCGGCGCGTCGTCGAAGTGCTCGGCGAACCGCTGGGTGTCGATCGTCGCGGAGGTGATGACGAGCTTGAGGTCCGGGCGCTTGGGCAGCAGCTGCTTGAGGTAGCCGAGCAGGAAGTCGATGTTGAGGCTGCGCTCGTGGGCCTCGTCGATGATGATCGTGTCGTAGCGGCGCAGCATCCGGTCGCGCTGCAGCTCGGCGAGCAGGATGCCGTCGGTCATCAGCTTGACCCGGCTCTCCTTCGACGTCCGGTCGGTGAACCGGACCTGGTAGCCGACCAGCTCGCCCAGCTCGACGCCGAGCTCGGCGCTGATCCGCTCCGCCACCGCGCGCGCGGCGATCCGCCGGGGCTGGGTGTGCCCGATCATCCGGGGCCGGCCGTCCTCGCCGGGGGTGCCGCGGCCCAGCTCGAGGCAGATCTTGGGCAGCTGGGTGGTCTTCCCGGACCCGGTCTCCCCCGCGACGATCACGACCTGGTGGTCGCGGATGGCCTCGGCGATGTCGTCGCGGCGTGCGCTGACCGGCAGGTCGGGCGGGTAGGTGATGTCCACAGCACGGCGATTCTCCCCTGCGCGTCACAACCGGCCCAAACCCCGCGTCCCGGCGGCAGCGGACAGGGCGGGAACGAGCAGGGTGCTGGCGGACCGGCTGGGCGGACGGGCGCTAGCGGATGCGCTCCTCCACGTTGCGCACCAGCGCCTCGGCGGTGGAGCGCACGGCCACGCCGACCATCGGCTGGACGGCCCGGGCGATCACCCGGCCGGCGGGACCGCCGGGCAGCGTGTAGCGCAGCTCGGCGTGCACCCGGGTGCGGCCCGCGTCGATCGGGGTGAAGCGCCAGGTCTGCACGTTGGTGATGCCGCCGATCGAGGTCAGCTGCAGCAGCTCGTCCGGCACCCGCTCGGTGCACCGGATCCGGGCCTTGAGCGTGACGCCGATCCGCATCACGCCGTCGTACTCGGCGCCGACGCCGTCGCGCTGCTCGGTGACCGGCTCGATGCGCTTGAGGCCGTAGACCCAGTCCTTGGACGCCGAGAAGTCGTCGACGTAGTCGAAGACGGCGCTGACCGGGGCGTCGACCTCGACGGTGTGCTCCACCACGTTGACCATGCCCTGATCCTGCCGGGGCAGGTCAAGCCCCGGCCCGGCTCCGCTTCGCCGGCAGCACCCGCTTGGCGATGCGCGCCACGACGTCCTCATAGCGCGAGCCGAGCAGCTTCTGGAAGTGGTGCAGTGCGTGGGCGTCGAGCCCGACCAGCACCCGCGCCCGGTCGCGCTCGATGCCGCGCACGATGATCTGCGCGGCGCGCTCGGGCGTCATCGAGGCGAGCTTCTCGTCGAAGAACTTCGCCGTGGCGGCCTGGTCCTCCCTCGCCGAGACCCGCGCGTTGCGGGCGATCGCGGTCTTGATGCCGCCGGGGTGCACCACGGTGACGCCGACCGGGTGGCCGGCGACGAGCAGCTCCTCGCGCACGGCCTCGCTGAAGCCGCGCACCGCGAACTTGGTGGCGTTGTAGGCGCTCTGGCCCGGCATCGCGAGCAGCCCGAACAGCGACGAGAGGTTGACCAGGTGGCCGTCCCCGGAGGCGATCAGGTGCGGCAGGAACTCCTTCGTGCCGTGCACGACACCCCAGAAGTTGATCCCGACGATCCACTCCATGTCCTCGTACGTCAGGTCGAGGGCGTCACCGGCGAGCGCGACGCCGGCGTTGTTGACCACGACGTTGACCACGCCGAAGTGGGCGACGACCTCGGTGGCGTAGGAGCTGAACGCCTGGCGGTCGGCGACGTCGAGCCGTGCGGTGTGCACGTCGGGGGCGCCGGCGGCCAGCGCCGCGTCGAGGGTCGCGGTGAGCCCGTCCTCGTCGATGTCGGACAGCGCCAGCCGGGCGCCGCGCCTGGCGAGCTCCACGGCGAGCGCCCGGCCGATGCCGGACCCGGCGCCGGTGATCACCACGACCTTGTCGCGCAGCTGCTTCATGCGGTTGCCTCCTGGCGGGTGCTGGGCCTCGTGCGGCGGGGAGCGACGTCGTACGCCGCGGGGTCGAAGGCGGACAGGTGGCGGCGGAAGGTGAAGGTCTGCCCGGGCCACAGGGTGGTGTTGTTGCCGAACCGGTCGAGGTACCAGCTGGCGCAACCGCCGGTCTGCCACACGGTGGGACGCATCCGGCGCCGCACCGCGGCGGTCCACGACTCCTGCGCGGCCCGGGTCGGCTCGACGACCGCCAGCGCGTCGCGGCGCATCGCCGTCAGCGCGGAGACGATGTAGCGCACCTGCGACTCGATCACGTAGATCATGCTGGAGTGCCCGAGCGCGGTGTTGGGGCCGACGACCTGGAACAGGTTCGGGAACCCGTGGATGGTCGTGCCCTTGTAGGCCGCCATCCCGGCGCCGTCCCAGACCTGCGCGAGGGTGCGGCCCTCGCGGCCGGTGATGCGGGTGGCGATCGGCGGCTCGGTGACGTGGAAGCCGGTGGCCACCACCAGCACGTCGGCAGGCCGCTCGGTGCCGTCGGCGGTGACGACGCCGCTCGGGGTGAGCTTGGTGATCGCGTCGGTGACCAGCTCCACGTTGTCGGCGGCGAGCGCCGGATACCACCGGTTGGAGATCAGGATCCGCTTGCAGCCCGCGCGGTACGACGGCGTGACGGCCGCACGCAGGTCGGGGTCCTCGATCGCTGCGGCGATGCGGCGCTTGACCTGCGCCTCCACCACCCGCATCAGGGCGGGGAACCGGGTGAAGACCGGCACCCGCGCCTCGAGCTGGGCGTAGACCGCGCCGCGCACGGCGCGCTGCAGGCCGGGCACCGTGCGGAACAGCCGCTTCTCCAGCGCGGTGTAGGCGCGCTCGTTGCGCGGGATCACCCAGTTGGGGGTGCGCTGGTAGACGTCGAGGTGGCCGCCGCTCTCGGCCAGCAGCCGCTGCAGCTCGGGCACCAGCTGGATCGCGGAGGCGCCGGTGCCGATCACCGCGACCCGCTTGCCGGCCAGGTCGGCGTCGTGGTTCCAGCGCGCGGAGTGGAAGGTCTCGCCGGCGAAGTCGTCGATGCCGTCGATGTCGGGCAGCCGCGGCTCGGAGAGGCCGCCGGCACCGACGACGAGCGTGCGGGCGGCGTAGCACCCCGGGCCGTCGGGCCCCTCGGTCGTCACGATCCAGCGCTGCCGGTCCTCGTCCCAGGTGGCGTCGGTGACCTCGGTGCCGAACACGAAGCGGTCCAGGGTCCCCGACCGGGCGGCGACGTCGCGGATGTAGGCCTGGATCTCTGCCTGCGGCGAGTAGACCTTCGACCAGTCGGGGTTGAGCGCGAACGAGTACGAGTAGAGCTGGCTCGGCACGTCGCACTCGGCGCCGGGATAGGTGTTGACGTGCCAGGTGCCGCCGACGTCGCTGTCCTTGTCGAGGACGACGAAGTCGCGCTCGCCGGCCTCGTCGAGCTTGATCGCGGCGGCCAGGCCGGCGAAGCCGGCGCCCACGATCAGGTGGTCGACGACCCGGACGCCGCCCGTGGCACCTTCGGAAGCACCGTCGGGAACAGGGGTGGGGAGCATGCCTGGACGCTAGGCGCGCTATTGAACAGTTGTCAATAGTGGTCCTAGGGTGGTGGCGTGACCTCGTCCGCACCGGCGCCCGGCGACTCCCCCGCGCCCGAGGCGGGCCGTACCCGGCTGAGCCCGGAGCAGCGCCGCGCCCAGCTGCTCGACCTCGGCGTCGAGCTGCTCGCCACCCGCTCGTTGGAGGAGCTCTCCATCGACGTGCTCGCCGAGACCGCCGGCGTCTCCCGCGGCCTGCTCTACCACTACTTCGGCGGCAAGCAGGGCTTCTACGCCGCCGTCGTGCAACACGCCGCCGACGACCTCTACGCCCGCACCGCGCCGCCGGAGACCGGTCAGCCGGTGGAGCGGCTGCGGGCCTCGGTGCGCGCCTACGTCGACTACGTCGCGGACAGCCACACCGGCTACCGCTCCCTGGTGCGGGCCGCGGCCGGCGGCAACGAGGAGCTGCGCGCGATCTACGACGCGACCTTCGCCGCGCTCGCCGAGCGGTTCTTCACCGCCGATCCCCACGGCATCGCGTTCCCCGACACGCCGCCGGTGCGGCTGCTGGTCCGCGCCTGGCAGGCCATGGTCGAGGACCTGGTGCTGACCTGGTCCCAGGAGCCGGCCGGGATCAGCCGGGACGCGCTGCTCGACCTGGTCAGTGCTTCTCTGCCGGCGCTCCTGGACCTGCTTCCCCACGATCTTGGTGGTGGTGCTCCGGGTGCCTCCTCCGGCGCCGGACCCGGGTGACGCCGACCAGCCGCGGGCCGGCGAGCCGGGCCTCGACGCGACGCGCCTCGCGCATGACCGGCTGGGCGACGTACTCCCCCAGGATCACGCCGGCAGCCAGGGCCAGCGCGACCGAGGCGGCGGTGACCATCGCGAACAGCCCTTGCGCGACGTCCCCGCCGCCGTCCTCGGTGAGCAGGAACAGGCCGCGGTAGATGGTCAGGCCGGGCAGCAGGGGCACGATCGCCGAGACGACCACGACCAGCGGCGGCACCCGGAACCGGCGGCCGAGGGTGTAGGCGAACAGGCCGATCAGGAAGGCCGCGAGGCCGACCGCCCAGGGCCGGCCGAAGCCGGCCTCCTCCATGCCGACGGTGGCGAGCACCGCGGTCGCGGAGAGCGCCCAGATCGGCACCAGGATCCGCATCGGCGCGTAGCAGGCGAACGCGAACGCCGCCCCCGCGATCCCGCCGCCGACCACCGCTGCCGAGACCCCGACCAGGTCGAAGCGCGGCAGGGTCAGGTGCGGGATCTGCAGGCCGACCACCTGGCACAGGGTGAACCCGCCGGACACGCCGGCGATGATGCCCGCGGTGGCGAGCATCGCCTCCGCCACCCGGGCGCTGCCGGTGACGTAGAAGCCCGAGAGCCCGTCCTGCAGTGCCCCCATGAAGCCGATCCCGGCCAGCAGCATCACGATGTTGGCGGTGACGATCAGCGAGGTGTTCACCTCCTGCCAGGGCTCGGCCAGCCGGGCGCAGACCCCGGCCAGCACCGTGGCCACCACCCCGCCGGCGATCTGCTGGTAGAAGACCGGCAACCGGCGGCGCGTCATCCGCAGCTGCAACCGGTCGATGCAGACCGCCGCCAGGATCGCGACCGCCACCACCTCGATGCCGGCACCCAGCTGCAGCGCCACGCCGCCGCACATCAGCCCCCAGCCGGCGGTGGCCGCCCAGCGCGGCCGGGCGTGACCGGAGGAGACGATCCGGGCCAACGCGCTGCGCGCCTCTTCCAGGTCGACCCGGCCGGCCACGATGTCGCGCACCAGCTGGTCGGTGCGGGTCAGGTCCTCGTAGTCGATGTCGCGCTGGGTGACCGAGCGCAGCTGCACGACCGGCGGCTCGTCCGGACCGTGCTGCACGCTCATCGCCAGCGCGGTGAAGGTGATGTCGACCTGCACCTGGCGCACCCCGAGTGCCCGCGAGACCGCCCGCATGGTGGCGGTGACGTCCGCCGCGCCTGCTCCCGAGGACAGCAGGACCTCCCCCAGCCGCAGGCACAGGTCGAGGGTGCGATGGAGCGTCCGAGATCCGTCCATGATCGTCATCGTCGCACCGCTGCGCCGAACCCGGGGAGCCCGGGGAGCCCGGGTAGCCCGCCGCCGGGCGCACCCTAGGCTGAGCGCGTGCGCATCGACTTCCACGGTTCCCCCGAGCCCACATTGGGGGTGGAGTGGGAGTTCGGGCTGGTGGACCGACGCACCCGCGACCTCCGCAACGACGCCGCACACCTCTTCGCCCGGGCCAAGGCCCGGATGCCGGAGCCGGAGAAGCTGCACAAGGAGCTGCTGAAGAACACCGTCGAGGTGGTCACCGGCATCTGCCCGACCGTCGGCGACGCGCTCACCGACCTGCGCACCACCCTGCACCACGTCACCGCGGCCGCCGACGACCTCGGCCTCGACCTGTACGGCGCGGGCACCCACCCGTTCGCGTCATGGACCTCCCAGGAGCTCAGCGAGGGCCACCGCTACGAGGAGCTGATCAACCGCACCCAGTGGTGGGGACGCCAGATGCTCATCTGGGGCGTGCACGTGCACGTCGGGATGGCGGAGAAGAGCCGGGTGCTGCCGGTGCTCTCCGCCCTGCTCACCTACTACCCGCACCTGCAGGCGCTGTCTGCCTCGTCGCCGATCTGGGCCGGCGTGGACACCGGCTACGCCTCGAACCGGGCGCTGATGTTCCAGCAGCTGCCCACCGCCGGCCTGCCGTTCCAGTTCGAGACCTGGGCCGAGTTCGAGCACTTCGCGCACGACCAGGTGACCACCGGGGTGATCGACGACCTCAGCGAGATCCGCTGGGACGTACGGCCCGCAACTCGCCACGGCACGCTGGAGAACCGGATCTGCGACGGCGTCTCCACGCTGAGCGACATGGGCGCCCTCGTCGCGCTGATGCACTGCCTGGTGGTCTGGCTCGACGACCGCCTCGCCGCCGGCGAGAAGCTGCCCACCCTGCCGCCGTGGCACGTGCAGGAGAACAAGTGGCGCGCCGCCCGGTACGGCGTGGACGCCATCGTGATCCTCGACGCCGACTCCAACGAGCGGCTGGTCACCGACGACCTCGCGGACCTGCTGGTGCAGCTGGAGCCGACGGCGGAGCGGCTGGGCTGCGCCGCCGAGCTCGCCGCCGTACCGGACCTGCTGACCCGCGGGCCCTCCTACGTGCGTCAGCGCGAGGTCGCCGCGCGCACCGGCGGCGACCTCGTCGCGGTGGTCGACTCCGTGGCCACCGAGCTGCGCGACGAGCTCGACTCCGCGCCCTGACCCGAGCCGAGCCGGCGCCCCCGGGCCGGGGCTTGCGCCCCGACCCGGCAGGGATCAGTAGCGGCGGCTGCCCACGAACCTCACCCGGCAGGAGTCGTCCTTGCACGGCTCCAGGTCGGCCCACACCAGCGCGGGGTCGAAGACCGCCCCGGTGGAGCGCATCACCTGCAGCCCGGTGAACTTCGCCTCCTTGTACGCCTTGACGACGAACACCACGTCGGCCTTGCCGTCGCCGTCGACGTCGCTGAGGGTGGCGCCCTGCAGCGAGCGCTGGCCGATCTTGGAGGTTCCGGTGAAACCGGTGACCGGCTTGAGGGTGCCCGCGGAGACGTCGTACACGGTGACGGTGATCTGCTCGCGGTAGGAGTTGGTCTCGACGGCGACGATGTTCACGGTGCCGTCGCCGGTGACGTCGCCGGCCAGGAACTCCTCGGCGTAGATGGTCGACTTGTTCACCGCCCCCTGGGTGAACGCGTTGCCGCTGGAGGTGAGCAGGGCGAAGCCCCGGTCCCCGGAGTAGTACTCGGTGTAGCTCTCGTTCGTGAGCCGTTCCGCGGGCAGCTCGGCCCACAGGTCGGCGTCGCCGTCGCCGTCGAAGTCGCCGGCGGTGATCTGCACGACGTCGATCACGGCGTTCGGCAGGGACAGCCACAGCACCGGCTCGGCGAAGGTGCCCTTGCCGTCGTTGAGCAGCACAGAGACGTCGACCACCCGGTCGTTGGGGCCGGCGATGGCGAGGTCGAGGTCGCCGTCTCCGTCGAAGTCGCCGTGCACGAGCCGGATCTCGATGTCGCCGTACTTCTTCAGCGACGAGAGCGGCAGCGTGAAGGTCTGGTCACCGGGGAAGTCGGAGTCGTTGGAGGACAGGGTGATCTGCTTGCCCGAAGCGACGAAGCGCCACACGAGCTTCTCGTTGACTCCGTCGCCGTCCCAGTCCAGGTAGAGCTCTTGGGGCTCGGTGTAGGGGTCGGCGGCGACATGGGCGAGCTCGAAGCCGTTGCCGGTGCTCTTCGCGGTGACCTTCTTGATGTCGTCGTAGTTCTGGTACAGGTAGAACAGCGCGTCGCCCTTGTTGTCGCCGTCGATGTCGCCCTGGACGGCCGCCTTCTTGTCGCCGCCCTTGCCCCCCGGGCCCTTGTCGGGGCCGGCGGTCGAGTCGTCCTCGCCCTGCCAGGGCTTGAGCACCGCGACGGTGACCGCGATGCCCACGATCAGCAGCAGCGCCGCGGCGATCCCGAGCCAGACGCCGAGCCGGCTCTTCTTCGGTCCGCTCGACCCGCCCGGTCGGCCCGGTCCGGCGGGTCCGCCGGGTCCGTTCGTGCCCCGGCCGGGGTGCGGCGGGAAGCCGGCGGCCACGTTGCCGTAGCCCGGAGGCGGCGGAGGCGGCGCGTACGGCGACGGGCCCGCCGGCGGGAAGGGCGGCTGGGCCCCGAACGTGGGCCCGGCCGGGCTCTTCGGCGGGCCACCCGCCGGGTTGCCCGGCTGGTTGCCCGGCTGCTGCGGCAGCTGGGTGGGGGGCGGCCCCGGGGGCGTCGGGCCAGGGGGCGTCGGGCGCACCTGCGTGGGCTCGGCCATCCGGCGCCGGTCCTCGGTCCACCCCGTGCCGTCCCAGCGGCGCTCCCATCCGTCGCCGTCGGGGTACCAGCCTGCGGGGGTGGAGAACTCGTTCACGCCGCATTGTCTGCCCCGCGACCCGGTAAGTCGAAACCCCGACGGACGACGAACCTGGCGACCTGCCTTGTGACGGGCGTCACAACCCGTCAGGATTCGTGCACCTGCCATCGAAAGGGGCCCCGTGGCTTCTCTTGCCGGTCTGCGGCCGATCGACCCGACGGCCACCGCCTTCCTGCTCGCGGAGAGCCGGAAGATGCCCATCCACGTCGGCGCGCTGCACCTCTACGAACCGCCTCCGGACGCGGGCCCCGACTTCACCCGTGCCATGTACGAACACATGCGCGACAGCACGCACCCCTCGCCGCTGTTCCGCAAGCACCCGCACCGCTCGTGGCGCACCGCCGGCATCCCGATGTGGCGCACCGACGAGGAGTTCGACATCGAGCACCACCTGCGCCACAGCGCCCTGCCGGCGCCGGGGCGGGTGCGCGAGCTGTTCGAGCTGTGCGGCCGGCTGCACTCCAGCCGGCTGGGCTGGGACCGGCCGATGTGGGAGATGCACGTCATCGAGGGCCTGGCCGACGGTCGCGTGGCCACCTACACCAAGCTGCACCACGCGCTGCTCGACGGCGTGGCAGCGATGCGGCTGCTGGCCAGCGTGCTGTCCACCGATCCCGAGCGCCGCGGGATGCCGGCGCCGTTCGCCGACGGCGCCGCGCCGCCGCGGGACAAGCGACTCGCACCCGCCGGGGCGTCAGCCTTCCCCGGGGCGGACGTGCTGCGCTCCGCGCTCTCGCTCAGCGCGGAGGCCGCCGGGATGCCCTCCGCGCTGCTGCGCACCCTGGCCCGCGGGGTGCGCAACGAGACCTCCGCGGTCTCGCTGTCCGCGCCCCGCACCCTGCTCAACCGTCCCATCACGGGCTCGCGCCGGGTCGCCGCCCAGGACTGGCCGGTGCCCCGGCTGCGGGCGGTGGCCCGGGCCGGGGACGCCACCCTCAACGACGTGGTGCTGGCGATGTGCAGCGGCGCGATGCGGCGCTACCTGAACGAGCTGGACGCACTGCCCGAGGAGTCGATGGTGGCGATGGTGCCCATCGGCCTGAACGCCCGCCAGGTCGCGGTCGCCTCCGCCGAGGGCGGCAACGCGGTCGGGTCCGTGATGGTGCGTCTCGCCACCCACCGCCCCGACCCCGCCGACCGGCTGGCGACGATCAGCGCCTCGATGCGCGACGGCAAGCAGGCGCTGGCCACGATGACGCCCGCACAGATCGTGGCCATGAGCGCCCTCGGCATGGCCCCGGCGGTCGCGCTGCCGATGCTGGGGCTGCACCGGCTGGCGCCACCGCCGTTCAACCTGATCATCAGCAACGTGCCCGGCCCGAAGGTGCCGCACTACTGGAACGGCGCCCGGTTGGTCGGCAGCTACCCGCTGTCGATCCCGATCGACAACATGGCCCTGAACATCACCTGCACCTCCTACGACGACAAGATGGGGTTCGGGCTGACCGGGTGCCGTCGTACGGTGCCGCACCTGCAGCGGCTGCTGACCCACCTCGACGAGGAGCTGGTGGCGCTGGAGCGGGCGGTCGGCGCAAGCTGAGCCGTCTGAGCCGGCTCAGCTCTCGCGCTCCTCCAGCCCGCCGCCGAGCTGCTCGGCCACCGCCCGGAGCCGGGCGCGGGTGATGTCGGCGACGCAGGCGTAGCCCGCCCGGGCGGCGTTCGAGCCGGGGCGGGTGGGCTCGGCGGAGTTCACCGACAGGCAGGTACGACGCCCCCCGTCGGCCAGGTTCGCCAGCGCCACCGCGTGCCCCGTGGTGCCGCTGCCGGCGAAGCAGTCCAGCACCCGGGCGTCGTCCGGCATCGTGTCGAGCAGCCGGCGCAGCAGGCCGGTGGGCTTGGGCGACTCGAAGACGTGGCCGAGGATCTCCTTGAGCTCGGCCACCGCGGTGTCGGTCGAGCCGATCTCCTCGGCGAGCCAGATCGTGCGCAGCTTCTTGCGCCGCCCGCCGACGGGGTGGCGCCAGTCGCGCTGATAGACGTCGACGCGCTCGCCCCGGGCCCCGCGCACCAGCCGGCACTCCAGGTCGTCGGCCCGCTCGGCGACGCGTGGGCGCGACCACCGCCACACCGCCGGCGTGCCGTCCCCGAAGACCGGGACGACCGCCACGGCGCCGGGGAACGGCTCCAGCGCGACCCGGCCGCTCACCGGGTCGCCCCACAGCTCGAAGTGCAGCGTCGGCGCGGTCATCGGGTTGAACCGCTTGTTGGTGTTGCGCAGCGGCAGCCGGCGGTACCGCCGACCGTCCTCGGCGAGGAGCGGGAAGTCCGACTCCACGACCGTGCTGGCCGAGGAGGCGTCCAGGACACAGCGCTCGGCGTCACGCGCGTAGACGAGCAGGTACTCGTGCGACGTGGCGAACCCGCGACCGAGCTGGCGTCCCTTGGGGTTGAGATTCACCACCACCTGGGCGAGGAGGTTCTGCTCGCCGAAGACCCGGTCCATCGCCAGGCGCAGGTGCGCGACCTCGTGGTCGTCGATGCTGACCGCCACCGCACCGGTCGGCGCCAGGACACGTCGTACCGCCTCCAGCCGGGGCTCGATGAACGCGACCCAGGCGGCGTGGCGACCCTCGGCGCCGGCGCCGCGGGCACCGCGGAAGTCGTCGCGGTAGGCGAAGTCGTTGCCGGTGTTGTACGGCGGGTCCAGGTAGGCCAGGTCGAACGACTCCGGCGCGAGCGTGGCGAGGACGTCGAGATTGTCTCCCTCGACGAAGGCGTTCCACGCGGGGCGGGGCTCACCGGGCACGGCCCGATCCTGGCAGTGATCGTGCGCCCGTGCCGAGCGGGGCCGCCACCCGGTCCGGCCTGCGGCGAGGACCGGTGTGCTGGGAGGATCGGGGCGTGGCGCGCCGTACCTTCACCCGGGCCGAGCTGGAGTCCTTCCGCGACGCCCGCGTCCCCGACCTGCTGCCGACCTCGCCGGACCAGGTGCTCCGGCTGCTGTTCGTGGGGATCAACCCCGGGTTGTGGACGGCGGCGACCAGCACCCACTTCGCACACCCGGGCAACCGGTTCTACCCCGCGCTGCTCGCCGGCGGGGTGATCGAGCGGCCGATCGACCCGGCCGACGGGATGAGCGAGGACGACCGACAGATGATGCGCGAGCGCGGCATCGGGATCACCAACCTGGCGCCGCGGGCGACCGCGAAGGCCTCCGAGCTCAGCGCCGAGGAGCTGCGGGCCGGTGGCGCGGCGCTGCGCGAGCTGGTGGCGCGGCTGCGGCCGGCGGTGGTCGCGGTCGCCGGGATCACCGCCTACCGCACCGCCTTCGGGCTGCCGAAGGCCGTCGCCGGGCGCCAACCCGAGGACCTGGCCGGGGCCCAGCTGTGGGTGGTGCCCAACCCCAGCGGGCTGAACGCGCACGAGACCGTGGCCTCGCTGGCACGCGCCTACCGCGAGGTCGCCGAGGCGGCCGGGATCGTCTGACTCCCGCCTCCCGCCTCCCGCCGGCCGCCGGCCGGGTAGAGGTGCCGGTCAGGAGGTGCCGGGCACGAGGACCTTCGTCTGCTCGACGGCCTCGTCCGCGGACACGTCGGTCGTCATCGTGACCTCGCCACTCGTGCGGTCGGCCTCGATCCGCAGATCGAAGCTGTAGGGGTCCTCGGCCTTCTCGACCGCTCCCTCCACCGCCTCGATCATGGTCTCGGCCTCGACGACGGAGAGCTTGAACGGCCGGGGCATGTAGTCCTCGTAGTAGCTCTCGGAGACCTCGAGCCGGTAACCCTCGGAGTAGTCGTTGAACTCGACCGTGCTGATCTCGTCCTCGTTCGGGTCGAAGTACTCGATCCGCAGCGCGTACTCGGAGAGCCGCACCGAGATCACGTCCTCGCCCACGCGCCGCGCGGCGGTCTCCAGGCCACGGGTGAGCAGCGCGGCGTCGAGCATCTCGGTGTCGAGATCGGTGCGGTAGGGCTCATCGTCGCCGTTCGAGGCGATCGCGATGAGCGCGATGACGATCGTGATGGGCGCGATGACCCCCCAGAACACGGCCTTGCCCGACAGGACCTTGCCCGCGGCGCCGCTCTTCCCCGCGCCGTTCCCGCTCGTCCCGGTGGACTTCGACCTGCTCGAGCCGCTCGGCTTGCGCGAGGTTCCCGGCTTGCGCGAGGTGCGTGCCTTCGGCCCCTTCCCCGGCCCGGTGCGGCGGGAGGAGGCGGCGCCGCCGGTCGTGCTCGTCGTCGTACCGGAGCCGACGGGCCGACCGTGCTCGTCGCGGACCTCGGACGGAGCCTCGTAGCGGCGCCAGTCTCGCTTCTTCGCCATGGCGTGAGTGTAGGGAAGCAGAGCCCTCCCCAAACCTGCTGGTTCACCCTGTGTCCACCCGTGCCATCAAGGCGTCCCGGCATTGCGGCGGGACGTCCGTCACTGCCCGCGAGCCCTGCGCCGCCCCCGCCCGGCACCGACAGCCACGTCCCGACTACCGTCGGGGGTGCGATGGAGAGCAACGACCCGCAGGTGCCGCAGACCGACCAGGACCACGCCGAGCGGCCCGAGCGCCCGGATCCCCTGGCCCGGGTGATCGAGGCACTGACTGACCAGGAGTACGTCGTCGAGCAGCCGCTGCCCGGCGTGCTGCAGGTGACCGGCCGCTTCTCCAACCCGGAGCGGATCGCGCTGCGCGCCGCGGCCGACGCCGGGGACCGTGCGATCGCGGTGTGGGCGACCAGCCACCGCGACGACTGGGTGCTGGTCTGCTGGGACCGCCCCGACCTCGTGACGATCACACAGCGCGGCGGCGCGCCGCAGCGGTGGCGGCACCGCCGGCTGCCCGCCACGCTGACCCCGGCCGCGCAGACGTTCCTGGAGGGCGCGGCGTCGTCCTTCGACATCGTGACCCGGCCCAAGCACCAGCCCACCGAGGCCGCGCGCGAGGTGCTCGCCCGGTTCGGCATCACCGAGCCGGCGCCGCCCGGCTGGGTCGCGCCCGTCGTCGAGGTCCCCGAGCCCGTGCAGGAGGCGCTGCCCACCGCACGGCCCAAGACGGTCCGGGCCCCGCGCGCGAGCACGAAGGCCCCCGCCAAGCCGGTCGCCCCGGAGCCCGTGGTGAAGGTGTGCCCGAACTGCTTCATGGCGATCCCCGCCACGGGGGTCTGCGACAACTGCGGCTGAGGCCGCGAGCGGGCGGTGCCCACCGGACCTCGACGGCCCGGCGGGTCAGGTCAGCCGTAGTGGCAGACGTAGCCCAGGGTCTCGACGACCTCGATGTCGAACGAGGAGTCGCCGGGCACGCTGAAGGACTCCCCCGCGCCGTGCTCGGTCCACTCCTCGGCGCCGGCGAGCCGCACCCGGCAGCGCCCGGCGTTGAGCTCCATGACCTCGGGCGCGGCGGTGCCGAAGGTGAGGGTGGCCGGGAAGATCACGCCGGCGGACTTGCGGGTGCCGTCGGCGAGGTGGAACGTGTGGCTGACGCAGGCGCCGTCGAAGTACACGTTGGGCGTGGGGTCGAGGGTGACGTTCTCGTAGACGTTGGCTGCGCTCACGACCGGCAAGGCTAGTGCTCACCCACGCGGGCGCAGCACAGCGGTCCCGGGCAGGGCGCGGGGACTGCGCCGGTAGGCCGACACGCTCGGCTCGCCCGCCAGCCAGAACCGCCAGGGCACGTCGGCGGCCTTCGAGACCCCGACCCGGGGCCCGGCCTGGACCGGTCGGTCGTGCGACACCTCGGGCCCCAGCCTGATCGCACCGCCGGCGAGGACGTCGGTGCCGAGGTCGGCCAGCGTGATGCCGAGCGCCTGCGCCAGGTTGCCGGGACCGCGGGCCAGGCGCTCGTCGGGCACCGCGCCCGCTCCCCTGCCGGCGCCGCGGCGCTCGCGGGCCAGGTCGAGGCCGTCGACGACCTCGCCGGCGCGCAGCAGCACCGCGGCACCGATGTCGGTCGGGCCGGTGACGATGTTGGCGCAGTAGTGGATGCCGTAGGAGCGGTAGACGTAGAGCCGCCAGGGCGGGCCGTACATCACCTCCGAGCGGGGCGTGCGGGTGTAGGCGTGCGAGGCCGGGTCCTCGATGCCGCCGTACGCCTCGACCTCGGTGATCCGCACCGTCACCCCGTGCGCGGTGAGGTGGCGCCCGAGCAGGGAGCGGGCACGCCGTACGACGTCGGCGACGGGCTCAGTGGGCACGCCGCGACGCTAGCAACGCCGCCTCAGCGGATCGGGGCCGCCAGCGGGAGGCTGCGGTCCGCGAGGTCGCGGACCTTGCTGCCGCAGCTGGCGAGCACCTGGTCGTCGACGCAGTGGTAGGCCGCCGTCGTGGTGCCGGTGGCGAGGTCGCGGGCCCAGGTGGAGCCGAAGTCGCGCAGCCGCTGGGTCTGGGTGCTGCTGGGCGAGCACAGCGCGCCGGCGGTGCCGACGAGGTCGGTGTCCTCGCCCTCGACGTCGGTGTGGCAGCTGCCGCCGATCGGCGCGCCCAGGAAGTACGACGACCAGACCAGCTGGATGCCGACGAAGCCGCTGTCGAGGTCGTTGAGGGCGCCGAAGGAGTTGTTGGCCAGGTTCGTCACGCTCGGGCGCGCGGCGACCTGGAGCACGCGCCGGGCGCCGCCCGCGGAGATCGCCTGCAGGTTGGCGCTGAAGCCCTCGGCCGCGACGGCGTCGAAGAGCACGGCGCCCTTCAGCTGCGGGTAGCCGTTGGCGGCGAGCCGGGCGCCGACCGCGGAGGCGAAGTGGCCGCCGGCGGAGTGACCGCCCACGACGTAGGCGGTGGGCAGCGGCTTGCCGTTCGGCGGGGTGATCGCGCGGGCGGTCAGCCAGTCACCGACGGTGGCGGCGAGGGCGGGGTTGCCGGCGGTCATGTCGGCGTTGATGCACAGGACGGTGAGCCCCTTCTCCGCGATCGCCTTGCTGGTGCCGCGCAGGTGGCCACAGTTCCGGCTGAACCCGTGCTGCACCAGCATCAGCCCGTTCGAGGTGGCCTTGGGCTGGTACCAATCGACCGAGTACGACGTGCCGCCGATGACCGTCTGCGTGTTGGTGCAGGTGGTCGTGGACGAGGAGTACCCGGTGCAGGCCACGGCCGCGGCGCGGGCGGGTGCCGGCGCGCTCGCGATCAGGCCGGTGGCGACGAGGCAGACAGTGGCAAGGAACGTGCTGAGACGCCGGATCATGGAAGTCCTCCCGAGAATTTTGGAACCCTTGGAAGAAACCTAGGCGGCGTGTAGATCCTATATTCGGCTGTGCGGGCGATCTTCTCAGTCCCTGGACGACGACGTCCCGCCGGCGAGCTCGCGCTCGGGGCGGGACGGGGTCGGCTGACGTCACTCAGCCCGCGTCTGCGGCGCCGGGCCCAGGGCCCGGACGGGTCTTTCGGATCAGACGGCCTGACCGGCGTCGTAGATGCCGGCGGTGATCCGCTGGTGGGTCTTGGCACGCACGGCGGCGGCGTCGCCGACACCGGTGACGAAGTACTCCTCGTTGGGCTCACCGGTCTCGGGGTCCACGACCCACGCGGTGAGGAAGGGAGTCCACGACCAGGTGCCGCGGTGCTCGCGCAGCGCAGCGAGCGCCTTCGCGACCTGGCGGGCGGGAACGGTACGGGCGCCGTCGGCCTTGAGCCGCTCGGCGAGCTCGCCGTACGTGATCGGCTCGGCGCTCTCGCGGGCGACGTCGACGAGGATCTGCTCCGCCTTGCGGGCGAGCAGCTGGACTGCAGGAGTTGGTGCCACGACACCAGTCTGAGCGCTTGACAGCCCGGAACCCGCATCGGCGACGACTTTCCTGGGCGGAGCTCAGTAGATGATGCCGAACCACGTGGTGGCGCAGCCGTAGCAGACGTCGTGGTCGAAGCGGCCCTCCGGCGCGGTGTGGACGCGGCAATAGCGGCAGTAGCGGAACGTGCGCCGGCGCGAGGTATGCAGGCGCTTGACGACCTCCCTCGCCTGCTCGAGCTCGTAGGCGGCGACGTACTGCTGGCGCTCCGGGCGGTACGCCACCCGGTGGTCGATGGACCGGCCGTGCGGGGACGCCAGGAACACGCCGTGGGCGAACACCCGGATCATCAGCTGCGCCGGGTCGCCGGCGACGTGCCACGGCGTGGCCGGGCAACCCTCGCCGCCGGAGGGGTCGGCGTCGTAGTCGTGCCACGGCCCGGGCTCCTCCACCCGCCAGCCGGCACCGAAGAGCTCGGCGAACTCCTCGATCTCGAGGCCGATGATCGCCGCCAGCTCGCCGGTGAGGTCGGGCTTCTCCTCCACGCACATGGCATCCTCCGTTCCGCCCGCACGTCCGGCCGGCGTGAGAACAGGTTCCACCCGGCATCCGACGCAACTCAGCGCCGTGGCCGTGCTCGAGGGGACGCGGCGCTCAGATGCCCAGCCTGCGCGCGACGGACGGGCCGCCGACCTGCCGGACCCACTCAGGGTCGCCGACCACGACGAGCTGGTCGGTCGCCCGCGACATGCCGACGTACAGCCGCTCGCGGGCACGGTCGGTGACCGACTCCTCGTTGAGGCACAGCACGACCGCGGCACGCTCGAGGCCCTTGCAGCCGAGGACGTGGCCGTAGAAGACCTCCTCGGCGTCCCAGAACGTCTCCCAGTACTCCTCCTGGGTGCTGCTCTCGACCTGCATCCGGTGTGAGGTGTGCCGGTGGCCGGTGGTGATGAGCGCGACCCGGCCGGGCTCCCAGCCCTCCTCGTCGAGCAGCCGCACGACCTCGTCGTCGGCGGCCTCCTCGGCGTCGGCGGCCGAGGACGGCACGAACCGGACCTCCGGGCCGGAGCCGCCACGGGCATACATGCGCGAGGGCGCCAGCGGGGCGAACGCCTCGTGGATCTCACGGGTGTTGCGCAGGCAGTGGTCCAGCACGAGCGGGACCAGCGCCACCGGCGGGACGCCGAAGCGGCCGAAGATGCGCTGGTTCTCGTCCGAGAAGACGTAGAGCCCGCCGCGCTCCTCGTCGCGCAACGCCTTCAGCACCGGGGTCCACCACGACTCGGCGAAGTCCTGCGCCTCGTCGACCACCACCGCGTCGTACCGCTGGCCGTCCGGCAGGTCGTCCGCCAGCTCGCTCATCAGACGGGGCAGCTCCTCCTCCCAGAAGGCGCTGTCGGCGCGGTCGCCGTCGGGCGCCTCCCACTGCTTGCCGAACTCGTGGAAGGTGCCCACGAAGCTCGGCTGCTGGCGTCGGGGCCAGGAGGCGACCTGCCGCTTGAGGTACGTCGCCAGGCCGATCGAGTAGCAGATCAGCGCGACCCGCTGGGCCGGTCGCTCGTGCTTGGCGGAGCCGCGGGTGAGCTCCTTGGCCTGCTGCAGGGCCAGCACGGTCTTGCCGGAGCCGGCGCCGCCGCGGACCTCGACCCGGTTGATCAGTCGGGTGACCGAGAGGATCTGCATCTGCTGCTCGGTGAGCCGGTCCGCCTCGGCCGCCCGCTCCGCCGCCTCCGCGTTGACGTCGTAGTAGGAGGTGTTGAACCGGGCCGTCAGTGCGTCGGCGATCGCCGCGACGTCGTCGCCGTCCGGCGCGCGCTGGCTGTCTCCCTGGGACGCGTTGGCCCGCAGCCGGGTGACGAGGTGCGCGAGGTCGCCCTTGTCGTGCAGCGCCCACCGCGGCAGCTCGGGCACGGAGAAGTCGTCGCCGAAGACCGAGTACGGCGTCACCACCCCGTGCGCCCACCGGATCCGGGTGCGACTCCCCCACACCGCCTGGTTCTCGACGTAGGTGCGGATCGCGTACTTCGCGTCCCGCGCCTGCGCCACCGGCGCGATCCAGTGCGCCTCGTCCGCGGCACCCTTCTGGATCCAGCCCTGGTCGTACCAGACCGAGCCTCCCTTGATCTCCAGCACCAGCGCGCCGAAGTCCGGCATCAGCACCACGAGGTCCGCCTCGTGGTCCTTGTCCTCGTTCGTCAGCCGGACGTTCGCCAGCAGCACGTCGTCCGGGCCGAGCTGGTCGCGAAGGAGGTCCCAGACCTCGCGCTCGGCGCCCGTCGTGAACGTGGGGTTCTCGGGGATGCAGGTCGGCACCGGGACATGGTCACACCGCGTGTCGCGTCGGTGTGTCGATTCGTCGAAGTACCCCGCGAGCGCGTCGGCTCAGCGGAAGCCAATGTGCCGTCGCCGCGCAGCTTCTGGGCCGCCCAGCGCCTGCAGAGCCTCCGTGACCCAGCCCAGTAGATCGTCCGTGCTCGCCACGAGGCCGTAGCCGCTGGAGCGCGGCAGCAAGAGGCATGGCAGAAGGCTCCTCCTACCCGCTAACGCCGACGGCCCGGCCCTCCCGAAAGAGGACCGGGCCGTCGTACGACTCAGCGGATCAGCTGTCGAATCTCATCCGAACGTCACTCCTAATTTCACGAGAGCCATTGGTGCCGCCACTCAGCGGACGACGCCCTCGGGCCAGAGCACCTCGACCCGAGTGCCCTTGCTTCGCGCGTAAGCCACCACGTCGCCAGTGCCACCGAGTCCGGCAGCGGGCTGTCCGTCCCAAACCGCAATGAGTACGTCAGACTCGTCTGCAACCTGTCGTCCGGCTGCGAAGAAGGCTGTCTCGGACGGGGCGCCATAGGAGAGGGTGACGACCGATGACGCCCGTTGGAGTAGCTCGTGGTACCTCGCGAGCCCCTCGCCGTCGAAGGTGACGTCGTACGACTGGCTCGGGATGATGACCCGAAGCGGGACTCCTTGATCCACGGCGATCGCCGCACACACCTGGTCGGCACCTTGGGCGAGGCTACCCACCATCTCGGATACGGATAGGTCCCGCAGGATGACCGGCAGGCGCTCTTCCAGGAGGGCAACGGTCTCGACTGGCAGACCCTGATGTCCGGTGATACCGAGGACGGTCACACGCTCCCCCTCTTGGCCAAGGTCCACAGCATGCGCCCGGCGGGCGTGAGGTAGACCTCGTGCCCATTGAGTGTGGCGAAGTAGAAGTCCTCGTCGTTCTCAGTGGTTGCGAGACCCACGTTCCGCAGACGCTTGAGGTAGTCGAGTTCCTGCTGTTCAGCCGTCCCGGGAGCGGAGAGTGGTCGTCCTTCCCCTTCGTGTTCGAGGGTGAGGGTGATCCGGTCGGCTTCGGATGCGAAGTGTTGCGGAAGACGACGCACGTCTTCCACTGAGATCCAACTGGGGCCTTGGCGGAGCACGACTGCGTCGGCGAGATTGGCCTTGAACACGGGGGTCTGCTCCCATGCGTCGAAGGCGCGAGAGGCATGAGCGTAGAGGGAGAGGGCGGTGATGTTGCCCAGATGATCCGTGGCCGCACCGTCCAATCCGTCGAGGAGCAGTCTCGTGAACTGACCGTGGCCACGGCTCTCCATCGAAACCTCGGTCGATTTCGATGCGGCCAGGACAGTCACTCCAGATGAGACGACCGCGATTTCCTTGCGGAAGTCCGGCGCAACCTGCATGGATTGGAGCCCTGGGGTGTTACCAACGTCTCCGCTGAAACAGCAGTCGAGGATGATGGTTACGGTCCGCGCGGCACTGCCGTTCGCCAAGGTCATGAGTTCACTGACCGGCACGCCATCAAGTTCAGAGGTGACGAGTTCGGCCCCTCGGTCGTCCTGCCGTCCGTGTCCAGAGAAGTAGAACACTAAGTCCATGCCCGAGACATTGGTGAAGAAGTCCTTGATGCGCTGTCGGAGGAGCGGTCGCTCGATTGGCAGTTCCCCGTGGTCGGAGATTCGCGTCTCGACGGCGAAGTTGGGGGAGCCGTCATCATTCGTCCTCAGACGATCCGCGATCTCAACCGCGTCCGGAACGCAACCGTTGAGTGGTGCGCGAACGTAGTTGTTGACGCCAACCACTAGTGCTCTACGGGTGCGACTCAAAGTGGCTCATCACAGTTGAGGGTGTAGCGCGGGTTGGCGTGGCGGTCCCGGGATAGGCGTCGAGGTCTCCCGAAGATGAAGGCTCCTACACGCTCATCTCGAAAGACCTCGACGTGCCCGACGCTACCGTCGGCGACCGCTCGCATGCGTTCGCCCACCCCGATCTGTCCACCTTCTGCCGACTCGATGAGCTCGGCCTCGTCGTCACCGGCCAGCGCCTCGAACCCGGTCGCGCGGTCCTCGCATGCCGGGTCCTTGAGCCCGACCAGTGGTGCCGCCGCTGCGGCTGCGAAGGGGCACCGCGCGACACCGTGACCCGACAGTTGGCCCACGAACCGCTCGGGTGGCGGCCCACGACGCTGATCGTCACGATCCGTCGCTACCGGTGCAGCGGCTGCGGTCACGTGTGGCGCCAAGACACCAGCCGTGCGGCTGAGCCGCGCGCGAAGCTGTCGCGCCGTGGGCTGCGGTGGGCACTCGAAGGAGTGGTGGTCGCCCACCTCACCGTCGCCCGGGTCGCCGAGGCACTCGGGGTCGCCTGGGGCACCGCGAACGACGCAGTCCTGGCCGAGGGCAAGCGGGCCCTGATCGACGACCCGGCCCGCTTCAACGGCGTGAAGGTTGTCGGCGTCGATGAGCACGTCTGGCGTCACACCAAGAAGGGCGACAAGTACGTCACCGTGATCATCGATCTCACCCCGGTCCGCGACGGCACCGGACCCGCGCGGCTGCTGGACATGGTCGAGGGCCGCTCGAAGCAGGCCTTCAAGACCTGGCTCGCCGCCCGCCCCGACGCCTGGCGCCAGGGCGTGGAGGTCGTCGCGATGGACGGGTTCAGCGGGTTCAAGACCGCCACCACCGAGGAACTCCCCGACGCGGTCGCGGTCATGGATCCCTTCCACGTGGTGCGCCTGGCCGGCGACGCGCTGGATCGGTGCCGACGCCGGGTCCAGCAGGCCATCCACGGCCACCGCGGACACAAGGGCGACCCGCTCTACGGGGCCCGGCGCACCCTGCACACCGGCGCCGGGCTGCTCACCGACAAGCAGACCGCCCGACTCGCCGCGCTCTTCGCCGTCGATGCGCATGTTGAGGTCGAGGCAACCTGGGGCATCTACCAGCAGATGATCGCCGCCTACCGCGACGAGGACCGCGGCCGTGGCCGGGCACAGATGGTCAAGCTCATCGAGGCGGTCAGCGCAGGCGTCCCCAAGGCCCTCAGCGAGGTCGTCACCCTCGGTCGGACGCTGAAGAAGCGTGCCGACGACGTGCTGGCCTACTTCGACCGACCGGGCACCAGCAACGGGCCAACGGAGGCGATCAACGGCAGGCTCGAGCACCTCCGCGGATCCGCGCTCGGGTTCCGCAACCTCACCAACTACATCGCCAGGAGCCTGCTGGAGACCGGTGGCTTCAGGCCGCGCCTACACCCTGGATTCGGATGAGCCCTCAAAGTCACGCCCATCCCGCGTAGCGACCGTTCTTGCCCGCCCTGGCGCACTTGTCGACCATCGCGGCGACGGTTTCCCACTTCCACGCGACGACGTTGTTGCGAGCGAGCCCGGTGGGCAGGGTGGAGGTGGTGCCTGCCCCGTTGACGTAGACGCCGAAGCACGGGACGTCTCGCGCCTTGGCCATCTCGATTTCCTTCACGACCCCGGTGGCGGTACCCATGTGCTTGCCCACGAGAACAATCAGCATGTGGCAACTGTTGATCTTCTCCTTGATCAACTTCTCCCACTCGGCCTGGGGCAGGTGCTTCTTGGAGGACCAGTCCTCCACCGCGAAGGGCGTCGGCGACTTGTCCTTGGCCTGGCCCGCGAACAGGATCTTGGGCGTCTGGTCGTGGTCGAAGTCGAAACTCAGAAATGCTCGTGGCAGGGCCATCTCAATTGCTCCTTAGGATCATGGCGTCGTAGCGAACGTAGGTGGTGCCACCGACAGTCGCAGGAAGTATCGGCATGTTGCCGCCGTCGCGATTCGCCCTGTCTCCGTCCGACTGCCGCAGCCGATCGCTAACGTGCGGTGCACCGCCGGTATGGCGGGCTCCGGGTGCTCCGGGAATTCGGGTCCCCCTGTCTCGTGGCGGGGGAAGGCACCAGCGTGTGGCGACATGGACGTGTCGCTACTTCTTCTCTACGCGAACGCAGCCCCGAATGTGGGAGGCGCGCCACATACATACTGGCAACTTCAGTAGCCGCTGAACATGCGGCTGACGACTTGGTGAACGCTGATGTCGCCTGGGACGCCGACCGGCGTCACCGAGACCCCCGCCGCGCCGTTCCAGCCCGTGTGGGGGTCGTCGGCTTTGGAGAGTTCCTTGATGATGCTGTCAGGTGGCACAGCATAGGCACCGTCGTCTCCGGTCAGGCGCGTCACACGACGGGTTTATCTCCGTGAAGCACGACGATGGCTTCCCCGAATGGGCTGTCCGGATGCCACCTGTGCGTCCACCGGTGCCACCGCGATGGATGGCGAGGACTGTCACCAACCTGGCCGAGGCATTGGGCCGACCTGGCCAGAACACGCGGTCGGGCAAATCCCTGGGACTCCCGGTATCCGAGGTAGTCGCACTTCGCGAGGCCGGGACACTCCTCGGACTACCCACAAGCGGGCGGTGGGAGTACCCCGCTTGCCAGTTCCACCGCCGCAGCGAGACCGGTCGAGATCATGCATGACCTGGGCCCGTTCTTCCGTGCCCTGCGTGACTTCGCCCCATGGGCAGTCGCAATCATGCTGCGTACCTCTGCGGACGAACTGGCCGGAACCACACCCCTTGCTTGGGTCCTTGAAGGCAACTATCCGGCGGCAATCGAACGACTCGGCGACATCATCGCGCGAGAGTGGGCGGCAGGCTCCGCCCCGCCCCTAACCCGACAGGCACTCAGAGGGCTGGCCGGGAGGCAACCCGACGCGAGACAAATAGAAGTAGGAGGAGGGGCTGGACCCGATGGATCCAGCCCCTCCTCCTATTTGCCTGTCTCTACGAGTCGCAGTTTCGTGAGAATCTGTCGCACTCTGATGCGAATCTGTCGCGTTCTAGTGCGAATCCTGTCGCGATCTCGTGAGAACCGTCATCAACTGCAGCCCGAGGTGCTGCCGCAGCCCTCGCAGACGTAGCAGGAGCCGGCGGGACGCATCTTGGTGCCGCAGGTCATGCACAGCGGGCTGTCGACGGCGGTGCCGGTGAGCTTCTCGAGCAGCTCGGCGGTGGTCTTGGCGACCTTGGCCTCGGGCTCGACCGACGGGGCACCGGCCAGCAGGTCGGCGTCCTCGGCCTCGACCAGCTCGACCTCGGCGTCGGCCGCCTTGGCGACCGGGACGGTCTCGAGCAGCTCGGAGGCGTTGCCGGTCTCCTCGACGGGCTCGTACGAGCCGGTCTCGAGGTGACGCTGACGCTCCTCGGCCGAGTAGATGCCGAGCGCCGAGCGCTCGTCGAAGGACAGGTAGTCCAGCGCGAGGCGACGGAACACGTAGTCCATGATCGACTGCGCCATCCGCACGTCCGGGTCGTCGGTGAGGCCGGCGGGCTCGAAGCGCAGGTTGGTGAACTTCGAGACGTAGGTCTCCAGCGGGACGCCGTACTGCAGGCCGATCGAGACCGCGATCGAGAACGCGTCCATCACGCCGGCCAGGGTCGAGCCCTGCTTGCCGAGCTTGAGGAAGATCTCGCCCAGGGTGTTGTCGTCGTGGGCACCGGAGGTCATGTAGCCCTCGGCGCCGGCGACGGTGAACGACGTGGTCCGGGCCTGGCGCGACTTCGGCAGGCGCTTGCGGGTCGGCGCGTAGACGACCTTCTCCACGACCTTCTCCACGACCTTGGTCGCGGCCGCGGCGGCCTCCGCGGCGTCGGCCGCGTCCTTCTTGGCCTTGCCGCCACCGTCGGCCAGCGGCTGGCCGACCTTGCAGTTGTCGCGGTAGATCGCGGTGGCCTTGAGGCCGAGCCTCCACGACTCCAGGTAGATCTGCTCGATCTCCTCGACCGTCGCCGACTCCGGCAGGTTCACGGTCTTCGAGATGGCGCCGGAGAGGAACGGCTGGCAGGCGGCCATCATCTTGACGTGGCCCATGGGCTTGAGCGAGCGCTCGCCCATCGCGGTGTCGAAGACCTCGTAGTGCTCCGGCTTGAGGCCGGGCGCGTCCACGACGTGGCCGTGCTCGCCGATGTAGTCGACGATCGCCTCGATCTTCTCGGCGTCGTAGCCGAGCTTCTTCAGCGCCCGCGGCACCGTCTGGTTGACGATCTGCATCGAGCCGCCGCCGACGAGCTTCTTGAACTTCACCAGGGAGAAGTCGGGCTCGATGCCGGTGGTGTCGCAGTCCATCATGAAGCCGATGGTTCCGGTGGGCGCGAGCACCGAGGCCTGCGCGTTGCGGAAGCCGTTGGTCTTGCCCAGCTCGACGACCTTCGCCCACTCGTCGGTGGCCGCCTTGTGCACGGCGGTGTCGTTGAGGTGCAGCGGACGGACCGCGTCGTTGGCGGCCTGGTGCTTGCGCATGACCCGCTGGTGCGCCTCGGCGTTGCGGGCGTAGCCGGCGTACGGGCCGACGACGTCGGCCAACTCCGCCGAGCGGCGGTACGACGTGCCGGTCATCAGCGAGGTGATGGTGGCCGCCATTGCGCGACCGCCCTCGGAGTCGTAGCCCAGGCCCATCGCCATCAGCAGCGCGCCGAGGTTGGCGTAGCCGATGCCGAGCTGGCGGTAGTCGCGGGTGGTCGCACCGATCGGCTCGGTCGGGAAGTCGGCGAAGCAGATGGAGATGTCCATCGCGGTGATGATCAGCTCGACGGCGCGGGTGAACAGCGCGGCGTCGAAGGTGTCGTCCTCGCGCAGGAACTTCATCAGGTTCAGCGACGCCAGGTTGCACGAGGAGTTGTCCAGCGACATGTACTCCGAGCACGGGTTGGACGCGGTGATCCGGCCGGTCTCGGGGTTGGTGTGCCAGTCGTTGATCGTGTCGTCGTACTGCAGGCCGGGGTCGGCGCAGGCCCAGGCGGCCTCGCTGATCTTGCGGAACAGCGAGCGGGCGTCGACGGTCTCGATGACCGAGCCGTCCTTGCGCGAGCGCAGGCCGAACTCGCGACCCTCCTCGACCGCGCGCATGAACTCGTCGTTGACGCGCACCGAGTTGTTGGCGTTCTGGTACTGCACGGACGTGATGTCCTTGCCGCCCAGGTCCATGTCGAAGCCGGCGTCACGCAGGGCGCGGATCTTGTCCTCCTCGCGCCACTTCGTCTCGACGAACTCCTCGATGTCGGGGTGGTCGACGTCGAGGACGACCATCTTCGCCGCGCGCCGCGTGGCGCCACCGGACTTGATGGTGCCCGCGGAGGCGTCGGCGCCGCGCATGAACGAGACCGGGCCCGAGGCGGTGCCGCCGGAGGAGAGCAGCTCCTTGGAGGAGCGGATGCGGGAGAGGTTCAGGCCGGCGCCGGAGCCGCCCTTGAAGATGAAGCCCTCCTCCTTGTACCAGTTCAGGATCGAGTCCATCGAGTCGTCGACCGAGAGGATGAAGCACGCCGAGACCTGCTGCGGGGAGGCGGTGCCGACGTTGAACCACACCGGGGAGTTGAACGAGAAGTACTGGTGCACCAGAAGCCAGGTCAGCTCGTGCTCGAAGACCTCGGCGTCCGCCGCGGACGCGAAGTAGCCGTTCTCGATGCCGGCCTTGGTGTAGGTCTTCACGACCCGGTCCACCAGCTGGCGCAGCCCGGTCTCGCGCTCCGGGGAGCCGACGGCGCCGCGGAAGTACTTCGTGGTGACGATGGTGGAGGCGTTGAGCGACCAGAAGTCGGGGAACTCCACACCCAGCTGCTCGAAGACGGTCTCGCCGGTCTTCCAGTTGGTCTGGACGACGTCGCGCCGCTCCCAGTTGATCTCGTCGTAGGGGTGCACGCCCTCGGTGCTGAACACCCGCTCGATCTTCAGGCCCTTGCCGGCGCCGCGGCGCGTCTCGGTGGGGTTGCTGGCCGTCTCGGTCATCGCTGTGTGTTCTCCCTGGTGTCCGTGCATGTGTGGTGCGGCGAGTGGTGGTGCTGTGTCGTGCTGAGCGGTGTCGTGCTCTTGCTGCAACGTGGTGCCCCGGCAGGCGGCTTCCCCACCACCTGCCGGGAGTCTGTGGTCAGCCCGCGGGGGCCGGGTGAGCGGATTCGGACTGCAGCTGGCGCTCGGCGCGCAGCATGGCGATCTCGTTCTCGAAGTCGGCGGCGGAGTCGAAGCCGCGGTAGACGGAGGCGAAGCGCAGGTAGGCGACCTCGTCGAGGCGCCGCAACGGCGCCAGGATGGCCAGGCCGACCTCGTGGGCGGCGATCTCGGGGCTGCCGCCCAGCCGGAGCTGGTCCTCGACGTCCTGGCCGAGCCGGGCGAGGTCGTCCTCGTCGACCGGGCGGCCCTTGCACGCCTTGCGGACGCCGGCGATGGCTTTGGAGCGGGTGAACGGCTCCGTGGCGCCGGAGCGCTTGAGCACGGTCAGCTGCATCGCCTCGACCGTGGTGAACCGCTTCTCGCAGTCCTGGCACATCCGGCGGCGGCGGATCGAGCAGCCGTCGTCGGCGACGCGCGAGTCGAGGACCTTCGTGTCGGTGTGCTTGCAGAATGGGCAGTGCATAAGGTCCTCCTCCCCGGGGGTGCACCTGTGGACGGCAGCGGGACCGCCTGTGCAGAACGCGTCAAATCCTGTGGACTCCACGATCCATCCTGTGGACTAGATGTGGAGAACTACATCCTTGTAACTACTAGATGTTGTGGTAACCGTACGCCGTGTGCGCCACGGCGTGCAAGTGCTCAGCCGCCTCTGCGGCGCAGTTTTTACCCGCCGCCACGTTTACGCAGGTCACAGGCCGCGCGGCATCCACCGACGGGCCAAAGGCCCGGCTCACAGCGGCCTCGCGGACGGCCCGCGGCACGGGCTCGGCGGGTTGGCCGGCCCCGGGGCCGCCGATCGGACACAATGGCGGGCGTGGCTGGGGGGAAGCGGGCAGGCAAGCGGGCGGGCAGCCGCGAGCGGGCGCAGTTCCGCCCGGACCTGGCCCTGATGGCCGTCGCCATCACCGCTGCGGTGGTCGGCTGGGGATTCCTCGTGTTCACCGCCATCGGCTTCGGCGCCGACGCCCGCCAGGACGGCAGGGCCAGCTCCTGGCTGCTGCTCATCGCGTGCGCCCTTGCCGCCATGGCCTGCCTCTTCCTCGCCTTCATGCTCGCCGCGCGGCTCGCGCGCGCGCTCGGCATCGCCAGCGCCCCCGAGTCCAAGCCCAAGCGGGACCCGAACGCACCCAAGGGCGGCAAGCGCGCCGCTCGGTGAGCGCGAAGGGCGGGACCCGGCAACGGGTCCCGCCCTTCGTCTTCCCCTGCTCCGCCGGGGTCGAGGCGGCGGAGAGTCTGTGCGGCCCGCTCAACGGGTCGGGATGCGGAGCTCCTGGCCGGCGTAGACCACGCTCGACGACAGCGTGTTGAGCTGCTGGATGTCCTGCATCGCGGAGCGGACGTCGGTGCCGGTCTCGGCCGCCACGTCGCTGGCGATCGCCCACAGGGTCTCCCCCGGCGCGACCGTGACGACCTCGACGGCGGCGGGGTCGCCCTGCGCCCAGGTGGCCACCGAACCGGCGGCGACGAGCACCGCGACGAATCCGATCACCACCAGCGCCAGCGCCAGGACGACGACCCGCCCTCGGCGCGTCAGCCGGACAGTCGAGCCGGTGCGGACCTGGCCGGCGCGGGCCTGGCGAACCGCGGGCAGCACGCGGGTCTCGGTGTGGAACGGGGCAATGGTGGCAGTGCTCATCTGGACCTCCGGGGGAAGTGGGCGAGCCTCAGTTCTAGGAGGACCGTCCGACGGAAGTGTTCGATCAGAGGTTCGATCGAACATGTGTACGAGACTAGATCACATGTTCGAACAAGTCCAGGGTTTGTTCGACAAGATGTTCGAACACCCCGCGCTCGTGCCGCCGACACGCCTGTTCGAACAGATGTTTGATGCGGGGCGCCCGGTTCCGTTAGCGTCGGTGCCACCACGCCGGGCTCCCCGGCAGCGACACCGCCGCGCGAACTGGAGGCCGATCCCATGGCACAGAGCAAGGACCGCACCGTCACGGAGCTGCCGGACGGCCCGCCCGACTCCTCGGGACTCACGCCGCGCCAGCTGCGGGTCCTGGCCCACATCAAGGACAGCATCGAGAAGCGCGGCTACCCGCCGAGCATGCGGGAGATCGGCCAGGCCGTGGGCCTGACCAGCACGTCCAGCGTCGCCCACCAGCTGCGCTCCCTGGAGGAGAAGGGCTACCTCAAGCGGGACCCGAACCGGCCCCGCGCGCTCGAGGTTTTCCTGCCCGAGGTGCTCAAGGCCCGCCGCGCGATGGGTGCCGCCGAGGAGACGTCGTACGACGAGACGGGCATCGGCGACGCCGCGCCCGCCCCCCGCAACGTGCCGGTCGTGGGCCGGATCGCCGCCGGCGGCCCGATCCTGGCCGAGGAGCGGGTGGAGGACGTCTTCCCGCTGCCGCGCCAGCTGGTCGGCGACGGACAGCTCTTCCTGCTCGAGGTCAGCGGGGAGTCGATGATCGAGGCCGCGATCTGCGACGGCGACTACGTGGTGATCCGCCAGCAGCCGTCCGCGGAGAACGGCGAGATCGTCGCCGCGATGATCGACGGCGAGGCCACCGTCAAGACGTTCCAGCGCAAGGACGGCCAGGTCTGGCTGCTGCCGCACAACCCGGCGTTCGAGCCGATCGACGGCACCAACGCCACGATCCTCGGCAAGGTGACCGCGGTCCTGCGTCGGGTCTGAGATCCGGCGGTGGTGCCGTAGGGTCGAGGGGTCATCGTCCCCCACCGAAGGCACCACTCCTGATGCTCCTGCGCGGCCGTTCGCCCTTCTCGGGGCTGGTCCTCTCCATCCTCACCTCGCTGGTCGCGGCACTGCTGGTCGTCACCGCCCTGGGCGTCAGCGCCCAGGCCGACCCGGTGAGCCCGGGCACGCCGGCCGACGGCTCGGCGCCCGCGGGCGGAGCCTCCGCCGCCGGCGCCGACCCGGGCGACCCCGAGCAGGTCGCCGAGCAGGCCCTGGAGACGGTCGAGGAGCTGATCGCCGACCCCGCGGCGAGCCTGACGGCGACGGGCGGTGAGAAGCCGGACCTGACCAACGCGCTCACCGACCTCGCCGAGGTGGCCGACGACCTGCGCGACGACCGCGCGGCCGAGGCGAAGAACATCATGGCCCGGCCCACGGACCCCACGAAGACCTGCGCGACCATCGACCTGGTCTGCTACGGCCCGGTCACCGACCAGCGCGTGTGCGCCGGTGGGGTCTGCGTGCACTACGTGACCAGCGGTCCGAACGCGGTCGCGCCCGAGAACGACGGTCCCGGTGGCCTGTACCCCGGCACGGCCGGCGGACGCCCCGACTACGTCGAGACCGTGCTCGACACGGTGCGCCACGTCCGCGACCGGTACCGGGCGGCCGGCTACCGCGCCGTGCTGCCCGACGGCACCGCGGGCGGGACCGCGAACGACTTCGACGTCTACCTGGGCCAGATGCCGAGCGGCTACTACGGCTACTGCGTCTCCTCGCCCAGCCCCAGCGCCGCCGCGCGCACCGCGTCGAGCTACTGCGTGCTCGACAACGACTACCGCGAGTACGCCAAGCACACCCCCCTGCAGAACCTGCAGGTCACGGTGGCGCACGAGTACTTCCACGCCGTGCAGGTCGCCTACGACGCCACGGAGGCCGTCTGGTTCCGCGAGGCGACCGCCACCTGGGCCGAGGACGAGGTGTACGACGGCATCAACGACAACCGTCAGTTCCTCCGCGACGGCCCGCTCGGCAAGCCCGGTCAGCCGCTGAACGCCTCGGCTGCCCGCTACGGCTCGTGGATCTTCTTCCGCTACCTCAGTGAGCGCTACCCGGCAGCGACCGGCGGCATGGCCAACATCGTGCGCCAGATCTGGGAGCGCTCCGCGCACAGCGGCCCCGGTGCGGCCGGCCAGACCAACCTGAGCGCCCTCTCCTCGGTGCTGGCCGCCCGGGGCTCCTCGTTCCGGGTCACCTTCGGCAAGTTCGCCGCGGCCAACCGCTACCCCGCCACCTCCTACTCCGAAGGCGCCGCCTACCGGCTCGCGCCGACGCTGCGCGGCTACCGGATCAAGCCCGGCAAGCGGGTCGCGCTGAGCACCAAGCTCTCCCGGCGGGCCTCGGGCACGGTCCGGTTCAAGTCGATGACCGGCGGCAAGCGCACCCTGAAGGTGCACGTCACCATCCCCAAGGCCACGGCCGGCGGTTACGCCATGGTCACGATCAAGCGGGCCGGCAAGAAGCCGGTCACCAAGCGGCTCCACACCAACAAGGCCGGCCGGGTGAAGAAGAGCTACTCCTTCGGCAAGGGTGTGGACTGGGTCGAGCTCACGCTGGCGAACGCCAGCTCGAAGCGGCGCCCGATCCAGGTCAACGCTCGGGTGCGCTGACCAGGCGCGCGAGCGCCTTGCGGACCAGCTGCGGGTCCGTGGTCGGCCACATCGGCGGCAGGCTCGACTTCAAGAACCCGCCGTAGCGGGCGGTGGCCAGTCGCGGGTCCAGCACCGCCACCACGCCGCGGTCGGTGGTGGTGCGGATCAACCGGCCCGCCCCCTGGGCCAGCAGCAGCGCCGCGTGCGTGGCCGAGACCTGCATGAACCCGTTGCCGCCGGCCTTGTCCGCCGCCTTCGACCGGGCGCTCATCAGCGGGTCGTCCGGGCGGGGGAACGGGATCCGGTCGATGATCACCAGCTGGCAGGTGTCCCCGGGTACGTCGAGGCCCTGCCACAGCCCGAGGGTGCCGAACAGGCAGGTGTGCGGGTCCTCGACGAACTGGCGGGCCAGCTCGGGCAGCTGCGCCTCGCCCTGGGCGAGGGTGGTCAGGTGCGGCAGCACCGTGCGGACGTGCTCGGCGGCCGCCTCCGCGGCCCGGCGGCTGGAGAACAGGCCCAGGGTCCGGCCCTCGGCGGCGTCGACCAGCTCGGCGATCTCGTCCAGCTGGGCCGGCCCGAGTCCGTCGCGTCCGGGCGGCGGCAGGTGGCGGGCGACGTACAGGATGCCCTGGCGGGGGTAGTCGAACGGGCTGCCGACGTCGATGCCGCGCCACGGCTGGGCGCCTTCGCCCTTCGCGACGGCCGGCAGCCGCTCCGAGGGCTTCAGCCCGACGGAGGTGGCGATGGAGTCGAAGTCGCCGCCGAGCATCAGGGTGGCCGAGGTCAGCACCACCGTGTTGTCGGCCAGCAGCTTGTCGCGCATCGGCCCCCACACCTGCAGCGGCGCCACGCACAGCGTCGGCGGCATCCGGTCGCCGCCCTCGGTGCGCCACAGCACGTCGGCCTCGGAGCAGGCGGCCATCCGCTCGGAGGTGGCGAACACCTCCTGCACCATCGCCTTGGCCTGGGTCAGGCCCGGGTCGGGCTCGCTGCCGGACTCCTGCTTGGGGAAGGCGGTCACGCACGCCCGCGCGGCGTCGCGCACCAGCACGAGGGCGTCGGCGAGGTCCTCAGGCAGCTGCTCGAACCGGCCCGGTCGCGCCTCGGCGACGGCGGCGCGCAGCGCGTCCGCGGCGTCGGCGAGGTCGTCGGCGGGGTTCGAGCCGCTGCGGTTGGCGGCGTCCACGTGCCGGGCGGCGCGGCGCGCGGCGCGCTCCACCTCGGCAGCCCACAGCTCGTCGGTGGCGGCCTGGGTGACCCGGGCGGCGAGCTCGTGCGCCTCGTCGATCACCACGGCGTCGTACTCGGGGATCATCGGGATGCCCTCGATGGCGTCGATCGCCAGCAGGGAGTGGTTGGTGATGATCAGGTGCGACTTGTGCGCCTTCTCCTTGGCCCGCTCGGCGAAGCACTCCTCGCCGTAGGCGCACTTCGCAGCACCCAGGCACTCGCGTGCCGAGACGCTGACCTGGCGCCACTCCCGCTCGGTGTGCCGCGGTGCCTCGTCCCGCTCCCCGCTCTCCTTGCGCTCGCTGGCCTTCTCGGCCCATGCCCGCAGCTCGAGCACCTTGGCACCCATCGAGCCCTCGGGCAGCTGCACGAGCTCGCCCTGCTCGTCGGGGGCGCCCTCGCGGATCCGGTGCAGGCAGGCGTAGTTGGAGCGGCCCTTGAGCACCGCGTACGACGTGTCCAGGCCGGGTCGCTTGCCGACGGCCTGCACCAGCCGCGGCAGGTCGCGCTCGACCAGCTGGTGCTGCAGCGCGAGGGTGGCGGTGGCGACCACGACCCGCTTGTCGTGCATCAGCGCGGGCACCAGGTAGCCCAGCGACTTCCCGGTGCCGGTGCCGGCCTGCACCAGCAGGTGCTCCTTGGCTGCGAGCGCCTCGCCGACGGCCTCGGCCATCGCGACCTGGCCGTCGCGCTGCTGGCCGCCGAGCGCGGTGACGGCGGCGCCGAGCAGCTCGCGCACCGCCGAGGCGGTCCCGGGACTCGCAGCGGCACTGGCGTCGGTGGTCACCGAGCAACCCTAAGTGGTGGGCGGGATGCCCCGGCACGGCCCTCCACAGCCCGACCCACTTCTGAGGCGGCCCGCACAACGCCAGCCGCCTCGCTCAGCCGGCGCCTCAGTTGGCGAGCAGCGTGCGGACCCGCTCGGCGACCCGGTCGCCGAAGATCCGGTGGCCCTCGGGGTCCGGGTGCAGGCGGTCGTCGAGGTAGCCGAGCTCGACGTCGAGCATGGACAGGTAGTCCATCCCGTGCGCCGCCGCCAGGCGCATGAGCTCGGCGTCGACGGCCGCCACCGCCTCGGCCGGGCGGGCCGGGGCGGGTGCGGGGCCGACGACCAGCACCTCGGCGCCGGCCAGGCGCCGGGCGAGCCGCTCGAAGCCGGTCACCAGGTCGGCCACCGGCTGGTCGGTGTCGTTGAGCCCGCCCTCGACCACGACGAGGTCCGTGGCCCGGGCCTCCCGTCGGGTGCCGGCATCATCGGTGACCCGGGTCGCGTACGAGCGGTCGCCGCACGGGCTGGCACCGGCGCTGAAGCCGCTGCCGGAGAACCCGTCGACCACGACCCGACCGGGCAGCCGCACCGGCCACGACTCGGTGGGCGCCACCCCGGCGCCGACCGAGTAGGAGTCCCCGATCACCAGCACGCGGGCGCCTTCGCCGGTGACCAGCGCCCCGCGCGCCGCGGCACGCTCGGCGGTCACGCCGCAGCGGTCCGGCCCGGCGCCGGCTCGGGCCAGCGCCACGGTGCTCACGCCGACGACGAGCAGGGCAGCGAGGGTGCCCACGAGCAGGCGCGCGCGAGTGAGGTGCCGAGTCACGTGGAGATCCTCCGCTGTCCGGAGCGATTCCGCTGCTTTTTCGCCGTCCTCGCAGCGGATCGACCACCGGCGGTGCTTGGGTGGGGACCGCCGGTGGTCGTCATGGCTCAGACTGCGTACTCGGCGAGCTCGCTGGCCAAGGCCTCCGAGGCCCGGCCCACGACCCGTGTGCCCTCGCCGGTGTGCTCCAAGGTGGAGATCTCACCGTCCTTGTGGATCCGGTCGATGAGGTCGCCGCGTGCGTACGGCACGAGTGCGGTGAACTCGACCTGCGGTCGGGGCAGGTCGGCCTCGATCGCGGCGATCGCCTCGGCGATGCCCTCCCCGGTGCGGGCGGAGACCGCCACGGCGTGCGGCTCGCGGCGCAGCACCCGGTCCACCACCAGCGGGTCGGCGGCGTCGATCTTGTTGATCACCACGAGCTCGGGGATGTCCCCGGCGTCGATGTCGGCCAGCACCTCGCGAACCGCGTTCAGCTGGCCCTCGGGGTCGGGGTGGGAGCCGTCGACGACGTGCACGATGAGGTCGGAGTCGGCGACCTCCTCCAGCGTGGATCGGAACGCCTCGACCAGCTGGTGCGGCAGGTGCCGCACGAACCCGACGGTGTCGCTCATCGTGTAGACGCGGCCGTCGGCGGTCTGGGTACGACGCGTGGTGGGGTCCAGGGTCGCGAACAGCGCGTCCTCGACCAGCACCCCGGCGCCGGTGAGCCGGTTGAGCAGCGAGGACTTGCCGGCGTTGGTGTAGCCGGCGATGGCCACGGATGGGATCTCGCGGCGACGGCGCTCCTGGCGCTTGGTGTCGCGGGTCCCCTTCATCACCTTCAGCTCGCGGCGCAGCTTGGCGATCCGGTCGTTGATGCGGCGCCGGTCGGTCTCGATCTTGGTCTCACCGGGGCCACGACCACCGATGCCGCCACCGTCGGCGCCGACGCGGCCACCGGCCTGGCGGGACAGGTTGCCACCCCAGCCGCGCAGCCGCTGCTTCATGTAGCTCAGCTGGGCCAGCTCGACCTGGGCCTGGCCCTCCTTGGCCTTCGCGTGCTGGGCGAAGATGTCGAGGATCAGCGCGGTCCGGTCGACCACCTTGACCTTGACCCGGTCCTCCAGGTTGCGCAGCTGCGAGGGCGCGAGCTCGCCGTCGCAGATCACCGTGTCCGCGCCGGTGGCCTGCACGATCTCGCGCAGCCCCTCGACCTTGCCGCGGCCGATGTAGGTGGCGGGGTCCGGGGAGGAGCGGCGCTGGTAGATGGCGTCGAGCACCTCCGAGCCGGCGGTCTCGGCGAGCAGGGCGAGCTCGGCCATCGCGTTCTCCACGTCGGCGACCGATCCCTCGGTCCACACCCCGACCAGGACCACGCGCTCGAGGCGGAGCTGGCGGTACTCGACCTCGGTGATGTCCTCGAGCTCGGTGCGCAGCCCGGCCACGCGGCGCAGCTCGTGGCGCGCCGCGAGGTCCATGTCCCCGGTCGTGGGGTCCACCGAGCGCACGGGGCCCTCGTCGGCGTACCCCGACTCGAACCTGTCGGGCCCCTCGGGGGCGTCCAGGTCGTCGAGCTCGTCGAGTTCGTCGGTCTCGTCCCAGCCCTCGGTGGCGCGCAGCGCGGACGCGAGGGTGAAGTCTTCAGCATTGTTCGTCATAGGCGTTGTCCAGCGTAACCACGAGACGGTGCGGAGGCTTCCCAATATCCGCCGCTCATCTGACGCGGCTTCGCGGAAACCGCCCGGAGACCTCGTGGCGGCCTCACCGAAAACGACTGCGGGCGCCCGCCGGGACCGGTCTCACCGGCCCCGCGGACGCCCGCAGATCAGCTCACTTCGGGGGCATCCGGATGCCGCCGTCGACCCGGATCACCTCTCCGTTCATGTAGGAGTTGGTCAGGCACTCCAGCACCATCGAGGCGAGCTCGTCGCCGGTGCCCAGACGCTTGGGGAACAGCACGTTCTTGCCGAGGTTGGCCTTGAACGCGTCCGCCGCCTCGCCCTCGCCGTAGATCGGGGTGTCGATCAGGCCGGGGGCGACCGTGTTGAGCCGGATGCCGGCGGCGGAGAGGTCGCGGGCGACCGGGAGGGTCATGCCGACGACGCCGCCCTTGGAGGCCGAGTACGACGCCTGGCCGATCTGGCCGTCGAAGGCGGCCACGCTGGCGAGGTTGACGATGGCGCCGCGGCAGCCGTCCTCGTCGGGCTCGTTGAGGCTCATCGCGGTCGCGGCCTGGCGGACCATGTCGAAGGTGCCGACCAGGTTGATGGCGATGACCTTCTTGAAGGCGTCGAGGTCGTGGGCGGACTCCACGTTGCCGTCGCGGCCGATGGTGCGCTGCGCCCAGCCGATGCCGGCGGAATTCACGACCGCACGCAGCGGGGCGATGTCGGCAGCGGCCTTGACGGCCGCGGCGATCTGCTCGGTGCTGGTGACGTCGACCTGGGCGAAGACGCCGTTGATCTCGGCGGCCAGCGCCTCCCCCTTGTCGGCCTGCAGGTCGGCGACCACGACGGTCGCGCCCTTCGCGGCGAGCTGGCGGGCGGCGGCGGCGCCGATGCCGGACGCGCCTCCGGTGACGATGGCAGAGGATCCGTTGAGTTCCATGCGCGGAGCATAGAGGCCCAGATCACATCGTGACAGCGATGGTGCCAGGAGTCAGAGACGGGTGACGCCCTCCGCGACGACGAGCGCCGGGCCGCTCATCAGGACCCGGTCGCCGGCGGTCCAGGTGATCCGCAGCGTGCCCCCGGGCAGGTCGACCCGGTACTCGGTGTCGCGGGGCGCGCCGTCGGCCAGCGCGGTGGCCACCATGACCGCGCAGGCGCCGGTGCCGCACGAGCGGGTCTCCCCCGAGCCACGCTCGTGCACCCGCATCGCGACGTGGGCCTCCCCGCGTCGTACGACGAGCTCGACGTTGACGCCGTCGGGGTAGACGGCCGGGTCGTGCGTCGGCGGAGCGAGCACCTCGCCCAGGTCGCCCAGCTCCGCGCCGTCGTGCAGGAAGGCGACGGCGTGCGGGTTGCCCATGTCGACGTGCAGCGCGGGCCAGGTGTGCCCGGCCAGCGACACCTCGGTGGTCTCGAGCACCTTCGGGGTGCCCATGTCGACGGTGATCTCGCCGTCCGCGGCGCCGCCGGCGAAGGTGAGCACCTTGACGCCGGCGCGGGTGGCGACGGGCACCGGGCCGCTCGGGTCGACCATTCCGGAGAGCGCGAGGTGGCGGCCGAAGACCCGCACGCCGTTGCCGCACATCTCCGAGACCGAGCCGTCGGCGTTGCGGTAGTCCATGAACCACTCGGCGTCCTGGCCGCGGCCGTCGGTGACCGCGGCGGTGCGCACCACCCGGAGCACGCCGTCGCCGCCGATGCCGGCGCGGCGGTCGCACAGCGCCCGGACCCGCGCGGGGTCCAGGTCGCCGTGCACGGTGCCGTCGGGGTCGGGGAGCAGCACGAAGTCGTTCTCGGTGCCGTGGCCCTTGAGGAACGGGTAGGGGTCAGGGCTGGACATAGAGGTTCTCCTCGTAGCGCGGGCCGTAGTACTCGTCGAGCTGGTCCAGGGGCGTGCCGGCGCGCTCCATCCGCTGGGCGACGACGGCGCGGCGCGGCACGACGGCCTCCGGCGCCCAGGTCTCCGGCTTCCACAGCCCGGCGCGCAGGAACGCCTTGGCGCAGTGGAAGAACACGGTCTCGACGTCGACGACCAGCGCCAACACGGGTCGGTGGCCCTTCACCTCGAGGTCGTCGAAGAAGGGCGCGTCACTCACCAGCCGGGCGCGGCCGTTGACGCGCAGCGTGTCGCCGCGGCCGGGGATGAGGAACTCCAGCCCGACGTGCGGGTTGGCGAGCACGTTGCGGTAGCTGTCGGCGCGCCGGTTCCCCGGCCGCTCGGCGATCGCGATCGTGTGCTCGTCGAGCACGTGCACCAGGCTGCCGGCCGGGTCGCCCTTCGTGGAGACGTCGCAGCGGCCCTCGGCGTCGGCGGTGCCGATGACGCAGAACGGGGAGGCGGCCAGCCAGTCACGGTCGATCGCGGTCAGCGCGCTGCGCTCCTTCGCGAGCGCCGCCGGCGTGGGCTCACCGAGCAACGCGGCCAGCGCCGCCTCGTCGGTGATCTCGCTCCAGTCCTGGCTCCTCACCGCTCAAGGATAGGAGTGCCCGCGCCGCGGGTGCACGACCAGCGCCGATCCGCCGCCGCGCCGCGACGGCTCGGCGACCGCGGTGAGCCGTCCGCGCTCCCCGATCCGGATCGCGGCCACCGCGCCGATCTCGGCGGCGCTGGTGCCGGGCGCGCCGGGTGGGGCGAAGGTGTGGCCGTAGCCGCCCAGCGCGGGTCCGTAGGCGTCGATGAACGCCTGCTCGGCCGAGACGCCTGCGGTGTTGCGCTGCGAGGCCCGCGGCGCGGCGACCGCCTGGGGCAGGCTCATGTCGAGGTCGATCATGTTGAGCAGCACCTGCGCCACCGTGGTGATGATCGTGGCCCCACCCGGGGAGCCCAGCGCGAGCACCGGCTTGCCGTCGCGCAGCACGATCGTGGGCGCCATCGAGGAGCGCGGCCGCTTGCCGGGCTCGATGCGGTTCGGGTCCTCGGCGTCGTAGGCCAGCGAGAAGTCGGTGAGCTCGTTGTTGAGCAGGAACCCGCGGCCGGGCACCACGATGCCCGAGCCGCCGGTCTGCTCGATGGTCAGCGTGTAGGAGACCACGTTGCCCCACCGGTCGGCGGTGCTCAGGTGGGTGGTGGAGATGTTCTCGGTGTCCTGCTCGGCACCCACGCCCGCCTGCTCGCCACCGCACACGCCGTCGTACGACGTCACGTCCCCGGCCTCGGTCCACGGCTTGGGCGCCGCGGTGTCGGGATCGATCAGGCAGGCCCGCTCCTTGGCGAAGACGTCGTCGAGCAGCACCTCGGTGGGCACGTCGACGTAGGCGGGGTCACCGACCTGCTCGGCGCGGTCGGCGAACGCCAGCGCGGTGGCCTCCAGGTAGTGGTGCAGCACCTGGGTCGGCGTCATGGCGGAGGTGTCGATCTGCTCGAGGATGTTGAGCGTCTCCCCCACCGTGGTGCCACCGGAGGACGACGGCGCCATGGAGTAGACGTCGTGGCCGCGGTAGCCGACCTTCGTCGGCGCCTGCTGCAGCGCGCGGTAGCGGCGCAGGTCGGCGCGAGTCATCTCCCCGCCCGGGGCGGGCAGGTCGGAGGTGCCGCTGACCGGAGGCTGCTGCACGGTGTCCACGACCTCGGCCCCGAGGCCGCCGCGGTAGAGCCAGTCGGTGCCACGCTGGCCGAGCAGCCGGTAGGTGCGAGCGAGGTCGGGGTTGCGGAACCGACTGCCGGTCTTCGGCACGCCGTTGCGCAGGAACAGCGCGGCGGTCGGGGTGAAGGCGGCGAACCGCTCGGCGTTCTCCTTCGTCTGCAGCGCGAAGGTGTCGTCGACGACGAAGCCGCGCTCAGCGAGCCGCGTGGCGGGGGCCAGCGCCTGCTTCAGCGAGACCGAGCCCCAGGCGTCCAGGGCCTTCTCCCAGGTGGCCGGGGTGCCGGGCACCCCCACCGAGCGGCCACTGGAGACCAGGTCGGCGAACGCGTAGGGCTGGCCGGTGGCGGGGTCGACGAACGTGTCGGGCCCGGCCGCGGCGGGCGCCGTCTCCCGGCCGTCGAGGGTGCTGACCTTGCCGGTGCGGGCGTCGTAGTGCACCAGGTAGCCGCCCCCGCCGATGCCGGCGCTGTAGGGCTCGGTCACCCCCAGCGCCGCCGCCGTGGCGACGGCGGCGTCGACCGCGTTGCCGCCGCGGCGCAGCACCTCCAGGCCGGCGGCCGAGGCGTCCGCGTCCACCGAGCTGACGGCGCCGCCGTACCCGGTGGCCACCGGGGTCTTGGCCCCCGGGCGCGGTGGCTTGCCGGGCTTCTTCCCTGGCTTTCCGGGCTTGCCGGGCTTCTTGCCGTGGCTCGTGCCGTGCTTGGCCGGCTCCCCGGCCGAGCCGCCGGGCGGCGCGCCGACTGCGGCGGTGCCCGCGAGCGGCAGGGCGAGGCTGAGGGTGCTGACGGCGGCGACGAGGGTACGGCGCACGGCTTCCTCCCGAGATCGAGGTCCGGTCACACCCACCCTCGGTGCCGGTGGCGGGCGACGTCAACACCCTCCCTGCCGCGCCCGGCCTCAGGACCCGGGCTGTGCGCGGTCCTCCAGCAGCGGCCCGAGGACGGCGTAGCGGGCGGTGACGAACACGCCGTTGGCCGCGGTCTCCTCCAGCCTCAGGTCCAACCGGCGCGGCAGCAGCGGCCTGCCGGCGCCGAGGGTCACCGGGGCGATGGAGACGACCACCTCGTCGAGGAGTCCGGCCTCGGCGAGCTGCCCGGCGAGGTCTCCCCCACCGACGACCCACACGTCGAGGTCGCCGGCGGCGGCGAGCAGCTGGGCGTGCACCGCGTCGACGGCGCCGGCGGCGAACCGGACGTCGGCGCCCACGGGCACGGTCAGCTCCCGGGTGGTCATCACCCAGGCCGGCTGCGCGTACGGCCAGGCCTCCCCGGTCACCTCGAGGTGGGCGAGCACCCACTCGTAGGTGGTGGAGCCCATCACGATCGCGCCGACGCCCTGCATGAACCGCGCGTGGTCCTGCGCCCCGCCCTCCTCCAGCGGCTGGCGCAGCAGCCAGTCCAGGGAGTCCTCGGGATCGGCCAGGAAGCCGTCGAGGGTGGTCGCGGTGTGGTACGTCGTGCTCATCGCTCTCCTCCAGGTGCGGCCGGGTGCACGGCCTGGGTCGTGGCCGGGGCCCGGCATCCTGCGGCGGGTCATGGCAGCAGTCTGGCCGCCCCCGGGCCGTCGGCGCCCGACCGATCCTGGGCATCCTTGACGGGCCCCTGTCGGCCCGCTGCAGGGCGTGGCGTCAGCGCAGGGCGCGCACCACGTCGACGGCCTTGGCGAGCAGGTCCGGGTCGTCGTGGTCGAGCCAGGTGATCCGCGGGTCGTTGCGCCACCACGCCATCTGCCGGCGGGCGAACTTGCGGGTGGCGACGATCGTCGACTCGATCGCCTCCTCGCGGGTCATCTCCCCGGCCAGCACGGCCATCGCCTGCCGGTAGCCGATCGCCAGCCCGGCGGTGCGCGAGGTCGCCAGCCCCAGCGACAGCAGCCGCTCGACCTCCTCGACCAGGCCGTCGTCGAACATCCGCCGCACCCGGATCGCGATGCGCTCGTGCAGCAGCTCCTTGTCGATGGCCACACCGAGCTGCACGGTGTGCGGGTCGACGTACTCGGCCTCCGGCAGGCGGGCGCTGAAGGGCGTGCCGGTGATCTCGATGACCTCCAGCGCGCGGACCACCCGGCGCCCGTTCTCGACCTCGATCCGCTCGGCGGCGACCGGGTCCAGCTCGCGCAGCCGTGCGTGCAGCACGGCGCTGCCGACCTCGGCCAGCTCGGCCTCGAGCCGCTCGCGCACGGCCGGGTCGGTGCCGGGGAAGTCGAACCGGTCGAGGATCGCGCGGGTGTACAGCGCCGAGCCCCCGACCAGCACCGGCGTCGCGCCGCGGGCACGCAGCTCGGCGATCGCGGCGCGCGCCCAGCCCTGGAACTCCGCGACCGTCGCCGGCTCGCTCACCTCCAGGGTGTCGAGGAGGTGGTGCGGGATGCCGCGGCGCTCGGCGAGCGGCAGCTTCGCCGTACCGATGTCCATGCCGCGGTAGACCTGCATCGCGTCGGTGTTGACCACCTCGCCGCCGAGCGCCTCGGCGAGGTCCAGCGACAGCGCCGTCTTCCCGCTGGCGGTCGGCCCGACGATGGCGACGATCGGCACCGGGGCGGAGGCGGTGGTCGCGTCGGAGGCCATGTCGCTAGTGTGGCAAGGGCCGGAGCGCGCCCGCCGTGCGGCTGCGCGGAAGGCCGGCCGCACGCTTCGAGGGAGGACGAGATGGGTCTCGCGGACAAGCTCCGGGGCGCCAAGGACAAGGCGACCCACCTGCTGGCGGAGAACAGCGACAAGATCGGGGCCGGCTTGGACAAGGCCGCCGACCTGGCCAACGACAAGACCGGCGGCAAGCACGCCGACAAGATCGCGAACGCCAAGGCGAAGGCGAAGGACGCGCTCGACAAGGTCACCGACGACGGCCGGGGCGACCAGGGCACCGAGGGCGACCAGGGCGACCAGGGCGACGGCACCACCCCGCCGGCCCCGCCGGCCCCGCCGGCCTGATCCGATGACGGTCGTCGACCCCGCCACCGGGCGGTCCCGGTTCGTCATCGTCCCCGCGGCCTACGTGTTCCTGCTGCGCGAGGCGCCCGGCGGTGCCACCGAGGTGCTGCTGCAGCTGCGCCGAGGCACCGGCTTCATGGACGAGCACTGGGCGGCCGCGGCCGCCGGGCACGTGGAGCGCGGCGAGACCGCCGAGGCCGCGGCGCGACGTGAGGCTGCCGAGGAGCTCGACGTGGTCGACCTCGACCTCCGCTTCGCCACCGCGATGCAGCGCACCGCCCACGACCTGCCGATCGACGAGCGGGTGGACTTCTTCTTCACCGCCCGCTCGTGGCGCGGCACGCCGCGGATCGTGGAGCCCACCAAGTGCGCCGACCTGCGCTGGTACGCACTCGACGCGCTGCCCGATCCCGTCGTCCCGCACGAGCGGTCCGTGCTGGAGGGGCTGCGGCGCGGCGACCTGCCCGCGCTGAGCCACTTCGGCTTCTGAGGCACCCGGCTTCTGAGGCAGCTGTCCCCAGCGGGCGAGCAGCCGGGTGGCCTCAGGTGGCCAGGCCGAGCAGCCGCAGCGCGGCGACGGAGGACCACTGCCCGCCCGGCACGTCCCCGGGGGCGCACACGCCGTCGGACTCCCCGGGCGGCTTCACCCACAGCCGCGCGTCCAGGCCGCCGCGTCCGATCACCTTCGGCGCCGGGCCCACGCGGGCGCCGCGCGGGTTGCACCACTCGCCCGGTCGTACGGCGCTCGGGCTGCCGTTGCGTGAGGTGTCGATGACGAAGCGGGCGCGCTTCACCTTCAGCCGGCGCAGCTCCTTGCGCACCGCGACCCCGTAGGCCTGCTCGGCGGAGGTGGCGCGGAAGTTGGCGACGTTGGTGGAGAAGCCGCGCGCGTGCTTGGCACCTGCGCGCACCAGCCGCTTCGCCATGGCGCGCGGGGTGTGCCAGCTGCTGTGCCCGGCGTCGAGGTAGACCCGTGCCCCCGCACGGGCGAGCACCTTGGCCGCGAACCGGAGCGACCCGAGCCGGTCACCCTGCCCGGCACACGCCCCGAGCATGGGCAGCGCGTCCGGCTCGACGATGATCCACGGGGTGGCGCCGCGGGCGGTCCGGACCGCCTTCGCGACCTGTCGCACCCAGGCACGGTAGGTACCGTGGTTGCGCAGCCCGCCGCCGGAGCAGTCGCGCTGCGGCACCGCGTAGAGCACCAGCACGGCGGGGCGGCGCTGGGCGGCGGCGCGCGCCAGGTGGGCGGCCGTCACCGTGCGCACGTTGCGGTACGGGTCCGGGTCGCCCACGACGTACCCGTCGGTGAGCCAGACCGCGGTGGGCTGGGCCGCCAGCATGGCGAAGCGGGGGTCGGTGCGCGCCGCGCTCACCGCGGAGGCGGCAGGGTCTCGGTAGAACGGCGCCGTGCTACGCGGCGCCGCCTCCGCCGGCTCCGCGAGGGAGCCGACCGGGGCGAGGAGGGCGAGCAGCACGGCCAGGACCGCCGCCGGGGCGGCGAGGACGCGGGTCATCGGCAGCTACGGCGCCCCGGTCACCGTGACGGTCACGGTGGCGGTCGGCGGCACACTCGTCGGAGGCGCCGTGGTCGGCGGTGCGGTGGTCGGCGGCGCCGTCGTCGGCGGCACCGTGACGGTCACCGTGACGGTCGGCGTCGACGGCCCCGTCGTGGGCGGCGTGCTGGTCGGCGGCGCGCTCGTGGGAGGTGCCGTCGTGGGTGGCGCAGTCGTCGGGGCGGTGCTGGTCGGGGTGGGCTTCGGCGGCAGGGGCTGCGGGGTGAAGGCGAGGGTGCCCAGGTTCGTGGCGCGGCCGCGGACCACGCTCAGGCCGCTGCGCACGTAGCGCTGCTTGTAGGTGCGTCCTGCGATGGTCGAGTACGCCTCGACCACCACGGTCAGCCCGCCTTGGTCCCAGATCGTGCCCCCGGCGCGGAACACGCCGTTGCGGTCGGTGCGGACCTGGGTGAGCAGCTTGCCGTAGCGGTCGTAGACCGAGACGTGCATGCCGGACAGCGGGCCGCCGCCCTCGCTGCTGACGGCACGGCCCGAGAACCAGCCGCCGAGCGTGGTCAGCCGGATGTTGATGGCCCGGCTGCGCTTGGCCCGCACCGGCACCCGGATGTGGAAGGTGCCTCCCAGGTAGCGGCCGGCGCCGGGCACCTCGATCCGGTAGCTGCCCGGCATCAGGCCGCGCACCGAGAGGTCGCCGTTGCGGATCGGGAACGGCCACCACTGTCCGGTCTTCTTGCTGACCGCCGTGGCCCACACGGTGCCGCGGACCGGGTTCGGCCCCGCGAAGAGGAACCCGTGGTACCCGCCGGCCCGCTTGCGCAGCTTCACCCGTACGTCGCGTCCGGAGCCGTGCTTGACCTTGGCGACGTTGATCGGCCGGTCCACCCACTGCTTCTTGGCGTCCCACGCCCACAGCGTGAAGCTGCCCGAGGGCAGCCCGCCGAGCGCGAACTCGCCGCGGGAGTTGGCCTGGACCTCGTAGCTGCGCCCGTTGCGGTCGGCGACCGCGACCTTGGCGTTGCGCCCGGCCTTCGTGCCGCGCTTGCCCACGGTGACCTTGCCGGTGATGAATGCGCCGCGCCGCATGGTGACGTTCTTGGCCGAGGCACGGCCCGGGTAGACCCGGACGCTGACGTCGGAGCTGGCGAACGACTTCACGTCGTACCGGGGCCGCCGGTCCACCAGCTGCAGCCGGTACAGGCCGGCAGGCAGGTTGCGGAACTCGAACTTCCCGCTGCGGGTCACGCTCCCGGCGCGCAGGTAGGTCCAGGAGCTGTCGAACAGCATCACCTTGATCCGGGACACGCCCATGCCGTCGGAGCCCACGGCCCGGCCCACGATGGTGCCGTTGGCGGCGGCCGCGGCGGCGGCCGGCGCGAGGGTCGGCGAGGAGCCGACCGATCCGATCACCGGCGGCACGAGGAGCACCGCACCGACGAGGAGGGCACAGAGGAGCGTGGTGGCCAGGGAGCGTCGGGCCGAGTGCGTGGACCGGTGCGCGCGGCCTGCAGACATCAGAGGGGACCTTTCGGGGGAGACGGGGCTGAGCGTATCGCTGCCACCGGGGTCTGCGAGGCGGTTCCGCGGACCCGCTCAGAGCCACTCAGGGCGCGCACAGGACCATGTCCTGACCGCGCCTTGGTTTTCGCGGGCCTTGGTCGCGGCTGCCTACGATGCGCGCATGCCTGGCGCCCCCTCCTCCGCTCCGCGGGCGCCCCGCCGGCGACTGCGCTGGACCCTGGTCGGGATCGCCGTCTTCGCGCTGGCGCTGGCCGCCGCGCGGCTCTCCCACACCTTCTACGACGAGCCCGATACCGTCGTCGTGGTGGAGACTCCCGGCCCGGTCGCACCCACCTGGGTCGCCGACGGCTCCGCGCAGCTGAGCAACCCGTTCGCGGGCAAGCAGCTCTACGTCTGGCCGCGCTCGCCGGCCGCCGGAGCCGCCACGTCGGCCACCGCGGTCCCGGGCTCCGCGCGCACCCGCCGGGTCCTGGAACGGCTCGCCTCCGTCCCGACCGGCGTCTGGCTCGTCCCCGAGCGCAACCCCCTGGGCAGCATCGGCACCTTCGTGCAGGAGATCGTCCGGGAGGCCGAGCAGGGCGGGCGGGTGCCGGTGTTCGTGCTGTACGGGATCCCGCAACGCGACTGCACCGGCCTGGAGTCGGCGGGCGGGCTCGACGAGGGGCAGTACCTGGACTGGGTGCGGGAGTTCACCGCCGCCGCCGGCCCCGGTTCCGTCGTCGTCCTCGAGCCCGACGCGATCGCGTCGGCGACGGAGTGCGGCCTGCGCGAGCAGCGCGAGCGGATCCTCTCCGCGGCCCTCGACATCCTCACCCCGGGACCGGCGACCTACGTGGAGGCCGGCCACTCGAACTGGCGCGACCCGCAGGAGATGGCCGACATCCTGCGTGCGATCCGGGTCGACCGGGCGCGCGGCATCGCGGTGAACGTCTCCGCCTACCAGCCCGAGGAGGACGAGCGCAGGTACGCCGAGCAGATCCTCGACTCCCTCGGCGGCGGTGCCTACGTCGTCGACACCGGCCGCAACGGCGCCGGCGCGACGGGCGAGTGGTGCAACCCGGAGGGCCGCGCCTTCGGACCGGAGCCCCAAGCGGTCGACGACGGTTCCCGGCTCGACGCACGCCTGTGGATCAAGCCGCCCGGGGAGAGCGACGGCACCTGCGGCGGCGGGCCGCCGGCGGGTCAGTACTGGGTCGAGCGGGCACTGCAGATGGCCGCGGTCTCCGGCTGGTGAGGTCGGGACCTCCCAAGGCACGGACCTGGGAGGCCCGTCTCGCTAGGATGCGGCCATGGACAGTACCGGCGCTCCTCCGATGCCTCTGGTCGTCATCGTCGATGACGACGCGGACGTGCGTCACCTGCTGAACGCCGTGCTCACCCAGAGCGGGTTCGAGACCGTCCTCACCGCCAACGCCACCGACGGCGTGGAGGCGGTCCGCGAGTTCAACCCGATCGTCACGCTGCTCGACGTCTCGATGCCCGGCATGGACGGGTTCGCCGCCGCGCGGCGCATCCGGGAGTTCAGCGGGACGTACATCATGATGCTCACCGCGCTCGCCGACGAGATCGACGTGATCCAGGGACTCGGCGCCGGCGCCGACGACTACCTGCTCAAGCCGGTCCGCCCCCGCGAGCTGCGCGCACGCATCGAGACCCTGCTCCGGCGCCCCCGCGAGCGCTGGGTCGACGCCCAGCTGCAGGCCCCCGACCATCAGGCGCCGGTCACGAAGGACCTGTGGACCGCCGGCCAGGTGCGCACCCGCGGCACAGCCGTCAGCGGCGCCCCGACCGGCACGCCGGCTCCCCAGGCACCGGCTCCCCAGGCACCCGCACCCCAGGCCCCGGCTCCGCAGGCACCCGCCCCGCAGCAGCAGCCGGTCATCGCGCAGCCGGCTTACGCCCAGGCGCCGTACCAGCCTGCTGCCGCCCAGCCGGCGGCTCCCACGCAGCAGGCTCCCGTGCCGCAGCAGGCTCCCGTGCAGCAGCAGGCGTCGTACCCGGCTCCCCCGCCGGCGCCGACGCAGCCGGGCCAGTCCCGCGCCCCGCAGCCGGGCGCCGAGGAGCCCGACTACGTCGAGCTGCCCGTGCAGCGCAGCCTCAACCAGCCGCAGCGCGTCGACGCGTGGGTCAACCAGAGCGGGTTGGCGCTCAACACCGCCACCGGCGAGGTCACCGTGGACGGCCGCCCCGTCACCCTCAACCCCAGCGAGTTCGCCCTGCTGGCCACGTTGATCGACTCGGGCCGCCGCGTGCGCAGCACCGCGAACCTGGTGCTCACCCTGCGCGGTGAGAGCTATGTGACGACGTACTACGTCAACGACGGCGACAAGCGGGCCGTGAAGGCCCACATGACCAGCCTGCGCCGCAAGATCGGCGACACCGGTCTGACCCCGCGCTGGATCGAGAGCGTGCGCGGGGTCGGCTACCGGATGACCGGCGACTGACGCCGCTCACTGCGGCGGGAACGGCCTCCGCTTGCAGGACGTCAGTGCCGCGAGGTAGCGGGGGTCGCTGGTGATCACGCCGGAGGCGGCCTCGATCTGGCGGCCCGGGATCGCGTAGAACTGGTTGTTGTAGGTGACGACCTCGCACGAGCCGATCCGCACCCCGGCGACCGGGTTGCCCTCCGCGTCGGCGCACCACTCGTAGTCCTGCGGCAGCAACGAGCCGATCCGCCAGATCGAGTCGCAGGCCGGGGCGTTGGAGTCGACGTAGAGCAGGTCGAAGTCGAAGCCCGCGGAGGCCGTGGCGGACGGGGCCGGCGCGGCGGGGGCAGCGGTCGTCGGCGTGGCCGGGTCCGCCTGCACGGTGACGGTCTCGGTGGCCGACGGCTTGCTCAGGCCGAGGTTGCTGCAGGCGCTCAACGCGCCGACGGCGGCTACCGCGGCCGCGGCGCGGACGAACGTCGTGGGCCTCATGGGCTTGGCTCCTGGGGGCTGCGTGGTCACGGTCAGGTGGCGTTGTAGGGCACCGGCTGCGGCCGGGTCGCGAACTCGGACTCGAAGATGGCGATCGGGAGCACCTGGGTGACCTCCCGGGCCGTGTACTTCTTGGAGCGCGCCTGCTCCTGGATGTGCACCGTGGCGCGGAAGGTCAACGTGATGCCCTCCGTGTCGTCGGCCATGTCCTTGATCGCCTGGTTGCGCAGCTCGAACGCGCCCTTCGGCGAGGTGATGAGCATGCCCTTGCCCTTGCGGGTGCGGGCCTCGGGGTCGAAGGTGATGTCGGGGGCGTACTCGTCGATGTTGTACGGCGACTCGCTCCCACCCGACTTCGTCGTGGTCTGCGAGCTGATCTGGACCCGCTCGAGCCACACCCGGCGCTTGGTCCGGAACGGGTCGCGCAGCCGCTGCCGGGTGTCGTAGGCCTGGAAGGTGAACGAGAAGTACTTGTCGCCCTTGGCGTACCACTCCTGCATCCGCGGCGTCGTCTTCGCCGACCAGATCGTGAAGACGAAGTCGACCCCGTCCATCTCGATGTGGGACTGGAAGGTGCCGTCGCGGGAGAACTCCGAGTTGAACTTCACCGGGGCCGGGGCGGGCGCCACGGCACCGGTCTCGGAGGGCGCAGCCCCCGGCTCGGCCTCCTGCGCGGTGCAGGCGGCGAGGCCGAGGGCCAGCACCACAGCGAGGGCGGCGGCGCCGAAGGCGCGTACGACGGTCACAGCGATCTCCTTGGTGGGGGCATAGGTGGGCGGCGGTGCGTGGATGGCTCGCGGGGCGCCGTTCACACCTTGTAGCCGCGGAACCGGCGCAGGCACTTCAAGAGGAGCCAGGCGGTCTGCAGGAGCGTCATGATGGCCAGCGAGGTCCACCCGACGTAGAGCGTGTCGGACTTGAGCTGCTCGGGCAGCTGCTGGAACACCGCGACGGCGGCCCCCCACAGCACGGTGGCCACGACGAACGGGGCGAGGAAGGCGCGGCTTCCGCCGCCGCTCTCGGCGCGCGACTGCAGCGCCCAGTTGTCGGACTCGGTGCGGGAGAAGAACTTCGTCCAGGCGCGCGCGAAGTGACCCATGCGCGTCCAGATGTAGATCTCCGAGGGCAGCCACAGCAACGCGAAGAGGTAGTCCCGGCGGTTGGCGTTCTTCATGGCGCGGACGATGCGGAAGTTCAGCAGCGTCGCGACGAGGGGCGGGATCAGCCACAGCGCGTTGAACACGAAGGCGCTGAAGAGCAACGAGCAGGTCAGCAGCACGAAGAACGAGAAGCGCGTGTAGGCGTTGAGGACCATCGAGCCCATCTCGAACCAGCGCAGCCGCAGGTTCGGGTGGAAGGGCTGGCCCTTGGTGTCGCCCCGCTGCCCCGGCCACATCAGGTCGATGGCACCCGCGAGCCACTTCACCTGCTGGGCGTCGATCGACCTCAAGGTGGTCATGCCGCCCACGTTGGCCCGGGCGTCGGCGCTGATCTTGGTGAGGTAGCCGGCGCTACGGATCTGCAGCGACAGCAGGGAGTCCTCGATCTCGCTGTCCCGGACCCAGGGGAAGTCCTGGTGGTTGTCCTCCACCACGCGGGCCAGGGCCGACATCCGGAAGATGGAGAACTGGCCGCCGAGCACCGCCATCTGGCGTCCGCGCAGCAGGTTCTGCAGGTTGAACGAGGCGAACTGCTGACGCTGGCCGGCGATCAGGAACCGCTCGACCACGCCGTGCATGTCGGTGTCGTCGATGCTGTAGATCGCGGAGATGCCGCCGATGCGCTGGTCGTGCTCGATCTCGCTCAGCAGCCTCTCGACGGCCTGCGGGTCCGCGGTGGTGTCGCCGTCGACGCCGAGGAAGAAGTCCATGCCCTCGACCAGGGAGTACCCGTAGTTGAGGGCGCCGACCTTCTTGTCCTTGTTCTCACCGATGTCGTGGACGAAGATCTCGGTGAACTCGTCCACGCTGTCGCGGTTGACCCTCGTGTGCAGACCGGCGTAGTGGGTCGCGATCTCGATCGTGTTGTCGGTCGAGTTGTTGACCACGACGTGGATCGCGTCGGGCAGCCGCGTCTGGCACAGCAGGGAGTCCAGCACGCCCGCCAGGGTCTCCGCCTCGTTGTAGGCGGGGATGACGCAGCCGACCGTGGAGCGGTAGACGGGGAGGGCGTCGAGCTCGCCGACGGCCTCGTCGACCGTCCCGCCGGCGTCGGCAGCGAGGTTGACGTAGTAGTCCTGGTGCGCCGCGATGTGCTGCGCCGGATTCATCGGGGGCACTGGGCGGGTCTGGTACAGGTCGGCCATGTCGTTCCCCCTCCTCTCGCTCTGGTGTTCCGCGGGATCGATCCCGCATCGTCCGAGCACGAGGGCTTTCGGGCGCGGGCAGAACCGCAGTCATTATCACGGCGGCGCCGCCGTTTCATCGCGAATTGGGGGAAATCAGTCCTCCGGGCCGGCCGTGATAGCCGACACGCCCTCGCTCGTCTCGTCCCCGCTCGCCGAAGGCCCGAGCAGCGACTGCGCCTCGCGCAACAGGTCGACGGCGAGGTCGTCGGGGCTCGAGACGACCTCGACGAAGGAGACCTCGACCCGGGTGGGCAGCGAGTCCGGCACCGGGTCGTGCAGCAGTCCCATGCGCACGGCCGCCTCGATCGAGGTGGGGTCCACCGGGGACAGGACGGCGAAGACGCCGCCACCGAGGTGCCCGAGCAGCGACCAGGGCCGGGTGTGCCGGCGCAGGACGCCGGCGACGTGGGCGAGAGCGGCGTCGCCGGCCTCGCGGCCGAAAGCCAGGTTGATCTCGGCGAGCTCGTCGACCCGCACCAGCGTCAGGGCCGAGTCGACCCCGAGGTGCGCCGAGCGCTCCAGCCGGTCGTCGGCGTCCTGCACGAACGCCTGCCGGCCGAGCACGCCGATCAGGTCGCGCCGCAGCGACTCGTCCCGCATCGACCACCAGTTGGCCCGCCGCTCGACCCGCAGCGCGGTGAGGTTGGGCGTGATCGACACCGCCAGCAGCCCGCAGACGACGAGGGTGGCGAGCAGGACCTCCTCGCCGGCGACGAGCCCGTAGACCGCGCACCCGACGAAGCCGAGCCCGGCGGCTCCCGTGGCGACCTGCAGCACCAGGGCGTTGAGGTTCGGGCCCATCGCCCCCCGGCCGAACAGCACCGCGGCCACCGCACACAGGGCGGCACACAGCAGGGTGGTCAGCGCCCAGGCCGGTGCCTCGAGGCTGCTGCCCTCGGCAAGGCCGGTCAGGAGGCCGGTCGCCACCGCGGCCGCGGCACCCACCGCCGGCACCACCGGACGGAGCCCGTTGAGCAGCGCGGCCCCCCAACCCAGAGTGGCCATCGCGAAGGGCACGGCGAACGCGACCGCCCCCGCGGACACACCCGCGGCCTCCTCCGGCCGGTATGCGGCCACTCCGGCACTCGACAGTGCCAGGACCGAGATCCCCGCCGCCCAGATCCGGTTCGGCCCGTCGTTGTGCCGCAGCACCACCACGATCACGAAGGTCGCAGCCACCGCCGTGACGGCGGCTGCCGCCGCCAGCAGCACCACGTGGTCCGCGTCCGTCACTCGTCCTCGCCCCCGCTCGACACCATGGTGGCCTCCGCCTTCTCCCGGGGGTACGCGCCCCCGTCGTCGTCCAGATCGCCGGTCGTGTCGCCGGTCTCGTGACCAGTCTCGTCGCCGGTCTCGCCGTACCCCCGGGCGGCGGTCCACGTCGGGGCGTAGGCCGAGGCGGAACGGTCCTCCTCGCGCAGCTCGTCCGGCTCGTCTTCCAGGCCCTCGAGCTCGTCCTGCTCGACGGGCAGGACGACCGTCAGCGTGGTGGTGTCGCCGTCCGGGTAGCTCTCGACGTCGATCGATCCGCCGTGCAGCACGACGATCTCCCGGGCGATGCTGAGACCGACCCCGGTGCCGTGCACGGTGGAGCCTCGGGCGGAGTCACCGCGGTAGAACCGTTCGAACAGCCGGGCCTGTTCCTCCGCGCTCAGCGCGTGGCCGGTGTTGGAGACGCTGAGGGTCACGAAGCCGGCCGGCTCGGGGGCCAGCGTGATGTCGATCCATCCGCCCGGCTCGTTGTACTTGACCGCGTTGGAGAGCAGGTTGTCGACGACGTGGCGCAGCCGGAAGGGGTCGCCTTCGATGACCAGCGCCTCGGGTGCGTCCACGGAGACCGCGATCAGGCGGTCCGCCGCCAGGGGCCGCACGCTCTCGAGGCTCTCGTCGAGCATCCGGACCAGGTCGCACGAGGTGACCGTGATCGACAACCCGGCGCTCGCGGAGTCGGAGCGGGCGTGCAGCAGGTCCGAGACCAGGCTGAGCATCCGCTTGGCGTTGCGCAGCGCGATCTCGAGCATCTCGCGGTGCGACGGGTCCAACCGGGTGTCCTCGGTGACCAGGTCGAGGTAGCCCAGGATCGAGCTCAACGGGGTCCGCAGCTCATGGGACAGCGAGGTCACCATGTCGTCGCGGGCCTCGATCGCCCGCCGCTCCCGGGTGATGTCGCGGGCAGCGACGACGACCTGCACACGCCCGGACGCCGGGTCCTTCCGACGCGTGGTGCTGGCCGTGACGCTGAGCGCGACCCGTTTGCCACCGGGGTGGCCGAGCCAGCACTCGACCGCGTCGACGCGGCCGGCACCCAGCTCCTCCCAGGGCTCACGACCGAGCGGGGTGGTGCCGTCCATGGCGTAGACGGGCAGCTGGTCCACCGCGATGTCCGGGGGGAACCCGAGCTGGCTCAGCAGGGAGCGCCCGGTCTCGTTGAGCCGTGCCCCGGCGATGTCGTCACCGTAGGTGACCACGGCGAAGTCGACGGTGTCGAGGATCTCCTGCACCCGCGAGCCGTCGGAGCGAGCCTGCTCCAGCGCAGCCTCCAGCATCACCGCCTGGCGCTGCAGCAGCGTCGCCTGGGCCAGCAGCGTGCGCCGCGAGGAGCCCAGGTGCGCGGAGGCGACGCCACCGACGACGACGGCGGCGATACCCACCGCCGCGATCCGGACCGGGTCGACGTCGAGCGCCAGGTGCGCCCACACGCCGCCGACGGCGATCGCGGCCACGCTCAGCAGAGAGCCGGCGAGCGCGGCCCGTCCGCCGATCCCCCGGGCCAGGCAGATCACCGGGACCGCGGTGGCGAACCATGCGGTGAGTGCCGGGTCGGCGGCGCCGATCGCCACCAGCGCGACGATGTCGACCAGCAGCGGGATCTGGACCGTGCGTGAGGCGAGGAACCACCTCGGTGCGATCGCGGTGCCGACCAGCATCCCGGCCAGCAGCATCCAGCCCAGGATGAAGGGCGGCTGGCGCACCGCGTCGTCGAAGACGGCCGGCACCGCGCAGGTGGCGACCGCGACGGCGGCCACGAGCGCCTGCTGCTGGAACACCTTCGGGGCGTCCGTCCCGTCGCCGCGAGGGGCGGGTGGCGCCGTCATGTCCGGCATCGTAGCCAGTGTCCGCTCTCCTGGTGGTGGGTTGGCGAACCCGCCGCGGAGCCTGGCTCGCAGGTCCCGGAGGTCACCGACGTTGGGCGCGAAGCTGGGCCGCCCGGCGCAGGCGGTCGCGAAGACCCGCGAGGTCGCCCTGGGCGAGACGTCCCAGCCCGTTGGCCGTCTGCCGCGTGGCCCGCGTGATGCGGCTCTTCGCGACCACCGCGGGCTGGTCGCACCACTCACGTGCGACGTAGGGGGCGACCTTCCGGAAGACCGCGGTGCGTCGGGCCAGCCGGCCGCCGTACTCCCACTCCGGCTCCTGCTTCAGCACGGAGACGATCATCGCGCCCGTCCAGATGTCCACGTCGTCGATCAGCAGGTGGCCGCCGACCTTGAGCCGCGGAGCGAGGTACATGAAGTCGACGGCGGGGACCGGGAAGCCGTGCCCGCCGTCGATGAGCGCCAGGTCGACCTCGGCCAGGTCCAGGCCCGGCAGCACATCCTGGGAGTAGCCAAAGAGGAAGCGCACGCTGTCGGTGGGGATCTGGTGCTCGACGCAGTACGCCGTGATCGCGTCGGCCTCCTCCTCTGCGGGCGTCACGCTCGTGTGGTGCGCACCGAGCGCGGCCAGCACGATGGTGGAGTACCCGGCGCCCGTCTCGACCGTCATGTCACCGGCGGACACGTGCGCCTCGAGGAAGGCCAGGACGTCCTCGCTGATCATCCAGTTGCCGGCACCCTCGCGGTGCAGCGTCAGGCCGGAGGTGCTGAGGTTCATCGTGGTTCTCTTTTCGGGAGACGGGCCAGAGAAGGTCTCACCGAGCGGTACGGCGGTAGCCGACCCCGGGGACGGCCTCGATCCACCGAGCGGCGTCCGCGTTCTCGCCGAGCTTGGCAAGCAGGCTCCCCATGACCGCGTCGGCGCGACGCCGGGCGGTGTCGTCGAGGTGCGCACCCCGGTCGCCTCCCCCGATCAGGATGGCGAGCTCGGCGCGGCTGCGGATCCGCCGGCCGGAGGTGAGCATCGAGGCCAACAGGTCGAACTCGGTGTGGGAGAGCTCGACGGGCACACCGTCCACCTGGACCTGGCGCTGCGCCCGGCTCACCGAGAGGCCCTGGAAGTGCTCCCACTCCTCGGGTCGGCCAGCGGCCGCCGGCGCGGGCTGGGAGGTCGGCTGGGAGGTGGGCTGGGGCACCTGCTCCGCCACCTCGTCGACGAGCGGCGGCGCGGACGTCGGCGCCGGCGCCGCGGCAACGAGCGCGACCGGCTCGGGCAGGGGCTCCGGCTGCACGGCTGCGGCATCGGGCTCGGGCTCAGCCGGGAGCGTCGGCCCCGACTCCACGAGCGGCTCCACGAGCGGCTCGACGGGCGACTCCACCGCCGGCGGCGCCTCGTAGCGCCCCGCCTCGACCACGGGATCCACGGGCGGCGCGACCACCGGCGGGGGCTCATACGACACCGGCGCCGGGGCGACGGGCGGCTGGAAGGACGGCTGGAAGGGCGCCTGGGCAGACGGCTCGACAGGCCGCACGTCGTACCGGACCGGCTCGACCACGGGATCGACGGGCGGCGGCACCTCGTAGGGCACCGGCACCGGCACCATCATCGAGTCAAGGGGCGGCTCGACGGGCGGTGCGACCGGTTCGGGCTCGTTGACGGCGGCAGGCTGGGTGCGGGCGCGCTCCGGTGCGGTCCAGACGTCCGGTGCGGCAGCCGGGTGCTGGCGGGGGCGGGTCCGTCGCAGGGTGCTCGACCGCCGGGGCGCCAGGGGACGGTGGCCGCGGCCGGTCGCGTGCGGGTCGTCGAGGCGACCGTCCGCGAGACGCTGGTCGGTGCCGGAGGGCGCCTGCGACGGGGCGTCGAGCTGCGCCGCGTCCAGGGACTCGGCGCGGGCGGCGGCGGCCTGCGCGGCGGACTCCAGGAACGAGGCGTCGGCGCGGCGGAGGATCGCCTCGAGCCGCGCACGGAACTCACGCAGGCCGAACGGACGGGCGATGTAGGCGTCCGCGCCGGCGTTGAGCGCCTGGACCAGGTCCACCTCGTCGTCGGAGTGGGTGACCATCACGATGAAGGTCGGGCTGAACGAGCGGATCCGCTTGACGACCTCGATGCCGTCGATCCCGCCCGCAGCAAGGTCGACGGTCGTCACCAGCGGTGCGTTCTGCCGGACCGCCTCGACGCCGGCGAAACCGTCCGCCACGGCCACGACGTCGAAGCCCGCCTGGGTCAGCAGCTCCTTGAGCTGTGCCCGAGCACCGTCGTCGGCCTCGACGGCGACGGCTACACCCCGGCTCGTGGTCACCGGGTCAGGCTAGCAACGACGCGCCGTGAGCGGAGCAGGTCGTCCGCACTCCATGCAGCGCGACCTGATTCACCCCTTGCGGCGGCTCGCTCGGCGTTCGATCGCATTCGGCTCTCCCATCAGCATCAGGGCGAGCTGGTCGTAGAACCCGGTGCGGGGTCCGCCGTGACAGGTCCCGTCCGACTCGGCAGGACTCTTGATCCACAGCGCGGCGTCCCAGGCACCGTCGAACAGCAGGGCAGGTGCGCGCCCCAGCCGGGCTCCGGGCGGGTTGCACCACTCGTCGTCGCTGACCTCTCCGCCGTTGCGGCCGGTGTCGATCACGAAGCGCTTCTCCTCGATGCCGAGCCGGGTCAGCTCGGCGACCACCTGCTCGCCGTACTCGCGCTCGTCCTCGGTGGCACGGAAGTTGGCGACGTTGGTGGTGAAGCCACGCAGGTGCTCGATGCCGACCTGCTGCAGTCGCTCGGCCATCTCGTCCGGCTCGACCCAGCGGGAGTGGCCGCCGTCGATGTATACCCAGGCGCCGGTGGAGCCGAGGCGGTCGCTGGCGTAGCGGAGCAGCTCGGCGCGGCCGGTGGTGCACTTGTCCAGCTGTCCGACGGCGTCGGGCTCCAGCACCACGATGGCCTGCTGGCCCTCGAGCGCCCGCGCGGCGCCGTCGATCCAGGCGCGGTACTCGTCGTGGTCCGCGGCCCCGCCTGCCGCGTGCGATCCACAGTCCCGTTCCGGGATCCGGTAGAGGACCGCCACCGCGAGCTCCTGGCGGGCGCCGGCCCCGGCGAGGTAGGTGCCGAGCTCGGCCTCGATGGTCTCGGCGGTGGTCCAGTCGGTGAACCACTTCGCCTGCGGCGTCGCCGCCAGGGCGACGAAGCGGTCGTCGTCCATCGCCGCCCGCGCCGTCTGCGAGCTGGGGTCCACGTGCAGCGGCCGGTCGGTGTAGGGATCGTCGGCGACCTCGACGATCGGGGCAGGACGACGGAAGGCACCGCCGACGTCGAGGGTGTCGGTGAGCCCGCTGACGGCGAGCAGCATCGCCGCCACGACGACGAGGGCGAGACTGACCGCGACCGCGATCGGCCGGCGCCGGGTGCGATCAGCCCTGCGATTGCGGTTCACGGCGCTCCGTCGGGTCGGGACGCGCGGGCCGGCCGGCGTCGAAGAGCAGGATGGTCAGCGGGACCAGGCCCACCAGCCAGAACGGCGAGCGGTCCACCTGCCCGAGCGGCACCTCGAGGAAGCCGCCCACGACCAGCGCAGCGGCGAGCAGCCCCGCGGTGACGAACGAGTCGCGACGGGGGTGCACGGTGGCGGCCACCTGGACGCCGAACCACAGCGCGGTGGCGACGACCAGGAGCACCCCACCGGTGACGCCGAGGTGCACGAGCTCGTTGTGGCCGTGGTAGGTCCCGCCGTTGAAGGGTGTGGTCGCGGTGCGCGCCACACGCTCGTACCAGTCGGACCCGAGACCGAGCAGCTCCGCCTGGCCCAGCCACGTGTCCAGGGAGCCGCGCCAGATGCCGCCCCGGGTGGTGAACGCCTCTTCCTTCCATGGCTGCAGCGGCAACCAGGCGCCGACGACGAGCAGGCCCGTCACGGCGCCCAGCAGCACCAGGCTCAGCGCTCGGTCGAGCGCGCGACTGCGCAGCAGCGCGCACACGCCGGCCAGGCCGAGCACCACGCTCAAGGTGAGCAGGCCGCTGCGGCTCGAGGACCACAGCACCGCCAAGCAGAGGGCGACGACGAACGACACCGCCAGCCACCGGGGGCGGACCAGGAACACCATGGCGAGGCCCAGCGTCAGGAACAGGGCGAGGCTGTTCTCCGACCCGAACATCCCTTGCAGCAGACCCGCTGCGGGTACCAGCGCCTTGTCGGCCGCCCGGTACTCCCCCGACGCCTCCCGCACGATGCCGCCCTCGGGCACCAGCAGGCCGAGCACCAACGACCCGACGGCGGTGAGACCGACCATGACCCCGACCCAGCGCAGCACGTCCGCGCTGGGACGAAGGGCGGCCAGGGCGAGCACCAGCAGCGGCAGCATCAACGTCTCGGGCCGGACCAGTCCGTTGGCGGCGTCGCGGACCGCGATCACCGCCCAGGGCGCGAGCACGACGGCGATCCTGCCCAGCCCGGCCCGCGGGATCTCGTTCATCCGGAAGAGCACCGCGGCCGCGCAGGCGGCCAGCAGCAGGAGCAGGAAGACCCGGCCGGCGCCCTCGGCCACCGGATGCACCACGGCGGTCTCCCCGATCGGGACGAACCGCTTGTCACCGAGAAGCGAGTTGAGGACGTAGTTCCCCATCCAGCGCAGCCACAGCAGGGCCAGGATCAACCCGGCGAACCCGTCGGCGCTGAACCGCAGCCAGGCGCGGCGCGCAGGCGCCCCTACGATGGGCCCGGCTCGGACCGTCGCGACCGGCACCGGCACTGAGGCTGCTCCTGTGGGCTGACAGAAAGGCGATCGTGTGAGTTCTCGCTCGGCCGGTTGGCACGCGATGGTCACCCTGGCCGGGCAGTGGACGAAGTACGGCGTGCAGATCCTAGCCCTGGTCGTCTTCTCCCGGCTGCTCGATCCGCAGGACTTCGGGATCGTGGCGATGGTGACCGCGGTGGTCGGCGTCGCCTACGTGCTGGGCGACTTCGGCCTCTCCCTGGCGGCGCTGCAGGCGGGAGAGCTGACCCACGGGCAGCGCTCGAACCTGTTCTGGCTCACCTCCGGCATCGGCGTGCTGACCGGGCTCGTCGTGGTCGCGCTCGCCCCCCTGTTCGTGCACCTGTACGACGAGCCGCAGGTCGGTCAGGTGGCAGCGTGGATCGCGCTGGTGTTCGTCGCGAACGGCTTCGCCGGCCACTTCCGCACCGAGCTGAACCGAGCCCACCGCTTCACCGCCCTGGCCGTCACCGACGTCGTCGGCCAGCTCGGCGGCCTGGTCGCGGGCCTGGTCGTGATCCTGACCGGCGGCGGGCTGTGGGGGCTGGTGGTGCAGCAGGTCTGCGCCGCGGTCCTCGTGCTGGTCCTGGTGGCGGGCGCGAGCAGCTGGCGTCCCGGGCTGCCCCGGCGGGGCGAGCCGATGCGGGGCCTGCTGCGCTTCGGCTCCCTCTCGCTGGCCGCGAGCGTCGTCAACTACCTGAGCACCAACCTGGACCAGCTGGTGGTCGGCCGCACGTGGGGCCCGGCCACCGTCGGTGTCTACAACCGGGCCTTCCAGGTCGCCCGGGTGCCGGCGCAGCAGGTCGGGGCACCGCTGACCCGCGTGGTGCTGCCGCACCTGCGGGCCCGGCTCGACGACCCGGCCTCCTTCTCCCGCGCCGTGCACCGCGCGCAGGCGATGCTCGGCACCGCCCTGGTCGCGCTGTTCGGCTACCTGATCGCGACCGCGCCCAGCCTGGTCGAGGTCGCCCTCGGCGCAGGCTGGGACAGCGCGGTGCCGTTCGTCCGGGTGCTGTGCGTGGCCGGCCTGCTCGAGAGCGCCTCCCGGGTCTACTACTGGATCCTGCTCGCCCACGGCCGACCCGGCCTGATCCTCGGCGCCGAGCTGGGCGCCCGCACGATCATGGTGGTGCTGATGTTCGCGGTGGTCTCCCAGGGCGCCATCTGGGTGGCGTGGGCGGCTGTCGTGGGCCAGGTCCTGCTGCTCGGCACCAACGTGCTGGTGACCGCACCGGCGGTCGGGGTGAGCCCGTGGCCGCTTCTGCGGCTGAGCCTCGCCGGGGTCCTCGCAGTGGCGCCCGCGACCGCGTTGGTCGCGTGGCTGGGTGGGCGACCGGTGCCCGGACCGGTGGCCGTGGAGCTGCTGCTGCTCTCGACGCTCTGGGTCGCCGTCGCCGCGCTGAGCCTGCTCGTGCCCCGTGCTCGGGCGCTGGTCGCCGACGGCGCCGGCTATGTCAGGGCCATGCTCCCGAGGCCGGCATGACGTCCGCGCGCCGGCCGGTCGTGCTGTTCTCCACCGGCCCGCTCAAGGACGCCGACAACCCCTACCTCCACCAGCTCGTCGCCGGGGTCACGGCGGGCCCCGACGGCGTGGACGTGCGTTTCCTGACCCCCGCCGACGCGCTGCGCGGGCGTCTCGACGTGCTCCACGTGCAGTGGCCGCACCAGCTCGCCCACGGCGCCAACCCGTTGCGCACCGCGATCAAGACCCTGCTCACGCTGTGGCTGCTGGGCCGGGTCCGACGTCGCCGGGTGCCGGTGGTGCGCACCTGGCACAACGTGGCCACCCACGAGGGCACCGGCCGGCTCGAGCGCTTCGTGACCCGCCGGCTGGACCGGCTGACCTCGATCCGGGTCTACCTCAACGAGTCGGCCGACAACGACACCGCGCTCGGCGTCGTGGCGCTGCACCCCGACTACACCGACTGGCTGCGCGCGCACGCGCCCGCCCAGGCCGCCCAGACCGCCCAGGCCGCGGACGTGCACGAAGGTGCGCTGCTCTTCGGGTTGCTGCGCCCGTACAAGGAGATCGAGACCCTGGTCGCGGCCGCCGGCGAGGCCGGCGTACCGACCGTGCTGGCCGGCCGGCCGGTGGACGAGGCGTACGGCGCCCGGCTGCGCGCTGCCGTGGACGGCACCACCGCGGTCACCCTGGACGAGCGGCACCTGCCGGACGTCGAGCTGGCCGCGCTCGTGCGCCGCCACCGGCTGGTGGTGCTGCCCTACCGGGCCATGTACAACTCCGGGGCGCTGCTCTACGCGCTCAGCCTCGGCACCCCGGTCCTGGCGCCGTCCAGTGCGGCGAACCTGGCGATCCGTGCGGAGGTCGGCGCCGACTGGCTGCACCTGTACGACGGCCCGCTGACCGCGCAGGTGCTGGCCGCGGCCTACGCCGCGACCGCCTCCCGGCCGACCGCCGGTCCGGACCTGTCCCGCCGTGACTGGGCGACGCACGCGGACCTGCACCGGCGCATCTACCGCACCGTGCGGGCCGCTCCCGCTCCGCCGCGCACGCGGGACCCGCTCGCCGACCAGCGCGCCAACCGCGCCGCTCTGGTCGCCGACCCCGCCTTCGGTCGGCACTCGCCGCGGAACCGCTGAGCGCCGGACCTGCTCAGCCCGGCCGCGTAGGCCGGCTCAGGCCCGGTCCGGCACCTGGTAGGCGCGTCGGTAGAAGTCGACTGGGCGCCCGACGGCGTGACGCAGCTTGGCCCGCTGCATCCGGGCGTGCGCCACCTTCAGGGTCGCCGGGTAGGGACCCGCGCCCGCGCGCAGGTATCCCCAGAGGATGGCGAGGGCGCCGACGAGGTAGGGGCGGCGCAGCGCGTACCGCGCGACGTGGAGGAGGAAGTAGAGCGGGTCGTAGCCGGTCCAGCGGCAGACCCGGCCGTTGCGATAGCGGCCGTGCACCCGTCCCTCGCTGGCCCCGATCTCGCGCGCCAGCTCGAAACGCGCCGCCGGGTCGACCAGGGTGCGCAGCCCGGCCTCGGCGACCGCGACCTCGTCCATCACGTCGTTGCCGATCGCCGCCGGCAGCGTCTCGGCGTGGTGGTAGGCCGCGCGGGTGAACAGCTTGACCGGGCCGGGCACGTGGAACTTCTGCTCGGCCATGCCCGCCGAGACGATGATCCCGCCGGCGATCCCCACGTCCCCGCTCGCCTGCGGCACGATCCGCGCCAGGTAGTCAGGGGCCAGCCGTACATCGGCGTCGAGCTTCATCACGTGCGTGTAGTCGTCCCGCTCGGCCAGCGCGGCGCTGACGCCGTAGCGCCACGAGGTGTAGGCCGAGCCGCCGATCAGGCCGCCGTCGTTGGCCTTGGAGACCAGTCGGGCACGCCCTTCGACGTCGGCGGCGCGCAAGCGCGGCACGGTCTCGTCGGTGGAGCCGTCGTCGACGACGTACCAGTCGAAGTCCTGGAAGGTCTGCGCCCGGAGCATGGCGCACAGCCCGGCGACGTTGTCCTCCTCGTCGTGCATCGGGGTGACGACCAGCAGCCTCATCTCAGTCCTCCCCCGACATCCACGCCGGGTCCGCTTCGCGCTCGGGCCGCGAGGAGCCCCGTGACCGGTCCGCACCGTGGGGCGCGTCGATCCCCCGGGGCGTGCGGGTGAGCACCGCACCCAGCACCCGGGCTCCGGTACGACGCACCGCCGCGGCGGTCTGCTCGAACTCGGCGAGCCGGGTGCGGCCGGCCTGCGCGACGACCACCGCGTTGGGCGCGTGCCGCAGCAGCATGCCGGTGACCGGCGAGTGCAGCATCGGCGGCGTGTCGAAGACGACGACGTCGAAGAGCTCGGAGAGCAGCTCGAGCAGCTGACGCATCTGCTTGCCGCCGAGCATCTCGGCGGCGTTCAGCTGCCCGGAGCCGAGCGGGAGCACGGAGAACCCGCCCTCGTCCCAGTAGAACAGGGCCATGTCGAGGTCCACGCGCCCGGCCATCACGTCCAAGAGCCCTGCGGTGTCGGGGACGCCGACCAGCGGGGCCAGCCGGCTGCCCGAGACGTCGAGGTCGACGTAGAGCACCCGGTTGCCCGCCTCCGACCACGAGGTGGCCAGGTCGGCGGCGACGGTGGTGGCGCCGGACCCGGGGCGGACCCCGGTGACCACGAGGGCCAGCGGCAGCGAGCCGGCGCTGAACAGCACCTCGAGCCCGATGGTGCGGTAGAGCTCGGCCACCTCGACCGGGGTCCGGTTGCCGATCAGCTCCTTGGCGGCCGCGCCGCGCACCCGCGGGATCCCGCCCAGCAGCCGCACCCCGCTGCCGGCGACCTGGTCCCCGCGCCGGAGCCGGGTGTCGAAGGTCTCCACGAGCACGACGACGGCGATGGCGAGGAACAGCCCGACGAGCAGGGCGACGGCGCCGATGAGCTTGCGGTTGGGGGCCACCGGGTCGGCCGGCACGAGCGCCCGCTGCACCGGGCTGAACTGGATGGTGGCGGTGACCGCGCTGGTCTCGCCGTCCATCGCCGCCGCGCTCAGCGGGAGCTGCTTGGCGATGCCGTTGGCGATCGCCGCCGCCTGCTCGGGGTCGGTGGAGCGCACCGTGATCGCGATGATCCTCGAGTCGCTGGCCACCTGGGCCTCGACCGTGCGGCTCAGCGTGGCGTAGTCGCCATCGAGGTCGAGGCGGTCGATGACCGGCCGCAGCACCGACTCGGAGGTCGCCGCCTCCGCATAGCTCTTCAGCCGACCCTGGACGATCTTGTCCCCGGCCTCCCGGTCGGCGACCGTGGGCTCGACGAGCTGGGCGTGCACGTAGACCGACGAGGTGGCCTGGTACGTCGGGTCGATGGCCAGGGAGCCGAGGCCCAGCGCTCCCGCGGCAGCGACGAGGACCGCGGCGAACAGGGGCCAGCGACGCAGCAGCAACAGCAGGTAGTCGCGCAGGTCCACCGTCCCGCCCCCTCTCGGCACGTCCGGTCGGCGATGCCGGCCGCATCCTCCCACAGCCGGGCGGCCCAGGCGGGCGGTCGGTTCAGTACGCGCCGTCGGAACGCAGCACAGCCCGCACGGTGCGCCAGATGATCTGCAGGTCCCGGGTCATCGACCAGTTCTCCACGTAGTCCAGGTCCAGGCGTACGGCGTCCTCCCACTGCAGGTCGGATCGGCCGCTGACCTGCCACAGACCGGTCATCCCCTGACGCACCAGCAGCCGGCGTTCCACGCCGTCGGCCCAGCCGGCGACCTCCGAGGGCAGCGGCGGTCGCGGCCCCACCAGGCTCATGTCCCCGCGCAGCACGTTGAACAGCTGTGGCAGCTCATCGATGCTGTAGCGCCGCAACACCCGGCCGACCCGGGTCACCCGTGGGTCGTCCTTCGCCTTGAACAGGGGTCCCGCGCCGGTGTCGAGGTGGGAGAGGTCGGCGACCAGTCCGTCGGCACCGTCGACCATCGTGCGGAACTTCAGCATCCGGAACTCCCGGCCGCCCACCCCCACCCGGCGCGAGCCGTAGAGCACCGGCCCCGGGCTGGTCGCCCTGACGGCCAGTGCAGTGACGAGCAGCAGCGGGCTGGCCAGGAGCAGCGCGACGGAGGCGACGACCTTGTCGAAGGCGACCTTGCCGATCTGGGCGGCGCCGGCGAACTGCGGCTCGTCGAGGTGGAGCAACGGCAGGTTCGCCACCGCCCGCACGTGCACGCGCGGGCCGGCCACGTCGACCACGTTCGGCGAGAGCAGCAGGTCGATCCCGGATCCTTGGAGCGCCCAGCCGAGCGCCTTGAGGCCCTCGTTGCCCAGCAGCTCGGTGTCGGTCACGATGACCGTGTCGGCACCCACGCCCTCCAGCGCCTCCTCCAGCGTGGCGTCCCAGCCGTAGGAGCGCACCTGGTTCCCGGCCACCTCGATCACCGAGCCGTAGTGGGCCGATCGGGTCGGCCACCACACGCCCTGCACGTGGTAGCCGGCGGCGGGGTGGGCGGCGAAGGAGGCGGCCATCGTCCGCGCGGCACGCGCCCCACCGATGACGAGCACCCGGTTGAGCGAGCGACCGGCCAGCCGGCGTCGTGCCAGCACCGTGCGCAACACCTTGCGCGTCCCCAGGGTGGCGAGCAGGCCGGTGCCGAGGAAGATCGCCAGGTAGAGGCGGGAGAGGCCGAAGGTGACGAGGGTGGCCACGCTGGCGGCGACCGCGAAGGTGAGCACCGCGGCACGGGCGGCGAGACGGTACTCCTCGTCGCCCTCGACCAGGACCTTGCGGTCGTAGACGCCCACCCAGCGCAGCGTGAGCGCCCAGACCGCGACCAGACCCAGGCTGATCAGCGCGTAACGCGCGTCCACCTCGGGCACGCCGACGAGCCCGTCCCGCTGGTAGCGGACCAGGGTCGCCACGGCACCGGCCAGCACCAGACCGGCCACGTCCCCGGTCCGGACGTAGCGGACGTAGCGGTCACGCCAGGTCCCGCTCAGCGGACGGTCCGAGGAGCGCACCATCCGTGCTGCGACCTCTTCGGGGGACGTCCAGTCGCTGCCCACGCCCCGGACCGCGAGGGAGTCGCCCCCTCGGACCGACGGCTCCGACCCCGGCCCGGGGCCGGTCGGCTCAGCCACGGTAGTCCTGCTGGGCTCCGTCGCGGCGCAGCAGGGAGCGACCGATCACCCACAGGAATCTCGGTCCCTTCGCCAGGTAGCGCCCGGCCAGCCGCCGTGGCTCCTGGGCCAGGCGCCACGTCCACTCCAGGCCGAGCCGCTGCAGCACCACCGGCGCCCGGGTCACCTGCTGGGCGGCGAAGTCGACGGCGGCCCCGGCACCGATGTAGAGCGCCGGCGGCAGCAGCTCTCGCCACTGCAGGTACCACAGCTCCTGCTTGGGGGCGCCGAGGCAGACGAACACGATGTCGGGGTCCAGGACACGCAGGTCCTCGATGACCTTCAGCGAGGCAGGGTCCTCCAGCCCGTCGAGCAGCGGGAAGTCGACGGCGTCGATCGTCGTGCCGGGGTGCGCCGTGCGCAGCGCCGCGACGGCGCGCTGCGCCACGTCGTCGGCGCCGCCCATCACCGCGATCCGCCAGCGGCGTGCGACCGACTCCGCGGCCAGCAGCGGCAGCAGGTCGGCTCCGGTGTGCCGGTGCACGTCGTCGGCGCCGAGCATCCGGGCCAGCTGTACGACCGGCATGCCGTCGAGCACGATCACGTCCGCGGCGTCGTACACGTCCACGGTCTTGGCCTGTCGCTCCAGGTCGAGGATCTGGTCCACGTTGGTGGTCACCATCAGGGTCGGCCGGCGCAAGGCGAGCAGGTCCTCGACCTTCTCCAGCAACGCCACCAGGCTGCCGGTGAACAGCGGGTAGTCGTTGAGCCGGACCTCGCCGCGGGCGTCCAGCCTCAGCCGGACCGCGCTGTCGGGCGAGCCCGCGAGCAGGCGTGCCTGCCAGCGCCGGACGACCCGCAGCAGGAAGAACCGGGAGACCAGGCGCCGCGCCAGCAGGAGCCCGATGCCCAGGTCGCTGGTCAGCGACCAGTTGTCGACGTACTCCAGGTCGAGCCTGGTCATCTCCTCGACCGTGGGCACCGTCTCGCCGGTGGTGCGCCACACCCCCATCACGCCAGGACGCACGAGCAGACGCCGCTGTGCGTGCGCCTCGGGGATCGAGGCGTACTGCTCCGGGCTCAGCGGCCGCGGGCCGATGAGGCTCATCTCGCCGCGCAGCACGTTGAACAGCTGGGGCAGCTCGTCGAGGCCGTAGCGGCGCAGGAACGCACCGAACCGCGTCAGCCGCGGGTCGTCGGTGACGTCCAGGGCCTCCGGGCGTCCGGTCGAGGACGCGCCCGGCCGGGTGATGCGGAACTGGTGGAGCGAGTACGGCGTGCCGCCGGCCCCGACACGGCGGTGCCGCTCGAGCACCGGGCCGGGGCCGGACAGCCGGACGCCGAGGGCGATCCCGGCCAGCAGGGGGCTGAGGCCCACCAGGGCGACGGCGCTCAGCACCCGTCCGAGACTGAGCTTGCGCAGGCCCGCCGCGGCCTTGGAGCGCGGGGACTCGATGTGCACGTAGGGCACGTTGGAGATGTCGCGGATGCTGATCCGCGGCGGGGCGACTCCCACGACGTTCGGCGAGACCAGCAGGTCCACCCCGAGGCTCTCCAGCGACCAGGCCAGCGAGCTCAGTCCGTCGGGGCCCAGCTGCTCGCTGTCGGTGACGATGACGGTGTCGGCTGCGGCGACGGCGACGGCCTCCAAGACCTCGTGCGTGCTGCCCAGGACGGGGATCCACGGACGAGGCTCGTCGGTGGGCAACGTGAGCAGCGACTCCTCGTCGGCCGCGCTGTCCGGGGTCCACACGCCGGTGACCTGGTAGCCCTGCACCGGGTCGGTCCGGAAGGTGCGCGCCACACGGCGGGCGGAGCGCAGCGTGCCGATCACCAGCACGCGCGCCTGTGAGCGACCGCGTTGACGTTGCCGCTGCAGGCCGCGGCGCAGCAGGCCGCGGCCGAGCAGCAGGAGCGGCACCCCGAGGCCGAAGACGCCGGCGAGGTAGCCGCGCGAGGGAGTGACCGCGAACAGGAGCGCGGCGCTGCCCAGCAGGCCGACCATGACCGCGGTGGCACGCGCGATGGCACGCAGCTCGTCCAGGCTGCGGCCCACCACGATCAGGTCACGCGACTGGATCCAGGCCAGCACCAGCCACCACAGCAGGGCGATGACGACGGAGAGGACGAGGTGGCTGACGCCGGCGGCGCCCCGCAGGGCGTCGACCTCGCCGCCGAGCCCCGACTCGAACCGCAGCAGCCAGGCCCCGGTGGCCGCCGCCAGCAGCGCGACCAGGTCCACCACCGCGACCTTGCGTCGGTAGCGGGAGCGCCACGGCACCGCGTCCGGCGCCACCGGCCCCGTGCTGGGCGAGATGTCGGGTCCCACGGGCGAGGAGGCTCCCCTCGGTCACTGCGTGTCGCAACCGAAGCGCGCACGCCTGAGCGGTTCCCCCCGTCAGGTCGCGCCGATCCTAGCCAGGTCCCAGGGCGCTACGGCGCAGGACCCCGGGGGCCGAGTCGCCATTCCTCGTGGGCCTCTCGTCCCGGTGCGGTCCGGGACCGGGCCGCTCAACCGCAGACGGGTGCGTCCGGCAGCGGCGCGGGCACGCCGAGCGAGGGCATGCCGAGGCCCACCGGGCGGGGCGCGTCGTCCGCCGGGGCGCCTGCACGACGCTCCCAGGCGTCGCCCGAGCGGGTCCGCCGCAGCGCGCGCACCGGGCCGTCGGCGACGAGGTGGTGCGGCGCGGCGTAGGAGATCTCGACACTGACCATGTCGCCGGGGCGCGGCTCCCCGCCCACGGCCGAGAAGTCGGCCTCGAAGTGCACCAGCCGGTTGTCGGGGGCGCGACCCGACAGCCGCCGCGTCTCGCGGTCCTTGCGGCCCTCGCCCTCGGCGACCATGAGCTCCACCTCGCGGCCGACCAGCAACTTGTTCTCCTCCCAGGCGATCTCGCTGACGAGCGCGGCGAGCCGCTCGTAGCGCTCGCGGACGACCTCGGGCGGGATCTGGTCGGGCAGGGTGGCCGCCGGGGTGCCGGGGCGCTTGGAGTACTGGAAGGTGAAGGCGCTGGCGAACCGGGCCTCCCGGACCACCTTGAGGGTCTCGGCGAAGTCCTCCTCGGTCTCACCGGGGAAGCCGACGATGATGTCGGTGGTGATCGCGGCGTCGGGCATCGCGGCGCGGACGCGCTCGATGATGCCGAGGAACTTCTCCTGCCGGTAGGAGCGGCGCATGTCCTTGAGCACCTTGGAGGAGCCCGACTGCAGGGGCATGTGCAGGCTCGGCATCACGTTCGGCGTCTGCGCCATCGCCTCGATGACGTCGTCGGTGAACTCGGCCGGGTGGGGGCTGGTGAACCGGACCCGCTCCAGGCCCTCGATGTCGCCGCAGGCGCGCAGCAGCTTGGAGAAGGCCTGCCGGTCGCCGAACTCCACGCCGTAGGCGTTGACGTTCTGGCCGAGCAGGGTGATCTCGCTGACGCCCTCGGCGACCAGTGCCTCGACCTCGGCGAGGATCTCACCGGGGCGGCGGTCCTTCTCCTTGCCGCGCAGCGCGGGGACGATGCAGAACGTGCAGGTGTTGTTGCACCCGACGCTGACCGAGACCCAGGCGGCGTAGGCGGACTCGCGCTTGGTGGGCAGCGTGGAGGGGAAGACGTCGAGCGACTCCAGGATCTCGACCTGCGCCTCCGCCTGGACCCGGGCCCGCTCCAGCAGCACCGGCAGCGAGCCGATGTTGTGGGTGCCGAAGACGACGTCGACCCACGGCGCCCGCTCGGTGATGGTGGCGCGGTCCTTCTGGGCCAGGCAGCCGCCGACGGCGATCTGCATGCCGGGCCGCGACGCCTTGACCGGGGCCAGGTGGCCGAGGTTGCCGTAGAGCTTGTTGTCAGCGTTCTCGCGTACCGCGCAGGTGTTGAACACGACGACGTCGGCCTGCTCGCCCTCGGGGGCGGCGGCGTAGCCGGCGTCCTCCAGGAGGCCGGAGAGGCGCTCGGAGTCGTGCACGTTCATCTGGCACCCGTAGGTGCGGACCTGGTACGTGCGCGCGCTGCTCATGACCGCCCAAGAGTACGGCGAGTGCCTGCCCTGGCCCGAATCGCACGCGCTGCCTCCCCTAGGCTCGAAACCATGGCCGGCGAGGACCAGCAGAGCTACCTGGCACGCAACAACGTGCAGGTCGGGCGAGCCCTCGGCCTGCTCGCCCTGGCGGTCTCCATCGCACTCGGGGCGGGCCTGATGCTCGGCACCGGCACCCGCGGCACCTCGGCGATCCTCACCATGGTCACCATCGCCGGAGGCTGCTTCACGTTGCTGCTTCTGAGCATCGGGGCGCTGCTGGAGGCGGCGGTGCCGCCGGAGCAGTGGCGCGCGGAGGAAGACGAGTGGCGTGCGGAGATAGGCCTGGAGCCGCTGCCCGCCGACGGCTCGGCGGCCCCGGGCGTGCGGTCCCCGGGGCGCGCGGCCGCCCTGGCGAGCCTGTCCATCCTGGTCGGTCTCGCACTGAGCGTGGGGCCCTCGATCTTCTGAGCTCGTGCGGCACGGTGCCGCGCCGGTGGTTTCGTCACGGGCTGGCGAGGCCCTGTTACGAATTGGTCTCGTCGGCGTGTGTCCCTAGCCCCCCCGCCACCGGCCCGCTAGGTTCCCGGGAATGACCACCCCCGACGACGCTGCTGTGCGGAGCGGCGCAGGCAGCCCTCTGGTCGAGATGATCGACGTGCAGAAGTGGTACGGCGAGCTGCACGTCCTGGCCGACATCAACCTCACCGTGGACCAGGGCGAGGTCGTCGTGGTGATCGGCCCCTCGGGCTCGGGCAAGTCCACGCTGTGCCGGACGATCAACCGGCTGGAGACCATCGACGCGGGTGAGATCCGGGTGGACGGCGCCCCGCTGCCGGCCGAGGGCAAGGCCCTGGCCCGCCACCGTGCCGACGTGGGCATGGTCTTCCAGAGCTTCAACCTGTTCGCCCACAAGACGATCCTGGAGAACGTCACGCTCGGGCCGGTGAAGGTCCGCCGTCACTCCAAGGCCGACGCCGAGGCACGCGCCCACGAGCTGCTCGACCGGGTCGGGGTCGGCGAGCAGGCGACCAAGTACCCCGCCCAGCTCTCCGGCGGCCAGCAGCAGCGGGTCGCCATCGCCCGCGCACTGGCGATGGAGCCGAAGGTGATGCTCTTCGACGAGCCGACCTCCGCCCTGGACCCGGAGATGATCAGCGAGGTCCTCGAGGTCATGGTCGACCTCGCCGGGCGCGGGATGACGATGATCGTGGTGACCCACGAGATGGGTTTCGCCCGCACCGCCGCCAACCGGGTGGCGTTCATGGCCGACGGACGGATCGTGGAGACCGCCTCCCCGGAGGAGTTCTTCACCAACCCACAGAGCGATCGGGCCAAGGACTTCCTCGGCAAGATCCTCAAGCACTGACCCAGTGGGCACCAGGCCCCGGAGAAGGAGCGAGAAAATGCGACTCAGGAGAACGTTCACGGCCGCAGCCGCGTTGGTGCTGGCCAGCAGCCTCGCCGCCTGCGGCGACGCGGGCAACGACGACGACGAGGGCATCGACGTCGACGTGCGCAAGGACGCCGCCTCCCAGTTCGACGAGGGCACCCGGATGCGGGAGCTCGCCGACGACGGGAAGATCAGGATCGGCGTGAAGTTCGACCAGCCCGGCATCGGGTTCAAGGGCGCCACCGACGACAAGCCCAGCGGCTTCGACCCGGAGATCGGCAAGGTCCTCGCCGCCGACCTCGGCATCGACCCCGACGACATCGAGTGGGTCGAGACCATCTCGGCGAACCGTGAGGCGTTCTTGGAGAAGGGCCAGGTCGACCTGGTCATCGCGTCGTACTCCATCACCGACGAGCGCCGCGAGGTCGTGGGCCAGGCCGGCCCGTACTACGTCACCGGCCAGCAGCTCCTGGTCCGCTCCGACAGCGACATCGACACCATCGACGACGTCAAGGGCACCGAGGTCTGCTCGGTGACCGGCTCGACCTCCCTGGACAACATCGAGGCCAAGGGCGCCACGCCGCGCGGCTTCGACACCTACTCCGAGTGCGTGGACCAGGTGCTCAACGGCACGGTCGACGCGATGACCACCGATGGCGCCATCCTGCTGGGCTACGCCGCCCAGCACCCCGACGACCTCAAGGTCGTCGTGGACCCGTTCTCCGAGGAGCGCTACGGCGTGGGCTACTCCAAGGACTCCCCGGAGATGTGCGAGTGGATCGTCGACACCCTGAGCGCCGCTCAGAAGGACGGCGACTGGGCCAAGGCCTTCGAGGTCACCCTGGGCAAGTCCGGCGTCGAGACGCCGGAGCCGCCCAAGGCAGACGCCTGCGCGTAACAACCACCCCTCTCGTCTCTCGGGCTCGGCGGCTTCGGCCGCCGAGCCCGAGGACGGCGAAGACCAGGAGAGACCCCCGTGAGGCCCGACCCCGACAGGAGGACATGACGTGGACGACGTGTACTCCAACTTCGACCTGGTGCTCAAGGCCTTCTGGCTGACGATCCAGCTGGCCGTCCTGTCCGGGATGGTCTCGATGGTCCTGGGCACCCTGCTGGCCGCGATGCGCGTCGGGCCGGTCCGGGTGCTGCAGATCGCCGCGTCGACGTACGTGACGCTGGTGCGCAACACCCCGCTGCTGCTGGTCTGCGTGTTCATCTTCTTCGCCGCACCGAACCTGGGCTTGTTGGTCGGCACCCCGTTCTTGGTCAAGGGCGTGATCGCGGTCTCCTTCTACACCTCGGCCTTCGTCGCCGAGGCGTTGCGCTCCGGCATCAACGCCGTCTCGCTCGGTCAGGCCGAGGCGGCGCGAGCGATCGGGATGACCTTCGGACAGAACATGCGCTTCGTGGTGCTGCCCCAGGCGTTCCGCGCGGCCGTCCCGCCGCTGGCGAGCACCCTCATCGCGATGACCAAGAACACCTCGGTCGTGGCGGTCTTCGGCCTGCTCGAGGCGACCGCGCGGATGCGCTACTTCGTCAACCGCAACGGTGACGACACGCTCGCGATCTTCGCGGTCTTCGCTATCGGATACATCGTGCTGGTGGAGCTGATCTCGCTGGTCGCGGTGACGTTCGAACGACGCTGGCGGGTGGCACGCTGATGGCCGGCTCCGTCCTGTACGACGCCCCCGGGCCGAAGACCGTCGCGCGGCACCGTCTCTACTCGATCCTGACCGTGGCCGGCCTCCTCGCCGCCGCCGCCGGCATCTACCTCTTCCTCGATTCCGAGGGTGAGCTGACCTACGACAAGTGGGAACAGTTCGTCACCCCGAAGTTCGTCGAGGCGCTCCTTGTCGACGGCCTGTTGAAGACGCTGCAGATGGCGTTCTCGGCGATCATCCTCGCGGTCGTGTTCGGCGTGGTCTTCGGCGTCGGCAAGCTCTCCGACCACCGCCCCGTGCGCTGGGCTGCGAGCCTGGTCGTGGAGTTCTTCCGCGCGGTGCCCGTCCTGCTGCTGATGATCTTCGTGTTCTTCACCTGGGGTGTCGGCGGCGGGTTCGGCGCCTACTGGTCCGTCGTGATCGCGTTGACCCTCTACAACGGCGCGGTGCTGGCCGAGGTCTTCCGGGCCGGCATCCTCGCCGTGCCGAAGGGTCAGGCGGAGGCGGCGTACGCGATCGGGATGCGCAAGACGCAGGTGATGACGCTGGTGCTGTTCCCGCAGGCCGTGAAGATCATGCTGCCCGCGATCATCAGCCAGTGCGTGGTGGCGCTGAAGGACACCAGCCTCGGCTACTACATCACCGCTCCCGGCCTCACCGCCGTCGGCAAGGCGATGTGGACCGAGTTCTCGGGCACCCACTTCCAGACGGCGGTCGTGCTGTCCGTGCTCTACATCGGGGTCAACCTGGTCCTGACCGCGCTGGCCACCTGGATCCAGAAGCGGTTCGTGGGCGAGCGCCGCATCGACGTGGTCACGGCCGCCGCCGGGATGGACGCGCAGACCGGCAGGATCTGACGCGGCCCCGGATGGACGGCTCGGGGACGGTTACCTCCCCCTCAGGTGCTCCGGTGGCACGCGCCACCACCGACCGCGCGTGAGAGAGGAGCTCGACGATGAGTGAGCAGCCCCAGGGCGGAGGGACCAACGAGGTCTCCCCCACCGCCGACCCCAACGACGACACCGGGCAGTCGCTGGCCCCGCGTCCGAAGCCGAAGGCAGAGCCGCAGGAGCCGCCGCCCGGCGGGCCGCACGCGGTGCCCGGGGTGGGCGGCGAGGGTGCCTACAGCGCCGAGCCGCGCGACCTCGACCCGACGCGCAACCCGGCCACGGACGAGATCCCTGCCGCCGCACTGGAGGGCGAGGACACCGAGACCGAGGCGACCCGCGGCGACTCCCCCGACGCCGACACCGCCGACGAGTCCTCCGCCTGAGGCTCAGCGCCGCTTCGGGGTCACCCAGAGGTCGATGACGCCCTCGATGACCACGGTGCCGTCGGCGAGCTCGCCGCGCACCCGGACACCCAGGTCGCCGAGCCCGGCCCACTGCTCGGGGTCGGTCTCGGCGATGCAGGTGACGTCGCCGGTCGCCTTGGCTGCGTAGGAGACCGTCATCCCCTTGGGGATCCAGCGCTTGTCCTGAGGCACCGAGGCCTCGGCGAGGGCGCCCATCGCCATCTCCAGGCCGTTGCACAGCGCGATCGCGTGCACGGTGCCGAGGTGGTTGTGCACGCGACGCCGCTTGCGGATCAGCACCTCGGCGTGGTTCGGCCGCAGCTCGGTGACCTGCGGCCGGATCGAGGCGAAGTACGGCGCCTTCTGCGCGAACGCGAGGGAGAAGAGCCGCTTGCCGAGGGTGGCGCCGACGACCGGGAGCCCGGTGGTCGTCTTCCAGAGGGTATGTACCTGGGACATGGACCCGAGATTACTCGTCAGTAACCACCTGGTGGGGAGGCGCCCGCCGATGCCGCGACGAAGTCCAGGATGCGCTCGTTGACCGCCGCGGGGCGCTCGAGCTGCAGGAAGTGCCCGGCGCCCTCGACCACCTCGACCCGGCTGCCGGGCGGCAGGGCGTCCCCGATCCTGCGGGCCCAGCGCACGTCCAAGCAGCCGTCCTCGGCGCCGTGCAGATAGAGCAGCGGCACCCGGGGCGCGGCGAACACGTCGCCGGCGAGCTCCCGGTAGCCCGCCGGCAGCCGCCAGCGCCGCGGCTGGGCGCGGTAGTAGCCCACCGCAGCCGCCCGGCGGTCGCGGTCGGGCAGCGACTCGGCGAGGAGCGCGAGGTCCTCCGTGGCGTCGTACCCGGGCGACCAGGTGCGCCACAGCCGGGCTACGAGACGCTCGAAGGTGCGCTCGGGCATGGCGGGGAGCTGGTTGAACAGGGTGTACCAGCTCATCGCGGCCTGCCGGGGCAGGATCCGCAGCCACCCGAGCACGTCGTCGCGGCGCGGGTTCATCGCCGTGAACGGCGGCACCGCCAGCGCGACGATCGTGCGGAACGGGTTGGCGGCCGAGGCGGCGATGCCGTTCGCGGTGATCGCACCCCAGTCGTGCCCGACCAGCACGGCCCGCTCGTCGCCCCCGTGGGCGCGGTGCAGGCCGAGGGCGTCGTGCATCAGGGCGGGCACGTGGTAGCTGCCGTCGCCCGGCACACCGCTGGGCGCGTAGCCGCGGGTGAACGGCGCGAGCACCCGGTAGCCGGCCCCGGCCAGCGCGGGCCCGAGGTGGCGCCACGTGTGCGCGGTGTCCGGGAAGCCGTGCAGCAGCACGGCCAGCGGCACCGACCTGTCCTCCATCGGCCCCCAGGAGAGACCGACCAGGGTGACCTCGTCCAGGACCGTCGTACGTCGGCTCACGCGGGAAGCCTACGGCGCACCGGAAGTCTTGAGATCAAGATTCTCGACCGGTTCGCTAGGCTCCACCCATGCAGGACGAGGTCGACGAGCTGATCGAGGCGTGGGCGCGCGAGCGCAGCGACCTCGACCTCGCGCCGATCGCCGTCTTCAGCCGGATCTCCCGCCTCGCCCACCACGTCGACCGGGCGCGGCGCCAGGCGTTCACCGCCCATGCCATCGAGCTGTGGGAGTTCGACGTGCTCGCCGCGCTGCGCCGGGCCGGGTCGCCGTACGAGCTCTCGCCGGGGCGGCTGCTGCGCGAGAACCTGGTCACCAGCGGCACCATGACCAACCGGGTGGACCGGCTGGCCTCGCGCGGCCTGGTCGAGAGGCACCCCGACCCTTCCGACCGCCGCGGCGTGCTGGTCCGGCTCACCCCCGAGGGCAAGGAAGCCGTGGACGGCGCCTTCGCGGCACTGGTCCAGGCCGAACGGGACCTGCTCGCCGGGCTCTCCGACGACGACCGGGCGCAGCTGGCGGACCTGCTGCGCCGGCTGCTGCTGCCCTTCGGCGACTGAGCCGAGCCGGCGCTCCGGGCTGCCGGCTACTCCAGCAGCTCGGCAGCCTCCAGCCACTCCATCTCAGCGGCCTCCTTCTCCTCCGCCAGCGCACCCAGCTCAGCGGACAGCAAGGTCAGCTTCTCGGGGTCCGTGGCGTGCTGGGCCAGCTCCTCGGACAGCTCGGCCTCCCGCTCGGCGAGACGCGCCAGCACCTTGTCGAGCCGGGCCACGGTCTTGCGGGCCGCGCGCTCCTCCGCCGAGCCCGACCGCGCCGGGCCGGGGGCGGCCGAGGTCGTCGTACCGGAGGACGGAAGGTGCGGACTCGACGGACCGGAGCTCCCGACTCGGGGGACGGAAGGTGCCGACTCGGCGTGCTTGCGGCGCTCCAGGTACTCATCCACGCCGCGGGGCAGCATCGAGATCCGGCCGTCGCCGAGCAGCGCCCACACGGAGTCGGTGACGCGCTCGAGGAAGTACCGGTCGTGGGAGACCACCACGAGCGTGCCGGGCCAGCCGTCGAGGAAGTCCTCGAGCACGTTGAGCGTCTCGATGTCCAGGTCGTTGGTGGGCTCGTCGAGGAGCAGCACGTTGGGTTCGCTGAGCAGCAGCCGCAGCAGCTGGAAGCGGCGGCGCTCGCCGCCGGAGAGGTCACCCAGGCGGGCGGTGAGCTTGTCGCCGGTGAAGCCGAACCGCTCCAGCAGCGAGCTGGCGGAGACCTCGCCGTCGAGGGTCTTCGTGACCCGCCGGATCGACTCCACGGTGGCCAGCACCCGGGCCTCGGGATCCTCGAAGGCCACGTCCTGGGTGAGGTGCTCCAGGGCCACGGTCCGACCGCGCTTGACCTTGCCCGTCGTCGGCGCGGTGGCACCGGAGAGCAGGGACAGCACGGAGGTCTTGCCGGCGCCGTTGACGCCGACGAGCCCGACCCGGTCACCGGGGCCCAGCCGCCAGGTCGCGTGGTCCAGCAGCACCTTCTCGCCGCGCACCAGGTCGACGTCCTCGAGGTCGATGACGTCCTTGCCCAGGCGCTGAGTGGCGAAGCGCTGCAGCTCCAGGGAGTCGCGCGGCGGCGGTACGTCGTCGATCAGCGCGTTGGCGGCGTCGATGCGGAACTTCGGCTTCGACGTCCGCGCCGGCGCCCCGCGGCGCAGCCAGGCCAGCTCCTTGCGGACCAGGTTCTGGCGCCGCTGCTCACTGGCCGCGGCCTGGCGCTGACGCTCGGCCTTCGCCAGCACGAACGCGGCGTAGCCGCCCTCGTAGAGGTCCACGACACCGTCGTGCACCTCCCAGGTCTGCTGGCACACCGCGTCGAGGAACCAGCGGTCGTGGGTGACCACGACCAGCGCGGAGGAACGCGCCGCCAGGTGCTCGGCGAGCCAAGCGACCGCCTCCACGTCGAGGTGGTTGGTCGGCTCGTCGAGCACGATCAGGTCGTGGTCGCCGAGCAGCAGCCCGGCCAGCGCGCAGCGACGCCGCTCGCCGCCGGAGAGCCCGCCGACCGCGCGGTCCAGCTCGACATCGGCCAGCAGCACCTCGACGATCTCCCGCGAGCGGGAGTCGGCGGCCCACTCGTGGTCGGCCATGCCGCCGAGCACCACCTCGCGCACGGTGTGGGTGTCGACGAAGTCGTCGCGCTGCGTCAGCACGCCCACCAACAGGCCGCGCTGACGCGAGACGCGGCCGTCGTCGGGCTCCTCGGCGCCGGTCATCACCCGCAGCAGGGTGGTCTTGCCGTCGCCGTTGCGCCCGACGATGCCGATGCGCTGGCCCGGCCCGACGCCCAGCGAGACGTCGGTGAGCAGCGGGCGCACGCCGTAGGACTTCGAGACTCGCTCCAGGTTGACCAGGCTGCGTCCGGATGCGGCCTCAGACATAGGTCACCACGTGGGCGCCGGCCACCGGGCCGGGCGCGATCGTGCAGGTCATCCCCTGCTCGGCGAGCGCGGCGACGGTGGCCCGCGCGTCGTCGACCTCGTCGTGCAGCACCAGCAGGGTGGGCCCCGAGCCCGACAGCAGCACCCCGGACGGCGACAGGCTGCGCAGCGCCACCTCGACGTCGACGAGGTCCGGGCGCAGGTCACGGGCCGCGGGCCACAGGTCGTTGGCCAGCAGGTCGCCGACCTCGTCCACGTCCCCGTCGGCGAGCGCGGCGATCAGCCCCTCGGGCACCGGCGGCTCGGCCGGCGCGTCCGGGCTGAGCTCGTCGAAGTGCCGGTAGACCGCCGGCGTGGACAGACCTTCTCCGGAGAGCACCACCACCCACCACACCGAGGTCGCGTCGGGGACCGGCTCCACCTGCTCACCGTGGCCGGTGCCCAGGGCGGTGCCGCCGAGCAGCGCGAACGGCACGTCGCTGCCCAGGGTGCCCGCGATCCGCAGCAGATCCTCATCGGTGGTCTGCAGGTCCCACAGCCGGTCCAGGGCGAGCAGGGTGGCCGCGGCGTCCGCGGAGCCGCCGGCCATGCCGCCCATCACCGGGATGCCCTTGGCGATGGTGATCGCGGCAGCGAGGTCCAGGTCGTGGTGGGCGACCAGGGCGCGGCCGGCCCGGATCACGATGTTGTCGTCGTCCAGCGGCACGCCCGGCACCTGCTCGGTCAGCTCCACCGACCAGTCGGGGGCGTCGACGACCGTGACGTCGTCGTACAGGCCGACAGCCTGGTAGACGGTGGACAGCGGGTGCAGCCCGTCGGGGCGCGGGCTGCCCACGCCCAGGTGCAGGTTGATCTTGGCGGGGGCCCGCACCGTCACCGGCGGCAGTCCCTCGACGCGTTGGGAGGACATTCAGTCGATCTCTTCCTGGGGCTGAGCGGGTGTCTCGCCGGGGGTGCCCGCCCCGGCCTCGACCGGCTCGGCGGTGTCAGTGGGCTCGGTGGGCTCGGCGGACTCGGTGGACCCGGTGGACCCGGCGGACTCGATGGCCTCGGTGGGTTCTGCGGCCTCGACCGGCTCGGGCAGCTCGGTGAGGGCGATCGCGATCGCGACGAACTCGTCGATGCCCAGCGACTCGCCCCGGGCCAGCGGGTCCACGCCCGCGGCCTCGAGCGCGGCCTCGGCCCGCTCCGCGCCGCCGGCGAGGTTGCGCAGCACGCCCCGCAGCACCTTGCGGCGCTGGGCGAAGGCGGCGTCGATGACGGCGAACACCTGCTGCCGGCTGACGCGGTCGGTCGGCGGCTCCCGGCGGGTCCACGCCACGAGACCGGAGTCGACGTTGGGGGCCGGCCAGAACACGTTGCGCCCGATCGCGCCGGCACGGCGCACGTCGGCGTACCAGGCGGCCTTGGCCGAGGGCACGCCGTACGTCTTCGACCCGGGGGTCGCGGCGAGCCGGTCGGCAACCTCGGCCTGCACCATCACCAGGCCGTGCTCGAGCGAGGGCAGCAGCGCGAGCAGGTGCAGCAGCACCGGCACCGAGACGTTGTACGGCAGGTTCGCCACCAGCGCCTGCGGCGGCGGGCCGGGCACCGTGGTCACGGTCAGCGCGTCGGCGAGCACGACCCGGACCTGGTCGGTGTGGCTGGGGGCGAAGTCGGCGATCGTCGTCGGCAGCTCGCCGGCGAGCAGCGGGTCGACCTCGATCGCGGTCACCTCGCAGCCCGCATCGAGCAGGGCGAGGGTCAGCGAGCCCAGGCCCGGCCCGACCTCGAGCACCACCTCGCCGGGCCGCACGCCGGACTCGCGGACGATCCGGCGCACGGTGTTGGCGTCGATGACGAAGTTCTGGCCGCGCTGCTTGGTGGGCCGCAGGTCGAGGCGCGCGGCGAGCTCCCGAACCTCGACCGGGCCCAGCAGCCGCGGCGCGGAGGTGTCAGGCATGCCCCCAGCCTAGTGACTCACCGAGGCAGGCCGAGCTTCGATGCGCACCCCGGCCACGGGCCGTAGCCGCCGCTGGCGTCGCGGAGCTTGGTCGCGATGGCGATCTGGGTCTCCCGCGAGGCCTGGTGCGGGTAGCCCTTGCCGCCGTAGGCGCGCCAGGTGCCCAGGTTGAACTGCAGCCCGCCGTAGTAACCATTGCCGGTGTTGATCGACCAGTTGCCGCCGGACTCGCACTGGGCGAGGCGGTCCCACACGCCGGAGCCGCCACGCGCCACGGGAGCGGCCGGAGCCGGGGCCGGCTCCTTGGTGCCGACGCGGACCACCTTGGCGACGGGGCGCTTGGTGACGTCGGACTTCACCAGCGTGCGTCGTACGACGTCGCCGTTGCGGCTCACGACGCGGTAGGTGGCGTCCCGCAGGCCGGGGGCGCCGGCCCGCTCGACCTCGGTCTCGCCCTTGAGCAGTGAGTCGTCGTCCACCCGCTTGGTGGGCACTGAGAACTTCTCGCCCTTCACCTTGCGGCGGTCGACCTCGATGTCGGTGTAGGTGATCCGGTCGCCGTCCTCGACCTCGGTGTCGAGCTTCGGCTTCACGCGGTCGTGGCGGTCGACGTCGACGCCGACCTCGTCGAGCGCCTCGGCCACGGTGAGCGCGGCGACCTCGCGGGTCACCGGCTTGGCGCCGGCCAGGGCGAACCGGATCTTCTTGGGGGTGACGACCTCGATCTCGGTGCCGCGGCGGCTGATCTCGGCGCTGCGGCTGGTGGAGAGACGGGCGCCGGCCTCGACGACGCCGAGCTGGTCCAGGGCACTGTCGACGTCGGTGGCGGTGACCCAGCGGGTGCTGGTCTCGCCGTCGATGGTGAGCTCGATGGGGCGGGAGAAGATCACCGCGACCCGGTCGCCGCTGTCGACGTCCTCGTGCACGCCGGGCTGTACCACGTCGCGCTCGCCGACCTCGACGTCGGCGGCCTCCAGCACGTCGCTGACGGTGTCGCCGAAGGTGGTGACGGTGCGCTCCTCGCCGTCGACCGAGAGGGTGACCTCCGTGGTCATCGCGGCATAACCCACCGTGACGGCGCCGGCGACGAGCACGGCACCGGCGATCGTGGCGATCAGGGCACGGCGGCTCGAAGCCAGCCGTCGCACGGGCGCGGACAGGACAGACAGGGCGGGGCGACCAGCAGGCACTGCTCTCCGATGCTCGACGTGTCCGGGCCTCGGGCGAGGGTCCGGGGCCTGGCCACGAGCGTGCGGCCTGGTCCCCGAGGACCCGTCAGGATGGGCGACCGATCCCGGCTTTCTGTCCTCCACTGGAACAGGCTGCGCGGGTCAGATGCAAAATCCGGCGCCGCGCCCACCGCTTTCTGTGACCCGGCTCACCCCACTGGACCTCATCGGTCACAGGAGTCGTGCACGTCACCAGGTCCCGCCGAAGGCCCGCTCGGTGTTGGCGTCGATCGCGGCGCAGAGCTCGCCCAGATCGGTGCCGAGCTCGGCCGCCATGGCACGCACGGTGAGCGGCACGAGATAGGAGGCGTTGGTGCGCCCGCGGTACGGCGCCGGGGTCAGGTACGGCGCGTCGGTCTCCACCAGCACCCGGTCCAGCGGCGTGATCCGCAGTGCCTCGCGCAGCGGCTCGGCGTTCTTGAAGGTGACCGTGCCGGCGAAGGACAGGTGGGCGCCGCGGTCCAGGCACGCCCGGGCGAAGTCGGCGTCCCCGGAGAAGCAGTGCATCACCCAGCGCTCCGGGACGCCCTCGGCGTCGAGCACCTCCAGCACCTCGTCGTGGGTGTCGCGGTCGTGGATGACCAGTGTCTTGTCGAGGCGCTTGGCGAGGTCGATGTGCCGGACGAACGACTCCACCTGCACCGCCCGGCCCTCCTCGCCGGTGCGGAACGCGTCCAGGCCGGTCTCCCCCACCGCCCGGACCCGGTCGTGGGCGCCGGCGAGACGCTCGATCTCCGTCCACGCCTCCTCCAGCGCCGCCCGGCCGCCGGAGGAGAGGATGCGGGGCGCCTCGTTGGGGTGCAGCGCGACGCCCGCGACGAGGGCGTCGTGCTGCTCGGCCGCGGCGACCGCCCACGCCGCTCCACGCAGGTCGCAGCCGATCTGCACGATGCGGGTCACGCCCACCTCGGCGGCCGCGACGATCGCCTCGGCCGCGTCCCACACCTGGCCGTCGCGACCGATGTCGAGGTGGCAGTGGTTGTCGACGACGGGGTGCGGCAGCGGCTCGGGTGCCGGCGGCCGCTCGCCGCCGGCACGAGCCGAGGAGCTCACTGCGCGCCCACCCGCTCCAGGATCACCGAGGCCAGCAGGTCCGGCGCCTGGCTGGGAATCCAGTGCGTGACCCCCGGCAGCTCGACGTAGGTGAACGGCGCGTCGACCCAGCGTCCGCTGTTCGCCGGGCCCCACCGGTCGATCGCGGTGTCGCCGTCGCTCCACACCATCGTGGTGGGCACGCGGACCCGGGCCCGGGCGCTGCGCGGGTCGGTCAGCGGGAGCGCTCGGTACCAGTTCAGCGCCGTGGGCAGCGCGCCGTCCTCGACGACCTCGCGGCGGTAGCGGGCCAGGTCGCCCTCGGTCATGCCGGAGGAGGCGAGCATCGCCTCCACCCGCCCGGTGTGGGCGCCGAGCAGCTCGGGCAGCACGGGCAGCTGGAAGAAGCCCATGTACCACGAGCGCAGCAGCTGCGGTGAGTGCTTGACCGCGGAGACGAACGCCTGGGGGTGCGGCACCGAGACGGCGGTGAGGCTGCGCAGCCGCAGGCCGTGGTGCTGGGCCAGGCTCCAGGCGACGATCGCGCCCCAGTCGTGGCCCACGAGGTGGACGGTGCCGTCCGGGCCCACCGCGGCGTCGATGAGGGCCACGACGTCGCGGGCGAGGTCCCCGGTGCGGTAGTCGCGGCGCCGGGTGGGCCGCGCACCGCGGGAGTAGCCGCGCTGGTCCATCGCGAGGGTGCGGTAGCCGGCGGCGTTCAGCTGCGGCGCGACGTACGTCCAGCAGGTGGCGCGCTCGGGGAAGCCGTGCAGCAGCACGACCACCTCCCCGTCGGCCGGGCCGGAGTCGTGGACGTCGAAGGTGAGTCCGGCGCGGCTCACCGAGGTGATCCGGTGCTCGGAGCCCGTGGGCTCGTCCGGGGCCTGGCTCGGGGCTTCGTTCGGGGGCTCAGTCATCGATGTGCACCACCTGGTAGACCTCACGCTTGGGCAGTCCGGCTCGTACGGCGACCGCGGCGATCGCCTCCTTGCGTCGCATCCCTTCCTCCTCCAGCTCGGCGACGGCGGCGCGCAGGCTCTCTGGGTCGCCCGCGACGTCGGGGCCGCCGCTGGCGCCGGCGACCACGATGGTGACCTCGCCGCGGATGCCGTCCGCGGCCCATGCGACGAGGTCGGCGAGGGGGCCGCGCCGGACCTCCTCGTGCGTCTTGGTCAGCTCACGGCACACCGCCGCGGACCGGTCGGCGCCGAACGCCTCCCGCATCGCCTCCAGCGCGGCGAGCGTGCGGTGCGGCGCCTCGAAGTAGACCAGTGTCCGGGTCTCGGCGGCGACCTCCGCCAGGCGCCGGGCACGCTCACCGGGCTTGCGGGGCAGGAAGCCCTCGAAGCAGAACCGGTCCACGGGCAGGCCGGACACGGCCAGGGCGGTGAGCACGGCGGAGGGCCCCGGCACGGCGGTGACCCGGATCCCCGCCTGCACGGCGGCCGCGACGAGCCGGTAGCCGGGGTCGGAGACGCTGGGCATGCCGGCGTCGGTGACCAGCACCACCCGCTCCCCGGCCTGCAGCGCCTCGAGCAGGCCCGGCGTGCGGGCCACCTCGTTGCCCTCGAAGTAGGAGACGACCCGCCCGGGCACCTCGACGCCGAGGTCGCCGACCAGGCGGCGCAGCCGGCGGGTGTCCTCGGCGGCGACCACGTCGGCGGCGGCGAGCTCGGCCGCCAGCCGGGGCGGCGCGTCAGCGACCTGCCCGATCGGGGTTCCGGCCAGCACGAGGACTCCACTCACACCGTCGATCATTGCAGCCGCTCCACGTCACGCCGCGACCGTGGGCCCGCCGCGTAGGCTTCGCGTCCGTGAGCGTCGTGGACGAGGCCGAGCGGCCCGAGCGGGCCGAGCCTGCCGAGCGGCTCGTCGGGCTGTCCCGCACCGCCTCCGGCGCCCGCGTCCCGCTCGCCGTGCAGCGCGCCCTCGGCCCCCTGCACGGGCTGAGCCGTCGCGAGCGGCTGATCGGCTGGCTGTGCCCGTTGGCGCTGACGCTGCTGGCGCTCGGCTTCCGCCTCGTCGGGCTGGGCAACCCGGCCCGCTTCGCCTTCGACGAGACCTACTACGCCAAGGACGCGTGGTCGCTGCTCAACAACGGCTTCGCGCAGACCTACCGCACCGACGCCGACGGCAACCCCGACAACGAGATCAACGACGACATCCTCGCCGGCTACACCAGCGACGTGTGGACCGGCGAGCCGTCGCTGGCCGTGCACCCCGACGTGGGCAAGTGGCTGATCGCGCTCGGCGAGCAGGCGTTCGGCATGAACCCCTTCGGCTGGCGGATCGCCGCCGCCGTCGCGGGTGCGCTGATGGTGCTGGTGATGTGCCGCCTGGTGCGCCGGATGACCGGATCCACCGCGCTGGGTTGCATCGCGGGCCTGCTGCTGATGCTGGACGGGTTGCACTTCGTGCTCTCCCGCTTGGCGCTGCTCGACATCTTCTTGGCGCTGTTCCTGCTGTTGGCCGTCTCCTGCCTGGTGGCCGACCGGGACTGGCACCGCGCCCGGCTCGCGCGCGGGGTGGGCTCGGGGGCGTCGTACCCGCCGGGGGCGTGGGGCCGGCGGATCCTGTTCCGGCCGTGGCTGCTCGCCGCCGGGGTCTGGTTCGGGTTGGCGGCCGGCACGAAGTGGGCGGCGGTCTACCCGCTGGCCGCGTTCGGCGTGCTGTGCTGGATCTGGAGCTCGGGTGCCCGGCGCTCCCTGGGCGTGCGGTGGCCGCTGGTCAAGGGCGCGATCGCCGACGGGCTGCCCGCCTTCGTGCACCTGGTCGTGGTGGCGGCGATGGTCTACATCGCGACCTGGGGCGGCTGGCTGGCGCACGCGAACGAGTACGAGGAGCAGCTGAGCGCCACGCAGTACCGCCAGTACACCGGGCAGGGTCACTGCGCCGAGGACGACGACTCCTACGTCGCCACCGACCTCGACACCGACCGGCGCTGGCCGACCGCCGACGAGCCGGACGCCAAGGGGCTGGCCGAGGCGTGGCAGTCGCTGCGCTCGCTCTGGTACTACCACCAGGACGTCTACACGTTCCACACCCACTTCCTGAACTGCTCGACGCACTTCTACGCCTCGAAGCCGTCCAGCTGGCTGCTGGTCAACCGGCCGGTGGGGGTCGCGGTCACCAACGACATCCCGCCGTCCGAGCCGGGCTGCGACGCCCCCGCCGGCAGCGACTGCATCAAGCAGGTGCTGCTCATCCCGACCCCGGTGCTGTGGTGGGGCGGTTTCGTCGCGCTGCTGTTCGCGGCGGTGATGTGGATCGGCGCCCGCGACTGGCGCTACGGCGTGGCGGTGGTCGGCACGCTGTCCACGTGGCTGCCGTGGATGATGTACGACGACCGGCCGATCTTCATCTTCTACGCGATCGCCACGCTGCCGTTCCTGGTGCTGGCGCTGGCGTTGTCCATCGGCACCCTGATCGGGGGGTCCCGGCTGCCGTCTTCGAGACGGACCGTCGGGGTGGTCGTCGGCGGGGCGTTCGTGGTGCTGGTGCTGGTGAACTTCGCCTGGTTCTGGCCGATCCTGACCAACCAGATGCTCACCCACAGCGAGTGGCTGGACCGGATCTGGTTCTCCCGCTGGGTGTGAGCCGCGAGAGTCCGACAGGACCCCCAGTGGTTGCCCGGTCAGTGATTGCGCAGGGCGTCGATGAGCCGGTCCTTGCGCATGTAGGAGCGGCCCTCCACGTCCAGCTCGGCGGCGCGCTGGCGGAGCTCGGCGACGGTCCACTCCTCGTAGGCCGGTGACTTCCCGCCGCGCCGCCCGACCTTCGAGGCACCCTCGGACGCCATGGCGTTGGAGATCCGGGCGGCCTTCTCCTTGCTCGCGCCGTCGGAGCGCAGCTCCTCGTAGACGTCGGGGTTCTTGATCCCGGGACCGTGCTTGTCAGCCGGCATGGCTCCTCCTCGAGCGAAGCGTTCGTCTCCTCTTGCCTGCGCTACCCGGCCTTGCGCAGGCAACACGCCAGGTACCCGCGCACGCAGAGAGCCGGGTCGCGGGCCGGGCGGAGGGCCGGGACCGCGACGACGGCCGGGCTGCCTCTCATCGCACGCGGCACCTCATGACGAGGCGACCGCGGCCCACAGGGCGATGGAGGCCACCGCGACCGCCGTCGCGGCGATCAGGGCGAGGTGGAGCACCTCGCACGCGCGCCCGGCGCCACGATCTCGGGCGCCGTCACGGTCGATCCTGCTCGTCGGCCGCACCGGACAGGTCCTCGTCGGGGCCGCCCTCGTCGGGACCGCTCTCGTCCGCGCGCGGGTAGAGCTCGTCGTCACCCGTGCCGGGCACGTCGGCAGGGGCCTCGGGGTCGGCGTCCTCGGGGAGGTACTCCTCCGCTACGGGCACGTCGGCGCCGAGCTCCTTCTGGTCGGGGTCGACCGGCTCGTCCGGGGTGAGCCGCCGGATCGGGTCCTCGCCGTGCTGCCCTTCGCTCACCGCTTGTCCGGGTCCTCGTTCCCGGTGCGGGCGTTCGGGCCGGCGGCGCCCTCCTGCAGGTCGCCCTCCTTCTCGTTGTCCGGCGAGCCGGCGACCGCGTCCGACGGTGAGATCGGCTCGTCGGGGTCGCGCATCGCACTGACCTCGGAGACCTGGCCCTCGCTCTGCTGGCCGTCCTGCTTCTCGTCGTCGTTCTCGTCGCCCTTGCCGGGCCCGGGGTGGGACTGGTCTGTGACCATCACGATCGCTCCTCTTGGGTAGGTGCGCACCGCGGCCACCCGGTGGCGCGGCAACGCTTCTCGGACGTGCTCGGACACCTGCGCGACCTGGTCGGGGCCGACCTGCAGCAGCAGTGCGCCACCCGGGGCGAGGTGGGCGACCCCGACCTCGAGGCACTGCCGGATCAGCCCGAACCCGTCGGCGCCCCCGTCGACGGCCCCGGTGGGGTCCTCGGGGAACTGCGTCAGCTCGTCGCTGCGCAGCCAGGGCGGGTCCGCGACCACGACGCCGAACCGCTCCTCGGGGCGCAGCGCCGCGTCCAGCGACGCACAGCGCACCTCGGCGTCCAGCCCTGCCGCGGCGGCATTGGCCCGGGCGTAGCCCACGGCCACGGGGTCGCGGTCGACCTGCACCAGGACCCTCCCGGAGTCCCGGGCGGCCACCAGGCCGATCTGCCCGGCCCCGGCGCACAGCTCCAGGATCGGGCCGGCCGGGGCGCTCTCGGCCACCTCGGCGGCCCACCGGCCCTGCTCGGCGGTCCACGGACGGGGCCGCAGGACCCGGGGGTCCCAGGCGATCCGGAGGCCGTCGAAGTCGACCGGCTCGGCGGACATCGCCTCACCGGCGGTGGTGGTGCTGGTCATGGGCCTGCGATACCCCTCACCTCACGGCCCATCCGTGGCTTCCGGGCACCGTTCGCGGGGTCGGCGCCTAGAAGACCGGCTTCCCGCCGGTGACCCCGAGCACCGTCCCCGAGATGTACGACGCGTCGGCGTCGGAGGCGAGGAAGACGAACGCCGGCGCAACCTCCGCCGGCTGGCCGGCGCGGCCCAGCGGGGTCTCGGTGCCGAACTTCTCGATCTTCTCCGGCAGCTGGGTGGCCGGCTGCAGGGGCGTCCAGATCGGGCCCGGCGCGACCGCGTTCACCCGGATGCCGTCGCTGCCCAGGGAGGCGGCGAGGTTGACGGTGAGGTTGTTGAGCGCAGCCTTGGTGGCGGCGTAGTCCAGCAGCGTGGTGGACGGCTCGTAGGCCTGGATGGAGGTGTTGTTGATGATGCAGCCGGGCCGCTTGCGCAGGTGCGGGGTGGCGGCGCGTGCCAGCCACAGGGCGGCGTACAGGTTGGTCTTGAAGGTGCGGTCGATGCGCTCGTCGTCGAGGTCGGTGAGCTCGAGCTGGCGCGCCATCTGGAAGCCCGCGTTGTTGACCAGGATGTCGAGGCCGCCGAGGGCGTCGACGGTCTGCTGCACGGCTGAGTCGCAGGCATCGCGGGCGGTCAGGTCGAGCGCCATCGGCACCGCGGTGCGGCCGGCCTCGGTGACCAGCCGGGCGGTCACCTCGGCGTCCGCCTCCTCCTCGGGCAGGTAGGTGAACGCCACGTCGGCGCCCTCGCGGGCGTAGGCGAGGGCGACGGCACGGCCGATGCCGGAGTCGCCACCGGTGACCAGGGCGGCGCGGTCGGTCAACCTGCCGTGACCGGTGTAGCTGTCCTCGCCGTGATCGGGCACGGGGTCCATCTCGCCGGTCAGGCCGGGCGGGGTCTGCTGCTGGGCGGGGAACTGGATGTCGTCGCTCATGGCCGGGCGGTACCCGGACCGGGCGCGGTGACCCCGGTCGCCTGCTGTCCACCAGAGCAGCGGCCGACGGGTGGCGCACAGCAGCCGGCGGCCAGCGAGTGAGGCCTAGGTGACCTGCCGCGAGGTGAGGTCGTCGAGCAGCCCGTCGAGCAGGCGGCGCAGGCCGGGGTGGCTGACGTGTCCCTCGCGCGCGACCTGGATGAGGCGGTCCGCGACCTCGCGCACCTTGACGTTGCGGTTGCGCGACCACCACTTGAGCATCGCGAACGCGGCGTCGGCGTCGAGCCCGTAGCCGAGCATGAGGATGCCCTTGGCCTGTTCGATCGTGTCGCGGGCCTTGGCGGAGGCCGCCACGGCGGCGTCGGCGGCGGCGCTGCTCTCCGCCTCCATCTCGGGGGTGAGGTCGAGGTAGTAGCCGACGAGCCGGTCGGCGCCCCGCGGCTTCGCGTCCGCGCCGGTCGATTCCGGCTGCGGGTCGTCGTACTCGCCCTCACCGACGAGGACGACGCGGCGGATCTCGTCTCCGACGACGATGCGGTAGTAGATGTTGAACGGCTCGCCGGTCGAGCGGGCTCGGCTCAGCGTGACCTCCACGAGCTCGCGGTCCTGCTCGTGCTTGTGGCTCATGATCAGGTCCGAGGTCGGCTCCACCTCGCCGGGGACGTAGCCGTGGATGACGTAGACGTCGTCGTCCCACTCCCAGACGTCCTTGGCGACGTGGAACACGAAGCGTCCGGTCTGTCCGGCGGACGCGGACAGCGGCAGCTGCGCGACCGGCGGCTCAGGTCCCACTGCTTCCTCCACGCCTTTCCCCCCCTTGTCCGCTGTTCTCGACCACCCGCGTATGGCGCCCCCAGGCGCGGGTACCTCGACGCCAGCGCCGGGCCGTAGACCGACGTCTCCCTGATTGTGCCGAACAACTATCTCCACCGCTCCGCGGGGGCACAACACCGGGACGTTCGCCCTGCGCCACCCCCGACGCGGACCCATCGTCGTGCCCCACCCGGAAGGACCCCCATGCGAGTGCCGGAACCCTGTGGCCCCCTCAGCGAAGGCGTCGTGCGTGCGCTGCTGCGGCGCACCGACGGACCGCGCGCCGTGCCGGAGCTCGAGGGTCTCACCCTGGCCGACCCGCTGACCGACCGCGACTTCCAGCTGGCGCTGTGGATGCTCTACGAGCTGCACTACCGCGGCTTCGACGACGTCGACCCCGCTGCGGAGTGGGATCCGCTGCTGCTGCTCTGCAGGGCCGGGATGGAGCGCGTCTTCGAGGAGGCCGTGCGCGCGCTGGTCGCCGAGGAGCACGACCTCGAGGCCGACCAGGAGCGGGGCGAGAGCGCCGCCGAGCGCGTGGTCAACGCGCTGGTCCGGATGACCGCCTCTGAGGAGTCCTCCCTGGCCGAGCACCTCGAGCTGCGCGCGGACCGCGACGAGTTCTGCCACTACCTGGCCCAGCGGGCCGTCTACCACCTGCGTGAGTCCGACCCGCAGAGCTTCGTGCTGCCCCGGATCGGCGGAGCCGCGAAGGTCGCCCTGGCCGAGCTGCAGTACGACGAGTACGGCTCCGGGCGCGCCGACCGGCTGCACCAGGCCCTCTACGCCGATGCCCTGGAGTCCCTGGGCATGCCCACCGACCTCGAGCCGTACCTCGCCCGGGCCACCGGCGCCACGCTGGCGTCGGTGAACCTGATGTCGCTGTTCGCGCTGAACCGGCGGCTGCGCGGCGCCGCGATGGGCCACCTCGCGGCTTTCGAGGCCACCAGCTCGTTGCCGTGCGGGCAGATCCTGCGCGGCGCGCAGCGGCTCGGCCTGCCCGAGGCGGTCGCCGACTACTACGACGAGCACGTGGAGGCGGACGCCGTGCACGAGCAGCTGGCGATCCGCGGCATCTGCGGGCCGATGGTGGCCGAGGACCCGAGCCTGGCCGCCGACGTCGTCCTCGGCGCAGCCGCCTGCCTCAGCGTCGACGGCCTCGCCGGCCGGGCGATGCTGGAGGACTGGGCCGCGCAGCGGCACGAGACGAGGGCCGCGGGATGAGCGAGCGTCGGGTCACCGTCACCGACTGCCCGGGCGGGCCGCTGCTGGTCCGGGGCGCCGACGAGGTCGTCGCGCCGGACGGCACCACGGCACCGACGAACCGGGCCGTGGTCGCGCTGTGCCGGTGCAACCGCTCCGAGCGCATGCCCTGGTGCGACACCAGCCACCGCAAGCGCCGTCGGCCGCGCAGCACGGACGACGGCGCGCCCGACGGCACGCCCGATCAGGCGAGCGACCACACGGACGACGACACCGACGACGACACCGGCGACCGCGCCACCCATCGCGCGGCCGGTAGCGCCGGGCGCTGACGAGCGCCGACCGGAGGGTCAAGCGGCGTGGGGCTCCTCCGGGGCATCGATCCTGCGACGCAGGTCGGCGAAGATGCGCTGCAGGAGCCGGGACACCTGCACCTGGGTGACCCCGAGCTCGACCGCGATCTGCTGCTGGGTGAGCTGTTCGTAGAAGCGCATCCGCAGGATGCGGCGATCCCGGGGCTTGAGGTCGCGGCACGCTGGTCCGAGCATCGCGACCGCCTCGCTCTGCCCGAAGCCCTCCTCCTCGCTGCCCAGCAGCTCGCCGAGCGGACTTCCGGTGGCCGAGACCGGCTCGTCGAGGGACGCGGCCTGGGACAGGTCTCCGCAGGAGACCGCCTCGCTGACCTCGGCGATCGAGCAGCCCAGCTCGTCGGCGAGCTCGTCGGCCGACGGCGTGTGCCCGAGACGCTGGGTGAGGTCGTCGGCCGCCGCGAGGAGCCGGGGACGGATCTCCTGGATGCGCCGGGGCGGGCGCACCGCCCAGCTCGTGGCGCGGAAGTGGCGCTTGAGCTCACCGAGGATGGTGGGCACTGCGAACACCAGCAGGTCATCGCCGCGTTCGGGGTCGAAGCCCTGCACGGCGCGGGTCAGCGCGAGGCAGGCCACCTGCTCGAGCTCGTCCGCGCCCTGCCCGCGGTTGCGGTAGCGGGCGGCCAGCGAGCGGGCCACGGGGATGTTCAGGACGATCACCTCGCCCAGGAGTCGGTCGCGTTCCGCGCCGCGGCAGGAGGCGGCCTCGGCGAGCAGGGCGGCGGTGCGCCGCTTACGGGTGCCCGCGGAGCCCTCGTCCGAGACCCGCCCGGTGAGTGGCCCCAGCGGGATGGTGGGCAGCGGATCGGCCTCGCTTGCCTCGCCGGAGCGGGCGGCGCCAGGGGCGACGGAGACGGGGTGAGCATGGGACACGATGGGACTCCCGAGGGCGAGAGCGGTGTGGCGGTGGGTTGGGCCACGTCGTTCCTGGTGCTTCGACTCCCTAACGTAGCGCGCCCGGGAGATCCAGGCCACCCACAAGGACCAGAGGACATGATCCGAACGGGCCATGCGGAAGAGGACTGCGCACCGCATAACCGCCGGGGCTGCCGCACGGTTGGACCAGGAGCCGGCCGATGTGGCCGCAGCAGCCCGGACGTGTCGGGCGCTGGGAGCCGAGGAGAAGCCGGGAGCCGAGGAGAAGTGGTGCAGCAGGTCGAGACGGAGGTCGGCCCGTTCACCCGGCGCAGCCGCTCCCTGCACGTCCGCGGGGACGCGCGAGGCCTGACCCGGCCCCTGGTCGCCGGCGAACACCTGCTCGTCCACGACCCGGTGTCCGACGAGCACTTCACGGCCCTCGTGGCCGACGCCGCGCCGGCAGGGTCGCCAGAGGGCTACCGCCTCGTCCTCGGCACGCGGATCACGGCGGCCGAGGCGCAGGAGTGGCTGGCTCCGTGGCCGCTGGCACGTCACACCACCCACCTGACCACCCGCGACATCGTCGCTCTGCTCGCCGAGCTGCGGCACACGCAGTCCCGGATGTCGCAGGCCCGCGACGAGGCACTCGCCCAGTAGTCCTCCCCCGCGCACACGAGGGGACCTCCCTCCCCTCGCACGACCCGATCGGGTCACCCGCCTAGTCCGTCCGGGCCATGCCCAGGAGGGCCCTCCGCCCACAGGCCTGCCAAGAAGCGGCGGAGTCGGGACTTTTCGCCCACAATCGAGGCGTGGACAAGAAGACCATTCGCGTGTACCTCGTCGACGACCACGAGATCGTCCGGCGCGGAGTTGCCAACCTGCTGGAGACCGACGACGAGATCCAGGTCGTCGGGCAGGCCGGCAGCGCCTCCGTGGCGCTGCGTGAGATCCTCGAACTGCGGCCCGACGTGGCCATCCTCGACGCCAACCTGGGCGACGGGACGGGCGTCGACATCTGCCGGGAGATGCGCGCGGTCGACCCCACGATCAAGGGCATGATCCTCACGTCGTACGACGACCCGGACGCGATCTCCGCCGCCATCCTCGCCGGCGCCTCCGGCTACGTGCTCAAGCGGATCGAGGGCAACTCCCTGATCAGCGGCATCAAGCTCGTCGCCGGCGGCCACTCCCTGATCGACCCGACCGTGGCCAGCCGCGTGGTCGAGCAGATGGAGCTGCAGCGCAAGTCGCTGGACGTGATCAGCGACCTCACCCCGCAGCAGCGCAAGATCTTCTTCCTCATCGCCGAGGGCATGACGAACCGCCAGATCGCGGAGCGTCTCTACCTGGCCGAGAAGACCGTCAAGAACCACGTCACCGGCCTGCTCTCCCGCCTCGGGCTGCAGCACCGCACGCAGGCCGCCCTGCTCGCGGTCCGGCTGCGCGGCACGGAGAGCAGCACCGCCACCGCACTGCCCTCCACGCCCGGGCCCGGCATCGACGCCGGTCGCCGGGTCGGCTGACCTCCGAGGTCGCAGCACCCTCCACGCCGCACGACCCCGCCTCGGCCCGCCGAGGCGGGGTCGTGCGGCGTCTGGGCGTCCGGCCGCGCTCAGCCGATCGCGGGGATGACCCACTCCAGCGTGGTGCCGGCACCGGGCGCGGAGGTCACCTGGAGGTGCCCTCCCAGCTCGGCCGCGCGGGAGCGCAGGTTCGAGGAACCGTGACCGGAGGGGGCCGTGTGCGGGTCGAAGCCGACCCCGTCGTCGATCACGCGCAGCCGGAACCAGGCCGACGTTGCGGACATCTCCACCACCACCGACCTCGCCTCGGCGTGCCTGGCGACGTTGGACAACGCCTCGCGCAGCGTGGTGAGGGCGTGGGTGTTCGCCTCGGAGGTCAGGGCCCGGTCGACCTGGCCGGAGATCCGCAGCACGGGCTGGAAGCCGAGGACGACGGCGTACTCGCTGAGCAGCGAGCGCACCTCCTCCAGCAGCGGCTTCACCGGGCCCGCACCGAGCTCGAAGATCGCGGCCCGCAGCTCCTTGATCGCGATGTCCAGGTCGCCGATCGCGCCGTCGACCCGGCTGCGCAGCTCGAGCACGTCGAGACCGCGACCACCTTGGAGCTGCATGCCGGTGGCGAACAGCCGCTGGATGACGAGGTCGTGCAGGTCGCGGGCGATCCGGTCGCGGTCCTTGGCGACGAGCAGCTGCGCACGGTCGCGCAGCGCCTGCTCGCGGTCGAGGATCAGCCCGAGCTGCACGCCGCTGACCGCGGCGAGCTCCAGCATCACCCCGCGCAGCGATGGCGTCTCGCGGGCGTGCTCCACGACGATGACGCCCGTCCCGGCGAGCCGGGTGGGCACCGGTACGACGATGGTGGCGACGCCCGGCGAGACCGGGATCCGTCGGGGGGTGCCCGTCTCGGTGACGCCGCGCAGCTCGTCACCGAGGTCGTCCACCATCGCGGTGACGAGGTCATGCTCGCCGGAGGCGGCGCGGACCTCCATCAGCTGGTTCTCCTGCCAGACCGCGGCGACCACCCTCGCGGAGCAGAGCTCGCGCAGCGACTCGACCAGCTCGTCGAGCACCTCGTGCACCCGCGCCGGGCGGGTCGGGTCGTTGCCGATCTCGGCGCTGGTGGCCAGCCATCGCCGTCGCCACTCGACCTGCTCGTAGGTGCGGGCGTTGTCGATCATCACCGCAGCGGCCTGCGCGAGCGCCTCGACCAGTGCCTGATCGGTCGTGGTGAAGGTCGCGCCGCCGCGCTTGTTGCCGAGGTAGAGGTGGCCGAACGCCTCGTCGCGCACCAACACCGGGGCGCCGAGGAAGCTGTCGATCGGCGGGTGCTTGCCGGGCATGCTGTGGCTATGGGCGGGGTGGTCCTCGACGTGGTCCACGCGGATCGTGCGTCGCTCGCGCGGGACGAGGCCGAGCAGGCCGTGGCCCTGCGGCATCTGCTTGATGTGGCGGAACGCCTCCGCGCCGGTCGCGTTCGGCACCAGCTCGGTGAAGCGGCCCTGCTCGTCGACGATGCCCAGGACGCCGTACTCGGCGCCGGTGAGCTCACAGGCGGTCTCGACGATCCGGCTCAGCACGCCCCTCAGGTCGAGGTCGGAGCCGATGGCCACGACCGCGTCCAGGAGCGCGCGCGCCTCCAGCGGCAGCTCGACATCCATCAGGCCTCCCATCGTCGCGCTCAGGCTAACCGCCAGAACAGGACCATGTTCCTTGTCCTGATCGCCTCGGGGGTCCCAATTTCCTTTACCTTCGCGACCGCCAGGGTTCGGCACACCCAGGAGCGGCGCCGGGAACGGCGGGGTCAGAAGCGGCGCAGCTGGTACAGGCCGCGGGTGCGGGCCACCACGGTGCCGGCCTCGTCGGTGACCTCGGCGACCAGCTCGAAGTCGGCCTTGCCGTGCTCGGCGTAGCGGGCCAGCGTGTCCTTCAGCTCGTCGTCGTCCAGGCTCGCCCGGGCCAGCACCGAGGTGGTGGCGGGCCGCAGGAAGTCGATGGTGACGCTCTTGACCAGCGGGACAGCACCCTCGGCGGCCAACCCGGCGTAGGACAGCACCCCGCCGAGCACCTCGGCGACGGTGAACAACGACCCGGCGTACATCGAGCCGAAGTGGTTGACGTTGGGGGCCGCCGGGATCCGGGCCGCCGCGGTGCCACCGTCGGCCTCGACGATCTCGATCCCCATCGAGCCCATCAGCGGGATCAGTCGGTGGATGTCGGCGGTGAGCTGCTGCAGGCTGGTCACGGGGCTCAACCTAGGACACCGGCACTCGTGCAGGGCGCGACGGCGTGAATCGATCCCGGCCCGAGGGGTAATGGCTGGGCATGACCGACCTTGACCTCCAGCTGCCCGACGAGGGCGATGTCGTCGAGCTGATCCTCGCCGACCACCGCCGCTTCGAGGAGCTTCTGCGCGACCTGCGGGACAGCAGCAGCGACCGCGACGCCGTACGACGCACCTTCGCCACGCTGCACGTGGCCCACGCCGAGGCCGAGGAGGCCGAGGTGTACCCGAACCTGCGTCGTGAGGACGCGATCTCCGGCGACGAGGCCGACCACGGCCGCGAGGAGCACGCCGAGGGCAACGAGGCCCTGCTGGCGGTGCTGGAGGCCGAGGAGCTGGAGGGCGAGGAGTTCGAGGAGCTCGTCGAGGAGCTCGCCCGCCTGGTGAACCACCACCTCACCGAGGAGGAGCTGAGCATCCTCAACCCGGCGCGCGACGAGGTCGACGCCGACGAGCGCGCACGGCTCGGCAAGGCGTTCGCCGCCGCGCGCGCGAAGCTGATCACCGACGACTGCGGCCGGGTCGAGAAGGTCCGGGCGCTGGTCGAGGAGGCCCGCGCCGAGGGCCTCCTGGATGAGGACGAGGAGTGAACATGAGTCAGCCCCAGCCCCACGACGACCACCAGTCCGACAACAAGCAGCGCGCCTGGTTCACCACGCTCCGGCTGCCGCTGCTGCTGTTGCTGGTCCTGGCGATCCTGCTGGTGATCGGCATCGCGCTCAACATGTGAGCGCAGCCGCTCGACGCTCTCGACGCCGCCTGACGGCCGGTCCCTGACCGGTCCTCAGGCGGCGTCGCGCTTGCTCAGGCGTGCGTCACGCGTGCGTCACGCGTGCGTCAGGCGAGGACGGGCGGCTCGGTCTTCTCGCGGACCTCGTCCAGCGTCACGTCGGGGGCGAGCTCGACGAGGCGCAGGCCCTCGGGGGTGACGTCGAGGACGCAGTAGTCGGTGATGATGCGCTGCACCACGCCCCGACCGGTGTAGGGCAGGGAGCACTCGTCGACGATCTTGTAGGAGCCGTCGCGGGCGACGTGCTCCATCAGCACGACGACCTTCTTGGCGCCGTGGACCAGGTCCATCGCGCCGCCCATCCCCTTGACCATCTTGCCGGGGATCATCCAGTTGGCGATGTCGCCGGCGGCCGAGACCTGCATGGCGCCGAGGATCGCGGCGTCGATCTTCCCGCCGCGGATCATCCCGAAGCTGGTCGCGGAGTCGAAGAAGCTGGCGCCGCGGCGGACCGTCACGGTCTCCTTGCCGGCGTTGATCAGGTCGGGGTCCACCGCTTCGTCACTCGGGTAGGCGCCGGTGCCGAGGATGCCGTTCTCCGACTGCAGCACGAGCTCGACGTCGTCGGGCACGTAGTTGGGCACCAGCGTCGGCAGGCCGATGCCGAGGTTCACGTAGTCGCCGTCGGAGAGCTCGGCGGCGGCTCGGGCCGCCATCTGCTCGCGTGTCCACACCATCTCAGCTGCCCGCCTTCTGCTCGCCTGCCGCCGCCCGGACGGTGCGCTTCTCGATCCGCTTGTCCGCCGCCTGCTCGGGGGTCAGCGGCACCACCCGGTGCACGTAGACGCCGGGCAGGTGGACCTCGTTGGGGTCGAGGTCGCCGGGCTCGACGAGCTCCTCGACCTCGGCGATGGTGACCCGGCCCGCCATCGCGGCCAGCGGGTTGAAGTTGCGGGCGGAGTCCTTGAAGACGAGGTTGCCGTGCCGGTCACCCTTCCACGCTCGGACGATGCCGAAGTCGGCGACGATCGCCTCCTCGAGCACGAACTCGTGCTCGCCGTCGCGGGTGGCGAAGACCTGGGTCGGCTTGGCCGGCGAGGACTTCACGACGTTGCCCTCGGCGTCGTAGCGCCACGGCATGCCGCCGTCGGCGACCTGGGTGCCGACGCCGGTGCGGGTGTAGAAGGCGGCGATGCCGGAGCCGCCCGCGCGCATCCGCTCGGCGAGGGTGCCCTGGGGGGTCAGCTCGACCTCGAGCTCACCGGAGAGGTACTGCCGGGCGAACTCCTTGTTCTCCCCCACGTAGGAGGCGACGACGCGGCGCAGCCGGCCGGCACCGAGCAGCAGGCCCAGGCCCCAGTCGTCGACGCCGGCGTTGTTCGACACGACCTCGAGGTCGCGCACGCCGGACTCGAGCAGCGCCTTGATGAGCACCGAGGGGATGCCGCACAACCCGAAGCCGCCGACCGTGAGGGTCGCGCCGTCCGGGATGTCCGCCACCGCCTCCGCGGCTGAGGAGATCACCTTGTCCATGGGCGGATTCAATCCTGCGCGAGGGTGGCGGTCAATCAATGAGCACCGATCCCCGCTCGATCTCTCGCGAGCCGAGCATGAGCGCGCCTAGGCGTCCGCTGAGTGGACGCTAGGCTGCGAGGGTGCAGGAGGGGCCCTCGGTCGTCGGACGTGTCGGGGCGCTGCTGCGTGCCCTGGCCGCGGCCGAGCCGGCCGGGGCGCACACGACAGCGTTGGCGCAGCGGGCCGGCATCCCCCGTCCCACCGCCCACCGGCTGCTGGTCTCGCTGCGCGGCGAGGGCCTCACCGACCGCGACGAGGACGACGGCGCCTGGCACCTCGGCCCGGAGTGCTTCCTGCTCGGCGCCGCGGCCACGAGCCGGCACGACGTCACCCCGGTGGCCCGCGAGGTGGTCCAGCGGATCGCCCGCGTGACGCAGGAGAGCGCCTTCTTCTCGGTGCGGCGCGGCGACGAGACCGTGTGCCTGCTGCGGGAGGACGGGAGCTTCCCGATCCGCTCGCACGTGCTGCACGAGGGCGTGCGTTTCCCGCTCGGCGTGGCCTCGGCGGGCCTGGTGGTGCTGGCCTTCCTCGGCGAGCACGAGCGGGAGGCCTACCTGGCGGGGGCGGACCTGGGTGCGTCGTACGGCGAGCAGCACGGCCCGGCTGCGTTGGCCGAGCGGGTCGCCGCCACCCGGGAGCGGGGCTATGCGGTGAACCCCGGCCTGGTGGTGCCCGGCAGCTGGGGCCTGGGGGCGGCGGTCTTCGACGCCCACGACGAGCCGCGGTGGGCGCTGAGCATCACCGGCATCGAGGACCGGCTCGCCCCTCCCCGGCAGGCCGAGCTCGGCGAGCTCCTGCTGCACGAGGCACACGTGCTGTCCGGCAGGATCCGCAGCACCACCACCGGGTGAGCCCGTTCGCGGTGCGCCCCCGGGGGGTCAGTCGGGCGGCTCGACGGCGCCCGGGTCGGCGAGGGCGCCGGCTGCACCGCCGGTGGCCGCGTGCTGGGCGAGCAGCCCCTCGACGTCGACAGCGGCCTCGAGCCGGTCGACGATCGCGCGGGAGTGGTCCGGGACGAGAGCGCTCATGCGGGTGACTCCTGGTCCTGCCGTACCGTGCCGCAGATCAGCAGCGCGAGGTAGCAGCGCACCCTGCCGAGGGTGTGGTGCCAGGACGGCTGGCTGTCAGACGTGCGGAGGTCGTACCGGTCGTTCATCTTCTCGCTGCTCCAGTCTCGGGCCCGATGCCACCGAGGGCGTCGCCGACGGTCGGCGACGAGGGCTCTATTACCCACCGTTCGCGATTCGACACCTGGGCGCCCGCCGCCTCAGTCCAGCCACTGGCTCACGATGCCGGTCAGGGCGGAGAGCGCAAACGCCCGCGCAAAGGCCTCGGTGGCCCGAGGCCACCGCAGCCTGCCCAGCGTCAGAGCGGTGCCGAAGTAGAACGAAAGGCACCAGGGGCAGTCCAGCAGGTAGGTGATGTTGGAGCGCTCGGGCGGGCCCTGGCTCTCCTCGACGGCCTCCCGCATTGGCGCGGTGATCCGGTCGTGACGGACGAGCTTGACCAGGCGGTACGTCGCCAGGCCGTCGACGAGCAGGCCTGCGAACCGGTCTGCGGCGGTAGCGGGCATGGATCCTCCAGTCGTGGCCGGGCGGCTGCCCGATACCCGACGTCGCGGCGGGCATCCCGGGCGGGCGGCCACCTCTGCCGGGTCGGCACCCGGCGCAGCCCCACCATCCCCGGGTGGGACCACGGATGGTGGGTACCGCCGGGCCCCGAGGTGGAGGAGGCCAGCGTGAAGGCGATGGTGTACCGGGCGCCGTACCGGATCCGCGTGGAGGAGAAGGACCGGCCACGCATCGAGCACCCCAACGACGCGATCGTGCGGGTGACGCAGGCCGCGATCTGCGGCTCCGACCTGCACCTCTACCACGGGATGATGCCGGACACCCGGGTCGGCACCACGTTCGGCCACGAGTTCATCGGGGTGGTCGACGAGGTCGGGCCGTCGGTCGAGCACCTCGAGGTCGGCGACCGGGTGATGGTGCCGTTCAACGTGTTCTGCGGGACCTGCTGGTTCTGCTCGCGTGGGCTCTACTCCAACTGCCACAACGTCAACCCGAACGCCACCGCGGTCGGCGGGATCTACGGCTACTCCCACACCACCGGCGGGTACGACGGCGGGCAGGCCGAGTACGTGCGGGTCCCCTTCGCCGACGTGGGGCCCACGATCATCCCGGAGTGGATGGACGACGACGACGCCCTGATGTGCACCGACGCCCTGCCCACCGGCTACTTCGGCGCGCAGCTCGGCGACATCTCCCAGGGCGAGGTGGTGGTGGTCCTCGGCGCCGGTCCGGTCGGCCTGTTCGCCGCGAAGTCGGCGTGGCTGATGGGCGCGGGCCGGGTGATCGTGGTGGACCACCTCGAGGAGCGGCTGCGACTCGCCGAGACGTTCGCCCACGCCGAGACGGTCCACTTCGGGCAGGTCCCCGACGTCGTGGTGCACCTGAAGAAGATGACCGACCACCTCGGCGCCGACGTGGTGATCGACGCCGTGGGAGCGGAGGCGGACGGCAACCTGCTGCAGCACGTCACCGCCGCGAAGCTGAAGCTCCAAGGCGGCTCCCCGATCGCACTGAACTGGGCGATCGACGCGGTCCGCAAGGGCGGGACCATCTCGGTGATGGGCGCCTACGGCCCGATGTTCAGCCTGGTGAAGTTCGGCGACGCGATGAACAAGGGGCTGACCCTGCGGATGAACCAGTGCCCGGTGAAGCGGCAGTGGCCGCGGCTCTTCGAGCACATCCGCAACGGCTACCTCAAGCCCAGCGAGATCATCACCCACCGCATCCCGCTCGAGCACGTCGCCGAGGGCTACCACCTGTTCTCGGCGAAGCTCGACGGCTGCATCAAGCCCGTCCTGGTCCCCGGCGAGTGACCCGGGCCGTGACGCCGCGAGTGGACAGGAGCGCACGATGAGCGACACCCCGTACGTCAACGGCGAGCGGCGCGGCATCCCGTCGCCCGAGGAGCTGCGCGCCCGGATCCCCGGCTGGGGCGCCGACCTCGACCCCGCCGACCGGCCCTCGGTGCCGCGAGAGCTCGCGGACGCCGTACCGGCGCACGCGCACTGGCACTTCCCCGAGGAGCAGCCCGACCCCGCAGACCGGGAGCGCTCGATCGAGCATGCCCGGCTCACCCCGGTCTTCGGCACCTCCGCCCCGCTCCGCGGCGTGCCCGGCGCCATCCGCCGGCTCGCCTACGACCGCTACAGCGAGGCACGCGCCGCGCACTGGCTGCTCCTGCTGGCCGCCGACCGTGTCGAGGTCACCCAGGAGACGCTGCGCTCGTTCGTCAGCGGCCGACCGGACAACCCGCTGACCGAGACCGGGATCGCCGCCGAGCTCAGCGGTCACGGCCTCTTCTCGCGCCTGGGTCGCGACCGGGTCGACGTACGCCACCATCCCGTGGACGCGGTCATCGTCGGCGCCCCCTGGGTGCTCGGCGGGTGGGCGGTCGCGAAGGCGGCGCGCCCCGTGGCCCGCCGCCTGCTGCGCGGACGACCGGACTGAGGGCGGACGCTCATGCGGGGCGAGCCGGCCACCGACAGCCTGACCTTCGTGGGCACGGCCACCACGATCCTGCGCCTGGGCGCCTTCACCCTGCTCACCGACCCCAACTTCCTGCACCGCGGGCAGCGCGCCTACCTCGGCAAGGGGCTGTGGTCGCGCCGCCTCACCGAGCCGGCGCTGGACATCGACGAGCTTCCCGCGCTCGACGCGGTGGTCCTCTCCCACCTGCACGGCGACCACTTCGACCGGGTCGCGCGGCGCGACCTGACGCGCGAGCAGCCGGTGCTGACCACCCCCGAGGCGGCCGACCGGCTCGCCCGGTGGGGTTTCGAGACCCGTGGCCTGCGCAGCTGGGAGCGCACCCGGCTCACCAAGGGCGAGGAGACCCTCGACGTGGAGGCCGTGCCCGGCGTGCACGCGCGTGGGCTGATGGGGCGGCTGCTGCCGCCGGTGATGGGCTCGGTGCTGGAGCACCGGGTGGACGGACGGCTGCGGCACCGGGTCTACCTCAGCGGCGACACCCTCACCGGCGACCATGTCTCGGCGATCGCTGAGCGGCACCCCGACCTGGACACCGCCGTGATGCACCTCGGCGGCACCCGGGTGCTGTTGCACACCGTGACCATGGACGACGAGCAGGGCGTCGACTTCCTGCAGCGGCTGCGGCCCCGGCGCGCCGTACCCGTGCACCACGCGGACTACCGCGTGTTCCGCTCCCCCCTCGGCGACTTCCTGGCCCGCGCCGAGGCCGCCGGCCTGGCCTCGGTCGTGCGGCCCGTCGCGCCCGGCGAGACCATGCCGCTGCCGGCTGCGGACGGCACCGGAGACGCCACCGGGGATGCGGGTGCCTGACCGGTCCGGATTCCCGTATGGCGCGCTGCGCGCCGGAAATGTACGGTCGTGCCCCACCAGCCCGCCCGACGGGCTCACCTGGGGAGCCACATGACCGATCCCGCGTACGACGTCGCCGAAGCCCTGGCCGCAGCAGCCGACGACATGGACCGTCCCACCTCGATCAAGGACACCCTCGACGCCGTCGTCGCCGCCGCCAAGTACTCGGTGCCCGGCTTCGACGAGGTCAGCGTCACGGTCGCCTCCCGCGACCAGCGGACGGAGACCCGGGCCGGCACGGGCGAGCTCGCCTGGCAGCTCGACGCCCTGCAGTACGAGCTGGACGAGGGCCCCTGCCTCGACGCCGCCCGGGGGAAAGGGCTGGCCGTGGCCCACGCCGACGACCTGGGCCAGGGATCGCAGTGGCCCCGTTACGCACCGCAGGCCCGCGACGCCGGCATCCGCTGCCAGCTGGCAGTGCCGCTGCGCGCCGCCGACCGCGTCCTAGGCGGGCTGAACCTCTACTCGACCAGCCAGGACAGCGTCGACGAAGAGGCCGTGCACGTGGCCGGTCTCTTCGCCAGGCATGCCGCCCTGGCACTGGCCCGGGTGAGCCGGGAGTCGCAGCTCAGCGAGGCGTTGGAGTCCCGCACGCTGATCGGCACCGCCACCGGGCTGGTCATGGCGCGCTACGGCCTCACCGAGCAACGCGCCTTCCAGTTCCTGGTGCGTGCCTCGTCGACGAGCAACATCAAGCTCCGCAAGATCGCCGAGGAGATCGTCTGGACGGCCGACGCCGAGCACGGCGGCACGAGCGACGGGCGCTGAGACGGGCGTGACGACACGACTGCTCCTGCTGGCCGACACCCACCTGCCGCGCCGGGCCCGGGCACTGCCCGACCAGGTGTGGCGCGAGGTGGAGGAGGCCGACGTGGTCGTCCACGCCGGCGATTGGGTGGAGGAGCCGTTGCTCGACGCGCTGCAGGAGCGCGCCGCGCGGCTGGTGGGCGTGTGGGGCAACAACGATCCCGCCGCACTCCGGGCGCGGCTGGATGAGGTCGCCCGCTTCGAGACCGACGGCGTCCGCTTCGGCGTCGTGCACGAGACCGGCCCGGCGAAGGACCGCGAGGCCCGGTGCGCGGCGTCGTACCCCGACCTCGACGTGCTCGTCTTCGGCCACAGCCACATCCCCTGGGACACCACCGCCGAGTCCGGGCTGCGGCTGTTGAACCCGGGCTCCCCCACCGACCGGCGCCGGCAGCCGCACTGCACCTACCTGACCCTCACGGTGGCCGACGGAGCGCTGCACGACGTGGTGCTGCACCGGCTGCCGCCGCGCACGGGCACCCGCTGAGGGTGTCGGGACTGGCGGCAGCCTCCGCTGTGCAACCTCGGCTGTTCGGTGTCAGCTGTGCGGCCTCACCCAGAGTCCGTACAGGCCGGAGGTCTCCGGGACGCGCTGGCAGGTCGCGGTGGAGACGCGGCAGCGCACGGTGGCCGGGCCCCCCGGGGTCGGGTAGACGTCGGGGTCGTTCACGCGTTCGTAGGCGTGCACGAGGAACGTGTCGTTGCTCTCCCAACGCGTCCCCGACCCGTACTCGAGGGTGTCGAAGATCCCGGTGAACGTGGCGAGCAACCGACCGGTGCGCGCGTTGCGGACCAGGAGCCGGCGGGCGACGAACTCGTCCGACTCGGACTCGGGGTCGACGGGGAGGGTGTCGGCGAAGGTGAGGGCCTTCTTGCCGTCCCCTGAGAAGGTGACCACCACCTCGGCGGCGGAGGTGGCCCACAGCCGCTTGCCGGTGCGGATGTCGCGCACCACCTGGCGGTTGCGCTTGATCACGCTGAACGCGCGGGCGTCGAGGGAGGACGCCTGGATCCCGTACGCCATGCCCCGCGGGTGGCGGGGCGCCGTGGCGACGACCCTCACCCGGCCGGTGCCGGTGTGCCACCACACGGTGCGCGGCTTGCCGTTGTGCTTGCCGTTGAGCGGGTGGTAGCCCATCAGCACCCGGCTCTTGGTGACCGTGATCGTGGCCGGGTAGCCGGCGATCGTCAGGGAGCGGCCCACCGGCTGGCCGTCGCTGACCCGGTGCCGGCGGAGCACGAGGCCCTGCGTGAAGCGGCCCTTGGAGTCCCGGCGCTCCGCGGCGCCGATGTAGGTCCGGCCGTCGCTCGCCACCTGCAGGGGCTCGTACTTCGACTTCGCGACCACGGTCCGCTTGTTGCCGGCCAGGCTGACGATCTCGACCCGGTGACCGACCAGACGACCGCCCCGGCCCCACCGGGCGGAGCCGACCAGGTAGCCGCCGCGCGCACGATGCAGGCTCTGGGGGTAGTACGTCGCCGTGCCCACCCGCACGGCCTTCTTGCCCGCCCGCACCAGGTCGCGGTCCACCAGCCGGGCCGGTGGCTTCACCGCGGCGCCCACCGGCAGCGCCGAGGGCACGACCGGAACCGTGGGTGGCACGGCGTGAGCGGGCGCCGGCAACGGAGCGAGCAGCGCGAGGACGAGGAGGGCGGGCGCGAGGACGCGGCCCCGGGAGCGAGCCATGGCAGTGACGCTACGTCCGGCCGGCCGCGTTGTCAGCCCCTTCACACCCAGTGCTCCGCGGAGCTTCCCCCTCCCGGGGGCGTGCGGGTCCCGAGCGGTCCGGACAATGGGCGCGGGCTCGTCGGTGGTCGTGCCCGCCTCACGAGCACGGAGGACGAGCAAGCATGACCGACGTGGACGCCACGGCGCCCCGCTCCCGCGGCACCGCCCTGCCACGGCGACTCGACATCCAGGGACTGCGCGCGCTGGCCGTCGCCCTGGTCGTGGCCGACCACCTCACCGGCCGGCCGGTGGGCGGGTTCCTCGGGGTCGACATGTTCTTCGTGGTCTCCGGCTTCCTCATCACCTCACTCCTGCTCAACGAGGCCGAGCACGGCGGTCGGATCCGGCTGGGCGCCTTCTACCTGCGCCGCGCCCGGCGCATCCTGCCCGCGGCGCTGCTGGTCCTCGCCGCGACGCTCCTCGCCTCACGGCTGGTACTGCTGCCGGGCCGCTTCGACGACATCGCCGTCGACGCGGCGTGGGCCCTCGGCTTCGCGCTCAACTGGCACGAGGCGGCGACCGGGACCGACTACTTCGCCAGCGGCCTGCCGCCCTCCCCGCTCCAGCACTACTGGTCGCTGGGCGTGGAGGAGCAGTTCTACCTGGTCTGGCCGCTGCTGCTCATCGCCGGCCTCGCGCTCGCCCGCGCCATCCGCACCAGCCGCGTCACCGGGACCGGCCGGCCCTCGGCACGTCGTACGACGGCGCTGCTGGCCGGCACGGTGCTGCTCGGCTCGCTCGCCTGGTCCTGGGCGGAGGCGGCGGCGTCGCCGGCGACGGCGTACTTCTCCACGCTCTCCCGGGCCTGGGAGCTCGCGGCGGGTGCGCTCCTGGCCTGCCTGGCGCCACGGCTGCGCGGTCTGCCTCGCGCCGGGCGGGAGGCTCTCGCGGCCCTCGGGCTGATGGGCGTCGTGGCCGCGGCGGTGAGCGTGGACGCGGCCGCCGGCCTGCCCGCGCCCGGGGCGCTCGTGGCGGTGGCGGCGACGGTCGCGGTGCTGGTGTCCGGGATCGGCGGCGACGACCTGCGCACGGCGTCGGTGCTGCGGCTGCGCCCGGTGACCTACCTCGGCGAGATCTCCTTCGCGCTCTACCTGTGGCACTTCGCGGTCATCGTGCTCGCCCAGGCCCTGGCGCCGGACTGGGGCCCCGGCACCCGGGCCGCGGCGCTCGGGACCGCCCTCGCGCTCGCCGTGCTCACCCACCACCTGGTGGAGGAGCCGCTGCGACGGCCTGTGAACGCACCCCGGCGGCGCCGCGCCTGGGGTCCGCGGCCGGCCCTGGCGATGATCGGCGTCACCGCGACGGCGCTGCTCGTCGCGGTGCTGGTGCCCGCGCCGGGACCTGTCGCGGGGCCGCCCGTCGCGATCCCGGCGCCGACGGCGGGAGCCGAGGCCGGCCGCGAGCCGCCCACGGCCGCAGAGTCGCTCCGTGCGGAGCTCAGCGCGGCGCTGGCCGCCACGGAGTTCCCCGCGCTGACCCCACCGCTCGACGACGTCGTCGAGCAGGGCATCAACCCGGAGCTGGAGCCCGAGGCGGGTTGCCTCAACCCCGCCGACCTCACCGACGCCTCGCGGTGCCGCCACGGCTCGGGCCGCCGCCAGGCGCTGGTCGTCGGCGACTCGGTGGCGATCGCGTGGCTGCCCGCGCTGCGCGAGGCGCTCGGACCCGACTGGACGGTGCGCGGCTACGCGCTGTCGAACTGTCCCTTCGCCGAGGTGGCGGTCGCCGTGGTCGAGGACCCCGCCGGCTCCCAGCGCTGCAACGAGGCGCGAGACGTGCTGCGCGAGCAGGTCCGGGCCGCGCGCCCCGACCTGCTCGTCGCCTCCGACTCCGAGCTGAACATCAGGCGCATGGCCGACGCCCCTGCCGACCTCGTCGGCGCCTGGCGCGCGGCCGTGGTCCGGACGGTGGACGCCGTCGCGGCGCCCTCGACCGAGGTGGTGCTGCTCGCCCCGCCCCCGGCCGGACACACCCCGGACGGCTGCATCACCCGGTTCGCCGAGCCCGCCGACTGCGCGGGCTCCCTGAGCCCGGCCTGGGCGGAGAAGGCGAGCGCCGAGCGGGCCGCCGCCTCGCAGACCGGCGCGACGTACGTCGACACCAGCGGCTGGTTCTGCGTCGACGGGCGCTGCCCGCTCTTCGCCGGCGGCACGCTGGTGCGCTGGGACATCGTGCACCTCACCCGGCAGTACGCCGCCAAGCTGGCGCCGGTGCTGGCCGAGGCCCTCGCCCCGGTGCTCGACACAGCGCCGGACACGGGTGGGCCGCCGCCGGCCGGGTAACGCTGCGGAGGAGGCCGGGAGCCCCTCCCGGAAACGCGAGCAAGGAGACCGCCGATGGCCGTGACCGCCTTCCAGGACCTGCCGCTCGCCGACCGCGACCACCCGTGGGACGGCGCCGCCGCCGAGAAGCGGGTCCGCGAGTGGGCGGGCGCCACCGAGGAGCCCAACGCGAAGTACCGCGACGCCCACGTCTGGTACGACGCCGACGCGAAGCAGAACTTCACCGCCTACAAGCTGCTCGTCGCCGACGTCGTCGACGGACGGCTGCGCGCAGTCCCCCGCGGCGTGATGGCCGCGGGCAACGTGATGCAGGGCGGGCGCGGCGGGGTCGACCTGCCCGGCAACGACGTCGACCGGGTGAAGAGCCACCTGGCGAAGTACTACCGCAAGATGGGCGAGTCCGCGCCCTGGCAGGACTGAACCTCCTCGGCCGGGGACCATCCAGCCGGTCGGCGGGGCCCGGTCAGCGGGCGGATCAGCCGGGCGGATCAGCTGGGCGGATCAGCTGGGCGGATCAGCTGAGCGGGGTGACCCAGGTGCCGGCGAGCACCCCCGGGTTCGGCACCCGCTCGCACCTCGCGGTCGACACCCGGCATCGGACCCAGGTCCCACCGAGCGGGGTGAAGCCCTCCTCGTGACTCTCCAGCGACTCGTGGGCGTGCATGAGGAACGTGTCCTCGGACTCCCACCGGGTCACTCGGCTCGTCAGGCTCCCACCCGGCTGCGCCCTCGGGCCGAGGCCGTCGACGAGACCGCGGTACACCGCCAGCACCCGGCCCGTGCGGGCGTTGCGCACGGTGAGGCGACCGGCCACGTAGTCGTCGGCCTCGGGGTCCGGGCGCCGGGGCTCGGCGCGGGTGATGACCTTCTTCCCATCCGGCGCGAAGGCGAGCACGCTCTCGTCGGGGGCGGTGCGCCACAACCGCTTGTCCGTGCGGAGGTCGCGCACGACCTGGCGACCGCGCTCGGTCACGCTGTACGCCCGCGCGTCGCGCGAGGCCGCCTGCACGCCGTACGGCGCATGCCGGGGACGGCTCGCCGCGCGGGCGAGGACCCGCACGCGGCCGGTGCTCGTGCTCCACCACTCGGTGCGCGGCCTGCCCTGGTGCCTGCCGGCGAGCGGGACGTAGCTCAGCAGCACCCGCGTGGTGCCGACGAGCACGGTGTCGGGGTAGGCGGCGAGGCGCCGCGCCTTGCCCAGCGTGTGGCCGTCACCGACCCGGATCCGACGCAGCAGCGCGCCCGGCTTCCACCGGCCCTTGCGGTCCCGCAGCGCGGCCGCGCCGAGGAAGGTGCGCCCGTCGGAGGCGACCCGCCACACGTCGTACCGCGTGTGCCTGAGCACGGTACGGCGGCGACCGTCCGGCTTTACCAGGTCGACGCGGTAGCCCTTCAGCCGCCCGGCCGCCCAGCGCTGGGAGGCGACCAGGTAGCCACCACGGACTCGGTGCACGCTGGTCGGCTGCACTCCGTCCCTCCCGATCCGTACGACGCGGCCGCCCGGCAGCACCAGCGCGTCGTCGAGCAGGTGCGCCGGAGCCTTCACCGGTGCGCCCACCGGAAGCGCCGAGGGCGTCACCGGGACGGTCAGCGGTGCCGCGTGCGCGGCGACCGGCCCGGTCAGCGGCACGACGAGGGCGAGCGCGACGGCGACGACGAATACCGGGAGGACGGAGATGACGGGGAGCAGGCGGCTCCTGAGTCGATTCACTGCGCCAACGTAGGCGCATCGCAGGGCCGTCGTCCTCGGCTCCGCGGAACTCGTGCTCGGCGCCGGCGCTGGCGGAAGGATCCGGGAACGGCAGAAGGCCGGACCCGCCGGGTCCGGCCTCCTGTGCTGGTGGAGCTACTGCAGCAGTACTCGAACTCTGAGGCACTCGCCTGGCTAGCTGAAGTCAACGAGCAACTCGCGGGCGCGGACGCCCGGGTGGACGACTATTTCCAGCGCCCTGGCGCGCAGTTGAGTCCCCGATAGTGGTGTAGCGCGGTCGCCGGGATCGTCATCGGCGTGTACGGAAGACGTAGATGCGGCCACCGCGTGATCCTTCGAGTGAACCTCTCACAGCACCCTCGAACGGAGTCATCACGATGACCGCACCACACATTGTCGACCCTGCTGGCCTGCTTGGTGAAGCCCTGGCTGAGGCGAGTCCGGATCTGATGCGCAGCCTGCTGCAGACGATCATCAACGCACTGTTGTCCGCCGACGCCGACGCGGTGGTCGGCGCCGAGTATGGCCGCCCGGATCCGGGTCGGGTCGCGCAGCGCAACGGCTACCGCCGCCGCCCGCTGGACACCAGGGTTGGCACCATCGACGTCGCGATCCCCAAACTCAGGAAGGGCACCTACTTCCCGGAGTGGCTCCTCGAGCGCCGCAAGCGCTCGGAGTCCGCGCTGATCACCGTGGTGGCTGACTGCTACCTCGCCGGCGTAAGCACGCGGCGGATGGACAAGCTGGTCAAGAGCCTGGGCATCGACTCGTTGAGCAAGTCCCAGGTGTCGCGGATGGCCGCCGAGCTCGACGAGCACGTCGAGGAGTTCCGCCACCGACCCCTCGACACCGCCGGCCCGTTCACCTTCGTCGCCGCCGACGCGCTGACGATGAAGGTCCGCGAGGGCGGCCGGGTCATCAACGCCGTGGTGCTGCTCGCGACCGGCGTCAATGGTGATGGGCACCGCGAGGTTCTCGGCATGCGCGTGGCTACCAGTGAGACCGGGGCGGCGTGGAACGAGTTCTTCGCCGACCTCGTCGCCCGCGGCCTGACCGGGGTCCGGCTGGTCACCTCAGACGCCCACCAAGGGCTGGTCGAGGCGGTCGCGGCCAACCTGCCCGGCGCCGCCTGGCAACGCTGCCGCACCCACTACGCCGCCAACCTCATGTCCGCCACCCCGAAAGCGATGTGGCCGGCGGTGAAGGCGATGCTGCACAGCGTCTACGACCAGCCAGATCGGCCGGCGGTACACGCCCAGTTCGACCGGCTCCTGGACTACGTCGACGACAAGCTGCCCGAAGTCCACGACCACCTCGACGTGGCGCGTGCCGACATCCTTGCGTTCACCGAGTTCCCCAAGGACGTGTGGACCCAGATCTGGTCCAACAACCCGGCCGAGCGCCTCAACCGCGAGATCCGACGCCGCACCGACGCCGTGGGGATCTTCCCCACCCGCGAGGCCATCGTGCGCCTGGTCGGTGCTGTCCTGGCCGAGCAGACCGATGAGTGGGCCGAAGGCCGCCGCTACCTCGGACTCGACCTCCTCGCCCGCTGCCGCGTCAACCTCGTTCCCACCACCGAACCCGAGATCGGAGCTGATCAACTGCCCGCCCTGACCGCCTGAACCATCAAGAAGGAGAACGCAGCGCTACACCACTACCGGGGACTTGACCCTGCGCGCCGCCGGCTCAACTCGACGGATCGAGCGCAGATCGTCGTGTTGTACGACCATGGACTCTCAACGGCAGCCATCAGCCGACATCTAGATATCGGCAAGGCGACAGTCAACGCTGCCCTAAGAGCGGCGGGGGTCTCGCTCCGTCCGCGAGGTCGTCCGCAGAGTATGTAATATCCCGATCACTCCGATCGGAATGACCCTCACAAGAGCGCGGCGAAAGGGGCACCCTCAGCGTACGCGCTCATTTTACTGCCGTAGATTCTCCCGGCGTCTTGTGGCCGCCCGATGGCCCTACGTAGTTTCACTAAGCAGCTCACCTCGGAGAGGCTGGGAAACCGCTCGTCTCGCCCCGCGGGTTGCGGTGAGCCCGACGCTCCGGGAGCGACACCCGCGCGAGCAGGTGGTCGCTCGTTCATGCAGGCGCTGAGCAGGCTGGCGGGGCCGCACGGCCGCTGAGTCGACCATCGGGGGCGAGGAGCAACACGGGGCGCCCGCCCGTAGCAGCATCTGCCGCCATACCCAGCGCGCGGCGCACCGCCGGAAAGCACCAGTCCCCCGAACCACGAGACCAGAGCCCGCCAGATCACGACGTTCTTCCGCGCGACTCCTTCGGCGCGACTCGCGGGCGCCCGAACACCACGTCCAATCACCGCGACGTGGGCGGACTCAGCGCAACCCGGCAGATCCGGCGGGCAGTTCCATATGTTTCCGTCCTGCTGGCGCTACCCGCAGACACCGATCATCGCCCCTCGCGTCCCCACTGGTGCTTGCGCTGATCGATCGTCCGACCGCCTTGCATTACCCATGGGGGACTGCCCCCGCTTTGGTGACGCGTAGCGGTCGGGGTGTCAGGCCGCGTCTGCGGCTGCGTAGATCATCTCAAACTCGACGGGCGTGAGCCTGCCAAGTCCTCGCTGTCGTCGGCGGCGGTTGTACTTCGTTTCGATCCAGCGGACCATCTCGAGCCGCAACTCGTCGCGGGTGTCCCAGCGGCGGGTGTTGAGCACGTTCTTCTGCAGGAGTGCGAAGAAGCTCTCCATGCTGGCGTTGTCACCGGCCCCGTAGGAGCGGCCCATCGACCCGACCAGGCCGTTGTTGGTCAGGAGCTGCTGGGTGCGTTTGGCGCGAAACTAACGCCTCTGTCCGAGTGGCACACCGTGCCGACTGGTGAGCGAAGCGCGATCGCGTTCCGCATCGCGGCCTGCGCCAACGACGACTTCATTCGTAAGTCGATGGAGTAGCGGACGATCTTGTTGGAGAAGACGTCCTTAATCGCGCAGATGTAGAGCTTGCCTTCCCGCGTGGGGTGTTCTGAGATGTCCCAGAGCCACACCTTGTTCGGGCCGTCGGCGACGAACTCGTGGCGGATCACGCCGTGCTCATCAACGACCGCGAGCAGGTCGTCGGGTCCGGCCCCGCACTCTCCGCAGTAAGCGCCGCTCCCACACGCACGCCGCCCCGTCCCCACACGCTGGGGGCGGGGCGGCTTGGGGCGTTTCGGGCGGGTCGTGTGTTGAGCGTTACCTCTCGCTGAGCAGCCGCCCCGCAGTCTCCCCGCGCTACGCTCGTGACCCCTTCATGGAGCACCAGCCTCCGTCCCGTCGGGGGACGACGGTGGCGGTGCTCCGGCCCCGAGATCAGCGAACGAGCTACAGCACCATGACCTACACCGTCCTCCCCCTCCCCTGCTGCAGCACGCTCCGCGTCATCTCGTCGCCGAACGGCCCGGAGTCAGCCGCGACCGCCGCCGCGATGTGTACGTGCGGTGCGGCAGCGACCCGCCGACGCTGACCAGCACGCATCACTCCCCTCCCGTCACCTACGCGGTGGCGGGAGTGGGCCCTCTGTTGTGCTAGGTGCCCTCTAGAACGGAGCACTAGCCCCTCTTGATAGTTCCGGTCTCAAGGTCGACGGTGACCCGGATGACGGGTGGCGTCGCCTTCTCTGCCTGCTTGACGAGTGAGGCGACGGTGTCGTGGGCTCCGACGAAGCTCTCGTTCTCTTCGCCAAGAGCTGGGAACCCGATAACGCCCCGAGCATCGATGTCGCCGAGCAGCGCGCCGCCTCGGGCCACTGCGGGGAGATCCTTGGCGATCTTCGGGTAGGACCTCTTGGGGTCCAGCACGACGACGACGTCGCCCAGCGCACGGAGTCCCTTTACGTCATTCCCGGGGTCGGCGCTGTAGATCGGGTACCCGAACTGCGCGGTGCACCCGTCGCTGTCATTGGGGTCACAGCCTCCGGCGGGGGCTGTCGTGAGTGCGTGGTCGACCTTGACGGTCACGACGACTACCCGCCACATCGCGCGTGAGTCGTCGAACGGAACCGGAGTGCCTCCCTCCGCGTCGGGGTCTGGCTTGCCATCGGCATCCAGCAGGGCGTACCCACTGCCTGGGGCGACCGAGACGATCTCACCGACGAGGATGCCACGGGACGCGGGCGCGGGCGGGCCACCGTCGATGGAAAACTGCTGCCTGGGCAGGAACTCTGCAAGCCCGGTTTCGAAGTTGATGGACGAGGCCGAGCTCGAGACGGCCGCTTGGTGGTCGATCAGGTCACGAGCCGGCCCGTCCGCGGGGGGCTTGTAGCGCCCGCTGACCGCGACCCGAGGGACGTCCAGAGTCCTCGTCGAGGCGGGATCCTGAGTGGCTCTGGGGGTTTCAGATGCTGTGCCGCAAGCGGTCACGATGCCAGCCAGTGCGGTAATGGTCGCTGCGCTGAGGAACGTCTTGGTGATGGTCATGATTGGGCCGCTCTCTAGAAGGCGGCCGCGATGTGGCCGCGGTCGTGGGAGGTGTAGTTGACTTCGCCGGTGCCGAAGTTCATGCATCCTTGGCCAAACATCTCAGCGGAGGAGACCGGGTGTTTCAGGCCGATTGCGTGACCGTTCTCGTGGCACGCGAGATGACGCTCAGCCGAGGTTCCAACGTCGAAGGTCCAGTTGTTGTTGTAGCGGACGTCTGCCGACTGGCACTGGTTGCTTGAGTTGATCGAGTTGCATGTCGTTAGACCCATGATTCCGCCTGAGGTCCCGCTGGTCGCCCAGGCCTGATCGCAGAAGGGATCTTCGGCATTTCCGTACTGTCTGTCGATGACGATGACGTCGATGTTGGAGGGCGGCGTCGCGTCGTAGGACGTGGGAAGCCCGGCGGGCTGAATGTCGTTGGCTCGCACCCAGTCGGTCGCGTTGTCCATCGCTTGAATTAGGTCGACGTAGGTGAAGGTAAGCGGAGCGGCATCGCTACGGTTGCCTCCCACGCAAGTCCCATATTTCCCGGTAGGACCAAACCAGTTGGCCTCGGCTGCGGGCATGGGCGACACCGCTAAGAGCGCGGACACCATAATGCCGCACGCCGATCCCAACCGTCCCACAGACCTCCGCCGGATCCTCGTCGTGGCGCACCGTCGGGCGATGATCTCCAGTCGGAATAGCAGTGTGCGGTCGGCCATTACTCCCCCAAATTGCATCGGACTGCAGTTGGGAAAGTGTCCGCCCGTCGCGCTGCCAACCGCAGCAATTCCCCGAAGAACGCCGAAGACTTTACGGGCTCATCACAGTTGAGGGTGTAGCGCGGGTTGGCGTGGCGGTCCCGGGATAGGCGTCGAGGTCTCCCGAAGATGAAGGCTCCTACACGCTCATCTCGAAAGACCTCGACGTGCCCGACGCTACCGTCGGCGACCGCTCGCATGCGTTCGCCCACCCCGATCTGTCCACCTTCTGCCGACTCGATGAGCTCGGCCTCGTCGTCACCGGCCAGCGCCTCGAACCCGGTCGCGCGGTCCTCGCATGCCGGGTCCTTGAGCCCGACCAGTGGTGCCGCCGCTGCGGCTGCGAAGGGGCACCGCGCGACACCGTGACCCGACAGTTGGCCCACGAACCGCTCGGGTGGCGGCCCACGACGCTGATCGTCACGATCCGTCGCTACCGGTGCAGCGGCTGCGGTCACGTGTGGCGCCAAGACACCAGCCGTGCGGCTGAGCCGCGCGCGAAGCTGTCGCGCCGTGGGCTGCGCGTGGGCACTCGAAGGAGTGGTGGTCGCCCACCTCACCGTCGCCCGGGTCGCCGAGGCACTCGGGGTCGCCTGGGGCACCGCGAACGACGCAGTCCTGGCCGAGGGCAAGCGGGCCCTGATCGACGACCCGGCCCGCTTCAACGGCGTGAAGGTTGTCGGCGTCGATGAGCACGTCTGGCGTCACACCAAGAAGGGCGACAAGTACGTCACCGTGATCATCGATCTCACCCCGGTCCGCGACGGCACCGGACCCGCGCGGCTGCTGGACATGGTCGAGGGCCGCTCGAAGCAGGCCTTCAAGACCTGGCTCGCCGCCCGCCCCGACGCCTGGCGCCAGGGCGTGGAGGTCGTCGCGATGGACGGGTTCAGCGGGTTCAAGACCGCCACCACCGAGGAACTCCCCGACGCGGTCGCGGTCATGGATCCCTTCCACGTGGTGCGCCTGGCCGGCGACGCGCTGGATCGGTGCCGACGCCGGGTCCAGCAGGCCATCCACGGCCACCGCGGACACAAGGGCGACCCGCTCTACGGGGCCCGGCGCACCCTGCACACCGGCGCCGGGCTGCTCACCGACAAGCAGACCGCCCGACTCGCCGCGCTCTTCGCCGTCGATGCGCATGTTGAGGTCGAGGCAACCTGGGGCATCTACCAGCAGATGATCGCCGCCTACCGCGACGAGGACCGCGGCCGTGGCCGGGCACAGATGGTCAAGCTCATCGAGGCGGTCAGCGCAGGCGTCCCCAAGGCCCTCAGCGAGGTCGTCACCCTCGGTCGGACGCTGAAGAAGCGTGCCGACGACGTGCTGGCCTACTTCGACCGACCGGGCACCAGCAACGGGCCAACGGAGGCGATCAACGGCAGGCTCGAGCACCTCCGCGGATCCGCGCTCGGGTTCCGCAACCTCACCAACTACATCGCCAGGAGCCTGCTGGAGACCGGTGGCTTCAGGCCGCGCCTACACCCTGGATTCGGATGAGCCTGCATACTCGGCTGACCTACCTCGGCTACATCGCCGACGAGCAGCGCCCGATCGCGAGCTACTTCCGTACTGACACACCCCTCCTCCGCTATCGGACAGCGGTGGCGGCCTAGCGCTAGGAGTATTGGTGGGACAGCAACGAACGTTCGAGGGCACGGGCAGAGGCACCGGGGGTCGTGCGGTGCTGTACCTGCGCGTGTCCTCTGCCGGCCAGGTCAACACCGACTACGACCCCGAGGGCATCTCGATCCCAGCCCAGCGGCGCCGCTGCGTCGAAAAGGCCCGGGAACACGGCATGGAGATCGTCGACGAGTACGTTGAGCCTGGTAAGAGCGCCACCGCTATTGCCACACGACCGGTCTTCCAGAAGATGCTCAAACGCATCCGCAAGGACCGCGACGTCGACTACGTGCTCGTCTACTCCACTTCCAGGATGAACCGGAACTGGATGGAGAACGGCGCCGTGCTGCTGGAACTGCGGCAGCTTGGCGTGACCATGATCTCGGCCACCGAGAACATCGACGACTCCCCGCTCGGCGAAGCCATGACTGGCTTCCTGGCCGTCTTCAACGGCTTCCAGTCGCGCGCCAACGGCGAAGACATCAAGTACAAGATGGGCCAGAAGGCGCGAGCTGGCGGCACCATCTTTCGCGCACCGATCGGCTACCTCAACGCCGCCGAGACTTTCGAGGGCCGGTCTGTTCGGTCGATCGTCGTCGATCCCGTGCGATCGCCTTTCGTCCTCATGGCCTTCGAGCTGTACGCCACTGGCCGCTACAGTCTGCCGGCCCTGCGCGCCCACTTAACCGACGCCGGGCTGACCACCCGTCCGACGGCTCGGTACCCGGCAGGAACGCCGATCTCCATCAACTCGCTGGGCAAGATGCTGCGCGACCGCTACTACTGTGGCGTCATCGTCCACGATGGCGAGGAGCATCCCGGACGCCACGACGCGATCATCACCGAAGAGCTGTTCCAGCGTGTGCAGTCAGTGTTGTTCGCTGAACGTGGAGCAGGCACGCGACACCGCACCCACAATCACTACCTCAAGGGCCTGCTGTGGTGCGGTCGCTGTCGCAAGCGTCTGATCATCTGGCCAGGTCGCAGTAAGTCCGGCGAACAGTACTTCTACTACGTCTGCCGCGGTCGCCAGGATCACGAGTGCGACCTGCCGTACCTCGCCGTCGCACGGGTCGAACAACTGGTCGTCGCCCACTACGCGACGGTGCCGATCCCGGCCGCGCTGAGAGCCCGCATCCGGGCCCGCGCCGACGAGGCCATCGCAGACGCCAACACCCTCAGCGACACCCTGCGTACTGAGACGCAGCGCCGGCTAAAGGAACTCGACGAGAAAGAGGATGCGCACCTTGACCTCATCGGAGATCCGGACTGGCCGCAGGAAAAGCTGCGTGAGCGACTCCGCGAGATACGCCGACAGCAGAGTGTGTTGCGCGGCCAGCTTCGAACTCCAACCGCCAACCTCGATGACGGCCATGCCCACCTAGCCGCAGCACTCGACCTGCTGGAGCGACCGCAGGAGCTATATCGGGTCGCTCCCGACGATGTCCGGCGCGTCCTCAATGCTGCAATCTTCGACAAACTTCACGTCGATCAGAGCGAGGAGGGTCCCTTCGTGGCCGGTGACCAACTCAAGGAGCCGTTCCAGACCGTCGTGACCTACAACAGGCGCCACAGCACCTCTCACGCTCGCTACAACGCAAAGAACGACGCCCAGAGCAATCTGAGCGCCGTTCCTGGCGAACTATCCCTCGAAGGCCTACTCGACGCCGCTCTCTGCGAGCGGAGTTCGAGTAAGACTTCAATGGTGGAGCTGAGGGGATTCGAACCCCTGACCTTCTCATTGCGAACGAGACGCGCTACCAACTGCGCCACAGCCCCAAGCGAGGGGAAACGCTAGCACCCGGTTCGCGCCGGGTCCGAATCGCCGATCCCCTCGGCGTGCCGCGCGGGCAGCGCGGCTAGCGGACGGCCTCGTCCTCGTCGGCGTGGCCCTGCGGCTTGGGCTCGTCCTCGGTGCCGGCGTCGTCGCTGAACACCTTGGACTGTCCACGGGCGGCCTCGCCGTCGAACGGGCTGTCCTCGATGCCCTGCTGCGGGTCGGCGCGCTGGGTGTCGGGCGTGACGGCGGCGGCGGACTCCGGCTCGGCACCCATGTCGCTCCCGGTGCCCGCGGCCTGGCCCGACTCCTCGGGGTACTTCTTGCCCTGCTCACGACTCTGCTGGGCCGCCTGGCGGTCGGCGGCGTTCTCCTCGGTCATCAGACCTCCTGCGGATTCGCTCGGGCCGGGACGCTCCCGGACCGCCGGTTTCGCACCGGACGCAGTCGGTACCCGAACCTCGCCCCTTGACGCAGCAGACCGCCCGGGCGAGGCCCGGGCGGTCTGCTGGGTGGTCGGCTGGGTGGTCGGCTGGGCGTCGGTCAGGAGCCGGCGGCGCGGCGCTGCTCGTCCTCGGCGGTCTCGGCCTGGGCACGCTGGGCGTCGGCCTCGCGGGCCAGCTGCGAGTCCGCCTCGTTGCGTCCCGAGCTCCACACGCCGGTGGAGTCGAGGTCGATGGTGCGCACGGTGCGACCGGCGGGCGCCTTGGCGACGTACGTCGGCAGCGGGACCTCGACCGGCGTCCAGCCGTTCGTCTCGTCGCCGGTCTCCCCGGCGGTCTCGTCCGTGACGGCTGCGATCTCGCCGGTCTCGTCGTCGACGACGTCCTCGTCCTCGAGGGCCGCGGCTGCCTCGGCCGACGGGGCGTCGACGGGCTTCTCGGCCGGCTTCTCCGCGGCCGGCGCCTCCTCGGCCGGGGCTGCCCGACGCGTGCGCACCGTGCTGCTGGTGCGGACCCGGCGCTCGCGCTTGACCATCAGTCGGCACGCCACCAGCCACGCGACGAGCAGCGTCGCGGGGACGGCGGTCCAGGCGGCGTGCACCAGACCCGGCGTGGCGAGCGCGACCAGGACGAGGTTGGCCAGCAGCAGCACCCCCAGCACCCGGCGGCGTCGCTGCGCCGCACGGCGGGCGGCCGCGCGGCGCTTGGCGCGCTGCGCGGGGGGCAGGTCGCGGGCGGTGCGGGCCACCTGGACCTGCTCGACGCGCTCGACCGGGTGCTCACGCGACGCAGGGGTGGGCGTCGCGGGAGCCTTGTCGGCGTCGTCGGCAGTGTCGTCGGCAGAGTCGTCGGCAGAGTTGTCGGCAGGGTCGTCTGCGGCGGCGGCGGTGCGTCGTTCGCCGAGCCGGACCAGCGTGGCCTTGGTGGCCGAGATCGGCTCACGGCGGGCGAGCACGCGCAGCCGGTCGGAGAAGCCGTCCACGGAGCGGCTGACGTCGTCCTCCTCATGCTGCCGGAGCGCCATCGGCACGAGGTAGACGGCCCAAGCCACCGCGAGTGCGACGAAGATGAGTGCGCTCAGGTCCACACGCTGAGGTTAGGAGTGTCACGCCTGCGCGAGGCGCATGTGACCCGGTGTGTCACAGATTGATTCCTGTGACTCCTGTGATCCGGCCCTGAAGCGCTGTCACGACGAGTATCCGACGTGCTCAACGCCCCGGTTCGGCGGTCGGATCGCTGAGCCGGGCGAGCATCCCGTGCGGCGCCTCCTCGCGCGTGACCGCGAAGATCCGGTGGTCGCGCCAGGCACCGTCGATGTGCAGGAAGTACGGCGCGTAGCCGATCTCGCGGATCCCGAGCTTCTCCACCACCCGCAGGGAGTTGGTGTTCTCGGGGCGGATGCAGATCTCGACGCGGTGCAGCCCCGCGGTGAGGAAGCAGTGGTCGATCACCATCGCCACCGCCCGTGGGATGACCCCGCGCCCGGCGAACCGCTGGTCGATCCAGTAGCCCACCGACGCGAACTGCGCCGAGCCGCGCACGATGTTGTTGACACTGACCTGGCCGGCGAACATGCCGTCGACCTCCACCACGAACGGGTACGTCGTCCCCTGCCGCGCCGCCCGCGAGAGCCGCTTCACCAGGGCCGCGAACGTGGTGGGCCGGGTGTCGGCGCCCGGCGGCGCGGTGGCGTCCCAGGGCCCCAGCCACGTCGCGTTGCGCCGTCGCGCCTCGCGCCAGGGCCGGGCGTCGCGGCGATGGATGGGCCGCAGCAGCACCTCGGGGTCGCGCCCGGACGTCAGCCGGTTGGGCCACGCCCGCCCGGGCGTGGCCACGATCATCCGCTCGGGAGCGGGGCCGCCGGGGTGCACGGCGCTAGCCTGCCTGATCCACGCGCGAGGTTCTCAATGATCGCTGCCCGCGACCTGCTCCACGGCGTGCACGAGCACCGGCGCGAGCACCGCCAGCGCGTCCTTGACCCCGCCGCGCGAGCCGGCCAGGTTCACCACCAGCGTCCGCCCCGCGACACCGGCCAGCCCGCGGGAGAGCACCGCGGTGGGCACGCCCTTGGCCACGCCGGCGGCCCGGATGGCCTCGGCGATGCCCGGCACCTCACGGTCCAGCAGCGGCCGGGTCACCTCCGGGGTGCGGTCGGCCGGCGTCAGCCCGGTGCCGCCGGTGGTGAGCACCAGCCGGGCGCCCTCGGCCACCGCCTGCGCGATCGCCTCGCCGACGGGCTCACCGTCGGGGCGCACCACGGGGTCGCCGACAGCGAAACCCAGCTCGCGCAGCGCGGTCACGATGAGCGGGCCGGTGGTGTCGTCGTACACGCCGGCGGCGGCGCGGTTGGACGCCACCACGACCACGGCCGGCAGCGGCTCGCGGCCCGCCTCTGCGTCGGCGGCGGTGCTGGCGTCGGGGCTCACCGCGACCAGTCCCCCGACTTGCCGCCGGTCTTGGTCTCCACCCGCACGTCGGTGATCACCGCCGCCTTGTCGACGGCCTTGACCATGTCGACCACCGTCAGCGCGGCCACCGAGACCGCGGTCAGGGCCTCCATCTCGACGCCGGTGCGGTCGGTGGTGCGCACGGTGGCGGTGATCTCGACGGCGTCGTCGGCGATCGCGAGGTCGACGGTGACCCCCGAGATCGCCAGCGGGTGGCACAGCGGGATCAGCGCCGGGGTCTGCTTGGCGCCCATGATGCCGGCGATCCGCGCGACCGCGAGCGCGTCGCCCTTGGGCACGCCCTCACCGCGCAGCAGCGCGACGACCTCGCCGCTGACCAGCACCCGCCCGCTCGCGCGGGCCTCACGCCGGGTGACGTCCTTGGCGGAGACGTCGACCATCCGCGCGGCGCCGCTGGCGTCGACGTGGGTCAGCCGGGGGCCGGAGGGGCTATCGGTCGGGACGTCGGGCTCATCGGGCATGCAAGTCCTCCTCGGGTCGCAGCGCGAGCACCTCCACGACGGTGCCGGCAGCAACCAGCCTGTCCGTCGGCGGTACGACGAGCAACGCCTCGGCGGCGGCCAGCAGCCGCTGCGAGTGGCCGGCGTGTCCGGGCAGGGGCACGATCCGGCCGGCGTCGTCGTAGGTGGCGGGCAGCAGGACGGTGCGGTCGCTGCCTGCGACGTCGACGCCGAGCTCGGCGGTGCGGGGCTCGCGCGGGGTGCCGGCGAGCGCGGCGATGGCCGGGACGGCGTAGAGCAGGAAGGAGGCGTAGGCGGCGATCGGCGTGCCGGGCAGCGTGATCACCGGGACGCGGCGGCCGTCGACGTCCAGGGAGCCGAACCCTTGGGGCCGACCGGGCTTCATCGCCACGCCGCCGAACCAGAACCCGGGGGCCTCGCGCAGCGCGGCCTTGACCACGTCGCGGTCCCCGGCCGAGACGCCGCCGGTGGTGACGACGAGGTCGGCGGCGCCGGCGGCGACCGCGAGCCGGTCGGCGAACGCGGCGGGCTCGTCGACGACGGGACCGAAGGCGGCGACCTCCGCGCCCGCGGCTCGGCCGGCGGCGAGCAGGGTGGCGGTGTTGCTGTCCGGCACGGCGCCGGTGACCAGCTCCGCGCCGGTGGAGATGACGGCCAGCCGGGGCCGGCGTCGTACGGCGACCCGGTCCACGCCGACCGAGGCGAGCAGGCCGAGCTGGGCCGGTCCGACCCGGGTGCCGGCGGCGATCGCGACCTCGCCGGCGGCGACGTCCTCGCCGCCGCGGCGGATGTGCCGGCCCGGGGCGGCGGTGCGCAGGATCCGGACCGGGTCGGTGTCGGTGGTCCACTCGAACGGCACGACCAGGTCGGCGCCGGCGGGGACCTGCGCCCCGGTCATGATCCGGATCGCGGAGCCGGGCGGCAGCACGGGCGCAGTGTCGCCGGCGGCGACGGTGGCGGCGACCGGCAACGCCACGAACCCCTCGTCGGCGCTCCCAGCATGCTCGGCGAGCGGGGCAGGCTCGGCGAGCGCGGCCAGGTCGACGCTGCGCACGGCGAAGCCGTCCATCGCCGAGCTGTCGAACGGCGGCACGGCGAGCTCGGCGACGACGTCGGCGGCCAGCACCCGGCCGAGCGCATCGGCCACCGCGACCTCCTCGGCACCGAGCGGCGTCAGGCCGGCCAGCACCCGGGCCCGGTGCTCCGCGACGTCGACCCCGCGCGGGTGGGCGAGGTGGGCGGGCTCAGGCATCCGAGCCGGAGAGCACCTCGCCGGGCGAGACGCGCTGGGGGCCCTTGCCGGCCAGCTCCACCGAACCGTGCACGGCGACGCCGGGACCGAAGGTCCAGTCGCCGGCGACCTTGAGCGAGGAGGCGTTCGCCAGGGACGGCGCACCCTCGGGGAAGCGCCGGTCGAACTGCCCGACCAGCTTGTAGTGGTCGGAGTCGAGGTCCACGAACGGCACCTCGGCGGCGACCTGGCGCAGCGCGAAGTCGTCGCCGATCTCGTAGACGTCCGAGCGCAGCACCAGCAGGTCGTTGGTGGTCTTCACCGGGATGAACCGGTCGCGGCCGACCTCGATCAACCGGGCCCCGTCGAACACCTCGATCGCCGCCCCCATCGCGGTCTCGATCTGCACCACCGCCGGGCTGGCGGGGTCGGCAGGGTCGACGGTCTTGTCGTTGCGGATCAGCGGCAGGCCGAGGATGCCGTCGCGCTCGTCGAGCTTCGCCTTCAGCGCGTGCAGGTCGATCCACAGGTTGTTGGTCGAGCAGTACTGGTGCCGGCCCAGGTCGGCCAGGGAGGCCGCGTCCTCCTTCGGCGTCTGCGCGATCTCGCGCAGCACGATCCGGCCGTCGGCCTTGCGCCGGGCGAAGTGACCGCCCTTGCGGTCCGAGGGCGTGCGCCGCGTCGCCTCGATCGCGAACGGCGCCCCCGAGGCGGCGAACCAGCCGGCCAGCCGCGGCTCCGGCACCGCGCCCAGGTTGTCGGAGTTGGAGACGAACAGGTAGCGGAAGCCGAGCTCGATCATGGTCTCGAGCAGCCCGCTGCCGCGCAGCGCGGTGTAGATGTCGCCGTGGCCCGGCGGGCACCACTCCAGGTCCGGGTCGGCGGGCCAGGACACCGGCGTGAGGTCGGCGGCCAGCAGCTTGGGCTCCTTGTTCTGCAGGAACTCCAGCGGCAGGCCGTCGACGGGCAGGTCCTCGTAGCGGGCCAGCGCGTGCCGGGTGTCGGCGGAGGTGCGGAACGAGTTCATGAAGATCAGCGGCACCCGGGCGCCGTACGCCTTGCGCAGGTGCAGCGCCTGGCGGGCGCTGATGTCGAGGAACGACAACCCGCGGCGCACGCACAGCAGCGACTTCGCGCGGTCCAAGCCCATCGACGTGCCGAGGCCGCCGTTGAGCTTGATCGCGACCGTCTTGGAGATCGCATCCGCGGCGACGTCGTCGGGGACCTCGACGTCGTCGAGGCTCTCCACGTCGACGGGGTCGATCGAGGACTCCGGGATCATCCCGGTCTCGCCGTGCTCGAGCAGGCGGTAGTAGTGGGCGAACGTCTCGATCGCCACCGGGTCGACGCCCTCGGCCTCCATCTTGGCCCGTGCCTTGGCGAGGCCACCGCTGCGCTCACTCAGTCCCATGCCGCCGATCGTAGGCTTGCCCTGTGAGCGCAGGTGACCCGATACCGGAATCGGTCGCCAAGGTCGCCCTGCGCGACCAGCTGCTCACCGCCCGGCGACGACGCCCGCTGAGCGAGGTCGGTGCCGCGGCGCGGGCCATCGCCGCCGTGCTCGCGGGCACCGAGGAGGTACGGCGCGCCGCCACCGTCGCCTGCTACGTCTCGGTCGGCTCCGAGCCCGGTACGACGGCCCTGCTGGACCGGCTCGCGGACGCCGGCAAGCGGGTGCTGCTGCCGGTGCTGCGGCGCGACAACGACCTGGACTGGGCGCTCTACGCGGGTCAGTCGTCGCTGGCGCCGGCCGGGCGCGGTCTGCTCGAGCCGGTGGGCCCGACCCTGGGTGTGGACGCCGTCGCCGGCGCGGACGTGGTGCTGGTGCCCGGGCTCGCGGTCTCGCGCGACGGGATGCGGCTGGGCCGCGGCGGCGGCTCCTACGACCGTGCGCTGTCCCGGGTGCCGGTGGGCACCTTCACCTGCGTGCTGCTCTACGACGACGAGGTGCTCGACGCCGTGCCTGCCGAGCCGCACGACCGGCCGGTGAGCGCGGCGGCGACGCCCGGCGGGCTGCTGCGGATGCGCTGAGCCGCTCAGTCGCTCGGCTGCAGGTCCAGCACGTCGGCGCCGGCCTTCTCCACGGCCTCCTGGGTGAACGCCCAGGGCAGGGTCTCGCCGCGCGCCCACAGGTCGGTCTGGTCGGTGTAGTGCGGGTGGAAGGCGTGTCCGGAGACGCCGGTGAGGTTGATCCAGCGGGCGGCGTCGAGGTCGTCGAGCGGCACCACCATCCGCATCGACGGCGCGGTGCGGACCTCGAAGCCGTCGCGGGCGTCCCAGCCGGTGGCGTTGACGATCGAGCTGCCGCCGGCGGCCTCCCAGCCGCCGCGGTTGAACAGCCGCTCGACGATCCCGATGCCGGACTCCCCCAGCGTCTGCGAGCGCAGCTCGAGCTCGTGCAGCGCACCCCAGCGCCACTCCTCGGCGTTCGGTGACTGCCGTGCGGTCAGCTGGTCGCGGGCGGCGATCATCGCCGCGCGCAGGATCGTGTCGCGGTCCTCGACCACGTCGGTCTCCACGTCGTCCCACCAGCCGGTATGGGCGCGGGGCAGCAGGTCGGCGACCACCCGGAACCAGCGGTCGGAGCCGTCCGGCTCGAGCACCTCGGGCAGCTCGTCGCTGAAGGTGGCGTCGAGGACCTCGCGCCACACCGCGTTGAAGTAGGCCGCCGCGGCGCTGTCCGCGTCCTGCTGCAGGTCCCAGTCGGCGAGCAGCTTCTGGCCGTCGGAGTAGTAGCCGCCGGGCAGGTCGATCTCGAGCAGGTAGGGCACCAGCGCCTGCGCGACGGCACTGAAGGAGTCGAGCTGGATCCGGCTCATCGCGGCGACGTCGAGCTTCTCCTCGGCGCGCAGCAGGTCGTTGATCCGCGTGGAGCGGTAGCCCTGGTCCCAGTCGTCGGTGAGGAACGGCGGGTAGCGGCGCGGGTCGATCACGGCCTGGTTGGCGGTGGCGATGATGCCCGAGTCGGGGTCGAGCAGCCGGGGCAGCGCGTCGTACGGCACGGTCGTGCCGGTCCACACGGCGTCCGGGCGCCAGCCGGGCGCCGGGGTGCGTCCGTCGTTCGCGGGGCCGCGGACCGGGACCACGCCGGTGGCCTGGTAGCCGATGTGGCCCTCGGTGTCGGCGTAGAGGATGTTCTGGCCCGGGGCGGCGAAGTCGCGCAGCGCCTCGTGGAACTCGTCGAAGTCCTCGGCGGCGTTGAGGGCGAGCAGGGCGTCGGCGGTCGGGCGCGGTTCCAGCGCGGTCCAGGCCAGGGAGACGCCGGCCCCCTCGGTGCCGGAGGCGGCGGCGACGCCGTCGACCTGGTCCACCAGGCCGTCGGCGCTCAGCTCGACCTCGGAGGAGGTCTGGGCGAGGCGGGACAGGTCGCTGAGCAGCGGGCCGTTGCGGGTGGAGCGGACGGTGAGCTCGACGGGGTCGGCGTCGCGGACCTCGATGGTCTCGGTGCGCAGGGTGAGCGGGATGCGGCGTCCGTCGTACTCGTAGCTGTTGCCCGAGATCCGCTCCACGAACAGGTCGGTGACATCGGGCCCGAGGTTGGTGAAACCCCAGGCGATGTGCGCGTTGTGGCCGATGACGACGCCCGGCACGCCGGAGAACCCGAAGCCGGACACGTCGAGCGGGCAGGCCGAGCTGACGGTCCGGCAGTGCAGGCCGACCTGGGTCCACACGCCCGGCAGCGAGGTGCCCAGGTGCGGGTCGTTGGCCAGGATCGGTGCGCCGGTGGTGGTGTGGGAGCCGTCGACCACCCAGGCGTTGCTGCCGAGGCCGTCGCCCTTGCCCAGCAGCGGCCCCATGCCGTCGAGGACCTCGGCGACTTGCGCCAGCGCCTGGACCGCACCGGCGCCGCCGGGCACCGGACGGCTCAGGGCGCGGCCGTGTGCGTCGGCGCCCTGGTCGAACTTGCCGCGGACGACAGCCCCCTGCTCCACGACCGGCGGGTGCTCGGCGTAGGGGTAGTCGGGGTAGAGCTCGGAGACGGCCTTGTCGCCGACGGTGGCGGCGGTGAGCGCCCGGCCGATCTCCTCGTCGAGGTTGCCGCGCAGGTCCCACGCCATGGCCTTGAGCCAGGCGATGGAGTCCACGGCGCTCCACCGCTCGGGCGTGTAGGCCACCCCGGTCAGGCCGAGCAGCGAGTACTCCAGGGCGAGCTCGGAGGGCGAGCGCTGCTTGAGGTAGGCGTTGACCCCCTCGGCGTAGGCGTCCAGGGCGCCGCGGGTAGCGGGCTGCAGCATGGTGAGCTCGCGGCTGGCCACCTCGCGCCAGCCCAGCGTGCGCACCACGAGGTCGCTCTCCAGCGCGCCGGCGCCGAACAGCTCGGCGAGCCGGCCGGCGGTGGCGTGACGCCGTACGTCCATCTCGAAGAACCGGTCCTGGGCGTGCACGAAGCCCTGGGCCAGCATCAGGTCGTGCATGGAGTCGGCGTAGATGTGCGGCACGCCGGCGCCGTCGCGCACGACCTGCACCGGGCCGTCGAGGCCGGCGACCTGGAGCTCGCCGCTGGTCTGCGGCCACGGCTTGCGCACGACCACCCACGCGGTGGTCGCACCGGCCACCAGGACGATGACCAGGACGACCGCGATGCCGGTCAACCAGCGGCCGCTGCGGGACCAGCCGAGCCGCGCCGGCAGGCGCGCCGGAGCGGGGTGAGACGGCGGGGTCTTCTGGGCGGAGTCGCCAGCGTCCTGCTCATGCATGGTGGCGCCATTGTGCCGCCTGTGCCACGTGTGACATAGCATTGGCACTCGCCAGTCGAGAGTGCCAACACGCGGAGAGTCCATCGATGCCGACCTACCAGTACCTCTGCACCGCCTGCGGCCACGCCTTCGAGCAGGTGCAGAGCTTCAGCGACGACGCGCTGACCGTCTGCCCCGAGTGCGACGGGCGCCTGCGCAAGGTGTTCAACTCCGTCGGAGTCGTGTTCAAGGGCTCGGGCTTCTACAAGACCGACAGCCGCTCCTCCTCCAGCGCCACCACGCCGGCCGCCTCTGCGACCTCCTCCGACTCCGGCTCGTCGAGCTCGTCTGACTCGGCCAGCTCGGCCAGCTCGGCCGGCTCGTCGTCCGCCGGCTCGTCGAGCTCCTCGAGCAGCACCGGCTCGAGCAGCGCCGCGACTCCGGCCTGACCCACCCCTCTCCCGGGCGCCCTTGCCCGGGGCCACCGGCGGCCCTGTGGAGGACGCCGGCAGGGGCGTCGCGACCCGCCTAGCGTCGCGGGCATGGATGCTCGCGACCGCCCGGACCTGCGTCATCGCCTCGCCGACGCCCTCACGGCCGTACGACGACGGGTGCTGCGCCGACGGCGGCTGATCGCGGTCGCGCTGCTGGGCGTGGCCGTGGCGGCCTCGCTGCGGGCGCTGGCGCCGCCGGCACCGGCCACGACCGCCCTGCTCGTCGCGGCGCACGACCTGCCGGCCGGGGCAGTGCTCGGCGAGGGCGACCTCGTCGCGCGCGGTGTGCCGCCGGACGTCGTACCGCAGGGGGCGGTGGCCCACCCGCACGGCCGGGTGCTGGCCGCACCGCTGCGCGCGGGCGAGGCGGTCACCGACGTCCGGCTCCTCGGCGCCGGGCTGGCCCGAGTGGCGCAGGCGGGCACGCGGGCGGTGCCGGTGCGGCTCTCCGACGCCGCGCAGGCCGCCCTGCTGCAGGTCGGGGACCGCATCGACCTGCTCGGCACCGATCCGACGTCGGGCAGCACGCAGGTACTGGCCCGGGCGAGCACCGTGCTCGCGGTGCCACCCCGCGAGACGAGCGGCGACGGAGGGCTGGCCGGGCGGCTCGTGGTCCTCGCCCTGCGTGCGGTCGACGTCGCGGCGGTGACGGCGGCCTCGGTGCGCTCGTACGTGACTTACGCCTGGGCGCGCGACTAGTTTCGATTTTTACCGGTGCGCTCGCGCACGTGTCCCGGATCGAGGAGACCACATGTCCGGATTCAAGAACTTCCTGTTGAAGGGAAACCTGATCGAGCTGGCGGTCGCCTTCATCACCGCCACCGCGTTCGCCGCGGTCGTGACCACCTTCACCGAGACCCTGATGGGGTTCATCGGCAAGATCTTCGACCAGCCCGACTTCGGCGACGCCGAGATCTCCGACGTCAACGTCGGGCACTTCATCAACGCGCTGATCGCGTTCATCATCCTGTCCGCGATCGTCTACTTCCTGATCGTGGTGCCCTACACCGCGGCGAAGGAGCGGTTCTTCCCGGCCGAGGCCAACGGCCCCACCGAGACCGAGCTGCTCATCGAGATCCGCGACGTGCTCGTCGCCCAGAACGGCGGCGCGCCGGGTGCGCCGCAGGGCCCGGGTCCGGCGGTGCCCCCGCCGGTCTGATCCGGCCGAGCTGACGGTCGGCTGATCACAGCGACGCCTGGTGCCGTCTCACCCTCCGTGGTGGGGCGGCACCTGCGACTTCAGCCAGCGCTCGGAGGCGGACTCCTTCGCGCGTGCCGCGCTGCGCTCACCGGGGTCGATCTCGTCGCTGGTGACGCTGGGCTCGACGTCGCCGAAGATCTCCGCGAGGCGCCGGCGACGCTTCCACTCCGGCTCGGGTCGGGCCGCCTCCTGCGGTGCCGCCTGCGGTGCCTGCTGCGACGACTCGTCAGGACCAGTCATCGGTGCGCTCCCCTCAGGTGCAGAGGCCGGCGGCGGCGCGGCCGTCGACGCTCAGGCCCTGGCCGGACTCGTCGGTCGGGCTCGCCCCGTCGCTGGGCGAGACCGGCGAGCTCGGGGTGTCCGTGGGGCTGCCGCTGGGGTCGGCGGGCCCGGTGGCCGGCGGCTTCGAGCCGTCGGGCTTGTCGGCGGCGCTGAGGGCGTCCTTGAGGAACTCCGAGGTCAGCGGCTTGTCCTCGACGACCAGGCTCCACAGCTTCTCGACGTCGGGCGTCCACTCCACGCCACCGGACACCTTGGTGGTACCGCCCCACGGGGTGGTGACGAACCTGATGTTCTCGGCGCCGACGCCGCGGGCGGTGACGGCGAGGTCCGCCATCTCGGCGATGTTCTTGAAGTCGGTCTTCAGCGAGGAGGAGAAGGCGTTCATGAAGCTGACCAGCCGGTCCGGGCGGGCCAGCATGCCGGCGGTGAGCGCCTTGTTGATCATCGACCCGATGAACGCCTGCTGACGCCGCGTGCGCTGGGTGTCGGTGCCGTCGCCGACGCGGTAGCGGACGCGGAAGTACGTCAGCGCCTCGTCGCCCTTGACCTCCCGGGTGCCGGCCTTGAGGTAGATCTTGCGGACCTCGTCGTTGATGTCTTCGGGGATGCAGACCTCGACACCGTCGAGGGCGTTGACCATGTCCTTGAACCCGTTGAAGTCCACGACGACGTACTTGTCGACCCGCACGCCGCTGATCTGCTCGAACTGCTGGACGGTGCACGCCGGTCCGCCGACGGCGAAGGCGACGTTCCACTTGACGTAGGTCTCGCCGCTGCCGGCGATCTCGCTGCCGTCCTTGTGGTAGCAGGTGGGCCGCTGCACGGCGGTGTCGCGCGGGATGGAGATGCCGTAGGCGAACTCGCGGTTCGCGGAGAGGTGGAACAGGATCGTGGTGTCGGACAGGCCGCCGCCGGTCTCGCCGTCGATGCCGTTGCCCTTGCCGGCCCGGCTGTCGGAGCCCATCACCAGGATGTTCATCGGCTCCTGGGGGCCCTCGACGACCTTCTCGGGGCGGTTCTTCACCTGGCCGGCGATGCCGACCTGGTCGAGGTTGCCGTTCCAGTTGTTGTAGACCAGCACCACGCCGACGCCGGTGGCCAGCGCCAGGGCGAGCAGGGTGCTGGTGATCACCCGGAAGACGGTCTTGCCGGGCTGCGGTGCCTTGCGGCGACCGCCCCGGCCTCGGCCCCGGGCGAGGCCCGAACGACGCGCGGCACGCGATGTGGGGACGCGGCGGGCCCTGCCACCGGGGCGGGTCGGTTGACCCGGCGTTCCGGGAGGTACGTCCTGCGTCATGTGATTCACCTGGTCGTGCGGCCGCCGCGGCGGGACTCTGCATGGTCGGAGTGCGCTGCCGAGTCAGCGGCCCTCGGCGCTTCGCTGCGCCACGCCCACCGTAGGTCACCGGCAGTGACTCCGGTGGTCGCCCAACCATTGTCGCCCCGGATCGCGAGCATCCCGAATCGCCCCCGATCCCCCGGCCGCACTGCGGGCCGGGTCACATGCGGCCCCGGACTCCGCCCAGCAGCGGCCCAGGACTCGCCCAGCAGGGGCTCAGTGCTCGCGCAGCAGCACCCCGGAGCCGGTGACGCGGTCGCCGATGCCGTGCTCGCGCAGCGCGTGCCACAGGGTGGCGGCGTTGATCGCCACGACCGGCTTGCCGAGCTCGTTCTCGAGCCGCTCGGCGAGCCCGACGAAGGACAGGTTGGTGCCGACCTGCACGATCGCCTCGACGTCGGGGCCGTCGATCTCGGCCACCACCTCGCGCAGCCGCTGCTCGCCAACCCGGGCGATGTCGAGCGCCGTGGCGCAGCGCAGACCGGTCACGGCGGCGACGTCGAACCCCGCCTCGGTGAAGAAGCGGCCCACCTCGCGGTCCGCGACGGGCTGGTACGGCGAGAAGACCGCGATGCGTCGTACGCCGAGGGCCCTCAGGGCCGCGCGGCACGAGCTCGCGCCGGTGGTGACCGGCAGCCCGGTGCGCTCGACCAGGCGACGTTCGAAGGCGGCGTTGCCCTCCACCCCGCCCCAGAAGGTCTCGGCCGACATGCCCATGACCATCCGGTCCGGCTCGGCGGTGAGCACGTCGCGCACGGCGGTGTCGATCGAGGCGCGGATCTGGCCGAGGAGCTCGACGAACCCGTCGTCGCCGCTCATGTTCGGGTTCGGGATGTGCATGGAGCCGGCCCGGAAGGCGACACCGTCGATGCCGGCACGCCAGTAGTCGTGCTCCACCACCGTGTTGGTGCTGGGCACGATCACCCCGAACACCGCACGGGGTCCCACCACGTTCCTGCCGCTCTCGCTGCGGCTCTGGCTGGTGCTCTGGTTGCTGCCGACTGCGCCCACTGTCCGCTCTCCCTCCCCCGATGCCGTGTCGGCGGCATCGTCGCAGCAGGGCCGAACTGCCCGCCGCGCCGGGTGGCGGCTGGGGCATACTTGCGCCCGGACCGGGCGCCCGCGCCCGTCCGCCGCCCCAGTAGCTCAGTGGATAGAGCAGCCGCCTCCTAAGCGAAAGGTCGCCAGTTCGACTCTGGCCTGGGGCACCCCGCGACACCCTGAGGCACGCCAAGGCGATCAGTTGATGATCTCGCCGCGCTCGGACCGGCTCAGCTCGGCGATCCGCTCCCGCCACGTCTGCAGGGCCTCCGCAGACAGCCGCGGCCAGTCCTGCACCTCCGCGACGACCCGCAGCGGCGCGGTGCTGCGGTAGGAGCGGGTCGGGTTGCCGGGGAACTTCTTGTCGGTGACGTTGGGGTCGTCCTCGAAGTCCCCGGTCGGCTCGACGCGGTAGACGCGCGGCGCCCCGTCGCCGGCGGCGAGCTCGGCAGCCAGGCCCGCGCCGTCGATGACCGCGGTGAAGTAGACGTGGTTCATCACCACCTCCGGCCGGTAGTTCGACCGGTACCCCGCGCTGAGCAGGTCGCCGACCGAGAGGTCGGCCTTCGTGCCGTGGAAGAACGGCCCCTCGTCGAGCACGTGCGCCATGGCCGCAGCCTAGGCCGCCGGTCGGGTCCCTGGGCCGGTTTCTGGCCGGGCTGTCAGGCGGGGCTCAGGCGCGCACGGCGATCGCGGCGCCGTACCCCTCGGGGACGACGACGTCGCGCAGGCGCCACTCCCCCAGCGTGCGGCCGGGGGCGGCGTCGGTGCCGAGGTAGTCCAGGTGCGGGTCGCGGCCCAGCCCGATGCCGATGCCCTTGAGGTAGGCCTCGGTGCGCGACCAGGCGCGGGTGAACCGCACCGAGGCGCGGCCACCGTCGAGCGTGCCCTGCGCGGCGGCCTCGATCTCCTCGGTCTCGCGCGGGTGCAGCAGCTTCGCCAGGCCGGTGGGGTCCTCGGGGTGACGCTCCACGTCCACCCCGACCGGCACGTCCGCCACGGCGACCAGCACCTGGCCGGGCGTGTGGGAGAGCGAGAACTCCACGGCCGCGCCCTCCGCGCGGGGCCGGCCGTGCGGCTCGCCGCACCCGGGGCAGGGGTGACGGCCCCAGACCACCTTCTCCGGCGACGTACCGGTGGCGGCCCCGAGGACCAGGCGGGCGCTGGCGTGCGCGACCTCGTAGGCGCGCCGCAGCTCGGCCCGGACCCGGGAGGAGGCCTGCGCCTGCTCCACCGCGTCGAGCCAGCCGCGGCCGACCTCCAGGTCATCGTCGCTGAGCGCGTCGGTGTCCACCAGCCACACCCCCAGCCCGGCCCCCGCCTCGGCACGGGGGTGCGGCTCCGAGAGGAGCGAATCGAGGACGAACGGGTCGACCGGGACCACGGAATGGTCGGGTACGGCTTCGGATGTGTCGCGGCTCATGTCGCCGTCGAGGTTAACAAGATGCGGAGCGCTCGGGGCGGGGTCCCGAGAACCCGGCACCCGAGTGCCGGGGTGTACAGGAGGTGGGTCCTGCCGCTGCCCTGCCGGTGCCCTCCCGCTGCCTTCTCACCTCACCAGCGGGTCCCTGGGCAGGCCGAGGATCCGTTCGCCGATCTGGTTGCGCTTGATCTCCGAGGTGCCGCCCGCGATCGCCAGCGCCCGGTGCATCAACAGCATGGTGCCGCCGATCAGGCCGTCGTCGGTGAGGAACGCGCCGTCCGGGCCGGTGACCTCGGTGAGGATCGCGGCGGCCTCGTGGCCGAGCTCGGAGAGCATCAGCTTGGTGATCGCACCCTCCGGGCCGGGCTCGCCGCCGGCGACCGCACGGAACGTGCTGCGCACGTTGAGCTGACGCAGCCCCTGGGCGAGCGCGACGTAGCGGCCCAGGCGGGTCTCGCCCCCGACCAGCCGCTCGGGGTGCTTGCGGTGCAGGTCGACCAGCAGCGCCGCGGGCATGGCGAGGGAGTCGATGCCGCCGCCGATGCTGACGCTCTCGTTGCCGAGGGTGGCCCGGGCGACGTTCCAGCCGTCGTGCACCTCCCCGACCACGTCAGCGTGCGGCACGAGCACGTCGTCGAAGAAGACCTCGTTGAAGTCGGCGCCGCCGTTGGCCTGGCGCAGCGGGCGCACCGTCACCCCGGGCGCCTGCATGTCGATCACCATCGTGGTGATGCCGGCGTGCTTGGTGGCCTCGGGGTCGGTGCGCACCGTGGCCAGGCCGTAGCGGGCCTTGTGCGCGCCGGTGGTCCACACCTTCTGCCCGTTGACCACCCAGCCCTCGGCGGTGCGCACACCCCGGGTGCGCACGGCGGCCGCGTCCGACCCGGCGCCGGGCTCGGAGAACAGCTGGCACCAGACGACCTCCTGGCGCAGCGCCGGCGGCACCCACCGCTCGACCTGCTCGGGCGTGCCCTTCTGGATCAGCGTGAGCAGCACCCAGCCGGTGATCGAGTAGTCGGGCCGCTTGATCCCGGCGGCGGCGAGCTCCTCGGCGACGACCAGCTGCTCGATGGCGCCGGCGTCGCGACCGAACGGCGCGGGCCAGTGCGGGACGACGTACCCGGTGCGGATCAGGGCCTCCAGCCGCCCGGCGTCGTCGAGGTCGGCGAGGCCGGCGGCGAAGGCCCGGACCTCCTCGCGGATCGGCTCGGCGCTGGCGGGCAGCTCGACCTTGCCCTGGCGGGTGAGGCCGGCCGCGCTCAGTCCTGCCAGCTCGGCGGCCGCGGCGTCGGGGCGCAGCTGGACGGCGAGCGCACCGGCACGGCGCACGTAGAGGTGGGCGTCGTGCTCCCAGGTGATCGCGATGCCGCCGTGCACCTGCGTGTTGAGGCTGGTGCAGCGCTGGGCGGCGTCCGCGGCGAGCACCGCGGCGGTGGCGGCGGCGAACCCGCGCTCGGCCGGCACGTCGGTCGCGCGGGCGGCGTCCCAGACCGCGGCCGTGGCCAGCTGGGTGAGACTGACCATGTCCGCGCAGTGGTGCTTGACGGCCTGGAACATGCCGATCACCCGGCCGAACTGCTCGCGCTGCTTGGCGTACGACGCCGCGGCGTCGGTCACCGCACCGGCGACGCCGAGCGCCTCGGCGGCGAGCACGGTGCGGGCGAGGTCGACGAGCAGCGCGGCGCCGCCGGGCACCAGCCGGGCCTGCTCGCCGAGCGGGACGTCGACCAGCCGCACCCGCGCGCTGCGCCGGGTGGGGTCCAGGTTCGCCGGCACCGTGACCTCCACCCCGGGCCCGCCCGTGCCGCGCTCGCTGATGCGCAGGACCAGCACGTCGTCGCCGACGGGCAGCAGCAGCACGTCGGCGAGCCCGCCGCCGAGGACCGGGCCGGCGTCGCCGCTCACCGTGCCTTCCGCGCCACCGTCCACGCTGAGCCCATCGGGTGCGGCGATGCCGACCCCCGCGACCAGCGAGCCGTCGAGGAGTCCGGGCAGCAGCACCGTGCGCAGCTCGTCGGCCTCGGCGCCCTCGGCCCGGTCCAGGAACGCGCTGGCCACGACGGTCGGCACGAACGGGCCCGGTGCCAGGACGCGGCCGAGCTGCTCCACGAGGACGACCAGGTCGGCGAGGGTTCCGCCGGCGCCGCCCGCCTCCTCGGCGACGTGCAGGCCGAGGAAGCCGAGGTCGGCGACCTCCTTCCACCACGACGGCAGCTGCTCGGCGTCGGCCTCCAGCAGGTCGCGTGCCTCGGCCAGCGCGCCGCGCCGGTCCAGCAGGTCGGCGGCGGTGCGGGCCAGCTCGCGGTGCTCGTCGGTGATCGCCAGGGTCATTCCGGTCTCCCAGGGGCTCGCCGCGGGCACCGTCGCCCGCGGTCCGGTCCGGCGCGACGAGCGGCACCCGCCGCCGGGTGCGCCCGACCCTGCCACCACGGTGCCCCACCGCGGCGGTGACGCACCGGGGCGCGCCGGGTGAGTCGGCGGTCAGTCGCCTGGTGAGTCGGCGGTCAGTCGCCGGGTGAGTCGGCGTTCAGTCGCCGGGTGAGTCGGCCGGCGGGACGCCGAGGTCGAGGCGGCCGAAGTAGACGGCCAGCCCCGCACCCGAGAGCACCCCGCTGGCCAGCAGCGCCGCGCGTTCGGGGGTCGAGCCGTCGTACCCGCGGAGCAGGGCGGCGCCGAGGGCCGCGTTCGTCGCGCTCCACGCCAGGTTGGTCCCCGGCTGCGAGAGCCCGCGGCCGGGCGGGTCGGCGAACGGGGTCGGGAACGGCCGGCGGATCAGCGCGGCCACCCCGTGCGGGACGGCGTTGGCGAGGAGGGCTCCCGCTGCCGCGCGGGCCAGGGTGCTTCGGACGGGCATGGTGCTCCTCGCGGGCGACGACGGCGACCGTCCCAGCCTCACACATGCACCTCGGGCCCGCCTCTCCTCCGGCCGGGCGGGATGATGGCGGCGTGTTCCACGTGATGTTCCTCGAGCCCCGCATCCCGCCCAACACCGGCAACGCGATCCGGATGGTGGCGGGCACCGGGGCCACGCTGCACCTGGTGGAGCCGTTGGGCTTCGACCTGTCCGAGGCGAAGCTGAAGCGCGCGGGGCTCGACTACCACGACCTGGCCTCCGTCGTCGTGCACCCCGACCTCGACACCGCCCTGGCCAGCGACGACCTCGCCCAGTCGCGGGTGTTCGCCTTCACGGCCCACGCCACGACCTGGCACACGGCGGTCGAGTACGTCGCCGGCGACGTGCTCCTCTTCGGGCCCGAGCCCACCGGGCTGCCCCAGCAGGCGCTGGAGCACCCCCGGGTCGTCGACCGGGTGCGGATCCCGACCGTGCCCGGGCACCGCTCCATGAACCTGTCGAACTCCGCCGCGGTGGCCACCTACGAGGCCTGGCGCCAGCACGGCTTCCCCGGCGGGCGCTGAGCGCCGCGCGGCTACCGAGGCCGCTACCGAGGTAGCTACCGAGGCGGGGCGGGCTCGTCGGTCAGGTCGCGCTCCAGCTCCAGGTGCACGGCGCCGCCCAGGTGGGCCTGCGCACCGGTCTCCACGTAACCGAGCCTGCGGTAGGCGGCCTGGGCCCGCGCGTTGTGCTCGTGCACGTGCAGCCGCACCCGCTCCAGCCCGAGGTCGCGCACCCACTCCTGTGCCGCATCGAGCAGCGCCCCGATCGCCGCACCGCCGCGGTGCTCGGGCGGCACGTAGACCCCCACCATCGCCGCGCTCGGCGACGGACTGGTCTCGCCGACGTAGTCTCGCTCGCCGGCCGAGGTGACCAGGACGGTCACCGTCCCCGCCAGCTCGTCGGCGAGCTCACCGGCCAGCTCGTCGGGCCCGCCGGTCGGCGCGAGGGCGACGAACTGCGCCACCGTCGTGCCGGCGGCACTCGAGCGGGCACGCTCCTGCCAGAACGCCGCCGGGCGCGCCTCGGCCGCCGCCACGGTGTCCAGGAACGCGAGGTGGGCGACCGGGTCGCGCAACGCCGCCAGGCGCAGCTCGCGGAGCGCGGCCCACTCCTCGGCGCGCACCCGGCGTACGTCGTACCTCACCGGGACATCCTCACCCACCGTCCTCGCCCGGCCATCCCCGATGCGGGCGGTCGGCGCGGTCAGGAGCCCGCGTCGCGGGCCTTGCGTGCCGCGTCGCGGGCGGCCTTGGCAACCGTCTCCTCGACGATGGAGTTGAGCCGGGCACCGTTGGGCCAGCCGGCGTAGTGGCTGAGGAAGACCACGATCTCCTTCAGCGCCGCCTCGTCCAGCTCGCCGGCGGCGTACGCGGCCGGGACCTGGATTCCCAGCACGTCGGCGGCGCCCTGCCCGGTGAGCATCCCGATCAGCAGCAGCCGGCGGTCGCGGTCGCTGAGGCCGGGGCGCTGCCAGATGTCGGCGAAGAGGTGGTCGGCGGTGTAGCGGAAGAAGTCGCCGGTGCCATCAGACATGTCGAAGCCGTAGACCTCCTCCATCTTCTCCAGGCCGCGGCGGCGGGCCGCGGGGAGGTCGTCGAACTTGCCCATCACTTCTCTCCTTCCTTCTCTGCTTTGGTGCGTCCGGACGCAGGCGCCGGGACGGATGTCGTGGGCAGGCCCAGCCCTGGGCCCAGCCGTTCGATGGCCAGCTCGGCGAGCGGTACGTCGACCCCGAGCTCGTGGGCGAGGTCGATGGCGAAGCCGAGGTCCTTGACGCCCAGCGAGGTGACGTTGGTGAACACCCCGTGCCAGAAGTCGTCGGGCGCGAGCTCGGCCGTCGTCTCCCGGTGCATGATCGCGCCGGGCCCGCCGGTGACGGCGTCGGTGTGCCGGACCACGTCGCCGAGGTCCTTCAGCGACAGCCCGGCCGCCTCGGCGAGACGCTGCGCCTCGGTCGCGGCGGTGAACGCGATGAAGTGCATCATGTTGCGGGCCAGCTTGAACCGGGTGCCGGCGCCGATCGGTCCGGCGTGGACGACCTTGCTGCCCAGCGCCCGCAGCACGGGCTCGGCGGCAGCGTAGGCGTCCGGCTCGCCGCCCACCATCAGCGCCAGGGTGCCGTCGGCGGCACCCATCGCCCCACCGGAGACCGGGGCGTCGAGCACCCGCACGCCGTGCGCGGCCGCGGCCTCGGCGAGCGCGGGCGGCGTGCCCGGCGCGACGGTGGAGTGGATGACGACGACCGCGCCCGGCCGGGCGACGCCGAGCACCTCGTCCAGCACCGCACGCACCTGGTCGTCGTCGCGCACCATCACGCACACCACGTCGGCGGTCTGCGCGAGCGCGGCGACGCTCGGCGCGACCTGCGCCCCGGCGCGCTGCGCCTCGGCGAGCGGGTCGGGCGCGACGTCGTACACCCACAGCTCGAGGTTCGCGGCCTGTTGCTGCCCGGCCAGGCGCAACGCCATCGGCTTGCCGATGTTGCCCAGCCCCACGAACCCGACGACCGTGCTCATCGCGTCCCCCTCAGGCCCGGAACGTCTGGCCGCCGTCGACGGCCAGGATCTGCCCGGTCACCCAGGACGCCTCGTCGGAGAGCAGGAAGAGGCAGGCGCCGACCATGTCGTCGACCGAGCCCATCCGCTTGATCGCCAGCGAGTTCCGCACGATGTCCTTCGCGGCGTCACCGGCCTGCACGCGGGTGGCCTCGGTGTCGGTGGGGCCGGGCGCGATGGCGTTGACCCGGATCCGCTGGCCACCCAGCTCGTGGGCCAGCTGCTGGGTCAGGCTGTTGATGCCGGCCTTCGCCAGCCCGTAGAAGCCGGAGTACAGGTAGGCCGCGGTGGAGGACTGGTTGACGATCGCGCCGCCGCCACGCTTGGCGATCTCCGGGTAGACCGCACGCGTCATGACCAGCGCGCCGTCCATGTTCACGCTCATGAACTTCCGGTAGTAGTCCCAGTCGACGGAGATCAGCAGGTTGAACTCCATGTCGCCGTAGATCGCGGCGTTGTTGACCAGGTGGTCGATGCCGCCGAGCTCGGCCACGGTGCGCTCGACGAGCGCCTGGGCGGACTCGGCCGAGGAGACGTCGGTGGCGACGAAGATCGCCCGCCCGCCGTCCTCGTTGATCGAGGCGGCGACCTTCGCGCCGGACTCCTCGTTGCGGTCGGCCACGACCACGGCCGCACCCTCCGCGGCCAGGGCGCGCGCGTACGCCTCGCCGATCCCCTGCGCGGCGCCGGTGACGACCGCGACCTTGTTCTCGAAACGCATGTGGACTCCTCGTGGTGGGGCTTGACGGCCTGTCGGAATCCCCGGTCGACCGGGGAAACTGGCGCAGGCGGAGGTTTGCAACGGGGTCGAGCGCAGGAATCCCCGGTCGACCGGGGATTCCTGCACCCCTACGCCGGCTCGGCGATGGTCTTCATCTCCAAGTACTCCTCGAACCCGGCGACACCCATCTCGCGGCCGAGGCCGGAGGACTTGTACCCGCCGAAGGGGGCGTCGGGGCTGAACCAGACGCCGCCGTTGACGGCGAGGGTGCCGGTGCGGATGCGGCGGGCCACGGCGCGGGCGCGCTCGAGGTCGGCGGAGTCCACGGAGCCGGAGAGCCCGTACGCCGAGTCGTTGGCGATGCGGACGGCGTCGTCGTCGCCGTCGTGCGGGATCACCACGAGCACGGGGCCGAAGATCTCCTCCTGCGCCAGGCGCGAGGAGTTGTCGAGCCCGGCGACGACGGTGGGCAGCACCCAGTTGCCGGGTCGGTCGAGGACCTCACCGCCGGTGGCGAAGGTGCCGCCCTCGGCCCGCGCGACGTCGAAGTACGACGCCACCCGGTCACGTTGCGCGCGGTTGATCACCGGCCCGCAGATCGCGCCGTCGTCGGCGGGGTCCTTGACGCCGATGGACTCCATGGTGGCGGCGGCGACCTGCACGGCCTCGTCGTACTTCGCACGCGGCACGACCAGCCGGGTGGTGATCGCGCAGCCCTGGCCGGCGTGGATGCAGGCGGCGAACGCGGTGCCGCCGGCGACCGCGGCGACGTCGGCGTCGTCGAGCGCGATCGCGGCCGACTTGCCGCCGAGCTCGAGGAACACCTTCTTCAGCGTGGGCGCGGCGGCGGCCATGATCGCCCGACCCACGGCGGTGGAGCCGGTGAAGGAGACCATGTCGACGCGCGGGTCGGTGCTCAGCTGCGCGGCGACCTCGTTGGAGCGCGGGGTGACCACGTTGAAGACCCCGGGCGGGATGTCGGTGTGCTCGGCGACCAGCCGGCCGAGCTCCGCACCGACCCACGGGGTGTCCGGGGCCGGCTTGAGCACCACGGTGCAGCCGGCGGCCAGCGCGGGCCCGATCTTGGCGAGGTTGATCTGGGTGGGCACGTTCCACGGCGAGATCGCGGCGACGACGCCGACGGGCTCGCGGCGCACGGTGCGCCGGGTCGGGATGCCCATCGGGGCGGCGACGCCGAGGTCGGTCTCGAGCTCGTAGGTCTCGGCGAGGTCGGTGACCCACTTGAGGCCGTCGACCGGCACGTCGAACCCGGCGGCCATCATCATGAAGCCGGGCATGCCGACCTCGGCGGTGGTCAGCGCCTTGAACGGCTCGGCGTGGGCCAGCAGCGCCTCGTGCAGCTGGCGCAGGCAGCGCACCCGCAGCGCACGGTCGGTGGACCACTCGGACTCGTCGAAGGCGCGCCGGGCCGCGGCGATCGCGGCGTCGACGTCGGCGGCGGTGCCGTCGGGCGCCACCCCGATCTGCTCGTCGTTCGCCGGGTTCAGGATCGGGTACGTCGTACCGTCCGAGGCGCCGACGAGCTTGCCGTCGATGAGCTGCTGGGCCGGTGGCGGCAGCGCGCTCACTCCCCGGCCCTCGCAGCGCCGTCGGAGGTCGAGCCGGCGGAGACCGGCTCCTGGGTGACGTACTCCCCTGCCTCCACGGGTGGCGGCCACACGGTGGAGGGCAGGTCCTTGAGGTGGTAGTGCCCGGGCACGTCGTGGCCGAAGACCTCCATCCGCTTGAGCAGCGTCTGGGGCGCCTTGCCGGACTTCAGGATCTGCATGAACGTGTGCGTGGTCGAGGGCATGTCGAACCAGTCGCGCTGCCAGGCGATCTTGATCTGGCCGGCGTCCGCGCCGGTGGTCTGCCGCTCCACGCCGAACCAGGAGCCGCCGATGCCGAGGATCTCGAACTCCTTGCCGGTGGCGTCGTCGACGATGCCGGAGCGCTGCTTCCAGAAGCCGAGCACCATGTTCTTGGTCTCGTCGATCATCGTGCAGACGTAGTCGTAGTGCCAGCCGTCGAAACCGTCCATCTCGATGCCGATCGCCCAGTCCCGGATCTGGTCGCGGCCCACGGCCATGAAGTGCTCGTCGTGGCTGTACATCCAGCCGTAGTTGGCGTCTTCGGCGTAGTGCTCGGCCATGACCCGCCAGTCGCCGGTGCGCTCGGCCTCGCGGTTGACGGCCAGCCAGGACTCCCAGAACTCCTCGATCTCGGCGCGGGTCAGGTGCTGGTTCTGCTCACTCATCATTGATCCTCTTCGATCGACAGGGCGAAGGCCGGGCAGTACTTGACGGCCGTGGTCACGTCCGGGCGGAGCGACGCGTCGGGGTGGGTCTGGCGCAGTACGACGACGTCGGCGTCGGCGTCGAAGCCGAAGACGTCCGGGGCCTCGCCCTGGCAGAGCTGGTGGCCCTGGCACACGTCGGTGTCGGCCACCACGCGGAAGCCGCCGGGGGTGCTCATCGGGCCCGCCGGCGGTAGCGCACCCGGGCGGGCTGCGCGAGCTGGATGACCATCTTGGAGTAGTCGTCGGCGTAGGAGTCGAGCGGTTGGACCGGCTCGAAGGCGAAGTCGCGCAGGATCACCGAGAAGATCGCCTTCATCTGCATCATCGCGAAGGCGTTGCCCACGCAGCGGTGCTTGCCGGCCCCGAACGGGATCCAGGTCCAGCGGTTCTGCAGGTCCTCCTGGCGGGGGTCGAGGTAGCGGGCCGGCTCGAAGGCGTCGGCGTGCGGGAAGTCCTCCTCGATCCGGTTCGAGACCCGCGGCGAGGACGCCACCAGGGTGCCGGCCGGGATGGTGTGGCCGAGCAGCTCGAAGTCCTCGGCCACCTTGCGCATCAAGATGATCAGCGGCGGGTGCAGGCGCAGCGTCTCCTTGAGCGCCGCCTCCAGCACCGGGATCGAGCGCAGCGCCTGGAAGGAGACCTCCGGTGCGGCGCCGTCGGCGTCCGGGGCGTAGAGCGCGTCGAGCTCGGCGACGACGTCGGCCATCACGTCGGGGTGGCGCAGCAGCTCGATCATCGCCCACGACGCGGTGCCCGAGGAGGTGTGGTGGCCGGCGAACATCATCGAGATGAAGATCCCGGTGACCATCTCGGCGTCGTAGCCCACCGCGATGAGGACGTCGAGCAGGTCGCGCTCGTCCTTGGGGATCGCACCCCCCAGCAACTCCGCCTTGGCGAGGCGGTCGGAGATGATCGCCTGCACCTTCGCGACCAGCTCCTCGCGGGCCGTGTCGCGGGTGCGGAAGCTCTCGATGTCGGCGTACGGGTCGACGTAGGCGATGGCGTCGGTGCCGTGCTCGAGGCGGTGGTAGATCTCGGCGAAGGAGCCGTCGAGGGCGTCGCGGAACGGCTTGCCGATCAGGCACGAGGAGGTGGTGTAGATGGTCAGCTCGGCGAAGAAGTCGAGCAGGTCGATCTCCCCCTCCTCGCCCCAGCCGGCCACCATCCGGCGGATCTCTGCCTCGATGGTCTGCGCGTGCCCGCGCATCATGTCCCCGCGCAGCGCCTGGTTCTTCAGCATCTGCTGCCGCTCCTCCGGGGAGGCGTCGAAGACGACGCCCTTGCCGAAGATCGGGGTCATGAAGGGGTACGCCGCGGCCTGGTCGAGCACGTCGTCGGGGGCCCGGAAGAACGCCTCGTTGCCCTCGGCGCCGGTGACCAGCACGACGTCGGTGTCGGCGAGCCGGAACCGGCCGATGTCGCCGCACTCCTCGCGGACGCGGTGGAAGAGCCGGATCGGGTCGACCCGCATCTCCGGCAGGTGGCCGGTGCCGCGGATGATCTCGGGCACGGAGGCGTCGGTGTCGTCGAGGACGGTGGAGACCTCGGGGATGCCGGCCAGCTTGTCGTTCACCGCGGTGCTCATGGCTGCTCCTTCTCCGGTCGCGCGATGGGCGCCTCGGGGTTCACGTCGACGGGCGAGATGTGTACGCCGCGCGGGGCGCTGACCACGGTGGTGATCGCCTGGGCGATCGCGGTGGGCTTGAGGAAGTGCGGGTGGCGGGCGTGGCCCCACTTGACCCACTCCGTGAGCACCTTGGCGCCGGCGTCGGCGTCCCAGTCCCCGCCCATCTCCGACCACGTCGGCCCAGGGCGGACGATCGAGGCGCGCACGCCGGTTCCTTCGAGCTCCATCTGCAGCGCCTCGACCAGTCCCTCCAGACCGGACTTCGTGGCGCTGTAGCCGCGCATGAAGGGGCGCGCCCGCAGGGCGGTGTCGGAGGAGACGAAGACCAGGTCGCCGCGCTGGCGGCCCAGCATCCCGGGCGCGAACGCGCGGACCAGCCGGTGTGCGCCGAGCACGTTGACGTCGAACTCCGCCGCCAGCTGCTCGGTCGTGGCCTCCACGATCGCGCCGGGGGCGAGCAGGCCGGCGTTGGCGACGACGACCTCGACGTCGCCGAGCGCCTCGGCCGCGGCGGTGGCGAACTTCTCGACCGAGGAGGTGGAGGAGACGTCGAGGGCGTGCACGAACGCCTCCCCGCCCTCGGCGCGGATCGCGTCGGCGAGCTCCTCGAGCCGCTCCACGCGCCGCGCACCGAGCGCGACCGGGAACCCGGCCGCGGCCAGCGTCCGCGCCGTCGCGGCGCCGATGCCCGAGGAGGCGCCGGCGACCACGGCCGGGCGGCGCTCCGGGTGGACGGGCTTGGGCATCAGGAGGTCCTCTCCGTGAACGTGACCGGCAGCGAGGCGAAGCCGCGCACCGACGTGGAGTGCACCCGCACCGCCCGCTCGGCGTGCACCTCGAGGTGCTGCACGCGGCGGACCAGCTCGTTGAGCACGACCTTGGCCTCGAGTCGCGCCAGGTTGGCGCCGAGGCAGAAGTGTCGGCCGGTGCCGAAGCTGAGGCTCTGCGCCAGCTCGGCGCGGTCGCGGTGGATGTCGTAGACGCTCGGGTCGGTGAAGACCCGCTCGTCGCGGTTGGCCGAGCCGAGCAGCACCAGCGCCTTGGCGCCGGCGGGGATGGTGACGCCGCTGAGCTCGGTGTCGGCCACGACGTAGCGGGCCAGCATCTGGCTGGAGGTGTCGTGGCGCAGTGTCTCCTCGATCCACGGCACGACCAGCGTCTCGGGGTCAGCGCCGCGGTCGGGTGCGCCGAGCACCTCGTCGCGTTGCGCGGGGTGGGCGGAGAGGTGGTACAGCGCGTTGCCGAGCAGCTTGGTGGTGGTCTCGTTGCCGGCGACCACCATCAGGAACAGGAACGCCTTGACCTCGCCGTCACGCAGCCGCTCGCCGTCGACCTCCGCGGCCAGCAGCGCGGAGGTCAGGTCCTCGCCGGGCCTGGCGCGGCGCTCCTCGACCATCCCGGCGTAGTAGTCGAAGAGCGCGAAGGAGGCCTCCACGCCGGCGGCGGGGACATCGCGGACGCCGTCCTCACGGTGCACGACGAGGTCGGCGAGGCGTCGTACCTCGTCCCGGTCGGCGACCGGGACGCCCATCATCTGGGAGATGACGTCCATCGGGAGCTTGCCGGCGAAGTCGCGGATCCAGTCCGTCTCCCCCTGCTCCCGGTTCACCGCGAAGGCGCCTGCGAGGTAGTGCTCGGTGAGCCGCTGCACCTCGGGGGTGAGCTCGCGGACCCGACGCGGGGTGAACGCCGCCGAGACCAGCTTGCGCACCCGCGCCTGCTCGGCGCCGTCGAGGGCGAGGAAGCTCATCACCCGGTGCGCCTCGGGGCTCCACGCCGAGGCGTCCAGGGAGACGCCCATCCGGTTGGAGAAGACCTCGTCGTCGCGCAGCGCGGCGAAGACGTCGGCGTGCCGGGAGATCACCCACAGGTCGTCGCCCACAGCGTGGTGCACGGGGTCCTCCTCGCGCAGCCGCGCGTAGGTGGGGTACGGGTCCTTGTGGAAGGCGTAGTCGTAGGGGTCGAAGACCAGCGGCGCGGAGCCGGCCGTACCGGTCGCGGTGGGGGTGGCACTCATCAGCGTCCTCGCATCAGTACGTCGACCGCCGCGGTGAGCCGCTCGGCGATCTCCTCGTAGGTCATCAGGCCCATGCCGGCCTGGAGCAGCGCTCCGGAGAAGGCGAGCACGAACACGTCCAGCACGTCGTCGTGCCGGGGTGCTTCGGGGTCGGCGGGGTCGGCCAGCGCCGCGGCGAAGCGGTGCAGGAAGGCGGTGCCGATCTGCAGCCGCAGCCGGGCGACGTCGGGGTCGGAGCCGAGCAGCGCCGGTGTCACGGCCGCGGCGAGCTTGGGCTCGGCGACGATGCGGTCGGTGAGGTCGCGCACCGCCTGCTTGAGCCGCTCGGCGGGCGTCGCCCCGGCGGGTGGGGCGCTCGCGGTGGCCAGGTGCCGCCAGAAGAGCTCGGCGAAGAGGTGGTTCTTGGACGCCAGGTAGGTGTACGCCGTGGCGGGCGAGACGCCGGCGCGCTGCGCCACGGTGCGCACGGTGAGCGCCTCATGGCCCACGGCGCGCAGCTCGTCGAGGCCGGCGACCAGCAGCCGCTCCACCGTCTCGGCCTGACGCGGGTTCAGCCCTTGCCGCGGCGTCTCGAACACTTGACTGGACATGTGTCCAACATAGGAGACGGTTTCCTCGCCGGGCAACCAATTTCTAGAACTCGTTCTACGTTTGCTGGCATGCGCAACGGCATCGTGCTCTTCACCTCCGACCGCGGCATCACGCCGGCCACGCTCGCCCGGGCCGCCGAGGAGCGGGGCTTCGACACGATCTACGTGCCCGAGCACACCCACATCCCGGTGCGCCGCGACGCGCTGCACCCCACCGGCGGCGCCGACCTGCCCGACGACCGCTACCTGCGCACCCTCGACCCGTGGGTCTCGCTGGCCACCTGCGCCGCGGTCACCACCCGGATCCGGCTCTCCACCGCGGTCTCGCTGCCCGTGGAGTCCGACCCGATCACCCTGGCCAAGACGCTGGCCACCCTGGACCACCTCTCCGGCGGCCGGGTCACCCTCGGCGCCGGCTTCGGCTGGAACACCGACGAGCTCGCCGACCACCACGTGCCCGCGGGCAAGCGCCGCACCGTGCTGCGGGAGTACCTGGAGGCGATGCGGGAGCTGTGGACCGCCGAGGAGGCGTCGTACGACGGGGAGTTCGTCTCCTTCGGCCCGAGCTGGGCCTACCCGAAGCCGCCGCAGGGCCGGATCCCGGTGATCATCGGCGCCGGCGGCGGACCGAAGACCATGCGCTGGATCGCCGCGCACGCCGAGGGCTGGATGACCACCCCGGTCGAGACCGACATCGCCGACAAGGCCGCGCTGCTGCGCAAGGAGTGGGCCGACGCCGGCCGCGACGGCGAGCCCGACGTGCGGGTGCTGGTCGCCAAGAGGCCCACGCCCGAGGACCTCGCGGACTGGACCACGGCCGGTGCCTCCGAGCTGATCTGGGGGGTGCCGGACGCCGAGGAGTCCGCGGTCCTCGGCTACCTCGACAAGCTGGCCGGCAAGCTCGACCTCGCGGGCTGAGGATAGCGGGCATGGAGACGGCGGACATGGAGACGGCGCCGCGGAGCCGGTACGACGACCTGAGCCGCGAGCAGCTGGCGACGCTGGTCCCCGAGCTGCTGCTGATGGGCCAGCTCATCGACCGCTCCGGGATGGCGTGGAGCATCGCCGCGTTCGGCGCCGAGGAGATGGCGCGGATCGCGATCGAGGAGTGGGCGGCGGCGAGCCCGATCTACACCCGCCGCATGCAGCAGGCACTCGGCTACGCGCCGCCCGTGCCGGGCGGCGGTGACGTGGTGACGATCTTCAAGGGCCTGCAGCTCGACATCGGCGCCCCGCCGCAGTTCATGGACTTCCGCTACACGGTGCACGACCGGTGGCACGGCGAGTTCCACCTCGACCACTGCGGCGCCCTGATGGACGTGGAGCCGATGGGCGAGGAGATGGTGACGCTGATGTGTCACGACATCGAGGACCCCACGTTCGACGCCACCGCGATCGCCAGCAACCCGCACGCGCAGATCCGGCCCATCCACCGGCCGCCGCGCCGCCCCGCGGACCGGCACCCGCACTGCGCCTGGACCGTGGTCATCGACGAGTCCTACCCCGAGCCCGAGCCGGTGCCCGCGCTCGCGGTCAACGAGCGCTCGCGGGCGGCCACGCTCACCCTCGCGCCGATCGACACCGGCGACGAGGGTCGCTCCGACTACGCCGGCCCGCTGCTCGCCGACATCGACTTCGCCGCGTTCTCGCGCTCGGCGCTGGTCCGCATCGCCGACGAGGTCGTGCTGCAGATGCACCTGCTCGACCGGGCGTTCGCGCTCGCCGTGGCCGCGCGCGCCGAGACCGAGGAGAGCCTGTTGCGGATCCGCCGCAAGCAGCTGGTCGGCGTCGCCGGCATCGGCGCGGAGCGGATCGCCCGCGCCCTGGGCCTGGACGCCGAACCGGACCCCGTCCGCGCCGCCGTGCGGCTGCTGGCGCTGCACCCCGTGCTCAACCCGGCCGCGTACGTCGCCGCGGACGTCGCCGGCGACACGGTGCTGGTGCGCACCGACTCCCCCGCGCACTCCGACGGCGCCTGGATCGGGCTGTGCGGGCCGGAGTGGACCGCGGCGCTGCAGGCGATCGTGCGCGGCATCGACCCGCACCTCGACGTCGAGGTCCGCGGGGACGCCACCGAGTGGCTGCTGAGCGTGGTGCGCCGCGACGAGCCCGCCCCGGAGGCCGACGAGGTCGCGGTGACCCGGTTCTCCACCGGCGCCGGGTTCGCGTTCGAGCCACGTCGCTCGCTGCCGATCACCCCCCTCTGAGGGTCGCGCCGCCGGATCCTTGCGGTTGCGACGCAAGGATGAAGATGAGTCGCGACAATTATGGCCTGCGTCACTAGGCTGCCAGGCATGGTCGACACCGAAGCACCCTTCGACACCGTCATCCGGGGTGGCACCTACTTCGACGGCACGGGCGCCCCCGGGGTGGTCCGCGACGTGGGCCTGCGCGACGGCAGGGTCGCCGCCGTCTCCGCCGAGCCGCTGGACGCAGCCGGCGCCGAGGTGATCGAGGCCGCCGGGCAGTGGGTGATGCCGGGCATGGTCGACATCCACACCCACTACGACATCGAGGTCCTCGACGGCCCCGGGTTGGCGGAGTCGCTGCGCCACGGCGTCACCACGATCCTCGTGGGCTCCTGCTCGCTGTCCACCGTCCACGTCGACCCCGTCGACGCCGGCGACCTCTTCGGCCGGGTCGAGGCGATCCCGCGGATGGCCGCCATCGGCGCCGTCGAGCGGCACCGCGACTGGTCCAGTGCCGGTGGGTACGTCGCCGCGCTCGAGCGCCGCCCGCTCGGGCCCAACGTCGCCGCGATGATCGGGCACTCCGACATCCGCACCGCGGTGATGGGCCTGGACCGCGCCACCCGCAAGGAGGTCGTGCCCACCCACGCCGAGCAGGCGCAGATGGAGCGGATGCTGCGGCAGGCCCTGGACGCCGGCTTCGTCGGCATGTCGTCGCAGCAGCTGCAGTTCGACAAGCTGGACGGCGACCGCTGCCGCTCGCGGACCCTGCCCTCGACGTACGCCCGGCGGCGCGAGATGGGCAGGCTGGCCTCCCACCTGCGCCGGCGCGGCCGGGTGATGCAGGCCGGCCCGGACGTGAAGAACCCGTTCACGATCGTCGAGCACGCGCTGCGCTCGCTCGGCCTCGGCCGGCCGCGGCTCAAGACCAGCCTGCTCGCCGCTGCGGACCTCAAGGCGATCCCGGCGATCATCCACCTGATGCGGCTGCTCTCGCGCACGGTCAACCCGCTGGGCGCCGACTTCAAGTGGCAGCACCTGCCGGTGCCGTTCGAGGTGTACGCCGACGGCATCGACCTGGTCATCTTCGAGGAGTTCGGCTCCGGTGCCGCGGCGCTGCACCTGGCCGAGCAGGTCGCACGCGACGAGCTGCTGCGCGACGAGGACTACCGCCGCCGCTTCCGCAAGGACTACGAGTTCAAGTGGGGGCCGCGGGTGTGGCACCGCGACTTCTTCGACGCCGAGATCGTCGCCTGCCCCGACCCCGACGTGATCGGCAAGTCGTTCGGCCAGGTCGGCGTGGAGCGCGGCGGCGTGCACCCCGTGGACGCGTTCCTCGACCTGGTCGTCGAGCACGGCACCGCGCTGCGCTGGCGCACCACGATCAGCAACCACCGTCCCGACGTGCTCAAGCGGCTGGCCGCCGACCCGGGCGTGCAGCTGGGCTTCTCCGACGCCGGCGCGCACCTGCGCAACATGGCCTTCTACAACTTCGGGCTGCGCTTCCTGCGCCACGTGCGCGACGCCCAGCTGGCGGGGCGGCCGTTCCTGAGCACCGAGCGGGCGGTGCACCGGATGACCGGCGAGCTCGCCGAGTGGTACGACGTCGACGCCGGCCGGATCCGCCCGGGCGACCGCGCCGACGTGCTGGTGGTGGACCCGACCCGGCTCGACGCGACGCTGGAGGACTACCACGAGGCGCCGGTGCCGGCCTACGGCGGACTCTCGCGGATGGTGAACCGCAACGACGCGACGGTCACCGCGGTGCTGGTCGGCGGTCGCACCGTGGTCCGCCACGGGGTGCCGACCGACCTGGTCGGGGTCGAGCGGACCGGCTCGTTCCTGCGCGCCGGGGTGCGCACCGCGCCGCCGGCCGTCGTACCGCAGGACCGCCAGGTGGGCTGACCCGCGCTCCGCTTCCCAAGAGAATTCGTCGAGATCTCCGCGAATTCCGACAAATCTGCTTGGGAAGCGGAGCGCGGGTTCAGCCGACCAGGCGCGGCAGCCCGCAGTCCACGGTGGGGGCGGCCTGCACCGTGCCCCCGGCGACGTCGACGCCGAGCGTGCGGAGCAGCGGGTCGAGCAGCCAGGTGTCGAGGGTGGCGACGAGCGGGTTCACGAGGCCGTCGAGGATCAGGTTGGTCACCTGCTGCAGCAGGCTGGGGATCCGGAGGAACTCCAGCAGGTCCGAGAGCGGCCCCAGCCCACCGAGCAGGGTGAGGTCGTTCAGGCCGACGTGCAGCCGCGGGATGCCCAGGCCCCCGGTGGCGGCCGGCAGCGTGGCCGAGTAGTCCTCGTCGGCGATCTCGATCGAGGCCTCGCGGGTGGGCCGGCTCGCGCTCTGGCTGCTGGTGAGCGCGATCGTCCCGCTGACCACCTCGATGCCCCGCCAGCCGGGCAGCCCGATGTCCAGCAGGCTGATCCGCATCTTCGGCGACGTGGGGTCGTCCTTGCGCTGCCCGAGCCGCACGTCGACACCGAGCAGGCCGCTGTCGATGGCCACGTCGACCCGTTTCGTGCGGGAGTCGACGCACCGTACGGCGCGCACGAGCGCGCTGGCGTCGGCGAGCGTCACCCGCACCGACACCGGCACGTGCACCTTGATCAGGCCGAGGTCGAGGTTGAGCACGTCGCCGGACAGGTCGACCTCGATCTGGGAGCTCTCCACCTTGCCGGAGCAGGCCACGACCGGCTTCTGCCCGACCTTGACCTTCGCGTTCAGGTCCACGAGCTTGGCTCCGCCCGCACCCAGTGGGAGCGGCAGCCGGACACCGAGCGGCAGCGAGAGCACGTTGGTGCCGTCCGCCAACGCCAGGCTGGCGGTGAGGAGGTCGAGGACGTCGAGGCCGAGGGTCGCGGCGGCGTCCTGAGCGGTGCCGAGGTCGACGAGGTCGCCCAGCTCCACCGACACGGCGGGCAGGTTGGCCTGGACGCCGTTGTAGACGTTGCGCAGGAGGTCGATCTCGGCGAGGCGGCCGCTGCCCTTCTCGAGGGCGCGCACGGTGGCGAGCATCAGCTGCGACAGCCCCACCTTCACCCCGGCCGCCTCGGTGAACGAGGCCGCGGAGATGTCGGCGGAGACCAAGGGGTCCAGCTCGGCGATCAGGTCGAGCAGGTTCAGCTGGACGCCGGCGAGGCCGTGCTCAGGGTCGAGCACCTGCAGCGCGAGGTCGGTGCCGAGCAGGTCGCCGAGCAGCGGCTCCAGCAGCCAGGAGCGCTGGCTGTCCAGCTGCGCGGCGTACGAGCTGACCTTCAGGCAGGCGCTGGTGCGCGCGGCGGCGACGGCCTTGCGGGTCGCGGCGCCGCGGTCGGTGCCGGTGAGGCCGCCGAACGCGAAGCCCACCGAGGAGGACGCGACGACCTCCACGCCCTCAGGCACCGCGGAGGAGCCGGCCGGCTCCCAGGTGCCGTCGGGGCTGCGGGCGACGAAGGCCCAGCGCGCCTGGTCGGCGGACACCTCGCCTCCGATGAGGCTGGCGTTGCGGGCCAGGCTGGCGGCCATGGCGTCGTCGATCGCCTCGCGGTCGGCGTCGGTGTACTCGCCGACGGTCTTGCCCGTGAGCTCGCGGGCCAGGTCGAGGGCAACGACGTCGACGACGGCCTGCAGGTCACGACGCAGCACCCGCTGCATGCCGAGGTCGACCACGAACGCCGCGGACATCACCAGCACCGCGGTGCACAGCGCGACCAGCACCGTGGTGGCGCCGCGCTCGTCGCGGGGGCGCGCAGCGCGCTCGGGCACCCGAGACCACCCCTCCCCTGACTTGCCGCCGCCCGTCGCCTCCCTGCGTCGGGCCGGTCGGCCACGGCGGGCGTCCCCACGCCCGCTCGGAGGGTAGCGGTGGTCCCGGTCGAGACGGGACGCCGTCCCAAAAGTCTTGCCAGGTGGTCACCAAAAAGCGGGTACGGCGGGGCTCAGCGCCGTTCGAAGGCGATGCCGGCGCGCTGGAGGCGGCCGATGAGGGCGTCGCCCATGGCGGCGGCGGTGGTGACCTGCCCCGCGGTCACCGGGTTCTCGTCCAGCGCCAGGCTCAGGGCCGACTCGGCCAGCATCTTCGAGGTCTCGGTGTAGCCGGGGTCGCCCCCGGAGACCCGGGTGCGCACCGTCGTGCCGTCGCTCTCGGCGACCAGATCGACGGTGAACCAGGACTTCTCCCGGCGCTTCTCCGAGGGCCCCTGGCCCTGGGGCACCCGCTTGAGCAGGGCCTCGCGCACCGGCTTGACCTGCGCGGCCAGGGTGAGACCGGTGGCGCCGACGGCGCCGCCCGCCGCGTAGCGCAGCGTCTTGGTGCCGGCGAAGTGGGTGTAGGTGAAGTCGGGGCCGTAGCTGGGCAGCGCCGCCCCGCTGCGCGCGACCACGAACGGGTCGATGGTGGGCAGCGGCAGCAGCCACAGCCCGAGCTCGGGGTCCCGGCCGGGCTTGGCGGCGCTGGCCCGGGAGCGCCGGCCGTCGGGCCGCGGCTCCAGCCGGCGACGCTCGCGGGCCGCCTCCCGCATCTGCCGGGCGCGGGAGAACGCCGTGATCGCGGAGTGGAAGGTGCCGCCCGAGAAGGTGGCGTTGGAGCGCACCACGCCGCGCATCCGCACCGGGCCGGCGATCTGCCCGCCCAGCTCGTCGGCGAGCTCGCCGATGGTGAAGTAGGCGCCCAGATCGTGCGGGATCGAGTCGAAGCCGCAGGCGTGCACCAGCCGGGCGCCGGTGCCCGCGGCGGTGGCGTGGTGCTCGACGTACGCCCGGTCGACGAACTCCGGCTCCCCCGTCAGGTCGACGTAGTCGGTGCCCGCAGCCGCGCACGCGGCCACCAACGGGCCGCCGTGGTGCAGGTAGGGACCGACCGTGGTGGCGACCACCTGGGTGGTGGCCGCTACCTCGGCGAGCGAGTCCGGGTCCGCGGCGTCGGCGAGCAGCAGCGGCAGCTCGGCGAGCTCGGGTCGCCCCGGGTGCGCCGCGGCGAGCCGGTCGCGGACCGCGGCCAGCCGCTCCTCGCTGCGCCCGGCCAGCGCCCAGCGCAGCTCGGCCGGGCCGTGCGCGGCCAGGTAGTCCGCGGTGAGGCCGCCGGTGAAGCCCGTGGCTCCGAACAGGACGACGTCGTACGGGTGATCGGCGGCAACCATGGCCCCACTCTTGCACCCGGCTCAACACGAGGGAACCGATCGCAGCGGCCGGAGCGTCATAGGTTCGAGACACCCAGCCAGGACGGAGCACCTGTGGACCCCGACCCCACGACGGACGCGGCCTCCCTCGAGCACGCCGAGCACGCCGCGTACGCCGAGTACGCCGCGTACGTCGAGCAGAGCTGGCCCACCCTGGTCCGGGCCGCGATGTTCCTCGGCGCGCGCCCGCACGAGGCCGAGGACGTCGCCCAGACCACGCTGGTGCGCTGCTTCACCGGCTGGGCCAAGGTCAGCGCCGCCGACGACCGGGACGCCTACGTCTACCGGATGCTGCTCAACTGCCTGCACGACCTGCGCCGCACCCGCTGGTACCGCGACCGGCAGCACGACGACCCGCAGGTACTCGAACGGGCCACCCGGGCCGCCGGCGCGAGGGGCACCGACGAGGCGGAGCGGATCGCGATCGCCGACGCCGTGCACCGCGCGCTCGGCTCGCTGTCGAAGCCGAACCGCGACGTGGTGGTGCTGCGCTACTTCGTCCAGCTCAGCGAACGGCAGACCGCCGCGGTGCTGGGCGTCGCCCCCGGGACCGTGAAGAGCCGGCTGTCCCGGGCCCTGGCGCGCCTGGCCGGCGACGACCATCTCCTCGACCTGTCCGGAGGGACGAAGTGAGCGACCTCGAACGCCTGTGGGACGACTACTCCCCAGGCCCCGCCCCGACCCACGAGATCCTCGCCGCCGCGCGCACGTCGGCCGACGGCTCCCCGGCCGGCCGGTCGGCGGGGCCGGCGGCTCCCCTGGTGCGACGCCGGCTGCTCACCCGTCCGGCGCTCGTCGCGGCGAGCATCACCGCCCTGGTCGGCTCCTTCGCCGCCGGCACGCTGGTCGGCGGGTCGGACGACGGGTCCGGCGCCGGCGGCACGCCGCCGGGGATCGAGGCGCTCCCCTCCCACGTCGCGTTCGCCGCGGACCTGGAGCCGGCGGCCTCCTGCGAGGACCTGCTCGCCTCCTACGTGCAGCGTGGGCTCGACGCGGTCGGCCCGTGGGGCTGGACGGGTGGGGGCGTGGCCTACGCGGCCGAGACGGGGGACATGGCCCAGCTGGACGGCGCGCGCGCCAAGGCCGCCTCACCGCGGATGGAGCGGCAGGTCAGCAGCGAGACGGGCACCAACGTGCAGGAGAGCGGCGTCGACGAGCCCGATACCGTCAAGACCGACGGTGAGGTGCTGGTGACGCTGCGCGACAACGTCCTGCGCACGTACGACGTCACCGGCTCCGCGACGCAACGGCTGGCGACCCTGCGACTGCCGGGCATCAGCGACGCCGAGGCGATGCTCGCCGGTGACACCCTGGTCGTGGTCGGCACCGACGCCGCCGTGGCGGACCGCACCGGCACGCGGGTGCTGACGGTGTCGCTGGCCGACCCGGCCGACCCCGAGGTGCGCGAGCAGGTGCGCTACTCCGCGGCGCTGGTCTCGGCACGCCAACACGGCTCGACGGTCCGGCTGGTGCTCGCCACCGACCCGCCCGACCTGGACTTCGTCGAGCCGAGGCGGGGCCGCAGCGAGGCCGCGGCGCAGCGGCACAACCGGGAGCTGGTCGAGGCGACCACGATCGACGACTGGCTGCCCACCGTGACCTCGGGTGCCGGTGCCGACCCCGGCGGCAAGGACGCCGAGCAGCTCGTGGACTGCGCCGACGTGGCGCTGGTCCCCGACGAGCTCGGCCTCGGCACCACCAGCGTGGTCGGCTTCGACGTCACCGCCCCGACCCGGCTGGACGCGATCGGCCTGGCCGGGCTGACCGAGATCGCCTACTCCTCGGCCGACCACCTCTACCTGGCCAGCAGCGGAGGCCCGGAGCGGGCCCGGGCGGGCCGAGCGGTGTGCGCGGGCCGGTGCGAGGCAGACGGCGCGGTCCTTCGCGGCGGCACCTCCGGGACGTCGTACCTCTTCGACTTCGCCCTCGACGGCGTGCAGGCCACCCACGTCGCCTCGGGCGAGGTGGAGGGCTCGATCGCCGACCGGTGGTCGATGGACGAGGCCGACGACGTGTTGCGGGTCGCGGTCGGCCCCACCCAGGAGACCGCCGACGTCAACGCGGTGGTGACGCTGCGCCGCGAGGGCACCGAGCTCGTCGAGCACGGTCGGCTGGACGGCCTGGGCCGCGGCGAGGAGATCAAGTCCGTGCGCTGGTCCGACGACCTCGCGATGGTGGTCACGTTCCGGCAGGTCGACCCGCTCTACTCGGTCGACCTCAGCGACCCGGCGCGGCCGCGGCTGCTCAGCGTGCTCAAGATCCCCGGCTTCTCCTCCTACCTGCACCCGCTCGGCGAGCACCGGATGCTCGGCGTCGGGGAGGGCAGGAGCGAGGACGGTTGGGGCGCGCAGGTCGGCCTGTTCGACGTCACCGACACCGCCCGAGTGCGCCGCCTCGACGTGGTCGGCTACGGCCGCAACAGCGCTGCGCTGGCCGGCACCGACCCCCGCGCGCTGACCTGGCTGCCCCAGCACCGCACCGTGCTGACGGTGATCAGCGAGCACCGGTTGCGGCGGGTCGGCTACGTCGCGGTGCTGCGGGTGCGCGACGGACGGCTGGAGGAGCGTCGGGTCAAGGTGGAGCACGGCAGCGACGTGGACCTGGTCCGCACGGTGCCGCTGCCTGATGGCCGGGTCGTGCTGGTGACCGGCGAGGGCGCCCGGTTCTTCGCACTCTGAGCCCTGCCGCGAGGTCCTGCCGCGAGGTCCTGCCGTGAGGCCCTGACGTGAGGTCCTGCCGTGAGGTGCTGGGCGGGCGTAGCGTGGTCGGTATGTGCCGCAACATCCGTCAGCTCCACAACTTCGAGCCGCCGGCCACCGACGACGAGGTCACCGCTGCCGCGCTGCAGTACGTCCGCAAGGTCGCCGGCACCACCAAGCCCAGCCAGGTCAACCAGGCCGCCTTCGACGCCGCTGTCGCCGAGGTCGCGCACGCCACCCGACACCTGCTCGACGCGCTGGTCACCACGGCGCCGCCGAAGGACCGCGAGGTGGAGGCCGCGAAGGCCCGCGAGCGCGCCCGGCTCCGCTACGCCTGAGCCTGGCCGCCTGCCTCCGCGGCGCTGCGTAGGCTTGGAGACGTGACGATCCTCGGCCATCGCGACGCCGCGCTGGAGGCGTGCGCCGCGCGGCCCCTGGTCGTGCTCACCGGTGCCGGGCTCTCCACGGACTCCGGCATCCCGGACTACCGCGGCCCGGGCGCCCCGGCGCGGATGCCGATGACCTACCAGGAGTTCGTCGGCTCCCCCGCCGCGCAGCAGCGGTACTGGGCGCGCAGCCACCTCGGGTGGTCCCGGATGCGGCGCGCCGAGCCGAACCCCGGCCACCTCGCCGTCGCCCGGCTCGGGGCACAGCTGGTGATCACCCAGAACGTCGACGGGCTGCACGAGCGCGTCGGCACACCCCACCTCATCGCGCTGCACGGCCGGATCGCCGACGTCATCTGCCTCGCCTGTCGTCGTACGACGCCGCGGGCGCAGCTGCAGGAGCGGCTCGCCGAGGCCAACCCGGGATGGGTGGAGGCGCACGCGCACGTCGCGGCGCGCCCCGACGGCGACGTGGACCTCGACGACACCGCGGGCTTCGTGGTGCCCGGCTGCACCGGCTGCGGCGGGGTGCTGAAGCCGGACGTGGTGTTCTTCGGCGAGAACGTGCCCAAGCCGCGGGTGGAGCGCTGCTACGCCGCGGTCGACGCGCTGGCCGCCGCGGGCGGCGCGCTGCTGGTGGCGGGCTCCAGCCTGACCGTGATGAGCGGGCTGCGGTTCGTGCGCCGGGCGGCGCGGCTGGGCGTGGACGTGGTCATCGTGAACCGCGGCGTCACCCGTGGCGACCCGCTGGCGACGTACCGGGTCGACGCCGGCACCAGCGAGTGGCTCACCGCTCTCGCGGACCTGCGCTCCCCCGCCTGAGCCGAATCACCCGTCGTGGCCCGTCGAATCACCCGTCGTGGCCCGCCGAATCACCCGTGGTGGTCGACCACAAAGGCCGACTCGACCGACCACCAGGGGTGATTCGGCGGGCCACAAGGGGAGATTCGGCGGTACGACGAGCGGCAGGCCCCCGGCAGGGACCCCGCAGGGCCTCTACAGCCGCTTGACGAAGATGTGGTCGGCGGCCTCGGGGAAGATCTCGGCGGTCTCGCCGCCGGAGCCCACCAGGACGCCCTCGGCGGTGGCCTGGATGGTGATGGTCTTGTCGGGCAGCGCACCGACGCGGCGCATCGCGCTCATCAGCGACTCGTCCTTCTGCATCTCCTCGGAGATGCGACGGACCAGGGCCCGGGCGCTGTCGGGTCCGGCGGCCTTGGACAACGGCTCGACGTCGGTCATGAACGTCTCGGGCGCCGTCTCCTGCCCGAGCTCCTCGAGGCCGGGGATCGGGTTGCCGTAGGGCGACTCGGTGGGGTTGTCGAGCAGCTCGAGCAGCCGGCGCTCGACGGTCTCGGACATGACGTGCTCCCAGCGGCACGCCTCCTCGTGGACCAGCTCCCAGTCCAGGCCGATGACGTCGGTGAGCAGCCGCTCGGCCAGCCGGTGCTTGCGCATCACCCGGACCGCCAGCTGGCGGCCCTCGTCGGTGAGCTCCAGGTGGCGGTCGCCCTCGACGGTCAGCAGGCCGTCCCGCTCCATGCGGGCCACCGTCTGCGACACGGTCGGGCCGCTCTGGTGCAGGCGCTCCGCGATGCGCGCGCGCAGGGGGACGATGCCCTCCTCGATGAGCTCGTAGATCGTGCGCAGGTACATCTCGGTGGTGTCGATGAGGTCGCTCACTCCGCCATTGTGTCCCATCCGGAGGCTGGCGGCACGCTCGCCGACCGGGCCTCGGGACCCCTCCCACCGCGTGGCACCCTGGGGCGGTGACCACTCTCACCTCCAGTCCGGGCGGCGCGCCGTGGTGGCGTGACGCCGTCGTCTACCAGGTCTACGTCCGCAGCTTCGCCGACGGCCTCGGTGCCGACGGGATCGGCGACCTGCCCGGCATCACGTCCCGGCTGCCCTACCTGTGCGACCTCGGGGTGGACGCCCTGTGGATCACGCCGTTCTACACCTCCCCCCAGAAGGACCACGGGTACGACGTCGCCGACTACCGCGACGTCGACCCGCGGTTCGGCACCCTGGCCGACATCGACACCCTGCTCGAGACCGCGCACGGCCTGGGGCTGCGGGTGATCGTGGACCTGGTGCCGAACCACACCTCGGACGCCCACGTCTGGTTCCAGGCCGCGCTGGCCGCGGAGCCCGGCTCGCCGGAGCGGGCGCGCTACCTGTTCCGCGACGGCCGCGGGCCCGAGGGCTCCGAGCCGCCGAACAACTGGCAGTCCGTCTTCGGTGGCCCGGCCTGGACCCGGGTGCCCGACGGGCAGTGGTACCTGCACCTGTTCGACTCCTCCCAGCCCGACCTCGACTGGCGCAACCCCGAGGTCGGCGACGAGTTCGACAGCGTGCTGCGGTTCTGGCTGGACCGCGGCGTCGACGGCTTCCGGGTCGACGTGGCCCACGGCCTCTACAAGGAGGAGAGCCTGCGCGACCAGGAGCGGCCCGCGGCGGACGAGGAGCCCGGCGCCCCGGGCGGCCCGGACCCGGAGGGCCACTCGATGGTGGAGCGGGTGCTGCGTGACGAGCCGATGTGGGAGCAGCCCGAGGTGCACGACGTCTACCGCCGCTGGCGCACGGTGCTCGCGGAGTACCCCGGCGACCGGATGGCCGTCGCCGAGGCCTGGACCCAGACGCCGGAGTCGATGGCCGAGTTCATCCGCTCCGACGAGCTGCACCAGGCGTTCAACTTCGCCTGGCTCAGCGCCCACTGGTCGGCGGAGTCGTTCGCGGACGTGATCAACGAGTCGATCGAGGCGGTCGCCGTGGCCGAGGCGGCGCCGACCTGGGTGCTGTCCAACCACGACGTGGAGCGGCACCCGACGCGGTACGGCGGCGGGCCGGTGGGGCTGGCCCGGGCCCGGGCGGCGACGCTGGCGATGCTGGCGCTGCCCGGCTCCGCCTACCTCTACCAGGGCGAGGAGCTCGGGCTGGAGCAGGTGGACGTGCCGCCCGAGGCGCGCCAGGACCCGTCGTGGTTCCGCACCGGCGAGCCGGGCCGGGACGGCTGCCGGGTGCCGATCCCGTGGTCGGGCTCGGCGCCGCCGTACGGCTTCGGCGACGGCGCGGGGCAGCCGTGGATCCCGCAGCCCGAGGACTGGGCGCCGCTGAGCGTGGAGGCGCAGCTGGCCGACGAGGACTCGACGCTGTCGTTCTACCGCCGGGCGCTGGCCGCGCGCCGCAAGCTCCTCGCCGGCGCCGACGACGACACCACGGCCACGGCCACCGACCACGTGCTGGAGGTACGACGCGGGGGGCTGCGGGTCCTGCTCAACGCCGGCACCGCGCCGGTGCCGCTGGGCGACGGTGAGCTGCTGATCAGCAGCGGGCCGTGCCCCGACAACATGCTGCCCCCGCACACCGCCGTCTGGCTGCGCTGACGCCTCGCGTGGGACGCCTGAGGCCTCAACCGTCCTCGGGCGTCCCGAGCGCAGTGTTGTAGCGGTGCAATGTGGCGGAGAAGCCCTCGAGGTCCTCGGCGGACCAGTCCGCGAGCCGCTCGGCGAGCATCACCCGGCGGGAGTCGGCCACCCGGTCCAGCCGGGCGATCCCCTCCGCGCTCGCCGACAGCAACGTGGCGCGGCCGTCGGCCGGGTCGGGCTCGCCCTCGACCAGGCCGAGGTCGAGCAGGTGCTGCACCTGCCGGCTGATCGCCCCCTTGTCGATGCCGAACACGCACCTGACGGCCGAGGCCCGCACCGGTCCGGCCTTGCGGATGTAGTCGAACATCAGGTACGACGCGGGCTGGAGCTCGGCGTGCACCTCGCGGGCTCGCTCGGCGATGACCCGGCGCAGCCGGCGCAGCGTCACGGCGACCTCGGTCTCGAGGTCCTGCAGCGCCGCGATCCGGCGCCGCTGGACCTCGCTGTCCCCCAGGCCCTCGGGGACCGGCTGCTCGGCGACCGGGTTCTCAGTCGCGGTCATCGGTCGCGCCCGGTGCCCTCGGCCCGATCCGCCCCGCCCTCCGCGACTTCGTCGGGCTCGACGTACGCCGGGTAGTCCCGCGGCTCGCCGGCGGCGACGAGGCCGGCCTCGACCTCGCTCTTCGAGGCGCTGAGGTTGGAGGTGCGCAGCGGCACCTCCTTGATGAACAGGATGCACACGAAGGCGAACACGGCGAACGGCACGGCGACGGCGAAGATGTGGCCGGTCGCCTCACCGAAGGAGGACGTGTAGATCTCCGCGAGCGGGCCGGGCAGCTTCGCCACGTCGGGGATGTCCCCGGTGCTGTGCCGCAGCTGGTCGAGCTGCTCGGGGCTGAGCCGGCCGGAGGCGGTGAGCGCGGCGATGCCGTCCTTGAACTGGCCGGCCACCTGGTGGGCCAGGACCGCGCCGAGCACGGCGACACCGACCGAGCCGCCGATGGAGCGGAACATCGCGACCACGGAGCTGGCGGCGCCGAGGTCCGCGACGGCGGTGTTGTTCTGCACCGCCAGCACCAGGTTCTGCATCGTGGCGCCGACGCCGAGGCCGACCAGCGCCATGAAGAGGCCGACGATCCACAGCGAGGTGGTGGCGTCGATCGTGCCGAGCAGGGCGATGCCGACGATGAGCAGCACCATGCCGCTGACCAGCCAGCGCTTCCACCGCCCGGTGCGGGTGATGATCTTGCCGCTGACGATGCTGGAGACGAGCAGGCCGCCGACCATGGCGATCGACATCAGTCCGGCCTCGGTGGGGCTCATCCCGCGCGAGGTCTGGAAGTACTGGCTCAGGTAGACGGTGGCGCCGAACATCGCCACGCCGATCATCACCGAGGCCACCGTGGCCAGCGCGGTGGTGCGGTCGCGGAACAGGCGCAGCGGGATGACCGGCTCGACGGCCACCTTCGCCTCCACGAAGATCGCGGCGGCGATCAGCACGACGCTGCCCACCACGAGCGCGTACGACGTGGGCGAGGTCCACGCGAAGCTGGAGCCGGCGAGGCTGACCCAGACCAGCAGGAGGCTGATGCCGGCCATGACGAGCAGGGCGCCGAGGTAGTCGATCTTGACGTCGCGGCGGACCACCGGTAGGCGCAGGGTCTTCTGCAGCACCACCAGCGCGATGGCGGCGGGGACCAGGAGCAGCACGAAGCAGCCGCGCCAGCCCAGCGGGGAGTCCACGACGACACCGCCGAGCAGCGGGCCGCTGACGGTGGCGGTGGCGAAGACCGCGCCGATGTAGCCGGAGTAGCGGCCGCGCTCGCGGGGGCTGACCATGGTCGCGATGACGACCTGCACCAGCGCCGTCAGACCGCCGACACCGACGCCCTGGACGGCGCGGGCGCCGATCAGGGCACCCATGCTGGGCGCCGCGGCGGCGATCACCGAGCCGAGCGCGAAGATGCCCAGGGCGACCTGCACCAGCATCTTCTTGCTGAACAGGTCGGCGAGCTTGCCCCAGATGGGCGTGGTCGCGGTCATGGTCAGCAGCGTGGCGACGACGACCCACGTGTAGCCCGTCTGGCTGCCGTTGAGGTCGCGGACGATCGCGGGCAGCGCGTTGCTGACCACGGTGCTGGAGAGCATCGCGACGAACATGGCCAGCAGCAGGCCGGTGAGCGCCTCCATGATCTGGCGGTGGGTCATCTGACCCGGTTCCGCGGCGGCGGACGGCGTGGAAGTCATTCCCCCACCGTATCCCCGGATTGGTTGCATCCAACAACCATCGCCGCCTGCTGGGGGCCGCGCTCGAGGACCTGGAGGCCGGAAGACGCAGCGACCCGCAGGTGTGGCGCGGGGGCCAGGGCCGGAGGACGATCCGGTTTCACCTGCGGGTCGGGTGACTGCTTGGTATTCGCGAGCAGCCCGTCCTGGGTGCTGCGGGACTGCTAGCGAGCAGCCACCTCACGCGTCCTTGAAGAAATCATTCCTCGGACCACCTCCTTTCCCGTGTACCTCAACGGTAGGACGCGGTCCACGCCCGCACAACGGGATTTCCACCGGGCTGTTCCCTCGCGGGCGAGCGGGTTCAGACCGAGGCGGCCGCGAACTGTGCGGCGTGCAGCCGGGCGAAGGGACCGTCGCGCTCGAGCAGCTCGGCGTGCGAGCCCTGCTCCACGATCCGGCCGCGCTCCATCACCAGGATCAGGTCGGCGTCGCGGATCGTGGAGAGCCGGTGCGCGATCACGAACGAGGTCCGGTCGGTGCGCAGCGCCGCCATCGCCTGCTGCAGCAGCAGCTCGGTGCGGGTGTCGACCGAGCTGGTCGCCTCGTCGAGGATCAGCAGCGCGGGCTGGGCCAGGAACGCCCGGGCGATCGTGATCAGCTGCCGCTCGCCGGCGGACAGGTTCGACCCCTCGTCGTCGACGCGGGTGTCGTAGCCCGCGGGCAGCGAGTGCACGAACCGGTCGACGTACGTCGCCTTGGCGGCCGCGCGGATCTCCTCCTCGGTGGCGTCCGGGCGGCCGTAGGCGATGTTGTCGCGGATGGTGCCCTCGAAGAGCCAGGTGTCTTGGAGCACCATGCCGATCCGGTTGCGCAGCTCGGCGCGCGGCATCGCGGTGATGTCGGTGCCGTCCAAGGTGATGCGGCCGGCGTCGAGCTCGTAGAAGCGCATGATCAGGTTGACCAGCGTGGTCTTGCCCGCGCCCGTGGGTCCCACGATGGCCACCATCTGGCCGGGCTCGGCCACCAGCGAGAGGTGCTCGATGAGCGGCTCGGAGGCGTTGTAGGAGAACGACACGTCCTCGAAGGCCACCCGCCCCGTCGTGTGCTCCGAGCGGGCGGTGCGGGCCGTCCCGGCGGCGGTGTCGAGCCGGGTGGGGTCCGCCTCCTCCTCGGCGTCCAGCAGCTCGAAGACCCGCTCGGCCGACGCCACGCCGGACTGCAGCAGGTTGGCCATGGAGGCGATCTGGGTGATCGGCTGGGTGAAGGTCCGCGAGTACTGCACGAAGGCCTGCACGTCGCCCAGCGACAGCGAGCCGGAGGTCACCCGCACGCCGCCGATCACGGCGATCAGCACGTAGTTCAGGTTGCCGATCAGCATCGTCGTCGGCATCACCAGGCCCGAGATGAACTGTGCGCGGTAGGAGGCCTGGTAGAGCTTCTCGTTGGACTCCTCGAACGTCGCCTCGACAGCAGCGCGGCGGCCGAAGACCGTCACCAGCGCGTGGCCGGAGATGGCCTCCTCGATCTGGGCGTTGAGCCGACCGGTCTGGCGCCACTGGTCGATGAACTGGCCCTGGGAGCGCTTCATGATCCGGGTCGTGGCGAAGGCGGCCGCCGGCACGGAGACCAGCGCGATCAGCGCCAGCAGCGGCGAGACCCAGAACATCATCGCCAGCACGCTGACCACGGTGAGCAGCGCGGTGAGCAGCTGGCTCATCGTCTGCTGCAGGTTCTGCGCGACGTTGTCGATGTCGTTGGTGACGCGGCTGAGCAGCTCGCCGCGCGGCTGGCGGTCGAAGTAGGACAACGGCAGGCGGTGCACCTTGTCCTCCACGTCCGAGCGCATCCGGCGCACGGTGTGCTGCACGATGTCGTTGACCAGGAAGCCCTGCAGCCAGCCGAGCACCTGGCCGCCGACGTACAGGGCGAGGGTGATCAGCAGGATCGAGGCGACCTTGTCGAAGTCGACGCCCTGGCCGGGCACGAAGTCGAGGCCGCGCAGGAAGTCGGCGAAGCGGTCGTCGCCGGACTGCTCGGCGCGCGCCACGGCGTCGGCCTTGGAGGCGGCGTCGGCGACGCCGGGCTGCCGGGCCACGAACCCGGAGAACACCTGGTCGGTGGCCCGGCCGAGCAGCCACGGGCCGACGGCGACCGAGGTCACCGACCCCATGCCGAGCAGCAGCACGACCAGCGCCCGTCCCCGCGCGGGACGCAGCAGGCCGAGCAGCCGGCGGGCCGAGGCGCCGAAGTCGTCGGCCTTCTGCCCGACCATGCCGCCCATCGGCCCGCGGCCGGGGCCGCCGGTCTGCACGATGCGCTCGGTCTCCTTCATCGTGCCGGAGCCGCCGCCGGGCGCACCCCCACCGGATGCGCCTGCCGAGACCCCGCTCATGCTGCCTCCTCCTCGGTGATGCCCTGCGAGGCTGCGATCTCGCGGTAGGTGTCGTTGTCCGCGATCAGCTCGTCATGGGTGCCGCGGCCGACGACCTCGCCGTCCTCGAGCACGAGGATCACGTCGGCGTCGCGGATGGTGGCGATGCGCTGGCCGACCACGACGACCGTCGCGGTGCGGGTGAGCGGCCGCAGCGCCGCGCGCAGCCGGGCGTCGGTGGCGACGTCGAGCGCGGAGAACGCGTCGTCGAACAGGTAGATCTCGGGGCGTCGTACCAGCGCCCGGGCGATGGCCAGGCGCTGGCGCTGCCCGCCGGAGACGGTCGTGCCGCCTTGGGCGACCGGGGTGTCGAGACCTTGGGGCATCTCGCGGACGAAGTCGGCGGCCTGGGCCACCTCGAGGGCGGCCCACAGCTCCTCGTCGCCGGCCTCGGGCCGGCCGTAGCGCAGGTTGGAGGCGATGGTGCCGGAGAACAGGAAGGCGCGCTGGGGCACCAGCCCGATCCGCGACCACAGCAGCTCGGGGTCGAGGTCGCGTACGTCGACGCCGTCGACCTTCACGGTGCCCTCGGTGGCGTCCAGCAGCCGCGGCACCAGGTTGACCAGGGTGGACTTGCCGGCTCCGGTGGAGCCGATGATCGCCACCGTCTGGCCCGGCCGGGCGCTGAAGGAGACGCCGCGCAGCACGGGCGCCTCGGCGCCGGGGTAGGTGAGCGAGACGTCGACGAGGTCGAGGTGCCCGGCGACGTCGAGGTGGCGCACCGGGTCCGCGGGCGGTACGACGCTGGAGGCGGTGTCGAGGACCTCGGCGATCCGGCCGGCGCTGACCGAGGCCCGCGGGATCGTCATCAGCATGAAGGTGCCCATCATCACCGACATCAGGATCTGCATCAGGTAGGTCAGGAACGCGGTGAGGGCGCCGACCTCCATCTGGCCGCTGTCGACGCGGTGGCCGCCGAACCAGATCACCCCGACGCTGGCGATGTTGGACACGCCCATCACCACGGGGAACATCAGCGCCATCCAGCGGCCGGCGCGGATGGAGACCTCGGTGAGGTCGTCGTTGGCGCGGGCGAAGCGGGCGGTCTCCTCCGGCTCGCGGACGAAGGCGCGCACCACGCGGATGCCCGTGATCTGCTCGCGCAGCACCCGGTTCACCCCGTCCAGGCGCTCCTGCACGGTGCGGAACGCCGGCACCATCCGGGACACGATCAGCCCGATGCACACGAACAGCACCGGCACCACGGCCACCACCAGCCAGGACAGGCCGAGGTCCTCGCGCATCGCCATCACGACGCCGCCGAACATCATGATCGGGATGGTCACCGCCATCAGGCAGGTCATCATCGCCAGCATCTGCACCTGCTGGACGTCGTTGGTGGCGCGGGTGATCAGCGACGGGGCGCCGAACGTGGAGACCTCCCGGGCGGAGAAGCCGCCGACCCGGGCGAAGACCGCCTTGCGCAGGTCGCGGCCGAACGCCATCGCGGTGCGCCCGCCGAAGTAGGCCGCCGACATCGAGCAGACCGCCTGCACCAGGGCGAAGGCGAGCATGAACGCACCGAGCCGCAGCACCTCGTCGGTGTCGCCGCGGGCCACGCCGCGGTCGATGATGTCGGCGTTGAGGCTGGGCAGGAAGAGCATCGCCCCGGTGGCGCCCAGCTGCAGCGCCACGATCGTCACCAGCCAGCGACGGTACGGCGCCAGGTAGGTGCGCAGGAGTCGGATCAGCATCAGCGTCGGTTTCCTTCGGCGCCGTCGGCGCGGGGGTGGGGGCTCGCGAGCGGTTCGGAGCGGGACGGGTCCTCGGATCGGGCGGGGTCCTCGGAAGGGGTGGGCGGCGCGCCGGCCTCGCGGCGCAGCACGCCGTACAGCACGGTGTCGACGATCTGGTCGGTGCTGAGCAGGTCGCCACCGGCGAGCCGAGGGTGGGTGCCGGTGAAGGTGAGCAGGCGCAGGAGGCGGGCCACCTCGGCGGGCGGCATCGTCAGCTCGTCGGCGTGCGGGGCGAACACCTCCGCCATCGCGTGCATCGTCTCCTCGGCGAGCCCGGCCCGCCGGGTGCCGTCGGCGCCACCATCGGAGCCGCCATCGGAGTCGGCGTCGGCGGGCGCGGGGGGCTGCGGCAGGCCGAGGCGGTGCAGCAGGGCGAAGGAGCCCGAGTAGCGCTGCTGCAGGATCCGCACCAGCGCCAGCGTGCGCTCGCGCAAGGTCGCCTCGGGGTCGATCGCCTGCAGGTCCGCGAGCATCCCGCCGGGCTCGAACGCCTTGCACACCGCGGCCGTGACCAGCTCGTCCTTGGAGGCGAAGACGCGGAAGATGGTGCCCTCGGCGACCCCGGCGGCCTCGGCGATACGGCGGGTGGTGACGGCGGGGCCGTGCTCGTGCAGCAGCTCCAGGGTGGTCGCGACGAGCCGCTCGCGCCGGTCCTCCACGGACAGGGGCGCGGCGCGGGGAGGCATCCTGGAACCGTATCTGAGTGAGTGCTCACTCAGCACGGGTTTCGCCCGACCCGTTCCGGGCAGGAGGGCGGACCGGGCGGCGCGGCCGTCGGCGGGCCCCGAGGGCGTCGCTACTCTCTGGCCACGCCCGGGCGCCGCGCCGAGGAGCGCCGAGGGGCGCCGACCGGGAGCCGGACCCGCACCAGCCGCACCACCCCCGCACCACCCCGTACCAGGAGGAGCCCTTGCCCGTCGCCGGAGCGCGTGCCCTGAGGATCCTCGGGACCGGGGTGGCCCTGCCCGAGGAGGTGCTGACCAGCGTCGAGCTGGACCACCGCCTGGGCCTGGTGCCCGGCACGGTCGAGGCGCGCACCGGCGTGCGCCAGCGGCGGGTGGAGCGGGGCAGCGCCGCCGCCCTGGGCGCCCGGGCCGCCCGTGCCGCGCTCGAGGCGGCCGGGCTGGACCTCGACGACGTCGACCTGGTGATCGGTGCCAGCGCCACCCCGGACCAGCCGCTGCCCTGCAACGCCGCGCTGGTGCACGAGGAGCTCGCACCGTCGCGGCCGGTGCCGGCCTGGGACGTCAACGCCAGCTGCCTCAGCTTCCTCGTCGCGCTCGACCTCGCCGCCACCTTGGTGGAGGCCGGTCGGCACCAGCGGATCCTCATCGTCTCCGCCGACATCGCCTCCGTCGGCCTCGACTTCTCCGACCTCGGCGCCTCCGGCATCTTCGGCGACGGTGGGGCCGCCGCCGTGGTCGGCCCGGCCGGCGACACCGGCTCGGCGGTGCTGGCGGCCGACTTCGCCACGCACAGCGAGGGCGCCCACACCTGCGAGATCCGCGGCGGCGGCTCGCGCCACGCCCCCGACCGGGTCACGGGTGACTACGCCGAGTGGGCCCGGTTCCGGATGCAGGGCGGCGCCGTCTTCCGGCTCGCGGTCAAGCACGTGCCGGCGTTCACCGACAAGCTGCTGGCCGACGCCGGGGTCGGCATGGCCGACCTGGCTGCCGTCGTGCCGCACCAGGCCAGCCACCACGCCCTGTCCTGGGTGCGCCAACGGCTCGGCGCCGGAGACCGGATGATCGACATCTACGCCGACGTCGGCAACCAGGTGGCGGCGTCCCTGCCGTCCGCGCTGCACGCCGCGATCACCGACGGCCGGCTGCGCCGAGGCGACCACGCCCTGCTGCTGGGCACCGGGGCCGGGCTCAGCATCGGCGGGGCGGTGCTGTGCTACTGAACGGGCCGCGGGACCAAGCGTCGGCCGGGCAGCCGCCGGTGGAGCTGCACTGGCTGCGTGTGGGCCACTGCGTCCAGGTCGAGGCGCTGGCCCGCCGCGGCGGCCGGGTCCGCCTCATCGAGTTCCCCTCCTACGCCGCCGCGATCCGCCACCCCGACCGCCCGGAGCTGGGCTGGACGCTGTTCGACACCGGCTACGCCACCCACTTCCTCGACGCCACCGAGCGGCTGCCCGAGCGCCTGTACCGCACCCTGCTGCCGGTGACCCTGCCCGAGCACGAGCGGTTGCCGGTGCAGCTCGCCGGGCTGGGCATCGACCCCCTCGACGTACGACGGGTGGTGCTCTCGCACTTCCACGGCGACCACGTCGCGGGCCTGCGCGACCACCCGAACGCCCAGGTCCTCGCCGGCGGTGCGGGACTGGCCCAGGTGCGCCGCCTGGGCCGGATCGGGGCGCTGCGCCACGGCCTGCTGCCGGGCCTGCTGCCCGAGGACGTCGCCGCTCGGTTCCGCGCCGTCGAGGAGCTGCCCGGCGTCGACCTCGCCGTCTCCCCCACCGGCACCGGCTGGGACCTGCTCGGCGACCGCAGCCTCCTCGTCGTACCGCTGCCCGGCCACATGCCCGGCCACCTGGGGCTGCTGCTCACCGCCACCGACGGCCGGCAGGTGCTCCTCGCCGGCGACGCGGCCTGGTCGACCCGCGCGATCACCGAGCCGGCGCCGCCCTCGCGGCTGGTCGGGGCCGGCTTCGACGACTGGACCGCCGCGCTGGGCACCCTCGGCCACCTGCACCGCCTGCACCGGGCCCACCCCGAGCTGCTCGTCCTGCCCGCGCACTGCGACGAGGCGGCCGCGGCCTGGTCCGGCTCCGGCGAGCCCCGTCCCTGATGGGCTCGACGGTCTCGGTCCTCGAGAGCGGCCAGGTCGCCAGGGACGACGTGGGCCCGGGTCTGGTGGGCGCGTTCCTCGCCGAGCGCACCGTGCACCGCCGCAACGCCGGCTTCGAGGCCCGGCGGCAGCGGGCACTGCGCCGGTTCCTCGACCACACGCTGCCCCGGGCGCCGTACTACGCCGCACTGGCCGCGCGCACCGGCCGCGACCGGCTCGACCTGGCCGACCTGCCGGTGGTCGACAAGCGCACCGTGCTGGGCGACTTCTCCGCCTTCAACACCCGCGGCATCACCTTGACCGAGGCGCTCGCGGTCGCCGAGGCCGCAGAGCGCTCCCGCGACTTCTCCCCCACGCTGCCCGACGGCACCACCGTCGGGCTGTCGTCGGGCACCTCAGGCACCCGCGGCGTCTTCCTGGTCTCCCCGGCGGAGAGCCGACGCTGGGCGGGCATCCTGCTCGGCCAGCTGATCGCGCCCACCTCGTTGCGCACCCTCGCGCGGCGCCCGCTGCGGATCGCACTGTTCCTGCGCGCCGACTCCAACCTCTACCGCACGCTGGGCTCCTCCCGGGTGCGGTTCAGCTGGCACGACCTCGCCGTCCCGCTCGAGCAGCACGTGGCGGCACTGCCCGGCACCGACGTGCTCGTCGCGCCGGCCGGCGTGCTGCGCCGCCTCGCCGAGCTCTCCGCCGACGCACCGGGCCGGGTGCGGCCGCTGCAGGTGGTCTCCGTGGCCGAGACGCTGGAGCCCGACGATGAGGCGATGATCGCCGCCGCCTTCGGGTGCCGGGTCGAGCAGGTCTACCAGGCCACCGAGGGCTTGCTCGCCGTCAGCTGCCCCGCCGGCCGGCTGCACCTCAACGAGGCGCACCTGCACGTGGAGCCGGAGTGGCTCGACCACCGCCGCTTCCACCCGGTGATCACCGACTTCACCCGGACCACCCAGCTCGTCGTACGGCACCGGCTCGACGACGTGCTGCTCGCCGCCCCCGGCCCGTGCCCGTGCGGGCGACCCGGACGCAGCATCACCGGCGTCCTCGGCCGCGCCGACGACGTGCTCCACCTGCGGCGCAACGGCGGCGCCGCGGGCACCCCCGTGCCCGTCTACCCCGACGTGCTGCGGCACGCGGTGGCGCTGGCCGGGGACCTGGGCGACTACCGCATCGAGCAGCACGGCACGCAGTGGCGCCTGGCCACCCGACCGGGCCGCGCCGACGCGGACACCGTGTCGGCGGTGGGCCGGGAGGTCGCGGTGCTGGCCGCCCGGTTGGACGCCGAGCCGGCGGAGCTGGTCGCGATGGACTGGCCGGGCGAGGACCCCACAGCGAAGCGACGACGGATCAGGAGGGTGAGCGGATGAGGATCCTGGTGACCGGGGCGTCCGGGTTCGTCGGCGGTGCGCTGGCCGCGCTGGCCGCCGCGGAGGGCCACGAGGTCTTCGGCATCGGCCGCCGGCCCCGGGAGCGGACCCGGTTCGGTCCCGGCGAGTACGCCGCGGTGGACCTCGGCCGCGCACGGCTGAGCGACCTGCCCGAGCTGCCGTGGCGACCCCACGCGGTCGTGCACTGCGCCGCCCGCGCCACGCCGTACGCCACCCCGAAGGCGTTCGAGCGCGACAACGTCACCGCCACCGCCACCGTGCTGGCCTGGTGCGAGCAGCTCGGGCTGCCGCGGCTGGTGCACGTGTCGTCGAGCTCGGTGCTCTACCGCGAGGGCGACCAGCTCGACCTCACCGAGGACTCCCCGGTCGGGCCGACGTTCGTCAGCGACTACGCCCGCACCAAGGCCGCCTCCGAGCGGCTCGTCGCCGACTACCGCGGCTCGCTGGTGATCGCCCGGCCGCGGGCGGTCTTCGGACCGGAGGACACCGTGCTGTTCCCGCGGATCCTCGCGGCCGCGCGCGCCGGCCGGATCCCGCGGCTGACCGGCCGCGCCACCCCGGCGGTCGGCGACCTGGTCTACATCGACACCCTGGCCCACTACCTGTTGGCGCTGGCCTGCCGCCCGGAGCTGAGCGGGATCTACCACCTGACCAACGCCGAGCCGGTCGAGATCGAGCGGCTGCTGCTGGAGGTCCTCGAGCGGCTGGGGTACGACGCCCCGACCCGCGAGGTCTCCGTGCGCACCGCCCTGCGTGCCGCGACCGTGCTGGAGCGGACGTGGCGGCTGCTGCACCTGCCCGGGGAGCCGCCGATCACACCGTACGGCGTCGGGGTGCTGACCTCGTCGAAGACGTTCGTGCCGGACCGGATGCTGCGCGACCTCGGCCCGCCGCCGGTGAGCATCGCCGAGGGCGTGGAGCGGTTCGTGGCGTGGCAGCGGGTGCAGGCGTGAGCGGCCGGCTGCTGCCCGCGGCCGCGGCGGGCTACCTCGGGCTGCAGGGCGCGAAGGCGTTCTCGGCGCTGCGCAGCGCGCGGAAGGCGCCGCCCGCGCGGGACGTGTCGCCGGCCGAGATCGCCCGGGTGGTCGTGGTGCAGCCGATCCTGTCGGGCGACCCCGGTCTGGAGGACGCGCTGCGCGACAACCTGCTCGCGCTCGAGGGTGCCCGGTTCTGCTGGCTGGTGGACACCGACGACCCCGAGGCGCAGCGGGTCGTCGCGCGGCTCGCCGACCAGCTGGCCGCCGCACCGGAGGGCAGCACCCGGCTGGAGGTGTTGCACTGTGCGCCGGCGTCGCCGGGCACCAACCCCAAGCTGGTCAAGCTGCAGCAGGCGCTCGACCACCTCGCGGCCGAAGCCCCCGGCGACGGGCTCGAGGACGGGCTCGCGGACAGGCCCGAGGACCGGCCGGCGGAGGTGTTCTGCGTCCTCGACGACGACACCCGGCTGCCGCGCCCGGCCCTGGGCGCGTTGCTCGACGGCCTGGAGCGGGCCCGGCTGGTCACCGGTCTGCCCGGCTACCTGCCCGGGCGCACCGTGTGGGCGCGGCTGGTGGAGCAGTTCGTGGACAACAACGCCGCCCTCACCTACCTGCCGATGGCGCCGGTGACGATCAACGGGATGACCTGGGCGATGCGGACCACCGACCTGGTCGCGATGGGCGGCTTCACGCCGCTGCTGCGTCACCTGACCGACGACCTCGCCGTGGCCGGCGCGGTGCTCGCGGACGGCGGCACCATCTGCCAGACCGCCACGCCGCAGTGGATCACCACGACCGTCGCCTCGCCCACCGCCTACGCCCGGCTGATGCACCGGTGGATGCTCTTCGCGAACCTGCTGCTGCGCCGCCAGCCGCCCCGCACCGTCGCCGCGATCGGCCTGCTGCACGGCGTGCACCCGATGCTGCTGTGGGGCGTGCTGCTGGGGTCCGTACGACGCCGCCGGCCCGGCCCCGCGCTGGTGCTGCTGCTCGGCCGGGCGCTGCTGCTACGCACGCTGCAGCGCCGCATCCACGGCCGGGTGCTGCACCGGCCAGGCACCTCGCTGGCCTCCGAGCTGCTGCAGCCGGTGCATCTGCTGCACGCCGCCGCCCAGCCGACCATCCGCTGGCGCACCCGCACCTACCGCGTCCGTGCCGACGACGACTTCACCGATGCCCGTGCCTGAGCAGCCCGTGCCCGCGCAGCATGGGCCGGGGCCGGCGCTGCAGGTGCTGCACCTGACCGGCCAGAGCGACCCGCGCAGCTGCGGGCTCTCACCGGTGCAGCATGCGTTCCTCGACGCGCTGCCGCTGCCGGAGTCCGCGAAGGTCCGGCTCAACTTCCCCTACGACGAGCAGCTCGCGCCGTACCGGCCGGTGCCGCTGTGGCGCGGCAGCCTGCACCACGCCGTGCTGGCCTGGCGGATCCGACGGCCGGGCTGGGCGCCGCGGCACCGCGACCGGGTGCTGGAGGTGCTGCGCCGCGCGGACCGCACGCTGGTGCTGGCCGGCAGCATCGGGCTGGACCTGCTCGGCCGGCTCGACCTGCCGCGCGACGTGCTGGACCGGCTCGTGGTGGTGGCCTACGGCGCCGTCGCCACCGCACCGCCCGCGTGCCGCACGATCCGGGTCGGCTCGCGCTCCGACCTGCTGGCCCGGTGGTGGCGCAGCGACGTGTGGGTCGAGGCCGGGCACCTGGACTACCTGGCCTCCCCCGACCTGGCCGCGCTGTGCGCGGACCTGGTCTGCGAGCTGCAGCGCCCGGCCCCGGCGCCAGGACCGCGACAGGCTCCGGAGGCCCACGCATGAGCGGCGAGTCCCGGCCGGTGCGGGTCGACCTCGTCGCACCGCCGATGGCAGGTCATCTGCACCCGGTGCTGGGCATCGCGGTCCGGTTGGCCGCGGAGCCGGACCTGGCGGTGCGCGTGGTCAGCACGCCCGGCGCGGCCGGGGTGATCGCGGCCGCGGGCGTGCCGGGGACCGCGTTGCTCGCCGGTGCCGACGAGACGCTGGAGACGGTGGTGAACCCGCCGTACCGGATCGGCGGCAACCCGCGGCTGCTGCTGCGCCAGTTCCGGGCCGCGATGGCGCTGCAGCAGCGGTTCCGCACCGAGCTGCTGGCCGACTGGGGCTCCGCGCCGCCGGACCTGGTGATCGCCGACTTCACCCTCCCCGCGGTCGGCACCGCCGCGCAGGCCGTCGGCGTGCCGTGGTGGACCAGCCACCCCTCGCCGTGCGCGATCGAGGGCCGCAGCGGCCCGCCGGCCTACTGCGGCGGCTGGCGCCCGGGCCGTACGACGTTGGGCCGGGCCCGCGACGCGGCGGGACGGGTCGCCGTCCGGGGGTTCAAGCGGGCGGCGCCGCGGGTGGCCGGGGTGCGGCTGGCCGACCTGGGCGCCAGCGCGGTCTACCGGCCCGACGGCACGGAGGCGGTCTACTCCCCCGAGCTGGTGCTGGCGCTGACCCCGGAGGCGATCGAGTACCCCCGCACGCTGCCGCCGTCGGTGCGTCACGTCGGCCCGGTGCTCTACACCCCGCCCACGGGCACCCCGCCACTCACGCTGCGCGCCGGTCGTCGCCACGTGCTGCTCACTGCCGGCACCCACCTGCCCTGGCACAAGCAGGACCTGGTGGACGCGGCTCGCCGCGCGGCGGTCGCGCTGCCCGGCGTCGACCTGCACGTCACCCTGGGCGGCCAGCACCCGCACGCAGCCCTCCCGTCGCGCACCGACGCCCCGGAGAACCTGTTCCTGCACGACGTCGTGGACTACGCCGCCGACCTGCCCCGCTTCGACGCCGTCGTGCACCACGGCGGCTCCGGCGTGCTCGGCCACACCCTCGCCGCCGGCCTGCCCGCGGTGGTGTGGCCGGTCGACTACGACCAGGCCGACCACGCGGTGCGGCTGGTGGACGCCGGCGTCGCGCTCCGGCTGCGCCGAGCGGACGAGCTCGCCGGGCTGCTGCGGCGGGTGCTGGACGAGCCGTCGTACGCCGCCGCGGCGCGCGCGGTGGCCGCACAGGTCGCGGCACGCCCGGCCGTCGAGACCATCGCCGCGCTCCTGCGGCACCGGCTGGCGTCGACACGCCCCTGAGACACAGCCCTGAGAACGCCCCACGAACCCACGGCGCGGGCCAGGATGCCGCCATGGACACGGGGTCGGACGTGGGGGCGGACGTGGGGTCGGACGTGGGCTCGGAGGCCGACGGGCGCGCCGCGGTGCAAGCGTTGATCGACGCGGCCGCGCCCGGGCCGGCGCCCGCCGACCGGGTCCTCGCGGCCCTGCGGCGTCTGGTCGCCGCCGGCGACGTCGAGGCGGAGACGCTCGGCAGGCTCGCCTACCACGCACTCACCGGCACCGACCCCGGCCCGACCGGCAGCCCCGCCCCCGCGCCGCCCGGACAGGTGCTGCCCGGCTTCCCTCCGTTCGCTGCCGAGGTGCTGATGCGGGCGATCGCCGGCTCCGCCGAGCGCCGGCCCACGCCGCAGGCGCTGCTCCTCGTCCTCGACACCGTGCCGGTGGCGAGCTGGCCCGTCCCCGAGGTGCCCGAGACGGCCCCGGCCGACCCTGAGGAGCCGGCCGAACCTGAGCAGCCGGGCGAACCTCAGGAGCCGGGCGAACCTCAGGAGCCGGGCGAACCTCAGGAGCCGGCCGAGCCGGCGACGGCCGCCACCGGCGACGACCGGCGCCAGACCCTGCTCCTGGTGGGGGTCCTGCTGACGCTGGTGCTGCTCGGCGTGCTCTACGCCGCGCTGCGCGAGGAGCCGCCGGAACCGAAGCCCCAACGGTTCCCTCAGGGCGCAAGCCTGGTGATCTCCCAGCCGGTCGACGTCCGGGTGTAGCTGATCCGGTCGTGCAGCCGACCGGGCCGGCCCTGCCAGAACTCGAACGACGTCGGCTGCACCCGGTAGCCGCCCCACGTCGGGGGCACGGGCACGTCGGTGCCCGTGAAGCGCTCCTCGGCCTCGGCGTAGGCCTGCTCCAGCTCCTCGCGTCCGGCGACCGGCCGCGACTGCGGGGAGGCCCAGGCGCCGAGCTGCGAGCCGCGCGGGCGGACGGCGAAGTACGCCTCCACCTCAGCGGTGGGCAGCGGCGTCGCGGTGCCCTCGACCCGGACCTGCCGCTCCAGCGGGTGCCAGGGGAACAGCAGCGCGCACTGCGGCTCGGCGGCCAGGGCACGTCCCTTGCGGGAGGCGGTGTTGGTGAAGAACCTGAAGCCGTCGTCGGGCCGCTCGGTGGCCACGCCCTTGAGCAGCACGGTGCGCACCGACGGCGTGCCGTCGGGGTCGACGGTGGCCACGATCATCGCGTTCGGCTCGTGCAGCCCGGCCGCGGCGGCGTCGCCGTACCAGCGCTGCCACTGCTCCCACGGGTCGGCGGCGACGTCCGCCTCGTCCAGCCCGGCGTCGCCGTACTCCTTGCGCAAGGTGGCAAGGTCGGGCACAGCGAACGGGTCGCGGGCGAGGTCGGGCACGGGCTCGTGGACACCGGACATGCCCGTCAAAATATCGCGTGCGGCACAATGCGTGTGGTTCTCGTGCCGCCGCTGTGGCACGAACGAAACGACGAAGGAGTCGCCGATGCCTGAGGTACACCACGGACTGGAGGGCGTCGTCGCCTTCGAGACGCAGATCGCCGAGCCGGACAAGGAGGGCTCAGCGCTGCGCTATCGCGGCGTCGACATCGAGGACCTCGCCGGCCGGGTGCCGTTCGAGAACGTCTGGGGCCTGTTGATCGACGGCTCCTTCACCCCCGGCCTGCCGCCGGCGGAGGCGTTCAACCTGCCCGTGCACACCGGCGACGTCCGGGTCGACGTGCAGGCCGCGATCGCGATGCTGGCGCCGGCCTTCGGGTTCGGCCAGACCTACGACATCTCTGACGAGCAGGCCCGCGAGGACCTGGCCCGGGTGGCCGTCATGGTGCTGTCCTACGCCGGGCAGTCGGCCCGCGGCCTGCACAACCCGGTGGTGCCGCAGCGCCTGGTCGACGAGGGCCGCACGCTGGCCGAGAAGTTCCTCATCCGCTGGCGCGGCGAGGCCGACCCCAAGCACGCGCACGCGATCGACGCCTACTGGTCCTCGGCCGCCGAGCACGGGATGAACGCCTCCACGTTCACCGCCCGGGTGATCACCTCCACCGGCGCCGACGTCGCCGCGGCCTTCTCCGGCGCCATCGGCGCGATGAGCGGCCCGCTGCACGGCGGAGCGCCGTCGCGGGTGCTCGGGATGATCGAGGACGTCGAGAAGTCCGGCGACGCCCGCGCCTACGTCAAGAACCTGCTGGACTCCGGCGAGCGGCTGATGGGCTTCGGCCACCGCGTCTACCGCGCCGAGGACCCCCGCGCCCGGGTGCTGCGCCGCACGGCCAAGGAGCTCGGTGCGCCGCGCTACGAGGTCGCCGAGGCGTTGGAGAAGGCTGCGCTCGCCGAGCTGCGCGAGCGCCGGCCCGACCGGGTGCTGGAGACCAACGTCGAGTTCTGGGCCGCGATCGTGCTCGACTTCGCCGAGGTGCCGGCGAACATGTTCACCTCGATGTTCACCTGCGCCCGCACCGGCGGCTGGTCCGCGCACATCCTGGAGCAGAAGCGCACCGGCCGCCTGATCCGCCCCTCGGCGATCTACACCGGTCCGGCGACCCGGCCGGCCAGCGACATCGAGGGCTGGAACGCGGACTGGGCGAAGTAGCCGCCGCTCTCCCCCGCAGCACACGACAGCGCCCCACCGGCGGACCGGTGGGGCGCTGTTCGTCGTACGGGTGCCCGGGCGCAGGGTTCCCGGGTGCAGGGGCTCGAGCTCAGTGCAACAGCACCGGCATGACGTCCTCGTCCGGGTCCGACGCGGCGTCGTCCTCCCGCTTGCGCGGCAGGAACGCCACCGGGACCAGGGTGAGCAGCACCAGCACCACCGCGATGCCGAAGGTGTTGCCGAAGGCGCCGGCCGCCGCGTCCAGCCCACGGTCGATCAGGTCTCGTGGCAGGCCCAGCGTCTCGGCCAGGCCGGGCTGCATCGTCGCGGCGATGGCCAGCTCCGCCTCGGTCACGGTCTCGCCGTCGGGCAGCGGGACGTCCTTGGACTTGCCCAGCTGCGCGGTGAGCACGACGGAGAGCACAGCCGTGCCGACCGAGCCGCCGACCTGCTGGATGATGTTGACCAGCGTGGAGCCGCGCGCGGCCTCGGCGTGGGTGAGCGACTTCAGCGCCGAGGTCATGATCGGCATCATCGTCAGGCCCTGGCCCAGGCCCATCAGGAACAGCGCCGCGCTGAGCACCCAGTACGACGTGTCCGCCTCGAGCTGCATGAAGCCGACCAGGCCCAGCGCCATCGCGACGAGGCCGAACGGCGCCGTGCGCCCGATCGGGATCTTGTCGGCGAGCACGCCGGCGATCGGCATCATCAGCATCGCGCCGAGGCCCTGCGGCGCGACGAGCAGTCCCGCGGTCAGCGTGGACTCGCCGCGCACCTGCAGGTAGTAGCTGGGGAACAGCAGGCCGGCGCCCATGAACGCAACCATGAAGAGGAACATGGTGATCGTGGCCAGCGTCAGCCGCCGGTTGCGGAACAGGCGCAGGTCGACCAGCGGGTGCTTGGGCTTGAAGCTGTAGAGCACGAACGCGACGATCAGCACCACTCCGGCCGAGGCGGAGGCCCAGACCCGCGGGCCGAAGGAGGCACCCTCGCCGGACTCGGCGATCGAGGAGACTCCGAAGAGCAGCAGCGCGAGGCCGGGCGAGAGCAGCAGCATGCCGATGAGGTCGAAGCGCTCGGAGGGGTGCGGGTCGTCCTTGGGCAGGATCTTCGCCGAGGCGGCGATCGCGATCGCACCGAGCGGCAGGTTGATCAGGAAGATCCAGTGCCAGGAAGCGATGTCGATCAGCCAGCCGCCGAGGATCGGGCCGCTGATCGGGCCGAGCAGCATCGGGACGCCGAGGATCGCCATGAGCCGACCCATCCGCTTCGGGCCGGCCGCCCGGGTCATCATCGCCATGCCCAGCGGCATCAGCATGCCGCCGCCGAGGCCCTGGAGCACCCGGAAGACGATGAGCATCGTGATCGAGTCCGCCAGCGCGCACAGCACGGACCCGGCGGTGAACAGCGCGAGCGCCACCAGGTAGATCCGCTTGGTGCCGAACCGGTCGGCCGCCCAGCCGGTGGCGGGGATGACGGTGGCCAGCGCGAGCGTGTACGCCGTCATCGTCCACGCCACCGTCGCCAGGGAGCTGTCGAACTCCTCGGCGAAGGTGGGCAGCGCCACCGAGACGACGGTGATGTCGAGGATGGACATGATCGCGCCGAGGACCACCACCAGCGCGACCTTGAGGACGGCGCCGTCGATGTGGTCGGGGTAGTCGGGCTCGGCGGGGCGTGCGGGCACCGCGGGTTCACTCATCGGGGCAGGGCTCCTTGCAGGACTGGCCGCCGGGCGGGCACGTCCGGCGGAAGAGATGCCGCGCAGCCCTCGGGAGGGCGGCCGGGACGACGCCGCCGGCCTGGGCCGGCCGGGCGAGGTCCCGGGGGTCGTGCGCAACCTCGAGAAACTATCACCAGGCCGGGTACGGCGGGCCGCCGTAGACCGTCGGGTGCCGGCTTGGCGCCGGCGGGAGAGCTACCGCCCGGCGCGCGCCTTCTTCGCCTTCTTCGCCTTCTTCATGCCCGAGCAATTGGCCTTCCAACCGCGCTGCTTGGCCGTGTACGGCCCCCAGGTGACGACCTCGCGGGGCAGGCCCTTCTGCGTGGTCACCACCCGGATCCGGAAGCGTCCGCCGACCTTGTCGGCCGGCAGCGGCAGGGTGAGCCGGTAGTTCTTCCGCTTCGGCTTGCGGACCGTCTTCGTCTTCACGACCTTGCCCTGGCAGCCGTGGACCGTGAACCTCACCTTGGTGGTGGGGGTGGCGTCCCAGACCCCGATGCGGACGGACTCGATGTAGGTGCCCGCGCCATAGTTCACCCCGCGCCACTGGATGATGCCCACGTCGGTCCTGATCCCGGGCTTGTGCCCGACCACGAGGTCGGCCCACACCTTGTTGACCACACCGGAGCGCACCTGCCACGCCGTGCCCCGGGAGAAGGTGGGAGTGAGCAGGTCGTCCGCGCTGATCTTGGCCGGGACCAGCAGATAGCCCCACCCCTTGCCGGCGCCGAAGCGCACGGCAGCGCGGTAGGTGCCCGCGGGCAGCTCGGCGGCCCCGGTGGTGTCGACCCGGAAGTCGCTCACCCCCGCGGCGACCGTCGTGACGAACGGGACGCCCGCCGCCCCGGTGCGCGCCGGGACGATGTTGCCCTTCGCGTCGAAGCACTCCTGACGGCACAACGCGAGGGTGAAGCCGGGCCGGACGTAGTCGCCGCGGTGCTCCAGGTCGACGAAGCCCTCGACGCTCGTCGTGCTCGCCCGGGCGGACGTCGCCGGGGACGTCGCCTGGGCGGGCAGCGTGGCGCTGCCGAGCACGAGGGCGGGGGCAGTGAGCACGAGCGCGAGCAGCGCGGCCGCGCGGCGCAGGGAGAGGCGGGTCACCAGGGCATTGTGGCGGTCGGGACGCCTTTGCGGGGCCGGTCTGCAGCAACCTGTCCGAGAAACCCACGAGCACGAGGCCGGCTCGCGGGCGAGAGCCGCACGGACCGGCTCCGTCTCCCTCCGATCATCAGGGTCTGCCTACGCTCGTCGGATGGTCCGTCCCGCGGCCGCGACGAGGCGGCACCGCTGTGCTGCGCGGCCGCGTCCCGGCGATCCGGTGGCCATCGGGCTGCAGGCCGTGCCCGACCCGGCCGCGGCGCCGCGCCGCCGTGGGGTGCTGCTCGCCCTCGCGGTGCTGCTCGTCGCCCTCAACCTGCGGCTGGCGATCACCAGCCTCGGCGCGATGCTCGACCCCCTGCGGGAGCAGGGGCTCTCCGCCACCACGGCCGGCGTGCTCACCTCGCTGCCGGTGCTCTGCTTCGCCGGCGTCGGCGCCACCGCGATGGTGCTCACCCGCCGGGTCGGGGTCGACCGCGGCCTCGCGGTCTCGCTGGTGCTGCTGACCGGCGGCCTGGTGCTGCGCGTCGTCGGCGGCACCCCGGCGCTGGTCGCCGGCACCCTGGTCGCCTGCGCCGGCATCGCCTTCGCCAACGTGCTGGTCCCGGCGATCGTCAAGGAGCACTTCCCCACCCGCGTGGGTCCGGTGACCGGCGCCTACACCGCGGCCCTGGCGCTGGGCTCGGCGGCCGGCGCGGCGCTGACCGTCCCGATCGCGAACGCCACCGGCCTCTGGCAGGTGGGGCTGGGAGCCTGGGCGGTGGTCGCGCTCGCCGCGGCACTGGCCTGGGTGCCGTACTGCTGGCGGCGCAGCCGCGCCCACGACACCCGCGGCGACCTGGCGCTGTGGCGCAACCCGACCGCCTGGGCGGTCACCGTGCTGTTCGGCACCCAGTCGGTGTTCGCCTACGTGATGATGAGCTGGCTGCCCAGCGTGTACGCCGCCGCGGGGTTCAGCGACGAGACCGCCGGCCTGCTGCTGGCGGTCAGCATCATGATCGGGGTGCCGCTGTTCTTCGTGGCGCCGAGCATCGCCGGCCGGCTGCGGCACCAGGGGCACCTGGTGGCGGGGCTGACCGCGCTGAGCATGGCCGGCTGGGCCGGGCTGTGGCTCGCCCCCGCCGGCGGCGCCTGGGTCTGGGCGGCGTTGCTCGGGGCCGGCGGCGCGGTGTTCCCGGTGGTGCTGTCCTTCTTCGCGATGCGCACCACGACCGTCGCCGGCGCGGCCGCGCTGTCCACGATGGCGCAGAGCATCGGCTACCTGCTGGCCGCCGCCGGACCGTTCCTCGTCGGGGTGCTGCACGACGTCTCCGACACCTGGTCGCTGCCCTGCGCCCTGCTCGTCGCACTCGGCCTGGCGCAGGTCGCCGCCGGCTACCTGGCCGGGCGGGACGTGGTCGTCGACCGCGCCTGAGGACCGTGCCGGGCGCCACGAGTCGTCCCCCCGGTGGGTCATGACGGCGACGTCGCCGCTCCGGTAGGCCTGGGGTGTCGATCCGACATCCATCAATCCGGGGAGGGCCCCGATGGGCAGACTCACGACGATCGGTGCAGTGGGGGTGGCCACGGTGTTGGCCGCGACCCTCACGACACCGGGCACGGCGCAGGCACGACACACCGACCCCGACCCGCGCGTGGTCGTCGGCGGTCTCGACGGACCCCGCGGCGTCGACACGCTGGGCAAGGGCCGGACGTTGGTCAGCGAGAGCGACGGCAGCTTCAGCCTCGTCATCGAGCGGCGCAAGAAGAAGCCGGCCAAGGTCGTGCGCCTGGGCGCCGTACCGGGGAGCTCACCGGCTGTGGCTGCCGGGCGGAAGGGCCGGGTCTACGTGCTCGCCGGCGTCGGCGGGGAGCCCGGCGGCCCTCCGGTCCCCGGCGAGTCGACGCTGTACGAGTGGCGGCCCGGCTGGGCCGCACCCAAGGCAAGGCTCGACCTCGTCGCCTACCAGGCGAAGGACCCCGACCCCTACGACCTCGAGAACCTGCCCGGCGAGACCAACCCCTTCGGCATCGCCGCGCTGCGTGACGGCAGCGTGCTCATCGCCGACGCCGCCAACAACGACCTGGTCCGGTGGTGGCCGAACGGCAGGACGGTCACCGTCGCCCGCCTCAAGACCCGCGTCGTCGAAGGACCCCCGGAGCTCGGCCTGCCGGGCCCGGTGCCCAGCGAGGCCGTCCCGACGTCCGTCGCGGTCGGCCCCGACGGCTACTGGTACGTCGGCGAGCTGCGCGGCTTCCCGGCCACGCCGGGCACCTCCCAGGTGTGGCGGATCAAGCCGGGCACCGTCAACGCCACCTGCGACCCGGAGAAGCCGCGCCGCGGCCCGTGTCGGCGCTACGCCGACGGGCTGACCAGCATCGTCGACCTCGCCGGCACCAAGAAGTCCGTCTACGCGGTGTCGATGTCGAAGCTGAGCTGGCTGGCAGCCGAGTCCGACCCGCCGATCCCGGGTGCCGAGATCGGCGGCCTGTACCGGATCACCAAGGCCAAGGGCCGGACCAAGATCCGCGAGCTCGCGGCCGGCAAGCTGGTGCTGCCCGGCGGCGTCGACGTCGGCCGGAAGGGCATCTACGTCACGGGGCCCCTCTTCGGGGAGGGTTCGCTGTCCGTGATCCGCTGATCCGCCGCAGGAGCGGGACGACCGGCGTTCGCCGCAGGTCGTCGGTGCGGGTGGGGTGCTGGGCGCCTCACCCGCACCTCTGCGTCCGACGGGTCCGGGCCGATCAGCCGGCGCGGCGCGGGGCGTCGCCGACGTCGTACGCCGTGTCGGGCGCGTCGGTGAGCGCACTCGGGTCGAGCTGCGCGAGGTCGCCGGCGACCTGGGCACCGTCGAGGTAGGGGCCCAGCACCTCCCGTGCCTTGTCGGTGGCGAACCCGACCGGGTCGTTCACCGCCTCCAGGACAGCCTCGACCTGCTCGATGGCTTCCTCGATGGACTCGACGAGCTCCTTGGCCTCGAGGAAGACGTCGATCACGGTGCGGGCGGTGTCGTAGACCCGGTACCAGCCGACGCCGGGCACCCACGCGGTCGCCACCGTCTTGCCGATCTTGTCCACCGCGGTCTTCAAGCTGGACACCATGAACTCCGCGGCGGCCTCGATCTCGCCGGCGATCTCGGTGAGCACGTAGCCCACGAGCCGGTTGATCGGTCCCTCGATGGCGATCGCCTCACCGAGCCGCGTCGTGTGGTCCTCGAAGGTGAGGGCGGCGCCGCCGTTCCAGCGCGCGCCGAGGCGACCCAGCTGAGCCGTCAGGTTCGCCGCGCACTGCTCGTAGCCGTCGCCGACCTGGGTGAGCACCTCGGCAGCACGCTCGAGCTCGGCCCAGTTCCCCGAGAGCGGCTCGACGATCTTCTCGACCGGGGAGAACCCGGCGACGTGCTCGATCACCCAGTCGATGACGTTGATCGAACCGCCCACCTCGTCGACGAGGGCGGCGATCGGCGGGTCCTCGTGTTCCGGTGCCTCCAGCACCGGCTCGGTGCCCGCGGAGTACGCCACCGCGCTCGGGAAGTCCTTGATGGTGACGTGGCCGTCGCTGGGGATCAGCGGGTTGCGGTGGAACTCCTCGTACACCGAGCGGTCCGTGCCGTGGTAGTCCCACGCCGCCGCGACCAGCTCGTTGCGCAGCTGCCCGACGAGCGTGCTCAGCGGCGCGACCCGCTCGTGGATGCTGCTGACGTAGGTGTCCAGCGGCCCCGACAGCACGGACATCAGTCCCGTGTAGCCCTGCGTGGGGCGGGCCTCGTGGTTGTGCACCAGACAGCGGATCAGCTGTCCGTGCACCTCGTCTGCCATCTCGCCGTAGCCGGCGACGTGCGCCTCCTCGACGTAGAACCCCTCACCCACGACCGTCCCCTTCCGTACGTCCTGTGCCGGCGTCGTGACTCCCGGACTCCCGCCGCTCGTCCTCCAACCGCTCGTCCTCCGCGCGACCGCGCTCCCACAGCTCGGCGAACCGCTCGCGGCTGGCCGCGAACAGGGCACCGACCTCGGGGGCGGCGTCCACACGGCCGGCGAGCACGTCGTCCCAGCTGGCCCGTCCCTCGGCCACCGCACGTCCGACGGCACGCAGCTCCGGGGGCGCGTCCGGGCGGCCGGCGGCCCGCGCCAGGTCCGCGGGGTCGGGACCCGGCGCGTCCGGAAGCTCGATGGCCTCCAGCCGGACGCGCCGCGTGCGCAGGTCGACGAGGGCCTCCTCGAACGCGTGCAGCCTGGTCTGCACGTGCTCTGGCAGCGGTTCGGCGAACATCGGTCTCGTCCCCCCACAGGTCGAAGGCGTCACGGCTGTCGTGACCCGACGCGTGCCCGCTCCGGTGACCGGCAAACTTCGGCGTCGCCGTGGGTCGCGGTGCGGCCGGGTTTGCGGCCCGCGCTCCCCGGAGACCGTGCAGGGCATGCCTGGCCTGAGCGGACGGACCCGACCTCGACGTGCCGCCACCCTCGGTGTCGCCCTGGTCGCCGTCTGCTCCGCAGCGCTGTCCGCCTGCGCATCCGACGAGGCCGACGCGGAGGCGGACACCGGAACGTGGTGGCAACGGCTCGACCCCTGCGCGTTGCTGACCGAGGACCAGGTCGCCCAGGCCTTGGGACTCGACCGGGAGACGGGCCAGGACACGGGCCAGGACACGGGCCGGGACGTCGTCGCCGAGCCCGACGATGCCGACCCCCGGCGGCCGAAGTGCACCTGGAGCACGGACCGGGAGTCGCTCGAGGTCATGTTGTGGCGACCACCGTCGGAGGCCGTGCTGACCGAAGGCAAGAGCACGGTCCCGGTCGGCGAGCACACCGGCTACGTGCAGGGCGGTCAGGACAGCCGGTGCTTCCTGCAGGTCGACGCCGATGGGTTCTGGCTGCTGCTCGACCTGGACGCGACGGCCGAGGCAGCCGCGCCGGACTTCTGCGGCACCCACGCCGCGGCGGTGGCCGCCCTCGTCGTCGACTCCGCCCACGCGTCGGGCTGAGGCGCCCGCAGCCGGCTGGTCAGAGCCGCTTGCCGAAGCAGCGCGAGAGCGGGGAGCCTGCGTAGTGCCCGAAGCCGGGCACCTCGACATAGCCGCAGCTGCGGTACAGCGCGATCGCCTCCGGCTGCTTCAACCCCGTCTCCAGCACGGCCAGGTCGTGCCCGGCGTCCGCGGCGGTGCGCTCCAGCTCGGCGAGCACGGCTCGCGCCGCGCCCCGCCCGCGGTGCTCCGGTACGACGTACATCCGCTTGACCTCCACGGCGTTGGTCCCGCCCAGCGCCCGCACGGGCGAGCGGCGCCAGGCGCCGGTGGCCACCGGGGTGGTGCCGTCGTAGGCGAGGAGGAACAGCCCGGCCGGCGGATCGAAGAGGGCCGGGTCGATCGGCGCCTCGTCCGGGGAGCCGTAGCGCGCGACGTACTCGGCCTGGACCCGGGCGATCAGCGCGGTGGCATCGGGGTGGCCGTAACCGACGACGCGGAGCGTCAGGGGGTGCGCCTGAGGGTGCTTCGCGGCGAGGGGCTGGTCCATGAGGAGTCGATTATCGCGTGCGTCACCGGCCTGTCACACTGAGGACACCGCAGATCCTGACAGCGTCGTCAGCCTCTCCCCCGCACTCTGAGAAGGTTGCCCCGTGACTGACGCCATCCAGATCCCCGCTGACCTCAAGCCCGCCGACGGCCGCTTCGGTGCCGGCCCGTCGAAGATCCAGACCAGCCACCTCGACGCGCTCGCCGCGACCGGCGACACGCTGATGGGAACCTCGCACCGGCAGGCGCCGGTCAAGAACACGGTCGGCCGCGTCCGCGAGGGCCTCGCCGCGCTGTTCAGCCTGCCCGAGGGCTACGAGATCGTGCTGGGCAACGGCGGCGCCACCGCGTTCTGGGACATCGCGGCGTTCGGCCTGATCCGCAACAAGAGCCAGCACCTGTCGTTCGGCGAGTTCTCCTCGAAGTTCGGTTCCTCGGTCAAGAAGGCGCCCTGGCTCGCCGAGCCGACCGTGATCACCTCCGACCCGGGCTCGCGGCCCGACGCGGTCGCCGAGGAGGGCGTCGACGTCTACGGCTGGGCGCACAACGAGACCTCGACCGCCGTGATGGCGCCGGTCGTCCGGCCCGCCGGCATCGACGACGACGCGCTGGTCCTCGTCGACGCCACCTCGGGCGCCGGCGGCCTGCCGGTCGACCTGAACGAGGTCGACGCCTACTACTTCGCCCCGCAGAAGTGCTTCGCCTCCGACGGTGGCCTGTGGATCGCCGCGATGTCGCCGAAGGCGCTGGCCCGCGCCGAGGAGATCGCCGCGACCGACCGCTACATCCCGCCGTTCTTCGACCTGCCGACCGCTATCGACAACTCGCGCAAGAACCAGACCTACAACACCCCCTCGGTCGCCACGCTGTTCCTGATGGCCGAGCAGCTGGACTGGATGAACGCCCAGGGCGGTCTGGCCGGCATGGTCGAGCGGACGACCACCTCCTCGGACGCGCTGTACGGCTGGGCCGAGCGCACGTCGTACACGACGCCGTACGTCGCCAACCCCGAGCACCGCTCGCTGGTGATCGGCACCATCGACTTCGACGACGCCATCGACGCCGCCGCGGTCGCGAAGGTGCTGCGCGCCAACGGCATCGTGGACACCGAGCCGTACCGCAAGCTGGGCCGCAACCAGCTGCGGATCGCGATGTACCCCGCCGTCGACCCCGCCGACGTCGAGGCGCTGACCGGCTGCATCGACTACGTGGTCGAGAAGCTGGGCTGAACATCGATGCAGTGACCTGCACCCACCGACGGGCCCGGGCGACCGGGTCCGTCGGTGTTTTTCTCAGTCCTCCTTGAGCAGCCGCAGCGTGGCCCGCTCGAGTGCCAGCTGCCGGGTGTCGGGGTCGGGGTGCTTGCGTCGTACGGCGTTCGCGATGGTGCGGCCCTCGTCGTAGAGGTCGACGATGCGCGGGTCGACGTAGGAGGAGCGCGCCAGGGTGGGGGTGTTGCCGAGGAAGTCGGCGACCTCCCGCATCACCCCGGCGACCGCGCGCTTGCGGGCGGTCTTGCTCGCCTCGGGGCCCGGCGCGGTGGCCAGGCCGGCGGCGGCCAGCACGGTGGCGTGCCAGGTGCGGAAGTCCTTGGCGGTGGCGTCCACCCCGCTCGCCTCGCGCAGGTAGTCGTTGACGTCGCTGCCACTCAGCGAGCGCCACGTCCCGTCACAGCAGTAGCTGAACAGCCGCTCGGCGTTGCGGCGCCGGCGCAGCCGCTCCAAGGCCGGCACCACGATCGGGTCGTCGATCTCGACGTGGTGCTCGACCCCGGACTTGCCGACGAACTCGAAGATGAGCTTCCCGCCCTGGCGTCGGACGTGCTCGCGGCCCAGCGTGGTCAGCCCGAAGCTGCCGTACTCGGCGTTGTAGACGTCGTTGCCGATCCGGAAGCAGCCGAGGTCGAGCATCCGCACCGCCAGCGCGCTGGTGTAGCGGATCTGGTCGCTCTGCTCGGCCAGGTCCGCGGTCACCTTCTCCCGCAGCCGCGGCAGGGCGCGGCCGAAGCCGAGCACCCGTTCGTGCTTGGCCGCGGCCCGCTGCTCGGTCCACACCGGGTGGTACAGGTACTGCCGTCGGCCGGCGTCGTCGGTGCCCACCGCCTGCAGGTGGCCGTTGGGGTGCGGGCAGATCCACACCTCCTTCCAGGCAGGCGGGATCACCAGCTTCTTGCAGCGATCCGCGAGCTCGTCGGGCAGCGGGCGCCCGGTCTCGTCGAGGTGCACGAAGCCGCGCCCGGCCCGGCGCCGGGTCCACCCCGGCTGGTCCGGTGACGTACGACGAAGGCGCGGCATGCCGGGTAGGTATCCACCCGCCATCCGCTCAGACCGAGACTCCTTGCTGCGCTGGCCGAGGCTCCTCGGTGGGGTCGCGTTTCAACAGGTCAGACCCGGTTTCGGCGGCGAGGTTGTGTCGGACCCCTGCGGGAGGATCCAGGTATGGATCTCGGGAGCAGCACCGCGATGGAGGAGTTCGACGGCCAGTCCGTCGGTGACCTCCTCGCCGCCGTTGCCGACGAGACCCGGCTCCGTCAGGCATCCCAGACCCGCGAGTGGGCGGCGATCGTGGCATGGGCCGACCAGAACGTCGTGGACGCTCCCGAGCACGCCGCCACCTTGCGGGACTCGTTCGTCGACACCGGTGTCCCCATCGCCGGCCCCGGCGCTCCGCTGGTCTCGGAGTTCAACCTGATGGAGCTCATCGCCGTGCTGGGCCGCTCACCCGACGGCGGACGGGCCTATGTCGGGCGGATCGTGGAGTGCGCCTGGCGACTCCCCCTGCTCTACGGCCAAGTGATGGCCGGGAAGGTCGCCACCTGGCGCGCCGAGCGGGTCGCCGACCTCACCCGCAGCCTCAACGCCGATGCCGCTGGGTTCGTGGACCGCCAGGTGGCCGCCCGGGTAGGCCGCGTCGGCTGGGCGGAGATGGACCGCATCGTCGCTACCGCGATCCTGCGCCACGACCCTGAGGCCGCCGAGGCCCGTCGCAAAGAGGCAGCCGACCACCGGCACTTCGACGTCGGTGAGGCGAACGAGAACGGTCTGACCGTGATCGGCGGCCTCCTCGATGCCGCCGATGCCGCCGACCTCGACGACGCCGTCGGCCGCCGAGCAACGCTGCTGGGGAAGTTCGGTTCTGAGGAGTCCTTGGACGTCCGTCGCTCCATCGCCGTCGGCGAGCTCGCGCGCAACGACCTTGAACTGGACCTGTTGACCACGGACGAGGAGACCGGTGAGGTCACTGTCCGCTCGGCTGGCCGCAAGGCCGAGATCGCGGTCCACATCACCGACACCATGCTCACCGAGGTCATGGACGCCGAGAACCCGGTCGGCCGCTGGCATGACGGGCGTCGCCCGGTGCTCAAGGAGCAGGTCCGCGAGTGGCTGCGCACCGCCACCTCGATCACCGTGCAACCGGTGATCGACCTGGCCGACTGCGACCCCGTCGACCGCTACGAGATCCCCGCCCGGCACCGCAAGCAGGTCGAGCTGCGCGACACCACCTGCCGGTTCCCCGGCTGCAGCAGGCGCGCCGAGCGCTGCGACCTCGACCACCGCACCCCGCACGCCGACGGCGGCCCGACCTGCCCGTGCAACGAGTTCCCGTGCTGCAGGCGGCACCACCGCGCCAAGACCCACTCCGGTTGGCGCTACTTCGTCCTCATGCCAGGCCACCTGCTCTGGCGAAGTCCGCACGGCTGGTTCTTCCACGTCGGCCCGAACGGCACCCAGGCGCTCGACCCACCCGGCCACTGGCCCGACGCCGCTGCCGACCCCAGCCTCGTCCCCGCCGCCTGACCTCTCTCCGCACAGCCCAGAACCCCGCCGCGTCGGGGCCTGCGGCATGCCCGCACTCCCCCACGGCTCCACCGTGAGCCCCTCGGAGCGCGGTTCGACCGCTCGACGACGACCGGCGCTCAGTGCTCGCGGCGGGTCGACCGCGCCGCCCGCACCAGCAACGCGAGCGCCAGGAGCCCGAGGCCTCCGCCGACGACCCACGGGCTGAGCAGGACATCGCGCAGGGACGTGCCGGAGTCGCCGTCGGCCTGGCTGCCCTCGGTCGCCCCGCCCGTGGCGTCGGTGTCCGGTGAGCCGCTGGGCTCGGCGGGCTCGGTCGGCTCCGCTGCCGCGAGCTGCTCGCGCACCTCGGCGGGCAGCTCGATGCGCAGCACCTCGGCGTCCACGCCCTCCGAGCTCAGCAGCACGGAGCCGTCCTCGGCGACGGCGAGGCCCTCGCCCTGCTTCTGTGCGGGCAGGGCGAACGTGGCCAGTCGCTCCAGGTCGGGCCAGGTGTAGACCGCGGCCTGGCCGTAGTTGCGCAGCAGCAGGTGCCGCCCGTCGGGCAGGAACGCGCCGTCGGTGGCGATGCCGAGCACGGAGCCGACGGGCTCCAGCTCGTTCGGCTCGGTCGCGGACAGCGTCTCGGGGGCAGCGTAGAGCCGGCCGATGAACTCCTTGGCGACGACGTACAGCCGCCCCGTCTCGGGGTGCACGAGCAGTGTCTCGGCATCGTGCGCCCCGTCGGGGTAGACGAGGTCGTAGCCGGTGCCGGGGACCTGTCGCTCCCCGCTGCCGAACGGCACCCGGGTGACCCGGACCGTGTCGCGCCGCCCGAGGTTGTCCCCGATGTCGGCGACCCACACCTCCCCATCGTCGGCCGGAGCGAGCGCCTCGATGTCGACCGCCTCGCCGGAGAAGCGGGTGACGCCGACGGTCTCGCCGCCTGCCGGGTCGACGGTGAAGATCCGGTTGCTGTCGCCGGAGTCGTTGACGGTGACCACCACGCCGTCGCGGGCGACCAGTCCGCTGGACTCGTTGATGTCGGGGTCGGCGAAGGCGAACAGCACCTTCGACGCCACGTCGTCGTCGGCCGGGGCGCTCGCGGCCCCCATCCCGAACGTCGCGACCAGCACCGCCGCCGCGCCCACCCCGAGCAGCCGGCGCGGCCGACGAACCCGGTCGGCGGGCGAGGTCATGACCGCGGTCCGAGCAGCTCCCCGAGCCGGGGTCGGATCTGCCAGGTGGCGACGAGGTCGTCGTACTCCTGCTCCGCGGCCGCGGCGCCTGCGCCACCACCGGCGCCACCGCCGATCGCCCGCAGCAGCGTGTTGCGCGGCGTGTGCTGGCTGTCGACGAACTCCATCACGTCGACCTTGTAGCCGCGGCTGCGCATCAGCAGCGAGCGCAGCGCGTCGGTGAGGGTGTCGGCGAACCGCTCGCGCAGGATGCCGTCGCCGACCAGGGCGGCGTACGGCGCCGGCGGCGGCGTACGACGCAGCTGGGCGGCGATGTCGTGGTGGCAGCAGGGGGCGGCGAGCACGAGCGGCGCACGCCAGGCGACCGCGCGGGCGAGCGCGTCGTCGGTGGCGGTGTCGCAGGCGTGCAGCGCGAGCACCACGTCGGGCGGGGTGTCGAGCTCGACGTCGCCGATGGTGCCGGCGACGAACTCCGCGTCGATGCCGAGTGAGGCGGCGACGGCGGCGTTGTGGTCGCGGGACTGCTCCTTGACGTCGACACCGGTGAGCCGCACCGGCAGGCCGCGGCGCCCGGCGAGCAGGCGGTGCGCGGCGAAGGTCAGGTAGCCGTTGCCGCAGCCCAGGTCGACCACGTGCAGCGGCCGCTCCGGGGTGGGGGTCCGCAGCCGGCCGCGGCTGCGGGCCTCGGTGATGGAGGCGTCCAGGATCCGCAGGAAGTCCTCGACCTGGCGGTACTTGGCCATCCGGGTCGGCTTGATCCGGCCCTTGGCATCGGTCATCCCCAGCGCGGCGAAGACGGTGTCGTCCTCGGCGAGCATCCGCTCCTTGGCCCGGTCGTGGCTGCGGTCCGGCGCCTCGCCGGCGGCGGGGTCGGCGGCGGCGGTGTGCACCGCCGCGGCGCCCTTCTTGGTGACCCGCAGCGAGAGCCGGTGCTCGGTGGTCTCGGTGGTCCAGTTGCCGTAGGGCTCGGCGAGCAGCCGGTCCACCTCGGCGGCCGCGGCCTCACCGAGGGCGTGGTTGGAGGTGTGCGCCTGCGTGGCGTCGTAGCACACCACCTGCAGGTGCGTGCCGGCCTTCAGGTCGACCCAGCGCAGCTCGACGCGCCGCCACGGCGGGGTCTCGGAGCGGCGGCGGCCGGAGGCGACCGCACGGACGAGGGCGTCGGTGGAGAGCAGGTCCGCGCGGACGCGGGCGAGCCCGTCCTCGAGGGTCTCGGTGCTGCTGGCCATGCGTTGGTCCCGCTCAGCCGACCAGGGCGGCGATCACGACGATCAGCAGCAGGATCACCAGCGCGGCCGGGATGATCAGTCGACGTTGGCGCGGGTTCACGACCCGATCCTACGGTCCGGCGACGCGATCCCCCGATTGCCCGCGACCCTCAGGAGCCGAGCCCGGCTCGGGCGCACGGCGCCTGTGCACGGCGACCGACCAGCCGAGGACGAACACCAGGTAGCCGATGAGGACCGCGATGAACAGCGCGTCCAGGTGCGGGTCGGCGCTGCGGGCGGCACGGAGCGTGACCAGCACCATCGCCGCCAGGAACACCAGGGTCGCGGCGGCCAGCACCTCCCCCTCGACCCGGGTACGACGACGCAGCTCCGCTGTGCGCGCCGGGGTCGCGGTCCACCAGTCCTTGTGCGGGGTGTTCAGCCAGCCGAGCGGGATCCGGTCGCTGGCCGCGGCGATGCCGCCCAGGAGCCCGCCGAGGCCGACCCCGACGAGGGCGAAGGTCGCCAGCGCGCTGTACCGTCCCGCCCACTGGTCGACCTCGCCGTCCGCGCCGAAGTGCAGCGGCACCCGGTCGGGCAGCAGCGCGGCGGCGAGCAGCCAGGCCACCACGAACACCGCCGTCGCCAGCGCGAGCAGGACACGTGGGCGGGTGCCGCTCACCACAGCTCGAGCGAGGCGCCGACGACGCCGGCCAGGTCCTCGGCGGTGACGTCCTTGGGCGCGGTGGCCAGCAGCCGCTGCTGCTGCAGCGCGCCGGCGACCAGGTCGTCGACGTCCCCGGCGCCGTAGCCGACGGCGGCCAGCCCGTTGGGCAGCCCGATGTCGCGCATCAGGTCCACCAGCACCGTCGGCAGCAGGTCCGGACCGTCGGCGGCCGCGGAGGCGTCCGTGGCCCCGGCGAGCAGCCGGGCCGCGCGCAGGTGCCGCTGCGGGGCGGCGTCGAAGGTGAACCGGAACGCCTCCGGGGCGGTCAGGCCCACCGCCATGCCGTGCGGCACCATCGGCTCCTGGCCCGGGTAGTCGGCGGGGCGGAAGTCACGCACCCGCCCGGCGATCGGGTAGGCGTTGGCGTGCGGCACGTGCACACCGGCGTTGCCGAAGCCCAGCCCGGCGAAGGTGGCGGCCAGCGCCATCGCGTCCGCTGCTGCGGGGTCCGCGGGCGCGGCCGGGTCGCCGGGCTCGCGTCGTACGGCGGCGCGGAACGCACCGGCCAGCAGCCCCAGCGCGCGCTCGGACCAGACGTCGGAGATCGGGTTCGACCCGCAGTAGGGCACCCGCTGCTCGGCGGTCTTGGCGGGCTGGTCGGCGAACCAACGGGCGGTGTAGCTCTCGAGCGCGTGGCAGGCGATGTCCATGCCGGCCGCAGCGATGACCCCGGCGGGCTGGGTGGCCGACAGCGAGGGGTCGACGACGGCGAGCCGCGGGCGCAGCGCGGGGTGGCTGATGCCGGTCTTCACCTTCAGCGACAACACGTCGAGCACGCAGATCGTGGTGGACTCGCTGCCGGTGCCCGTGGTGGTCGGCACCGCCGCCAGCGGCAGCACCGGCCGCTCGGGGGCGCGGGCCTTGCCGACGGGCGCGTTGATGTAGTCCATGAGGTCGCCGGGGTTGGTCAGCAGCAGGGCGACCGCCTTGCCGGTGTCGATCGAGGAGCCGCCGCCGACCGCCACCACCGCGTCGATGCCGGCACGGCCGGACTCGGCGCGGGCGAAGTCGACGGCGTCGATCAGGGAGGCGTCGGTGGGCTCGACCCGGGCGCGGTCGTAGACGACCACCTCGATGCCGTGGGCCCGCAGCGAGTCCGCGACGGTCTCGGCGTGCCCGGCCGCCGCGACGTCGGGGTCGGTGACGACCAGGGCCCGGCGCGCGCCCCAGCCGCGGACGTCGTACCCGACCTCGGTGGCGGCGCCTCGACCGAACTTCAGCGCCGGCGCGGCGTAGGTGAAGACGCTCTCCAGGGGGCTGGCTCCATCGCTCATCTGTTCACCGTAGTGCTCAGGAAGCGTCTCCGGCAGCGTCGATCGCGGCGAGCACGGAGCGGTAGACCTTCAACCGGCCGGCGGCGACGTCGGCGAGCGGCACCCAGGCGACCTCGTCGGTGGTGCCGTCGGTCTCCATCACCTTGGGCTCGCCGTCGCCGACCCGGGCGCGGTAGATGACGCCGATCGCGTGGAAGTCCTCGGCGCGCCCGTTCGGCGCGGTGCCGGTGAAGTGGTGGTCCAGCACGGTGAGCAGCCCGGCGGCCTCGCCCTCGAGCCCGCACTCCTCCCACAGCTCACGGCGCACGGTGTCCACCGGCGTCTCACCGTGGTCGATGCCGCCGCCGGGCAGGTGCCAGGTGCCGGGGTCGGGGGCCAGTGCGGAGGTGCGGGTCAGCAGGATCGCTCCGTCGCGCACCACGTAGGCGTAGGCGGCCGTGCGCTGCCGCTGCCAGACCCGGTACGACGCCAACGCGTCCGCGACGAGCGCGACCGTGGGCACGGAGCCGTCGAGCACCCCGGCGATCGGCTTCCACGCGGCCTCGGCGGTCGAGCCGTCGACCTCGGTGACCCGCGGCTCGGGCGAGTCGGCCGGCACCCAGCCCTCGTAGACGATGCGCACCGAGTGCGCGTCGACCCGGCGGCCGCGACGCCAGGAGTCGGCGACGTGGGTGGAGAACACCTGGGCGGTGGGTTCGACCTGGACCGCCAGCCCGGTCTCCTCGTAGACCTCGCGGACCACCGCGTCGGCGGGGTCCTCGCCGTGCTCGACGCCGCCGCCGGGCAGCGACCACAGCTCCTTGCGGGTCACCCGCTCGGAGAGCCGGGACAGCAGGATCTGGCCGTCGCGCACGATCACCGCATAGGCGGCCAGGCGCTGGACGCGCTGTGCTGCCTCGCCCCTCCTCATCCCTCCAGCCTACGGATCACCGGACGCGACACGGGTCGGGGTCGGGGTCGGTCAGGAGAACGGCGGGCGCGCGTCGCGGGCCAGCGACGCCTTGCCGGCCCAGCGCCACACCCGGGCGGCCCGGTCGCGGTCGGAGTCGGTGACCAGGTTGCCCATCCAGCGCAGCGCCAGCGTCATCAGCAGGTCCGAGCGCATCCCGACCGGGCCGAGCGCGGGCAGCAGCCGGGGCACGGTGACCAGGCCGGCGAGACGACGGGCGATCGAGAAGGACTCGCCGTAGTGCTCACGCAGCAGGTCCGGCCACACGGTGCCCAGGTCGAGGTCGTCGGCTCGGCCGGTGGCGTCGGCGAGCAGCTCGGCGACGACGCGGCCGGTCTCCAGCCCGTAGTCGATGCCCTCGCCGTTGAGCGGGTTGACGCAGGCGGCGGCGTCGCCGATCAGCGCCCAGTTGCGCCCGGCGACGTTGGAGACGGCGCCGCCCATCGGCAGCAGCGCCGAGGCGGGGGCGCGCAGCTCGGCGCCCAGGCCGAACTCCTCGCGCAGGCGGTCGGCGTAGACCTTCATCAGCGGCTTGATCGCCACGTCGGCGGGCCGCTTGGCGGTGGCCAGGGTGCCGGCGCCGAGGTTGACCTCGCCGCTGCCGGCACCGAGCGGGAAGACCCAGCCGTAGCCGGAGAGGATCTCGTCGTCCTCCCCGCGCAGCTCCAGGTGGGAGGAGATCCAGGGGTCGTCGGCGCGGGTGGAGGTGACGTAGGTGCGTCCGGCGACGCCGTACACGGTGTCGCGGTGCCACTCCCGACCCAGCAGCTTGCCGAGCGGGGAGCGCACGCCGTCGGCGACGACGAGGTGGCGGCAGGCGACCTCACGCAGCTCGCTGGTCGCGCCCGCGCCGCCGCCTGGGGCCGTGGAGACCTTGAAGACGACCGCCGCCACCCGGTCGCCGTCCATGCGTACGTCGACGGCGCGGGCCCCGTCGAGGCCGACCGCGCCGGACTTGAGCGCGAGGGTGCGCAGGTGGTCGTCGAGCTCGGTGCGCGGCACCGCGCTGCCCCAGTCGGGCAGGCCGCCGCCGGGCCACGGCAGGTGCAGCGTCTGGCCGAAGCCGTGGGCGCGCAGCCCGTGGTTGACGGTGTGGGCCCGCACCCAGTCGCGCAGCCCCAACCGCTCCAGCTCGCTGATCGCCCGCGGGGTGAGCCCGTCACCGCAGGTCTTGTCGCGCGGGAAGACCGCAGCGTCGGCGAGCACGACGTCGAGCCCGGCGCGCGCGACCCAGGCGGCGGCGGCCGCGCCGGCCGGCCCGGCGCCGACGACAAGCACGTCCGTGGTGGTCGGGGTGGGATCACTCACCCGGCGATTGTGTCAGTCGTTGCCGCATCCGGGGCCCGGTGGTCTCGTCGGACTCGTCGAGCGCCTGCTCCGAAGGAAAACCGGCGCTCGACGGTTCAGCCGCCCGCTGCTGGGTACCAACAAGGACGGATCACGACGCCGGTGTGCCCGGGCCCGGGCGGGCACAGCGAGCAGGACCCACGGACAAAGCCCCCGCGAGTACGCCTCGCGGGGGCTTTCCCGTCTCCCTCACCAGAGCCGCGGCGCCAGCCCCCAGCGGTCGTAGACGCGGTCGACGTCGGCCCACAGCGACGCGGCGTCCGGCCACAGGTCAGGGTCCATGCCGAGCAGCCCCAGGGTGACCGTGTCGCCGGTCTGGTTCCACCACGCGGTCAGCCCGCCGCGGCGGCTGCGCATCATGTCCGGGGTCACCTGCTGGGTGACCGAGCGCATCAGCACCGCGCTGGCCAGTCGCCCGAAGGGCGCCGCGAACGGCTCCGGGAGCCGGCCGAGGTTCGAGCACAGGCACAGCGGGGCCGCGATCCGGCTCGCCACCCGCCGCACCACTGGGTCCGGCAGCAGCTGCACGAGCGGCTGCAGCGGCTCCATCGGGTCGATGCGGGTGCCGGCCGCGAGCCCGGCGAACGCCTGCCGGGCGCGGGCGCGCACTGTGCCCAGGTCGCCCACCCGCGCGGTCGCGGGCTCCCCGCCCGGCTCGGTGTCGACGACGATGGACACCCCGGTGGTCGCGTTGCTGCGCAGGTCGCCGGGGGCGCGGGTGTCAACGGGCAGCGCGACCTTGACCGAGGCACCCGGCGGCACCCGGCCCGCGACGCCGAGGACCTCGGTGACCACGGCGACGAGCAGCGAGTTCGCGGTGCCGCCGTGCTCGGCGGCCACCCGGTGCCACTCGGCGGCCGGTGAGGTGACCGCGATGCTCGCCGGGCGGTACGGCGTCGCGTCGGCCCCGCCGCGCGGTGGGCTCGGTGGTTGCTGGTCGGAGGTGAGCACGCCCGCGTCGCGCGCAGGCGGCTGCTGGGCGCGGGCTCGGCGCAGGCCGTGCACGGCGGAGCGGGTCAGGTGCAGCGCGTCGCGCACGTCGTCGCGCAGCCGGACCTGGACGTGCTCGGCAGGCAGCACGGGTTGGGTGCGGCCTTCGACGGCGGCCACGACCGCGCCGATCAGCGCACCGCCGTCGCAGACCTCGTGGCCGACGACGAGCGACATCAGGCTCTCGCCGGTCTCGGTGACCGCCAGCCGCAGCTCCCAGGTGGGGCCGACGACGGGGTCGAGCCGGGTGGCGGCGTGCTCCTCGATCCAGGCGGTGACCGCGTCGGCGGGCACCGGCTCGGCGTCGAGGCGCAGCGGGGCGGCGACGCCCCGCACCCATCGCGGCCGGGCGCCGGGCACCCGGCCGGCGACGGCGAGCCGGTTCCAGGGCCCGGCCGCGAGGCCGCGGTGCACCGCGCGGACAGCGGCGGGGTCCGGCTCGGTGTCGAAGCGCCACACGATCTGGTTGAGCACCGGCATCCCCAGCACCCGGCGGGCCCGCAGGAAGAGGTCGTCGTCTGGCGTGAGCCGGTTGGCGCGGGCGTGGTCGACCGGCAGGCGGCGCCGCAGCGCGCCGCTCACCTGGCTCACCGAGCCCACCACGCTCACCGGGCCTGGCGCACGTAGGCGCGCACGGTCAGCGGGGCGGCGACGGCGAGGATCACGCCGGCGCCCAGCAGGGTGAGCGCGACGTCCTGCCCGGCGGGCTCGCCGGCGGCGAGGTTGCGCAGCGACGTGACCAGGTGGCTCAGCGGGTTGACCTCCGCGATCACCTCCATCCAGCCGGGCATCGACTGCGGCGGCACCAGCGCGTTGGACAGGAACGACAGCGGCATCAGCACCAGCATCGAGGTGCCCTGCACCGCCTGCGCCGACCGCAGCACGACACCGAGGTAGGCGAAGATCCAGCTCATCGCGAACGCGCAGAACACCACCAGCAGGCAGCCGGCCAGCAGTCTTGGCCAGTTCTCGGGCCGGTAGCCCAGCGCGACGCCGACGGCGAGCGTCATCGCGCCGGCGATGACGTAGCGGACCACGTCGGCCAGCAGCGACCCGGCCAACGGCGCGACCCGGCTGATCGGCAGCGTCCGCAGCCGGTCGAAGACCCCGCGGTCCATGTCGTCGCGCAGCTGCACGCCGGTGACGACGGAGGCCGCCACCGCGATCTGGGCGAGCACGCCGGGCACCAGCTGCGGCAGGTAGGCCTGCATGCTGCCGGCGACCGCGCCGCCGAAGACGCCGGCGAACATGACCGTGGCGACGATGGGCAGCAACAGCACGTCGAAGAGCCGCTGCGGGTCGTGCCGGATCAGCAGCAGCCCGCGCCGGGCCAGGCTCAGCGACTGCCCGACGGCGGCGAGCCCGCCGGGCCCCCGCTCCCGGCGCGGCCGCAGGTGTCGCGCCTCGGTCACCGGGCTCATGCCGGCACCTCCCGCAGCGTGCCGGAGGGACCGGTGAGCGAGAAGAACACCTCGTCCAGGGTGGGACGCCGGGCACCGAGCTCGTCGATCTCGATGCCGGCCGCCTCCGCCGCCGCGTGCACGGTACGCAGCTGGGCGAGCTCGACCAGTCCGGCGCTGAGCCGCAGCCCGCCGGGGGCCGCCTCGACGTCGGTGGCACCCAGGTTGAGCAGCAGGGTGTGCATGCGGGGCGCGTCGGCGGCGTCGGCGAGCGTGAGCTCCAGGGTCAGCCCGCCCAGCGAGCGCTTCAGACCGGCCGGGGTGTCGTCGGCGACGATCCGGCCGCGGTCGACCACGCAGACCCGGGAGGCGAGGCGGTCGGCCTCCTCCAGGTACTGCGTGGTCAGCAGCACCGTCGTCCCCCGGTCCACCAGCGTCCGCACGGTGGCCCACATCTCCTCGCGGGTGCGGGGGTCGAGCCCGGTGGTGGGCTCGTCGAGGAAGACCAGCGGCGGGTCCGCGATCAGGCTGGCGGCGATGTCGAGCCGGCGCCGCATGCCGCCGGAGTAGGTGCGCACCGGCCGACGCGCAGCGTCGGTGAGCGAGAACTCCTCCAACAGCTCGGTGCTCCGACGGCGAGCGGCCGCCCGGGACAGCCCGAGCAGCCGGGCGAACAGGGTGAGGTTCTCCCAACCGGTCAGGGCCTCGTCGACCGAGGCGTGCTGGCCGGTCACCGCGATCCGGGCGCGCACCGCGGCCGGCTCGGTGCCGACGTCGTGGCCGAGCACCCGCACCGTCCCGGCGTCCGCGCGCTGCAGCGTGGACAGCACGCGCACCAGGGTGGTCTTACCGGCGCCGTTGGGCCCGAGCACGGCGAAGACGCCGCCGGCCGGCACCTGCAGGTCGATACCGTCGAGGGCGCGGTGCGCGCCGTACGACTTCACCAGGCCGCGCACGTCGATGGCGGGCGTGGCCGGGCTCACCACAAGCACTCCTCACCGCGCCGGGCGCGGTGCCCTACCTTGACCCGCATGGGCGGGCGAGTCACGGAGCGGACGGCGCGGCCGCGCACGGCCGGTTCCTGCACAGGCATGGGTCTCCTCTGGTCGGGGAGCGGGTGGGGGTCGCGGTGCGGGTGACGTTGGGGCTGGTGGGCAGCCGGGGCGACGTGCAGCCCGGGCTGGTGCTGGCCCGCGGGCTGCGCGAGCGAGGTCACGAGGTGACGCTCGGCGTGGCGCCGAACCTGCTCGACCTGGCCGAGCGGGAAGGACTGACGGCGGTGCCGCTGGGGGTCGACAGCGCCGAGCTGCTGCGCTCGGACCTGGTGCGCACCCGGATGCGCTCGCGCGACCCGCGCGAGCGGGTCGCGGCCGTGCGCGAGGTGTCGGTGCACGGCTGGGACGAGCTGCGCACCGGACTGCTGGAGCTGGCTGAGGGCGCCGACGTGGTCCTGACCGGGCTGCTCGGCCAGGAGGTCGGCTCCGCGGTGGCCGAGCGGGTCGGCTGCGGCTTCGCGGCGCTGCACTACGCGCCGGTGCGCGCCAACGACGTGGTCGGGTTGCTGCCCCGCAACGGCGGTCCACGGCTGACGGCCGCGACCTGGCGCGTCGGCGAGCGGCTGCGCTGGCAGCTGACCCGCGCCGGGGAGAACCGGCAGCGCGCCGCGCTCGGGCTGGCGCCGGCCGTGGTCGGCCTGCCGCAGCGCCTCGCCGAGCGGGGCGCCCTCGAGGTGCAGGCCTACGACCCGGTGCTGATGCCGCAGCTGGCCGAGCGCTGGGGACCACGGCGGCCCTTCGTGGGCTACCTGCGCCCCGTGCGCACGGCCGATGTCCCGGCCGACGTGCCGGGGGATGTCATGTCCTCCCGCGCCCAGGGGATTGCCCCGGACGCGGGAGGGGTCGAGGACCCCGAGCTCGAGCGAGCCCTGGGTGAGGGTGCGGTGCACGTCGGGTTCGGTAGCATGCCGGTGCCCGACCCCGCGGCCCTGCTGCGGGTGTTGGACGAGGTCGCCGAGCGCCTGGGCACCCCCATCGTGTGGGGCACCGGCTGGAGCGAGATCCCCGCGGTCTCCTCCGGTCGCCTCGTCGTACGACGCGAGCTGGACCACGCGGCCGTGCTCCCCCGCTGCCTGGCCAGCGTGCACCACGGCGGGGCGGGCACCACCGGTGCCGTGCTCGCCGCGGGCGTGCCGCAGGTGGTCTGCTGGTTCAGCGCCGACCAGCCGCTGTGGGCGCGGTTGCTGCACCAGGCCGGTGTCGGCGAGGGCATGGCGTTCCGCTCCCTCGACGTCGGCCGGCTCACCGACGCGCTGCGACGCGTGCTGGCCGACGGCGTCCGGGAGCGTGCCCGCACGGTGGCCGACCGGGTGGTGCCCGAGGTCGAGGCACTGGCCGCTGCCATCGACGCGCTCGAGCGCGCCCACTGAGACTGCCTCGCCCCGGCCCGGCGGGTTCCCCGGCCTCACCAGAGCCGCACTCCCAGGTCGGTGCCGGCCAACGACTGCCAGTGCGCGAGCTCGGCCTGGACGATCTCGCGCAGCGCGGCGGCGTCGCTGACGGCGAAGGGGTCGAACGCGGCGACGGTGAGCGAGAGCCGCTGCCCGGCGCCGACCAGGAACGTGATCAGTCCGCCTCCGGTGGCCGCTGCCTCCTCGACAGTGAGCTGCTGCTGGTGGACCAGCGCCATCACCCTGCGGGCACCCACCCCGCCGATCGTGGTGAACTCCGGCGGCAGGACACCGACGTTGGAGGCCAGGGCGGCTGCGGCGGGGGCGGGCGGCAACCGGCGCACGGCCGCGTCCGGCAGCATCTGCACCAGCGCCAGCGGCAGCGGCTCCCGGGCGTGCTCGAGGTCGGCATAGGCGGTGCGGCACTGCTTCTTGACCAGGTCCAGCCGACTCTCGCGCAGCGCCCGGTCCTCCAGCCGCACCCGGGCGATGCGGGTGGCGTTGCCGCGTAGGTCCTCGCTGCCGCGGCCACTCACCGGCAGCGCCACGGGCACGTCGGTCTCCGTGAACCGGCCGGTGCGGCGCACCAGGCCGGCGGAGGCGGCGGCGAACCAGGCGTTGACCGAGCCGCCGAGGGTGGTGGCCAGGGCCTGCACGGCCGCTGCGTCCACCTCGGCGACCAGCCAGGACGGCTGCCACCCGGCGCCCTCGGCCGGGAGCTGCCGCGGGGCCGGCGGCGCGGGCGGTGCGGGCGCGGGGGCCGGTGTCTCGACGGGCCCGCCGCCGAGGCGCTTCCGCATCCGGCGCAGGCCGGGGGCGGCCCACCGGGCGACCTCGCCGAGCTGGCCGGCGACGTCGCGGGCATCGGCGAGGGGCCGCAGGAGGCGGGGTGTCTCGGCCGGCAGCTCCAACGGCCGTCCGGCCCCGGCACGCACCACCGCGTCGACCATGGCGCTGCCGTCCGCGACGGCGTGCGGCACGACCAGCGAGAGCACCGCGCCGCCGTCGTCCAGCCTGGCCAGCGACAGCCGCCAGCCGTCGCCGGGCGAGCGCGGGTCCAGCGGCACCCGGCCGCAGGCTTCGACCCAGTCCCGCAGGCCGTCGGTCGTCAGCGGGGTGGCGGTGACCTCGAGCGGCGGCTCGACGGGGTCCGCCACCCAGCGGCCCCGCGCGGCGGGCAGCACCGCCGCACGCGCCCGGCGAGCCAGTGCGCCGCGAGCGAGCGCAGCGTTCAGCGCCCGCACCGCGTCCTCCTCCGGGGCACGCTCGAAACACCAGACCAGCTGGTTGATCACGGGTGCACCCAGGCCGCGGTGGCGGCGCAGGAACATGTCGTCGGCGAATGCCTGACGTGCTTCGGTCGTCGCCCTCACGTGCCCTCTCCTGTCCTGTTCGCCAGTCGGTTCTGGCCAGGACCCCGGACACCACGGTGTGCCCACGACGTGTGGTCGTGCAGTCAAGTCAGGACCGGTGCGGCATGTCCACCTGGAGTTGGTGTGACCTTGATCTCGGCGACGCCGGGACCGAAGGTGTGGGACGTTGGTCCCCTTCGCGCCGCCCTCGCGTGCGGTGCACTGCGGTGCGGCAGAGGGGCCGTTCCCGCTGATGTCTGACGACGTTCTCGGGGGAGGGCCCATGGAGAACCGCGAATTATCGACCTACCCGCTGCCCGCAGGGACCACGACGACGTGGACCCCGGCAGCACTGGAAGAGGCGTGGCGCGCCGACGATCGGGAGCTGTCCCACGACCACGCCGCCCACCTCGTCTCCGGGAGCGAGGGCTCCTGGATCGGCTGCATCTTCCGGGTGCCGATCGCCTACGACGCCGGCGCCGTACGACGGGCGCTGCGCGCCTGGGTGGCCCGGCACGAGGGCCTGCGCACCACGGTGCGCCCGGCGGTGGATCCGCGCGCGGACGCCACCAGCCCGGCCCGTCCCGAGCCGGCCTCGCCGTGGCGACGCGAGACGTGCGTGCCCGAGGGCGTGGACGTGGTGGCCGGCACCCCGGTGCGGCACGCGGAGGCCGACGGCGTGCGCGCGGAGTTGCTGGAGACCTTCGCCCGGGTCCGGCCGACCCGCTGGCCGCACCTGCTGTTCGCGACCGTGGAGCCGGACGACGACCGCACCGGGTTCCTGCTCGCCTTCGGCGCCGACCACAGCGTGATGGACGGCTACTCGCAGGTGCTGTGGTTCGAGGAGATCCTCACGCTCTACCGCCGGGCGCTCGCCGGTGACACCGACCGCGAGCTGGCCCGCACGGACGCCGGCAGCCATGTCGACTTCGCCTCCTTCGACCGCAGCCTCGGGCGCCTGCTCACCCGCCACGACGCGGCCGTCGTCGCGTGGCGTGACTTCCTCGCCCCCGACGGCGACCCGTCCGGCCCGCCGACCTTCCCGCGCTACCCCGACCCTGCGCTGGCCGAGATGGGCGAGACCCCGGGCCCCTGGCAGGAGTCCTACTACGCGCCGCTGCTCGACGCCGACCAGACCGACGCCGCGAACCGGTGGACCCGCTCGCTGGGCACCGGCCTGCAGGCCCTGGTGATCGGGGCGCTCGCGGCGACGATCTGCGAGCAGGCCGACACCGACCGGCTCGACTTCGTGCTGCCGGTGCACACCCGGCACGAGGCGCGCTACGCCACCGCCATCGGCTGGTTCGTCGGGATCAGCCCGGTCCGGCTCGACCTGTCCGGCACCGAGACGCTGGCCGACGTCGTCGAGCGCACCCAGGGCGTGATGGCGTCGGTCAAGCACGTCGCCCCAAAACCGTTCCCCCGAATCGCCGAGCTGCTCGGGGTCCGCGACGCGCCGCGGTTCGCGATCTCCTACGCCGACGTGCGGCACACGCCGGGCTCGAAGCAGTGGGAGGAGTGGGAGGCGTGCACGCTGCGCAGCCCCGCCCGCAACGCGGAGGAGGTCTACTTCTGGGTGATCCGCTCGCCGCAGGGTCTCGGGGTGGCCGCGCGCTGCCCTTCGGGGATCGTCGCCGCGGAGCGGATGCACGCACTGCTCGACGCCTACCGCGACCTGCTCCGCAGCGCCGTGCGCGCACAGGGTGCCGGCGCGGTGCGCGCCGTCCCGGCGACCGCCGGGCTCTCCGAGCGGGTGCCTGCATGAGGCTGGCCGAGCTCCGCTCCTGGCAGCCGGCGCCGGGCCGGGTCTGGGAGGTGCGCCCCACGGCGGCCACCGTAGAGGCGATCCGCGCGACCTCGAGCGACGCGGGTGCGCCGTCGTTCCTGCAGGCCGACCACCTCGGTGCCTACGCCGCACTCGCGGCGGCCCCGCAACCGGCCCGGCACATGGCGTGGACGGGCATCGTCTCGGCGGTGGAGCGACCCCTGATGCCGCAGCACTGGCTGGACGCTCTCGCCGGGCTGCTCGTCGACCACGAGGGGCAGCGGACCTGGTTCCTCCCGGGCGCCGACGGCCAGCCCGTACGGCGACTGCTGGACGCCGCGGTGGTGCAGGCCCCGGAGGCGTTCGAGCTGGTCGAGCTGGTCGACCTCAGCGCCGCACCGGCCGCACAGTTCGCCGACCGGCTGCATGCCTGGATCGACGAGACGTTCCCGCAGCGGTGCACCCCCGACAGCTGGCCCGCGTTCGGCCTGGTCCTCGTGGAGCGCGAGGCCGAGCTCGAGTTCGCCTGGGCCTGCGACCACGCCTTCACCGACGCCGCCTCGCAGATGATGCTCGGCGTCGAGCTCGCCGAGCGGTACGACGCCCTGCTCACCGAGCGCACCCCGGACCCCGCCTACGTGCCGCCCGCCGCCGAGCGCGGCTCGTTCCTGGTCCACGCGGCCGCGGAGCGGGAGCGCGCGGCGTCGTACTCCCCCGACGCGCCGGAGGTGGCGCGCTGGCGTGAGGTCCTCGGCGCGCAGGGCAACCGGCTGCCGTCGTTCCCGCTCGACCTGGGCCTGGCGGCCGGGGAGAGCGCGCCGGTGCGGATCCTGGAGCACCCGCTGGTCGAGGGTGACGAGCTCGCGGCGCTGGAGCGCCACGTCAAGGCCGCCGGCGCCCGGGTGCCGAGTGCCGTCGTGGCTGCCTGCGCGGTCGCCGAGGCGCGGCTGACCGGCCGGGACCGCTACCTCGGGGTGACCGTGCTGGGCACCCGGGACACGGGGCCGTACGCCCGCGCCCAGGGCTGGTTCTGCAACTTCGCGCCGCTCGAGGTCGACCTGCGCGGCCACGACCGGCTCGCAAGCGTGCTGCCCGTCGCCGAGGCGGCGTTCGCGCAGGCCCGGGCGCTGAACCGGATGCCGGTGCACGTGGCGCTGGGGGTGCTGCTCGCCGAGGGCACGCTCTCGCCGGAGTCCCTCGGCAGCCCGCAGCTGCTCTCCTACCTCGACCTGCGCTGGCTGCCCGGCGCCACCGGTCAGGGCGCGGGTGCCACCGCGTACCGCCGCGGCCTGCACTTCACCGGCGAGGGCCGCACCCGCAACGCGTCGAGCTGGTTCAACCGCGACGCGAACCGGCTCTACGTCGCCGTGCAGGCGCCGGACACCGAGCAGGCGCTGGCGAGCACGGTGCGCTACTACGACGAGGTGCGGGTCGTACTGCGGTCGCTGGCCCACGACGGCGACGCGCCCCTGGGCCTCGGAGCACCCGTTGCGTCTGGCGTCGGCTGAGGACTGGGCACTCCCTGCGGGCCGGCTGCACCTGCTCGAGGTCGTCCCCGACACGGCAGCCCGCCCCACCGGGGTGCCGCTGTCGCTGAACCAGCGCAACCACCTGGCCGCCCTGTCCGGCGGCGGCGCGAGCGTGTGGCTCGCCGGCGCCGGTCACCTGCCGCACCGGCTGGACGCCGCTGACCTGCAGCGGGCGGCGGCGGGCCTGGCACGCCGGCACAGCGCGCTGCAGATGTCCGGCACCGGCGACCCGGGCGCGAGCCACGGCTGGCGGCACCCGCCGGAGTCGTGGACCTACGGGGTCACCTCCCGCGACACCACCGGCGGCGAGCAGGCCCGGCGCCTGCTGCGCGCCCACCTGGACCGCGTCTGCCGGCCGCGGCCGGACGCGCCGGCCTTCACCCTCGCCGCGGTGACGCACCCGGGCGGCACGACCCTGGTCATCGCCGCCGACCACTTCCACCTCGACGCGGTCTCGCTGCCGCTGCTGCTCGACGACGCCGTGGCCCTGCTCGCCCACCCCACTCCCCCGCCCGGCCCGGCCACAGTCGACCTGCCCGAGGCGGGTTGCTTCGTCACCCGGGCCGCCGAGTGGGCGGCCGCCCCCCGCATCGCCGCCGACGACCCGCGGCTCGAGAGGTGGTACGACCTGATGGACCTCACCGGGGACCGGTTGCCGACCTTCCCGCTGGACCTCGGGGTCGGTGCCGGCGAGACGGCGCCCCACCGCAGCGCCTTCGCCCGGATCGCCGATCCTGGTGCGACCGAGGCGCTCACCGAGGCTGGCCGGGCGTTCGGCGCCAGCACCGCCGCCCTGTGCCTGACCACCTTCGCCAACGCCGTACGACGCCTCGGCGGGCCCGACGAGCTGCCCGTGCTGGTGCCGGTGCAGACCCGCGCTGCGGGCGACGAGCGCGCGGTCGGCTGGTTCACCACGACCGTGCCGGTGCTGCTGCACGCCGACGGCGGGCCGTTCGACCCGGCGGCGGTCGCCGCGGCGCTGGCCCGGGGCACCACGGCCGCCGACCTGCCGCTGGACCAGGTGCTCGCCAGTCTGCGCCGACCGCTGGCCCGCGCCCGCAACGACGTCTTCATGCTGTCCTACCTGGACTACCGCCGGGTGCCCGGCCACGAGACCGCCCGGGCCCTGGGTGCGGTGCAGGTCTCGGCGCCCACGGACTGCGACGACGTGCAGGTCTGGGTGGCGCGCACCGCTGAGGGCCTGCAGGCCCGCGTACGGCACCCGGACACCGCGGCCGCGCGACGTACCGTCGCCGATCTCCTGGACGCCTGGACCGCGGAGCTGCGGCGCAGCACGTCGTTGGCCCCCGCCGGCTGCTGAGGCGCCGCGTTCCCGAGGCATCGGGCCCGGACGCGACGAACCCCCGCCGACCGAGGTCGACGGGGGTTCGTACGGGCTGCGCTCGCGCGCTCCGACTCAGTTCTGGTAGGAGCCGAAGTCGAAGTCGTCGAGCGCCACTGCCTGGCCGGTGCCGTTGCCGAACTCGTAGTCGTAGGACTCGTAGCCCGTGACGGCGTACGCCGCGGCGCGCGCCTCCTCGGTCGGCTCGACGCGGATGTTGCGGTAGCGCTCCAGGCCGGTGCCGGCCGGGATCAGCTTTCCGATGATCACGTTCTCCTTCAGGCCGCGAAGGCTGTCGGAACGACCGTTGATCGCCGCGTCGGTGAGCACCCGGGTGGTCTCCTGGAACGAGGCCGCGGAGAGCCACGACTCGGTCGCCAGCGAGGCCTTCGTGATGCCCATCAGCTCGGGACGACCCGAGGCCGGCTTGCCGCCCTCGGAGACCACACGCCGGTTCTCGGACTCGAAGAGCGCCCGGTCCACCAGGTCGGAGGGCAGCAGGTTGGTGTCACCCGACTCGAGCACCGTGATCCGGCGCAGCATCTGCCGCACGATGATCTCGATGTGCTTGTCGTGGATCGACACACCCTGGCTGCGGTACACCTCCTGGACCTCGTCGACGAGGTGCTGCTGCGTCCGGCGGACACCCAGGATGCGGAGCACCTCCTTCGGGTCCGGCGTGCCCTGGGTCAGCGGCTGGCCGACCTCGATGTGCTCGCCGTCGGAGACCAGCAGGCGCGAGCGCCGGCTGACCACGTACTCGATGACGTCGGAGCCGTCGTCGGGGGTGACCAGGACCTTGCGGGCCTTGTCCGTCTCCTCGATCTCCACGCGGCCGGCGGCCTCGGAGATGTGGGTGACACCCTTCGGGGTCCGGGCCTCGAAGAGCTCGACCACGCGGGGCAGACCCTGCGTGATGTCGTCCGCGGAGGCCACACCACCGGTGTGGAACGTACGCATCGTCAGCTGCGTGCCGGGCTCACCGATCGACTGGGCCGCGATGATGCCGACGGCCTCACCGATGTCGACCAGCTTGCCGGTGGCCAGCGAGCGGCCGTAGCACTTCGCGCAGGTACCGGTACGAGCGTCGCAGGTGAGCACCGAGCGGACGGTGACCTTCTCGATGCCGGCCGCGATCAGCTCGGCGATCTTGACGTCACCGAGGTCCTCGCCCGCGGAGGCGAGCAGCTCGCCGGTCTCCGGGTGGGCGATGTCGGTGGCCGCGCTGCGGGCGTAGGCCGCGGTCTCGGCGTTGTCGTCCTTGACCACGACGCCGTCCTCGCCGCGCACGCCGATCACCTTCGGCAGACCGCGCTCGGTGCCGCAGTCCTCCTCACGGATGATGACGTCCTGCGACACGTCGACCAGACGACGCGTGAGGTAGCCCGAGTCGGCGGTCCGCAGCGCGGTGTCCGCCAGACCCTTGCGGGCACCGTGGGTGGAGATGAAGTACTCCAGCACGGACAGGCCCTCACGGAAGTTGGCCTTGATCGGGCGCGGGATGATCTCGCCCTTCGGGTTGGCCACCAGACCACGCATGGCGCCGACCTGACGGATCTGGTTGAAGTTACCCGAGGCGCCCGAGTAGACCTGCATGTAGATCGGGTTCGACGGCTGGGCCCGGAAGGCCTCCTCCATGGCGTCTCCGACCTTCTTGCCGGCCTCGGTCCAGATCTCGATGAGCTCCTGGCGGCGCTCGTCGTCGGTGACCAGACCACGCTCGAACTGCTTCTGGATCTTGGCGGCCTTCTCCTCGAAGCCCGACAGGATCTCGACCTTGTTCTCCGGCGTGGTGACGTCGGCGATCGACACGGTCACGCCGGAGCGGGTCGCCCAGTGGAAGCCGATGTCCTTGAGCGCGTCCAGCGACGCCGCGACCTCGACCTTGCCGTAACGCTCGGCGAGGTCGTTGACGATCGAGCCGAGACGCTTCTTGCCGACCTCCTCGTTCACGAAGGGGTAGTCGGCGGGCAGCGCGTCGTTGAACAGCGTGCGGCCCAGGGTGGTCTCGAGCAGCACCGGGCCCGCCTCGGCACCGGCCACGACGGCGTCGTCCAGGCGGATCCTGACCGCGCTCTGCAGCGTGATCTCGTTGCGGTCGTAGGCCATGATCGCCTCGGCCTGCGAGGAGAACACCCGGCCCTCGCCCACGGAGCCCGGACGGGGGGTCGTGAGGAAGAACAGGCCGATGATCATGTCCTGGGTGGGCATGGTCACCGGACGGCCGTCCGACGGCTTGAGGATGTTGTTCGTCGACAGCATCAGGATCCGGGCCTCGGCCTGCGCCTCGGCGGACAGCGGCAGGTGCACCGCCATCTGGTCACCGTCGAAGTCCGCGTTGAACGCGGTGCACACGAGCGGGTGGATCTGGATGGCCTTGCCCTCGATCAGCTGCGGCTCGAAGGCCTGGATGCCGAGGCGGTGCAGGGTGGGGGCGCGGTTCAGCAGCACCGGGTGCTCGGTGATGACCTCCTCGAGCACGTCCCACACGACCGGACGGCCGCGCTCGACCATCCGCTTGGCGGACTTGATGTTCTGCGCGTGCGACAGGTCGACGAGGCGCTTCATCACGAACGGCTTGAACAGCTCCAGCGCCATCTGCTTGGGCAGACCGCACTGGTGCAGCTTCAGCTGCGGACCCGACACGATGACCGAACGGCCCGAGTAGTCCACGCGCTTGCCGAGCAGGTTCTGACGGAAACGACCCTGCTTGCCCTTGAGCATGTCGGACAGCGACTTCAGCGGCCGGTTGCCCGGGCCGGTGACGGGACGACCACGGCGACCGTTGTCGAACAGCGAGTCGACGGCCTCCTGCAGCATCCGCTTCTCGTTGTTGACGATGATCTCGGGCGCGCCGAGGTCCAGGAGCCGCTTGAGGCGGTTGTTCCGGTTGATGACGCGGCGGTACAGGTCATTCAGGTCGGAGGTCGCGAAGCGGCCACCGTCCAGCTGCACCATCGGGCGCAGGTCCGGCGGGATGACCGGAACGGCGTCGAGGACCATGCCCTCGGGCTTGTTGCCGGTCTTGCGGAACGCGTCGACGACCTTGAGGCGCTTGAGGGCGCGGACCTTGCGCTGGCCCTTGCCGGTGGCGATGGTCTCGCGCAGCGACTCGACCTCGGCCTCGATGTCGAAGTTCTGCAGGCGCTTCTGGATCGCCGTGGCGCCCATGTGGCCCTCGAAGTACTTGCCGAACCAGTTGCGCATCTCGCGGTAGAGGACCTCGTCGCCCATCAGGTCCTGGACCTTCAGGCTCTTGAACGTGTCCCACACCTCGTCGAGGCGGTCGAGCTCGCGCTGGGCGCGGTCGCGCAGCTGCTTGAGCTCGCGCTCGGCGCCGTCGCGCACCTTGCGGCGCTGGTCGGCCTTGGCACCCTCGGCCTCGAGCGCGGCGAGGTCCTCCTCGAGCTTCTTGGTGCGGTCCTCGAGGCCGGAGTCGCGGCGCTTCTCGATGCTCTGACGCTGCAGGCCGATCTTGGCCTCCAGGTCGGGCAGGTCGCGGTGCCGGGCGTCCTCGTCGACGGAGGTGATCATGTAGGCCGCGAAGTAGATGACCTTCTCGAGGTCCTTCGGGGCCAGGTCGAGGAGGTAGCCGAGGCGGCTCGGGACACCCTTGAAGTACCAGATGTGGGTGACCGGCGCGGCGAGCTCGATGTGGCCCATCCGCTCGCGGCGGACCTTCGAACGGGTCACCTCGACGCCGCAGCGCTCGCAGATGATGCCCTTGAAGCGCACGCGCTTGTACTTGCCGCAGTAGCACTCCCAGTCCCGGGTGGGACCGAAGATCTTCTCACAGAAGAGTCCGTCACGCTCGGGCTTGAGCGTGCGGTAGTTGATGGTCTCCGGCTTCTTGACCTCGCCGTGGCTCCAGGTGCGGATGTCGTCCGCGGTGGCCAGGCCGATCTTGAGCTGGTCGAAGAAGTTAACGTCGAGCACGATGGCTGCTGTCCTTCGTTAGATCTGTGCAGAGTGAGGCTGGGGACTGAGGCGGTACGGCGGCCCGGAGGCCGCCGTACCGACGGCTCAGACTTCTTCGACGGTCGAGGGCTCGCGACGCGACAGGTCGATGCCGAGCTCCTCGGCGGCGCGGAAGACGTCCTCCTCCGCGTCGCGCATCTCGATGGTGGAGCCGTCCTGGGACAGCACCTCCACGTTGAGGCACAGCGACTGCATCTCCTTGACGAGAACCTTGAACGACTCGGGGATGCCGGAGTCGGGGATGTTCTCGCCCTTGACGATGGCCTCGTAGACCTTCACGCGGCCCGGCACGTCGTCAGACTTGATCGTGAGCAGCTCCTGCAGGGCGTAGGCGGCGCCGTACGCCTCCATCGCCCAGACCTCCATCTCACCGAACCGCTGGCCACCGAACTGGGCCTTACCGCCCAGCGGCTGCTGCGTGATCATCGAGTAGGGGCCGGTCGAGCGCGCGTGGATCTTGTCGTCGACGAGGTGGTGCAGCTTCAGGATGTACATGTAGCCCACCGACACCGGCTCCTTGAACGGCTCGCCGGAGCGGCCGTCGAACAGGTGCGCCTTGCCGGACTCGTCGATCAGGCGGTCGCCGTCGCGGGTCGGCAGGGTCGAGCCCAGGAGGCCGATGATCTCGTCCTCGCGAGCACCGTCGAAGACCGGCGTCGCGACCTTCGTGTTCGGCTCGGCCGTCTCGACGCCGATCGAGATGAGCCGCTGCTTCCAGTCGGAGTTCTCGGGGTCGCCGGACAGGTTGATGTCCCAGCCCTGCTTGCCGAGCCAGCCGAGGTGCAGCTCGAGGATCTGCCCGATGTTCATGCGTCGCGGCACACCGAGCGGGTTGAGGACCACGTCCACCGGGGTGCCGTCCTCCATGAACGGCATGTCCTCGACGGGCAGGATCTTCGCGATGACGCCCTTGTTGCCGTGACGGCCGGCGAGCTTGTCACCCACGGAGATCTTCCGCTTCTGCGCGACGTAGACGCGCACCAGCTGGTTGACCCCCGGCGGGAGCTCGTCGCCCTCGTCGCGGTCGAAGACCCGGACGCCGATGACCGTGCCGGTCTCGCCGTGCGGGACCTTCATCGAGGTGTCGCGGACCTCGCGCGCCTTCTCACCGAAGATCGCGCGGAGCAGCCGCTCCTCAGGCGTCAGCTCGGTCTCGCCCTTGGGCGTGACCTTGCCGACGAGCAGGTCGCCGTCGCGGACCTCGGCGCCGATGCGGATGATGCCGCGCTCGTCGAGGTCGGCCAGCATCTCCTCGGAGATGTTCGGGATGTCCCGGGTGATCTCCTCGGGGCCCAGCTTGGTGTCGCGCGCGTCGACCTCGTGCTCCTCGATGTGGATCGAGGTGAGGACGTCCTCCTGCACCAGGCGCTGCGAGAGGATGATGGCGTCCTCGTAGTTGTGGCCCTCCCACGGCATGAACGCCACGAGCAGGTTGGTGCCGAGCGCCATCTCCGCGTTGTCGGTGCAGGGACCGTCGGCGATCGGCGAGCCGACCTCGAGCCGGTCGCCCACCTCGACCAGCGGCCGCTGGTTGATGCAGGTGCCCTGGTTGGAGCGCTTGAACTTCGCGAGCCGGTACGACGAGTAGCTGCCGTCGTCGTTCATGGTCTCGATCAGGTCGGCCGAGACCGACTTGACCACACCGGCGGCGGTCGCGACGACCACGTCCCCGGCGTCGACCGCGGCGCGGTACTCGATGCCGGTGCCGACGATCGGCGAGTCGCTGCGGATCAGCGGCACGGCCTGACGCTGCATGTTGGCGCCCATGAGCGCACGGTTGGCATCGTCGTGCTCGAGGAACGGGATCAGGGCCGTGGCCACCGACACCATCTGACGCGGCGACACGTCCATGTAGTCGACATCGTCGGCCAGGACCTCGGAGACCTCGCCCCGGCGCTGGCGCACCAGCACCCGCTCCTCGACGAAGCGGCCGGCGGCGTCGAGCCCGGCGTTGGCCTGCGCGATGACGTAACGGTCCTCGTCGTCGGCGGTGAGGTAGTCGATCTTGTCGGTGACGACACCGTTCTCGACCTTGCGGTACGGCGTCTCGACGAAGCCGAACGGGTTGATCCGGCCGTAGGAGGCCAGCGAGCCGATCAGACCGATGTTCGGGCCCTCAGGGGTCTCGATCGGGCACATGCGGCCGTAGTGCGACGGGTGGACGTCACGGACCTCCATGCCGGCGCGGTCACGGGACAGACCGCCCGGGCCGAGCGCGGAGAGGCGACGCTTGTGCGTCAGCCCCGCGATCGGGTTGGTCTGGTCCATGAACTGCGAGAGCTGGGAGGTTCCGAAGAACTCCTTCAGCGCAGCGACCACGGGGCGGATGTTGATCAGCGACTGCGGCGTGATCGCCTCGACGTCCTGAGTCGTCATCCGCTCGCGGACCACCCGCTCCATCCGGGCCAGGCCGGTGCGGAGCTGGTTCTGGATGAGCTCGCCGACCGTACGCATCCGGCGGTTGCCGAAGTGGTCGATGTCGTCGGAGGAGATCTCCAGCGGAGTCTCGGCGCCGACCTCGAGGTGGGTGCGGCCGTCGTGCAGCGCGACGATGTAGCGGATGGTCGCGACCATGTCCGCGATCGTCATCGTCTGCTTGTCGAACGGCTGGTCCTGGCCGAGCTTCTTGTTGATCTTGTACCGGCCGACCTTGGCGAGGTCGTAGCGCTTCGGGTTGAAGTAGTAGTTCTTCAACAGCGTCAGCGCGGCCTCGCGCGTCGGCGGCTCGCCCGGGCGCAGCTTGCGGTAGATGTCGAGCAGCGCGTCGTCGGGCCCCGAGGTGTTGTCCTTCTCCTCGGTCAGCTGGATCGACTCGAAGGTGCGCAGGTCGGCCATGACGGCCTCGTAGTCGTACTCCTCGCCGGTGTCCTCGGCGACGGCCTGGAGGGCCTTGAGCAGCACGGTGACGTTCTGCTTGCGCTTGCGGTCGAGGCGGACGCCGACCAGGTCGCGCTTGTCGATCTCGAACTCGAGCCACGCGCCGCGGCTCGGGATCAGCTTGGCCGTGTAGATGTCCTTGTCGGACGTCTTGTCGGCGGAGCGCTCGAAGTAGACACCGGGCGAGCGGACCAGCTGCGAGACGACGACACGCTCGGTGCCGTTGATCACGAACGTGCCCTTGGGGGTCATGAGCGGGAAGTCGCCCATGAAGACCGTCTGGCCCTTGATCTCACCGGTCTCGTTGTTGGTGAACTCAGCCGAGACGTAGAGCGGCGCGGAGTAGGTGAGGTCCTTCTCCTTGCACTCGTCGACCGTGTACTTGGGGTCGTAGAACACAGGGTTCTCGAACGACAGCGACATGGTCTCCGAGAAGTCCTCGATCGGAGAGATCTCCTCGAAGATCTCCTCCAGTCCGGACTTGAAGGTTGCGTCCTCACCCGCGTCGATGCGGGCCTGGATGCGGGCCTGGTGGGCCTCGTTGCCGATCAGCCAGTCGAAGCTGTCGGTCTGGAGCGAGAGGAGCTGCGGCAGTGCCAGCGGCTCAGAGATCTTCGCGAAAGAAATGCGGGACTTACCGGGGGTGGTGCGCGCGGCCAAGAGTTGTCCTTCGACGGTTCGACTCTTCGAGTGCGTCGCCCCCCACGTCATCGGCCACCGGGCAGGCCGAAGCGCATCTGAGGGCAGGCGCAAAGAGCCACGATACACCACGGAAGCGGGCACGGCAAAGAAAGCCGGTCATCCGCTTCGATGGACCCGATCCTCCCACGACGCCGTGCTCAGATCGATGGTCGATCATGCAAGCGACGCCCCGTCGAGGTCAAGCAGCCTCGCCGGGCGCGGTGGAGAACCTACGCGGCCGAAGGCGCTTCGCGCGCGTCGTACCCGGGCCTGTCGGCCAGGTGGACGGCTCAGCCGCAGGAGTCGTCGGTGCAGAGGTCGTCGAGCAGCCAGCGGCCGTCGTCGCTCTCGCGCACCAGCGACATGGTCGCCCACATCCGCAGCACGAAGGGCTGGCTGTCGGCCTTCTCGACGTACTGGTCGATGAAGGCCACCACGGTCGCCCGGCGCCCGGCGGGGTCGACCCGGGTGAGCGCGGTGCCGGCGGCCTTCGCCTCGACGACCACCTTCTGGGCCTGCGCCTCCTTGGTCAGCTCCGACCAGGCGGCCTTCTGCTTGTCGGCCATCCGGTCCGTGAGGTGGCCCGTGAGCCGCTCCAGGTCGGCCGGCATCGTCTGGTGGTTGTACGACAGCACCGGGGCGACCATCTTCTCCGCGGCGCCCTCGGCCGAGATCGCCGCGCGCTCCTGGCGGGTGCTGCGCTCGGCGACGTCCTTCGGGGGCTCGTCGGCGCGCGCCCCGGGCAGGGTCAGCACCCACACCGCGAGCACGGCCGAGAGCAGCGCCGCGATCCCGACGGCCACCAGGACGGGGGTCGTGGGACCGGTCGGGTCGGGAACGGCGGCGTCGTCGGTGCCGTCGGTGTCGGTCTCGGTGTCGGTCTCGGTGTCGGTGTCGTCCGGGGACGCGTCGGCGGTCGTGGCGTCCTCGGCCGCGGTGTCCTCGGCGACCGGCTCCTCGGGCTCGGCGGACGGCTCCGCCTCCTCGGCGGCCGCAGCCGCGGCGCTCTCCTCCGCCTCCCGGGCGGCGGCCAGCTCGGCGTCGTACGCCGCGCGCTTGTCGGCGTCGAGCAGCACCCCGGCGGCGTCGCTGTAGGCCCGGAAGCGGCGCTCGGTCGGGTCGAGGTCGGCGATCGCGGACTTCCACGCCGCCCGGATCTCCTCGGTCGACGCGGTCTCCTCGACGTCGAGGAGGTCGTAGAGGTTCGCGCTCACGGGGTCTCCTCCTGAGCCGGTCCGGCCGGGGTCGAGGTCTCGCTCGACGGCTGGCCCGACGGCTGCTCGGACGGCTGCTCGGAGGCCTGGTCCGAGGGGGCCTGGTCCGGCTCGCCCTGGGAGTCGGCGAAGGAGCCGAGCTCGTCGTCGAGGTCGTCGAGGTCGTCGACCTTCCAGGTGCCGTCGATCTTCACGAGCGAGACCTGGTAGCGGAAGCGCACAGGCTCGAAGCCGACCCTGTCGCCGTCGGCCCCGGCTGCGTCGTCCTCGGGTGCCTTGCCGTCCTCGGCGATGGATGCGGGGTAGGAGAAGGTGACGATGCCGGCGACCAGGAGCTCGGCGGAGTCCTCGTCGATCGCGGCCACCCCGACGGCGTGCACCTGGCCGGCGCGCTCGATCCCGGTCTCCGCGACGGTCTGCTCGGCGTAGCCGACGTTCGTGCCGAACACCTTCGCGAACTTCGCCGACATCAGCTCACCGACCGCGGCGTAGTCCGGCATCGTGCCGTCGTCCGCGAGCAGGCCGGGGCCGTAGGTGTTGAACCGCTCGACGAAGGTGCGCGCGGCGGCGAGCGCCTTCTCGCGCTCCTGTGAAGGGTCCGGGGCGGGGTCGATCAGCGAGTCGAGGCGGCTCACCGGGTTGCCGCCGGCCCCCCGGTCGAGCACCAGGTACGCCGAGGCGCCCAGCGCGGCCACGAGGACCCCGACCAGCAGGCCGAGCACGGCCCAGCGCCTGCGCGCTCCCCCTAGCGGTCGAGCATCGGTTGGACGTACAGCCACTTCCACGAGTCCTTCCCCAGCGACGGAGGCGTCACGCTACCGCGGGCAGTGGGGGCCGCCCCCGAGGCACCCCAGGTCAGCTCGCCGGTGGTCGCGTCGTAGCTCGCCACGACGTCGTCGGTGCCGATGGCGGCCGGCGCGATGCGGGGCAGGTTCTGCGGCCCACGCGGGTTCGACTTGGTGATCGGCTCGGTGCATCGCGCGTCGCTGGGCATCGGGGCGTTGCCCCGGTCGGACTCGGGGTGGCGGCGCTCCTTGACGTAGCCCTCCCGGCACAGCGCGGGCCCGGGCAGGCCCGGGATCTCCTGGCTCAGCACCAGACCGAAGTGGGCGTCGTAGAAGCCCGAGCCGCCCTCCGAGGGAGACTTCTTGCCGACCACCGTCAGCCCACCGAGCACCGCCCACGGGTAGACGACGAGCATCTGCTTGAGGCCGGGAAGGTGCTGGACGACGACCTCGTTGGTGGCGACCAGGTTGGCGAGCAGCTCACTGAGCTCGACGCCGTTCTGCTCCAGCAGGGTGCGCAGCTGGGTGGCGGTCACCGAGCCGTTGTCGATCACCGTGCGCAGGTCGTCGTCGGCGCCGGCGAGCGCACCGGAGAACTTCGAGAGCTGGTCGGCGAAGGTGCGCAGCGACGACTCGGTCGCGATCTGGCCGTTGAGGACCGTGTTGGCGTCGCGGATCAGCGCCGTGGTCAGGTCGAAGTTCTCGTCGGCGGTCTCGATGAACGAGTTGCCGGTGTCGATGATCTTCTGCAGGTCCTCGCCGGCGCCGCCGAACGCCCGGCCGAGCTCGGCCACGGTCGTCTGCAGGGCCTCGCGGTCCACGCTGGCCACGGTGGCGGAGATGTCGGCGAGCAGCTTCTCGGTGGCGATCGGGGTGGCGACGTCGTCGATCTCCGAGCCGTCCGCGAGGAACGGACCGCCGTCGACCTGCGGCTGCAGCTCGACGTACTGCTCGCCGACGGCCGAGCGGTTGCCGACGAGCGCGATCGTGTCGGCGGGGATCCGGTCCCACTCCTTGTCGATCTCGAGCACCACGTCGACGCCGTCCTCGGTCAGCACGAGCTCGCCGACCTTGCCGATCTGCACCCCGCGGTAGGTCACCTCGGCACCGGAGAAGATGCCGCCGGAGGTCGGGTAGTGCGCCACCACGGTGTAGGAGCGGTCGACCACCAGCCGGTCGAGCTGGGCGTAGCGGGCGCCGACGAACGACACCCCGACGAGCGTGATCAGGGCGAAGACGACGAGCTGCACCTTGGTGCGGCGGGTGATCACCGTGCTGCCTCCTTCGGGCTCGCCGACGCCAGCAGCGGTCCGGCATAGAGCGAGACCATGTCCACGTCGTACGCCGTGTCGAACTCACGCCACATCTCGTCGACCTGGGTCTCACCACCGGGCGCGGGCCGGTTCAGGCCGCCGCCACCGAACACGCTGCCCAGCAGGTTGCCGAGCGGGTTCCCGGTCGCCGGCCCCTGCTTCGAGCCGCCGGAGCCGCCCGACTTGGCGTTGCCGCTCGCACCGCCCTTCGCACCGCCCTTGCCGCCGGCGTTGTTCTTGGCGTTGCCGCCGAGCGCGCCGGAGAGCCCCTCGAGCACCGAGCACAGCGCCGGGATGCCGTCGCAGAGGTTGTCGAACAGGTACTCCGGCAGCTTCGCGCAGTCCGCCGGCACGAACGGCGCCTTCACGCAGGACTGCAGCGTCTCGCGGACCCCGTTGCACAGGTTCTTGATGTTCAGCAGCTCGTTGATCGGCAGGTCCGGCAGGTCGTTGAGCAGGAAGCAGAAGTCCGGGATGTCGAGGTTGCCCAGGTCCAGGGCGAGGTCGACCGAGAGGTTGACGTAGTCGCCCATGTGCAGGTTGCGGGCCACCGCCGGGTCCCGGCCCACCGCCTCGTCGATGAACGGGTAGGTGAGGAAGGTGCTGAACCCGTCGACGAAGTCGTCGCCGGCCTTCACGACCTGGGTGAGGATCGGGTCCAGCTGCTTGAGCGCCTCGACCGTGTTGGCCCGGGTGGTCTTGATGACCCGGACGCCGACGTCGCTGAGCTCGGTCAACCCCTCCAGCATCGCCACCAGGTCCTCACGCTGACGCTCCAGGGAGTCCAGCGCGCTGGGCAGCTCGTCCAGGGCCAGGTCGATGCTGTCCTGGTGGGTGCGGGCGGTGACCGCCAGCCGGTTGACCGACTCGATGGCGGCGACGATGTCGCCCTTGCGCTCGTCGAGCTGTCCCATGAGCGAGGAGACCTGGGTGAGCACCGAGCGTGCGGAGTCCTCACGGCCCGCGAGCGCCAGGTTGAGCTCCTGGGAGATCGTCTTCAGCTGGGCCACCCCACCGCCGTTGAGGATCAGGCTGAGCGCGCCCAGCACCTCCTCGACCTCGGGGTTGCGGCCGCCGTCCTCGATGACGTCGCCGTGGGAGAGCTCCCCCTTCGCACCCGACGCGGGGACCGCCAGGGACACGAACTTCTCCCCCAGCAGGCTGGTCTGGCGGATGGAGGCGACCGCGTTGTCGGGCAGGTCGACGTCGTTGCGCAGCTCCAGCTCGACGACGGCGCGGTAGCCGTCGAGGCGGACGTCGGTGACCTGGCCGACGGAGACGTCATTGACCTTGACCGAGGACTTGGGCACCAGGTCCAGCACGTCGTCGAACTTCACGGTGACCGCGATCGGGTCCTTGCCCGTGTCGGTGCCGCCGGGCATCGGCAGCTGGTAGACGTCGAAGTCGCAGCCGGTCAGCAGCACCAGGCCGAGACCGAGGGCGAGCGCCGCACGGGCGCGGGCACGCAGCGTGGCGAGCGGGCGCTTCACGGCGTCACCTCCACGAGACCGTTGAGGGTCGGGTCGTAGGGCTGGTTGGCCCAGGAACCGGTGCCGAACGGCGCGCTGCGCGGCAGCAGGGTGTTGACGAGCTTGCACACCTCGCCCTTCGTGTCCACCGACGCGGTCAGCGCGCACAGCACGCTGGCCGGGTCGGAGGTGAGCTCGTTGACCAGGTTGCCGATGTTGGCGTTGACGTCGAGCGTGCCGTTGCCGGGGTTGTAGGTGTGGTACAGGTTCGTCAGGGCCAGCGGCCCGGCCTGGAGGATCTCGTCGAGCGCGGCCCGCTGGCGCACCAGCAGCTTGGCGACCCGGTTGACGTCCTTGATGTTGCGACCCAGGACCTCGCGGTTGGTCTTCACGAACGTGCCGACCTCCTTGAGCGCCACACCCAGGTTGGACAGCGCGCTGGTCAGCTCCCGGCGCTCCTCGGCGAGCAGCTTGGACACGCTGCCCAACGACCGGTTGAAGTCGCGCACCGTGTCGTCGCCCTCGGCCAGCGTCTTGATGAAGCCCTCGAGCTTCTCGGCCGACTCGAACAGGTCGTCCTTGTTGTTGTCGAGGGTCTCGCTGAACTTGCCGAAGTCCTTGATCGTCTGGTTGAACGCCTCGCCCTGGCCGCCGAAGTTGGCGGCGGTCTGCTCCAGCAGGTCGGACAGCGCGCCGTCGCGGTTCGCCCCGTCGGGGCCCAACGCGACGGTCAGGTCGTCGATGCTGGAGTAGATCTCGTCGAGCTCCAGCGGCACCGCGCCCTCGGCCTTGATGACGGTGTTGTCCGCGAGGACCGCACCCTCGGTGTAGGCGGGCGTCAGCTGCACGTAGCGGTCCCCGACCACCGACGGGGAGACGATCGCGGCCTTCGCACCGGCCGGGACCTCGACCTCCTCGTCGTAGGTCATGACGACCTTGACCTGCGTGCCCTCGGGGACGATCTCGTTCACCCTGCCCACCGGGATGCCGAGCACCCGCACGTCGGAGCCCTCGTAGAGGGAGACGGTGCGCGGGAAGTAGGCGGTGACGGTCTTGGTCCCCGACGAGCCGCCGAACATCCACACCACCCCGGTGACGACCAGGAGCAGGATGATGCCCAGCGGGAGCCAGCGGCGTGCGGCGCTCATCCGACACCCACCCCCACTCCGGGGCCGGGGACCGGCGGGAGGTTGAAGATGTAGGTGTCGAACCACGGTCCGTTGCCCAGGGTGCTGGCGAAGACCCGGTAGAACGGCGCCATCACCCGCAGCGACTCCTCCACGTTGTCCTCGTTCTTCTTGATCACCTGGAGCACCGAGTCGAGGTGGTCCAGCGCGGGCTTGAGGTCGTCATCGGTCTCGCGCACCAGCGAGGTCAGCTTGGTGCTCAAGGTGCTCGTGGACTCCAGCAGCCGGTGGATCTGCGCCTTGCGCAGCACCAGCGCCTTGAACAGGCTGTCGGCGTCCGCCATGAGCGCGACGATCTCCTCGTCGCGGGAGTCGAGCACGGTGGAGACCCGGTTGAGGTTCTTGAGCAGGGAGTTGATCTCCTCGTCGCGCGAGGCGACGACCTTGGACAGCGCGGAGACGCCGTCGAGGGCGGCCCGGAACTCCTCCGGGGTGTTGCGGGTGAGGTCCGCGAGTGTCGTCAACGACGCGGCGAGCTGGTCGGTGTTGATGTCCTCCGACGTCTGGGCCAGGCCCTCGAACGCGTCGACGACGTCGAACGGGGAGCTGGTCCGTTCCAGCGAGATCGTGGCGCCGGCGGCGAGCTCGCCGTCGCCGGCCGGGGTCAGCGCGAGGTACATCGACCCCAGGATCGTCTTCACCTTGATGTCGGCCCGGGTGCCCTCGCCGAGCTTGGCGGCGGTGCGGATCTTGAAGGCCACCTTCACCGAGTCTCCGTCGAGCCCCATCTCGGTCACCTTGCCGACGCGGACCCCGGCGATACGGACCTCGTCGTTGACCTTCAGGCCGCCGGCCTCGCTGAACGTGGCGTAGTAGGTGTCCCCTCCCCCGATCAGGGGCAGGTCCTGGGCACGCAGCGCAGCCACGAAGACCAGGACCAGCGTGGCCAGGCTGATCGCCCCGATCGTCACCGGGTTGCGTTCACGGAACGGCTTCATCGCTCGCTCACTCCCCTCATTTGAGCGTGCACCGATCGGCGCCGATGTTGTAGCGCGCGCGCAGCGGCGACGGCAGACCGGGGACCTTGATGGTCGCCTTGAAGTGACAGAGGTAGAAGTTGAACCAGGAGCCGTACGTCGCCGTGCGCCCGAGCTTGGTCATCTTGATCGGCAGCACCTGCAGGCCACGGTCGATCTCCTTGCGGTTGACGTCGAGGGTGCGCAGGACCTTGCGCAGCTGCTTGATGTCGCGGACCAGGGGGTCCTCGGCCTCGGAGACCAGGGCGGCGGTCTGCACGGAGAGCTCGGAGATCGAGTCGAGCGAGGACAAGATGGCCTCGCGGTCGTCGTTCAGGCCACCGACCAGGGTGCGGAAGCTGTCGATCAGCCGGGTCAGCTGCGCGTCGCGGTCCGCGACGTGGTCGAGCACGTAGTCCAGGTTCTCCAGCAGGTCGCCGATCACCTTGTCCCGGTCGGCCAGGGTCCGGGTCACCGAGGCGGTGCTGGACAGCAGGCCCTCCAGCGTGCCGCCCTCTCCCTGGAAGACCTGGACGATCTCGTAGGACAGCTTGTTGATGTCGTCCGGCGAGAGCGCCTGGAACAGCGGCTTGAACCCGTTGAACAGCACCGTCAGGTCGAGGGCGGGCTTCGTCCGCTCCACCGGCAGTACGTCGTCCTCCGCCAGGCGCTTGCCGCCCTCACCCTCCTGCTTCAGCGAGATGTAGCGCTGCCCGATCAGGTTGCGGTAGCGGATGGCGGCGTGGGTGGAGGAGTCGATGACCGTGTCGGCGTCCACGTCGAAGGAGACCTTCGCGCGGTTGCCGTCGACCACCTCGATGCCCTTCACCGTGCCGACCTTGACGCCCGCGATGCGGATGTCGTCACCGGCGTTCACGCCGGTGACGTCGACGAACTCGGCGGCGTACGACCGCGTGCTGCCGAAGGAGATGTTGCCGATCGTGACGATCAGGACGCTGGTGGCCAGCGCGGTCGTCACCATGAAGACGACCAGGCGGACGAGGTCGCCGCTGGTGCGCTTGTCGAGTCCGCGGATCATCGGTCCTCACCTGCTCGTGCCTCGGTACCGGCGGCGACCGACTCCGCGACCACCGGGCCGGCGAGCAGCACGTTGAGGTCGGTGCCGCTTCCCAGCCGCTCGGCCAGCACGGTCCGCAGCGCCGCGACGTCGTCGGGCGTGCCGAAGTAGCCGGCGCCGGAGCCACCGGGCGCCACCCGGCCGTTGCCCTTCTCGGTGTTGCGGGACAGGCCGTCGTTGATGCGCGGGACGCCCGGGGCGGGGTTCCACTGGCTGTACGGCGTGTTGGGCAGCCCTTGGCAGTCGGGACCCGTGTCGGTGCCGAAGAACGGGGCGTCGTCGGGGGTGTAGGCCCGCGGCTGGTCCTTCAGCGTCTCCAGCACGATGTGCAGCTCGTGGCCGCGGAACGCCTCAGCGAGCATGCCCTGGTTCTTGACGATGCCGGCCGCCAGGCAGGGGATCACCGGCGAGTAGCGGGCCAGTGCCTTGAGCACCGGCACGCTGGTCCGGCCGAGCCGGTCCAGCCGCTCCGCGTTGGCGTCGAGGAAGGAGCGTGCCGTGGCGGAGAAGCTGCGGATGTCGCGCAGCGTGGCGGTCAGCGCCGCCTCGCGCTCCTCCAGGGTGCCCGTCGTCTTCACCGTGTCTTCCAGGATCTGTGCCACCTCGGGCAGGATGTCGGCGTAGATGTCGGAGACCTCCGAGGTCAGCTCGAGGTCCTCGAGCAGCGCGGGGATCTGCGGGTTGAGCCGCTTCAGGTAGGAGTCGAGCCGCTCGATGTTCTGGCCCAGCTGCTCGCCGCGGCCGTCGAGCGCCGTGGCCAGCGCGGTGAGGGTCATGTTGAGCTCCGCCGGCTGCACCGCCCGCAGCAGCGGGTAGAGGTCGGAGAGCACCTCCTCCACCTCCGTGCCGACCTCCGTGCGGTCGACCACGGCGCCGGCGCGGATGGTGCCGCTGCCGCCGGTCTCGGGGATCTCCAGCGAGACGTACTTCTCGCCGAACAGCGTCTTGGGGACGATCGAGCCGGTCACGTTGGCCGGGATCAGGTCGACCTTGTCGGGATAGAGCCCGAGCGTCAGCTCCGCGCCCTCCGCGTTGCCGGCGCGGGCCTCGAGGACCTCGCCGACGAGCACGCCACGGACCTTGACGTCGGCCCGGATCGGCAGCTGGAGGCCGATCTTCGAGGTCTGCAGCGTGATCCGCTCGTAGTCGGCGAACTTCTTGGTGAACGTCGCGTACGTCAGCCACGCCGAGAGCACCAGCAGCGCGAGGAAGACGACGCCGAGCGTCCTGTAGGCACCGAGGACCTTGTTCATCGCGCGCTCACCCCGCCAGCCTCACCGTCGTCGAGGCACCCCAGATGGCCATCGACAGGAACAGGTCGATCACGTTGATCGCCACGATGCTGGTCCGCACCGCCTTGCCCACCGCGGTGCCCACACCGGCGGGACCGCCGGAGGCCGTGTACCCGTGGTAGCAGTGGATCAGGATGACCACGACAGCGAACACGAGCACCTTGCCGAAGGACCACAGCACGTCGCCGGGTGGCAGGAACTGGTTGAAGTAGTGGTCGTAGGTCCCGGTGGACTGCCCGTAGATCTGCGTGACCACCAACCGGCTCGCGACGTACGACGACAACAGCCCGACGACGTAGAGCGGGACGATCGCGATCAGTCCACCGACCACGCGGGTGGTGACCAGGAACGGCATCGACGGGATCGCCATCACCTCGACGGCGTCGATCTCCTCGGAGATCCGCATCGCGCCGAGCTGGGCGGTGAACCCGCAGCCCACCGTCGCGGCGAGCGCGATGCCTGCGACCAGCGGTGCGATCTCGCGGGTGTTGAAGTAGGCGGACACGAACCCGGCGAAGGCTGCGGTGCCGAGCTGGTTCAGCGCGGCGTAGCCGGAGAGCCCGACCTGGGCGCCGGTGAAGAACGTCATCCCGACGATGACGCCCACGGTGCCGCCGATGACGGCGAGGGCACCCGAGCCGAGGGTGACCTCGGCCAGGATCCGCATGATCTCGCGCGGGTAGCGCCGCACGGAGCGCGGCAGGGCGATGAGCACCTTCAGGTAGAAGGACAGCTCGTGGCCGAGGTTGTCGAGGCTCTTGAGGGGACGGTCGTAGACCGCCTTGAGGTTTGCCATGTCCGCCTCAGCCCGTCTTCGGAGGAACGATCTCGAGGTAGATCGTGCTCAGGGTGAAGTTGACGACGAACAGCAGCAGGAACGTGATCACGACGGACTCGTTGACAGCGTCTCCGACGCCCTTGGGGCCACCGGCGGCGTTCATGCCCTTGTAGGCGGCGACGACGGCGGCGATGAGGCCGAACACGAGGGCCTTGAGCATGCCGATCCACACGTCGGGCAGGTGGGCCAGGGCGGTGAAGCTGGCGAGGTAGGCACCGGGCGTGCCGTCCTGCAGGATCACGTTGAACACGTAGCCGCCGGCGACGCCGACGACGCTGACCATGCCGTTGAGGAAGACCGCGACGAGCATGCAGGCCAGGACCCGGGGCACCACGAGGCGCTGGATCGGGTCGATGCCCAGCACCATCATCGCGTCGAGCTCTTCACGGATCTTGCGGGCGCCGAGGTCGGCGGCGATGGCCGATCCGCCGGCCCCGGCGATCAGCAGTGCCGTGGCGATGGGCCCGGCCTGCTGGATGACGGCGAGCACCGACGCGGCGCCGGTGAACGACTGCGCGCCGAACTGCTTGATGAGGCCGCCGACCTGCAGCGCGATGACCGCGCCGAAGGGGATGGCGACGAGGGCGGTGGGGATGATCGTGACCGACGCGATGAACCAGGCCTGCTGGATGAACTCCCGCATCTGGAAGGGGCGGCGGAAGAGCGCGCGCCCCACGTCCAGGGCGAATGCGAAGAGGTTGCCAGCAGTGCCGATCGGCCTGAGCACCCGAGCAGCGGTGGAGGACAAGGAGTGACCTCAGACGCTCGTCTGGTGCTCGGCCTCGCGGGTGAAAGACCCGGGAGGCGGTGTCACCCCGTTCTCGCGGCACCACGCGCCCGGCTCCCGCTGGCTGCGGCGCGGGATCCCGTTCGAGGGCTCCAGCTGCAGCGGGATGGGCGGCAGCGGCGGCAGGTCGATGTCCTTCTCCGCAGCCAGCTGGTCGGCGTCCTTCTCCTCGGACATGCCGATCGGGCCGACCGTCTGGGCGTTGAGGAACTGCCGCACCACGGGCTCGTCCGAGGACAGCAGCATCTCGCGCGGGCCGTACATGGCGAGGTGCTTGTGGTAGAGCAGGCCGATGTTGTCCGGCACGACCCGGACGCTGTGCACGTCGTGGGTCACGATCAGGAAGGTGGCCTCGATCTGCGCGTTGAGGTCGATGAAGAGCTGGTTGATGAACGAGGTGCGCACCGGGTCCAGGCCCGAGTCGGGCTCGTCGATCAGCAGGATCTCCGGGTCCAGCACGAGCGCCCGGGCGAGACCGGCGCGCTTGCGCATGCCGCCGGAGATCTCGCCGGGGAGCTTCATCTCGGCGCCGAGCAGACCGACGAGGTCCATCTTCTCCATGACGATGTCGCGGATCTGCGACTCGGTCTTCTTGGTGTGCTCGCGCAGCGGGAAGGCGACGTTGTCGTAGAGGTTCATCGAGCCGAACATGGCGCCGTCCTGGAACAGCACGCCGAAGAGCTTGCGGATCTCGTAGAGCTCCTTCTCGGAGCAGGAGGCGATGTCGGTGCCCTCGATGATGATCGAGCCCTCGTCGGGCTTCACCAGGCCGATGAGCGCCTTGAGGAAGACGGACTTGCCGGTACCGGACGGACCCAGCATCACGGAGACCTCGCCGGCCGGCAGCGTCAGCGACACGTCACGCCAGATGAGCTGCTTGCCGAAGCTCTTCGTCAGGTTCTGCACCGCGACGTCGACGCCCATGTTGTCTCTCCCTCACGACTCATTGCCCACCGCGCCAGCTCCCCCGGACGGCTGCGTGGGATCAACGTGCGAGTGTGCCGCACGTTACGCAGGCCTGGTGGCCCGGATCACTCCGGGGCCGGATCCCGGGCAGACCGTACCCGGTGGTAGCAACTTTGAGAAGGGCGGTCGAAAAAGGCACGAGGCCGGTGGAGCCATTGGCTCCACCGGCCTCGCCGGGGATCGCTTGGTTCAGCGAACCGTCACTTGAGGGTGACGGTGGCGCCGGCGCCCTCGAGGGACTCCTTGGCCTTGTCCGCGGCCTCCTTGGTGACCTTCTCGAGGATCGCCTTCGGGGCGGACTCCACGAGGTCCTTGGCCTCCTTGAGGCCGAGGGAGGTCAGCGCGCGGACCTCCTTGATGACGTTGATCTTCTTGTCGCCGGCCGACTCGAGGATCACGTCGAACTCGTCCTGGACGGCAGCGGCGTCGTCGCCCGCGGCACCGCCGGCGGCGGGAGCAGCGGCAACGGCAACGGGAGCGGCGGCGGTGACGCCGAAGGTCTCCTCGAACTGCTTCACGAACTCGGAGAGCTCGATGAGGGTCATCTCCTTGAACGCGTCGAGGAGCTCGTCGGTGGTGAGCTTCGCCATGGTGGCGTGTCCTTTCTCAGTTGGTCTGACCGCGTACGCGAGCAGACCGGGTTTCAGGTGGTGTACGTCGGCCTGGATCAGGCGTCGGTGGACTCGGCGGCCTCGTCGGCAGCAGCCTCGGCGGCCGCGGGGGCCTCCTCGGCGGCAGCGTCCTCAGCGGCCGGGGTCTCCTCGGCAGCGGCCGGCGTACCGGCACCACCTGCGAGGATCGAGGGGTCCTCCTGCGCCTTCGCCTCCAGGGCGCCGGCGAGCCGGGCAGCCTGGGCGAGCGGGGCGTTGAGGAGGTAGACGGCCTGGCTGAGCGAAGCGAGCATCGCGCCCGCCAGCTTGCCCAGGAGCACCTCACGCGACTCGAGATCGGCCAGCTTGGCGATCTCGGAGGCGTCGAGGAGGTTGCCGTCCAGAACGCCGCCCTTGATGACAAGGGCGGGGTTCGCCTTGGCAAAGTCACGCAGACCCTTGGCCGCCTCGACCACGTCGCCCTGGATGAAGGCGATAGCGGTCGGACCAGTCAGCAGGTCGTCGAAGCCATCGATGCCCGCCTCCTTGGCGGCGATCTTGGCCAGCGTGTTCTTGACCACGGCGTAGCTTGCGTTCGCACCGAGGGAGCGGCGAAGGTCCTGCAGCTCCTTGACGGTGAGACCGCGGTACTCGGTCAGCACAGCGCCAGCGGCACCACTGAAAGACTCAGTGATCTCCGCGACGGCGGCCTGCTTGTCTGCCCGCGCCATGGGTCTCCTTCCGGATGGGGACCGTCGCGACGACTCCGAGACGACAAGAGCCCTGAGCGCAGGCGCTCAGGGCTCGGACCTCGCGCGTCGCAAGACGCGCTGGCTTTGCTCTGATCCCCTACGCAGGACGCCCGCTTCGCGGAACCTTCGGTCCGGACTGGCAGTCCGGACGACCGGCGGTCTTAAGGTTTCAGTGACTCACCCTACGGCGGTGCCGGACCTGCGGCCAAATCGTCGATGCGGCACGATGGGCCTGTGACCAGCACTCCCGCCCCGTTGTCCACCCTGTCCGCCGAGGACCTGGCCGCGCGCCTGAGCGCGGCGCGTGCCGACTACGAGTCGCTGAAGGAGGCCGGGCTCAAGCTCGACCTGACGCGGGGCAAGCCCGGCGCCGACCAGCTCGACCTGTCCAACGGGCTGCTGGGCCTGCCCACGACGTACCGCTCGGCCGACGGCACCGACCTGCGCAACTACGGCGGGCTGGACGGGCTGCCGGAGCTGCGCGCGATCTTCGCCGACCTCCTCGCCGTGGACGTCGCCAGCATCGTGGCCGGCGGCAACTCCAGCCTGACGCTGATGCACCAGGCGCTCACCGCGATGCTGCTCAAGGGCGGGCCGGACTCGCCGCGGCCGTGGAAGGACGAGCCGGTCGTGCGGTTCGTGTGCCCGGTGCCCGGCTACGACCGTCACTTCACCATGCTCGCCGAGCTGGGCATCGAGATGGTCAGCGTGCCGATGAACGCCGACGGCCCGGACGTCGAGGCGGTCCGTGCCCTCGTCACCGACGACCCGTCCGTCAAGGGGATGTGGATCGTGCCGACGTACGCCAACCCGACGGGGGCGACCTGCTCCCCCGAAGTGGCCGAGGCGCTGATGTCGATGCCCACCGCCGCCCCGGACTTCCGGGTGCTGTGGGACAACGCCTACGCGGTGCACCACCTCACCGACGAGGAGACCGTCAGCGCCGACGCGCTCGGTCTGGCCGCGGCCGCGGGCAACCCCAACCGGCCGATCCTGTTCGCCTCGACCTCCAAGATCACCTTCGCCGGCGCCGGCGTGGCCGTGCTCGCGACGTCGCCGGAGAACCGGGCCTGGTACCTGCAGCGCCTCGGCTTCGCCTCGATCGGCCCGGACAAGCTCAACCAGCTGCGGCACGTGGAGTTCTTCACCGACGCCGACGGCGTGCGCGCGCACATGCGCAAGCACCGCGACCTGATCGCCCCGAAGTTCGGCGCCGTCGAGGACGCCCTCGCCTCCCGCCTCGACGGGCTGGGGATCGCCCGGTGGAGCGCGCCGACCGGCGGCTACTTCGTGAACCTCGACGTGCTCGACGGCACCGCCACCCGGGTCGTCGCCCTGGCCAAGGAGGCGGGCATCGCGCTCACCCCCGCCGGCTCGGCCTTCCCGTACGGCAACGACCCCGACGACCGCAACATCCGGCTGGCGCCCACCTTCCCGGTGCTGTCCGAGGTGCAGGCCGCCATGGCCGGCGTCGCGGTCTGCGTCGAGCTGGCGGCGCTGGAGAAGCTGAGCGCCTGAGCGTCGCTGCTCGCCGCCGGCTGTCTCAGCCGGCGGCGGTGAACGGGCGCAGCCGCAGCGTGCTCAACATGCCGACGTCTCCTCGGGCGGCACCGGACCGAGGAGACGTCGCACCCGCGTCAGCCTAGGCGCGCGGTCCGCGGGTCCGCGCCGGGATGCACGAACGCCCGCCGCTCCACAGGGGAGCGACGGGCGTCGTGGCGAGGATGGGGAGAGGCTCAGGCCTCGTCCTGCTCCGTGACGTTCTTGATGCGGTTGGGGTCGACCTGGACCCCGGGGCCCATCGTGGTGGAGACGGTGACCTTCTTCAGGTACCGGCCCTTGGAGCTGGCGGGCTTGAGCCGCAGCACCTCGTCGAGCGCCGCCTCGTAGTTCTCCGCGAGCTGGGTCTCGGAGAAGGACGCCTTGCCGATGATGAAGTGCAGGTTGGCGTGGCGGTCGACGCGGAACTCGATCTTGCCGCCCTTGATGTCGGTCACGGCCTTGGCCGGGTCCGGGGTGACGGTGCCGACCTTGGGGTTCGGCATGAGGCCACGGGGACCGAGCACGCGGCCGAGGCGGCCGACCTTGCCCATCAGGTCCGGGGTGGCGACCACGGCATCGAAGTCGGTCCAGCCGCCGGCGACCTTCTCGATCAGGTCGTCGCTGCCGACGAAGTCCGCGCCGGCCTCACGGGCGGCCTCGGCCTTGTCCCCGTTCGCGAAGACGAGGACGCGGGCGGTCTTGCCGGTGCCGTGGGGCAGGTTGACGGTGCCGCGCACCATCTGGTCGGCCTTGCGGGGGTCGACACCGAGACGGAACACGACGTCCACGGTCTCGTCGAACTTCTTCTTGCTGGTCGACTTGGCGATCTTGATCGCGGCCAGCGGCGTGTAGAGCTCGTTCTTGTCGAACGTCTCCGCAGCCGCGCGGTAGGTCTTGCTGCGCTGCATGGTGGTTCCTTTGGATAGAAGAGGAGGTGTGGTCAGCGGGCCAGCGCGGCCCTTCCACGATGTGTCAGTCGACGGTGACGCCCATGGAGCGGGCGGTGCCCTCCACGATCTTCATGGCGGCGTCGATGTCGTTGGCGTTGAGGTCGGGGAGCTTGGTCGTGGCGATCTCGCGCACCTGGTCCTTGGTCAGCTTGCCGACCTTCTCCTTGTGCGGGACGCCCGAGCCCTTCTTGAGGCCGGCGGCCTTCTTGATCAGCTCCGCGGCCGGCGGGGTCTTCGTGATGAAGGTGAAGGACCGGTCCTCGTAGATGGTGATCTCGACCGGGATCACGTTGCCGCGCATGGACTCCGTCTGGGCGTTGTACGCCTTGCAGAACTCCATGATGTTGACGCCGTGCGGACCGAGCGCGGTACCGACCGGCGGGGCCGGCGTGGCCGCCCCGGCCTGCAGCTGCACCTTGACCAGTGCGGCGATCTTCTTCTTCGGAGGCATTCCTATCTCTTTCTCTCGTGGTCATGACGAGGGCGCGGACGCCCTCTGCCACCTGCATCACCCGGCCTCGACCGGGCAACCTGGACATTGTTCCCCCAACTCCCGCCCCAGCGCGAATCGACGCCGGCGGGCATGGGGCCGGCGCGCGGCGGCGCCGGAAACGCGAGAGCCGGCCGCGAGCAGTGCTCGCGCCCGGCTCGGCGCTGTCATCGGCCGGGGCCGACGAGGGAGCTCAGACCCGCTGGACCTGGCTGAAGCTCAGCTCGACCGGGGTCTCGCGGCCGAAGATCTCGACCAGCGCCTTGACCCGCTGGGCCTCCGCGTTGATCTCGGTGATCGTGGCGTGCAGCGTGGCGAACGCACCGTCCACGATGAGCACGGAGTCGTTGACGTCGAAGTCGGCGACCTCGATCGGCTTCTTGGCGGTCGGCTTGGCGGTGGCACCACCCGAGGCCGCGGCGGCCTCGGCCTCGGCGGCAGCGGCGGTGACGACGGCCGGGGCGAGCATCTTCTCGACCTCGTCCATGCTCAGCGGCACCGGCTGGTGGCTGTGGCCGACGAACCCGGTCACCGACGGCGTGTGCCGCACGGCGGCCCAGGACTCGTCCGTGAGGTCCATCCGGACCAGGACGTAGCCGGGCAGCACGGTGCGCTTGACCATCTTGCGCTGACCGTTCTTGATCTCCGCGACCTCTTCGGTGGGGACCACGATCTCGTGGATGTAGTCCTCCATGTTGAGGGAGTGGATCCGGTTCTCCAGGTTCTGCTTCACCCGGTTCTCCATGCCGGAGTAGGTGTGCACCACGAACCAGTCACCAGGCTTGGCCCACAGCTCGCGGCGGAACGCCTCGAGCGGGTCCTCGTCGGCGGCCTCGGCCGCGACCTCGTCCTCGACGTCGTCGGCGGAGTCGTCAGCCTCGGCGTCGGTGTCGGGGTCGGCAGCGTGCGACGTCTCGTCGCCGGCCTCGGGGGCCTCGTCGGTGACGTCGGCGGTCTCGACGTCCTCGCCGCCGGTCGCGAACGTCTCGTCGCTCTCCGGGGCCGGGTCGTACTGCTCAGTCACGTGCTGCTCCATCAGTTGTTCGAGTGGTGTGAACGGGTCGGGCCCGCTCAGATGTCGTCGGCGCCCGTGAAGACCTCGAAGGCCAGCTTGCCGAAGCCAAGGTCGAGCACCGAGACGATGGCGATCATGACGAGCACGAACGCCAGGACGACGAAGAAGTAGGTGACCAGCTGCTCGCGGGTGGGGTAGACCACCTTGCGAAGCTCGGCGACCACCTGGCGGTAGAAGGTGACCGGACCGGTGCGCTTCTCGGGCTGCTTGCCGCCCGGAGCGTCCTTGCGGCCGCCGACCGCGGGAGCGTCCGACACGTTGCTCACCCTCTCCGTCCACCTCGTGGCGCGGCCGCCGGGGACGACGTCCGCTTCTTCATCTGTCCATCTTGCAGGGCACGAGGGACTTGAACCCCCAACCTTCGGTTTTGGAGACCGATGCTCTGCCAGTTGAGCTAGTGCCCTCCGTGGCTTCCTCCCCGGCTCTGGGACCCTCTTCAGGGCACGCTTCGAGCTCGGGGACGAACCACCAGGGGTGGAGTCTACGCACGGGCTCGCGGCAGCTCCAATCGCAGGGGCCGTCGGCGCGCCCGACCCCGGCGCCGGCCAGGCCCGGCGGTGACGCAGTGAGCGGCCGCTGACCGCCCCTTTACGATGACGGCGTGCGGGACCTCCATGCGTTGCCCAAGGCTCATCTCCACCTGCACTTCACGGGATCGATGCGCCACTCGACGCTGCTGGAGCTCGCCGAGCGCGACGGCATCCGGTTGCCCGACGCCCTGGTCTCCCAGTGGCCGCCGCAGCTGCGCGCGGACGACGAGAAGGGCTGGTTCCGCTTCCAGCGGCTCTACGACATCGCCCGGTCGGTGCTGCGCACCGAGGACGACGTACGACGCCTCGTGCTGGAGGCCGCCGAGGACGACGTCGCGGACGGTGGCCGCTGGCTGGAGATCCAGGTGGACCCCAGCGGCTACGGGGCACGGTTCGGCGGCATCACGCCGTTCGTGGACCTGGTGCTGGACGCGGTGCGCGAGGCCTCCGCGCGCACCGGCCTGGGCATCGCGCTGGTGATCGCGGCGAACCGGACCCGGCACCCGCTCGACGCACGCACCCTGGCCCGGCTCGCGGCGCAGTACGCCGGGCGGGGCGTGGTCGGCTTCGGGCTCTCCAACGACGAGCGGCGCGGGGAGACCGGGGACTTCGCTCCGGCCTTCGCGATCGCCGAGCGCGCCGGCCTGCTGCTGGTGCCGCACGGTGGCGAGCTGCGCGGACCCGAGCACGTGCGCACCTGCCTGGACGCGCTGCACGCCGGCCGGCTGGGCCACGGCGTGCGTGCCGCGGAGGACCCGGCGCTGCTCGAGCGGATCGTCGAGGCCGGTGTGGCGCTCGAGGTGTGCCCGGTCTCCAACGTCGCGCTCGGGGTCTACACCGACCTGACCTCGGTGCCGCTGCCGGTGCTGCTGGAGGCCGGCGCGACCGTGGCCCTGGGCGCCGACGACCCGCTGCTCTTCGGCTCCCGGCTGGCGGCGCAGTACGCCACGATGCGCGCCGCGCACGACCTCGACGACGAGCGGCTCGCCGAGCTGGCCCGGATGTCGCTGCGGGCCAGCCGGGCACCCTCCGACGTCCTGGCCGCCGGGCTGGCCGACATCGACGCCTGGCTCGCCGCGCCGCCGGCCTGAGCGAGGGCGGGCACTGGTTTCGCCCACCGGGTCCTTGGGAGACTGGTCCCCATGAGCGACCAGGAGCCGGCGAGCCAGCAGCGCCCTGAGGGGCAGACGCCCCCGCCGGTGCCGCCCGGCCCGGTGTTCTCGCCGTACGAGGCACCGGCGTACGGCGACGTCGCGCCCGAGCCGCCGGCGGCACCGCTCACGTCCCACCCGGCGTCCCACCCGGCGTCGTACCCGGCGCCGCAGTACCTGGCACACCCCGGAGCCCCGGCGCACCCGCTGGCCGTGACCGCGCTGGTGCTGGGGATCCTCGGCCTCGCCGGCCTGGTGCTGGCACCGCTGTTGGGCCTGACCTTCGTGCTCGTGGTGTGCTCTCCGGTCGCGATCGTGCTGGGCGCGCGGGCCAAGCGTCAGATCCGGCAGCAGCCCGGCTACGGCGGCGAGACGATGGCCGCCACCGGCTTCTGGCTCGGCATCGCCGGCACGGTGCTGGGCGCCATCGGCGTGCTGCTGCTGCTGGCGTTCATCGCGTTCATCGCGTCCCTGTTCGCCGCGGCCTGAGGCCCGGAGAACCGCCGCTCAGAGCGCGCAGCCCACCGTGACGGGCTCGTTGACCAGCTCGATGCCGAACGCCGCCCTGACGCCCTCACGCACCTCTCTGGCCAGGTCCAGCAGGTCGGCGGTGCTCGCGCCGCCGCGGTTGGTCAGCGCCAGGGTGTGCTTGGTGGACAGCGAGACCCGCGCGCCCGGGCGGTCCAGGCCGTGGCCCTTGGCGAAGCCGGCGTGCTCGATGAGCCAGGCCGCGCTGGTCTTCACCCGCCCGTCGGGCTGGGGGTACGACGGAGCGCCGGCCGGCACCCGGTCGGGCTCCACGAAGGGGTTGGTGAAGAACGACCCGGCGCTCCACGTGTCGTGGTCGGCGGCGTCCAGGACCATGCCCTTGCCGCGGCGCAGGCCGAGAACCGCGGCGCGGACCTCGCCCAGCGGGGCCCGCTGACCGACCTCGACGCCGAGCGTGCGGGCCAGCTCGGCGTAGGCCACGGGCGCCGAGGCGGCGTGCTCGCCGGGACCGCCGACGGGCGGGGCGAAGCGGAAGGTGACCTCCAGGACGACGTGGCGCGAGCCCCAGGCGTCGTACCGGTCGGCCTTGAAGCGGGAGTGCCGGTAGCCGAAGCGGCACTCGGCGCCGGTGAAGGTGCGCTCGCCGCGCAGGGTGCGGTCCCACACCCGGACGCGGGCGATCGTCTGGGCGACCTCCTGGCCGTAGGCGCCGACGTTCTGCACGGGGGTGGCGCCGACCGTGCCGGGGATGCCGGACAGCGCCTCGACGCCGGCCCAGCCCTCGGCGACGGCGCGGGCGACGAAGCCGTCCCAGTCCTCGCCGGCGGCGACCGTCACCTCGACAGAGCCGTCGACAGAGCCCCCGACGGAGCCTTCCGCGGCGAGCTCGACCCGCACGCCGCCGCCGGTGGCGTGCACGACGGTGCCCGGGAAGCCCTCGTCGGCGACGACGAGGTTGCTGCCGCCACCGACCACCAGGACCGCCTCGCCGGCGGCGTCGGCGGCCGCGACCGCCTGCGCGAGCTCCTCGGGCGTGGTGGCGGCGACGTAGCGGCCGGCGGGGCCGCCCAGGCGCAGCGTGGTGAGGTCGGCCAGACGGGGGCCGGGCGTCGAGGGCTGCTCAGGCACGGACGGTGGCCCTCGGCGCACCCAGCACCTTGGCGTCGGCGGAGGTGACCTGCAGGGTGAGCGGGACGAGGCCCTCGTCGGTTCGCTCCCCCACCGTGCCGGAGACCTCGATCCGGGCGGCGCCCTTCGCAGGCACCACCACGGGGGCGACGAACTTGGCGCCGAGGTCGACGACCTCCGCACCGCCGGTCCACTCGGCGATGGCGCGGCCCAGCAGGCCCAGGGTGTACATGCCGTGGGCGATCACGCCGGGCAGGCCGACGGCCAGGGCGACCTCCTCGTCGACGTGGATCGGGTTGTGGTCCCCGCTGGCCTCCGCGTAGGCGACCAGGTCGGCGCGGGTGATGTCGAACACGAGGGGCTCCAGCACGGTGCCGGCCTCCAGCGCGACGGCGCTCATGCGGCCACCTCCCCGCGGTGCACGAGGGTCGCGGCGGCGGTCACCACGAGCTCGCCGGCGGCGTCGGTGACGTCGCTGGTGGTGGTGATGATGTCGTTGCCGCCGATCGAGCGGACCTTGGCCACCCGCATCGTCGCCGTCAGCTCGTCGCCGACCGCGACCGGGCGGACGTAGCTGAACCGCTGGTCGCCGTGCACGATCCGGGACAGGTCGACCTGCTCGGCCGCCAGGAAGTCCTGGAGCGCGGCGAATGTCACGACGATCGGGTAGGTCGGCGGCACCGGCGAGGAGCCGTCGAAGGGCACCCCGAGCGAGGCGGCGAAGGCACCGACGGAGTCGGCGGTGACCCGGTGGGGTGCGGTCGGGGGGAACTCTCGCCCGGCGAGGGAGGCGTCGATCGGCATGGGCTCAGCCTAGGAGGCCCGAGAACGGCGGCAGCCCGCGGTCCCGGTGAGGGGACCGCGGGCTGCGGAGCGCTCGTGCGCCGGCGTTCGTCGGACGCGCTGGGTCAGCGGGTCTCGCGGTGCGCGGTGTGCTTGCGGCAGCGCGGGCAGAACTTCGACAGCTCGATGCGGTCGGGGTCGTTGCGCCGGTTCTTCTTCGTGATGTAGTTGCGCTCCTTGCAGTCCACGCAGGCGAGCGTGATCTTGGGGCGAACGTCAGAGCTCTTGCTGGCCACGGGAAGTCCTTCTACTGCTGTGTGTGGGGTACTGCCGGGAAGTTCGTACCTGGCGAAGTTCCTACCACTCGGTGCAACTTCGTCTTCGTGATCTGGCGTAGCGGGGGCGGGACTCGAACCCGCGACACCACGATTATGAGCCGTGTGCTCTAACCACCTGAGCTACCCCGCCAGGGGTCAGGGCGCCCGATCCGCCGTCGCGGATCGGGCCCTCGTTCCCAGAGCCCCTTTACGGAATCGAACCGTAGACCTTCTCCTTACCATGGAGACGCTCTGCCGACTGAGCTAAAGGGGCAACGCCGCAGAACCATACACAAGCCCTGTGGCCATACGAAATCGAGGGCGATCAGCCCTGGATCCGGGCGAATCCGCAGGCCTCCTCGAGCTCGTAGGCGAGCTCGATCAGGAGGGCCTCGGCCCCCGACTGGGCACCGAACATGACCCCCTGCGGGAGGCCCGTCGAGGTCCTCGCCAGGGGCAGCGAGATGGCCGGTGCGCCGGTCACGTTCTGCCACGGCGTGAACGCCACCCAGTCGAGCAGCCGCTGCAGGACGACCTCGTAGTCGAGGGTCGGGTCGAGGTGGCCCACCAGCGGCGTGGCGGTGGCGACGGTGGGGGTCAGCGCGACGTCGTACTTGGCGTAGTAGAGCTCCGCGGCGGCCTCCGTGCGCCTCAACCGGGCGATCGCCCCGGGCAGGCGGTGCAGGTTGCGTCGCGCGTGCCGGGCCAGGCCGAGGGTCAGGTTGTCGTGCCGGGAGCGGTCCCAGCTCGAGCCGTGCACCAGCCGGCCCGAGCTGAGCAGGGCGAGCGACAGCGACGCCCAGTAGAGCAGGAAGTCGTCGGGGAAGCTGGCCGGCACGGGCGCGTCGGTCTCGGTCACGGCGTGGCCCAGGTCCTCCAGCTGCGCGGCGACCTGGTGCACCAGCGCGGTGGTCTCGGCGTCCGCGCCGCGGTCCACGCCGGTGGTGTTCAACGCGATCCGCAGCCGCCGGCGCAGCGGCCGGGTGAGGTCCCCGATCGGCGGCAGGGCCAACGGCCGGTAGCGCCGCTCGGCCTCCCGGTAGAACGCCGCGGTGTCGCGCACCGTGCGGGTCAGCACGCCGTCGGAGACGATGCGGATCGGCTGGTCGCGGTGCACCCGGTCCTGCGCCAGCCGGCCGCGGGTGGGCTTGAGCCCGACCAGCCCGTTGACCGACGCCGGGATCCGGATGGAGCCGCCGCCGTCGTTGGCGTGGGCGATGGGCACCGCGCCCCCGGCGACGAGCACGGCCGCACCGGAGCTGGACGCGCCGGCGGTCCGCTCGGGGTCCCACGGGCTGCGCACGGGCCCGAGCCGGGGGTGCTCCGCAGCGGCGCTGAAGCCGTACTCCGAGAGCTGGCTCTTGCCGAGCGCGACCAGTCCGGTGCCCAGGTACATGTCGGCAAAATCACCGTTGCGCTTCGCCGGGCGCGGGGCCCAGGCGTCGGTCCCGGCCCCGGTGGGCATCCCGGCCACGTCCACGTTGTCCTTGACCACGGTCGGCACGCCCGCGAAGAACCCGTCCGTGCCCGTGGCCGCCTGTCCGCGGGCCCGGTCGTAGGCGCGGTAGGCCATCGGGTTCAGCTCGGCCAGCCGCTCGGTGCGGGCGATGGCAGCCTCGACCACCTCCACGGCGCCGATCCGGCGGCTGGCGAGCTGCTCGGCGAGGCCGACCGCATCGAGGTCGGCCAGGACGTCGTCGGTGAAGGCGTGCACGCGCATCCGGTCAACCTAGCCGCTGCCGCTCAGCGGTCCGGGGCTCAGAACAGCAGCAGCGCGAGCAGCGGGACGAGCACGCTGATGGCCAGCGCGGTCAGCCCCATGCCGAGGCCGGCGAAGGCGCCCTCGGTCTCGTCCTCCCGCAGCATCCGGGAGGCGCCCACGCCGTGCGAGACGGCCCCGACGGCAAGCCCGCGGGCACGCCGGTCGCGCACCCGCGCCAGGTCCAGCAGCGCGGGCCCGGCGATGGCCCCGACGATGCCGATGATGATCGCGAACACCGCGGCGAGTGGCCCGATGCCGCCGAGCGACTCCGACACCGCGATCGCCACCGGCGTGGTCGCGGCCTTGGTGCCCAGCGTGCGCTCCAGCGAGTCGCCGGCGCCCAGGGCACGGGCGAGCAGCACCGCGGAGACGATCGAGACCACCGCGCCCACGATGATCGCGACCAGCATCGGCACCACGAAGCCGCGCAGCCGGGCGGCCTGGCGGTGCAGCGGGATCGCCAGCGCGACGGTCGCCGGGCCCAGCCAGAACGCGATCAGCTCGGTGGCCCGCCGGTAGTCCGGGTACTCCACGCCGAGTACCCCGATCGCGACGGCCACCACGACGACGCAGACCAGCACCGGCTGCGCCAGCGCATGCCCACCGGTACGGCGCTGCAGCCAGCGCCCCAGCTGGTAGCCGCCCAGCGTCAGCGCCAGCAGCCCCAGCGGCGAGCGCAGCACCTCCAGCACGGCCTCGCCCGCCTCGGCGAGCCCGCTCATCGCGCTCCCCCGGACGACTCCAGCGGCGGCTCCAGGGGCGGCTCCCCGAGGTCGTCGCGCCGCTTGCCGAGCAGCCGCTCCAGGGCCACCGCGGTCCAGGCGACCACCAGCAGCCCGAGCACCCAGGAGCCGAGCATCGCCACCGTGATCGGCACCGCCTCGCGCCCCAGCAGGGCGAGGTAGGCGACCACGCCCACCCCGGCCGGGACGAAGAACAGCTGCAGGTGCCGCAGCAGCGCGGTGCCGGCCCGGACGATGGGGCCCTCGTCGTACGAGCGCAGGCGGAGGAGGCAGAACAGCAGCAGCATCCCCACGACCGGTCCGGGGACAGGGACGTCGAGCACCCGCACCACCACCTCGCCGACGAGCTGGAAGACGACCAGCCAGGTGAGACCGAGGATCATCGAGCGCTCACCGGCGCTCCTTCAGCCGGGCGTTGGGCAGCGGCGGCGCCGGGATCGGTCGCCGCGGCTGCCCCGGTACGATGCCGAAGAGCCCCGGCGCGACCAGCCGGCCGTCCGTGACCACCTCGCCGGTGGCCGGGTCGGTGACCTGCGTCTGCCACGCCTCGCGGTAGGCGACGACCTCCTCGTGGCTGCGCCCCACGAAGTTCCACCACATCACGATCGACTCGGCGAACGGTGGGCCGCCGATCAGCAGCAGCCGGGCGCCGTCCGGGCCGGCGACGAGCTCGAGGTCGCTGCGTCCCGGCGGCACGTAGGCCAGGTCGGCCACGGAGGCGTCGAGGCCTGCGACCCGGACCGCTCCCCGGTCCACGAGCACGCCGTGCTCGAAGGTGGCGTCCACCGCCGGCTCGAGCCGGGCGCCGGGCTCCAGGAGGATCTCGACGCCGAGCAGCGGGGTGAAGGTGTGCACCGGCGAGGTCTCGCCCAGCAGCGAGCCGAGGAACACCCGGGCCGTCCAGCCCTCACCGGAGACCGGCTCCGGTGCGTGGTGCTCGAAGCCGGGGTCGGTGTCGCGGTGCGCGTCGGGCAGCGCCACCCACAGCTGGGCACCGTGCAGCACCGTGGTGCTCGGCAGGGAGATCTCGGAGTGGCTGATGCCGCGGCCCGCGGTCATCAGGTTGACCTCGCCGGGGCGCACGACGGCGACGTTGCCGGCGCTGTCGCGGTGCTCGATCTCGCCGGTGAACAACCAGCTCACGGTCTGCAGGCCGGTGTGCGGGTGCGGGGCGACGACCATCCCGCCGGTCTCGGCGACCTCGTCGGGGCCGTAGTGGTCGAGGAAGCACCACGCGCCGATCAGCGAGCGTTGCCGCTGCGGCAGCGTGCGTCGTACCAGCATCGCGCGGGGACCGCCCAGCGGCACGGCACGCGGCACCATCAGCTCGACGTCGGCGGCCGGCCGCCCGGCGCACTCGACCTCCTGGGGCCGTGCCTCCGGATTGCTCATCGTCCTCGCCTCTCCCCCGGCTCGCGCGCCGCTCTCCGCGCGCCCTCCCGCCATCTTCGCTGGCGGACGGTCGGCGGGCACGGCCGGCCCGCGGGAGGACTGCGGACAGGACCACAGACAGGACCATGGAGAGGGGTGGTTGAAACCGGCCAGGACGGGGAATCAGGGCCGCGGCGCCTGCTCGGGAGGCACCCCGGGGACGGCGGGAACCACCGTCGCCAAGCCCCGAGATTGGCACTACATTGCCGCCACGTCCCGGTGCGGCCCACGCACCACGGAGCCAAGGAGACACCCATGTCCTACAACCAGCCCCCTCCTCCGGGCGGACCAGGAGCACCTCTTCCGCCTCCCCCGCCCGGCGGCGGCTGGGGCGCACCCCCGCCCGGTGGCGGCTACGGCGGGCCTCCGCCCGGTAGCGGGTACGGCGGCCCTCCCCAGGGTGGCGGCTACGGCGCAGCGCCGCGGGGCTGGGACCTCGGGGCGGCGGTCGGCTATGCCTGGGCCAAGTTCCAGGCGAACATGGCGCAGCTCGTCCTGGCCGCGCTCGGCCTGTTCGCGGCGTTGCTCGTCGTCGGCATCGTCGGGTTCGCCGTGGTGGGCGCGCTGACCAGCTGGAGCACGCCCGGCATCGTCGTCCTGATGCTCAACGCGGCCGTCTCCGGCGCGCTGATCCTGGTGATGACGGTGATCAACGCCGGCCTGATCCGCGGCGCCCTGGGCATCACCGAGGGCCGTCCGTTCCAGGCCGCGGAGGCCTTCAAGTTCGACGACGTGGGCCGGGTCCTGGGCACCGCCGTCCTGGTCGGTGCGGGCACGATGGTGGGCTTCATCCTCTGCTACCTGCCGGGCATCCTGTTCGCCTTCGTGTCCACATACGCGCTGTACTTCGCCATCGACAAGCGCCTCTCGCCGGTCGACTCGATCAAGGCGAGCTTCGAGCTGGTGAAGAACAACCTCGGCAACGCCCTGGTCTGGTACCTCGTCGGGGGCCTCATCGGCGGCGCCGGGACGATCCTGTGCGGCATCGGCATCATCTTCACGCTGCCGATCATGCTGATCGGCACGGCGTACACCTACAAGGTGCTCACCGGGCAGCCGGTCGCTCCCTGACGGCTCACGCCGCGACCGCGAAGCCCACGACGGGGCGTCCTCCCACGAGGAGGGCGCCCCGTCGACGTTGTCCGGACGGGCCCGCGGGAACGACGGGTTTCCCCTAGGGTGCGCGGCATGGGCCTGCTCACCCCGATCGCGATCAAGCTCGGTTCCTACTCGTGGATGCCCGGGCTGCTGCCCCAGATCACGTGGACCGACAAGCACCTGCAGCGGCTGACCCGCGGCCGGGTCAGCATGGTCGGCATCGCCGGCCTGCCGAGCCTGCTGCTGACGGTCAAGGGCCGCAAGAGCGGCATCCCGCGCACGACACCGCTGCTGTGCGTGCCCTGGCAGGGCGGGTGGCTGATCGCAGGCTCCTCGTTCGGCGCGCCGAAGCCGCCGATCTGGTCGGCGAACCTGCGCGCCGCCGAGACCGTCGAGATCGTCTACAACCGGCGTCCCTACACCTGCCGGTGGCGCGAGCTCACCGGTGAGGAGAAGGACCGGGCCTGGGCGCACATGACCACGGTGTGGCCCAACTACGACAAGTACACCGAGTGGACCGACCGGGTGATCCCGGTCTTCCTCCTCACCCCCGCCTGAGCCCGACCCCGCGCCCCTGGAGCGCGCCGGGCCGCCGGTAAACCGGGAGGATTGAGGCGCGGGGGGCGGGGAAGGAAGGGCGCCGTGGCCCGCTACTTCCTCTTCGTGATCGGAATCCTGCTCATCTGGCTGACCGGGCTCTCGGGCGCCCCCGTCGAGGACGCCGAGGACTTCGACCGGCTGCGCGCCGACGGGGTGCGCAGCAAGGGCGTGGTCACCGAGATCCGCGAGCGCGAGGTCACCGAGCGGAGCCGGCGCAGCTCCACCACCCGCACGGTGTACTGCCCCGACGTGCGCTACACGCTCGACGGGGTCGAGCAGTCCCTGGTCGAGCTGGAGGACTGCGACGGCTGGGAGGTGGGTGACGAGGTCACGGTGCTGAGTGACCCGAAGGGCGAGCTGCTCACGCACCTGGACACCGACGACGTGCGCTCGTCCCTGGCCGAGGACCGGCGCAGCTTCAACCTCGGCCAGTGGGTCGGCTGGATCTCGCTGGTGTCCAGCTCGATCGTCATCGTGCTGGGCTGGCGCTCCCGGCTGCTGGCCCGGCGCTCCCGGCAGCGCGAGCAGGTGTCGCGGACCTGAGACACCGTCTGCGCCGCGGAGCAGGCGTTGCTCAGGACGCAGTGGCCTCCTCGTGGCCGCAACGCGGGCAGACCCACCGGGCGGGGTCGGGGTCGGGGTCGGGGTCCGGTCCGGACAGCGGCGCGGGGTCCATCGCCGAGCCGCACTCTGCACAGGTCGTCGGGTTCACAGGTGCCTCCATGCCCTGACGGTAGGCAGCCGGCGGCAGGGCATACCGGTAGGTCCCGGGCCGACTGCCGGCCGGCACGTCAGCGCTTCGCTGCCTCGATCACCCGGGTCAGCCGACGGTGCAGGTCCATGAGCTCGTCGATCGGCACGCCGAGCCGCTCCACGATGCCGGCCGGGATGTCCTCGGCCTTCGCGCGCAGGGCACGTCCCTGCTCGGTGAGCGAGACCGCCAGCGCCCGCTCGTCATCGGGGTCGCGCTCGCGCCGCACGAAGCCGGCGGCCTCCAACCGCTTCAGCAGCGGGGAGAGCGTGCCGGGGTCGAGCTCGAGCAGCCGGGAGAGCTCAGAGACCCGTCGCGGCTCCTGCTCCCACAGGCAGAGCATCACCAGGTACTGCGGGTGGGTCAGTCCCAGCGGCTCCAGGAAGGGTCGGTAGAGCGCGACGACGCTGCGGGAAGCGATGGCCAGCGCGAAGCAGACCTGCTGGTCGAGGGCGAGCGGGTTCTCGATCCGGGGGGAATCAGCAGGCGAGGGCACGGTGTTAGCCTAGCAATAGTTGGTGTGCAAACTATTGGCACACCAAGATAGGAGAGCACGATGAGCACCGCCCCGCACACCGCCCCGCAGCCCCAGGCCCGCCGTCGCCGCCACCTGATGGACCCGGCACACCCGGTCCGCCCGGTCGACGACCGGTCCCTGACGCAGGTGCAGCGCTGGGTGATGTCGACGCTGGTGGTGTTCACGGCCGCGCACATGGCAGGTGCCATGGTCTTCGCCGCGATCGAGACGCCCGCCTCGGCGACGGCCGCGCGGATCGGCCTCAACATCATCGCCGGCGCGTTCATGGTGATCGCCGTCGCCGGCGGTCGCGCCATCCACAAGCACAGCCCGCTCACCGCCTGGCTGCTGGTCGCCCCCGCGACCACCGCCCTCGGCCTCTGGCTGACCTTCACCCTCGGCTGAGGACGAGCAGGCCACGAACCGGCCACGGACCGCCCGCGCACCGCAGGCCGCCGGGAATGCGACAGGCCCCCACCGTGAGGCGGGGGCCTGTCTTGTTGCCGTGGCAGATGCAGGATTCGAACCTACGTAGGCAATGCCGGCTGATTTACAGTCAGCTCCCTTTGGCCGCTCGGGCAATCTGCCGGGCTGTCTCCGACCTCAGGAATTGCCACCCTGAGTTGGTTGGCCGGTGACGACGCGAAACAATAGCGCAGTCCTCCCGTCCGACCGAAACCAGCGCAGGTGACAGCCATGGCCGACTCGTCCTTCGACATCGTCAGCAAGATCGACCGTCAGGAGGTCGACAACGCCCTCGGCCAGACCGCCCGCGAGATCGCCACGCGCTTCGACTTCAAGGGCACGGGAGCGAGCATCGAGTGGAAGGGCGAGCAGGCCATCGAGATCGCCGCGTCCGCCGACGACCGCGCGAACGCGGTGCTCAGCGTCTTCCAGGACAAGCTGATCAAGCGCAACCAGTCGCTGAAGATCCTCGACGCCTCCGAGCCGCGCCAGTCCGGGCAGGTCTCGAAGATCTCGATCGCCCTCAAGGAGGGCATCTCCTCCGAGGACGCCAAGAAGATCTCCAAGCTCATCCGCGACGAGGGCCCCAAGGGCGTCAAGGCGCAGATCCAGGGCGACGAGCTGCGGGTGTCGTCGAAGAAGCGCGACGACCTGCAGGCCGTGATCGCGCTGGTGAAGGCCCAGGACCTCGACTTCGCCGTCCAGTTCACGAACTATCGCTGAGCGCGTGGGCACCGAGCGCCTGCGGGGCGCTTCGATCGCGCTCGGCGCGCTCGCCCTCGTCGCCGTAGGCACCGGCATCGCGATGGCGGCCAGCTCCGAACCCGCGCGCCCGGCGTCCCTGAACGGGGGCGTCGTGGTCGTGCAGGCCGAGCCGTCCGCCGTCCCGGCCCCCGCCGCCGGGGCGGGCTCGGGAGCGACGAACCCCTACCAGCCGGCGCCCGAGTGGCTGGACGCCACCGCGCGGTCCACCGGCATCCCGGCCCGAGCGCTGTCCGCCTATGCGGGCGCCCAACTGCGCCTGGCCGAGGAGCAGCCGGGGTGCCGGGTCGGCTGGAACACCCTGGCCGGGATCGGCTGGGTGGAGTCCGGCCACAGCGCCGCCGACGAGACGGTCCTCGGCGCCGACGGACGCAGCGTGCCGGCCGTCCGTGGCCCGGCGCTGGACGGTACGACGTTCGCGGCGATCCGCGACACCGACGGTGGCGCGCTGGACGGCGACACCACCTGGGACCGCGCGGTCGGTCCGCTGCAGTTCATCCCCTCCACGTGGGAGCGTTGGGGGGCCGACGGCGACGGTGACGGGACCGCAGACCCCGACCAGATCGACGACGCGGCGCTCGCCGCGGCGCGCTATCTGTGCCACAGCGGCAACTTGTCGGTCGCCGACACGTGGCGGCGCGCGGTGTTCAGCTACAACCACTCCGACGACTACGTCGCGGCGGTGGCCACGCACGCCAACACCTACGCCTCCCGCGCCCGCTGACCCGCTGACCCGCTGACCCGCTGACCCGCTGACCCGCTGACCCGCTGACCCGCTGACGCAGCGGGCGCCCACCAGTCCCTCAGACCGCGGCGACCTCGACGATCTCGCCCGCGGAGATCGCGGTGGCCCCGACGGCCGGGCTCAGCCACACCCGGGTGCCGACGTCGAGTGCCAGCGCACGGGCGTTGGTGCGCGAGAGCACCACCAGGACGTCCTCGTCCTGACCCTCGACCTGCACGGTGATCCGGACCTCGAAGCCCACCCGTAGGGCGCGCACGATGGTCCCGGCGTACGTCCCGGGCACCGGCGTCACGGTCAGCTCGATGTCGTGCGGGCGCAGCCGCTGGGCCCCCAGGCGGGTCACCTCGCCGAGGAAGCCCATCACGAACTCGTTGGCGGGCTCGTCGTAGAGCTGGTCGGGGGTGCCGATCTGCTCGATGCGGCCCTCGTTGATCACCACGATCTCGTCGGCGACCTCGAGGGCCTCCTCCTGGTCGTGGGTGACGAAGACGGTGGTGACGTGGACGTCCTCGTGCAGGCGGCGCAGCCAGTCGCGAAGCTCCTTGCGGACCTTGGCGTCCAGCGCCCCGAACGGCTCGTCGAGGAGCAGCACGCTGGGCTCGACGGCCAGCGCCCGCGCGAGGGCGAGCCGCTGTCGCTGGCCGCCGGAGAGCTGCGAGGGCAACCGGTGCGCGAACTGGGACAGGTGCACCAGGTCCAGCAGCTCGGCCACCTTCGCCTTGACCTCCGCCTTGGGCCGCTTGCGGATCTCCAGGCCGAAGGCGACGTTCTTGGCGACCGTGAGGTGCTTGAAGACCGCGTAGTGCTGGAACACGAAGCCGACGTTGCGCTTCTGCGGAGGCAGCCGGGTGGCGTCGGTGCCCGCGATCTCCACGGTGCCCGAGTCCGCGGTCTCGAGCCCGGCGATGATGCGCAGCAGCGTGGACTTGCCGCCGCCGCTCGGGCCGAGCAGCGCGGTCAGCTGACCGGTGGGCAGGGAGACGTTGATGTCCTCCAGCGCGACGAAGTCGCCGTACCGCTTGTTGACGCCGTTGATCTGGATGTTCATGCGTGCTCTTCCTTGCGGATGAGGGACACCACCACGAGTGCCAGCACGGAGGCGAGCACGAGGACGAAGGCGGCCGCGTAGGCGGTCGGCTCCTCGTAGTTGGTGTACCGGTTCTGGATGAGGATGGTGGCGGTCTCCCCGCGGTACTCGGCGCCGGGGCTGACGATCTTGACCGCGCCGAACTCGCCGAGGGAGCGGGCCATGCTCAGCACGACCCCGTAGACCACGGCCCACTTGATGCTGGGCAGCGTGATCCGGCGGAACGTCTGCCAGCCGTTGGCCCCCAGGCTGCTGGCGGCCAGCTCGGCGTCGGTGCCGATCTCCTGCAGCACGGGCACGATCTCGCGGATCACCAACGGGAGGCTGACGAAGGCGGTCGCCATGATCAGGCCGGGGGTGGAGCCGATGATGAAGATGCCCGCCGAGGCCAGCGTCTCCCCGAACCAGCCCTGGCCGGTGCTGTAGGCGAGCACGAGGGCCAGGCCGACCACGACCGGGGAGACCGACATCGGCAGGTCGACGAGCACCGAGAGGATCCGTCGGCCGGGGAAGGAGTAGCGGACCAGCAGCAGCGAGATCCCCACGCCGAAGACGGTGTTGATCAGCACCGCCCAGAACGCGCAGGTGGCGGTGAGGGAGAAGGCGTAGCTGACGGTCGGGTCCTGCAGCCGCTCCCAGAAGGCGGCCAGACCGCCCTCGGCACCGCGCTCGATGGGGGCGAAGGTGCGCACGCCGACCTCGTAGAGGGGCCACACCACCAGCACGCCGAGGTAGGCGATGACGCCGATCCGCAGCGCGTAGGTGACCGGACCCTTGCGGTGCCGGGTGGTTCGAGTGTCAGCCACGGCGTGCCACCCTCCGTGAGATCAGGTCGAGCGCGACGATGGTGAGCACGGCGACCGCCAGGAGCAGCACCGCGACCGCGGCCGCACCGGCCTGGTTGTCGCCCTCGATGAACTTGAGGATCTTCAGCGAGGCCACCTCCGTCTGGTACGGCGTGTTGCCCGAGATCAGCACCAGCGAGCCGAACTCGCTGATCGCCCGGGCGAAGCCGAGCGAGGAGCCCGCGGCGATCGCCGGCACCAGGCTGGGCAGGATGATCCGGCGGAACGTCGTGAACCGCGAGGCGCCGAGCGAGGCGGCGGCCTCCTCCACGTCCGCGTCCAGCTCGATGAGCACCGGCTGCACCGTGCGTACGACGAACGGCAGGGTCACGAAGAGCAGGGCGAGGAAGATGCCCTGGCGGGTGTTGACGATGTTGACGCCGACCGGGCTGTCCGGGCCGTAGAGGCTGAGCAGCACGAGGCCCGCCACGATCGTCGGCAGCGCGAACGGGATGTCGATGATGACGTCGAGCACCCGCTTGCCGAAGAACTGGTCGCGCACCAGTACCCAGGCGACCACCGTGCCGAGCACGGCGTTGGCGACAGTGACCAGGGCCGCCTCGATGACGGTCAGGCGGAGCGCGGCGAAGGTCTGGGCGTCGGTGAGCGTGCCCCAGAAGGCGCCCCACCCGCCGGCGGCCGCCGCACCGACGACCGCGGCCAGCGGGAGCATCACCAGGACGCTGAACCACACCAGCGCGAGGCCGAGCCCGACCCGGCTGACCGGCGTGAGACGGAAGAGCCCGCTGGACCGGCTCGAGGTACGAGCCGGTCCAGCCGGGGCGACGAGGGTGTCGGTCACGCCTGCGTCACTTCTGGGTCGCTTCGGCGTACAGCTTGTCGAAGCGCAGCTTGGCGCCGTCCTTGCCGAACCACTCCTCGACGATCGCCGGCCAGCCGCCGAGGTCGGCGGTCGTGTAGAGCTTCTTCGACGGCGCCGGGAACGGGTCGGCCGGGTCGTTGGCGCCGTCCACCTCGATGCCGGAGATGTCGAGGTCGCCGATCGGGCGGAAGCCCTTCTCCACGAACTCGGTCTGGCCCTTCTCGCTGAGCACGAACTCCAGCCAGTCGGTGGCCACCGGGTCGGCGTCCTTGAGCACCGCGCCGGGGTTCTCGATCAGGAAGCTGGTCTCCGGGACGATGTAGTCGAGCTCCTCGCCCTTCTGCTTGGCCAGGATGGCCTCGTTCTCATAGGTGATGAGCACGTTCCCGACGCCCTTCTTGAACGCCTCGGTGGCCTCGCGGCCGCTGGCGGCCCAGCTCGACACGTTCGCGAAGACCTTCTTGAGGTAGGCGTCCGCCTCCTTCTCGCTCTTGCCCTGCGAGAGAGCGTGCGTGTAGAGGGCGAGGATGTTCCAGCGAGCGGCCCCGGAGCTGGCCGGGTCGGCGGTGACGACCTTGACGTCCTTGCGAACCAGGTCGTCCCAGCCCTCGATGCCGAGCGGGTTGCCCTTCTCGACCGCGATCACGGCGATCGAGGCGGAGACGATGCCCTTGTTCGGGCCCGCGTTCCAGTCCTCCGCCACGAGACCGGCGTCGACCAGGCGGGTGACGTCGCTCTCCAGAGAGAAGTGGACGTAGTCGACGTCCTTGCCCTTGGTGTCGGCGACCTTGCGGCTCTGCTCGCCCGACGCGCCGTAGGACCCGGAGAACGTCACGCCCTCGCCGGCGTCGGTCTTGACGAACTCGTCCGCGATGGCGTCGTTGGCCGCCTGCGGGACAGCGAAGCCGTAGATGCCGATGGTGTCGCCGTCCGCACTGCTTCCGCCGGCGCTGGAGCAGGCGGTGAGTGCCAACGCACTCGTCATCACGGCCGTGGCCGCCTTGAGAAGTCGGTTCATTGATCTGTCCTTGGCTTGGAGCCCGCCGAGCGCTCGGTCGCTCGGTTCGGGTTTAACTCGATCAGACTAATGCACATTATCGAGTTGATGCGGTTTTGTCTCACGCGCGGTGATCGATGTCACGTTTGGGTCGCGACCACCAGTCGGATTCGCCGAGCCCTTTCGCCGAACCCCGATATCGTGGTACCGCCGCTGCGATGCCCGGTCGAGATGTAGGTGGACAGGTGTCCACCTCCGGTGTGGAACCCGTTCTAGCCCCGTTCTAGGATTGATCCTCCGCCGCCAGCACTCGCGGTCACCAGCCGAGTTGAGAGAAGTGGACGAGACGTGAGTCAGACCAAGCAGGTCAAGCAGCTGGATCGGGTGATCATCCGGTTCGCCGGGGACTCCGGCGACGGGATGCAGCTGACCGGTGACCGGTTCACCCAGGAGTCGGCCGTCTTCGGCAACGACCTGGTGACCCTGCCGAACTTCCCCGCCGAGATCCGGGCACCCCAGGGCACGATCCCCGGCGTCTCCTCGTTCCAGGTCCACTTCGCCGACCACGACATCCTCACCGCCGGTGACCGGCCCGACGTGCTGGTCGCGATGAACCCGGCGGCGCTGAAGGCCAACCTGGGCGACCTGCCGCGCGGGGCGACGATCATCGTGGACACCCACGACTTCACCAAGCGCAACCTGGACAAGGCCGGCTACGCCTCCAACCCGCTGGACAAGCTGGGCGAGGTCGACGACATCCTGGCCGGGTTCCAGGTGCAGCCGGTCGACCTGACCGGGATCACGGTCGAGGCCGTCAAGGAGTTCGGCCTCTCCCGCAAGGACGCCGCGCGCGCGAAGAACATGTTCGCGCTCGGCCTGCTGTCGTGGATGTACGGCCGTCCCACCGAGCCCACGGTGGAGTTCCTGACCAAGAAGTTCGGCAAGAAGCCGGACATCCTGGGCGCGAACCTCGCCGCCTTCAAGGCCGGCTGGAACTACGGCGAGACGACCGAGACGTTCGTCGTGCAGTACGAGATCAAGCCCGCCAAGATGGCGGCCGGCACCTACCGCAACATCACCGGCAACCTGGCACTGTCCTACGGTCTCGTCGCCGCCGGCGTCCGGGCGGACCTGCCGGTCTTCCTGGGCTCGTACCCGATCACCCCGGCCTCCGACATCCTGCACGAGCTGAGCCGGCACAAGGCGTTCGGCGTGACCACGCTGCAGGCCGAGGACGAGATCGCCGGCATCGGCGCCGCGATCGGCGCCTCGTTCGCCGGTCAGCTGGCCGTCACCACCACCTCGGGTCCCGGTATCGCGCTCAAGGGCGAGGCCATCGGCCTGGCCGTGATGACCGAGCTGCCGCTGCTCATCGTCAACGTGCAGCGGGGTGGCCCCTCGACGGGGCTGCCGACCAAGACCGAGCAGTCCGACCTGCTCCAGGCCATGTACGGCCGCAACGGTGAGGCCCCCGTCCCGATCGTGGCGCCGCAGTCGCCGGGCGACTGCTTCGCCGCCGCGGTCGAGGCCGCCCGGATCGCGATCACCTACCGCACCCCGGTGATGCTGCTCTCCGACGGCTACCTGGCCAACGGCTCCGAGCCCTGGGCGATCCCGGACGTGGAGGACCTGCCGGTCATCGACGCGAACTTCGCCACCGGCCCCAACCACGTCAGCGCCAAGGCCGCCAAGGACGGCGCGAGCGAGCCCGACGAGTTCTGGCCCTACCTGCGCGACGAGGCCACCCTGGCCCGGCCGTGGGCCGTGCCCGGCACCGCCGGCCTCGAGCACCGCATCGGCGGCCTGGAGAAGGGCGAGGGCCACGGCAACATCTCCTACGACCCCGCCAACCACGACCGCATGGTCCGCATCCGCGCCGAGAAGATCGCCCGGATCGCCGACTCGCTGCCCCCACTCGAGGTCGACGACCCCTCCGGCGAGGCGAAGGTGCTCGTGATCGGCTGGGGCTCCACCTACGGCCCCATCGGTGCCGCGTGCCGCCGGGTGCGCCGCGCCGGATACAACGTGGCCCAGGTCCACCTGCGCCACCTCAACCCCTTCCCCAAGGACCTCGGCGACATCCTCAAGTCCTACGACAAGGTCCTCGTGCCCGAGATGAACCTCGGCCAGCTCTCCCGGCTGCTGCGCGCGGAGTACCTCGTCGACGCCATCGGCTACAACCACGTCTACGGCCTGCCCCTGAAGGCGGCCGAGCTCGCCGAGGCGATCGGTGATCTCGTAGGCACGGCCGAGGGCACCGACGTCCACCTCGGCGAGCACGGGCTCGACACCCCCGCCGCCGACCACGAAGCCAACCCTGCGGAGGCACGCAAGTGACCACGATCGACATTCCCGCCCCCGGCCTGCGCTCCGGCACCGAGCTGGTGCCCGGTGTCGCCGAGGGCGTCACCCAGACCGGGAAGGACTTCTCCTCCGACCAGGAGGTCCGCTGGTGCCCCGGCTGCGGTGACTACGCCGTGCTCAAGGCCGTGCAGTCGTTCCTGCCCGACCTCGGCCTGCGCCGCGAGAACATCGTGTTCGTCTCTGGCATCGGGTGCTCCAGCCGGTTCCCGTACTACCTCGACACCTACGGCATGCACTCCATCCACGGCCGTGCGCCGTCGATCGCCACGGGTCTGGCCACCGCGCGCGAGGACCTCTCGGTGTGGGTCGTCACGGGTGACGGTGACGCGCTGTCCATCGGCGGCAACCACCTGATCCACGCGCTGCGCCGCAACGTGAACATAACGATCCTGTTGTTCAACAACCGGATCTACGGGCTCACCAAGGGTCAGTACTCACCCACCTCCGAGGTCGGCAAGGTCACCAAGTCCACCCCTGCGGGCTCCGTGGACCACCCCTTCAACCCGGTCTCGCTGGCGCTGGGCGCCGAGGCGTCGTTCGTCGCGCGCACCATCGACTCCGACCGCAAGCACCTCACCGGGGTGCTCGCCGCCGCCGCCGCGCACCGCGGCACCTCGCTGGTCGAGATCTACCAGAACTGCCCGATCTTCAACGACGGCGCGTTCGACGCGATCAAGGACCGCGAGACCGCCCAGCACGCGGTGATCCCGCTCGTCCACGGCTCGCCGATCACCTTCGGCGCCCGCGACGAGGCCACCGGGCTCGGCGACAAGGCACTCGTCCGCGCCGCATCCGGCGGCGTCGAGGTGGTCGACACCGCCTCCGTGGACGCCGAGGACATCCTGGTCCACGACGCCCACGAGCCTGACCCCTCGACCGCGTTCGCGATCAGCCGCCTCACCGACGCCGGCTACCTCAACCGCAGCCCCATCGGCATCTTCCGCCAGGTCCAGCGGCCCACCTACGACGACCAGGCCCGCGCCCAGGTCGCCGAGGCCAGGACCGGCGTCACCGGCACCCCCGCCGAGCGCCTCACCGCGCTCATCAGCTCCGGCGACACCTGGACCGTCGACTGACCCACCCCGACCGTCGCTCGCGGCGGCCGGACGACAAGAAGGGCCCCGCCTCGTGGCGGGGCCCTTCTTGGTGCTCGGTGCGGCGCGGTGCGCCGGAGCTCAGCGGATCAGTAGCAGACGATCCGGCCGATCTTGGTGCGGTTGGTGGCGTAGCCACCCGACTTCTTGACGATGACGCGGAAGTAGGTGCCGCACTTGCCGCGGAAGGTCATCCTGAAGTAGCCCGAGGCCTTCGACGAGCGGGTCTTCTTGACCGTGCGCCAGTTCTGGCCCTTGCGCTTGCTCTGCAGGTAGACGACCTTGCCCTTGGCGGTGCGAGCCTTGCCCTTGACGTAGAACTTGCCGGAATTCCGGATCTCGGCAGCCGTGAGCGGATCCACCACGTGGCGGGTGGCCCGCTCGCCGGTGGGCGCAGCGGCGTTGGCGGGGGCAAGCGTGAGACCCAGCATGGTGGCGGTGAAGGCCGCCAGAAGAACGGTGATGATGCGAGCAACTCGCATGTGACTCCCCCTCGAGATCGGGACGGGCGTTGGACATCGAGCAGATGCCCAGGTACCTGCCCGATGAAACCTCACTACTGGGGCAAACGCCACATTTTCACGCGGATCCCGCTGGCCCCGCCAGTCACTTCCGTGCCGTCGGCACACCGCCCTGGAGGCGGGTCAGGCAGAACGGACCGCGACCACGTCCGCGAACGCCTCCAGCGCGGAACGCACGGGCCCGGCGGGCAGCACGGTGAGCCGCTTCTTGGCCTCCTGGGCCCGTGCCACGACGTAGCTGCGGGCCTCCTCCATCGCGGGGTGCGCTCGCAGCAGGCGGAGCGCCTCGGCGTGCGCCTCGGCATCGGCGGCCAGGTCGGTGCGCTCCGGGTCGAGCAGCTCCAGCAGCCGGGCGTCCGCGGGGTCGGTCGAGGCCCGCGCCATGAGCACCGGCAGGGTCGGCACGCCCTCCTTGAGGTCGGTACCGGGGGTCTTGCCGGACTCCTCGGTCTCCGAGGCCACGTCGAGGATGTCGTCGGAGAGCTGGAAGGCGGTGCCGACGAGCTCGCCGTACTCGGTGAGCGCGGTGACCACCTCCTCCGAGGCGCCGGAGAACAGCGCGCCGTAGCGGGCCGACGTCGCGATCAGCGACCCCGTCTTCCCGGCCACCACGTCGAGGTAGTGCGCGAGCGGGTCCTCGCCCTCGCCGGGCTTCACCGTCTCCAGGATCTGGCCCTCGACGAGCCGGGTGAAGGTCTCGGCCTGGATCCGGACCGCCTCGGGGCCCAGGGTCGAGGTCAGCTCCGAGGACTTCGCGAACAGGAAGTCGCCGGTGAGGATCGCGACCAGGTTGTCGAAGCGGGAGTTCGCCGAGTCGGCGCCGCGGCGCAGGTCGGCCTCGTCCATCACGTCGTCGTGGTACAGCGAGCCCACGTGGGTGATCTCCACGACGCAGGCCGCGGTCAGCACCTCCGAGACGTCCGGGCGCGGCCCGGCCTCGGCGGCGAGCAGGACCAGCAGCGGACGGAACCGCTTGCCGCCGGCGGCCAGCAGGTGCCGCGCCGCCTCGGTGACGTAGGGCGCGCGGCTGCTCGCGTGGCTGAACAGCGCCTCCTCGACCGTCGCCATCCGGGTACGGAGGCGATCGGCGAGGGCTTCGTCGACGATCGGCAGGGCCAGCTCGGCAGGACTTGGAACTGCGGTCACCTGATGAAGTCTCCCGCACCGGCCACCAGATCGAGAACCGGCCCCGGCACGACACCCAGCAGCAGCGTCGCGGCGAGGCACACGACGACGGTCGAGGAGGTCAGGAACGAGGAGCGGGTGACCTCCCCGACCCCGTCGGGGTGCGCCTCGGTGAAGAACATCAGACGGATCTGGCGGACGTAGAAACCGATGGCCACGATGCTGGCCGCGATCGCGACGAGCACCACCGGCCAGGCCCCGGCGTCGAGGGCGGTGGTGAACACCGCCCACTTGCCGATGAAGCCGGCGGTCAACGGGATGCCCGCCATCGAGAGCAGGAAGAACGCGAACGCCCCGGCGAGCAGCGGCGAGCGCCGCCCGAGCCCGGCCCAGCGCCCGAACCCGGTCGCCTCACCACCGGCGTCGCGGACCATGGTGACGATGGCGAACGCGCCGATCATGGAGAACCCGTAGGTGGTCAGGTAGAACAGCACGCTGCCCAGCGACGAGAGCTGCCCCACCGCGAGGTCGCCGGCGGCCTGGACCCCCAGCACGCCGACGAGCAGGAACCCGGTGTGTGCGATGGAGGAATAGGCGAGCATCCGCTTCACGTCGTCCTGGACCGCGGCGAGGACCGCCCCCAGGAGCATCGAGGCGATCGCGACGACCCACAGCATCGGCTCCCAGCTCCACCGCTCGCCGCCGAAGGCGACGTAGAGCAGGCGCAGCAGGGCACCGAACGCGGCGACCTTGGTGCCGGCCGCCATGAACGCGGTGACCGCGGTGGGCGCCCCCTGGTAGACGTCGGGGGTCCACGCCTGGAACGGCACGGCGCCGACCTTGAACAGCAGGCCGACCGAGAGCAGCGCGATGCCGGCCAGCAGGAGCCAGCGGTCCCCACCGCCGGCGCGGACTGCCTCGTTGATGCCGGCGAAGGTCATCGACCCGGCGTAGCCGTAGACCAGCGCGGCGCCGTACAGGAAGAAGCCGGAGGAGAAGGCGCCCAGCAGGAAGTACTTCATCGCCGCCTCCTGGCTGAGCAGCCGGCGCCGCCGCGCCAGGCCGCACAGCACGTAGAGCGGCAGCGAGAGCACCTCGAGGGCGACGAACATGGTCAGCAGGTCCCCCGCGGCCGGGAAGAGCAGCATGCCGGCCACGGCGAAGAGCAGCAGCGGGTAGACCTCGGTGTGCTCCAGCCCGCGGGTGGAGGCGTCGCGCTCGGTGTCGGTGCCCGGGAGTGCGGCGGCCTGCCCGGTGAAGCCCGAGACCCCGCCCTCGAGGCGTCGCTCGGCGAACAGGGCGACCCCTGCCAGGGCGAAGACGAGCACCAGGCCCCACAGGTAGACGGTCGGGCCGTCCACCACGATGCTGCCCTCCGCGCCGACCAGGCCACGGGCCTCCTGGCCGCCGGCCTCGTGGATGTCCAGGCCGGTGCCGACCAGCACGGTGGCCACCAGGGCGCCCACGACCACCAGCAGGCTCAGCACGACCTGCGGCACCCGCCGGCTCCCGCGCGGCAGCACTGCCTCGAGCAGCACGCCGACGCAGGCGCCACCGAGCACGATCAGCAGTGGGAGCAGCTCGACGTACTCGAGCTCCGGCTTCACGAACGACATCAGTGCGCCCCTTCCTCGGCGTCGCCGTGGCCGGCGAGGTCACCGGGCCCCACGCTGGGCGCCTCGTCGCTGACCCCGACCTGGTCCAGCAGGTCGCTCACCGTCGGGTTGGCAACGTCCAGCATCGGCGCGGGGTAGAACCCGAAGAACACCAGTGCCGCCACCAGCGGGGCCACCGCGGCCACCTCCCGCACCCCCAGGTCGCGGGTGGTCGTGGTGGTGGCGACGCTCTGCTCGGCTGCCGGGGCGGTGCGGACGGCCGTCCCGGTCGCGCCGGACCCGGCGGGCTCGTGCCCGGTCGGCTCGTGCCCGGTCGGCTCGTGCCCGGTCGGCTCGCGCCCGGTCGGCTCGTGCGGCTCCTCGCCGCCCTCGGCGAGCACCGCCGGGTCGGGCCCCGTCATGATCCGCTGGTAGGCCCACAGCACGTAGATCGCCGACAGCACGACGGCGGTGATCGCGATCGCGCCGACGTACCAGGCGTAGCCGAAGGCGGCCAGCAGCACCAGGAACTCGCTGACGAACGGGGACAGGCCGGGCAGCCCGAGGGTGGCCAGGCCGGCGACGAGGAACAGCCCGGCCAGCACCGGCGCCGTCTTCTCCGCGCCGCCGAGCTCGCGGATGGAGGCGGTGCCGCGGCGGTCGAAGAGGTAGCCGGCGACCAGGAACAGCGCTGCCGTGCCCAGGCCGTGGTTGACCATGTAGAGGATCGCGCCGGCGCCGCCCTGGCTTGACAGGGTGAAGATGCCGAGGGTGATCAGGCCGAAGTGGCTCAGCGAGGTCAGGCCGATCAGCCGGAACAGGTCGTCGGAGCCGATGGCCAGCAGAGCGCCGTACACGACCGAGATCAGCGCCAGGGTGATCACCAGCGGCGTGGCCCACTGCGAGGCCTCGGGGAAGATCCCGAGGCAGAACCGCAGCATCCCGAAGGTGCCGATCTTGTCCAGGATGCACACCAGCAGCACCCCGGTGCCCGGGGTCGCCTTCTCGGTGGTGTCGGCGAGCCAGGTGTGCAGCGGGAACAGCGGCGCCTTGATCGCGAAGGCGATGAAGAAGCCGAGGAACAGCCAGCGGCCGGCCTCGGTGCCGATCGAGAGCTCCTCCAGGTCCGAGAGCAGGTACGACGGCTGGCCGGCGTCGGCGGAGACGACGTAGAGCCCGATCACCGCGGCCAGCAGCACCAGGCCGCCGGCGAGCTGGAACATCAGGAACTTCAGCGCCGCCGCGCCCCGGCCGTCGCGGCCGAAGCCGCCGACCAGGAAGTAGGCGGGGATCAGGGTGGCCTCGAAGACGACGTAGAACAAGAACACGTCGGTGGCGCAGAAGACCGCCAGCGACAGCCCCTCCAGCGCCAGCGCCCAGGCGACGAAGGTCTTGGCGCCGGCACCGCCGGGGTCGTCGGCCTTGACCCACTCCGCGGCGAGCACCACCGGCACCAGCAGCACGGTGAGCAGCACCAGGAGCAGGCCGAGACCGTCGAGGCCCAGCGCGTAGTGCACGCCGAACGCCTCGATCCAGGTGTGCACCTCCTCGAGCTGGCGCCCGCCACCGGTGTCGTAGGAGAGCGCCGCCACGGCGGCGACGACGAGCGTGGCGCCGGCGACGCCGAGGCCGGTGGCCTTCGCGACGCGCGCCGGCAGCAACGCCACCGCGACGGCCCCGGCGACGGGCAGCCAGACCAGCAGGCTCAGGATCGGGAAGCTGTCCATCAGAGGTTCACCGCCACGAGGGTCAGGACGAGGAGCACGGCACCCGCCAGGATCGACAGCGCGTAGGAGCGGACGTAGCCCGTCTGCGCCCGGCGCAACAGCTCGCCGGTGCCGGTGAGCACCGTGGCGCTCCCGGTGAACAGTCCGTCGACCAGGGTGCGGTCGGCCGACACCGACGCCCGGACCAGAGCGGCGCCCGGACGGACCACCACGGCGTCGTTGATGGCGTCGCCGTACAGGTCCGCGCGGGCGGCGCGGGTGACGAAGGAGACGTCGCTCGGGGCGGTGCGCGGGACCTCCCGGCGCCCGACCAGGAACCAGGCGAGCGCGACGCCGGCGGCGACCACCGCCACCGTGATCGCGGTGATCACGATGACCGGCAGCGGCGGCTCCTCGTGCTCGGCGTGGCCCACGACCGGGGTGAGCCAGTCGACGATCCAGCTGCCGGCCAGCAGCAGGCCGCCGAGCACGGACAACGCGGCGAGCACCACCAGCGGGATCGTCATCGTCGCGGGGCTCTCGTGCGGGTGGGCCTCGGGAGCCCACCTCTTGCGGGTGAACCAGGTCATCAGCATCAGCCGGGTCATGTAGAAGCCGGTGACGCCGGCGCCCAGCAGGGCGCAGACACCGACGACCGGGTTCTCCACGAGCGCGACCTCGATGATCTTGTCCTTGGACCAGAACCCGGAGAAGCCAGGGAAGCCGATGATCGCCAGGTAGCCCATCGCAAAGGTCAGGAAGGTGACCGGCAGCGCCTTGCTGAGCGCGCCGTAGTGCCGCATGTCGACGTCGTCGTCCATCGCGTGCATGACCGAGCCGGCGCCGAGGAACATGTTGGCCTTGAAGAAGCCGTGCGTGATCAGGTGGAAGATCGCGAAGGCATAGCCGGCGACGCCGAGGCCGGCGCCGAGCATCATGTAGCCGATCTGGCTCATCGTGGAGCCGGCGAGCGCCTTCTTGATGTCGTCCTTGGCGCAACCGATGACCGCACCCCACAGCAGCGTCACCGTGGCCACGACCACCACCGCGGTCTGTGCGGTGGGGGCGGCCTCGAAGATGAAGCTCGAGCGGGTGACGAGGTAGACGCCGGCCGTGACCATCGTGGCGGCGTGGATCAGCGCCGAGACCGGGGTGGGGCCCTCCATCGCGTCCAGCAGCCAGGCCTGCAGCGGCACCTGGGCGGACTTGCCGCAGGCACCGAGGAGCAGCAGCACGCCGATCCAGTTCAGCGTGGTGCTGCTGGCCGCGGGGGCCAGCTCGCTGACGCCGCTGAAGCTGGTGGTGCCGAAGGTGACGAACATCAGGAAGATCGCCAGGCCCAGGCCCATGTCGCCGACCCGGTTGATCACGAACGCCTTCTTCGCCGCGGCCGCCGCGGACGGCTTGTGCTGCCAGAAGCCGATCAGCAGGTAGGAGGCCAGGCCGACGCCCTCCCAGCCGAGGAAGAGGCCCACGTAGTTCTCCGCGAGCACCAGCATCAGCATCGCCGCGATGAACAGGTTGAGGTAGGCGAAGAACCGCGACCGGCGGGGGTCGTGGGCCATGTAGCCCACCGAGTACAGGTGGATCAGCGCACCCACGCCGGTGATCAGCAGCAGGAACAGCGCCGAGAGCGGGTCGTAGAGCAGGTCCAGGCCCACGTCGAGGCTGCCGGCCTCGATCCAGGTCCACAGGTGCTCGGCGACCTGCCGGTCGCCCTCGTCGCGGCCCAGCAACGCGACGAACATCGCGACGCTCAGCGCGAACGATCCGGTGATGGTCGCCAGGCCGACCCAGTGGCCGAAGGCCGCGGTGCGGCGGTTGCCCAGGAGCAGCAGGAACGCTGCACCCGCGAGCGGCAGGGCGATGACCAGCCAGGCGAGGCTGAGCACGCCGTCGGCGTCGGTGGGCGCCACCACGGGCACGTCCGAGGCGCTCACGGACAGCGCGAGCAAGGTGGTTGCGTTCATCGGGCCCTCAGAACTTGAGCAGGCTGGCGTCGTCGACGGAGGCCGAGCGACGGGTCCGGAAGATGGTCATGATGATGGCCAGCCCGATGACGACCTCGGCGGCCGCGACGACCATCACGAAGAAGGCGGCGACCTGGCCGTCGAGGTTGCCGTGCTGACGGGCGAACGCGACGAAGGCCAGGTTGCAGGCGTTGAGCATCAGCTCCACGCACATGAAGACCACGATCGCGTTGCGTCGTACCAGCACGCCGACGGCCCCGATGCTGAACAGGATCGCGGACAGGGCGATGTACTCGCTCATCGTCCCTCCCCTCCGCCCTGGCCGGCGGACCCGGTGGTCGCGTCGGCTCCGTCGCTCGCCCCGACCGTGCCGTCGGAGCCGGGATGCGCGGGCTGCTCCGCCTCGGTGGTGCCGGTGGCCGCGGACTTCCCGGCGCTCGCCGGCCGGGCGGCCGGGTCGACGCCGAGGGACGCCGCGATCGGCTCGATGTCGCGCAGGCCGGTGGCGCGCATGGTGCCGCGAGCAGCGAGCACCCGCGAGACCGACGCCGCCGCGGGCGAGCCGTCGGGCAGCAGCGCCGGGGTGTCCACGGCGTTGTGCCGGGCGTAGACGCCGGGGGCCGGCAGCGGGCCGAGCGGGGTCCCGGTCTCGGCCCAGGAGCGCACCCGGGCCGCGGCGAGGTCCGCCTGCTTCGGTCGCGGCGTCAGCCGCTCGCGGTGGGCGAGCACCATCGCGCCGACAGCGGCGGTGATGAGCAGGGCGCTCGTGGCCTCGAAGATGAAGACGTAGCGGGAGAACAGCAGGTTGGCCAGGGCCTGGATGTTGCCGCCCTCGTTGGCGCCGCCGGGTCCGTCGAGGCCGACGGCGGCGGTGAAGGTGACCTGGCCGAGGCCGACGAGCAGCACCACGACGAAGCCGGCACCGACCAGCCAGGCCAGCACGCGCTGGCCCTTGATCGTCTCCACCACGGAGTCCGAGGCGTCGACGCCCACCAGCATCAGCACGAACAGGAAGAGCATCAGGATCGCGCCGGTGTAGACGATGATCTGCACCGCGAACAGGAACGGCGCCTCGAGCACGGCGTAGAGCACCGCGAGGCTGATCATCACCACCGCGAGGAGCAGGGCGGCGTGCACGGCCTTGCGGACGAACAGGATGCCCAGCGCGGCGAGCACCATCACCGGGGCCAGCACCCAGAACGCGGTCATGCGCCACCTCCGGCCGGCTGCGACGCGCTCGCGCCGGTGGGAGCGGGGGCGGCGAACTCGCCGCGGTAGTAGGCCTGGTCGTCCTCGCCCAGCAGCATCGCGTGCGGCGGCTGTTCCATGCCGGGCAGCAGCGGCGCGAGCAGGTCGGACTTCTCGTAGATGAGGTTCGCGCGGTTGTCGTCGGCGAGCTCGTACTCGTTGGTCATCGTCAGCGCCCGGGTCGGGCAGGCCTCGATGCACAGCCCGCACAGGATGCAGCGCAGGTAGTTGATCTGGTAGACGCGGCCGTAGCGCTCGCCGGCAGAGAACCGCGCCGACGTGCCGTCGCCGGCGTCGTCGATGTTCTCCGCGCCCTCGACGTAGATCGCGTCCGCGGGGCACGCCCAGGCGCACAGCTCGCAGCCGATGCACTTCTCCAGCCCGTCGGGCCAGCGGTTCAGCTGGTGGCGTCCGTGGAAGCGGGGCGCGGTGGGCAGCTTCTCCTTCGGGTACTGCTCGGTGACGACCTTGCGGAACATCGTCCGGAAGGTGACCCCGAAGCCGGCCACCGGGTCCCAGAGCTGCTCCTTGAGGGTCGGACCCTGGGCACTCTTGTCGGCCTGCTCAGCCATTGCTCACCTCTGACTCGGCGCCACTCGTGGCGCGGGCGGTGGGTACGTCGGAGCGGAAGGTCAGCGGCGCGGCGGCGCCGCGCACGGCACCGCCCGCCGGCATCGGCGGCACCGGGAAGCCACCGCTGCGCGGCACGACGACGGTCATCGGCTCGGGCTCCCGTGTGCCGTCGGGCACCAGGAACGTCACCAGCAGCACCACCAGCGCGATGCCGACCGCGGTCATCCAGAACTGCGGGTTGTCGCGGATGCCGCCGTCGAAGACGCCCTCGTTGCGGGCCACGCGGACGGTGGCGACGGCCACGATCCAGACCAGCGCGATCGGGATCAGCCGCTTCCAGCCGAACGCCATGAACTGGTCGTAGCGCAGCCGCGGCAACGAGCCGCGCAGCCAGATGAAGATGAAGATGAAGAACAGCACCTTGCCGAAGAACCACAGCACCGGCCAGTAGCCGGAGTTCGCCCCGGCCCAGACCTCGTCGATCCAGAACGGTGCGTGCCAGCCGCCCAGGAACAGCGTGGTGGCCAGGGCGGAGACCGTGGCCATGTTGACGTACTCGCCGAGGAAGAAGAGCGCGAACTTCAGGCTGGAGTACTCGGTGTGGAAGCCGCCGACCAGCTCGCCCTCGGCCTCGGGCAGGTCGAACGGCGCCCGGTTCGTCTCCCCCACCATGGCGATCAGGTAGATCACGAAGGAGGGCAGCAGGATCAGGCCGAACCAGACGTCGTCCTGCGCGGCGACGATCTCGCTGGTCGACATCGAGCCCGCGTACATGAAGACCGCGACCAGGGCCAGGCCCATCGCGACCTCGTAGGAGATCATCTGCGCGCTCGAGCGCAGCCCGCCCAGCAGCGAGTACGTCGACCCGCTGGACCAGCCGCCCAGCACGATGCCGTAGATGCCGATCGAGGCGATCGCCATCACGAACAGCACCGCCACCGGCATGTCGGTGAGCTGCAGCGGGGTGCGCTCACCCAGGAAGCCGACCTCCGGGCCGAACGGGATGACGCTGAAGGTGACGAAGGCCGGCACCACGACGAGCACCGGTGCCAGGACGAAGACCACCTTGTCCGCGGCCTTCGGGATCAGGTCCTCCTTGAACGCCAGCTTCACCCCGTCCGCCAACGACTGCAGCAGTCCGAACGGGCCGTTGACGTTGGGCCCGATGCGGTGCTGCATCCGGGCCACCACGCGCCGCTCCCACCAGATGTTGAACAGGGTGAGCAGCACCAGGACCACGAAGACCAGCACGGCCTTCACCACCACGATCCACCACGGGTCGCCGCCGAACGCGTCGAGTCCGGTGCTCATCGCCCACCTCCTTCGAACGCGCCGGCGGCCACGGTGACCCGGCTGCCCGGGGAGGCCAGGTCGGCGAGCACGCCGGCGCCGACCGAGCTGGCCGGCACCCACACCGTGCCCTCGGCGAGGTCGTCGCAGATCTCGGCGGGCAGGACGACGGCGCCGCGGTCACCGCTCAGCGTCACGGTCGCGCCGTGCGCGTCGTACACGGACCGAGGGACGAGGGCGACCGGTGTGCGGGCGGTGGACTTGAGGTACTTGTCGCCGTCCTGCAGCGATCCGTTGTCCAGGTGCAGCTTCCACGTCGCCAACACGTACGACGCCGGGTCGGCCGACCGGCTCGCCTCGGCCGGCTCGACGGCCGGCTCGACGGTCGGTGGCTGCGGACGCGCACCGTCCCAGGGGCCGAGCTGCTCCATCTCGGCGCGGACCTCCTCGACGGTGCGGAAGCCGAGCGGCGTGCCGAGCTCGGCGGCGATGCCGGACAGGGCGCGCAGGTCGGGCAGCGAGGCCGGGTTGTGCAGCGCCGCCGCCCAGGACCGGACCCGGCCCTCCCAGTTCACGAAGCTGCCGGCCTTGTCGGTGACCGGAGCGACGGGGAAGACGACGTCCGCCTGCTCGGTCACGTCGGTGGCCCGCAGGTCGAGCGCCACGACGAAGCCGGCGGCGGTGATCGCCTGCCGGGTCGCGGCGGGGTCGGGGGTGTCGTCGGGGTCGACGCCGGCGACGACCAGGCCGCCGAGCTCGCCGGCGTTGAGGGCGGCGACGATCGCGGCGGCGTCCCGGCCGGGCTGCTCGGGCACCGGGGCGCTGCCCCAGGCCGTGGCGACGTCGACGCGGGCGGCGGCGTCGGCGACCGGCCGGCCGCCGGGCAGCAGGTTCGGCAGGCAGCCGGCCTCGACCGCGCCGCGGTCACCGGCCCTGCGGGGCACCCAGCCCAGCCGGGCGCCGGTGGCGGCGGCGACCTCGACCGCGGCGCTGAGCGCACCCGGCACGGCCGCCATTCGCTCGCCGACGAGCAGCACGCTGGCCGCGTCGAGCTCGCCGACCAGCGACCGCAGGCCGGCCGGCTCGGTGCCGGGCACGGTGGGCAGCACCCGAGCGTCCAGCTTGCGCAGTCCCCGGCTGCGGAACGGGGCGAGGGCGAGGACCGTCGCACCGGGCAGCCCGCGCCGGCGGGCGGAGACGGACTTGCGCAGCCGCAGGAAGATCGCACCGGCCTCGTCCTCGGGCTCCAGCCCGACGAGCACCACGGTCCGCTCGCCCTCGAGGTCGGCGTAGGTGACCGCACCGGCACCGGGGGCGCCGAGCACCACCGCGGAGGCCAGGAACGCGGCCTCCTCCTCCGAGTGCGGCCGGGCCCGGAAGTCGATGTCGTTCGTGCCGAGCGCGATCCGGGCGAACTTGGCGTAGGCGTAGGCGTCCTCGACGCTGAGCCGGCCGCCGGTCAGCACGCCCACGCCACCGGCGCCGCGGGCTGCGGCGAGCCCGCGGGCGGCGACGGTGAACGCCTCCGGCCACGACGCCGGGCGCAGCGTGCCGTCGGTGTCGCGGACCCGCGGGTAGCGCAACCGGTCCTCGGCGGTGGCGTAGGCGAACGCGAAGCGGTCCTTGTCGGTGATCCACTCCTCGTTGACGTCGGGGTCGTTGCCGGCTTGGCGGCGCAGCACCTTGCCGCGCCGGTGGTCGATGCGGATCGCGGAGCCGCACGCGTCGTGCTCGGCGATGCCGGGGGTCGAGACGAGGTCGAAGGGCCGGGAGCGGAACCGGTACTGCTCGGAGGTGAGCGCGCCGACGGGGCAGATCTGGATGGTGTTGCCGGAGAAGTAGGACAGGAAGGGGGCGTCCTCGGCGATGCCGATCTGCTGGGACGCGCCGCGCTCGAGGAGCTCGATGAACGGGTCGCCGGCGATCTCGTCGGCGAACCGGGTGCAGCGCTGGCACACGATGCAGCGCTCCCGGTCGAGCAGCACCATCGGCGAGAGGTTGATCGGCTTCGGGAAGGTCCGCTTCACCCCGCGGTTGCGCGCGTCGGAGAAGCGGGACTCGCCTCGACCGTTGGACATCGCCTGGTTCTGCAGCGGGCACTCGCCGCCCTTGTCGCACACCGGGCAGTCCAGCGGGTGGTTGATGAGCAGCAGCTCCATCACGCCCTGCTGCGCCTTGTCGGCGACCGGGCTGGTCACCTGGGTGTTGACGACCATGCCGTCGGCGACCGGCAGCGTGCAGGAGGCCTGCGGCTTCGGGAAGCCGCGGCCGTTGCCGGCGTCGGTCACCTCCACCAGGCACTGTCGGCAGGCGCCGGCCGGTGCGAGCAGCGGGTGGTCGCAGAACCGCGGCACCTGCACGCCGATCCGCTCGGCGGCGCGGATGACCAGCGTGTCCTTGGGCACCGACACCTCGACGCCGTCGATGGTGACCTTGACCAGGTCGCTCTTCTCGACCGCGCCGGCGGTCTTCTCCGGGGTGCTGGTCACAGTGCCGCCTCCGTGGTCGCTCCCGCGCCCGCCCAGGCGGTGGAGCGGGCCGGGTCGAACGGGCACCCACCGTGGGTCAGGTGGGCCAGGTACTCCTCGCGGAAGTACTTGATCGAGCTGGAGATCGGGCTGGTGGCGCCGTCCCCGAGCGCGCAGAAGGAGCGGCCGAGGATGTTGTCGCACTGGTCGAGCAGCTGGTCGATCAGCACCGCGCCGTCGGCCTCGTCCACCTCGCCGTGCTCGAGGCGGCGCAGCGCCTGGACCAGCCACCACGTGCCCTCGCGGCACGGGGTGCACTTGCCGCAGGACTCGTGCTTGTAGAACTCCGTCCAGCGCAGCACCGCGCGCACCACGCACACGGTGTCGTCGAAGACCTGCAGCGCTCGGGTGCCCAGCATCGAGCCGGCGGAGCCCACGCCCTCGAAGTCGAGCGGTACGTCGAGGTGCTCGGCGGTGAGCAACGGGGTGCTGGAGCCGCCGGGGGTCCAGAACTTCAGCTCGTGCCCGGGCCGGATGCCGCCGGCCAGGTCGAGCAGCTCGCGCAGCGTGATGCCGAGCGGCGCCTCGTACTGCCCGGGCCGCACGACGTGGCCGGAGAGCGAGAAGATGCCGTGCCCGGCGGACTTCTCCGTGCCCATCGCGGAGAACCAGGCGGCGCCGTTGCGCACGATGGCGGGCACGGAGGCGATCGACTCCACGTTGTTGATCACCGTCGGGCTGGCGTAGAGCCCGGCGACGGCCGGGAACGGCGGGCGCAGCCGCGGCTGTCCGCGTCGGCCCTCCAGGCCCTCCAGCAGCGCGGTCTCCTCGCCGCAGATGTAGGCGCCCGCGCCGGCGTGCACCACGACGTCGAGGTCGTAGCCCGAGCCGTGGATGTCCTTGCCGAGGTGGCCCGCGGCGTAGGCCTCGGCCACCGCCGCCTGCACGCGCCGGATCACGTGCAGCACCTCGCCGCGGATGTAGATGAAGGCCTGGTTGGCGCGGATCGCGTAGGCGGACAGGATCACGCCCTCGACGAGCACGTGCGGGTTGCCCATCATCAGCGGGATGTCCTTGCAGGTGCCCGGCTCGGACTCGTCGGCGTTGACCACCAGGTACTTCGGCCGCGGGTTGTCCTGCGGGATGAAGGACCACTTCATGCCGGTCGGGAAGCCGGCGCCGCCCCGGCCGCGCAGCCCGGAGTCCTTGACCCGGGCGATCACGTCGTCGGGGCTCATCGCGAACGCGGTGTCCAGGGCGTCGTACCCGCCGCGGGCGGCGTAGGTCTGCAGCTTCCAGCCCTTCTTGGCGTCCCACAGGTCGGTCAGGACCGGGGTGAGGGTGTCGCTCATCGCTCCTCCCCCTCCTCGGCCGGGCCGGCCGCAGCGATCGCTTCCGGGTCCGGGGCCCGCCAGCCGCGCTCGCGGGCCAGCGCCAGACCGGCCAGGCTCGCCTCGCCGGCGGTGGGCCCCTCGTCGGCGCGACCGTCGGGGAAGCCGGCCAGCACCCGCTCGGCCTGCCGCCAGGTGCACAGCCGCGGACCGCGGGTGGAGGAGACGGCGTGCCCGGCGCGCAGGGACTCGACGACCTGGACGGCGGACTCCGGCGTCTGGTTGTCCATGAACTCCCAGTTGACCATCATCACCGGCGCGTAGTCGCAGGCCGCGTTGCACTCGATGTGCTCCAGGCTCACGGAGTAGGTGTCGCCCTGGCGCTTCTCGGCGACCTCGTCGTTGCCCACCTCCAGGTGGGCCGAGAGCCGGGCGAGGATCTCGTCGCCGCCCATCACCGCGCACAGCGTGTTGGTGCAGACCCCGACGTGGAAGTCGCCGACGCCGTGCCGCTTGTACATCGTGTAGAAGGTCGCGACGCCGCTGACCTCGGCGGCGCTGAGATCCAGCACCGCCGCGCACGCCTCGATCCCCTCCGGCGTGATCCGCCCCTGCACCGACTGCACCAGGTGCAGCATCGGCAGCAGCCCGGAGCGGGGCTCGGGGTAGCGGGCCGCGATCTCGCGCATCTCCGCCAGCGTCTTGTCGTCGATCGCAGAGGTCATCGGTCGACACCTCCCATCACGGGGTCGAGGCTGGCGATGGCGACGATGACGTCCGCGATCTGGCCGCCCTCGCTCATCACCGCCATCGCCTGCAGGTTGTGGAACGACGGGTCGCGGAAGTGCGCCCGGAACGGCCGAGTGCCGCCGTCGGAGACGACGTGGGCGCCGAGCTCGCCGCGGGGCGACTCCACCGGCACGTAGGCCTGCCCGGCCGGCACCCGGAAGCCCTCCGTCACCAGCTTGAAGTGGTGGATCAGCGCCTCCATCGACTCGCCCATGATGTGGCGGATGTGGTCGAGGCTGTTGCCCATGCCGTCGCTTCCGATCGAGAGCTGGCTGGGCCAGGCGATCTTCTTGTCCGCCACCATCACCGGCGCGCCCTCGAGCCGGGCGAGCCGGGCCGCGGCCTGCTCGATGATGCGCAGCGACTCCCACATCTCGTTCAGCCGCAGCCGGAACCGGCCGTAGGCATCGGCGGTGTCCCAGGTCTGCACGTCGAAGTCGTAGGTCTCGTAGCCGCAGTAGGGCTGGGCCTTGCGCAGGTCGTAGCCGTAGCCGGTGCTGCGCAGCACCGGGCCGGTCAGCCCGAGCGCCATGCAGCCCTCGAGGTCGAGGTGGCCGACGCCCTCCAGGCGGGCCTTGAAGATCGGGTTGGCGTTGCACAGCGCGGCGTACTCGGGCAGGCGCTTGCGCATCAGCGCGACGAACGACGTGATCTCGTCCAGCGCCCCCGACGGCAGGTCCTGGGCGACGCCGCCGGGACGGATGAACGCGTGGTTCATCCGCAGGCCGGTGATCAGCTCGAACAGGTCGAGGACCAGCTCGCGCTCCCGGAAGCCGACCGTCATCACCGTCAGCGCGCCGATCTCCATGCCGCCGGTGGCGATGCAGACCAGGTGGGAGGAGATCCGGTTGAGCTCCATCAGCAGGACCCGCATGACCTGCGCCTTCTCCGGCACCTCGTCGGCGATGTCCAGCAGCCGCTCCACCCCGAGCGTGTAGGTCATCTCGTTGAAGAACGGGGACAGGTAGTCCATCCGGGTGCAGAAGGTGACCCCTTGGGTCCAGGAGCGGTACTCCATGTTCTTCTCGATGCCGGTGTGCAGGTAGCCGATCCCGCAGCGGGCCTCGGTGACGGTCTCGCCCTCGATCTCCAGGATCAGCCGCAGCACCCCGTGCGTGGAGGGGTGCTGGGGGCCCATGTTGACGACCACCCGCTCCGCGGCGTCGCCGTCACCGAGCCCGGCGGCGATCTCGCTCCAGTCCTGACCGGAGACGGTGAACACCTTGCCGCCGGCGGTGTCGGCGGAGCCCGCGTAGAAGTCGGTGCCCTCCGTCGCGGCGGCGCCCGTGTCCGGGTCCGTGGTCGAGCCTGTCGAGACCATCAGCTGTAGCTCCTGCGCTGGTCGGGCGGCGGCACGGAGGCGCCCTTGTACTCCACCGGGATGCCGCCGAGGGGGTAGTCCTTGCGCTGCGGGTGGCCGGGCCAGTCATCGGGCATCAGGATCCTGGTCAGCGCCGGGTGGCCGTCGAAGACGAGCCCGAACATGTCCCAGACCTCGCGCTCGTGCCAGTCCGCGGCGGGATAGATCCCCATCACCGACGGCACGTGCGGGTCGGCGTCCGCGACGGCGACCTCGAGGCGGATCCGCCGGTTGTAGGTGAACGAGCCCAGGTGGTAGACCGCGTGCAGCTCGCGGCCCGCGTCGCCCGGGTAGTGCACGCCGCTGACACCGGAGAGCAGCTCGAAGCGCAGCGCGGGGTCGTCGCGCAGGCGGCGGACCACCTCGAGCAGGTGGTCGCGGCGGATGTGGAAGGTGATCTCGCCGCGGTGGATCACCACCTGCTCGACCAGTCCCTCGAGACCGTCCGCGACGGCGTCGTACCAGCCGCCGTAGGGGCGCTGTGCGGCCCCGGGCAGCACGACGGGGGCGACCAGGCCACCGAAACCGCTGGTGTCACCGGTGCCCGCGGCGCCGAACATGCCGCGCCGCTCCCCCACCGCGCGGACCTCGTAGCCCGGCTCGCCGAGCGCCTCGGGTGCGTTGTCCGGGGCCTGGGCCGGGGAACCGCCCGAGGCGGGGATCTTCGGGCCCTCGCTCATCGCAGCAGCCCCGCCCGGTCGGAGGTCGGCAGCGCGACGAGACCCTGAGCCTCCAGCTCGAGGACCCGCTTCTCGCGGTTCTTGCCGAAGGGTGTGTCGTGCTGGACCTTGTCGTGCAGCTTGAGGATCGCGTCGATCAGCATCTCCGGGCGCGGCGGGCAGCCGGGCAGGTACATGTCGACCGGTACGACGTGGTCGACGCCCTGGACGATCGCGTAGTTGTTGAACATGCCGCCCGAGCTGGCGCAGACCCCCATCGCCAGCACCCACTTGGGCTCGGCCATCTGGTCGTAGATCTGGCGCAAGACCGGGGCCATCTTCTGGCTGACCCGGCCGGCCACGATCATCAGGTCGGCCTGGCGCGGGCTGGCCCGGAACACCTCCATGCCGAACCGGGCGAGGTCGTACTTCGGCCCGCCGGAGGTCATCATCTCGATGGCGCAGCAGGCGAGCCCGAACGTCGCCGGCCAGAAGCTGGCCTTGCGCATGTAGCCGGCCAGTCCCTCCACCGTGCTCAGCAGGACTCCGCTGGGGAGCTTCTCCTCGATTCCCATGGCGACCTCAGTCCCAGTCGAGCCCGCCGCGACGCCAGACATAGACGTAGGCGACGAAGACGGTGGCGATGAACAGGACCATCTCGACCAGTCCGAACCAGGCCATGTTGTCCAGCTGCATGGCCCACGGGTAGAGGAAGATGATCTCGATGTCGAAGATGATGAAGAGCATCGCGGTGATGTAGTACTTCACCGGGAAACGCCCGCTCAGGGCCTGCGGCGTCGGCTCGATCCCGCACTCGTAGGAGTCGGACTTCGCACGGTTGTAGCGCTTGGGGCCGACGAAGGCGCTCATCGCCACCGAGCCCACGGCGAACAGCGTGGCCAGGCCCGCCAGCACCAGCACCGGCGTGTAGAGCTCCATGAGCCCCCCTCTCGTGACCTTGTGAACAGAATCACTAGTGGCGTGCGACACATCCTGCCACTGCTGGCACGCGCGTGCGCAAGGGGGGTGATCTAGAACACACTCACGGGGTCGTCGTACCGGTGGCCCCGCGCCTGACCTGGCAATTTCTGCACAGAAGGTTTGCCAAAATGTCCGGCGCCGTCAGGCGGTCGTCAAGGCGGCGGGACCTGCCCGGGTGGCGCTCGGAAAGCCCGGGCTCGCGGCACGGAAGGTCCCTGTTCAGGGGACGGGAACTCACGACTCGGGGGACGGAAGGTCCCGAGTCGGGGATGACGGGGGTGGGTCAGGCGGTGGCGCGGTGCAGGGCGACGATGCCGCCCGAGAGGTTGCGCCACTGCGGGGAGGTCCAGCCCGCCTGCGCGATCAGGTCGGCCAGGCCGCGCTGGTCGGGCCAGGCGCGGATCGACTCGGCGAGGTAGACGTAGGCGTCGGGTGCCGAGGAGACGGCGCGGGCGATCGGCGGCAGCGCCTTCATCAGGTACTCGAGGTAGACCGTGCGCCACGGTGCCAGGGTCGGGTGGCTGAACTCGCAGACCACCAGCGTGCCACCCGGCTTGGTGACCCGGCGCAGCTCGGCGAGCCCGGCCAGCGGGTCGACGATGTTGCGCAGGCCGAAGGAGATCGTGACCTTGTCGAAGGTCCCGTCGCGGAACGGCAGCCGGGTGCCGTCGCCGGCGGTGAACGGAAGGTGCGGGCGCTGCTTCTTGCCGACCTGCAGCATGCCGATGGAGAAGTCGCAGGGCACGACGCTCGCCCCAGCGTCGGCGAACGGCTGGCTGGAGGTGCCGGTGCCCGCCGCGAGGTCGAGGATGAGATCGCCGTAGCTCGGGTCGAGGGCGGCCAGCACGTCCTTGCGCCAGCGACGGTCCTGCCCGAAGGAGAGGATGTCGTTGGTCAGGTCATAGCGCCGCGCGACGGTGTCGAACATCCGTCGGACATCGGCGGGCTGTTTGTCGAGCTCTGCGCGGGCCACCGCGGCAGCCTATCGGCAGCCGGCGGCGTCCGCCCCGGCGGCGTCGACTGCGCCACCGCGACCGGACGAAGCCAGCGGTTCGGGATCAGGCGGTGCGGATCAGGCGGTGCGGCGCAGCACCAGGTCGAGGTAGTGCGCGGTCTCCTCCGGGTCCAGGCCCGAGCTGTAGATGTCGTAGGTCAGCCCGCCGCGCTCGGCGCGGCACTCGACCTGGTAGCTGTCGCCGGACGGCTCCAGGCCGGTCGGCAGACCGGTCATCGGGTCCACCGGGTCCGACCACAGCTTGGAGCACAGGTAGCCGTCGATCTCGGTCAGCTCGTAGTGCGCGCCCGTCTGGGCCCCATCGATCTCGAAGGGGCCGCTGGGGATGACCAGGCCGGCGTCACCGGGCACCACGGTCACCGAGAACTGCGCGGGGCGGGCCTGCGGGTTCCCGGCCACCGTGGCGGGGAGGTCGAGGTAGGAGCGGACCTCCGCCTCGCCGTACAGCTCGCCGAGACGCTTGCGGGCCTTCTTCTCGCTGGCCTGGGCGCTCGCCGCGAACGCCTTTATCTGCTCGGCCCCGGCGGACGAGGTCGCGCCACCGTCCTCGGGGGTGACCGCCGAGAGCGCCACGAACCGGGAGTCGAGACGGTCGGGCAGCTTGGGCAGGTCCTTGCCGCCGGTCGCCTCGGGCAGGCCGACGGCGAAACCCACGACGACGGCGAGGAGGACGATGCCGGTGATGATCCCGGCTGCGGTGGAACGGGCGATACGCATCCGGCCATCATGCCGCGTCCACCTGAGAGCGCCGAAGCGGGGATTCGCCCGCTCACTCGCCCCTCGCTCGTCGTCGCGCTCGTCCTCCTCGTCGCCGCTGGGCTCAGAGGTCGGAGCCGGAGGCGAGCCGGACGTAGTCCAGGTCGCGGGCGCCGAGCAGGCGGCCGAACAGGCCGTCAGCGAAGCCGAGCCCCTCGGGCGAGTAGACCGCGTCGTGGATCGCCACGTTGCGCGCCGCCCCCACCGACCGGGCGAAGTCGATGCCCTCGCTGGCCCGCATCCAGGGCGCGGAGACCGGGGCAAGGAGCACGTCGACCGGCACACCGGGACCGGTCAGCGCGTCACCGGGGTGGAAGACGGTGGTGTCGCCGAGGGTGAACAGGTAGCCGCTGTTGTTGAACCGCGGCATCTCGGGGTGGATCACCGCGTGCAGCTCACCGATCGCCTTCACCCCGATGCTGCCCAGCTGCCAGGTCTCCTCCGGGGAGACGACCGTGACCCGCTCCGCGATGTCCGGGGCGCTCTCCCGGATCTGCGCGGCGACGGCGCCGATCGTGTAGATCGGGGCGTCCGTGGCCCGCAGGTGGTCGGGGTGGTAGTGGTCGGCGTGCTCGTGGGTGATGAGCACCGCGTCGGCACCCTCCACCGCCTCCCGCTCGCTCCAGGCGCCGGGGTCCAGCACCACCGTGGTGTCCTCGTGAGTGATCCGGACGGCCGCGTGGCCGAACTTCGTCAGTCGCATGTGCCCACCGTAGTGGGGCGATCCACCACGGGGCAGGGGTGGCGGTTCAGGATCGCGTCCGCTGGGCCGCGGCCTCCAGCGCGGCGATGAGGCTGCGGGCGTCGTACGGACCCTGGTGGCGCTCGGTGCCGACGAAGAAGGTCGGCGTGCCCCGCACGCCGCCGCCGGCCGCGCTGGTCTCGTCCCGCTCGACCCGGGCCAGCAGCGCGGGGTCGTCGAGGTCGGCGGCGAAGCGGTCCACGTCCAGGCCCAGCGTGGCGGCGTGCTCGAGGAGGTCGGCCCGGCTCAGCCGGTCCTGGTTCGAGAACAGCAGGTCGTGCATCTCCCAGAACCTGCCCTGGCGTCCGGCCGCCTCGGCGGCGACCCCGGCGAGCACGGCGTGCGGGTGCACGGCCAGCGGCAGGTGCCGGGCCACGTAGCGCAGCCGGTCGCCGAAGTGGCGGCGCACCTCACGCGCGGCGCCGGTGGCGCGGGCGCAGAACGGGCACTCGTAGTCGAAGTACTCCACCAGCGTGAGCGGGGCGTCCGGCGGGCCGGCGACATGGTCGGTGGCCGGGTCGACCGGTTCGGCGAGGGTGGTGGGCAGTGCCGCGTCGCGTTGGTCGAAGAACCGCGCGGCCACGGCGAAGACCAGCCAGCCCAGCGCGGCCGCCAGGACCGCGGCGAGCAGCACCCCGACCTTCGCCTCGTCCTGCATCCGCTGGTCGTCGAAGGCCAGGCCGATGATCAGCAGGGAGACCGTGAAGCCGATGCCCGAGAGCGCGGCGCCCGCGAGCGTGTGCCCGGCGCCCACCCCCTCCGGCAGCTCACCGGCGCCCAGCCGGACCGCGCCCAGCGCGCCCAGCCCGATGCCGAGGAGCTTGCCCAGCACCAGGCCGAGGACGACCCCCCAGGTGATCGGGGAGCCGAGGGCGTCGCGCAGCACCCCGTCGCGCAGGTCGATGCCGGCGTTGGCCAGCGCGAAGACCGGCACCACCACGAAGCTGGTCCACCCGTGCAGCACCTCCTGCAGCCGCTCGTTCACCGAGACCGCGCGGTTCAGCTCCCGGCGCGCCTGCCGCTGCACCTGCGGCAGCGGCGACTGCTGGAAGCGCCGCACCCGGGCGGCGGCACGTTGCACCAGCCGGCGGTCCGGGTCGGCGGCGGGCACCAGCAGACCGGAGACCATGCCGGCGATGGCGGCGTGCACCCCGGACTCCAGCGTGGCGATCCAGAGCACCAGCACGGTCACGACGTACGGCGACGCGCGCCACTCCCCCACCCGGTCCAGCACCACCAGCAGCACCAGGCAGGCGGCGGCGACCGCGAGCGCGGCGGGCTCGAGGCCGTCGGAGTAGACGACGCCGATCACGCTGACCGCGACGATGTCGTCGATCACGGTCAGGGTGAGCAGGAAGATCCGCAGCTGGGTGGACACGCGCGGCCCGACCAGGGCGAGCGCGCCGAGCAGGAAAGCGGTGTCGGTGCCGATCACCACGCCCCAGCCGGCCGCGGCCTCGCCGGTCGGGTTGAGCAGCAGGTAGAGCGCCGCCGGCACCAGCATGCCGCCCAGGCCGGCGACCAGCGGCACCCGCAGCCGGCGCCGGTCGGTCAGCTCGCCGACCGCGAACTCGCGGCGCACCTCCAGGCCGATGACGAAGAAGAAGACCACCATCAGGCCGTCGTTGACCCAGTGGTGCAGGTCGAGGTCGATCCCACCGCCGGCGAGCTGCACCGCGAGCCGCAGGTGCCACAGGTCCTCGTAGGCGCCCGAGGCCGGCGAGTTCGCCCACACCAACGCGACCAGGGCCGCGGCGACCAGCAGCGCGGCACCGGTCGTCTCGGTGCTGATGAAGTGGCGCAGCGGCGAGGCCGTGCGGGTCTCGGCGGGAGCGGCGAAGGAGCAGGCGTCCGCGGCGTCGGGGTCCACCCCCGTCTCGTCCGGGTCGCCTGCCAGGCTCACCGGACTGTCGGTCCTGCTGCCGGTCGGGCTGCCGGTCGGGCTGCCGGTCGGGCTGGGGCCAGGTCGAGTGCCAGCGCGCGCAGCCGCTCGTCGAGGTGCCGGCGCCCGGCCCGGTCGACGACGGCCTCGACCACCTCGATGCCTCCGTTGGGGCTGCTCAGCGCCTGCTCCAGCTCGGGCCGCGAGGAGACCCGCAGGTGCGGGACCCGGGCCGCGGCGCACAGCCCGGCGAGGTCCGTGCCGTGCGGGGTGCCGAAGAGGCGCTCGAACGACGCGGCGTGCGCGGCGCCGCCCTGCTCCAGCATCGAGAAGATCGCGCCGCCGTCGTCGTTGGGCACCACGATCGTCAGGTCGGGACGCGGCTCGTCCGGGCCGATCACCAGCCCGGTCTGGTCGTGCAGGAACGTCAGGTCGCCCATCAGCGCGAGGTTGCGGGTGGAGTGCGGACGGCCCAGCGCGGCACCGATCGCGGTGCTGATGGTGCCGTCGATGCCGGCCAGGCCGCGGTTGGCCAGCAGCTTGCGGCGCGTGCCCACCGGTGCCGGGCGCGCCATCAGGTCCAGGTCGCGGATCGGGCTGGAGGCGCCCACCACCAGCAGCCCGCCGGCCGGTAGCGCGGCGAAGGTGGCCGCCGCGACGTCGTACGGCGTGAGGGCGGGCTCGGCGGCGAGCAGGCGGTCGATGCTCCGGCCGAGGTCGCGGTCGGCCTCGCGCCAGGCGGCGAGCCAGGCCGGGTCGTCGACCCCCTGCTCGTCCCAGCGTGGCGCCGTGATGGTGCGGGCTCCTGCGGGGCGGGGCGGCCAGTGGCCGGCGGCCGGCACCACCAGCACCTCGACGTCGTCACGCGCCAGCAGGTTGGTGACCGGGCGGGACAGGGTGGGCCGGCCCAGCACGACCACCCGCTCGATGCGGCGGCCCAGGTCGGTGCCCAGCAGCAGCCGGTAGGCACGCAGCGCGTTCTCACCGGTGCGGGCGCCGCTGGTCGGCTCGGCCAGCAGCGGCCAGCCGGCGGACTCCGCGAGCACCCGGGCGGCGGGGCCGGCGCCGTCGCCGGCGACCACCACCGTGCGCGGGCCGCGCTCCAGCACGTAGGGCGCCGACGGCTCACGGTCGTCGGCAGCAGGATCGGCGGGAGCGGGCCGGTCGGCGGGTCCGAGCGCCACGGGCTGCGGCGGCGCGGGCGGGACGAGCGGCACGTCCAGCTGCACGTTGAGGTGCACCACCTGCTCGGGCGGCGCCGGCACCGCGCGCAGCTCGGTCACCGTCGCCACGTCGTGGGAGGTCACGAGCGGGGAGAAGATGCCGACCTGGTCGGTGGTCTGGTTGGCGCCGGTGCCGCGCAACCGTGCCGGGCGGTCCGCGGAGACCACGACGAGGCCGACGCCGGCGTGCACCGCCTCGAGGACGGCCGGGTGCAGGTTGGCCACCGCGGTGCCCGAGGTCGTCAGGACCGCGGCGCGGCGTCGCTCGGAGACCTTGGTCAGGCCGAGGGCGAGGAAGGCCGCGGTCCGCTCGTCGATGCGCACGTGCAACCGGGGCCCACCGGCGGGGGCCGCGGCCCACAGCGCCAGGACCAGCGGGGCGTTGCGGGAGCCCGGCGCCAGCACCACGTCGGTCACGCCGGCGCGCACCAGCCAGCGGACCAGGGCGTCGGCGAGCTCGCCGGCCGTCTCCCCTGCCGAGAGGGACGGAGCGGGCGCGGGGTCGGGGGTGGGCGCAGGCATCAGCGCCGAGTCTCCCGCACCGCGCGGACGGCCTCCAGCCTGGCCTGCCAGGCGCGCACCCGCTCCGGCGCGGCCGCGAGCAGGTCCAGCTGCTGCGGGTCGACCTTCGGCCGGCGCACCGGCAGCGCGCCGTCCACCGGGAGCAGCGGCTCGCTGGCCACGTCCGCGGTGAGCAGCTGCACGGTCGCCAGGCCGCAGGCGTGCGGCAGCTCGGGCAGCGCCGCGGCCAGCGCCACCCCGGCCGCGATGCCCACGGAGGTCTCCAACGCCGAGGAGACCACGACCGGCAGCTCGATGCGCTCGGCGATCTCCAGGCAGGCGCGCACCCCGCCGAGCGGCTGCACCTTGAGCACCGCCACGTCCGCGGCCTCCAGCTCGCGCACCCGGTAGGGGTCCTCGGCGCGGCGGATCGACTCGTCCGCGGCGATGGGCACCGCCACGCGCCGGCGCACGCGAGCCAGGTCCTCCACGGAGGCGGTCGGCTGCTCGACGTACTCCAGGCCGCCGGCGGCGCGCTCCAGGACCGCGATCGCCGCGACGGCCTCCTCCACGCTCCAGCCGCCGTTGACGTCGATGCGGATCAACCCCGTGGGGCCGAGCGCGTCGCGCACCGCCTCCAGGCGGGCCTGGTCCTCGGCCAGCGGCCGGCCGGCGTCGGCGACCTTCACCTTGGCGGTGCGGCAGCCGCTGTCGGTGACGATGCGGTGCGCACGCTCGGGGTCCACCGCGGGCACGGTGACGTTGACGGGCACGCTGTCGCGCACGGGCGCGGGCCAGTCCCCCGCGGCGGCCTCCTCGGCGCAGCGCAGCCACGGCTCGGCGACCTCGGGCGAGTACTCCAGGAAGGGGCTCCACTCCCCCCAGCCGGCGGGGCCGCGCAGCAGCGCCATCTCGCGCACCGTGATGCCGCGGAACCGGGTCGTCATCGGCACGGCGACGACCCTCATGGCCGCACCTGCTGGCCGGCCAGCGCCAGCAGCGCCTGCCGGTCCGGCTTGCCGTTGCCCAGCAGCGGGATGTCGTCGAGCACCACGAGGCTGCGCGGCGCCCAGGCGCGGGGCTCCGTGGCACCGACCCAGTCGCGCAGCTCCTCCAACCCGGGTGCGGGTCCCGGCGGCGCGGGCACCACGAACGCGACGACGCGCCGGCCCCACTCCGGGTCGGGCACGCCGAGCACCTCCGCGGCCGCGAGGCCGGGGTGGGTGCGCAGCCGCTCGGCCACGGCGGGCCCGGGCACGTTGAGGCCGCCGCTGACGATCACGTCGTCGACCCGGCCGATCACCTCGAGCCGGCCGTCGGCGTCGATCCGGCCGGCGTCCGAGGTCTGGAACCAGCCGTCGCGCAGCACCTCGGCGGTGGCCGTCGGGTCACCGTCGTAGCCGGTGAACAGGGTGGGCCCGGCGATCCGGATCCGGCCGCCCTCACCGAGCGCGACCGCGACGCCGTCGAGCGGCACCCCGTCGTAGACGCAGCCTCCGGCGGTCTCCGCGGAGCCGTACGTCGCCACCACGTGCACCCCGGCGCGCTCCGCGCTCTCACGCAGCGACGCGCCGATCGGCCCGCCGCCGAGCAGGACGGTGTGCGCGCGGCGCAGGGCCGCCACGTCGACGGGGTCGGTCAGCATCCGGCGCAGCTGGGTCGGCACCAACGAGACGAACCAGCCCTCGCCCTCGGGCCAGCCGTCGCGCTCCAACAGGGTCGGCCGGTGCCCGGCGACCAGCGAGCGGACGACGACCTGGAGCCCGGCGACGAAGGTGGCGGGCAGCGCCAGCACCCACGGTCCGGTGGCGCCCAGGCGCTCGGCGGAGGCCCGCACCGAGGCCAGCACCGCGGCGCGCGGCAGCACGACCCGCTTCGGGGCGCCGGTCGAGCCGGAGGTCTCGACCACCGCGGGTGGGGCCGGGTCGGCCGACAACCAGTCCGCGACCGAGGCCACGACCTCGTCCGCCCCGCCACGCACCCAGAACAGCTCCACGCCTCAGACGCTATCCGTCGCGCCCCTTCTCCGGGGAGGAGGGCGAGGCCCACCCGGCGGCACGAGGCACCGCCGCTCCTGCTTGAATCGCCGGTCATGGCCACTCCCGCACACTGGATCGCCGGCGCCCGGCTGCGCACCCTCCCCGCCGCGGTCGCACCCGTGCTGGTCGGCACCGCCGTCGCGGCGTACGACGACCAGGCCGTGTGGTGGAAGGCGCTGCTCGCGCTCGTGGTCAGCCTGGCGCTGCAGGTCGGCGTCAACTACGCCAACGACTACTCCGACGGCATCCGCGGCACCGACGACGAGCGGGTCGGTCCGCTGCGGCTGGTCGGCTCCGGCCTGGCCACGCCGGCCGCGGTCAAGCGCGCGGCGTTCGGCTGCTTCGGTCTCGCCGGCGTCGCCGGGCTGGTGCTGGCCGCGACGACGTCGCTGTGGCTGGTGCTCGTCGGCGTGCTCTGCATCCTCGCGGCCTGGTTCTACACCGGCGGCTCGAAGCCCTACGGCTACCTGGGCCTGGGCGAGGTCATGGTCTTCGTCTTCTTCGGCCTGGTCGCGGTGGTGGGCACGACGTACGTGCAGACCGGCGAGTGGGGCGAGGCCGGCTGGCCGGCACTCGCCGGTGGCGTCGGCATCGGCGCGCTGGCCTGCGTGATCCTCGTGGCCAACAACCTGCGCGACATCCCCACCGACGTGGTGGCGGGCAAGCTGACGCTCGCCGTGCGGCTGGGAGATGCCCGCACCCGGGTCTTCTTCACGCTGCTGGTCGCGCTCGCGGCGGCGGCGCTGGTCGTGCTGGCCGCCCTCACCACGTGGTGGGCCCTGCTCGGCCTGGGGTTCCTGGTGCCGGCGGGCGCTGCGGTGCGGACCGTGCTCGGCGGCGCCCGGGGTCCGGCGCTGATCCCGGTGCTGCAGCGGATCGGGATGGCCGAGCTGGCCTGGGCCGTGCTCGCCGGTGCGGGTCTGCTGGCCGGCTGATCCGGCTGATCCGGCTGATCGGGTCGAGCAGCGCGGCAGGGAGGCTCAGGCCTCGCCGTCCTCCTTGGAGCGCATCTCCTCGTACTTCTCGCTGATCCGGCCGGCGCGGCCCTCGACCCGCTGGGCGAACGCGTTGCGCTGCCGCTCGAGCAGCACGTACGACGCGACGCCGCTGATCAGGAACGCGATCACCATCACCAGGAGCACGTTGACCGAGTCGGCCACCAGGAACCACAGGCCGAAGACGATGCAGAACGTGCCGATGAACATCGCGATCCGCAGACCGGTGTAGATCCAGAACTCCTTCACGGTCCCAGCCTAGGACGGGCGGGCCCAGGCGCGGAAACGGCGGCGGCCCGGTCGGGCCCAAGGGTCTCGGGTCGCTCGTCCCCGCTCACCAGGAGCGAACTAGGCTGGGCGCGTGAAGCTCCTGCTGGTGGTCGTCGTCTTCGCGATCGTGATGTACCTCGCGATCCGCTGGTTGCAGGACCGCGGCACGGGGGGAACGCCGGCGACCCGCCGCCCCTCGGGCCCGCCGAGCCGACCGGTCGCCCCCGACGACGACGAGGCGTTCCTGCGCGACCTGGAGCGCCGCCGACGCCGCGAGCAGTCGAAGCCACCCGAGACTCCGGACGCCTGAGGAGCCCTCAGGCGTCCTGAACCCTCAGGCGTCCGGAACCCTCAGGCGTCCTGAACCCTCAGGCTTCCTGGATCCTCGCCCGGCGCGGGCTGGACGGTGCGCTCCACGGTGTGCTCCAGGGCGTAGGAGTGCTGGCTGGTGGTGGAGAAGTAGTTGATCCCGATGAAGTTGAACCACAAGGTGGCCAGTCCGACCAGCGCCAGCAGCGCGGCCTTGCGGCCCTTCCAGCCCGCGGTGGCGCGGGCGTGCAGGTAGCCGGCGTAGACGACCCAGGTGATGAACGCCCACACCTCCTTGGGGTCCCAGTTCCAGTAGCGCGACCAGGCCTCGTGCGCCCAGATCGGGCCGGTGATGAGCACGGCGAAGGTCCACACCGGGAAGGCGAAGGCGTGCACCCGGTAGGCCAGCCGGTCGAGCCCGTCGAGCTCGGGGACGCGGGCGATCCACCCGGTGAGCTCGCGCTCCGCGGCACGGGCGCGCCGCTCGGCGCGCATCCGGACCAGGTACATGATCGAGACGAGGCCACCCAGGCTGAAGGCACCGGTCGCGATGACGGCGGAGACGACGTGGATCACCAGCCAGGGCGAGTTGAGCGCCTCGGTGAGCGGGGCGACCTCGTCGTAGAGCCAGATCGCGGCGACCATCAGCACCGTCACCACGAAGCCGACGACCAGCGGGCCCATCCAGGCCAGGTCGAAGCGGCGGTAGAGCACGACGTAGAGCAGCGCGACCACGAACGAGCCGGACAGGGTGAACTCGTACATGTTGCCCCACGGCACCCGGTTGGGGTCCGCGGCCATGCCGCGCCCGACGAGGGCGACCAGGTGCACGCCCACCGCGATGAAGGTGAGCAGGATGCCGAGCCGGCCCAGGAAGGCCACCCGGCGACCGGGCTCGCTCGCACCGGTGGGCGCCGCGGTCGCCGGGGCCTCGCCCGGTCCGCCGACGCCGGCGGCGACCAGCTCACGGTCGGCCGCGGTGTGCCGCACCGCCGCCCACTCGGCGAGGTACACGATCAGGGCCAGGAAGTAGACCATCCCGGCCATCGCGGTGGCCTGGTTGCTCAGGTTCTCCCACGCGGTGTTGCTCACTTCGGTGCCTCCTGCAGCTGCTTCAGCAAGCCGGAGAGGACCTCGTCCATCTCACCGTTGCCCGAGCGATCGAGTACGGCGACCTCGACCCGAGTGCCGCCGTTGCCGTCCATTGTGTCTTCCGCGCCGTCCGCGGCACCGTCGGGGCCGCCGGCCGGGCCACCTGCGGGGCCACCTGCGGGGTCCGGGACCGCACGCACCCACACCCGGCGCGGACGCCAGAAGAGGGAGACGCACAGCCCGACCAGCGCGATCACCACGCCGATGAGGGCGACCTCCTTGCCGGGCGTCTGGCTGATCTGCACCCGGATCCAGGGCTCCACCCGCTCGAAGGTGACCGAGCCGAGCCCGTCGGGCAGCTCGACGGTGTCGCCGGGCTGCAGGTCGACGCGGAACGGCTTGCCGTCCTCGCCCTCCACCGCGGTGGCGTTCGACTTGTCGAGCACGTAGACCGACTGCGAGCGGCCGTCGTCGAGCCCGAGGTCGCCGGTGAAGGCGAGCATCGACAGCGTCGGCAGCAGGTCGTCGCCGAACACGGTCACGGGGTTGCCGTCGACCATCTCGAAGGTCGGGTAGAACAGCCCCTCCAGGCCGATCGGCCCGGGCTTGGCCCACGGGGCCTTGACCACGCCGAAGGACAGGAAGCTGGCGTCCTGCGGCAGGAAGACGGTGGGTCCGGTGGTGACCACGTCGCCGTTGCCGTCGCGCACCGTGATCACCGGGGCGTAGCCGTGGCCGATCAGGAAGACCTGGGTGCCGTCGATGTCGAGCGGGTGGTTGACCCGCAGCGTGTAGTCCTTCTCCTCCGCGTCGCCGGCCCGGTAGGCGAGGTCGGCCTCGAACTTGCGGGCCTGCCCGGCACGGGGCCCCTCGTCGAGCCACTCGACACGGAAGTCGTCGACGCGGAAGCGGAAGTTGTCGAGCTGGTCGCCGGTGAACAGGGTGCCGGGCTTGAAGTCGTCGTACTGCGTGAGGTTGTTGCTGAACGTGGAGCCCTGCACCAGGATCACGCCGCCCTGGTAGCCCCACAGCCCGCCCATCGCGAACCCGGCGAGCACGACCAGCAGGGAGAGGTGGAAGACCAGGTTGCCAGCCTCGCGCAGGTAGCCGCGCTCGGCCGCGACGAAGTCGTCGCCCGCGGCCCGGACCCGGATCCGGTGCCGGCGTCCGAGCACGGTGCGCGCCCGGTCCAGCACCTCCTCGGTGGACAGCTCGGTGCGGTAGGTGGCGTGCACCGGGAGCCGGGTCAGGTTGCGCGGGGCGGCGGGCGGCTGCGCGCGCATCGCACGCGCGTAGGCGAACAGCCGCGGCACGATGCAGCCCACCAGGGAGATCGTGAGCAGCAGGTAGATCGCGGAGAACCACGGCGAGCCGTAGACCGAGAACATGTCGAGCCGCTCGTAGAGCGGGGTGAGCTTCGGGTGCTCGTCCTTCCACCTGCTCACGGCCAGGGAGTCGACGCCCTCCTGCGGGATCACCGATCCGGGGATCGCGGCGAGGGCGAGGAGCAGGAGCAGGATCAGCGCGGTGCGCATCGAGGTGACCTGGCGCCAGGTCCAGCGCAGCAGCTCGCGGGCGGTGAGCTCGCCGGCGCGCCGCTCGGTGGCCGGCGGCTGCTCGGCGTGCTCGCGGTCCTTCGTCTGGCTCACAGCGCGGTCTCCCCGAACTCGACGGTGCGCAGCTGGGCCCACTGCACGACGTGGTCCCACCAGCCGGTGACCATGAGCAGGCCGATCAGCACGAGGAACGCGCCACCGACCCGCATGAAGAGGACCTGGTGCCGGCGCACCCAGCCCAGGGTGCGTGAGAGGCGGTTGTAGCCCACCGCGACGGCCACGAAGGGCAGCCCGAGGCCGAGGGCGTAGCAGAGCGCGAGCAGGCCGCCGCGGGCCGCGGTGGCGCCGTCGGCGAAGGTCAGGTTGAGGATGACGCCGAAGGTAGGGCCGACGCAGGGGGTCCAGCCGATCGCGAACAGCGCGCCGATCAGCGGCGCGGCGCCGAGCCCGACCGCGGGCACCTTGTGGATGCGCAGGTCGCGCTGGAACCACGAGAGCACCCCGGCGAACACCAGGCCGAGCACGATCAGCACGAGCCCGAGCAGCAGCTGCAGCTCGTCGTCCCAGCGGCGCAGCCACGTGCCCGCCGAGCCGAACGCGGTGCCGTAGATGACGAAGACGACCGCGAAGCCGAGCACGAACAGGCCCGAGCCGAGCAGCATCCGGCCGCGGCGTCGCCCGGCCTCCCCGGCCGCCAGGTCGGCGCCGGACAGGCCGGTGGCGTACGACAGGTAGCCGGGCAGCAGCGGCAGCACGCACGGAGAGAAGAACGAGACGAGCCCGGCCACCAGCGCGACCGGGACCGCCAGCCCGAGCGAGCCGACGGCGGCCTGCTCGGTGAACCAGTCCTGCATCAGGAAGCCTCGGCGAGGGTGTCGGACACCAGGCCCTTGAGCGTCGCCTTGGACGGCACGGGACCGTTGATCAGCGCCGCGACGCGACCCTCGGCGTCGAGCACCAGCGTGGCCGGCATCGACGGGGGCGCGTAGTCGCCGAGCTCCAGCAGCGTCTCGCTGCCGGGGTCGTAGAGCGAGGGGTAGTCGACGTTGCGGTCGCGCTCGAACGAGGCGGCGTTCTCCGGGGCGTTGTCACGGATGTTGATCCCGACGAACGCGGTCTGGTCCGGCACCTCCTCGGCGAGCTCCGCCTCGGCCTCGACGAGCATCGGCATCTCCTTGATGCACGGCCCGCACAGCGACCACCACACGTTGACCACCACGACGCGGCCGCGGTAGTCGGCCAGGTCGAGCGGATCGCCCTGGATCGTCGTACCGCTGATGGCGACGGGGTCCTGGCGGTTGTCGGGGGCGACCTGCACGACGCGGCCGTCGCCGGAGACGTACTCGAGGTCGCCGGTGCCCTCCACGTCGGAGCACCCGGCCGCGGACACCAGGAGCAGAGCCAGGGCGACGAGCAGGGCCCTGGCGTGCGGGAGGCGGCTCATACCGGCGGGGTCCCCTCCGGCTTGTTCTCCTCGGGCGCGTCGCCCGCCGAGAACGGCGCGGCGATGTCGCCGGTCGGGATGAGGTCGATGGCGGGCTCGGAGTAGCTGATCTGCACCAGCTCGTCGCCGGCGAACCCGAAGGAGGTGATCGAGCACAGCGTGCACTGGCGCTTGCGCGGGTCGTGCAGGAAGGAGCGCTTCTCCGCTGCCAGCCGGGTGGTCCAGATCGGCAGCTGGTGGGAGACCAGCACCGCCTCGTGGCCGGCGGCGTCGCGTCGGGCGTCGTGGATCGCGGCCATCATCCGGGTCACGATGTCCCGGTAGGGCTCGCCCCACGAGGGCTTGAACGGGTTGTAGAGGTGGCGCCACAGCAACGGGTTGCGCAGCGCGTTGTTGCCCTTGCCGAAGGTCAGGCCCTCGAACCGGTTGGTGGACTCCAGCACCCGCTCCTCGGTGCCGACCTCCATGCCGAGGGCGGCGGCGAGCGGTGCAGCGGTCTCCCGGGCCCGCTCCAGCGGGGAGGAGCGCAGCACGGTGATGTCGTTGCCGCCGAGCGCGCCTGCGACCCGGTCGGCCATCGCCCGGCCGCGTTCGGAGAGGTGGAACCCGTCGCGGCGGCCGTAGAGGACGCCCTGCGGGTTGTGCACCTCGCCGTGGCGGACCAGGTGGACGATCGTGTCGGGGGTGCTCATGCGCCGGCCTTTCGGGTGGTCGATCCTGTCGCGGCCCGGGCTGCTGCACGCGCGGCTGCGGGCAGGGCGTCGAGGACCTGCTCGACCGCCCGGTCGTCGTGGCTGGCCGAGACGAACCACGCCTCGAACGCCGACGGCGGCAGGTGCACGCCCGCGTCGAGCATGGCGTGGAAGAAGGCGCCGTACGCCGCGGTGTCGGTGCGCTGGGCGCCGGCGAAGTCGTGCACCGGGTCCTCGGTGAGGAAGACCGAGAACATCGAGCCGGTGGACTGGATGACGTGCGGCACGCCGGCGGCGGTGAACGCCTCGGCGGCACCGGCGCGCAGGGCGTCGGCGACGACGTCGAGGCGGGCGTAGACCTCGTCGGTGGCGGCGGTGAGCGTGGCCAGGCCGGCGGCGGTGGCCACCGGGTTCCCCGACAGCGTGCCGGCCTGGTAGACCGGGCCCTCCGGTGCCAGGTGGGCCATCACGTCGGCGCGGCCGCCGAACGCCGCGGCGGGGAAGCCGCCGCCCATCACCTTGCCGAAGGTGACCAGGTCGGGCACCCAGCCCTCGTGGGCGCCGTCGGTGCCCCACTGGCCTGACGCGGAGACCCGGAAGCCGGTCATCACCTCGTCGCTGACGAACAGCGCACCGTGTGCGCGGCAGGTCTCGGCGAGGAAGGCGTTGAAGCTGCGTCCGTCGACCTGAGCCGGGGGCACCACGCCCATGTTGCCGGGGGCGGCCTCGGTGATCAGGCAGGCGATCCGGTCGCCGTGCTCGGCGAACGCCGCCCGCACCGCGTCGGGGTCGTTGTACGGCAGCACCAGCGTCAGCTCGGTCGAGCTGGCCGGCACGCCGGGGGTGCCGGGCAGGGAGAAGGTGGTCAGCCCGGAGCCGGCGGAGGCGAGCAGCGAGTCGACGTGGCCGTGGTAGCAGCCAGCGAACTTCACGACCACGTCGCGGCCGGTGAAGCCGCGCGCGAGCCGGATGGCCGACATGGTGGCCTCGGTGCCGGAGGAGACCAGCCGCAGCTGCTCGACGGGGGTGCGGGCGACGATCGCCTCGACCAGCGCCACCTCGTTCTCGGTGGGCGTGCCGTACGACGTCCCGCGGGCCACGGCCTCGTTGACCGCGGCGACGACCGCGGGGTGGGCGTGCCCGAGCAGCATGGGCCCCCACGAGCAGATCAGGTCGACGTAGGTGTTGCCATCGACGTCGGTGAGCCAGGGGCCCTGCGCCGAGGCGATGAAGCGTGGGGTGCCGCCGACGGCGTTGAACGCACGCACCGGGGAGTTGACGCCGCCCGGCGTCACCGCCCGGGCCCGCGCGAACAGAGCGTCGGAGCCGGTCGTCACGAGGTCAGGCACCTGGCCATTGTCGCTGATCGGGGCCGATCCGCGGGCATCGCCGTCGCGGGCACCCCCGCCATCCGGACTCCTCGGTCTAGCACGGGCGGGACCAGCGACCCGTCCCGGGACCCGTCCTTGTGACCTGGGCCATGTGACACCCGTAACTGCCTGTGCCAATATTCGTTGACCACGTGTCGCACCCCTCGGCGTCGCATCTCGCCTCGCCGCCCGGTGCGGTGCAGGGGTGGCCCGACGAGGGAGCGGACCACGTGATCAGGCCTTCGGGCCCGGGGAGAGAGACCACAATGTCGAGGAAGCGTCTGGGGCGGCTGCAGCGCGTCGCCACCATCATTCCACTGGCCCTGCTGTCAGCGGCCTGGACCGTATCGGTGGCCGGCATCGGCAGCGTGGCGGCCCCCAGCGCGGCACAGGAGGGTCCCGGTCGGGTGACCGACGGCACCAGCGTGCCGGAGGAGTCCATCGAGGACCCGGCCAGCATCTCGGAGCCGAGCCAGATCGAGGGCCTCAACGGCGGCAACGAGGCGGGCATCGTCTCGGCGTCGTCCACGAACGCGATCCCCGCGGCAGCGCTGGCGGCCTACCAGCGCGCCGAGACCGTCATCAACTCCGCCGACGAGTCGTGCAACCTCACCTGGCAGCTGATCGCCGCGCTCGGCCGGGTCGAGTCCAACCACGGACGCTTCGGCGGCAACGTGCTGAACAACGACGGCGTCGCGACCCCGGGCATCTACGGCATCCCGCTGAACGGCCAGAACAAGACCAAGGCCATCCCGGACACCGACGCCGGCGTCTACGACAAGGACACCGAGTGGGACCGCGCGGTCGGCCCGATGCAGTTCATCCCCTCGACCTGGCAGGTCGTGGGCGTGGACGCCGACGACGACGCGGCCCGCAACCCCCAGGACATCGACGACGCCTCGCTCGCCGCGGCGGTCTACCTGTGCTCCGGTGACGGCGACCTCTCCACCGTCGCCGGCCAGCGCGCGGCGGTCTACCGCTACAACCACTCCCAGGCGTACGTCGACCTCGTGCTGAAGATCATGGACGCCTACCTCGAGGGCGACTTCACCTCGGTGCCGAACAACTCCACCGCGGCCGGCTACGTCGTCCCGGAGCCGCCGAAGTTCAACACCGGCGCCAAGACCAACAAGAACAACATCGCCGGCCCGCGGACCAACAAGGGCAACACCATCCCGGGCTCCACGGGCGGTGGCAGCGGAACCGGCACCGGGACCCCGGGCACCGCCCCGGGCACCGGCGGCGGCAGCGGCGGTGGCGACAAGGGCAGCGCCGGCGACGACAAGCCGGGCGTGCCCGGCATCCCGAAGGACAACCCGATCTCCAAGGGCGTCGAGAAGGGCGCCGAGGCCGTCGAGGAGGTCGTCAAGGGCGTCGACGAGGGCGTCGGCGGGGTCACCTCGAACCTGATCAGCGGTGTCCTCGGCCTGCTCGGCAAGCAGGAGGCGCGCACCGCGTGCCAGGCGGCGTACCCGAAGCTGTCGCAGTCGCTGCAGCTGCTCAACTGCCTGGTGAGCTACGGCCTGCAGAAGAAGTAGCCCGCAGACACGACGAGAGCCCCGGACCACCTCGGTCCGGGGCTCTCGTGCTTCGTGGCGGGCTCAGCGCAGCAGCCGGGCAGCCTCGACGGCCCAGTAGGTCAGGATGATGTCGGCGCCGGCGCGGCGGATCGAGGTCAGCGTCTCCAGGATCGCGGGCTCCCGGTCGATCCAGCCGTTGGCGGCCGCGGCCTCGAGCATCGAGTACTCCCCCGAGATGTTGTACGCCGCCGTGGGCACCCCCAGCTCGCCGGCGGTGTCCGCGACCCGGCGCAGCACGTCGAGGTAGGCCAGCGCCGGCTTCACCATCACGACGTCGGCGCCCTCCTCGATGTCGAGCAGCACCTCGCGGATCGACTCCCGCGCGTTGCGGCCGTCCTGCTGGTAGGTGCGCCGGTCGCCGCTCAGCGAGCTGTCCACGGCCTCGCGGAACGGACCGTAGAAGGCGGAGGCGTACTTCGCGGAGTAGGCGAGGATCCCGGTGTCGGTGTGGCCCGCCTCGTCGAGGGCCGCACGGATGACGGCCACCTGGCCGTCCATCATCCCGCTGGGGCCGACCATCGCGGCGCCGGCGGCCGCCTGCGCCCGCGCCATCTCTGCGTATCGAGCCAAGGTGGCGTCGTTGTCGACCCGGCCGTCGGCGTCGAGCACGCCGCAGTGGCCGTGGTCGGTGAACTCGTCGAGGCACAGGTCGCCCATCACCACGAGCGCGTCGCCGACCTCGGCGGCGACGTCGGCGATCGCGACGTTGAGGATCCCGTCGGGGTCGGTGGCACCGAAGCCCTCGGGGTCCTTGCTCTCGGGCACGCCGAAGAGCATCACGCCGCGGAGCCCGGCCTCGGTGGCCTCGACGGCGGCACGGCGCAGCGAGTCCCTGCTGTGCTGCACCACCCCGGGCATGGAGCCGATCGGCACCGGCTCATCAGCGCCCTCGCGCACGAACATCGGCAGCACCAGCTGGGCCGGGCGCAGCGTGGTCTCCGCGACCAGCTCCCGCATCGCCGCGCTGCTGCGCAGCCGGCGGGGACGGACGACGGGGCGCTGGAGCTCGCTCATGCGCTCGAGTCTAGGTCGGCACGCCGCGCATCGGCCGGGGTGCGGGACCCACCGGTCACACCCGGCGCGCTGCCGGACACTACGTGGCATGAGCACCCCGACCGAGCAGTTCACGCACGTGTGGCACGCCGAGGCACCACGTGTGCTGGCGTTCGCCACCCGCCACGTCGGCGCGGAGGCGGCGCACGACGTCGTCGCCGAGACGTTCCTGGTGGCATGGCGGCGGTGGGGTGAGGTACCCGAGCCACCGATCGGCTGGCTGCTGGTCACGGCGCGCAAGGTGATCCAGAACCGGGCCCGCTCGGCCCGCCGGCACCGGGCGCTCGCGGACCGGGTCGCGCTGCTCGACGGCGTGACGTCGTACGCCGCGGACTCGGCGGACAGCGCGCTGAGCCGGCGGGAGGCGCTGGAGCGGCTGGCCCGGCTCGACGAGCAGCACCGCGAGGCACTGCTCCTCATCGCCTGGGACGGGCTGACCGGAGAGGAGGCCGCGGCCGTCCTCGGCATCAAGCCCGCCACCTTCCGCCGTCGACTGAGCCGCGCACGGGCCGCCCTCGCCGACCCGTCCCGCGCAGCCCCGGCAACCCGAGTCACCAGCCCCACCACCACCGCCCAGGAGGTCCGATGACCACGACCGAGCACACGCCGTCCCGCCTGGAGCAGGAGGTCGCGCGGTTGCGCCCCGAGCCGACACCGGTGGCCCCGGCATGGTCGGCGCAGACGCTGGAGCGGATCCTCGCCGCTCCGCAGGATCGCCCGACCCGACGGCGCGTGGGCCGCGCCGGGATCCTCGGCGGCGTCCTCGCCGGGGCGCTCGGTGTGGGCGGCATCGCCTACGCCTCGGGCCTGGTGCCCGCGATCATCGCCGAGGACCTCGACCACATCTCACCCACCCCGGTGAGCGACGTGCACGAGGTCGCCTCGTTCTCCGTGGCCTCCCCCGGCGGCGAGCAGGACTTCGTGATCTGGCGCGGCACCGACGCCGAGGGCCGCAGCTGCACGGCCGTGCTGGAGGCCGAGGGCCGCTTCGGTCCCGAGCTCGGCGGCTACTGCGCCGACGCCCCGACGGACGCCTGGTTCGACCGGACCTCCGAGTCCTACGCGGGCACCATCGAGGACACCCCTCCGGCGAGCACCTACTTCGTGTACGGCGAGCCGGACCTGCCGGGCGTCCGGCGGGTCCGGGTGCGGGGTGCCGGGTTCGCCCACGAGGTCGCGCTCGACCCCGGCACCGGGGGTTTCGCGGTGGCCTTGCCCGAGCTCGGCGACTCCGTCTCCGGCGACTTCGCGCAGGTCGACTTCCTCACCGCGAATGGCACGGTGCTGGGCACACGGACGCTCAGCGAGAAGTAGCCGCACCGTCCACGCGACCCCGGGCACCCGGGGAACCCTCACTACGGAAAACGGCTCCGGCCCCGACGCACCAGGTGCGTCGGGGCCGGTCGCGTCCAGCGTCAGTGCGGGGAGGTCACTCCGCCCGGCGACGGCGAGCCGAGGGCTTGCGGTCGCTGGGCTTGGTGACCGGCTCGCCTGCCTCGACCATCGCGGCGCGGCGCGCGGCACCGAAGCCCGCGAGCGCCTCGACCAGCAGGTCGACGTCCGGCTTGGGCGCCATCACGTCGACACGCAGGCCGTGCTCCTCCGCGGTCTTGGCCGTGGCCGGGCCGATCACGGCGATCACCGTGGACGGGTGCGGCTTGCCGGCGATGCCGACCAGGTTGCGCACGGTCGAGGACGAGGTGAACACGACCGCGTCGAACTTGCCGGTCTTGATCGCGTCCCGGGTCGGCGCCGGCGGCGGCGCGGCCCGCACGGTGCGGTAGGCGGTGACGTCGTCGCACTCCCAGCCGAGGTCGATCAGGCCCGCCACCAGGTTCTCGGTGGCGATGTCGGCACGCGGCAGGAAGACCCGGTTGATCGGGTCGAGCTGCTCGTCGTACTCGGGCCAGTCCTCGAGCAGGCCGGCGGCGGACTGCTCGCCGGAGGGCACCAGGTCGGCCCGCAGGCCCCAGGCGGCGATCGCCTGGGCGGTCTTGTCGCCGACCGCGGCGATCTTGAGGCCGGAGAAGGCACGCGCGTCGAGGCCGTACTCCTCGAACTTCTCACGCACCGCCTTGACCGCGTTGACCGAGGTGAAGGCGATCCACTCGTAGCGGCCCTCGACCAGTCCGCGCACGGCCTTGTCCATCTGCTGGGGGTTGCGCGGCGGCTCGACGGAGATCGTCGGGACCTCCTCCGGCACGCCGCCGAACTCGCGCAGCCGGTTGGACAGCGAGGCGGACTGCTCCTTGGTGCGGGGCACCAGCACACGCCAGCCGAACAGCGGCTTGGTCTCGAACCAGGACAGCTTCTCGCGCAGGTCGACCACCGAGCCGATGACGGTGATCGCCGGCGGGGCGATGCGGGCCGCACGGGCGTCCGCGGCGATCCGCTCGAGCGTCGAGGTGACGGTCTGCTGCTCGGTGGTGGTGCCGACGCGGGTCATCGCGACCGGGGTCTGCGGAGAGCGGCCGAGCTCGATCAGCTGCTTGGCGATGTCGCCGATCTGGCCGACCGCGGAGAGCAGCACCAGGGTCGGGAAGTCGAGGTAGCGCTTCCAGTCGACCTTGTCGCCGCAGGTGACCACGGCCACCTCGCGGTTGTCCTTGGTGGTCAGCGGGATGCCGGCGTAGGCCGGGACCGCGGAGACCGACGACACGCCGGGGACGACCTCGAAGCCGAGGCCGGCCTTCGCCACCGCCTGCGCCTCCTCGGGGCCCGAGGCGTAGAGGAAGGGGTCGCCGCCCAGCAGCCGCACCACCCGAGCGGCTCGCTTGGCCTGCTTGACGACCACCTTGGCGCGGGCCGCGTGGGTCAGCGGCTGGCCGTCCTCACCGAAGCCGCCGTCGATGATCTCGACCTCGGCGGCGTCCTCGGCGATCTCACCGGCGGCGAGAGCGCGGGCGCGGACGACCTCGACGAGCGTCACGTGGGCGGGCTCCTCGGTGATGATCACCTCGGCGTCCTGGATGAGCCGCACGGCACGCACGGTGAGCAGGTCCGGGTCGCCCGGACCCGTGCCCACGAAGGAGACCCCACCGGGCCTGAGCTGGTCGGCGGCGGGAGACGGGGCAGCCTTGGCTGTCGTGGCTCGCGTCATGCGTTGTGCACCTCTGCAGATCGTGCGGATGGGTGGTCGTTGCTGCTGGGGGGTGGGGGCGGGGAGGACGCCCGGTCGTCCAGCTCGGCCGCGCCGTCGTCCAGCATCTCGCGGCCCAGCGCCTGACCCAGAATCGTCGCGGCGTCGGACCAGGAGGCGGGCTCCTCGGCGAGGGGGCTCGAGGCCGAACGTCGTACGGCGAGCGTGCCGTCGGGTGACAACGCGACCGCGCGCAGCCACAGCTCGGGGCCGTCCTCGCCCTCGACGAGGTCGGCCAACGCCCCGATCGGGGCCGAGCAGCCGCCCTCGAGGGTGGCCAGCACGGCCCGCTCGGCGAGCACGGCGGCACGGGTGGCGGGGTCGTCGAGCCTGGCGAGCAGGGCCAGCGTCTCGGCGTCGTCGCTGCGGCACTCCACCGCCAGCGCACCCTGGCCGGGGGCGGGCAGCATCTGCAGCGGGTCGAGGACCTCGGTGACCTCGTCGAGCCGGCCGAGCCGGGACAGCCCGGCGCGGGCGAGCACGACGGCGTCGTACCGGCCCTCACGGACGTGGCCGATGCGGGTGTCGACGTTGCCGCGCAGGCCGGCGACGTCGAGGCCGAGGCCGAGCGCGTGCAGCTGGGCGACGCGGCGCGGCGACCCGGTGCCCACCCGGCTGCCCGGCGGCAGCTCCCCCAGGGTCAGCCCGTCGCGGGCCACCACGACGTCGCGCGGGTCCTCCCGCATCGGCACGGCGGCCAGGGTGATCCCGTCCGCGGGTGTCGTGGGCAGGTCCTTCAGCGAGTGCACCGCCACGTCGACCTCGCCGGCGAGCAGGGCCTCGCGCAGCGCGCTGACGAAGACGCCGGTCGCCGAGGCGGCCTGCGAGATCGGGATGCCGGTGGCCTGGCTGCGGTCGCCGTCGGTGTTGATCTCGACGAGCTCGGTGGCCGTGCCGAAGGCGTTGATCGCGGCAGCGACGTGGCTCGACTGGGTGGTCGCCAGGGCGCTGCGGCGGGTGCCGATCCTCATGATCCTGCCTCCTTCACGACCGGGCGGGTGACGGCGTCGACGGCGTCGGGGTCGAGCGCGAAGAGCTCGGCCAGGGCGGCGGCGTACGACACCGCACCGTCGGTGTCGGCGAGCTGCTTGACCCGCACGGTGGGCTCGTGGAGGAGCTTGTCGGCCACCCGTCGCACGGTCTGACGGATCTCCTCGAGGGTGACGTCGTCCAGGTCGGGCAGCCGGCCTTCGAGGCGCTCCATCTCCGCCTCGACGACGTCGGTGGCCATGGAGCGCAGGGCGACGACGGTCGGGGTGACCTTGGCCTGGCGCCGGGCGGTGAGGAAGGCGGCGACCTCCTCGCCGATGATCCGGCGGACCTCGGCCACCTCGCGGCCGGTCGCTCCGCCCTGGAGCCGGGCCCGCAGCTCGGCGAGACCGACCACGGTGACGCCGGGCAGGGAGGCGACCTCCGGTCCGACGTCGTGCGGCAGCGCCAGGTCGACCAGCCCGAGCGGACGGTCGGTGCCGCGGCGTGCGGCGCGCACCATGTCCGCGTCGATGACCACGCCGGTCGAGCCGGTACAGCTGATGACGATGTCGGCGCGACCGATCTCGGCCTCGAGCTGGGCGAACGGCACCGGGTGGGCGCCGTACTGCTCGGCCAGGCGTGCGGCCCGCTCCATCGTGCGGTTCACGACCGCGACCCGACGGGCCCCGGCACGAACGGCGGTGGCGGTGGCCAGACCGGCCATCGTGCCCGCGCCCACCACGACGACCTCGCCACCGAGGACGGGGCGGGCGCTCTCCGCGACCGCGTCCAGCCCGGCGCTGACCAGCGTCGGGGCGACCTGGTCGATGCCGGTCTCGGCGCGGGTGCGCTTGCCGACGCGCAGCGCCTGCTGGAAGAGCGAGTTCAAGGCCGGCCCGACGGTTCCGGCCTCCTGGCCGCGGCGCAGCGCCTCCCGGGCCTGGCCCAGGATCTGGCCCTCGCCGATGGCCATCGAGTCCAGGCCGGCCGCGACCTGGAACAGGTGCGAGACGGCGCCGTCGTCGTAGTGCACGTACAGGTGCGGCAGCAGCTCCTCGGTGCTGGCTCCGGCACGCTCCACGAGCAGCCGGGAGATCTGCTCGATGCTCCCGTGGAAGCGCTCCACCTCGGTGTAGATCTCGAGCCGGTTGCAGGTGGCGATCACCGCCGCCTCCATGACGTGGTCGCACGAGGCGGCGTCGGCGAGGAGCTTCTGCGCACCCTCGGGGCCCAGCGCGACACGCTCCAGGATCGGCATCGGGGCGGAGTTGTGGGAGATGCCCACGACCAGGACGCTCACTGTGCTCCTCCTTCGACCGCGGTGCCGGACAGCTTCCCGTCGACCGTCACGTCGACCTTTCCGTCGGCCTTCCCATCGACCTTCACGTCGACCTCCCCGTCGACCTCCCCGTCGACCTTGCCGTCGACCTTGCCGTCGACCTTGCCGTCGAGAGCTCCGGCGGCGAGGACGCTGTGGGCCTTGCGCTGCTCGTGGTAGGCGAGGATCTGCAGCTCGATCGACAGGTCGACCTTGCGCACGTCCACGCCGTCGGGCACGGCGACGACGGCGGGAGCGAAGTTGAGGATGCTGGTGATGCCGAACTCGACCATCCGGTCGGCGACGCCCTGCGCGGCGTGGGCCGGCGTGGCGATCACCCCGATCGCCACGTCCTGCTCGCGCACGATGGCCTCGAGCTCGTCGAAGGCACGCACCGCGACCCCGGCGACGGTGCGCCCGATCAGCTTCGGGTCGGCGTCGAGGAGCGCGACGACCCGGAAGCCGCGGCTGCGGAAGCCGGAGTAGTTGGCCAGGGCGTGGCCGAGGTTCCCGATGCCGACGATGACGACCGGCCAGTCCTGGGTCACCCCGATCTCACGGGCGATCTGGTAGCGCAGGTAGTCGACGTCGTACCCCACGCCGCGGGTGCCGTAGCTGCCCAGGTACGACAGGTCCTTGCGCAGCTTGGCGCTGTTGACCCCGGCAGCGGAGGCGAGGTCCTCGCTCGAGCAGGTGCGGATGCCGCTGTCGGCCAGGGCGGTCAGTGCCCGCAGGTAGACCGGCAGGCGGGCCACCGTGGCCTCCGGGATGACCCGGTGCGCGTCCGTCGAACTCCGTGTGCTCACAGCTCCACTTTCCAGCCTCGTCCGGACCGATCCGTGCAGGACGCGACCCGGTCACTGTAGGAGCTTGTGAATGTGAGAACCAAATCGTCTCCGGGCAGGGCCGAGCGGCCCGTTCCCGCCCGGCACAGGCGTGCGGGCGGGGGGACGACGAGCCCGGCGCTCACCGCGTGACGTCGGTCTCCTCGCGGTGCTGCACGGGCCACACGACGAACCGGTAGGCCACGAAGTTCAGGACGAGACTGCACGCGATGGAGGCCAGCTTGGCCAGCCAGATCCGCAGCTCGCCGGCGTCCGCCCAGCCGCCCAGCGTGACGTCCGGACCGCGCTCGAGCAGCCACAGCCAGCCGTGGATGAGCAGCGGCTGCGCCAGCCACATCACGGCCCCGGTGGTGGCCAGGAACAGCGCGGCCTGGCGCAGCGTGAGCCGCCGGGCACCGAAGGTGAACAGCCCGTTGACCACGAAGCTGAACAGCATCCCGGCGCTGCTGGAGACGAGGTTGGCCAGCGCGATGCCGAGGCGGTCGTGCAGCAGCACGAAGAGCACCGCGTCGATGGCGGTGTTGCAGACCCCGACGGCCGCGAAGCGTACGAGGGTCGAGCGCTGGCTCAGGAGACCGCTCCCGCGCCGCGTGACGCCTGCGGCGCCTCGCCGGCGGGCACACCGCGCCCGGACGCCGGGTCGCGGGCCACCATCGCCAGCGTGTAGAGCGGGCGGTCCTGGGCCTCGACGTAGACCCGGCCGAGGTAGCTGCCGATGACGCCCATCATCACCAGCTGGATGCCGCTGAGCATGAACATGCCGACGCCGAGGAACGCCCAACCGGGCACCGTCTCCTCCGGCATGAACAGCCGCACCCCGAGCACGTAGCAGGCGAGCAGCAGGCTGAACGCCGAGATCGCGAAGCCGAGCCGGGAGATCATCTTCAGCGGGGCGGTGGAGAAGCCCAGGATGCCGCTGGCCGCGAACCCGATCATCTTGCGCAGCGGGTAGCCGCTCTCCCCGGCGTAGCGCTCGTCGCGGTCGAACAGCAGCGCCTCCTGGCGGAACCCGACGTGGGCGACGATGCCGCGCAGGAACCGGTCGTGCTCGCGGTAGCGGGCGACCTCGGCCACGACGCGGGCGTCCATCAGCCGGAAGTCGCCGACGTTGCGCGGGATCTCGATCGAGGCGAGCCGGTCCAGCACCCAGTAGAAGCCCCAGGCGGTGGCGCGCTTGAAGGCGGTGTCCTTGCGGGTGCGGCGCTGGGCGTAGACGACCTCGGCGCCAGCCTCCCAGCGCTCGATCATCTCCAGGCTGACCCGCGGCGGGTCCTGGAGGTCGGTGTCCATCACCACCACGGCGTCGGCCGCGCCGGTCCCGGCGACGAGGTCCAGGCCGGCGGTGACCGCCACCTGGTGGCCGTAGTTGCGGGAGAACTGCACGATCGTCACCCGCGGGTCGCGCTCGCGCAGCTCGACGAGCCGCTCCAGGGACGCATCCCGGCTGCCGTCGTCGACGTAGACGAACTCGAAGTCCAGGTCGGCCCGAGCGCTCGTGGCACCCACCAGCGCCTCGTGGAAGACGGCGATGTTGTCCTGCTCGTTGTAGACGGGCAGGACGTACGCCACGCGACGCCGTACGGGGGTCTCGCCCGCAGTCTCAACGGTGCCGTCCATGATCCGGAACTCTAGTCACCGCGGGCGCCGTCGGGTGCGCCCCGGGTGCACTGCACCACTCGCAGGGTCACCAGAAGACGAGGACGGAGACGGCGAGCGCGAGGGCCACCAGCGCGGTGGCCACGGCCAGCGACACCTGGATCCGGTTGAGCCACCGCACCGCGACCAGGTCGGCCGCCGGTGTCGGGGCGGTGGCCGCCGGGGCACGCCGCAGCTGACGCCCACGCAGGTACATCGCGGCGGCCAGGCCGAAGAAGGGCGCGGCCGTGGTCCAGTACCGCCCGCCGGCGACGTGCACGAACGGTTGCACCAGCAGCCCGCCCAGGCACAGCTTCACCAGCACGTCGAGCATGCGCGCCTCCAGGCTGCGCCGGGCGACGGAGAGCAGGGAGGCCGCGCTCAGCAGCAGGACCGGGTAGTACAGCAGCCAGGTGCCCAGCTGCGCCGCCCAGCCACCGACCTCGCCCACCGGGCCGCGACCGCCCTCGGGCACCACGTGGTTGACGAAGACGGCCGGGATCAGGCTGTAGGCGGCGAGGTTGTGCGCCACCTGGTCCAGGTAGTGCCCGGGCGTGAGGTCGCGCAGCGCGTGGTCGGACATCTGTCCCAGCACCTCGACCTCGCTGGTGCCGGTGGCGCGCGCGACCTCCCGGGCGTAGCGCACCGGCCGGAACCACAGCGTGCTGTCGGGGTCACACTCGCCGAAGCAGACCTGGTCCCGCTCGCCGAACGTGTTGGCCTTGACGGTGGGCACCGTGGTCGTGGTGAGCACCCGGGCGCCCAGCACGTGCGAGGCGTACGCCGACCACGGCGCCAGCAGGACGCCGAACACCGCGGCCGCGACGAGCGCGGCGCCGATCGCGCGCAGCCGGACCCGGCCGCGCAGCAGGACGACGGCGGCGACGAGCGTCACCACGCCGAGGCCGGCGAGCAGCACCGCCGTGCTGGAGCGCAGGTAGAGGATGACGATCGAGAGCAGCCCGATCACCAGCCCCTCGCGCACCCCTGGCCCGCGGCCGGCCCGCATGCCGCGGAACATCTCCACGAGCCGCAGCAGCAGGAGGAGCAGGAGCGCGCCGGCATTCAGGTCGCCCCAGGCGCCGAAGGTGAACATCACCCACATCGGCACCAGGCCCGGGAAGATCGCGAGCACGACGGCCCAGCGCGGCCCCAGGGTGCGCACCACCTGGCGCAGCACGACCAGCCACAGGGCGAGGTTGACGAGGCCGAGGTAGGCGCGCACCAACGCGATGTCGGCGTCGGGGAACACCACGTAGAGCGGCGCGGCGACGATCGCCATCCCGGGCATGAACCAGCCGGAGGCGACCACGTTGCGGTCCAGCTCGGCGACGTCGGGCCCGTTGAGGGCGAACAGGTCGCGCACCCCGTTGGACAGGGCCATCGCCGCGTTGAGGTAGGCCGACTCGTCGCCGTGCGGCGGGGAGTCGACGACGAGGAGGTAGACCAGCGCCTTGAGCACGACGTGCGCCACGACCAGCCAGCCGAGCAGCACCATCGGCGGTGGCAGCCGGCGCCCGCGCACGAACCAGGCCCCCGTCGTACCAGCGTCCGGGGTGGCGGCGGAGTCGCCGGCGGCGTCTTTGGCCGGGGCGCCGGACGCGGTGGTCGACTCGTCGAGCGGAGAACGGCTCACCGCGGCAGCCTCCTGTCTCCCCAGCGCTTGGTCGACTTCGGGTCCGCGCAGACGGGGTCGTCCGAGGCGGCCGCCACCACCGGCAGGTCGAGCACGAACGATCCGCGCACCAGCGTCTCCGCATCGGTGTCAGGCAGCGCCGCCAGCCGTAGCCCGACCCGCTGGGTGCCGTCACCGAGCTCGACGCTCACCGTCTCGCCGTCGTCGGTGCGCGAGCGCTCGGTGAAGCCCACGGCGGCGAAGGCGGCGACGATCTCGGCGAGCGCCTCGTCGCGGTCGAGGAGGTCGTACTGCCCGCGCAGCTCGCGGCGCACGCCGGTGGCGGTCTCGACGTCTCCGTCCCAGCGGACCTGATGGGGAAGGTCGAGCCGGGCGTCGCCCGGGAGCGGGAAGCAGCCGGTGGACAGCGCGGCGGGCGGCAGCGGCGGCCGGTAGTTGCCGGTCGGGACCGCGCGGCCGAAGGAGTGGCTGAGCCCGAGCACGGCCAGGACCCCGAGCACCGCGACCCCGGCCAGGACGCGACGCAGCAGGCGCGCCCGCGAGCGCGCCGGGAGAAGGTCGGAAGCCATGGTGCGCACGAGGATAGTGGCCGCGCGGCGGCGTACGACGGCTCCCCTCGGGACCGCCTCGGAACCGTGCGGCCCACCTTCACCCGGCGCTCGCCGGCTGTGGACGCGGAGGCCTCAGCCGGTGAGGGCTCGGCGCAGGCGCACCGGGTCGACGCGCCAGAAGTCGTGCTGGCGGCCGTCGACGAAGGTCACCGGGATCTCGTTGGCGAAGCGGTCGGCGAGCTGCGGGTCGTCGTCGATCGAGACCTCGGTCCAGCTCTCCCCCAGCTCGGCGCAGACCGCCTCGATGACGGCGCGTGCGTCGTCGCACAGGTGACAGCCCGGCCGGCCGTACAGGGTGACCCGGGGGGCGCCCTGCTGGCCGGGGTCCACGACGTCTGCCATGGGATCGATCGTAGTGCGCGGCACCTGTCCGCCGTTCCCTGGTCGCGGCGCGCCCCGGCTCCCTAGAGTTGGCGCATGACGCCCCCGGACCGTTCGCACCGGCCCAACCTGCAACGACGCTCCCGGCTCGCCGGCGAGGCCGCGGCCGCGGCGGCCGAGGTGGAGAACGCGCTCGCGCTGCCCGCGGACGCCACTTCGGCGGCGTTCTTCGACGTCGACAACACGGTGATGCAGGGCGCGAGCATCTTCCACCTGGCGCGCGGGCTCTACCGGCGCAAGTTCTTCACCACCCGCGACATCATGGGTGCGGCCTGGAAGCAGGCCTACTTCCGCGTCGCCGGGGTGGAGGACCCCGAGCACGTCGCGGAGGCGCGCAACTCCGCGCTGGCCTTCATCGCCGGGCACACGGTCACCGAGCTGGAGGAGCTGGGCGAGGAGATCTTCGACGAGGCGATGGCGCACCGGATCTGGCCGGGCTCACGGGCGCTGGCGCAGATGCACCTGGACCAGGGCCAGCGGGTGTGGCTGGTGACCGCCGCCCCGATCGAGATCGCCAGCCTGATCGCGCGCCGCCTCGGCCTGACCGGTGCCCTGGGCACCGTCGCCGAGCACGTCGAGGGCGTCTACACCGGCAGGCTCGTCGGCGAGATGCTGCACGGGCCCGCGAAGGCGGTGGCCGTGCATGCACTGGCCCAGCGGGAGGGCCTGGATCTCGCCGCCTGCTCGGCCTACAGCGACTCCGCCAACGACCTGCCGATGCTCAGCCTCGTCGGCGACCCCTGTGCGATCAACCCCGACGCCAGGCTGCGTGCCCATGCCCGCGAGCACGGTTGGCGGGTGCACGACTACCGCACCGGCCGCAAGGCCGCCCGGGTGGGGCTCATCGCCGGTTCGGCGACCGTGGGCGCGGCGGTCGCCGGCAGCGTCGTACGGCACCAGGTGCGCCGGCACCTGCCCTGAGCCGACCTCAACCCCGGCACGCCCCCGCACGCCTCGTCGCTTCCCCGCCAGGACTGCTCTCGGCAACTTTCGGGTAACAAACGAAAGAGTTTCACCGTAGGATGACCGGCCGGGAGAGGGAGGGACGGTCCATGTCCGGGGAGACGAGCACTGCGCGCGGCCTGGAGGCCCTGCGTGCCGCCGTGCTCTCCGTGCTGACCCCTCCCACCTGCGCACCCAGCCTCGCCCTGGCCGGCGCCGCCGCCGGCCCAGCGCGTCCGGCACGGCGCGACGGCTTCGGCTGGCTGCTCAGCGAGGCGACCAGCGAGCTCGGCGGCGAGGACTTCGACCGCGGCCGGGAGCAGGGCGGGTACGGCGACGCCACGCTGGCCGCCTCCTCGGAGGACTCCCCCGAGGCACGCGAGCGGCTCATCGGGCTCGTCGAGCTCGCCCGCGGCGGCGACGCCGAGGCGTTCGGGCAGCTCTACGACCACTACCAGCCCTCGGTCTACCGCTTCCTCTACTACCGCACCCGCTCGGTCGTGGTGGCCGAGGACCTGTGCTCGGAGACCTTCTTCCGCGCGCTGCGCAACATGTCCTCGTTCCGCTGGCAGGGCAAGGACTTCGGCGCCTGGCTGATGACGATCGCGCGCAACCTGGCCACGGACCACTTCAAGGCCGGCCGCACGCGCCTGGAGCTGACCACCGATGACATGGGTCAGCACGATGACACCACGGAGGGCCCGGAGAACGCGGTCCTGGCCGGGCTCACCAACGAGGTCCTGCTGCAGTCTCTGACCAAGCTGCCCAACGAGCAGCGCGACTGCCTGGTCATGCGCTTCCTGCAGGGGATGAGCATCGCCGAGACCGCAGCCGCCCTCGGCCGCAGCGACGGCGCCATCAAGCAGCTGCAGCTGCGCGGCGTACGGAACCTCGCGAAGCTGATGCCGGAGGGCCTGAGATGAGCAATCCGGGCTATGTGGCCCTGGCTCATCGGTCCGTAACCACCGGGACCGACCCCTCGTTGACCCGTTCACACGACATGCGGGGCAACGACGCCCTGCTCGGGCGAGGACGGACATGGTGATGCGCGGGAACCCGGGGTCGCGGAGCGCGGAGGAGTTCGACGTCCTCCTCGCCGGAGGGGGCACCCCCGACGAGCGGCAGCAGGAGCTGCTGGAGCTGGTCGCCGCGATGCGCGCGGTCCCCGCCCCCGCCGCCCGGCCGGAGTTCGTTACCTCGCTGCGCGCGCAGCTGGTCGCCGCCGCCGAGCGCGAGCCCGCGCGCGCCGAGGAGGCCCTTGCCGCCCGGCTGACGCCGCGCCAGCGTCGCGGCAGCCGTGAGCGTCGCCTGGCCGCGCTGGTCGGCGGGTTCGCCGTCGTCTCGGCGTCCGGCTCGATGGCGATGGCCTCGCAGGGCTCGCTGCCCGGCGACGTGCTCTACCCGGTCAAGCGGGCGATCGAGAACGCCCAGACCAACCTGCGCGGGGACCAGGGCGCCAAGGCGGAGAGCCTCATCGACCACGCCGAGGCGCGACTGGACGAGGCGAAGCGGCTTGTCGCCCGCGAGGCCGGCCCCGACGCCGTCTCCAAGGCGCTGCAGGACTTCACCGACCAGACGAACCAGGCCGCCGACTTCGCCCTCGAGGACTACGTCACCCACCGGGACCCGCAGCGCATCGCGGACCTGCGGGCCTTCACCACGAGCAGCATGGACGTGCTCAGCGCGCTCACCCCGCTCGTGCCCGAGGGCAGCCGACCGATCCTGGTCACCGCCACCCAGACCGTGCGGCAGATCGACGTCGCCGCCTGGGAGACCTGCCCCGCCTGTGCCGACGAGGACATCGCCGAGCTCCCCGAGATCGCCACCCGCCAGCTCAGCGCCGTGCTCAGCGGCGACGTGCCGAAGGTCGCCTCGGTCACCGTGCCCGGCCGCAAGCCGGCGACCCCCGAGCAGCAGAAGCAGCCCCGCGGCGGTGAGGCGACCGACGCGCCCACCTCTCAGACCTCGCCCACGCAGCAGCCGAGCCCCGCTCCCAGCGACCCGGCACAGCCCGGCGAACGCCCGCCCTCGATCGGCGGCGCGGTCGGCGAGAAGCTCAACAACGTCACCAAGGGCGTGACGGGCGAGAAGTCCGGCGGCTCCGGCAGCAAGGGGAGCTCCGGAAGCACCGGCGGCACGGGCGGGACCGGTGGGTCCGGCACCACCGACAACGAAGGCGGCCTCGTCGGCACCCTCGTCGACGGTGTCGGCGGACTGCTCGGCGGCCTCGGCCTCACCCCACGCTGACCGCGCTGACCCAGTTGACCGCGCATCCTGTGCGCGGCGTCGTGCGCGCGTGAGCGGAGCGCGACCTACTTGAAGACCGACTGCCGCTGCATGAGCAGCCGGTAGAGGGTCTGCTGGATGGACTCGCGGACCTGGTCGGTGACGTTGAAGACCAGCATCGGGTCCTCGGCCGCCCCCTCCTCGTACTCGTCGGTGCGCACGGGCTCGCCGAACTCCAGCAGCCACTTCGAGGGCAGCGGCACGAGGCCGAGCGGCCCGAGCAGCGGGAAGAACGGAGTGATCGGGATGTAGGGCACCCCGAGCAGGCGGGCCAGCGCGGGGACGTTCCCGACGAGCGGGTAGATCTCCTCCGCACCGACCACCGAGAGCGGCACGATCGGTACGCCGGTACGAAGTGCGGCGGAGACGAAGCCGCCGCGGCCGAAGCGCTGCAGCTTGTAGCGCTCGGAGAACGGCTTGCCGATGCCCTTGAAGCCCTCCGGCCACACCGCGACGAGCTCGCCGTCGCGCAGCATCCGCTCCGCGTCCTCGTTGCAGGCCAAGGTGGCGCCGCCCTTGCGGGCCATGGCGCCGACGACGGGGATCCGGAAGACCAGGTCGGCGCCGAGCGGGCGCAGGTGGCGGCCGGTGTGGTCGTAGACCGCGGCCAGCGTCATCAGCCCGTCGACCGGGATGGTGCCGGAGTGGTTGGACACGACCAGCGCGCCGCCCTCGCTGGGGATGTTCTCCGCTCCGCGGACCTCGATGCGGAACCACTTGTCCGCGATCGGGCGCAGCGCGGCGATGAAGAACCGGGTGGTGATCTCGGCGTCGAACCCGTACTCGTCGACGACGTAGTCACCGGTGACCCGGCGCCGCAGGAACGCCAGGAAGCGGGCGAGCTGCGGCTCCCAGGCGTCGCCGAAGAGCTCGCGGGCGGCGTGCTGGAAGGCAGCGAGCCAGTCCGCGGTGGGGATCCCGACCAGCGGGGAGGCCGACCGGTCGCGGGTGGTCGCGGCGGGGCGGGCCGGCTCCTCGGGGACGGCACCGAACGGCGCGCCGGGCACCGTCTGCTCGCCAGTGGGCTCAGCCGTCCGGGGCGCGGCCGGTTCGACGGCGGCCTCGTCGGGCGTGGGCACGGCGTCGGCCTCCGCTCCGGGCTGCTCGGCGGGCTGCTCGTCGGGCTGCTCGTCGGGCTGCTCGTCGGGCTGCGTGGCCCGTTTGCCGGGCTGCTTGCCGGCCAGGTCCCGCGCGGCGGCGGAGGGACGCTTGCCCGTGCCGCGTCCGGGCTTGCCGCGGGTCCCGATCGGGATGATGTCAGCGTCAGCCACTGTCGCCTCCAGCCACGCTCAGCCGCGGCGAGCGGCGTTCGGATGCGGGAACCTCTCCGTCGGCGTCCACCGCAGGGAGCCGATCGGCCAGCGCCGCCAGGACCCGCTCGGAGCGCCTGGGCGCCGGCGGCAGGGTCTCGACGAATTCGTGGAGCGCCTCGGCGGTGCTCATGCGCGGCTCGAAACCGAGCACGGTGCGCATCCGGGTCGTGTCGACGCCTCGCCCGTAGGTCAGGAACGCGACGAGCTCCGGGGACAGGTCGGCCAGGCGCGCCGACTTGAGCGCCGCGCCGAGGCCGCCGAAGGCGATGCCCGGCACCGGGACGCTGGGGCGGCCCATCCGGCGCAGCGTCTGGCTCAGCATGAGCGGCCCGTCGCCGGCGACGTTGAAGGTGCCCGCGACGTCGCTGAGCACCGCGTGCTGCAACACGCGGTACAGGTCCGACTCGTGCAGGAACTGCATGCGCGGGTCGAAGCCGAGCACGGTGGGGATCACCGGCAGGCGCAGGTACGACGTCAGCGGGCTGACGATGCGCGGGCCGATCACGTTCGCGCAGCGCAGCAGGGCCACCTGCACGTCGGGTCGCCGACGACCGAAGCCGCGGACGTAGCCCTCGACCTCGATGACGTCCTTGGCGTAGCCGGTGCGCGCAGGACGCCGCGGCTGCATCTCCTCGGTGAACATCGCCGGGTCGCGGCTGCTGGCGCCGTACGCGATCGTCGAGGACTTCACGACCAGACGACGCACCTGCTCGGACTTCTGGCACGCCGCGAGGAGCTGCATCGTCCCGATGACGTTGAGCTCCTTCATGGTGCCGCGACCGCCGGCGGAGCCGGGAGTCGCGATGACACTCATGTGGACGACCGTGTCGACGTCCTCCTTGGCGATCACCTTGGCGATCACCGGGGTGCGGATGTCGGCGCGGACGAACGTGACATCACCGAGGTCGCCGCGGGGAGGGATGACGTCGACGCCGATCACCCGGTCGACGCCGGGGTCGGCTGCGAGCGAGCGCGCGAACGTACGACCCAGGTCCCGGGAGACCCCGGTGACAAGGACTGTGCGACCGGCACCCATCCGACCCACTCCCTCGGTTCAGGCCGGCGCGCTCACGCGCGCCGGGTGATCACCTCGGCGGCTGTGTCACTTTCCGAGCTTGCGACGCTGGACGCGCGTCTTCTTCAGCAGCTTGCGGTGCTTCTTCTTCGCCATGCGCTTGCGACGCTTCTTGATGACAGAACCCACGTGGAACCTCTCCAGAGCACCGGGCGGCTTCGCCCGACGGAACACTCGAACCTCCGGGCATGCCCCGGAGCACGCGTCAGCCTATCGGGGTGGGCCTGAGACGGGGAATCAGCGTCCGTCGACGGGCCCGAAGGCGGTGTTGAAGGCAGTGCCCACCCCGCGGTGCGCCGAGACCTCCTCGCCTACCCAGCCGAGTAGAACGACTTGCGGAGGTACTCGTCGACGTCCTCCTCGGTGACCCGGAAGGACCGTCCCACCCGCACCGCCGGCAGGTCGCCGTTGTGGACCAGGCGGTAGACGGTCATCTTCGACACCCGCATCACGGCCGCGACCTCGGCGATCGTGAGGAACTTGGGGTCGGGCAGGGACTCGGTGCGCTCTCGCGACGATGGAGCCATGACAACCACGCTTTCTGCGCGTCCGTCGCCGCTCTTCCCCAGCGGCGGAGGCACGGACGCCTATGTGCGTGACAATAGGGCCAGATGTGACTGATGGGGAAGAGTTTTCATCTGTGAACTTCCGCGATTCCGGCGTGTCGGCTTGACCCTTGGGCCCCAGGCGCCGGTACGGCGGCGCCCTCCGGGCCGTCGGAGCCCCCTGGCAGACTCCTCGCCCATGACGTTCCGGGCGCTCCTCCTCGACCTGGACGACACCCTGGTCGACCACCGGGGCGCCGCCGAGCGAGGGCTGCGCGGCTGGCTGGCGGGGCTCGGGCTGGGCGGCGACACCGCCGAGACAGAGGCGCTCGTGGAGCGCTGGTTCACCCTCGAGGCGCGGCACTACCCCCGCGCCCAGCGCCGCGAGCTGAGCTACACCGAGCACCGCCGGGCGCGGGTCCGGGCGTTCCTGCCCGGCTGGGACCTCGCCGACGACGCCCTCGCCGACGAGGTGTACGGCGGCTTCCTCGACTGCTACCGCTCCGCGTGGCGCGCCTTCGCCGACGCCGCCGCGAGCATCGAGGCAGCGCTGGGCGCCGGGCTGCGGGTCGGCGTGCTCACCAACGGCGAGCACGCCGTGCAGAGCGAGAAGCTGCGCCGCACCGGTCTGCTGTACCCGGACGTAGCGGTGTTCGCCTCCTCCGCACTGCCCGCCGCCAAGCCCGACCGGCGTGCCTACGAGGCCGCCTGCCGCGGGCTGGGCGTGAGCCCCGAGACGACCCTGATGGTCGGCGACTCGCTGCGCCACGACGTCCTCGGCGCGCAGGCCGCCGGACTGCACGCCCGGCTGCTGCGCCGCCCCGGGCAGTACGACGCCACGCCGGTGCCGCACGGGGTGCGGGTGCTGCGCGGCCTGGACGAGCTGCGCTGGTCCGTCAGGCGCTCGGCCTGACCGACCACCGAACCGCGGGCTCGGTCTAGCCGCCGAGCTCGACCGAACGGTCGCGGCAGGCCTCCATGGCGGCCAGGAACGCGGCGCGCACGCCGTGGTCCTCCAGCTTGCGCACGGCGGCGGCGGTGGTGCCGGCGGGCGAGGTGACCTGCTCGCGCAGGACGGCCGGGTGCTCGCCGGTCTCGCTCAGCATCTCGGCCGCGCCGACCAGGGTCTGCACCGCCAGCTCGCGCGCGGTGGGGCGGGGCAGGCCGAGATGCACGCCGGCCTCGATCATCGCCTCGGCGACGAGGAAGACGTAGGCAGGACCGGAGCCGGAGACGGCGGTGACCGCGTCCTGCTGGCTCTCCGGGACACGGACGACCGCGCCGACCGCGGCGAGCAGGGCCTCGGCCTCGGCGAGGTGGGACTCCTCGCAGGCGCTGCCGGCGGAGAGGGCGGCGACCCCTTTGCCCACCAGGGCGGGCGTGTTCGGCATCACCCGGACCACGGCGACCCCGGCGGGGAGCAGGGACTCCAGCCGCGCGGTGGTGAGGCCGGCGGCCAGCGACACGACCAGCTGGCCGGGGCGCAGCGCCGGGCCGAGCTCGCCCAGCACCGCCGGCACGTCCTGCGGCTTGACCACCAGCAGCAGGGTGTCGGCGGCCGCGGCCGCGGCCAGGTCGTCGAAGACCGTGACGCCGTACCGCTCGGCGAGCTCGACGGCCCGCTCGGGCCGCTTCTCGACCACGACCAGGTCGTCGGCCGCTCGTCCGGAACGGATCAGGCCGGACAGCAGGGTCTCCCCCATCACGCCGGCACCGATCACTGCAGTCCGCCGGGTCTCGTTCATCGTCTGCGCGCTCACTTCCTGGAGGTCAAGGACACCAAGAACAGTCTCAGGTTCCCCGGTCGCTCCGCCAGTCGCCACCCCCGCGCGACTCAGTCGACCGTTCGGGCAGGCGGCCGGGGCAGGCGGGTCAGGCGGACGGGTCCGACCGTGCCGCGCCCGCGGGGTCGTGCACCGAGCGGGCGAGGTGCTCGCGGGCGAACGCCAGGGACTCGGCCAGGTCCGCCTCGCGCTCCTCGCGGGTGGAGCAGCGGCGGGTGTTGATCTCCAGCACCACCTCGCCGCCGAACCCGGTCGCGGCCAGGTGCTCCAGGAACTCCCTCGCGCCGGTGGTGCCGCGCCCGGGCACGAGGTGCTCGTCCCGGCCGGAGCCGGTGCCGTCGGTGAGGTGCACGTGGCGCAGCCGGGGACCCAGCCGCTGCGCCATGGCGACCGGGTCGTCGTGCGCGATCGCGGCGTGGGAGAGGTCGATGGTGGTGTTGGCGTAGGACTCCCCCGAGGGGTCCCAGCCGGGCAGGTACATCGCCAACCGGCGCCGCGAGGCGCGCCAGGGATACATGTTCTCCACCGCGAAGGCGATGCCGGTCGACTCCTCCAGCGCGGCGATGCCGTTGACGAAGTCTCGGGCGTACTCGCGCTGCCAGCGGAACGGCGGGTGCACGACGACCACCGCGGCCCCGACCTCCTGCGCCATGGCCGCGGACCGCTCGAGCTTGCCCCAGGGCTCGACGCCCCACACCGCCTGGGTGAACAGCAGGCAGGGCGCGTGCACCGCACTGACCGGCAGCCCGTGGTAGTCCGCGAGCTGACGCACCGCACCTGACTGCTGGGACAGCGAGTCGATGCCGACCATCACCTCGACCGCCTCGTAGCCGAGCGCGGCGGCGTAGCCGAAGGCGTGCGCCGTGGACTCGGGGTAGACCGAGCTGGTGGACAGCCCGATCCGGGGGCGGGCTCCGTCGTCGGGGCCGGTCGCGGGCCGGGACACGGCCCTCACGCCCCTTCGGTGACGCTGAGCTTGTCGATCCGCTCCAGGATCACGCCCTCGCGCAGCGCCCACGGGCAGATCTCGAGCTCGGCGAGGTCGAAGATGTCCATGCACGCCTCGGCGACGAGCGCACCGGGCAGGATCTGGTGGCTGCGGCTCGGCGAGACCCCGGGCAGCCCGGCGACCTCCTCGGGCGTCATCTCGACGAGCTTGGGGATCCAGCCGCGCAGCTCCGTCAGCGGGAGCATCCGGGCCACCAACGGCCCCTCGTCCGAGGAGGCGGCACCGCAGATCCGAGCCAGGGAGCGGAACGTCTTGGACGTGGCCGCGGCGCGATGGGTGGTGCCGACACGCAGCAGGTGGCCGGCGTCGCGCGCGATCTCCGTGCGGATCCGGCGACGTACGGCGCGCAGGTGCTCCTCGTCGGGGCGTGCGACGAACTCGCTGCGCGCCAGCCGGGCCGCGCCGAGCGGCAACGACCAGGCGACGTCGGGCCGCTCGTCGGTGCCGGCGGCGATCTCCAGCGAGCCGCCGCCGATGTCGAAGACGGCGAGCCGACCCGCGGACCAGCCGAACCAGCGTCGTACCGCCAGGAACGTGAGCCGGGCCTCGTCCTCGCCGGGCAGCACCGCGATCCGCACGCCGGTGCGCTCGGCGACGTGGTCCAGCACCTGCTCGGAGTTCCCGGCGTCGCGCACCGCGGAGGTGGCGAAACCCAGCAGCTCCTCGCAGCCCTTCTCCTCGGCGACCGCGAGGGCGTGCCCGGTGAAGGTGGTCAGCGCGTCGATGCCGGTGGCGGAGACGTCGCCCGCCTCGTCCAGGTGCTCGGCCAGCCGCAGCGGCTCCTTGTAGGAGTAGGCCGGCATCGGGGCGGAGCCGCCGTGAGCGTCGACGACCAGCAGGTGGCCGGTGTTGGAGCCGATGTCGAGCACGCCCAAGCGCATGCGTCCACGGTACTAGCCGGTCCAGGCGACCCCGGGGTTCCTGGCCTACATTGAGGCGGTGCCCGAGGTCCCGCTCGACTTCCCCCGCGCCTGGGTGGAGTTCACCAATCCCGCCGACGAGACCGAGGTGTTGCGCTGCGACCTGACGTGGCTGACGTCGTCGTACACCTGCATCTTCGGCGGCGGCTGTGCCGGCATCTACGCCGACGCCCCCGACGTCGGCTGCTGCACGCTGGGGGCGCACTTCGCCGACCGTGACGACGAGGAGCGGGTGGCCACGTTCGTCGACCAGCTCACCCCCGAACTCTGGCAGTTCCACCCCGGTCGCCCGGTGCGCCGCAAGGACTGGGTGGGCAAGGACGACGACGGCGAGCGCAAGACGCGCACGCACATCGTCGCCGGCCAGCAGGCGTGCGTGTTCGCCAACCGTGAGGACTTCGCCCCCGCGGGCGGCTCGGACGGTGGCACGGACGGTGGCACGGACGGTGGCACGGACGGTGGCGCGGGCGGCGCGGGGTGCGCGCTGCACTCGCTGGCGCTGGCGCTGGGTCGCAACCCACTGGAGACCAAGCCCGACGTGTGCTGGCAGCTGCCGATCCGGCGCACCTTCCGCGACGTGGAGCGGATGGACGGCACCAGCTACACCGAGGTCACCATCACCGAGTACGACCGCCGCGGCTGGGGGCCCGGCGGGCACGACCTGGACTGGTACTGCTCGGGGAACACCGAGGCGCACGTCGCGATGGAGCCGCTCTACGTCACCAACGAGCCGGAGCTGGTCGCGCTGATCGGCCGCGCGGCGTACGACGCCCTGGCGGTGCACTGCGAGGCGCACCTGCGCTCCCGCTCGGCGCTCGCGCTGCACCCCGCCGACCCGCACTGACCCCGCCGCTCCAACTCTCGACGTCAAGAGACCACGACCCCGCCGGACCCCGTTTCTCAGCGCATGCTCAGAATGTCTGACATGCGCCTCGACCACCTCTCCTACGCAGCCGGTCCCGACGGACTCGAGGGCACCGCAGCGCGCCTCGGCGCCGCCCTGGGCCAGGAGTTCACCGACGGCGGAGTGCACCCGCGCTTCGGCACCCGCAACATGATCCTGCCGCTCGCCGACGGGACCTACCTCGAGATCGTCGAGGTCCTCGACCACCCCGCCTCCGACAAGGCGCCGTTCGGGCAGGCCGTCCGGGCCCGCTCCGCCCTCGGCGGCGGCTGGCTCGGCTGGGCCGTGGCCGTGCCCGACATCTCCGTGGTCGAGGAGCGGCTGGGCCGCAAGGCCGCCCCCGGTTCGCGGCACCGCCCCGACGGCACCGCGCTGCGCTGGAAGCAGATCGGCATCAACGGCCTGATCGCCGACCCGCAGCTGCCGTTCTTCCTCGAGTGGGAGACCTCGGCGGACCTGCACCCCTCCTCCGGCGCCGACGGCTCGGTCTCCCTGGCCGGCATCGAGATCGCCGGCGACCCGCAGCGGGTCAGCGAGTGGCTCGGCGAGAGCGTCGAAGCGCCTCTGGAGGACGTGAAGGTCGACTGGGTGGCCCCGCACGGCACCCCGGGCATCCTCGCCGCACAGGTCCTCACGCCGAACGGCACCGTCCGGATCTGAGCACGCACGTGAGCGCCCGGCCGCTGCCGGGTGCGGTGGAGAGCCCCAACATCTGGCGGCACACCGCGACGTACGAGATCGAGAACAACGCCGCCGACCCCGACGGCCGCCTGTGGGCGGCGATGGAGCGGCGGGCGGACTGGACGGGGCGCACCGTCCTCGACCTCGGCTGCGGCACCGGCTTCCACCTGCCCCGCTTCGCCGCTACCGCGGCCCGGGTGATCGGCGTCGAGCCGCACCCCGGCCTGGTCGGGCTGGCCCGACGCCGGCTGCGCGCCCGCGGGGTGTCCGGCGCCGAGGTGCTGGCCGGCACCGCCCAGGACGTGCCGCTGCCCGATGCCAGCGTGGACGTCGTCCACGCCCGCTGGGCCTACTTCTTCGGCCGCGGCTGCGAGCCCGGCCTCGCCGAGATCGACCGGGTGCTGCGCCCCGGCGGCACGGCCCTGATCATCGACAACGACCCCTCCCGGTCCACCTTCGGCGCCTGGTTCCGGCGCGGCTTCGCCCACCTCGACCCGCCCGCACAGACCGAGCGCTTCTGGTCCTCCCGCGGCTGGACGCTGGACCGCGTCGACATGGGCTGGCGCTTCGAGCGCCGCGCCGACCTCGAGGCAGTCGTCCGGATCGAGCTGCCTCCCGCGGTCGCCGAGGAGGCGCTGTCCCACCACACCGGGCTGGAGGTCGACTACGCGGTCTGCCTGTGGAGCCGCACCCGGCCAGACGGCGTACGGCGTTCCGCCTCCCAAGCGGATTTGTCGGATCTCGGCGGATTCTCGACAAATCCGCTTGGGGCGCGGAGCCCCGCCGGCGGCTCCGGGCTCATCCTGGGCTGAGCAGCCCCGTCGGTCCCGGGCCCGGCACCCTCCGGCCCGCCACCCTCAGGTACGACGCACCGCGAGCGTCGGCGTCAGCAGCACCCCGCTCGGCTCGACGGTCGTGGAGCCCAGCAGCGCCGTGAGCGCCTCGACGAGCGCGACGGCGACCTGCTCCAGCGGCTGGCGCACCGAGGTCAGCCCCAGCACCTGTGCGACCTGGGAGTCGTCGAACCCGACGACCCCCATCCCGTCGGCGGCGCTCCCGCCGACGGCCAGCCCGCGGGCGTCGAGCTCGGCCAGCACCCCGACCGCCAGCGTGTCCGAGGCGCAGACGAAGGCGGTGGGGGCGCCCTCCCCGCTCCCGCCACCGCTCCCGCCACCGCTCCCGCCACCGGTGTCGTCGAGCAGGGCCGCCGCTGCACTGCGGCCGGCGTCCACGGTGTCCTCGACGGCCGCCTCCAGCCCGGCGGTGGACAACCCGTGCTCGGACATCGCGCGGTGCCAGCCGGCGCGGCGGTCATCCCCGATCGGCGAGCCGGGCGGCCACCCGATCCACGCGATCCGCCGGTGTCCGCGCCGGTGCACGTGCTCGGTGGCGGCCCGCACCCCGGCCGCGCCGTCGACATCGACCCAGGGGTGGGCGGCGTGCGGGTCGTCCCAGGGGCGGCCGAAGGCGACGAAGGGTGCGCCGCGGCGGGTCAGCCCGATCGTCTGCGGGTTGCCGAGGTAGGTGTCGGTGACCACGAACGCGTCCACCGCGGTGGAGCGGACGAGGTCGTCGTACCCGGCGAGCGGGTCGGGCCGCTCGCCCTCGGCGACCGGGCCGCCGGAGAAGAGCAGCACCTGGTGGCCGACCTGGCCGGCGGCCTCGACGAGGCTGCGCACGAAGCGGTCCATAGCCATGTTCGCGGTGAACTCCTGCGCCGGGCCCAGTCGCAGCCCGATCAGCCGCGAGGAGCGGGTGCGCAGCTGGCGGGCGGCCTGGTTGGGGGTGTAGCCGAGCTCGGCGATCACCGCCCGCACCCGGCTCAGCGTGTCCGGCCGGAGCAGGTCGGGGTTGTTGATCGCGTTCGACACGGTCTGCCGCGACACCCCCGCGCGCTCGGCGACGTCGGCGAGGGTGGCCGGCGTCCGAGGAGTCTCCACGCCGCGATCCTCCCACGCACCCGCCCTCGTCCCGGGTGTCGGCGCAGGTTCCGTCGGCCCCGTGCCCTAACGTCTGCGCCATGGCCGGTTCGAAAACACGTTCGACTTACCGCTGCGCTGAGTGCGGCTGGGAGACGGCGAAATGGGTGGGGCGCTGCGGTGAGTGCCAGGCATGGGGCTCGGTGGCGGAGGCCACGAGCGCCGCGGCCGGGCCCACCTCCCGCACCTCCGCCGCCCCGGTGACCTCGCCCGCCGTCCCGATCGGGCAGGTCAGCGCGGACGCCGCCGTGCACCACCGCTCCGGGGTGCCCGAGCTCGACCGGGTGCTCGGCGGCGGGCTGGTGCCCGGCGCCGCCGTGCTGCTGGCCGGTGAGCCCGGCGTCGGCAAGTCCACCCTGCTGCTGGAGGTCGCCGCCCGCACGGCGCAGCGCCGCCAGCGCACCCTCTACGTCACCGGCGAGGAGTCCGCCGCCCAGGTCCGGCTGCGCGCCGACCGCACCTCGGCGGTGCACGACGAGCTCTACCTCGCCGCCGAGACGGACCTCGGTGCGGTGCTGTCCCACATCGAGCAGGTGCGGCCCACGATGGTCGTCCTGGACTCCGTGCAGACCATCAGCGCCTCCGGCGTGGACGGGGTCCCGGGCGGGGTCACCCAGGTCAAGGAGGTCGCCCAGGCGCTGGTCCGGGTGGCCAAGAGCCGTGACATCACCGTCGTGCTGGTCGGCCACGTCACCAAGGACGGCGGCATCGCCGGCCCTCGCGTCCTGGAGCACCTCGTCGACGTGGTGCTGCACTTCGAGGGCGACCGCGACTCCCGGTTCCGGATGCTGCGTGCGGTGAAGAACCGGTTCGGCCCGGTCGACGAGGTCGGCTGCTTCGACCTGGGTCCCACCGGGATCACCGCGGTGGAGGACCCCACCGGGATCTTCACCGAGCGCCACCACGGCCGGGTGCCGGGCACGTGCGTGGCGGTGACCATGGAGGGCCGCCGGCCGCTGCTGGCCGAGGTGCAGTCCCTGGTCACCCTCTCCCCCAACGAGCGCCCCCGCCGTACGACGTCCGGGATCGACGGCAACCGGCTGGCGATGATCCTCGCCGTGCTGCAGCAGCACTGCGGGGTGCGACTGCACGCCCACGACGTGTTCGCCTCCACCGTCGGCGGCGCCCGGCTCACCGACCCGGGCAGCGACCTGGCGGTGGCGGTCGCGCTCGCCTCGGCCACCTTCGTCAGCGCGCCGCCGGCCGGCGTGGTGGCGATGGGCGAGATCGGGCTGTCCGGCGAGCTGCGCCGGGTGCGCGACCTGCCGCAGCGTCTCGCCGAGGCGGCGCGGCTGGGCTTTGCGATGGCCGTGGTGCCCGCCGACCCGGGCACCGCCCAGGGGGTGCGCCGGACCCACACCGACCGGATGGTCGAGGGCATGCGGGTGGTGGAGTCCCCCGACGTCGCCACCGCGCTGCGCCTGCTGCACCTGGACCGGCGCACCAAGCACGCGCTCGAGGTGGTCGACGGCGTGGACCGGCCCTGACCGGGCCGCACGGGCCGCCTCCCGAACGACGCCGAACAGCCTCCGGGCGGATATCGGACGCAGGCGCCGGGGCGGCGCGGATAAGGTACGAGCATCCGCGCCACGCGCCGGACCCCACAGCGCCCTGCACGCCGGATCCCGGGAGGAAGACCGCATGATCACGTCTGCCGACCCGCGGCTGCGCGAGGTGCTCGCCCGGATCGCTCCCGGCACCCCGCTGCGCGACGGCCTGGAGCGGATCCTGCGCGGACGCACCGGCGCCCTGATCGTGCTCGGGCAGGACAAGCTGGTCGAGACCCTGTGCACCGGCGGGTTCGAGCTGGACGTGCCCTTCACCGCCACCGGCCTGCGCGAGCTGGCGAAGATGGACGGCGCGATCATCGTGGACAACGGCGTCACCCGGATCATCCGGGCCGCGGTGCACCTGATGCCCGACCACTCGATCCCCTCCGAGGAGACCGGCACCCGGCACCGCACCGCCGAGCGGGTCGCCAAGCAGACCGGATTCCCGGTGATCTCGGTGTCGCAGTCGATGCAGATCATCGCCGCCTACGTCGGCCACACCCGCCACGTGCTCGAGGACTCCGGGCAGATCCTGTCCCGCGCCAACCAGGCCCTGGCCACCCTGGAGCGCTACAAGCTGCGCCTCGACGAGGTCTCCAGCACCCTCTCGGCGCTGGAGATCGAGGACCTGGTCACCGTCCGCGACGTGGCCGTGGTCGCGCAGCGACTGGAGATGGTCACCCGCATCGCCCGCGAGATCGAGGACTACGTGCTCGAGCTCGGCACCGACGGCCGGCTGCTCGCGCTCCAGCTCGAGGAGCTCATCACCGGCGTGGACACCGAGCGCGAGCTGGTGATCCGCGACTACGTGCCCTCGCGCCGCCGCAGCCGGGAGCCCGACGAGCTGCTCGCGAAGCTCGAAGGGCTCTCCGCCACCGACCTGGTGGACCCCTCGGCCGTGGCCAAGGTCCTCGGAATCGGCGCGGGTGAGCACCTCGACGGCGCCGTCGCGCCCCGCGGCTACCGGTTGCTCACCAAGGTCCCGCGCCTGCCCAGCAACGTCGTGGAGGGCCTGGTGGACCACTTCGGCACCCTGCAGAAGCTGCTGTCGGCCGGCATCGACGACCTGCAGGCCGTCGAGGGCGTCGGCGAGCTGCGCGCCCGCAGCGTGCGCGAGGGCCTGAGCCGGCTCGCCGAGTCCACCATCCTCGAGCGCTACGTCTGAGCGCCCCGGCGCCCTGGGCGCCCTGGGCGCCCTGGGCGTCAGTTGACCGGCTTCTTGGGCTTCTTCGTCTTCTCGGTGTTGCGGGGCTTCTCGGTCACCGTGACCGTGCGCGGCGCCGGCTTGGCCAGGGCGAACTCGGTCTCGGTGGGCTCGCCGCCCAGCGCCGCGGCCGCGATCGTGTAGTCGCCGGGCAGCAACCAGTCCGTGCGCTTGCTGCACCGGGCGTCGGACTTGCGCGCGTTCCAGGTCAGCGCGACCTCAGTGGCCACGGCGTTGCGCAGCACCACCGACTGCCGCGGCACCACCCGGCCGCACTGCAGGGTGGTCCACAGCGCCTTGCCGCCGGGGCGGGCGACCCGCACCACGACGGTCTTCGAGGTGACCTTCCAGGTGCAGGCCTCGCTCCGCTGCGTCTGCAGGGACAGCGTGAGGGCGACGTCGTGACCGGCCTCGGCGCCCTTGGCGACCGCGGGGGTGACCACGATGTCGGCGGGGTCGCACTCGCCCTGCGGCGCGGCCAGGGTCGGCGTGACCGGGGCGGTGGGCGACGCGGAGGCGTCCGCGCCGGTCGCTCCGGGACTCCCCTCACCGGCCGCGGCCTCTGTCTGACCCGCGGTCACGGTGCCGGTGGCGGAGACGCGGGCACCGGCCTGCTCCACGGCCACCGAGCGGCCGTCGTCCGAGCCGTCCGAGCCGGCGGTCAGCCAGCGGGCGATCACGAAGACGAGGGAGAAGGCCACGCCGAGCACGAAGGCGCGGCGACGCCAGTAGACGCCGGGCGGCAGCGGGCCGCGGGTCGTCCGCAGCCGGCCCCGGTCACCGCTCGAGCCCTGGGTTCGGCCTGCGCCGGGTCGGCGCTGGGACTTCGACGACATGGGGCCGACGCTAGCCACGCCGGATCGCCGATCCCGGCTGCCCCGCCGAGGGCGGTCGAAGTCACAATGGGCGGGCGATGACGACGAGCACCCGAGCGCCCCTGCCCACGCCCGAGCAGGACGTCCAGCGGGACCTGGTGGCCCCGATCCTCGACTGGTACGACGAGCACGCCCGCGACCTGCCCTGGCGCCGGCCCGAGGCCACGCCGTGGTCGGTGCTGGTCAGCGAGCTGATGCTGCAGCAGACCCCGGTCTCGCGGGTGCTGGCGGTGCACGAGGCGTGGCTGCAGCGCTGGCCCACCCCGGCGGCGCTGGCCGCCGAGCCCTCCGGGGAGGCGGTGCGCGCGTGGGGCCGGCTCGGCTACCCGCGCCGCGCGCTGCGGCTGCACGCGGCGGCCGTGGCGATCACCACCGAGCACGGCGGTGAGGTGCCGGCCGACCACGCCGCGCTGCTCGCCCTGCCCGGGGTCGGCGAGTACACCGCCGCCGCCGTCGCGGCCTTCGCGTTCGGCCAGCGCCAGGTCGTGCTGGACACCAACGTGCGCCGGGTGCTGGCCCGCACCGTCACTGGCACCGAGCTGCCCCCGCGCAGCCTGACCCGCGCCGAGCGGGACCTCGGCGCCGCCCTGCTGCCGGCGGACCCGCCGACGGCCGCGACCTGGTCGGTGGCCGTGATGGAGCTCGGCGCCCTGGTCTGCGTCGCGGAACGACCCCGCTGCGAGCAGTGCCCCGTGCGCGACGCCTGCGCCTGGCAGCTGGCCGGCGCGCCGTCGTACGACGGCCCGCCGCGGCGGGTGCAGACCTACGCCGGCACCGACCGGCAGTGCCGGGGCCGGTTGCTGGCCGTGCTGCGCGAGACCGAGGGCTCGGTCGACAAGGCCCGCCTCGACGTCGTGTGGGACGACGACGTGCAGCGCGAGCGGGCGCTGGCCTCGCTGCTGGCCGACGGCCTGGCGGTGCTCACCGACGAGGGCCGCTACGCCCTGCCCTGAGCCACCCGAGCGGCACCGGGGCGGACCTGGGCGAAAACGCCGGGACCCGGCCCGCCGAGGCGGACCGGGTCCCGGTCAGTGCAGGACGACGTCAGTCGCCGGCGGGGCGCTCACCCTCGCCGTCGCCGCCCTCGCCGACGGTCTCCAGCGGCGGCATGTCCGGCAGCGCGCCGACCTTCTGCCCGGCGAACGTGAAGGTCGCGGCCGGGCCGGCACCCTCGACGTCGACGAGCACGATCTGGCCGGGGCCGACCTCGCCGTACAGCATCTTCTCGGCGAGCACGTCCTCGATCTCGCGCTGGATCGTGCGGCGCAGCGGCCGGGCACCGAGGACCGGGTCGAACCCGCGCTCGGCGAGCAGCTTCTTCGCCGCCGAGGTGAGCTCCAGCTGCATGTCGCGGTCCTTGAGCCGCAGCTCGACGCCGGCGATCATGTTGTCCACCATCGCCACGATCTGCTGTTGCGACAGCGGCGGGAAGACGATGATCTCGTCGACGCGGTTGAGGAACTCGGGGCGGAAGTGCTGCTTGAGCTCGTCGGCCACCTTGCTCTTCATCCGGTCGTACGAGCCGGCGTCACCGGCCTGCTGGAAGCCCAGGTTCACGGACTTGTTGATGTCGCGGGTACCGAGGTTCGTGGTCATGATGATCACGGTGTTCTTGAAGTCCACGACCCGGCCCTGGGAGTCGGTCAGGCGACCTTCCTCCAGGATCTGCAGCAGCGAGTTGAAGATGTCCGGGTGGGCCTTCTCGACCTCGTCGAACAGCACCACCGAGAACGGCTTGCGGCGCACCTTCTCGGTCAGCTGGCCGCCCTCCTCGTAGCCGACGTAGCCCGGAGGCGAGCCGAAGAGGCGGGAGACGGTGTGCTTCTCGGAGAACTCGCTCATGTCGAGCTGGATCAGCGCGTCCTCGTCGCCGAACAGGAACTCCGCCAGCGTCTTGGACAGCCACGTCTTACCGACGCCCGAGGGGCCGGCGAAGATGAACGAGCCACCGGGACGCTTCGGGTCCTTCAGGCCGGCGCGGGTACGACGGATCGCCCGGGACAGCGCCCTGACGGCCTCGTCCTGGCCGATGACGCGCTTGTGCAGCTCGTCCTCCATCTTGAGCAGTCGGGTCGACTCCTCCTCGGAGAGCTTCACGATCGGGATGCCGGTCGCGACCGCCAGCACCTCGGCGATCAGCTCCTCGTCGACCTCCGCGACCTCGTCCATGTCACCGGAGCGCCACTGCTTCTCGCGGTCCGACTTGGCCAGGATGAGCTGCTTCTCCTCGTCGCGCAGGCGCGCCGCGGCCTCGAAGTCCTGGCCGTCGATCGCGGCCTCCTTGCGCTTGCGGACCTCGGCGATCTTGTCGTCGTACTCGCGCAGGTCGGCCGGGGCCGTCATCCGGCGGATGCGCAGCCGCGAGCCGGCCTCGTCGATGAGGTCGATCGCCTTGTCGGGCAGGAAGCGGTCGGAGATGTAGCGGTCGGCCAGGGTGGCCGCGGAGACCAGCGCCTCGTCGGTGATGGTCACCCGGTGGTGCGCCTCGTAACGGTCCCGGATGCCCTTGAGCATCTCGATCGTGTCGGCGATCGACGGCTCGGGCACCTGGATCGGCTGGAAGCGGCGCTCCAGCGCGGCGTCCTTCTCGAGGTATTTGCGGTACTCGTCGAGGGTGGTCGCACCGATGGTCTGCAGCTCGCCGCGGGCCAGCATCGGCTTGAGGATGCTGGCGGCGTCGATCGCGCCCTCGGCCGCGCCGGCCCCGACGAGGGTGTGGATCTCGTCGATGAACAGAACGATGTCGCCGCGGGTGCGGATCTCCTTGAGGACCTTCTTCAGGCGCTCCTCGAAGTCACCGCGGTAGCGCGAGCCGGCGACCAGGGCACCCAGGTCCAGGGTGTAGATCTGCTTGTCCTTCAGCGTCTCGGGCACATCGCCCTTGACGATGTCCTGGGCCAGGCCCTCGACGATGGACGTCTTGCCGACGCCCGGCTCGCCGATCAGGACCGGGTTGTTCTTGGTGCGGCGCGAGAGCACCTGCATGACCCGCTCGATCTGGGCGCTTCGGCCGATGATCGGGTCGAGCTTGCCCTCGCGGGCGTCCTGGGTGAGGTTGCGGCCGAACTGGTCGAGGACCAGCGACGACGACGGCGCGTCCGAGCCGGACGTGCTGCCCGAGGCCGACGCGGTCGAGCCGCTCTCCTTGCCCTGGAAGCCCGAGAGCAGCTGGATGACCTGCTGGCGGACCCGGTTCAGGTCGGCACCGAGCTTCTGCAGCACCTGGGCGGCGACGCCCTCGCCCTCACGGATCAGGCCGAGCAGGATGTGCTCGGTGCCGATGTAGGAGTGGCCCAGCTGCAGCGCCTCGCGCAGGGACAGCTCGAGGACCTTCTTGGCCCGCGGCGTGAAGGGGATGTGGCCGGACGGGGCCTGCTGGCCCTGACCGATGATCTCCTCGACCTGAGCGCGCACGGCCTCGAGCGAGATGTCGAGCGACTCCAGCGCCTTGGCGGCGACTCCCTCGCCCTCGTGGATGAGACCGAGCAGGATGTGCTCGGTCCCGATGTAGTTGTGGGAGAGCATGCGGGCCTCTTCCTGGGCCAGCACGACCACCCTGCGGGCTCGGTCAGTGAACCGCTCGAACATCAGCACGCTCCTCACACGTCACAAGGTTGTTCATGGGATACAACCCCGCCGACAGCCTACGCGTTCCATCACAGCCACTCGTTTCCGTCCGCTGTCAGCGAACGGGCGGCTCAGGTGGTGCCGGGCCACCACCCCCGACGGAACGAGCCGTGCCCTCCCCCGAGCGGGAGAGGGCACGGCTCGTCAGCGGGTCCGGACCTGGTCCGGGTCTGCTCAGTTGGCCTTGTCGTAGGCCTCGCGCACGTCGGCGGGGATGCGGCCGCGGTCGGGCACCTCGAAGCCGTTGGCGCGCGCCCACTCGCGCACGTCCTTGGCGGACGGGCCGCCGGCGTCGCCGCCGGACTTCGCGCGCTTCGCGCCGCCGCCGCTGCGGCCGACCTTGCGGGCGTGCCCGACGTACGTCGCGAGCGCCTCACGCAGCTTCTCCGCGTTGTCGTCGTTCAGGTCGATCTCGTAATTGGCGCCGTCGACGCCGAAGGAGACCGTCTGCGTCGCCTCGCTGCCGTCGATGTCGTCGACGAGGATGATGTTGACCTTCTGCGCCATTGCTCTTGGCCTTCCTTAAGGAGTCTGCGACCGCGACGGTGAATACCGCGGCCCCGATATCAGGGCACGCCCCGAGCCAGCACCTGATATCGGGCGGATAACGAATATTGCACCTCATCGGACAGCTTTTCCGCAAATGCGAGCGCGATTATCGACGCGATTCGCCCGATTCAGGTTGGTGAACGGTCCCTTTTCAGCGCTGATTGCGCGTGAAGACCATCTCCAGCCCGCGCAGTGTCAGCGCGGGATCGTGCAGGGTGAAGCAGCGGCACTCGTCGTACACGAGGCGGGCGAGATATCCGGTGGCGATCACCTCGACGTCGGCGACGTCGCAGCCCAACGACTCCACGATCCGCGCCACCATGCCCTCGACCTGGCTGGCGACGCCGAAGACCATGCCCGACTGCAGCGCCTCGACGGTGTTCTTGCCGATCACTCCGCGGGGGCGCACCAGCTCCACCATGCGCAGCTGGGCACCGCCGCGGCTCAGCGCCTCCAGGGAATTCTCCAGTCCCGGGGTGATCGCCCCGCCGACATAGCGGCCCTGGGCGTCGATGACGTCGTAGGTGGTCGCGGTGCCACCGAAGTCGACCACGACCGCCGGCCCCGAGCACGCCGCCGCTGCGGCCACCGCATTCACGATCCGGTCCGAGCCGACCTCGCGCGGATTGTCGACCAGGATCGGCACCCCGGTGCGGATTCCGGGCTCGACAATCACCCGCGGCAGGTCGGCGAAATGCACGGCGCACATCTCGCGCCACGCATTCAGCACCGACGGCACGGTGGCGCACACCGCCAGCCCGTCGACGTCGCTGGCCCGCTCCTCGAGCAGGCCCCGGATGACCACGGCCCACTCGTCCGGGGTGCGCCGCTCGTCGGTGGAGACCCGCCAGCTCGCCAGGACCTCGCCCTCGAAGAGCAGTCCGAGGACGGTGTGGGCGTTGCCGATGTCGGCGGCGAGCAGGGCCACGGCTACTCCGTCCTGAAGTCCAGCCCGAGGTCGAACACCGTCACCGAGTGCGTCAGCGCACCGACGGAGATGAAGTCGACGCCGGTCTCGGCGACCTCTCGGGCCCGTGCCAGGGTGAGCCCGCCGGAGGCCTCCAGCACCGCGTGGCCCCCGGCCGCGGCGTTGATCCGCACCGCCTCGGCCATGTCTGCGGTGGACATGTTGTCGAGCAGCACCTCGGTGCAGCCGGCGGCGAGCACGGCCCGCAGCTCGTCGAGGTCCTGGACCTCGACCTCGACCCGCAGGCCCGGGTTCGCCGCGACGACGGCGCGGTAGGCCTCCACCACTCCCCCGGCGGCGACGGCGTGGTTGTCCTTGACCATCGCCCGGTCGACGAGGCTGAACCGGTGGTTGACGCCGCCGCCGCAGCGCACCGCGTACTTCTGCAGCGCCCGCCAGCCGGGCAGCGTCTTGCGGGTGTCGAGCACCTTCGCGCGGGTGCCGGCCAGCGCGTCCACCCACCGCGAGGTGGCGGTGGCGACCCCGGACAGGTGGGAGGCGAAGTTGAGCGCGGTCCGCTCGGCGGTGAGCACGCCCTGCACCGGCCCGGCCACGGTGAGCACGACGTCGCCCGGGTCGACCCGCGTGCCGTCGGGCACCCGGCCGGTGATCTCGACGGTGTCGCCGAGGGCGTAGACGAACGCGAGCTCCGCGATCGCCAGGCCCGCCACCACGCCGGTCTCCCGGGCAGCGAAGTCGGCCACCGCGCGGCCCATGTCGCCCACCGCCGCGCTGGTGACGTCGTCGACGCCACCGGGCAGGTCCTCCTCGAAGGCCAGCGCCACGTGGGTGTGGACCGCGCGCGGGTCCAGCCCCGCGTCGGCGATCTCGGCGACCAGCGCGGCCGGCAGGTCGTCGTACGGCGTCCGGGCGATCATGGGTGCTCTCCCTGCTGGGGCTGGTCCTGCTCGTCGGCGAGCCCGAGGTCGGTGGGCGGTTCCGGGGCGAAGGAGACGGTGGTGACGCCGTCGTGCATCCGCACGTCGAAGTGGCCGGCCCACTGCTCGTCGTCGCGCTCGCCGAAGTCCTCGCGCCAGTGCGAGCCGCGGGTCTCCTCGCGCAGCGCGGCGGCGTCGGCCAGCGCCGCGCTGATGGTGAGCAGGTTGGTGGCCTCCCAGGCGCGCAGGTCGACGGTCTCGGCGTCGTGGCCGCTGAGCTTGTCGAGCAGGACGGTCGCCTCGGCCAGCCCCGGCGCGGTGCGCAGCACCCCGACCTTGGCGCTCATCGTCTCCTGCACCTCGCGGCGCGCGTCGCCGGCGACCAGGCCGGGCGTACGACGGTCCTCGCCGGGAGTGCGCCAGGCGGGCAGCTCGGCGGGCAGGACGTCGGCGATGCGCCGGGAGAAGACCAGGCCCTCCAGCAGCGAGTTGGAGGCGAGCCGGTTGGCGCCGTGCACGCCGGAGCAGGCGACCTCGCCGGTGGCGTAGAGGCCCGGCACGTCGGTGCGGCCGAACAGGTCGGTGCGCACCCCGCCGGAGGCGTAGTGGCAGGCCGGGGCGACCGGGATGAGCTGGGTGACCGGGTCGACGCCGTGGGAGCGGGCGGTGGCCAGGATCGTGGGGAACCGGCGCTCCCAGAAGGCCTGCCCGAGGTGCCGGGCGTCCAGCCACATGTGCGGTCGGCCGGTCTGCAGCATCCGCTTCATGATCGCCTTGGCGACGACGTCGCGCGGCGCCAGGTCGGCCAGCGGGTGCACGCCCGGCATGAGCCGGCTGCCGCCCTCCTCGGGCAGTCCGTCCACCAGGAACGCGCCCTCCCCGCGCACCGCCTCGGAGATGAGCGGCTGCTGGCCGCGGGAGCCGGGGCCCAGGTACATCACCGTGGGGTGGAACTGCACGAACTCCAGGTCCCGCAGCGTCGCCCCGGCCCGCAGCGCGAGCGCCATGCCGTCGCCGGTGGCGACGGCGGGGTTGGTGGTCTGCGAGAACACCTGGCCCAGGCCGCCGCTGGCCAGCACGACGGCCCGGCAGTGCACGGCGCCGACGCCGTCGCGCTCGCCCTCGCCGATCACGTGCAGGGTCAGCCCGGCCACGCCGGTGACGCCCGCCTCGTCCTCGCCGAGCAGCAGGTCGACGGCCAGCGCGTGCTGGATCACCTCGATGTCGGGGGCGGCCTCGACGGCCGCGATCAGCGCCCGCTGGATCTCCGCGCCGGTGGCGTCGCCGCCGGCGTGCGCGATCCGGTCCCGGTGGTGGCCGCCCTCGCGGGTCAGCGACAGCTCGCCGGTGTCGGTGTGGTCGAAGTTGGTGCCCAGCGCGATCAGCTCGCGCACGGCCTCGGGCCCCTCGGTGACCAGCGCGCGCACGGCGGCGGAGTCGCAGGCACCGGCTCCGGCGACCAGGGTGTCCGCCTCGTGCTCGGCCGGGGTGTCGCCGGGGCCGAGCGCCGCCGCGATGCCGCCTTGGGCCCACTGGGTGGAGCCGGCGTTGAGCACCGCCTTGGTCACCACGAGGACCTTGTCGACCTGCCCGCGCAGGCGCAGGGCCGCGGTCAGCCCCGCGATCCCGGAGCCGACGATGACGACGTCGGCGCGGGTGGTCCAGCCGGGGTCGGGCGCGACGAGACGACCGGGAAGGCGTCGTACGGCGGCGGGCACTCCCTCAGACCCCTCAGGCATCCCTGCAGGCTACTTCGGCGGCCGGCTCAGCGGCCCGCGGTGACGTCGCCGCGGGACAGCGAGGCGTCGCCGAAGGTCTCCGCCGGGTCGAACCCGGTGGCCAGGATCTTGTTGTCGACGTCGACGAAGACGACGTGCGGCTGGTGCTCGCGCGCCTCCTCGGTGCTCATCTGGCCGTAGCCGATGAGGATGACCAGGTCGCCGGGGTGCACGAGCCGGGCGGCGGCGCCGTTGATGCCGATCACGCCGCTGCCGCGCTCGCCGGCGATCGTGTAGGTCTCCAGCCGGGCGCCGTTGGTGATGTCGACGATGTGCACGAGCTCGCCCGGAAGCAGGTCTGCGGCGTCGAGGAGGTCCTCGTCCACGGTCACCGAGCCCACGTAGTGCAGGTCGGCCTGGGTCACCGTCGCGCGGTGGATCTTGCTCGTCATCATCGTGCGCAGCATCAGCTGACTCCCTCGTCGGTGTTCTCGGAGCGGGCGGTGGCGCCCGCAGGTTCGCGCAGGACCAGGTCCAGGTTGTCGATCAGTCGGGTGGTGCCCACCCGGGCCGCGACCAGCGCCCGGGCCGGGGTGCCGGGGGCGGGGTCCGCGTCGAGCTCGTCCAGGCCGGGGCCGAGCACGGTGAAGTAGTCGACCTCGACGCCCTCGGTGCACGCCAGCTCCTCACGACCCGCGGCCAGCGCGGCGGCGAGGCCGTCGGCGGCGCCGGCGGCGCGGGCGGCGAACAGGGCCCGGCTGAGCGCGACCGCGGCCCGCCGGGGCTCGTCGTCGAGGTACCGGTTGCGGCTGGAGCGGGCCAGGCCGTCGCCCTCGCGGTCGGTGGGCGCGCCGAGCACCTCCACGCCCAGGCACAGGTCCTCGGCCATCCGACGGATCAGGGCGAGCTGCTGGAAGTCCTTCTCGCCGAACACGGCGGCGTCGGGCCGCACGAGGCCGAACAGCTTGGCGACCACGGTGAGCACGCCACGGAAGTGGCCGGGCCGGCTGGCGCCCTCCAGGCGACCGGCGATCGGGCCGGGGTCGACGGTGACGGCGTTGGAGGCGCTGCCGGGGTGCGGCACGCCGTCGGGGTACATCTCCTCGACGCTGGGGGCGAACACCACGTCGACGCCCTCGGCGGCGGTGAGCTCGAGGTCGGCCTCCAGGGTGCGCGGGTAGCGGTCCAGGTCCTCGTCGGGGCCGAACTGCAGCGGGTTGACGAAGATGGACACCACGACCGAGCCGTCGGCGCCGGCGCGCCGCCGGGCCGCGCGCATGAGCGTGGCGTGCCCCTCGTGCAGGGCGCCCATGGTGGGCACCAGCACGACGGGACCGGGACGCGAGCGCAGCGCGGTGAGCAGGCTCGCGAGGTCCGCCCGGCTGCATGCGACAGCGGGCTGGGCGGCGTCGGTCATGCCTGCTCGGCCTCGAGGCGGGTGCGCATCGCGGCGTGGCCGCGGGCCAGGTGCGGGTTCTCGTCGTACCCGGCGAGGACGCCGGCCATCGTGTGCGCCCGGATCGGCAGCAGCCGGCCGTCGGTGACCGCCCGGTCGAGGGTGGCCCACGCCATCGCGACGTACGACGGCAGCGTGTCGGGCGCGTTGGCGGCGATGTCGGCCAGGTGGGCCGCCACCGTCTGCACGTCGCCACGCACGATGGGGCCGGTCAGGGCGGCATCGCCGTGCGCCAGCGCGTTGTCCAGCGCGGCGTCGAGGAGCGGGCGCAGCGTGCCGGCGGGGTCGTCCACACCGGCGGCGGCCAGCAGGCCCATCGCCTCGCTGACCAGCGTGACCAGGTGGTTGGCACCGTGCGCCAGCCCTGCGTGGTAGAGCGTGCGCATCGACTCGGGCACCCAGTTGGCGGTGCCGCCGAGGTCGGCGACCAGCCCCTGGGCGATCTCGCGCTCCTCGGGGCCGGCGGTGAGGCCGAACACGCAGCCGTGCAACCGGTCGAGGTCCACGGCGGTCCCGGTGAACGTCATGGCGGGGTGCAGGGCGATCACCCGCGCGCCCAGCGCGGCGGCGGGGGCGAGCACGGCCAGGCCGTGCCGCCCGGAGGTGTGCGCCACGACCTGTCCGGCGTGCAGGGCGCCGCTGGCGGCCAGCACCTGCACCACGTTGGGCAGCATGTCGTCGGGGACGGTGAGCAGCAGCAGCTCGGCGTCGCGGGCGACGTCGGAGGGCTTGCGCAGCACGACCCCGGGCAGCAGGTCGGCGGCGCGGGAGCGGGAGGCGTCCGACTCGCCGGCGGCGGAGACGACGGTGTGGCCGGCGGAGCGCAGCCCGGCGGCGAGGACGGATCCGACGCGACCAGCGCCGATCACGCCCACACGGAAGGGGTGGGACATGGTGTGAACCTTTCGTTCCCGTCCCTCCGACCACTCCGCCCCTGCGGGCCGGAGCCGGTGTGGGTACCGGACGTTGTGCTCAGCTTGCGCCCCGGGGGCCCGGAGCGGGGCCAACGGTACGCCCAGACCGAAGCGGTGGATACCGCCCGGACGGTGGCCTGCATCACAGCGTGGGCGCCGGTCGGTGCCGGTGCGGCGCCGGTGCTTCGGGGAGGCCGGCCTCGCTGTGGGAGACTCGCGACGCCCCGGGGCGGTCCCGGGACGCGAACGGGAAGGACCTGGCTGAGCATGTCGACACCTGTGAAGAACGTGGGGGTGCTCCTCGCAGGCGGCGTCGGCAGCCGGGTCGGCCTGGACATCCCCAAGCAGCTGATCAAGGTGGCCGGCAAGACGCTGCTCGAGCACACCCTGGTCGCGTTGCACGACCACCCTGACGTCGACGAGGTCCTGGTGATGATGACCCCGGGCCACACCGACGCGGTGCGTGACATCGTCCGCAAGGCCGGGTTCGAGAAGGTGACCGCGATCCTGGAGGGCGGGGAGACCCGCAACGCCACCACCCAGCGCGCCATCGACCACCTCAGCGCGCAGCACGACCCGGCGTCGGTGCGGATCCTGCTGCACGACGCGGTCCGGCCGCTGGTCACCCCGCGGATCATCGGCGAGTGCTTCGCCGCGCTGGCCGACTACCCGGCGGTCGACGTGGCGATCCCCTCCGCCGACACCATCATCGAGGTCGCGCCCGACGACACGATCCGCAGCATCCCGCCGCGGGCCGCGCTGCGCCGCGGCCAGACGCCGCAGGCGTTCCGGCTCGACGTGCTGGCCCGCGCCTACGAGCTCGCCGACGCGGACCCGGACTTCACCGCCACCGACGACTGCAGCGTGGTGCTGCGCTACCTGCCCGACGAGCCGATCATCGTGGTGCACGGCGACGACCGGAACATGAAGGTCACCGAGCCGATCGACGTCTTCATCGCCGACAAGCTCTTCCAGCTGACCGGCATCGACCTGCCGCGTGGCCGCGACGAGGCGGGCTACGCCGAGGCGTTCAAGGGCAAGACGATGGTCGTCTTCGGTGGCAGCTACGGCATCGGCGCCGACATCGCCGCGCTGGCGTCGTCGTACGGCGCCACGGTGCTCAGCTACAGCCGCTCGACCACGGGCACCGACGTGGGCCGGCGCGCCGACATCGCCGCGGCCGCCGAGGACGCGATCACCAAGGCCGGCTCCATCGACTTCGTGGTCAACACCGCCGGCGTGCTGCCCCGCGGCTCGCTGCTGGAGACCAGCGAGGAGACGGTCTACGCCGCCACCGACATCAACTACCTCGGCCCGATCTTCATCGCCCAGGAGTTCTACCCGCACCTGCTGGCCTCGAAGGGCTCGCTGCTGCTGTTCACCTCCAGCTCCTACACCCGCGGCCGGGGCGGCTACAGCCTCTACTCCTCGGCGAAGGCGGCGACGGTGAACCTGACCCAGGCGTTGGCCGACGAGTGGGCCGAGGACGGGGTGCGGGTCAACTGCATCAACCCCGAGCGCACTGCGACCCCGATGCGCACCAAGGCGTTCGGCGCCGAGCCGCCGGGCACCCTGCTGGAGTCGGAGGCCGTCGCGCGCACCTCCGTCGACGTGCTCCTCTCCGACCAGTCCGGCCACGTCTACGACGTGCGCAAGGACGACCCCTTCGCCCTGGACTGAGGCCGGACCGCACCTGAGCCGGCTCAGCGGCGCCGCAGCCGGCGGCGCACGCGCCGGGCGAGCTCGCGGGCCAGCTCCCGACCGCCGGCGTCCTCGAGGGTGCGGCCGCTCGGCGTCGCGGACGGCGGCGGCTCGGTGAGCGCGACGCGGAAGAGCTCGTCGAGCATCCGGCCGGCGGAGTCGAGGTCGACCTGGGCCGGCACCGCGGCCTCGTCGGGGAAGCGCTCCGGGTCCACCAGCAGGTGACGCACGTCGCCGACGACGGTGGCCGCGGAGGCCGCAAGCGCCTCACCCCAGGCGTGGGCGTACTCGTTGGCCTGCTCCGCGGCCCAGCGCGGCACCGTGATCGGGTACGGCGTCGCCCCGTCGGCGATGTCCTGGAGCCCGACCCGGCGCAGGTCGCCGGCGGTGCGCATCCACGTGTCCCGGTCGCCGCCGGCGCGGGCGTAGTGCGCGGCGAAGCGGCGCAGCAGCTCGGCCTCGGGGAACGGCAGGGAGCGGTTGCTGCCCGCAGGTGCCTGCAGCAGGCCGGCCGGCACCCCGAGCAGCCGCTCGAACACCCGCAGCACCCCGTCGCGATCGTTCGGGGCGGGGATGACGAACACCAGGTTCTCCTCGCCGTACACCGCGCCCCACTGCTCGAGGATCCGGCGCGGGCTGAACCGGTGCAGCACGAGGTGCTCGGCGGGGCCGGTGGCGTGCACGGTGCCGTCGACCCCGACCTCGGCGAACCGCTGGCGCAGCCACGTCTCCAGGCCGGCGGTGTTGCCGCGGCGCAGGCCCTGCTGCCAGCGCGAGGACAGCTGGGGTGCGAGCGCGCGCAGGGTGGTGACGATGTGCGCCCGGTCGCCGAGCTGCTCGGCCAGGTAGGCGATGCGCTGCGGGGAGGCGGTGGACAGCGACTCACTCGACCAGAACGTCACCCGGGACGGACAGGTGCGGAACTCCAGGGCGAGCTCGGCCCAGCGTGCCTCGGCCGGTGCCCAGTACGACGGCACCTCACCGGTCGCGGTCAGCGCGACCCGGCGCTCGTGCTGTCCGCGGGAGACGTTGTGCGCGCCGCGGGCCTCCAGCTCGTCGCGGGTGTTCCACAACGCGGCCTGCAGCGCGGTCGTGCCGGTCTTCGGCAGTCCGATGTGCAGCAGCCGGCCACCGTCGGGCAGGACAGGCACGGCGTCGAGGTGCTCGGTCACGGCTCAGTCGGTGCCGGCGGTGTCCCGGCGCACCGCACGACGGGCCCGCTGCGCGGCACGGCGGCGCAGCTCGGCGAGCATCTCCCGGCCGCCGTACTGGCCGAGCTCGGTGCGCAGCAGGGTGCGCCGGTTCGCGGCGTGCTGCTCCATCGCCGCCACCAGGACGTCGGCCATCCGCCCGGCGGTCTCGATGCTGACCCGGGTCGGGGTGTCGGAGTGCTCGGGGTAGTCGAGGGGGTCCACGAGCAGGGCGGAGAGGTCGCCGACGACGGTGGCGTCGGACTCCTCGGCGGCCAAGATCCAGTCGGCGGCGTAGTCGTTGCACAGCTCCGCAGCCCAGCGCGGCGGCCGGATCGGGTAGGGCTCGGCCTCCAGCGCCAGCTCACGCAGGCCGGCGCGGGCCAGCGTGCCGATCGCCAGCATCCACTCGCCGTGCTCGCCACCGCGGTCGGTGTAGGCGCGGTTGAACGTGCGCAGCATCTCCGCCTCGGGGTAGGGCAGCGACGCGTTGTCCAGCACGGGGGCACGCAGGATCTCCGGCACGCCGGTGAGCGCCTCGAAGGAGCGCAGGTTGCGGGTGCGGTCGTGTGCGTCGGCGACGACGAGGACCAGGTTCTCCTCGCCGAACACCGCGCCCCACTCCGCCACGACCCGGCGCAGGCTGAACCGGTGGATCTGCGGCATCACGCGGTCCCACTCGACGGTGACCTCGCCGTCGGGGCGCACCGCGTCGAAGTGCTTGCGCAGCCACGGGTCCAGCGGCTCGGTCCCGCGCCGGCGCAGGATCTCCTGCCACTGCGAGACCAGCAGCCGCGCCAGCGGGCGGACGGTGACCATGATCCGGGTGTCGGGCCCGAGGCGCTCGGCGAGGTGGGCGATCCGGTCCGGCCCGGCCTGGCTCAGCGCCTCGCTGGACCAGAAGGTGCACCGCGCCGAGGAGGTGCGGAACTGCTCGGCGAGCTCGTCCCAGCGCCGCTCCCAGCGCTCGCGGCGCCAGTCCGGGTAGTAGCCGGGCAGCGTGCCGGCCGCGACCATGGCGACCTCGAGCTCGTGCGCGTTGGTGCTGACGTTGTGGACGCCGAGCTCCTCGAGCCGGTCGCGGGCGGCGTCGACGGCCCCCTGCAACGCGGTCGTGCCCGTCTTCGGCATCCCGATGTGCAGCAGTCGCGCACCCTGCGGGAGTGCTTCGGGCAGATCCACCGAGCGCACGTAGGACCAGCTCCCCCTAGATCGGCACCAACTGCCTTGCACCCTACAAAGGGAGTCCTGTCACCGGCTACACGGGTCGCCGACCACCCGCTGCACAGTCACCCGGGTCACGGGCCGGTCAGGGGGTGTCGAGGAACGCCCGCGCCACCCGCTCGGCGGCGTGGCCGTCCTGCAGGTAGTTGAACCGGTCGTGGAAGGCGGCCAGCTCGCCGGCGTAGCGCTCGGCCAGGCCGTCGACGTCGCGGAGCAGCTCGATCACCTCGGCGGCGGTGTCGACCATCGGCCCCGGCGCGGTGGGCGGGTAGGGGTAGAGGAAGCCCCGGACGCCGCCGACGTAGGAGTCGAGGTCGGGCACCAGGAAGATGATCGGCCGTCGGGTGAGCGCGAAGTCGAAGCGCAGCGAGGAGTAGTCCAGCACCGCGGCGTCGGCGGCCAGGATCAGGTCGTTGATCTCCGGGTACTCGGTGACGTCGAGGAACCGCGCACCACCGGTGGCGGCGGCCGCCGGGGCGTGGAAGCGGTGCCCGCGCATCAAGAAGACGTAGTCCTCCCCCAGCTTGCGGCTGGCCACCTCCACGTCGAGGTGGTGCTCGGCCTCCGCGGCACGCCAGTTGGTGGCCTTGTCGTCGCGCCAGGTCGGGGCGTAGAGCACCGCCTTCTGGTCGGGGCGGATGCCGAGGCGGCGTCGTACGTCGTCGCGGACCTGCTCGGCGTCGGGGGCGAGCAGCGCGTCGTCGCGCGGGTAGCCGGCGCTGTGGATCTCGCCGTCGTAGTCGTACTCGCGGCGGTAGTACTCGTCCATCTCCGGGGCCGGGGTCAAGATCAGGTCCCACTGCCGGGAGGTGCGCATCAGCTCGGACTCCAGGCGGCGCGGGGAGTACCGCTTGGCCTGCCACATCCGCAGGCCCATCGACTTGGCCGGGTAGCCGTGGAAGGTCTGCAGCAGCCGCTGGCCCGGGCGCTTGCGGAACCAGCGCTCGGGGTCGATGTTGAGGCACAGGTACTTCGCGGTGCTCAGCACGCGGTACCACTCCGCGGTGTCCATCAGCACCGGCACGCCGCCCTCGGGCACCCAGGAGCTGGCCGAGGAGACACCCCAGTAGATCGTCAGGTCCGGGCGGGTACGACGCAGCTCGTGGTGCAACGCCAGCTGGCTGTCGGTGGCGGAGGCGCCGACGTAGGACTGCAGGTAGACGGCCTTCTCGTCGAGGGGGACCTCGGCGCTCAGGTGCCACTCGCGCAGCCGCTCCTGGCCGTAGGGCACCCGGTCCTCGAGCGGCACGGCGGGCGCCAGGTCGAGGCCGACGGCGCGGTTGTCGTGCACGATCCGGGCGCTGTAGTGGGTGCCGTCCAGGAACTGGTGCAGCCGGTCCACCAGCCGCTCGCCGAGCAGCACCGCCTCCGCGGGCAGGCCCTCGCCGACGACGTTGAGCCAGTACCAGCCGGGCACGAACGCGCGGGCGCCCAGGCCCCAGGGGTCGTTGGTGAGGTCGAGGCCGACCCGGACCTCACCGGAGCGTGCCGGCAGCTCCACGCTCGTGGCGGTCGCGGTCATCGCCGGGATCCGGGCGAGCTCGAGCCGGGCTGCCGCGGGGGCGGTGCCCAGCCAGCGGCCGGCGACCTCGAGCCGGGTGCCCTCGACGCGGAGCTCGTCGAGCACCAGGGTGCGCCGGGCCTCCAGCAGCGCGGTGTCGCCGCTCGGGGTGCGGGTGCCGACGACCTCGCCGCCGCCGACGCCGAGCCACTGCTCCTCGACCGCCGGCCAGCCGACGGTGGCCTCGGTGCCGTCGTCGAGCACGGCGCGCAGCCGCCACTGCCGGGCACCGACGCCGGCGACCGGCAGCACGAGCCGGAAGGTCGGGGCGGAGCCGTCGGTCGCATCGACCTCGGCGCGGACCTGCTGGGAGCCGCGGACGGCACGCACGGCGGTCACCTGCGACCCCGGCTCCAGCACGCCGCACACCTCACGGCCGGCGACCTCGAGGCTGCGCAGCCGCGGGGCGGTGTCGGGCTGCACCTGCAGGCCCACCGACTCCGAGCGCGGCCGGAAGCCCACCCGGGCACCGGCGACGGGGCGCGGGGCGAGGTGGTCGCGGCCGATCATCCCGGCCGGGGCCTGGTCGTCGATGGCGGTGACCGGTCCGGTGCGGCGCACGCCGTCGACCTCGATGTCGACCTCCAGCGCCCACGTCGCCGGGGCAGGCGCGGCGGCGACGAGGTCCGCGGCGGCCACGGTGGCGGTGAACCCGCCCCAGGAGAAGTCCTGGTGGCGGCGCCGGCGCTGGTTGGCGCGCTGGTCGCGGTGCTGGTGCACCTCGAGCTCGAGGCGGGCTCCGCTGCCGGTCTCCACCAGCGCGCAGGACAGCCGGGGGTGGGCGGTCATGTGCACGAAGTCGATCGCGGCGCAGCCGGAGAGCTCGATCGTGCCGGCGTCGCTCCACCGCGCCTCGCGCAGCATCGCGACCAGCCGGGTCTCCTGGTCGGTCATCTCGAACAGCTCGGCGGGGATGTCGAGCGCGGCGTCGTCGTGGTGCGGCAGCAGCGCCCGCACGACGCCGTCGCGGGTCTCGGTGGGCACCTGGCTGCCGGCGAAGAGACGCTCGCCGAGGAAGTCCTCCAGCGCGGCGCGGTGGTCGTGCTGGAGCAGCCACAGCTTGACCCGCGACTCGGCCGAGAGGCGGTCCCAGACCTCGTGCTCGGCGGCGGCGAGCAGCATCCGGACGTGGTCGCGCAGCATCTGCCACTGCCGCTCGTCGGCGCGCTCGACGTCGGCGAGGAACGGCTGCACCGACGCGTCGAGCACGCCCCACAGCCACCACTGCAGCGCACGGTCGTCGCCGAGCGCCTCGACCTGCTGCTCGGTGCGTGCCGTGCGCTCGATCCAGTCGGGCAGCTGGCTGAGCACGTCCGGCACCGCGCCGACCTGGACGCCGTCGCGCCGCCCGGTGGGGATGTAGGTGAAGCTGGTGATCAGGTCGAAGGCGGGCGCACCCTGCAGCAGCCCGAGCACCACGTCGGTGCCCGAGGGCAGCTCGTCGGTGAACGCCACTCCGCAGGAGCGCCACAGCTCCTTGGTGAACATCCGATTGCCCAGGCCCAGGTCGGTGACGGCCAGCGGCATCCGCTCCAGCGTGGTCGCCCGCACGGGCGTGTGGTGCGCGGCGTCGTACGGCGAGTCCGGGACCCAGCCGGCGATGTCGGGGCGGCGCACCCGGCCGACCACGAGCGGGGAGCCGGAGCGCTGCTGCATGTCCAGCAGCCGCTCGATGCCGTTGTGCACGAAGTCGTCACCGCCCGCGGCGACGATGACCAGGTCGCCGGCGGCGGCCGCCACCCCGGCGTTGCGCGCGGCGGCGAGCGAGCTCTCCACCTTGAGCCGGGTCTTGATCCGCCAGTCGGCGGCGGCGTGGGCCCGCACGACCTCGTCCACGCGGGCGTGGGCGCCGTAGCGCACGAGGAGGACCTCGAGGTTGCGGTGCGACTGGACCTTCAGGGAGTCCAGGCAGGTGCCGATCCGGGTGGTCTCGTCGTCGCTGACCGGCAGCACCACCGTGACCAGGGGCCCAGCGAACTCGGAGCGGAAGCGCCGAGTGGCTCGACCGAGCGGACCGCGGACCCGGCCCGGTCCCGCCTTCGCCAGCCGGATCAGGTTCTGCTGGGCACGTGCACGGTCGAGGGGCAAGGCGTGGGCATCCTTCGGGGACGGCGGACGCGGGGCGGGAACCAGACCCGCGCGGGGAGGTCGGCGCCCGATGCTACCGGCCGCCTCACCTCGGCCCGACCGTCGTCCTCCGGGCGACGTCGCCGGCGTGAGCGGTCCCTCACCCGCAGGCGCCCTCGTGGGTCGCGAGCGCGGTCGGCGGGCTCGCCACGTCCGTGGCGGGTGGGGTCAGCTGGTGGTGGCTGGGGTCAGGCGGGGCGGCGGGCCTGGGCGCGGGCGTGCGCCTCGAGGGCGTGCACCTGGGTGCTCAGCACGTCCAGCTCGGCCTCGAGCTCGGCGACCCGGACGACGGCCTGGCCGGCCCGCTCCTCGGCGTCGGCGAGACGGGCGCCGAGGCGGTCGGCGAGGCGCTGCGCCTCGGTTGCCTCCTGGTGGGCGTCGGCCAGCTCGCGGCGGGCCTCGGCGAGCTCGGACGCGGCGTCGCCGAGCCGCTTCTCCAGCCGGGCGACGGTGGCATCGCGCCGCGCCAGGGTGCCGGTCATCTCGGCGGCGAACTCGACGTTCTCGGCCACCCGCGTCTCGGTGAGCGCGGCGTAGGCCTGGGCCTGCTCGGCGCGGTCGCGGGCCGCGTCACGACGGGTGGCCATGACCTCGGTCTGGGCGATCCGCAGCGCGGCCCCGCCCAGGACGACGGCGGCGAAGGCAGCGGCGACCAGCAGCGGCCACGAGCCCGCGGCCACGGTGCCCGCCACGGCCAGCGCGGCGAGCAGGATCAGGCAGCCGGCCACCACGATGCGGGTGGACCGCTGACGACGACGGTTGCCGGCGGGGGAAGTCATGGCTGCACGGTATGCGTCCGGCGCGCCTGGCACGGGCGCGACACGCCTGCCACATGGGTCCCATCAGCACCAGGGGGTGGTCTGCGGGCCGGATCCGGGCGTCGGACGGGTGCCGGCGACGGGCGCCGGCGACGGGCGCCGGCGTCGGGCGAGGGGTGGCTCAGGTGGCCGGCGGCGGGTCGTCCCCGCGGACCCGGCACGCCCGTTCGAGCAGCATCGCGGCCACCACGGCCAGCAGTGCGGCGCCGGAGGCGAGCAGCGAGCGGACCAGGCGCTCGTCGGCCAGCTCGGCGGGGTCGCCGATCCAGCTCAGCGCGTAGCCGAGGTACCCGCCGGTCGCGGCGGCGGCGACCAGCGCGCTGGCCCGGGCGAGCACCAGGCGGTTGACCGCCTTGTGCGGCTCGAGCCGCTCACGTCGTACCTGCACGGCGCGGTGGGTGGCCCAGGCGGCGTAGCCCAGCATCGCCGCGAGCAGCAGCAGGGCGAGCGGCTGCGGCGTGGAGATCAGCGGAGGAACCACGCCCACGCGCTCGGCGAGCGGGTGCACCGCCCAGCCCAGGACCAGGCCGAGCGCGGCCCAGCCCAGCAGGGTGCGCAGGGGTGTCGGCCGCAACGCGGCCTCCGGGGTACGACGCGGAGGCTCCTCCTCGCCCTCGGGTCCCGGCGCGTCGCCGTCGCGGCTCACTCGAGGTCGAGGACCAGATCGGGGCGCGGGGTGAGGGCGTCGACGTCGAGGTCGGCGAGCAGGTCGGCGATCGGGCCGGCCCCGGGCAGCTCGGCGTCGGGCTCGAGGTCGCTCCACGGCTTGAGCACGAACGCCCGCTGGTGGGCCCGCGGGTGCGGCAGGGTCAGCGCGTCGGTCGCCGAGCGTCGGTCGCCGACGACGATCAGGTCGACGTCGAGGGTGCGCGGGGAGTTCTTGACCTCGCTGCGGGCGCGGTCGAAGGCGTCCTCGATGGCCAGCGCGCGGTCCAGCAGCCGGTGCGCGGACAGCGTCGTGTCGGCGAGCACCACCGCGTTGAGGAACTTCTTGGAGCCCTCCGGGCAGTCCACCGGCTCGCTCTCGTAGACCGGGGAGACGCCGGTGATCCACACGTTGGGGGTGTCGGCGAGGGCGTCCACGGCGCCCTGCAGGGCGCTCATCCGCTCACCGAGGTTCGAGCCGAGGCCGATCACCACCCGACGGATCGGACGCATCTCCCCGGTCAGGGTGTCCGCGTCGATGATGTTCGGGTTGGGGGTCTCGGTCATGCTCGGCCCTCTGCCTTTCCGCTTGGTTCTCCCGGCTTGCCGCTGTCGCGGCGTCGGGTGATGGTGAGCTGTACGTCGCCGAACGTCGCCTGGATCGGCGCGTCGGGCTTGTGCACCCTCACGCGGGTCCATTCAACACGACGATCCAACAGGCACACGTCGGCGATGCGCTGGGCCAGGGTCTCGATCAGGTCGACCGGGTCCCGGGTCACGGCTGCGACCACCTGGTCCACGAGACTCCCGTAGTCGACGGTGTCTTGCAAGTCGTCCGACGCGGCGGCGCGGCGGGTGTCGACCCCGAGGACGAGGTCGATCCGGAACACCTGGCCCTCGCGCCGCTCGTGCTCGAAGACGCCGTGGTGGGCGTAGCACTCGATGCCGAGGATGCTCAGCTCGTCGAGGCCGTCGTCGCTGCCCGGACCGGCGCCGTGGTGCTCGCTCATCGCTGTTCCTGCCTTCCCGCGGCGCCCTCTGCCGGACGCCGATCGCGTGTCTCCTTGAGCTGGCTGCCGACGTGCTGGGTGCCGGCGAGCTGGGTGCCGGCGAGCTGGGTGCCGGCGAGCTGGGCGGCCACCTCCAGCGCGTCGCGGTGCGCGCGCACGGCGTGCACGCGCAGGCACCACACCTCGGCCCGGCCCAGGCCGGCGCCGAGCAGCGCGGTGAGCGCGACGCCCGCGTCCTCCCGCTCCGCGACCGGACGGGGCTCGCCGTGCACGTCGGCCAGCAGCCGGCCCAGGAACGTCTTGCGGCTGGCGCCGACGAGCAGTGGGAAGCCGAGGTCGGCGAGCGCGTCGAGGTGACGCAGCAGCTCCCAGTTCTGCTCCCCGTGCTTGGCGAAACCCAGGCCGGGGTCGAGCACCACCTGCTCGTCGGCGACGCCGGCGGCGCGCAGGGCCGCGACCCGCTCGGCGAGCTCGTCGACGACGCCGACGACCACGCCGTCGTCGTACGTCGCGAACTGCTGCATCCGGTCGCTGTGGGCGCGCCAGTGCATGGCGACGTACCGGGCGCCGGTGCGGGCGACCACGTCGAGGATCTCGGGGTCGGCCAGGCCGCCGGAGACGTCGTTGACGATGGTGGCGCCGGCCGCGACCGCCCGGTCGGCGACCTCGGCGCGCATGGTGTCGACCGAGACCACGGCGCCGTCGGCGGCCAGCGCCTCGATCACCGGCACCACCCGGTCCAGCTCCTCGGCCAGCAGCGGCCGGGTCGCTCCGGGTCGGGTCGACTCCCCGCCGACGTCGAGGATGTCCGCGCCCTCGGCGAGCAGCCGGCGCCCGTGGGCGATCGCGCGCTCGGGGTCGTGGAACCGTCCGCCGTCGGAGAAGGAGTCGGGGGTGACGTTGACGACGCCCATCAGGAGCGGGACGGCGGCACCGGTTCTCATGCGACGAGGCTATCGGCGCCGGCCGGTGCCGCTTGCTAAGGTCCGGCCACAGTGAAGACGAGGAGACCCATGGCGCCACGGCTCCGCCGCCTCGCCGGACGCGCCCTCCGGACGCTCCGCGGCCCGGCCGCCCCCACGTTGAGCGTGGTGGTGCCGGTCTACAACGTCGCCGCCTACCTGCCGGAGTGCCTGGACAGCCTGCTGGGCCAGAGCTTGGGCGACCTCGAGGTGATCGCGGTCGACGACGGGTCCACCGACGCCTGCCCGCAGATCCTGGCCTCCTACGCCCAGCGGGACCCGCGCCTACGGGTGCTGCGCCAGGAGAACGCCGGTCAGGGCGCGGCCCGCAACCACGGCGTGCAGCTGGCCCGCGGGGAGTTCGTCACCTTCGTCGACTCCGACGACACCATCCCGCCCGGCGCGTTCGCGCACATGGTCGACACCCTGCGCCGCACCGGGTCGGACTTCTGCGTGGGCAAGACCCGCCGGGTGCACTTCGGCAAGCCGCAGCCGATCCGGTGGAACCGCGTCGCCCACGACCGCGACCGGCTCGGCCTGACCATCGACGAGCACCCCCTGGCGCTGCGCGACATCATCGCCGGCAACCGGGTCTTCCGCCGCGAGTTCCTCGTCGAGCAGGTGCCGCCGTTCCAGCCCGGCATCGCCTACGAGGACCACGTGCCGATGCTGATGGCCTACGTGCGCGCGCGCCGGTTCGACCTCCTCGCGCGGACTACCTACAACTGGCGGATCCGCGAGGACCTCACCTCCACCGGCCAGCAGAAGACCGAGCTGCGCAACCTGCGCGACCGGATCGCGGTCAAGGACCAGGCGCACGAGCTGCTCACCGCCGAGGCCTCCCCGGTGACGTACGACGCCTGGATCGGCCGCTGCCTCGCCGTGGACTACCCGCCCTTCGTCTACTCGGCCTTCCGCGCCACGGACGAGTACCGCGCGCTGCTGGCCGAGACCTTCGCGGTGCTGGTGCAGCGCGCCACGCCCCGGGCCCTGGCCCAGGTCAACCCGCGCAACAAGGCGGTCGCCTGGCTGGTGGCGCAAGGTCGGTGGGACGACGCCGAGCGGCTCATCGACAGCCTCGACGACCCGCTGACGCCGTTCGACACCACGCCGGTCGGCGACGGCCTGACGATCACGCCGCCGCCGCTGGGTGGCCTGGACGACGTGCCGGCCGAGCTGTGGCGTCTCGCCGACCTCAGCGTGGCGCTGTCCGCCGCGCTGCGCGGCGTGCGGGTGCACGACGACGGCACGCTGGAGGTGTACGGCGTGGCCTGGGTGCAGCGCGTCGAGGGCGAGGCGCCGAGCGAGGTCGCGGTCCGCCTGGTGCCGGCCGGCACGGACGGGGGCACGGACGCTGCCACGGACGGCCGCGTCCCCGGTGCCGCCCACGACCTGGCGGTGCGCCTGGGCGAGGATGCCGACGCCCGGGTGTGGGCCGCGGACAGCCGGAGCGACGTCCACCCCGGTGTCTTCACCGCGCGCCTCGACGTGGCCGCGCTCGCGCCGGGCACCTGGGTGTTCGAGGTGAGCACCACGCAGCGGGGGCTGAGCAGGTACGGCGCGGTCTCCCGCGTCGTACCGGGGGCGATGGTGCCGCCGCCACTGTCGGTGGTCCTCGCCGGCCGCCGGGTCTCGCTGCGGCTGGAGACCGGGCGCGGCCTGGTCCTCGACGTCGAGCCCGCCGAGGCCGACCCGGCGGACGGCGTGGGGGCGCCGGGCACGGACGGGGACCGGGTCGTCGACGTCACGGTGTCCGAGCGCGGGCTGCTGGTCGCGGTGGCCGGCGCGAAGGTGCCGGACGCCCTCGTCGGTCCCGCCGTCCTGCCGGCCGAGGCCGGCTCCGAACCCGGCTCCGACGCCGGCCGCACGCAGGTGCTCCTGCCGCTCGCCGTCGACGATGCGGCCCCGCCCTCAGGGCGGTACCGGCTTCGCGGTGGCCCCGCCGCGCTCGACGCCTCCTTCGCGGGCCGGCTGCCGCTCTCCTGGACCACCGACCGGGTCCGGGTGACGCTGAGCGTCGACGCCGACGGCGCCCCGGTCCTCGACCTCGGCGCACCGCTGAGCGAGGCGGAGCGCAACCCCGCGTTGCAGGCGCGACTGCAACGCACCTACCGCGAGACCTCCGCCCCGCTGCGCCCCGACACCGTGCTGCTGGTGGCCGCGGACGGCCGGGCGGTGGCCGGCGATCCGCGCGAGATCGACCGGGCGCTCGCCGAGCTGCGCCCCGACCTGCGCCGGGTGTGGGCGGTGCGGGACCACTCCGTGCGGGTGCCCGACGACGCCCAGGCCGTGCTGATCGGCAGCCGGGCGTGGTTCGAGCTGCTCGCCACGGCCGGCTGGGTGATCACCGAGCGTCCCCTGGGCCCCTGGTTCGCCCGCCGCGACGGCCAGCACACCGTGCTCACCTTCGCCGGCCAGCCGTTCCGGGACCTGGGTGTGGAGCTGTGGCGCGCGCAGGGACACTCCGAGGCCAAGGTCGCGCGTGAGACGGCCGCGTTCGCCGACACGTGGTCGGTGCTGCTCGCACCTCACGAGGAGGCCGAGCAGCGCTACCGCGCCGCGTTCGACTACCCCGGCACGGTCCTGGCCGCCGGCTCGCCGCGCACCGACCGGCTGCTGCGCGAGGCCGGCCCGACCGGTCGCGCGGCGGCGCGTCGCCGACTGGGTCTCGACGAGGCCCGCACGGGTGGGCGCCCCGTCCTGTTGTTCTCCACCGACGGTGGCGACCCGCTCCCGGGCTTCGGGCGCCGGGTGCGGCCGAACGTGCTCACCGACCCCACCGACGCCGAGCTGTCCCGGCTCGCCGCCGCCACGGGCAGCGTCGTGCTGGCCCGCCGCGGCCACGGTGCGGGACGCACCCCGGCCTCCGGCGCAGGACCGGAGGTCGTCGACGTCAGCGCCCACGCCGACCCGGCCGACCTCCTGCTCGCCGCGGACGCCGCCGTCATCGACTACACCGCGACCCGCTTCGACTGGGCGCTGCTGCAGCGCCCGACGGTGCTGTGGGCCCCCGACCTGGAGGCGGCGCGGCGTCAGCACCCCGGCCTGGCGCTGTTCGAGGAGACCCCGTTGGGCCCGCGGGCGGGCACGGTCGAGGAGGCCGCTGCGCTGCTGGGCGACCTCGCGGCGACCGACGAGTCCCCCACCGAGGCCCACCGGGGTCCGGCCGCCGCTGCGGACCCGGCCGCCCATCCCGGCTTCAACGCCCGCTTCAACGCGCTGCACGACGGCGCGGCCGCCGAGAGGGTCGTGCGGGCGCTGTTCAGCGCCTGAGCGCGCCCGCCCACCGACGCGCCACACGGCGCATCCGCCGCGTGGGGCGGGCCGCCTCCCGGGCCTCGAGCTCGGCGACGCGGGCGCGCAGCCGCTTGGTCCGGGCCCGTGCCGCGGCCAGCTCGGGGGCGAGGCGCTCCGTCACGCCGTCCTCGAGCTCCTCGAGCATCGTGGTCGTGGCGCCGCCCGCCTTGCGGAGGTGGATCTTGTGCAGCTCGGCGAGGAAGCGGTGGTAGTAGGCCGGCTCGTAGTGCACGTAGAACGGGCCCCACGGGTGCTCGGGATAGGTGACCCAGCGGCGGTCGAGCAGGTCGATCACCTCCACGCCGGGCGTGGCGCTGACGATGTCGTCGAGCCGCGACCACAGCGCGTTGGTCTTCTTCACCTCCACCGAGGCGACCTTGCCCTGCTTCTTGAGCGAGACCGGCTCGGGCCGCTCAGGCAGCTGCAGCCGGTTGGTGAAGTGGCCGCGGTGCAGCACCAGGGTGGTCTCAGGCAGGTTCTCGCGGAACCAGACGAGGAACCGGTCGAACGCGTCGCGCCACAGTGCGAGGTGCTCCTCGCCGTACCGGTCGACCTGGCGCAGCCGGCCCTCCTCCGACATCCGGGCGTACCAGGTCGTGGGGCGGATCTTCCACCGGTTGTCGGTGACGTAGGTGCCGCCGTCGACCTGCACCACCCCGAAGTGGACGTCGCCGAAGAAGTCCAGCACCAGGTACGACGGCTGCAGCGCGGCGGCCTCGGCCAGGAACGACTTGTCGAGCTCGGTGCGCACGTTCCACCGGTCGTAGTCCGACATCCGGCCGGTGGGCTCCCACTCCGCCTCGATCGGCGGTGCCATCAAGGAGATCAGCGACGTCTGGTTCTGGTGCAACGGGCAGACGTAGGTCTCGGCGTAGCGCGGGTTGAACCGGGAGTTGAAGTTGTCTCGGGTGATGCAGCTGCCGGCGACGACCACCGACACCCGTCCGTCGGCGCTCACCCTCGTCCGCCCGGCTGCGTCGAGGCGACGATGGCCTCGAAGACCCGCTCGCGGCACCGGCCGTCGCGCTGGCCGAAGGTGGCCGCGATCCGCTCGGCGTACGGCGCCGCCGGCGCCCGGCCGTGCTCGATGGTCTCCACCGTCGCCTCGACCGCGGCCGCGACGTCGGTGGCGACCGGGCCGAAGCCGTCGCGGCCGTAGTCGAAGTAGCCCGCCCGGCCCACGTGGGCGCCGCCGAGGACTCGGTCGGCGTCGAACTGGAAGTAGACCACCGGCCGGTCGATGTAGGCGGCGTTGAACGCCATCGAGGAGTAGTCGGTGACCAGCACCGCGGCCCGGGCGAACAGCTTGCGGACGTCGCCGTCGAAGCCGAACATCTCGATGCCCTCGGGCAGGTCGAGCTGCTCGGCGAGGCTGGCCAGGTTGGGGTGCGGCAGCAGCGCGATCCGCAGGTTCTGGCGCTTCGCCGCGGCGGCGAGCGCGGGGTCGCGCAGGAACGCCAGCCACTGCTGCACGAACTCGGTCTCCAGCACCTCACCGGCGGTGGCCCGGCGCTGGCTGCCCACCGCGAGCGGCTTGACCAGCCACTGGCGCCACGTGGGCGCGACCAGCAGCAGGTCACGCTCCTGCGGCGGCACCGCGGCGCCGGCCTCGCGCACCAGGTCGAAGCGCGGCAGGCCGGTGAGCACCACCTCGCGGCTGCTGAACTTGTACGTGTTGCCGTCGGCGACGATGGAGTCGTACTCCCCCGCCGTGCTGGTCACGAAGGTCTCGATCGGCTTGGTGTTGAGCCACTTGGACAGGTCGTCCTTGATCACTCCGTGCTGCAGGAAGGTGAACCGCCACCGCGGCGCGGTGAACTCCAGCCCCGGCGGGTGCACGATCGGCTCGTCGGCGTGGGAGGAGATCAGGTGCTTGGCGTTGAGCATCAGCAGCTTCCAGCGGTGGCTGCCGTAGTCGACCAGGCGCCGGCCGTAGCCCTCCTTGCGCAGCCTGCGCCAGTCCGGGGTGCCCTTCTCCAGCACGAACCAGGCGTTGATCTCGGGCCGGTTCTCGCGCAGCCAGCGGAACAGGTGCTCGCCGCTGTCGTCGGCGTCGTGCACCCGGTCCATCAGCACCCACGCGTCGGCGAAGGCCCGGCGCGGCACGCGCCTGGTGGCCGCCGCGAGCAGCCGCAGCTGCTCGTCGGTGGGCGCGACGTAGGCGTGGGGGTGCACCTCGTGGGAGCCCGGCTCCAGCCGCGCGGCGTTGCGGCGTCGTACGGCGGTCCGCGCGACCGTGGGGCGCTGCACCTGCACCGGCCACGACTGGCCGTGCAGGCGGACGTGGACGGCCTGGCGGGCCGGCAGCCAGATCGTGCGCTCGCTCAGCATCACCCGACCGTGGGCCTCGAAGACCCGGGTCTTGGCGTGCGGGGGCTCGATCAGCTCGCCGCGCAGCTCGAACTCCTCGGCGGGGGTGGGCCCGGTGAACCGGTAGCTCAGCTTGACCAGGCGCTGCTCCCGGTCGTAGTCGACGATGGTGGCGGCCTCCTCCGTCCACGGCTCGTCGCGGTAGGCGTGCATCATCGCCAGGCGCCACTCCACCGCCAGCGTGGGCTGCTCGCAGCGCCGGATCACGTCGGGGTCGACGTGCTCCAGGATGCGCCGCATCAGCTCGTGGAACTCCTCCAGCCGATCGGGCGGCGGGGTGGCCGCACCGTGGCTGTTGGCGTAGGCGGTGAAGTAGTAGTGCAGCTCGTAGATGATGAAGTTCTGCAGCCACTCCGGTGCCGCGCCGTAGCGCTCCTGGGCGCTCTCGAGCACCTCGAGGTAGCCGTGGCGCAGCACGTCGATGTAGCGCCGCGAGTCGCCCAGGCTCTGCTGCAGCGTCGAGCTGGAGTCGCGGCGCTTGCGGTAGACGTAGTGGGCGCTCTGCAGGAACCCGACCCGCGGCGCCTCGAAGGCGAGCAGGTAGTGGCTGCTGAAGTGACCGTCCTCGAAGTTCGGCCGGACCTCGTCGGAGAACCGAAGGCCGGTGCGGTCCAGCACGTCGCTGCGGAAGAAGGCGGACGGCGCGCTGCCGTGGAAGTAGGACCGGTCGCGGACCAGGTCGCGGACCGAGTCGCCGCCGCGGAACATCCAGCGCAGCGGGTGGGTGTCGGTGACCTTGCCGCTGGCGTCGTCGAGCATCACCCGGTTGGTGGCGATCATGTCGACATCGGCGTGGCGGTCCAGGAACGCCGCCACCTTCGCCAGGTAGTCGTCGTGGATGACGTCGTCGGGGTCGAGGAAGGTGATCCACTGCCCGCCCACGAGGCCGCCCTCGGCGGCCAGGATCGTGTCCACCCCGAGGTTGCGGGCCGTCGACTGCCCGCCGTTGGCCTTGGTCAGCACGCGCACCCGCACCCGGGTCGTCGCAGCCCACGCCCGCACGTCGGCCAGCGTGGAGTCCGTCGAGCCGTCGTCCACGACGACGACCTCGAACTCCTCAGCCGGCAGCGTCTGCGCGTCGATGGAGGCGCAGAAGTCGGTGAGGTAGCGGGCGACGTTGTAGGCGGCGACGACGACGGAGAACCTCACGAGGCGTCATCCTACGGCCCGTCCGGCCCTCGGCTCAGGAAGCAGGTCGTCCACGACGGGTGCCAGGAACGGCGCCAGCGTCCGGGCGTAGGTCGCGGTCAGGTGCGAGCCGTCGAAGTACACGACGGCGCCGCCGACCACGCCCTCGCAGCGCTGGGGCCCGCAGATGAGGTCGTTGAGGTCGGCGCTGCGTACCCGCGGGTCGCCGATCGCGGCCACCGCGTCCACCACGACGTCGTCCGGCTCCCACTCCGAGCGCGGCGCCGAGCAGGCCTCGAGGTCGTCGAGGTGCTCGGCCACGCAGTCCGGCACGGAGTGCAGGCCGCCGTCACCGGGCGCGGGCGTGTCGTGCAGCGCCAGCACGGCGAGCCCGGCCTCCGACCACTCCCGCAGCACCGCCTCGTAGCCGCTGCGGTAGGCAGCGCCGTTGTCCTGCGGCGCGACGCCGACGGCGGAGACCGAGATCCGGTTCGAGGTCACCACGAGGTCCGGGGCCTCCTGCGCGATCGTGGCGGTGGTACGACGCACCCAGTCCTGACAGGCCCGGGAGTGCGCGTCGGTGTCGAAGCGCTGCGGCACCTGCGACAGCGCGCACTGCGAGGCGAGGTAGGTGTCGATCCGCCAGCCGCGGCTCTGCGCGAGGACCTGCAGCGCGGGCAACCAGTGCCCGGCGTGGGAGTTGCCGGTCAGGACGACGCGGACGTCGGCGTCGGCGGGCCCGAACGAGCAGCGCACGTCGTCGAAGTCCGGCCGCGAGGCCCAGCAGTCGCGGCCGCCGACCTCCTCGTAGGCCTCCGAGCGGTCCTCGGCGGCGGTGGCCGGCGCCGGCACGGGGGCACCGGTCGGTGGTTCGCACGCCGCGCCGGGCGCGAGGCTGGCCGCGCCGAAGCAGGGGTCGTCGGTGGCCTGGGCGAGCTGCTCCTGGGCCCGGGCCTGGCGGCGGTCGAGCTCGGCGCCCTGCAGCAGCGTCAACGCGACGACGACCGCCATCCCGCTCGCCCCGAGCACGTAGGTGTCGCGCAGCCGCACCGACCAGCGCCCGCCTCGGAACGGGTCCTCGACGTACTTCTTGGTGAGCGCGGCCAGCACCAGGGTGCTGGCCAGGACCGCGATGCTGTCGAGCACGCCCAGCCGACCGCTGACCTCGCCCAGCAGCACGATGATCGGCCAGTGCCACAGGTAGACGGCGTAGGAGACGTCGCCCAGCCACTGCACCGGTCGGACGGCGAGCACGCGCCCCACCCCGGAGGAGGGCGCCGTCTGCCCGGCGATGACCAGGACCGCGCCGAGCACCGGCAGCGCGGCCGCGGTGCCCGGGAACGCCGTGCCCTCGTCGTAGCGCACCGCGGCGACGACGATCAGCAGCAGGCCGAGCACGGCCAGCGCGGAGCCGGCGCGGGGTGCGCGCCAGCGGGCGCCGGTGACTCCGAAGGCCAGGATGCCGCCGGCGGCCAGCTCCCACACCCGGGTGGTGGTGACGAAGTAGGCGCGGGCCGGGTCGGCGGCGGTGTAGTACACCGACCAGGCGAACGAGGCCAGCGCGACCAGCACCAGACCGGCCCCGAGCACCGCCCGGCTGTGCCGGCGCAGCGCGCCGACGGTGCCGAGCAGCCCGAGCACCAGCACCAGGATCGGCCATCCGACGTAGAACTGCTCCTCCACCGACAGCGACCAGAAGTGCTGCACGGCGCTCGGTGCGTCGTCCGCGGCCAGGTAGTCGACCGAGCTGGAGGCCAGCAACCAGTTCACGTAGTACAGCGCCGCGGCCTGCGCCTGGTCGGCGGTGGCGCCCCAGCGGGTCTCCGGGGCGAGCAGCCGGGTGGCGGCGAGGGTGGCGACCAGGACGGTCAGCGACGCCGGGAGCAGGCGACGGATGCGGCGGGCCCAGAAGTCGGCGAGGTCGCGGCCGGTCCGCGGGCGCCGGCCCAGCAGGTGGGAGGTGATCAGGAAGCCCGAGATGACGAAGAAGACGTCCACGCCCACGTAGCCGCCGGTGATGCTGCTCGGCCACAGGTGGAAGACGAGGACCAGGGTGACCGCGATCGCTCGCAGCGCCTGGACGTCGGTGCGCAGACCGTCCTTGCGCCCCGCGGCGTGGGGACCACTCGCTCCGCTCACCGGAGCATCGACGTGCAGCAAGGCAGCGCCTCTCAGCAGTGGTCGCGGACGACGCACCGCGTCGCGACCCGCACACGGGATGTCGCCGCGACGTCGACGGCGACGCTGGGGGCGGGGAGGACGGGCACCCGACGATCCTAAGGAGGACTTCCGCTCGCAACGAACCCTCACCCGGGGTGCGTCGCATTACAGTACGGAGCACGCCGACCCCGAGGAGACTGCACATGGGTGATTCCCTGCCCCCGAAGGCGACCGTCGACCTGGTCGGCAGCTACGCCCGCCGCCGCGGCGACCGTGCCGAGATCGTGCTGTCCGAGCCGAAGGAGGTCGTCGACGGCCAGGGCTGGGCGGTGCTGCGCCGCAAGGACCTGGAGGTCTCTGCGGACCTCCGCCTCGTCACCGACGAGCGTGGCCGCCGCTACGTGGTCTCCTGCGAGAACGCGCAGCTCGCCGACGGCCGCTGGGCGCTCATCCTGTGCGGGGAGGACGGGCAGCGACAGCGGGTCAACGCCCGCCTGCTCGTGCAGGGCGAGCGGCCGCTGTGCCTGCTGTGGGGCACCCGGCCGCCGGAGTCCACCAAGCCGATCCGGCACCGCGACCGGCCCGTCGTGATCCCGGCCCCCGCGGGGGGCCCCGCGCCCGCCGCCGCGCCGGCGGCACGCACGCAGGTGCGCGCCCTGGCCGGCAAGGTCAAGCGGCGCCTCGCTGCGCTGCGCTGAGGCGCGGGAGGGCTCGGCGACCCGGCGGCTCAGCGCTCCAGCAGCGCCAGACGCTCGGCCAGGAACCGGCCCTCGTCGTCGAAGTCGAAGGTGAAGCTGGAGCCGAACGCCTCCTGGGTCCAGCTGCCGGCGGGGTGCGCCACGTCCGGCTTGCTCCACACCGAGGTCAGCCGGTGGCCGCGGGTGGCCGCGATCAGGTACTCGTTGCGGGCGGTGTAGGAGTCCGGGGCGAGGCTGAACACCTGCTTCGGCCGGTCCGTGAAGGCCAGGGAGAACAGGCCGCTGCCCGCGAACCCGGCGATCACCTCGGCCGCGCGGAACATCGCGACCTGGTCCGAGAGCGGGTGGTCCTCGGGATAGACGACCTCGAAGCCCGCGGCACGGAAGTACTCCTCCACCTCGGCGCCGTTGTGGCACGAGCGCTTCAGCGAGGGGCGCCGGGAGACGAAGATCCGTTCCGGCCAGCTCCGCGGCGTGGCGCCCGCCAGGAGGTGCTCGGCGATCCGGTCCCAGATCCGGACCATGTCCGGGTGCACGTAGGCGGGCAGGGAGAACATCGGCGTCGCGGTGTAGAGGCGCTCCGGCACGCAGGGTGAGTCGAAGACGTGGACGTCGTCGGGGGTGATGTCGAAGGCGGCGAGGACCTGCTTCTCGAAACCGAGCAGCTCGGCCGGCTCCCGGTCGTGCTGCAGCGTGGTGAGCAGCTTGATGCCCGGCTCCAGCTCGCGCGCCTGGGCGAACGCCCACAGCCGGCTGACCTGCTCGGTGAGCAGGTGCCCGAAGTGGCCCGGCCACTCGGAGTCCAGGTGGTAATAGGCGCCGGGCAGGTGCTCGGGGTCGCTGAGGTTGCGGCGCACCCGGCCGAACAGCGGGGCCTGCTCGACCACGTAGATGTTGACCATGCGCCGCATCCAGTGGTGCCGGAAGGTCTCGGGCAGCAGCAGGTTCCGGCTGGTGACGATCTGCCCGCGCGAGCAGGTCGGTGCCTGGTAGCGGCGCAACGACAGCGCCGTGCAGTGGAAGGTGGCCGGCACGAACGGGTCCTGCGGACGGTTGAGGTGGTAGTCGACGTCCGGGCGCCACGAGGTCGCGGGGACCTTGTCGAGCAGCGCGCCGATCCCGGGCCGTTTCTCGAGGACCGCGTCGACCTCCTCCTCCCGCAGCTTCGGGGACGAGGGCATGGCCTTGACCAGCCTCAGCATCTTGCTGCGGATCTCGAGCCGCCCCAGCGCGCCGGCCAGCGCCACGATGTCGCGGAAGTGCACTCCGACGCCGCGGTGGTCGGCGAGGTCGTGCAGCCGCGCCTCCTGCGCCTCGCTGAGCATGCCCCACAGGTCGCTGGGCTCGGGTTCGTGCTCGGGCAGGTTCTCGTTGGGCAGCGCCTCGGGAGCCCCGAGCAGGGCCGCGTCCTCGGCGTCCTCGGCCGCCTCCGCGGCGGCCAGCGCCGTGTCGGTCCCGGTGTCGCGCTCCGCATCGGACTCGGTGTCGGCGTCGGACTCGGCGTCGGCGTCGGCGTCGGCGTCGGTGTGCGGCAGCAGCTGCCGCACCAGGTAGACACCGTCGGGGCGCAGGTGCCAGAACGTGCGACGGAACAGACGCACCTGGTCGTGGGAGCCGGCGTCGGCGAGGTCGATGACGACGTCGTACGGGCCGCGGATGCTGAGCCGGACGTGGGTCTCGGAGACGTCGCTGTCGGCCTTGACCATCGTGACCCGCAGGCCCGGGGCGTGCTCCAGCAGCGTGCGGCGCGCGGTGCGCACCCGCTTGCCGACGACCACCACACGCGCGGTCGACCTGGGGGTGACCTCCTCGGCCACCATCTCCCAGAACGCCCGGTGCGGACGACGGCGGCCCCAGCGCTGCTGGGCGGCTATCTCGTGCAGGGCGGGGCGGGCGGCGTCGGGGGCGACCCGCTTGCGGAGGAGGCGCACGCGCACAGTCAATCAGCCAGGACGCCGGCACCCGGCCGCGGCGGTCGCACGCGGGGGTCCTAGGCGCCGGCGAGGTCGGCGAAGGCGGCGCGCACCCGGGCGGCGCCGTCCGGGGCGCCGCGGGCGGCCAGCACGGTGTCCCAGCCCGGGTGCGCCAGCAGCGCCTCGGGGTCCACGGCCCGGCTGCGGGTGAGCACCTCGGTCGGCACCGGCTGCGGGTCGGGCACGACGGCGCTGGACTCCAGCCAGTCGTCGTACCCCTCCAGGACGCCGTCGCGGGAGGCGTCGGGGCACAGCGCCACGGCGACCCCGCTGCCGGTCGTGTTCACCTCGATCACCACCACGTCCGGCCGCATCTGGCGCAGCGCGTCGAGCGCCTTGTAGACGTCGCCGGTCCAGAAGGAGGTCTCCCGGTAGCGGTTCGCCTCGACGGCCGCGCGGGGCAGCATGTCGTCGAACACGATGACCGACGCGCCGTGGGTGAACCGCTCCACGGCCAGGTAGTCGCGCAGCGACCACTCCGCGAGGTGCATGCCGTCGATGAACGCCAGGTCCAGCACCTTGATCGGCAGGTGGGCCAGCGGGTTGCGCCGGGCGAAGAACTCGTCGCTGGTCGCCTTGGCGAGGTGGATGTCGGCCTGGAGCTCGCTTGTGATGGAGAAGTCCGGGTCGATGCCGATGCTGGGCACCCGCGAGAGGGTCAGGCTCTGGCCGAGCTGCACCCCGATCTCGAGATAGGTGCGCGGACGCACCCGCTGGTGCAGGGCAGCGAGGAATTGGTGGCGGTCCACGCTGGGAGAGTACAAGGTCGAAGGGCCGCTGGGGCCCCTCTTCGACCAACGCGTCCGCGCCGTGGCGCGCTCAGGCCCGGTGGCTGTGGATGAGCGTCATCGCCTCGGCGCGGGTCGCCGGGTTGTGCATGATGCCGCGCACGGCGGAGGTGATGGTGCGGGCGCCGGCCTTGCGCACGCCGCGCATGGTCATGCACAGGTGCTCGGCCTCGATGACGACGATGACGCCGCGCGCCTCCAGGATCTCCATCAGGGAGTCCGCGACCTGGGTGGTCAGCCGCTCCTGGACCTGCGGGCGCTTGGCGAAGACGTCGACGAGTCGGGCGAGCTTCGACAGGCCGGTGATCTTGCCGGACTCCGCCGGGATGTAGCCGACGTGCGCGACGCCGGTGAACGGCACGAGGTGGTGCTCGCACATCGACCACAGCTCGATGTCGCGGACCAGCACCATCTCGTCGTGGCCCAGGTCGAAGGTCGTGGTGAGGACGTCCTCGGCGCCCATCCGCAGGCCGGAGGTGAGCTCGGCGTACGCCCGGGCGACCCGGGCGGGGGTGTCGCGCAGGCCCTCTCGATCGGGGTCCTCACCCATCGCGAACAGCAGCTCGCGGACGGCCGCGGCCGCCCGGTCGTGGTCGAACTCGGCCACCGGGGCGCCGGGTTCGGGCAGGGAGATGCGATCGGTCATCGTCAGGCTCCCCGTCAGGCGCCCGCAGTCGGCGGCACGTCGTTGGACGTCGGCGGCGCGACCGGGGTGCCGCCGTGCACGTCACCGGAGGGACCCGGCGGCGTGAGCACCTGCCCGGCGTCGCGGGAGCCGCTGACGCCGTTCTGCGCCCGGCGGCGGATCTCCTCGGGGATCTCCACCGGCGGGATGTCCGAGGGCACCCGGGTCGGGGAGCCGGTCCAGGCCGGACGGCGCGGCCGCAGCCGCAGCGGCGTGAAGATCTCGGCGACCTCGGCCTTGTCCAGGGTCTCCTTGTCGAGCAGCTCGAGGACGAGCTGGTCGAGCACGTCGCGGTTCTCCACCAGGATGTCGAACGCCTCCTGGTGGGCCGTCGCGAGCAGCTTCTTGGTCTCGTCGTCGATCGTGGCGGCGACGTCCTCGGAGTAGTTGCGCTGGTGGCCCATGTCGCGGCCCAGGAACGGCTCGGAGTTGGAGTCGCCGAGCTTGATCGCACCCAGCTTCTCGGTCATGCCGTACTGGGTGACCATCGCCCGGGCCAGGTTGGTGGCCTTCTCGATGTCGTTGCCGGCGCCGGTGGTCGGGTCGTGGAAGACCATCTCCTCCGCGGCCCGGCCGCCCAGCATGTAGGCGAGCTTGTCGAGCATCTCGCTGCGGGTCTGCGAGTACTTGTCCTCGTCGGGCAGCACCATCGTGTAGCCCAGCGCCCGCCCGCGCGGCAGGATCGTGATCTTGTGGACCGGGTCCGTGCCCGGGAGCGCCGCCGCGACGAGGGCGTGGCCGCCCTCGTGGTAGGCGGTGATCAGCTTCTCGTTCTCCGTCATCAACCGGGTACGACGCTGCGGACCCGCGATGACCCGGTCGATCGCCTCGTCCAGGGTGGCGGCGGTGATGACCTTCTCGTTGTTGCGCGCGGTGAGCAGCGCGGCCTCGTTGAGCACGTTGGCCAGGTCGGCGCCGGAGAAGCCGGGGGTGCGCCGAGCGACCGAGAGGAGGTCGACGTCGGAGTACAGCGGCTTGCCCCGGGAGTGGACCTCGAGGATCCGCTTGCGGCCCGACAGGTCGGGGGCGTCGACCTGGATCTGGCGGTCGAAGCGACCCGGGCGCAGCAGCGCGGGGTCGAGCACGTCGGGCCGGTTGGTGGCCGCGATCAGGATGACGCCGCCGCGCACGTCGAAGCCGTCCATCTCGACGAGGAGCTGGTTGAGGGTCTGCTCGCGCTCGTCGTGACCGCCGCCCATGCCGGCGCCGCGGTGGCGGCCGACGGCGTCGATCTCGTCGATGAAGACGATCGCGGGGGCGTTCTCCTTGGCCTGCTCGAACAGGTCGCGCACGCGGGAGGCACCGACACCGACGAACATCTCGACGAAGTCGGAGCCGGAGATGGAGTAGAAGGGCACGCCCGCCTCGCCGGCGACGGCGCGGGCGAGCAGGGTCTTGCCGGTTCCGGGCGGGCCGTAGAGCAGCACGCCCTTGGGGATCTTGGCGCCGACGGCCTGGAACTTGGCGGGCTCGGCGAGGAACTCCTTGATCTCCCCGAGCTCCTCGATCGCCTCGTCGCAGCCCGCGACGTCGGCGAACGTGGTCTTCGGCATGTCCTTGGTGATCATCTTGGCCTTGGACTTGCCGAACTGCATGACACCCCGGCCACCGCCCTGGACGTTGTTCATCAAGAAGATGAACAGCAGGATGATCAGGGCGAACGGCAGCAGCGTGGCCAGGATGGAGCCGAACAGGCTGGGCTGGGGGTTCTTCGAGTTCGACTTCTCGATCCCGCCGGAGGCCAGCTGCTTGTCGACCGCGGCGAGCAGGGTCTCCTGCTGGCCGTTGATGTAGTACGACATCACCTTGTCGCCGCCGTCGCGGACACCCTTGTCGAGGGTGGCCTCGATGGCCTGGTCCCCGTCGATGAAGGTGATGTCCTTGACCTCACCCTTCTCGATGTACTTGGCCATCTGCGAGGTCGGCACCTCGTCGTACCCGCCTCCGGGCGCGAGGAGCTGCAGTGCGAGGACGACGGCGAACACCGCCACCACGATCCAGAGCCAAGGGCCCCTGAAAACGCGCTTCACTGACTTCCGCTCCCCAATCCACGATCCCGGTCAGTCGACGGTACACGGCCGACCCGAGCCATATTCTGTCCGGTACCGGGCGCTCCGCCCGGTGGTGGCCACGCCTCGACACCCCGATCGGCCCCGGAGCGTGCCCCGACTGACAACGAGCGATCCGCTCCCCGAGTTCCCAGGAGCCTGGATCGGATCAGGAGTAGACGGACGGCGCGAGGGTGCCGATGTCGCGCAGGTTGCGGTAGCGCTCGCGGTAGTCGAGGCCGTAGCCCACGACGAACTCGTTCGGGATGTCCCAGCCGACGTACTTGGCCTCGATCGGCATCTGCAGCGCCTCGGGCTTGCGCAGCAGGGTGGCGATCTCCACGCTCGCCGGGCCGCGCGAGCTCAGGTTCGAGGTCAGCCACGACAGGGTCAGGCCGGTGTCGATGATCTCGTCGACGATCAGCACGTGCCGGCCGCTGATGTCGGCGTCGAGGTCCTTGAGGATCCGCACGACGCCCGAGGACTTCGTGCCCGAGCCGTACGACGACACGGCCATCCAGTCCATCTCGACGTGGCGGTGCAGCGCCCTAGAGAGGTCAGCCATCACCATCACGGCCCCACGGAGCACGCCGACGATGACCAGGTCCTTGCCCTCGTAGTCGCGGCTGATCTCCGCGGCCATCTCGCCGATGCGCTCCTGGATCTGCGCCTCGGTGAAGAGCACCTCGACGAGGTCGTCCCGGATGTCCGCTGAGTCCATGGCGCTCAGCCTGCCACAGCCGTCGGGCGGAACCGGAGGTGGCCGTCACGTCGGTAGGCCGTGGTGTGACCCGGCAGCTGGACCTCCCCGCGCACCCGTCCGGTGACCAGCCCGTGCAGCGCGGTGACGTGCACGTGGAACAGCTCGGCGTCGCGGGCGCCGGCGGCCAGCGCGGCCAGCCGCAGCACCCGGGTCGCGATCGCCGGCGGGGCGGCGGCGAGCTCGGCCACCGGCAGGCTCACCCCGGCCCCGGCCCCGTCGTCGGCGTCGTCGGCCGTGTCGCCGGCGGGCGTCGAGGCGGCCAGCTCGTCGTAGCGTGCCCGGGCGATCGCGTCGAGGGCCTCCACGTCGGCGCGGACCTGGTCGGCGGTCCGGGCCAGCGTGGCCGCCACGCCGGGGCCGAGCTCGGCCTCCAGCATCGGCAGCACACGACGCCGGACACGCACCCGGGTGAAGCCCGGGTCGTCGTTGTGCGGGTCGTCCCAGTACTCGATGCCCTCGGCCAGGCAGGCGGCGACGGTGTCGGCGCGGGCGACGTCGAGCAGCGGACGCGCGTAGTGGTCGAAGCCGCGGCGCATGCCGGCCAGGCTGCGGGCACCGGAGCCTCGGGTCAGGCCGAGCAGCACCGTCTCGGCCTGGTCGTCGCGGGTGTGGCCGAGCAGGACCAGGGCTGCCGAGAAGTGCGCGCGCATCTGCTCCAGGACGTCGTACCGCGCCCGGCGGGCGGCGGCCTCCGGACCGAGGCCGGCGTCGTCGACGTGCACCCGCGCCGAGGCGGTCTCGTCGGCGCCGAGGCCGGCCATCTGGGCGACCACCCGGTGGGCGTGCTCGGCGGAGCCGGGCTGCAGCCCGTGGTCCACGGTCGCCCCGACCACCCGCAGGCCGGCGCGGCCTGCCTCGAACACGGTCGCCGACAGCAGCGCCAGCGAGTCGGCGCCGCCGGAGCAGGCGACCAGCACCCTGCCGCCCGCGGCCACGCCCGGCGTCTCGGTGAGGGTGGCGCGCACGCCGGCGCGGACCGCGGCGACCGCCGGGTGCAGGCCCATCGGTTGCTCCGGTCCGGCTCAGCCCAGCACGCGGCGGACCCAGGACTCCGGGTCGGCCAGCTCCGCCTTGGCGGGCAGGTTCTCCGGCCCGGCCCACACGGCGTTGAACTCCTCCATGCCGACCTTGTCGACGACGGACCGCACGAAGTGCGCGCCGTCGCGGTACTGCGCCATCTTGGCCTCGATGCCCAGCAGGCGGCGCAGCAGCCGGTCGAGGGTGCCCAGGCCCTTGCGGCGCTGGGTGAAGCGGGCGCGGATCTGCGCGACGCTGGGGATGACGGTCGGCCCGACGTCGTCCATGACCACGTCGGCGTGGCCCTCCAGCAGCGACATCATCCCGGTCACGCGGTCCAGCACCTCGCGCTGCTCAGGCGAGGAGAACATCTCCACGATGCTGCCGCCCTTGCGGCCGGCCTTGGCCGCCTCGAGCAGCCGCTCGAGGCCGCCCTCGAGGAAGCCGCCGGGCTCCACCGCGTCGCTGATCGCGCGGATCTCGGAGAACAGGTGCTCCCGCATCCAGGGCACCGCGGTGAACTGCACGCGGTGCGTCTCCTCGTGCAGGCACACCCAGAGCCGGAAGTCGTGCGGGTCGACGTCGAGCTCGCGCTCGATGTGCATCACGTTGGGGGCCACCAGCAGCAGCCGGCCGTGCGGCTCGTGGAAGGGGTCGAACTGGCCGAGCACCTTGCCCGCCAGGAAGCCCAGCAGGCCGCCCACCTCGGCACCGGTGACCTTGGAGCCCACCGCCTGCCCGATCCGGCTCGGCGGCTTCTCCGCGGCCAGCTTGGCGACCATGTGCCGGCTCGCGGCCTCGAAGCCCTCGGCGTTCGCCTGCACCCAGCCCGGGCGGTCGACCACGAGGATCGGCGCCGTGCCCGCAGGCGCGTCGAGGCCGGTGAAGTCACGGACCAGACCGGTCGAGCGGTGCGCCCCGGCACGCAGCTCGGCGACCGCGTCGGCGGCCTCCGCCCGGCTCACCACCGGCCCCTCGCCAGCGAGCCGGGAGCCGAGCGAGATGGCCAGGTCCCAGTCGATCATCCGGGGAGGTTCGGCAGAGGGCACACTCATGGCCGAAGCCTACGGGGTGCTCCGAGACGCGCTCAGCGCCCGCACGAGCAGGCGCCGAGACCGGCGGCCGCCGCATCCATCTCGAGCCGGCCGAGCCCCTCCCTGCCCTCGGGCAGCCGGTCGGCCATCAGCGCGAACGCGATCGGGTTGCCCTGGGCGTCCACCGCGATGCCGGCCAGCGAGGAGACCCCGCGCAGCGTCCCGGTCTTGGCCCGCACCCGGCCGCGGCCCTGTGCGGCGGCACCCTCCGCCATGCGGTTGGTCAACGAGCCGGAGAAGCCGGCCACCGGCAGCGCGGCCAGCAGCGGACGCAGCCCGGGGTGCTCGTCGGAGGCCGCGAGCCGCAGCACACCGAGCAGCACGTCGGGCGAGAGCCGGTTGTCCCGCGAGAGCCCGCTGCCGTCGTACAGCACGGAGCGGCCCAGGGCGATGCCGTTGGCGGTGAGCGCCCGGGCCACCGACTCCTGCCCACCGACGAAGGAGCCCTCGCCCTGCTCCGCGATCCCGATGTGGCGCAGCAGCGCCTCGGTGGCCACGTTGTCGCTGACCTCGATCGCCCGCTGCACGATCTGCGCCAGCGGCGGGCTGTCCACGCCCGCCAGCTCCTCGGCGCCGGGCGCCGCGGACGCCTTGGCGAGCGGGCCGACGACCTCGATGCCGGCGCGGACCAGTGCCCGGCGGAACACCCGGGCCGCCTGGGCGGCGGGGTCGGTGACGTATCCCCAGCGGTCCGGGTCGCGGCCCTGGTCGACGGTGAGCGCGCTGACCGGCCCGATCTCGCTCGGCAGGTAGTCCGGCTCCCAGGTGGGGTTGACGGCGGGACCGGTGAACAGGGAGTCGTCGTAGCCCAGCGAGACCGACGTGACGCCCTGGGCGGTCAACGCCTTCGCCGTACGACGCGCCAGGGTGCGCACGTCCGCGCGGGCCGGGTCGAAGGTGCCGGCCTGCTCGGCGCTCGCCGTACGGGCGGGGTCGTTGGTGCCCGTCGAGCGCTTCGCGGCCAGGTACGGGTCGCCGCCGCCGACCAGCGTCAGCCGGGGCGTCGTCGTACCGGCGCCGCTGCCCGGGGCGGGCTCGGTGCCCGGGTCGAGGACGGTGGTGGTCTCGAAGACGTGCTCACCGCCCAGCAGGAGCAGCGCGACAGCGGCGGTGACGACCTTCGTGGTCGAGGCCGGGATGGCGACCGCGGCCGCGGGGCCCTTGCGGTAGGTCACGCCGGAGCCCTCCAGCGGCCCGACGGCCGCCAGCACCCGGCGGCCCAGGGCGGGGTCGCCGAGCGCGGCGAGCGCCTTGGCGACGGCGGCCTTGTCCAGCGGGACGGTGTCGGCGGGCACCCCCACCGCCTGCGGGGCGACAACCTCGGGCAGGTCCAGCTCCGGCGGCGGCGCCACCGCGGCGGGGTCCTGCGTGGGGTCCGTGCCGTTGCGCCAGCGGTCCCACTGCTCCTCGGCCCAGCCCGTGCGCCAGCCCACGACGGCGGCGACCAGGAGGATCACCACGAGCGCGGCGAGGACCTTCCGGAGGCGTCCGGATCCACGGGCCCGACGTTTTTTGGCCACTGTTCACTCTCCCCGGCTGCGCGTTCCGTGACATTGTGCGGGACAATGACGCGAACCGTGCCGTCGGGCACGGCTCGCGAGCGAGCCGCAGCCCGCGGCGGTCCCCTGATCGCGCACCGGGCCATGACGTTTGTTGGAGGAAGCCAGTGCTGGAGTTCGACGTCCTTGTGGAGATCCCGAAGGGGAGCCGCAACAAGTACGAGGTCGACCACGAGACCGGGCGCATGCGCCTGGACCGCTTCCTGTTCACCTCCACGATGTATCCGGCGGACTACGGCTACATCGAGGACACCCTCGGCCAGGACGGCGACCCGTTGGACGCCCTCGTGCTGCTCCAGGAGCCGACCTTCCCCGGCATCCTCATCAAGTGCCGCGCGATCGGCATGTTCCGGATGACCGACGAGGCCGGCGGCGACGACAAGGTCCTGTGCGTGCCCGCCGGCGACCCGCGCATGGAGCACCTGCGCGACATCAACCACGTGCCGCGCTTCGACCGGCTCGAGATCCAGCACTTCTTCGAGGTCTACAAGGACCTCGAGCCCGGCAAGTCCGTCGAGGGTGCCGACTGGGTCGGCCGCGCCGAGGCCGAGGCCGAGATCGCCGCCTCCTTCGAGCGGTTCAAGTCCGGCCACTGAGCCCCACCCTCCCGACCGCCGAGTCGTGAGTTCCCGCCCCCCGAGTCGGGACTTGTCGCGCGCCGAGTCGTGAGTTTCTGACCGCCGAGTCGGGAGCTCACGACGTCGTACGACGAGAAGTCGCGACTCGGCGGACGGAAACCGACGACTCGCGGGACGGGAACTCACGACTCGCGGGGCGGGAACCCCCACGTCGGGGGTCAGCGGCGGGTGCCGCGGAAGTACACGATCCCGCCGCTGGGGCGCAGTACGACGTCGGCGACCCGGTTCGCGGCCAGCCAGCGCACGAGCTCGCGGCTGGTGCAGCCGCGCCCGACGACGCCGAGGGCCCGCCCGCCGCGGCGGATGTGCTCGTAAGCCCAGCCGGTGTCGTCGAGCAGCGCGCTGCCGGTGATCACGGCACCGGGCTTGAGCACCCGGGCGAGCTCGGCGACCGCGGTCTCGGGGTCGGTGAAGCAGTGCAGGCCGGTGAGGCTCAGCACCAGGTCGAAGGAGCCGGTGGCGAACGGCAGCGCCTGCGCGTCGGCGACCCGCGCCTGCACCTGGTCGGCGACCCCGCGCTGCTGCGCGACCCGCTCGGTGCGCGCCAGCATGGAGGCCGAGATGTCCGCGGCGACGTACTCGACGCCCTGGCCCGGGCGCAGGCCACGCAGGCCGACCCCGCCGCCGCAGGGCACGTCGAGAACTCGGGCGCCGGTGGGCTGCCGGCCCACCTCGGCGGTGGCGGCGTACAGCAGCCGCAGGTCGCTGTTCAGGCCCAGGCGCCACAGCGGGACGCCGGCGGTCGGGTTCTCCACGGTCCAGTCGTAGAACCGGGCCCACAGCGGGTCGCTCTCCCAGCCGCCGACGCCCGGAAGCCGGGACAGGACCCGCTGGATCATGCGGTGCGCTCCCCGAGCAGCGCGGAGGCCCGCAGCATCTCGGTCGGCACCGCGAACGCGTCGACCAGGTCGCCGGCGATCGGACGGACCCGGCGGCACAGCTCGCCGATCTCCTTGGTGATCGCCTTGGAGCGCTGCGTGGTGAGCCGGCCGTGCTCCATGAACCAGGCGGCGTCGGCCTCGATCCCGCTCAACGCGTGCAGGTCGCACATCAGGTTCAGCGCGAACTTGTTGTCGCCGTCGGGCAGCTTCTCGACCACCCCGACGAACGCCTCCAGCACGATCCGCTCCACGTGCGCCCGGGCCGCCCGGATGAGGTGCTCCTGGACCTCGGAGAAGACCTCGCCGGCGTTGGCGCCGGAGTCCACGCCGCGCTTGAGCCGCCGGGCGGCGCCGCCGATGAGGTGCTCCTCGCGGAAGCGGTACATCGCCAGGTGGTAGTCGGGGTCCAGCAGCCCGGAGTCGGTGTGCCACTCGTCGCTGCCGCCGCCGGGCAGCACGTCGCGGATCTGCTCCAGCAGCTTGTGCACGCTGGTGCGCTCCAGCACCGTCTCCACCGCCAGGCCGGCCACGAACCGCACCATGCCGAGCTGGTCGAGGTCGGAGAACTCGCTGGCGTAGTCGGTGAGCAGGCTCTTGCCGACCAGCTGCAGCAGGACGTGGTTGTCGCCCTCGAAGGTGGTGAAGATGTCGGTGTCGGCCTTGAGCGCGGCGAACCGGTTGGCCGAGAGGTAGCCGGCGCCGCCGCAGGCCTCGCGGCACTCCTGGATGACGTCGGTGGCCAGCCAGGTGGCCAGCGCCTTGGTGCCGGCGGCACGCGACTCCAGCAGCCGGCGGGACTCCTCGTCGGTGCGGATCCCGGAGAAGACGTCGTGCAGGTCCTCGGTGAGCACCTCGGAGGCGAAGTGCAGGGCGTAGGTGCGCGCCAGCCGCGGGAACAGCCGGCGCTGGTGCAGGCCGTAGTCGAGCAGCAGCTGCTCCTCACCGTCCTCACCGTTGCCGGTCTCGAACTGCCGGCGGCGCAGCGCGTAGTGGATCGCGATGGTCAGCGCCACCTTGGCCGCGCTGACCCCGGCGGAGGCCACCGAGACCCGGCCTTGGACCAGCGTGCCGAGCATGGTGAAGAACCGGCGGCCCTGGCTCTCGATCTCGCTGACGTAGGTGCCGTCCTCGGTGACGTCGGCGAACCGGTTGAGCAGCGCCTCGCGCGGCACCCGGACCCCGTCGAACCAGATCCGGCCGTTGTCGACGCCGTTGAGCCCCATCTTGGGGCCGTCGTCCTCGATCCGCACGCCGGGCAGCACCGTGCCGTCCTCGGCACGCAGCGGCACCACGAAGGCGTGCACGCCGTGCCCCTCCCCCGCGACCTCGAGCTGGGCGAACACCACGGCCACCCGCCCGTGGGCGGCGGCGTTGCCGATGTAGTCCTTGCCGGCGTCCACGGTGGGGGTGTCGATGACGAACTCGCGGGTCTCGGCGTCGTACGTCGCGCGGGTGCCCAACGCCTGCACGTTGCTGCCGTGCCCGGTCTCGGTCATCGCGAAGCAGCCGAGCAGCCGCCCGGAGACGATGTCGGCGAGGTAGGCCCCGTGGTGCCGCTCGGTGCCCAGCTGCAGGATCGCGCCGCCGAAGAGCCCGAACTGCACGCCGGTCTTGACCAACACCGACAGGTCGCCGTACGCCAGGGTGCTGAAGGCGGCCACGGAGGCGCCGATGTCGCCACCACCGCCGTGCTCGGGCGGGAAGCCCATCCCGGTGGCGCCGCTGCCGGCCATCTCCTGGACCACCTCGAGGACACGCTCGCGGTACTCCCCACGGCTCATCCGTTCGGCGTCGTCGAGCAGGGAGGCGTACGACGGCAGCAGCGTGCGGACCGCGGTGCGGATCTCGGCGTGACGGCCGTCCAGGACGGCGGTCAGCTCGGGCACGTCGAGGCTCAGCTGGGGCGGGAAGGCGGTGATCGGGTCCTCGGCCATGGTGGTGAAAGTAGCCGACCAGACAACCCCTGTGCGGCACTGCGCGGCACTGCGTGGCACTGCGCCGCGAACGCGTCGCGGTGCGGCGCGGTGGCGCTACCCGTGCTGTCCAGGCAGGTCGGCGGGCACCTTCGCGGCCTCCGGCGGGCGCGCGTGCAGGCCGTGGTCGAACCGCTGCCCGCTGACCAGGCCCCCGATGTAGAAGGAGACCACCGCGATCGCGACGCCGGCGATGTCGTCGGCGACGTAGTGCCAGCCGAAGTACAGAGTGGCGATCACGGTGAGCCCGAAGTTCACCCAGAACACCCACTTCACGACCCTGGAGCGCAGCGTGTACTGCACGATCAGCGCGAACAGCAGCGTGATCGCGCAGTGCAGGCTGGCGAAGCCGGCGATCGAGTTCACCGACCCGGGGGCATCGCCGTAGAGCACCTTGCCGCGGGCGTTGACGATGCTGTTCATCAGGTCGGTGGTGCCGGTGTGCGCGAGCGCGGTGTACTCCGGCCAGTAGGCGATCCCCGGGCCGAGCGTGGGCAGCAGGTAGTACGACAGCGTGCCCAGCGACCAGGCCAGGCACTGCGAGGTGACGAACCAGTAGCCGTAGCTGATGTTGCGCGACCACACCAGCCAGGCGGTGACGCCGAGCGGGACCAGCGGCAGGAACGCCAGGTAGATCGGGGAGAGCACGTGCGCGGTGAGGCTCGTGCCGAGCACGGTGTGCAGCACGTCGCTGGGGTCGGCGCCGAAGAACAGCACCCGGTCCACGATGTGCAGCTCGCGGTCGTACGACAGCGCCTTCACCTCACCGGGCGCGGCACTCGGGTCGGAGCGGACGAACGGCAGGAAGGACTTCAGGTTCCGGTAGCTGACGTAGGTCAGGTAGAAGCTGATCACCCCGACCGCGACCAGGGTGGTGCGCTCCCGGGTCCAATGGGTGCGCAGCCGGTGCCGCACCAGCGGCACGAACCGGGCCGGGCGACCGCCCGAGTCCCACAGCGTCATCGGCAGCAGGTCCAGCAGCAGCGCGCCAAGCAGCAGCAGCGGGAGCCGGATGTAGGACGGCCCCAGGAAGCTGCCCTCCGGGTCCAGCAGGCGCCGGTCGAGCTTCACCGCGGCGAGGACCGCCAGCCCCAGCATGACCGCGGCCGTGCCGACCAGGAGGATGCAGGAGCGCCGATACACCCGAGGGAGTCTAGACAAGCCGCTACGACGACCGCGGGGCACGCAGGAGCTGCCCGCTACCCCGGCGGGGGCAGCACCGCGCACCCCTCCCGCGTCACCCGTACGACGACCGCGGCCCCCGGCGCGAACTCCGCGTCGGCGTCCGTCCCAACGTCTGGCTCGGTCCCCGGGTCGTCCCGCGGATCGGCGCCGGGGCCGGCGACGGCGTCCAGCGCCCCCACGCCGGGGACGTCGACGACCAACCGCGCCCCGTCCGGGGTCGGCCGCACCGAGCGCACCACACCGGGCAGCCCGCACCCGCCCGGGGTGCCGCTCGGCGCAGCAGGAGTGACGAGCACGCCGGAGGCGCGGACCGCGACGGCGGCACCTCCCGCTGCCGGCGCGTCCGACGCGTCCGGTGCGACCAGCCCCGCCGCACGGAGCACGGTGGCCGCGGCAGCGCCGTCGAGCACCCGGCTGTAGCCGAGGAACAGCGCGGTCGCGGCGTCGGCGGGCGCGCGCCACACCTGTCCGGTGGGTCCCTCCTGCACGATCCGGCCCGCCCGCATCACCGCCACCCGGTCGGCGACGGCGAAGGCCTCGGCCTGGTCGTGGGTGACCATCAGCGCAGTGGTCCCGGTCTCGGCCAGGATCGTGCGCAGGTCGCCGGCCAGGCGGGCGCGCAGCTCGGCGTCCAGGGCACTGAGCGGCTCGTCGAGCAGCAGCAGCCGCGGGCGGGCGGCCAGCGAGCGGGCCAGGGCGACCCGTTGCCGCTCACCGCCGGACAGCGTGCGCGGCATCCGGTCGTCGTACCCGGGCAGGCCGACCAGCTCGAGCAGCGCGGAGGCCTCGGCGGCCGCGGTGGCGCGGCTGCCGCGGCGCAGCCGGCGGGCGTAGGCGACATTGCGGGCGACGCTGAGGTGGTCGAAGAGCTGGCCGTCCTGGAACATCAGCGCGAACCCGCGGCGGTGGGTGGGCGTGGCGGCCAGGTCGGCGCCGTCCCAGCCGATCCGGCCGGCGGCGAGGCGCTCCAGGCCGGCCACCGCCCGCAGCAGGGTCGACTTGCCGCAGCCGGAGGGTCCGAGCACCGCCAGCACGGTGCCGTCGGCGACGTCGAGGTCGACGTCGTCGACCGCGGCCACCCCCTCGAACCGCACCTGCACGCCGCGCAGCGACAGCCCCATCCTCACCACGCTCCCGTTCCCGGCACCCGCAGGCGCTCGACCAGCCCGATCACCACGGCCGTGGTGATCGCCAGCACCACCGACGCGGCCATCGCGGTGCCGTAGTTCAGTGCGCCCGGGTGGCTGAGCAGCCGGTAGATCGCCACCGGCAGGGTGGGCTCGGCCGGGCGGACGATGAAGGAGGTGGCGCCGAACTCCCCCAGCGACACCGCGAAGGAGAACCCGGCGGCGGCGAGCAGCGGGCGCCACACCACCGCGAGGTCGACGGTGGCCAGCGTGCGCAGCGGCCCGGCGCCCAGCGAGGCGGCCGCCTGCCGCTGCCGGTCGTCGATGCCGGCCAGCACCGGCACCAGGGTGCGCACCACCAGCGGGAGCGCCACCAGCGCCTGGGCGATCGGCACCAGCAGCGGCGAGGCGCGCAGGTCCAGCGGCGGGGAGTCCAGCGCGATCAGGAACCCGAAGCCCAGCGTCACCGCCGAGACCCCGAGCGGCAGCATGAAGAAGCCGTCCAGCACCGCGCGCAGCCGTCGTACGGCGCGGGTGCGGACCTGGCGGGTGACGACGAAGGCGATGATCGCGCCGAGCGCCAGCGACATCCAGGTGGCGTCGACCGCGATCCGCAGCGACGCCATCAGCGCGTCGGCGACCGAGACCTGCAGCAGCCCTTCCCCCGAGCCGGACAGCGCCCGGTAGTAGGCCAGGCTCCAGGTGCCGTCGTGGCGCACCGAGGAGATCGCGAGGGTGAGCACCGGCAGCGCGACCAGGCCCAGGGTCAGCGCGGTGCACGCCAGTGCCGGGACGTCGCGGCGACTGGGTCGGGTCGGGGCGGCGACGGTACGTCGTACGGTCTGCTCGGGCACCGCGCGCAACCGGCCGACGACGACCAGCAGCGCCACCACCGCCAGCATCTGCACCAGCGACAGCGCGGCGGCGGCGGGCAGGTCGAGCAGGTCCGCGGTGAGCAGGTAGATCTCGGTCTCCACCGAGGAGTAGCGCACCCCGCCGAGCACCAGCACCACCCCGAACGCGGTGGCGCAGAACAGGAAGACCACGCTCGCCGCGGACACGATCGCCGGACGCAGCGCGGGCAGGGTGACGGTGCGCAGCACGGTGAACGGCGAGGCGCCCAGCGCCGCGGCGGCCTCGCCGGGGCGGCGGTCCAGCCCCTCCCAGGCCACCCCGACGGTGCGGATCACCACGGCCACGTTGAAGAACACCAGGCCCGCCACGATCGCCACCGGGGTGCCGTCGAGGTCGAGGAAGCCCAGCGGTCCCGACGGCGCGATCACCTGGCGCACCGCCAGGCCGACCACCACCGTCGGCAGCACGAACGGCACCAGCAGCGCCGCCCGGACGACGGCACGGCCGGGGAAGGAGAGCCGGTGCAGCACGTACGCCGCGGGCAGGCCGAGGACGACCGCGACCACGGTGGCCACGCTCGCGGTCCACACGGTGAACCACAGCACCCGGCCGGTGCGCGGACGGGCCAGCACGTCGAGCACCGCCCCCGGGGAGAACGTGGTGCCCCCGCCGGGCGCCGGCACCCACAGGCCGCGCTCGAGCATCGCCGCGACCGGCAGCACGAAGAAGACGCCGACCACGAGCACCGGCACCGCGGTGAGCGCGACCAGGCCCAGCCGGCCCGCGATCCGTGTCATCGCGAGATGATCTCGGTCCACTCCTCCAGCCAGGCGGACCGGTTGGCGGTGACCTCGTCGGGATCGAGCTGCTCGGTGCGCTCGGGCCGTACGGCGAACTCGGCCCACTCCGCGGGCAGGTCCACCTGGGTGGAGACCGGGAAGACGTACATCTGCGTCATCGCAGCCTGTACCTCGTCCGAGACCAGCCAGTCGATGACCGCGCGCGCCCCGGCGGTGTTGGTGCCCTCCCCGTCCAGCACGCCGGCGTACTCCACCTGGCGGTAGCAGCCGTCGAGCAGCGCGCTCGTGGTGGACCGCTTCCCGGCCTCGTCGAGGGTGAACACCGGGGAGGAGTCGTAGGAGACCACGATCGGCCGGTCGCCGCCGGAGAAGGTGAAGTCGGTGAAGTAGGCGTCGCTCCAGCCCTTGACCACCTTGGCACCGTTGTCGACCAGCCGGGTCCAGTAGTCGGCCCAGTCGTCGCCGTACCGGGCGATGGTGGCGAGCAGGAAGGCCAGGCCGGGCGAGCTGGTGCTGGCCCCGGGCAGCACGAACAGGTCGCGGTAGGCGGGCTTGGTCAGGTCCTCCAGCGTCCGTGGCGCGGGCAGCTTCTTCGCCGCGAACCAGGCGTCGTCGACGTTGACGCACACGTTGCCGGTGTCGACCGGGGTGAGCACGTCGGCCCCCTTGCCGTCCAGCGCGTAGTCGGCCGCGCCCTCGGGCAGCTGCGGGGCGTACGGCGCGAACACGCCCTCGTCGACGGCGCGGGTGGCGAAGGTGTTGTCGATGCCGAAGACGACGTCGCCGACCGGCTTGTCCTTGGTCAGCACGAGCTCGTTGGTCAGGGCGCCGGCGTCGTCGAGCTTGGCGATCTCGAGGTCGTAGCCGGTGTCCTTCTCGAACTCGGCGATGAGCTCCTCGGGCAGGCCGAAGGACTCGTGGGTGACCAGGGTGACCTTCTTGTCCGAGTCGGCGCCGTCGTCGCCGCTGCCGACCAGCGAGCAGCCGGTGAGGGCGAGGACGGTCGCGGTGGTCACCGCGGCCAGGACCTGGTGGGTGGACGAGCTGCGCATTCGCATCTGACTGACTCCCTACACCGGTGCTAGCCGGATCAGGTTCGGAGGGTCTGCGGCGGTTCCGCACTCTCAGCACCCAGCGGTGCTCCCCTGTCTGTGGCGCCTACTGTACGACGCTTCACACGACGCGGTAGACGACTCCCTCGTCGTGGGACTCGGCGGCGAGGAGGCCGCGTGCGACGAGCAGGTCCAGGTGGGCCTTGGTCTCCATCGCCGCCATCCCCTGGCTGAACGGGTCGAGCTCGGTGAAGGCGCGCTCGTGGCGGGTCCAGCCCAGGTCGCGGGCCACCACCAGGGCGGTCACCGTGCCGCGGGAGCGCACCGAGTCCAGTGACTGCTCCAGGCGCGTCTCGTGGTGGGCGAGCAGCTCGTCGACCCGCTCGTGGGTGGACGGTGCGACCGGCCCGTGCGCGGGCAGGAGCCGCAGGTCGGGCAGCTGGCGCACCCGGGCCAGGGAGGACATGAACTCCCCGAGCGGCTGCTCGGTGGCGGGCACGGTGAAGCCGATCGACGGCGTGATGGTGGGCAGCACGTGGTCGCCGGCGAAGAGCACGCCCTCGGCCTGGTCGGCGTACACGTAGTGCCCGGGGGTGTGGCCGGGCGTGTGCACGGCGTCGATGGTGCGCCGGCCGACCTCGAAGCTGCGGTCGCCCTCCAGCCACAGGTCCGGGAACGCCCACTCCACCTTGGTCGGCAGGTTCTCGTCGTCGGCGCCGGCGGCCCAGACCTCGGCGATCTCGGCGGCGCCGGCGGTGCGCAGGACCTCGAGGAAGGGGCTCTGGTGCAGCTCGGCGTCGGCGGCGCGGTGCAGCAGCTCGAGCGCGGGCCGCTCCTCGATCCCCAGCGCCACCTCCGCACCGAACTCGTGGCCGAGCACGGTGGCCAGCGTGTAGTGGTCGCGGTGCACGTGGGTGACCAGGAAGCGGCGGATGTCGCCGAAGCCGGAGCCGATGGAGCGCAGGCACTTGTCGAGGAGCTCGCGCGCGATCGGGATCGACCAGCCGCCGTCGATCAGGGTCAGCCCGTCGTCGCCCTCGAGGACGTAGACGTTGACGGCCTTGAGCGCGTCCATCGGCAGCGGCAGCGGGATCCGGTGGATGCCCTCGGCGACCTGCCAGGCGCCCTCGTCAGCCCAGTGTCGGCCCGAGTCCGGAGAGATGGCGTGGCCGGTGGCGACACCCTTGCTGCTGGTGCTGGCGCTGGGGTTCGTCGAGCCGCTGGTCCGGTTGCCGTCGATCGTCACCCGGCCACCCTAGGAGGCGGCCGGGGAGGGCGCCGGGGAGGGGACGGTCCCGGGCTGCGGCGCCAGGTCCGGCAGGTTCAGGTCCAGGTTGGGCTGCTGGATGCCACCGTCGACCTCGAGCATCTTGCCGGTCAGGTACTTGCCTGCGGGCGAGGCCAGGTACAGCACCGCCGCGGCGACGTCCTCGGCCTCCCCGATGGTGCCCAGCGGCGTCTGCTCCTCCAGCTGGGCCTTCATCTCCGGCACGCCGGCGACGAACTCCAGCGCGCTGGTGAGCACCGAGCCGACGTAGATGCCGTTGACCCGGATCCGGGGGTTGAGGTCCGTGGCGGCCAGCTTGGTCCAGTGCGCCAGCGCCGCCTTCGCGGTGCCGTAGGCCAGGTAGCCGCGCCCGCCGAGGCGACCGAGCGCCGAGGAGATCGAGACGACCGACTTCTGCCGCGGCTCCGCCTCGGTGCCGAGCGAGGCCAGCATCAGCGGCACCGCGGCCCGGGTGAGTGCGTGCGCGGTGGAGACGTTGAAGTGGAAGGCCTCCTCCAGGTAGGAGACGTCGGTGTCGGTGAAGGCGTTCGGGATGGTGCCGCCGACGTTGTTCACCACCACGTCCAGGCGGCCGAAGGCGTCGTACGCCGTCTGCGCCAGGGCGGCGACCTCCGCGGTGTGCGCCAGGTTCGCCGGTACGACGACCGCGCGACGCCCGACGGCCTCGATCCGCTCGGCGACGACTCGCAGCTGGGACTCGGTGCGGGCGGCGATCACCACGTCGGCGCCGGCCTCGGCGAGCGCGATCGCGCTGGCTGCGCCGATGCCGCGGCCGGCGCCGGTGACGACGGCGACGTGGTCGGTGAGGGTGAACCGGTCGAGGATGGATCCCATCTCAGGCACCCGCCTTCGCGACGAGGCCGCGGCCGGTGACCAGCGGCAGGTCGAGCGCGGAGAGCAGACCGGGCTCGGCGGCGACGACGGCCGGGATGGCGTTCACCAGCCGCTGGGCGGTGACGATCATCCCGGAGACGTTGTGGTCGCCGTGCTCGCCGTGGTGGCTGAAGTCGACCTGCATGCACGGCTCCCCGGTGATCTCGATGCGGTAGCCGCCGTCGCCCTGCAGGGGCGTGGGCCAGTCGGGCTCGGAGTCGGGGTCGGTGCGGGTGACGTGCTCGAGGGTCACCCGCGGCACGCCGTCGACGGTGCCGACGACACGGAACCGCACCGAGCCCATGGTGCCGGCGGGGATGTCGACCGAGACGGTGCTCCGGTCGCTCGCGGCGGGGCGGCGCTCCACCTCCTCGACGAGCTTCTCGTCCAGGGTCAGGCCCAGACCGGCGGCGATCACCCGGACCACCGGCCCCCAGGCGCTGCCGAGCACACCGGGCTCCCACAGCAGGGGGTGGGCGTCCATCGGCTGGCCGAAGCCGAAGAGGTCGCGCATCACCACCGGCTGGTAGTACGTGGCGTAGTCGGCGATCTCGCTGACCTTCACGTGGTCGATGCGCTGGGAGAGGCTGCTCATCACCAGCGGCAGCACGTCGTTGGCGAAGCCGGGGTCGATGCCGTTGACGTGCAGGCTGGCGCCACCGGTGCGGCCGGCCTCGGCGAGGTCCTCGATCATCTGCTCAGGCAGGGTGCCCTGGGGGTAGAGCAGGATGACCGGCCCGGAGGAGACCACGTTGACGCCGTCGCGCAGGAAGCCGGTGAGGTCCTCGATCGACTCGAAGACCCGGTCGTCGGTCATCGCCGCGTGCAGGATGCAGTCGGGGCGCAGCGCGACCAGCTCGTCGCGGTCGGTGGTGGCGGCGATGCCGAGCTCGCGGCCCAGCCCGGCCAGCTCGCCGGCGTCCTTGCCGTTCTTGTCCGGCGTGGAGGTCCACACCCCGACCAGCTCGAGGTCGGGGTGGGCGTCGATGCCCGCGATCGCGTGCCGCCCGATCGTGCCGGTGGACCAGACGACGACGCGCAACGGCTTCTCCGGGATCACCTGTGACATGAGCCACAACCTAGAACATGTTCTAGTTTTTCGGAAGGTGCGGCGCCGAGTCGTCACCTTCCGTCCCCCGAGTGGGGACTTCCCGCCCCCCGAGTCGTGAGTTTCCGTGCGCCGACTCGTGAGTTCCTGTCCCCCGACTCGTTAGCTTCCGTGCGCCGACTCGTGAGATTCCGTACGCCGACTCCGGACTTCCTGTCACCGGAGCCGGGAAGTCACGACTCAGGGGACGGAAACTCCCCACTCGGCGCACGGGAAGTCACGACTCGGCGTACGGGAAGTCACGACTCGGCGTACGGGAAGTCCCCACTCGGGGGACGGAAACTCACGACGCGCGGGGCGGGGGGGGGTGGCTCAGCGGAGGACGGGGACCGGGATGACCTGGTCGGGCTGCCACTCGGGGCACTGGGTGCCGGAGTAGATGGTCGGCATGCAGCGGTTGCAGTGGATGCAGATGCCGCGACGGACCTCGCCGGCCTGCAGCCGGTTGACGAGGTCGGGCTCGCGGAGCAGGGCGCGTCCCATGGCGACGAACTGGAAGCCGTCGGCCATCGCCTGCTGCATGGTGTCGGCGGTGTTGATGCCGCCGAGCAGCATCAGCGGCATGTCGACGGCGGCGCGCACCTGCAGTGCCTTGTCCCGGAAGTAGCCCTCCTCGAAGGGGTAGTGCTTCAAGAACCCCTTGCCCATCGGGCTGCGCATGCCCCAGCGCACGACAGTGGGCATCGTGGCGGCGAACTCCTTGACGGGGGTGTCGCCGCGGAACAGGTACATCGGGTTCATCAGCGAGGAGCCGCCGGAGAGCTGCAGCGCGTCCAGGTGACCGTCGGCCTCGAGCATCTGGGCGAGCTCGATGCCCATCTCGAGGGTGAAGCCGCCCTTGTAGCCGTCGGAGAGCGAGGTCTTCGCGGTCACGGCGACGGCGTCGCCGACCTCCTCGCGCACCACGCGCGCAACCTGGCGGGCCAGGCGGGCGCGGCGCTCCAGGGGTCCGCCCCAGCGATCGCTGCGACGGTTGAGCGCCGGCGCCAGGAAGGAGGAGATCAGGTAGTTGTGCGCCATGTGCAGCTCGAGTACGTCGAACCCGGCGCGCACCAGCGTGCGGGCGGTGTCGACGTACGCCTTGGTGACGCGGGTGAGGTCCTTCTCGGTGGCCGAGCGCACCATCTGCATCGACAGCGGGCTGGGCATCGGGCTGGCCGCGATGCCGTGCACGCCGTTGGAGCGGCCGTTGGCCACGGGCCCGGCGTGGCCGACCTGGCCACCGACCTTGGCGCCGGTCGCGTGGATCTCCTCGGCCAGGCGGGCCAGCCCGGGCAGGGTGTCCTCGCCGACGACGATCTGCTCGCGATGGGTGCGGCCGTCCGGTGAGACCGCCAGGTAGGCGACCGTGGTCAGCCCGACGCCGCCGGCCGCGGGGGCGCGGTGGTAGGCGATCAGCTCGTCGGTGACGACGCCGTGCGGGGTGCGGCCCTCGAAGGTCGCGGCCTTGACGGTCCGGTTGCGCAGCCGCACCGGGCCGAGGTCGACGGGGCTGAAGACGTCGGGGACGCCGGCGTCGGGCACGGGGCCGCGCGGATCGGTGCTCACGACAGAACTGTAACGTGTTCCACTAGCATAAGATCACTTACGGGCGTTATGGTCGGGCATGGCAAAGACGCTGTGGCGCGATCGTAACGAGCAGCTGGACCCCGAGACCGACTACGTCGAGATCGTCCAGAACCTCACGCTCTACGAGTTCACCTGGGACATCACCCAGGCCCTGAGCTTCGCGCTGTTCCGCACCTACGCGGTGCCCAGCGTCGGCCGGCTGCTGCACCGCACCGGCGCGTTCACCGAGGACGTCCAGAAGCGGTACGACGACACGGCCCTGCTGCTCGAGGCGCCGTTCGTGCACGGCTTCGACAGCACCGAGGGCAAGACCGCGATCCGCCGCATCAACCAGATGCACAAGCGCTACGACATCAGCAACGAGGACTTCCTCTACGTGCTGTCCACGTTCGTGGTGGTGCCCAAGCGCTGGCTCGACGACCACGGCTGGCGCCCGCTGACGCCCACCGAGCTGCGCGCGACCGTGAACTACTACCGCACCCTCGGCCGGCACATGAACATCAAGGACGTCCCGCAGACCTACGAGGGCTTCGAGACGCTGATGGACGACTACGAGCGCGCCCACTTCGACTTCGACACCGGCGGGCGCAAGGTCGCGGACTCGACGCTGGCGCTGATGACCTCGTTCTACCCCGCGCCGCTGCGCCGGCCGGTGCGGGTGTTCAGCTACGCGCTGATGGACAAGCCGCTGCTCGACGCGTTCGCCTACCCGCAGCCGAACGCGCTGGTGCGGGCGGCGAGCCGGGGCGCGATGAAGGCGCGGGCCCGGCTGCTGCGGCACACGCCGTCGAAGCGCAAGCCGACCTTCAGCGCCGACCTGCCGCGGATCAAGAGCTACCCGGGCGGCTACGTGCTCAGCGAGCTGGGCACCTTCGCCGAGCCCGACGCCGCGTCGGCAGCCGCGCCCGTCGCCGGCTGCCCCGTGCCGCACGGCGCGGCCGCCGCCACCTGACCCCGAGTCGCGACCTTCCGTCCGCCGACTCGGCACTTTCCGGCCGCCGACTCGGCACTTTCCGTCAGGCGAACCTGGGCGCGCGCTTCTCCACGAACGCGGCGACGCCCTCGAGGCCGTCCGGCGAGCCGGCCAGGGAGCGAATCGCCAGCGACTCCTGGCGCAGCGCGGCCTCCGGGGTGGCGGTGGCGACGTCGCGCAGCAGCCGCTTGGCGGTGGCGTTGGCGGTGCCCGAGCCGGCGGCCAGGGTGGCCACGACCTTCTCGGCGGTCTCGGCGAGCTCGGCGGCCGGTACGACGCGGGCCACCAGCCCGGCGTCGTACGCCTCCTGCGCGGTGAGCAGGTCGCCGAGGATCGCCAGGCGCAGGGCACGGTGCAGGCCCAGGGTGTGCACCAGCAGCGAGCTGCCGCCGTCGGGTGAGAGGCCGACCTTGGTGTAGGCGAGGCTGAACTTCGCGGTGTCGGCGGCGAGGACGACGTCCGCGGCGGCGGCGAGCGGGAACCCGGCGCCGGCGGCGGTGCCTTGGACCACCGAGACGACGACCGCCTCGGAGCGCACCAGCTCGCTGACCACGCGGTGCAGCGCCTCGGCGAGGTCGTCGATGAAGACGGTGACGTCGTCGGCGGCGGCGAACGCGCCGAGGTCGCCGCCGACCGAGAAGAACCGGCCCTGCGCGGCGAGCACGATCACCTTCGCGGCGTCGCGCTGCGCCCGTCGTACGGCGTCGTGCAGCTGGGCCACCGACGCCGGGTGGATGGGGTTGCCCCGGTCGCCGTCGGCGAGGGTGATCCGGGCGACGCCGGAGTCGTGGGCGTAGGTGACGTAGGTCTCGGGCTCACTCACGGCGCCCATGATGCACCGACGCTCAGGCGGCGCAGTCCCCGGTGTCCTTCTCGCTGCTCTCCGCGACCCCGGCCCGGGCGGAGGCGGAGACCTGCTTGGCGGTCAGCGCGTAGCCGGTCTCGGGGTCGGTGACGGAGGCGGCGAAGACGACGCCGGCGACGTCGCCCGACGGGGTCACGATCGGGCCGCCGGAGTTGCCGGGGCGGACCAGACCGCGCAGCGAGAACACCTCGCGCACCACCGTGCCGGAGCCGTAGATGTCGGGTGAGCGCAGGTTCTGCATCGACCTGATCCGGCCGCTCTGCACGTCGAAGGGCCCGTCCTGCGGGTAGCCGACGACGGCGATGGCGTCCTCGGCGGCGACGTCGTCGGTGAAGTCGAGCACCGGGGTGTCGCCGGTGTCGAGGGCGAGCACGGCGATGTCGAGGTTCTTGTCGTAGAGCACCACCCGGGCCAGCTCGGTGCCGTCGCCGATGCTGACCTCGGGGTCGGCGACGCCGGCCACGACGTGGGCGTTGGTCATCACGCGGTCGGGGGCGTAGACGAAGCCGGTGCCCTCCACGCCGCGACCGCAGCGGTTCGCGCCGCGGATCTTCAGCACGCTGGAGCGGGTGCGCTGCACCTTGCCCGCCTTGGCCAGCCCGGAGGGCCCGGGCGCGACCTCGACGATCTGCTCGCGGGCGAAGGGCTCCAGGTAGCGCGGGAAGAACCCGGTGCCGACCACGTTGTTGAAGCTCTGCAGGGTGCGCGGGGCGGCGTCGGGCAGCGCCTGGTCGACCTTGGCCAGCACCGTCGAGCTGCGCACCATCGAGGTGACCGAGCCGATCCGGGTGCCGGTGACGGCCACGCCGAGCGCCCACGCGACGAGCAGCACCGCGAACGCGCTGAGCAGTGCGCCGCCGACCGCGTCGAGAGCGCGGGCCGGCTGCCAGGTGATCCGCTCCCGGGCCCGCGCGCCGACGTACTGCATCAGCGCCTGGCCCAGCGAGGCGCCGAGGATGACGATGAACAGCGCCCCCAGCGACACCGCCAGGGAGGGGTCCATGTCGCCGAGCAGCACGGGGGCCAGCGCGATGCCGCCCAGGCCGCCGGCGAGCAGCCCGGCGGTGGCGAAGGCACCGGTGACGAAGCCCTGCCAGTAGCCGGACAGGGCGTAGGCGACCACGAGCGCGATCAGCAGCCAGTCGAGGACGTTCACTCGTCGGGCTCCAGGATGTCCATGCTGTCCCTCGGGCTCTCGTCGGTCGCCACTGCGCCGGTACGCCGTCGGTACTCGCCGAGCATGTGGTCGGGAAGATCATGCACCGGCGGGTCCTCGACTCCGGGCAGCCACCCCAGGAACGTGAAGAACCGGGTCAGGATCCCGCCGGTGAAGCCCCACAGGATGACGTCCTTGTCCTCGCCGATGAGGAAGCCGGGGCCGGTCCACCCGCCGGGGTGGCGTACGGCGATCCGGTGGGCGGGGTCGAAGAGCTCGCGCAGCGCGACCCGGTGGATGGCGTGCACCTCGTCGGGCGAGGCCACCCGCACGCCGCCGGGCTCGCGCCACCAGCCCAGGATCGGGGTGACCGCGAAGTTCGACGGCGGCAGCCACAGCTCGGGCAGCTCGGCGAAGACCTCCACGCCGCGCGGGTCGACGCCGATCTCCTCCCACGCCTCGCGCAGCGCCGCCTGCACGGTGGTCTCCCCCGGGTCGATCGAGCCGCCGGGGAAGGACACCTGGCCGGGGTGGGAGCGCATGTGGTGGGCGCGCTCGGTGAGCAGCACGTCGCCGTCGCCCTCGGCGTTCTCGCTGAACAGCATCAGCACCGCGCCGCGTCGTACGGGCGCGCCCTCCGGCGGCAGGAACTGGCTCAGGTCACTGCCCTGGATGGCGCGGGCGGCCTGGGCCAGCGGGACGAGCCACTCCGGCAGCCCGTCCGGCGCGGTGGCGGGCACCGAGGTGGGCAGGGCGGCCCGGATGTCCTCGGGCAACGGCGCGTTCATCGCTCCCCCTTCGCGGGCTCGAGCTCGATGTCCAGGTGCGTGCGCACCAGGGCCACGACCTCCTCGACCGACTCCACTCCCCCGGCGGACTGCGCGATGCTGCCGTCCTCGGCGACGAGGACGAACTGGGGCAGGCCGAGGATCCGCAGGTCGGTGTCGGCGAGGTCGCCGCAGGCGTCGGCGAGCGAGGGGTAGGTGACCCCGCTGCGCCGCGCCAGGTCGATCGCGGCGCCGGGATAGGTCTCCAGGTAGTCCACGCCGAGCACGCTGACCTGGTCGCCGTAGCGCTCGTGGAACTCCTGCAGGGCGGGCAGCTCCTCGCGGCACGGGCCGCAGTTGGAGGCCCAGAAGTTCACCAGCGCGGGTCCCTGCAGCGAGGACAGGCTCACCGGGGCGTCGGCGCCCAGGCAGGGCAGGTCGACGTCGGGCAGGTCCGCGCTGCCGGACTCGCGCAGCGGGATGGCGGTGCAGCTGGCGATGCCGGCGGCCTCGCGGTCCGCGACGAGGTCGGGGGTGTCGACGTCGACCTTGCAGGCGAGCGCGGCGGGGCGCCCGCCGTCACAGCCGGTGAGCAGGACGGCGGCGGCGAGCAGGACGCCGAGCGCCGCCGGGAGGCGCCTCAATTCGGCCCCTCGGTGCGGACCAGCAGCTGCGCGGCCTCGGGGTCCGTGGGCCCCGTGCCGTACGACGGGCACCACCGCGCCACCGGGCAGGCTCCGCAGGCGGGCTTCTTGGCGTGGCAGCGCCGGCGGCCGTGCCAGATGAGGTGGTGCGAGAGCATCGTCCAGTCCCGCTTGGGGAACAGCGCGCCCACCGCGTGCTCGACCTTCACCGGGTCGGTCTCGGCGGTCCAACCCAGGCGCCGGGCGAGCCGGCCGAAGTGGGTGTCGACGGTGATGCCGGGCACGTCGAAGGCGTTGCCGAGCACCACGTTCGCGGTCTTGCGGCCCACGCCGGGCAGCGTGACCAGGTCCTCGAGTCGGCCGGGCACCTTGCCGTCGTACCGCTCGACGAGGGTGGCGCTGAGCTTGAGCAGGGACTCGGTCTTGGCCCGGAAGAAGCCGAGCGGTCCGACGATCTGCTCCAGGTGGGCGCGGTCGGCGGCCGCCATCGCGGCCGGGTCGGGGTAGGCCGCGAACAGCCGCGGCCGCACGGCGTTGACCCGCTTGTCGGTGGTCTGCGCGGACAGCACGGTGACCACCAGGCACTGGAAGGCGTCGTCGAAGTCGAGCTCGGCCTTGGCGTCGGGGTAGGTCTCGGCCAGCACCCGGTTGATCTTGCGCGCGCGGCGCACCAGCTGCGCCGGGGTCTCGTCGTCGACCACGATGGCCCGCCTGATCTCCCGCACACCGAGCAGCCTACGGTGGCCCGCTCAGCGCCTCGTCGGGTGCCGTCAGGGGACTCGCCGAACGTCCCAGCGACCCGCGGGCTATGTGTGAGATCTCCCACTGGCTAGGATGCCAGACGAGAGCGGTCCGCCTTTCCGTCCCGGAAGGACCGCCAAGGTCAGTGATCAGGAGGAAGCGTGGACATCGACGTACTCCGTCAGGCGCCGCTTTTCAGCGCGCTCGACGACGAGGCCATGACTGCGCTGCGCTCGTCGCTCGCCACCACGCGGCTGCGCCGAGGTGAGGCGCTGTTCCACGAGGGTGACAGCGGCGACAAGCTGTACGTCGTCCTGGAGGGCAAGGTGAAGCTCGGCCGCACCTCCTCCGACGGCCGCGAGAACCTGCTCGCGATCATGGGTCCCGGCCAGATGTTCGGCGAGCTGTCGCTCTTCGACCCCGGCCCGCGCTCGGCGACGGTCACCGCGGTCACCGACGCCGAGTTCGCCTCGCTGTCGCACGAGGACCTGCTGCGCTGGCTCGAGGGTCGCCCCGTCGTGGCCCGCGGCCTGCTCGCCCAGCTCGCCGGTCGGCTGCGCAAGGCCAACGACGTCGTCGCGGACCTGGTGTTCTCCGACGTTCCCGGCCGGGTGGCCAAGGCGCTGCTCGACCTCGCCGACCGCTTCGGCCGCACCGCCGACGACGGCGTGCACGTGCACCACGACCTCACCCAGGAGGAGCTCGCCCAGCTGGTGGGCGCCTCGCGGGAGACGGTGAACAAGGCGCTCGCCGACTTCGCCTCGCGCGGCTGGGTGCGCCTGGAGCCGCGCTCGGTGGTCATCCTCGACATGGAGCGGATGGGCCGCCGCGCCCGCTGAGCCTGCTCGTCCCGACAGCCCCCGCCCTCGGCGGGGGCTGTCGTGCTTCCTGGGTGTTGCCGCCCCGCTGCTGGGCTGGTCGCGGCGGTGCCTAGCCTTGTCCGGTGAACCTGCCCGTCGACCGCACCCCGGCCCGCGCGTGGTGGGTGTGGATGGTCGCGGTGCTGGTCTACCTGCTCGCGGTCTTCCACCGCTCCTCGCTCGCCGTCGCCGGCCTCGCCGCCTCCGAGCGGTTCGGGATCAGCGCTGCGCAGCTCGCCACATTCACGATGCTGCAGCTGCTGGTCTACGCCGGCATGCAGATCCCGGTCGGCCTGCTGGTGGACCGGTTCGGCCCGCGCCGGGTGCTGCTCACCGGCAGCGTGCTGATGCTGCTGGGCCAGACCGCGTTCGCGCTGGCGTCCACGTTCCCGGTGGCCCTGGCCGCGCGGGTCTGCGTCGGCGTCGGCGACGCGATGACCTTCATCTGCGTGCTGCGCCTGGTCACCACCTGGTTCGCGCCGCGCCGTATCCCGCTGATGACCCAGGTGACCGGGATGCTCGGCCAGCTCGGCGCGGTCGTGGCCGCGCTGCCGATGACCTGGGCGCTCGGCCAGCTCGGCTGGACCCGGTCCTACCTGCTCGCGGCGTCGGTCGGGCTCGTGCTCGCGGTGGCGCTGCTGGCCGTGGTGCACGACGGCCCGACCTCCCGCTCCCTGACCGGTCCCGCGCTGTCGCTGACCCAGGTGCGCGCCAGCCTGAGCGCCTCATGGGCACAGCCCGGCACCAGGCTCGGGTTCTGGATCCACTTCACCACCCCGTTCAGCGGGACCACGCTGGGCCTGCTGTGGGGCTACCCGTTCCTGGTGCGCGGCGAGGGGCACTCCGAGCAGACGGCCGGCGTGCTGCTCACGGTGATGGTCGTCGCGGTGATCGCCGTGGGCCCGGTGCTGGGCTGGGCGATCGGCCGACACCCGTGGCACCGCTCCTCGGTCGCGATCGGCATCGTGCTCGCCATCGTGGCCTCCTGGACGCTCGTGCTCGCGTGGCCCGGGCAGGCACCGATGCCGCTGCTGGTGCTGCTCATCGTGATGTCCGGCATCGGCGGGCCGACGTCGCTGATCGGTTTCGAGATGGGCCGGATGGCGAACCCGGCGGAGCGGCAGTCCAGCGCCACCGGGATCATCAACCAGGCCGGGTTCGTCTCCACCCTGCTGGTGGTGCTGGCGATCGGGCTGGTGCTCGACTGGCGCACCCCCGGCGGCGGCACCGACTACACACCCGCCGCGTTCCAGGCCGCGATGTCGTGCCAGTACGTGCTCTGGGGTCTCGGGCTGGTCCAGGTCCTGCGCTACCGCCGTCGTACGCGGGAGAGGCTGCGCGCCGACGACCCGCAGGCCTACGCCCGGATGCGCAAGATCCTGGCCTGAACCGCTTCCCAAGCAGATTTGCTGGTTTCTCGCCGGAAACGGACGAATTCGCTTGGGAAGCGGAGCGTCAGCGGGTGGAGCGTCAGCGGGTGGCCAGGTAGGCCAGCTGGGCGCGCACCGAGGACTCGGCCGCCAGCCACAAGGACTCATCGACGTCGGCGTAGACGACCTCGACGACCCGGCGGGCCAGCCCCGGCTCCTCCGCCACGTCCGGCGGCAGCTGCTCGGCGCTCAGCCCGAGCCGCCCCAGGGCGCTCTCGACCTGACCGAGACGCTGCAGCCGGTGCACCCGGTAGTGGTCGAGGATCCCGGCCGCATCCGGCAGCACCGGGCCGTGCGCCGGCCACAACGACGTCGCGCGGCCCTCGGTGACCAGCGCCTGCATCTTCGCCAGCGAGTCGAAGTACGAGCCCAGGTCGCCGTCGGGGTGCACGATCACGGTGGTGCCACGGCCCAGCACCATGTCGCCGGTCAGCAGCGCGCCGTCGGCCGCCACGAGCAGGGAGACCGAGTCGCGGGTGTGGCCGGGGGTGGTGAGCACCTGCACCGACAGCCCGGCGACGTCGAGCACCTCACCGTCGCTCAACGGCTCCGAGCGCCAGCACTGCTCGGGGTCCAGGCCGCGCACGCCGCAGCCCATCCGCTCCGCGAACGAGCGCGCGGCCTCGGTGTGGTCGAGGTGGTGGTGGGTGACCACCACGGCCTCCACCCGGCCGGCCGCCTCGGCGACGGCGTCGAGGTGGTCATCGTGCAGCGGGCCGGGGTCGACGACGATCGAGGACTCCGCGCCCGGCTCCCGCAGGATCCAGGTGTTGGTGCCGTCGAGTGTCATCAGGCCGGGGTTCGGCGCGAGCACGCAGCGACCGCGCTCGCCGTACGCACCGCCCGTCCAAGGTCCGGGGGCGCTCACGGGTCAGGCCCTCCGCTCGGCGACCAGTGGCCGCAGCGCCTCCGGCATCGTGAGGGCGTGGCCGCCCTCGACCGTCTCCACGGACGGGGTGAACATCTCGACCGTGCGGTCCGCGGCGGCGTCGAAGACGGCATCGAGGCTGCCCAGGGTGCCGATCTCCAGACAGGTCAGGTACGTCGGCGGCAGCATCGCCAGGTCGCCGGCGTCGGCGGCGTCCGCGGCCGCCGCGGCGCTCAGCCACGTCACCGACGAGGACTCCGTCGACACGTCCCGGGTGACCTGGCCCTGCGGCAGCCGCGCCACGAAGAACCAGGTGCGGTACCGCTTGGGCTCGAACACCGGGGTCAGCCAGCCGCTCCAGATGCCGAGCAGGTCGGTGCGCAGCACCAGTCCACGCCGGTCCAGGAAGTCGGTCATCGCCAGCTCACGCGACTCCAGCGCGACCCGGTCGGCCTCCCAGTCCTCGCCGGTGGTGTCGGCGACCACGTCGGAGTCGCTGCCGCCGGCCAGCAGCACGCCGGACTCCTCGAACGTCTCGCGCACCGCGGCGCAGACCAGCGCGCGGGCGACGTCCTCGGTCGTGCCCAGCCGCGCGGCCCACTGCGCCGGCGTCGGGCCGGCCCACGCCACGGCGTGGTCGTAGTCGCGCGGGTCGACGCCGCCGCCGGGGAACACGCACATGCCGCCGGCGAAGTCCATGCTCAGCTGGCGGCGCAGCAGGTACACCTCGGGCTCGCCGGCAGCACCGGGGCGCATCAGCACCACGGTGGCGGCGTCGCGCGGCTGCGCCGCCGTACGACGGCCGTCGGCGTACTCGCTCGCGAGGTCGGCGATGCGCTGGTCGAGGTGGACCGGCGGCAGCGGGATCCTCACGGAGCCAGGACCTCGGCGGAGATCTCGACCTCGACCGGGGCGTCGAGCGGCAGCACCGGCACGCCGACCGCGGAGCGGGCGTGCACGCCGTGCTCGCCGAAGACCTCGCCGAGCAGCTCCGAGGCGCCGTTGGCGACGCCGGGCTGGCCGGTGAAGTCGGGGGTGGAGGCGACGAACGCGACCACCTTCACGATCCGCACCTGCGCCAGGTCGTCGACCACGGAGGCGATCGCGGCGATCGCGTTGAGCGCGCACTGCCGGGCGCACTCGTAGGCTGTCTCGGCGCTGACCTCGGCGCCGACCTTGCCGGTCGCCAGCAGCGCGCCGTCACGCATCGGCAGCTGGCCCGCGGTGTGCACCATGACGCCGCTGCGCACCGCCGGCACGTAGGCCGCCACGGGCGGCACCACCGGCGGCACGCTCAGGCCGAGCTCGGCGAGGCGCTGCTGCGGAGTCGTCATTCCACCGGCCGCTTGAAGTAGGCGATGTCGTTGCCGCCCTGGCCGGGCACGAGCGTCACGAGCTCCCAGCCGTCCTGGCCGAAGTTGTTGAGGATCTGCGCTGCGGCGTGGTTGAGGACCGGAGCCACGCTGTATTCCCACTTGGTCATGGCTCGCAGACTACTCAGCGCTGTGATCGGCCTCCGGCCGGACCTGTGCCACGTCGCCGGCGTCGTCCTCGGTGCCGCCGAGCCGCGCCCGCGACTCGGCCAGGTAGGCCAGGCGGCGCAGCGCCTCGATGTTGCGCAGGTGCAGCACCGGGTCGCGCAGCGGCTTCAGCAGCAGCGTGGCGGGGCCGGCCGAGGCGTCCTCCTCCATCACCACCTCGGTGCCGCGCTCGTGCGGCGTCAGGGTCAGCCGGACGACGCCCTCGCCGGCGGGCCACGCCCGCACCTTCAGCTCGAGGTGGTGCGGCGCGTCGACGGAGATCACCGAGGTGGAGTCGCTGAGCAGCAGCGGCCAGGCGCCCACGGAGTGGTGGATCTCGCTGCCGGGGTCCGGCCAGGAGGTGTCGACGTCGCGGATCCGGGCCGCCCCCACCACCCAGGTGGAGTAGCTCCAGCCGTCGGCCAGGACGTCGAAGACGTCCTCGGGCGTGCACTCGAAGATGCGCGTGGTGCGGCTCATGGAGGGCCGGTACCCGGTGGGCCGTCGTACATGCCGGCGGAGCACACCGGGTGCTTCAACCGGCCACAACGGGTGATTCGGCGAGCCACCAGGGGTGATTCGGCGGACCACCAGGGGGGATTCGGCTCAGACGACCAGCCGGAGCACCTGACCGCCCACCCGGCGGCCGAGCCCGGCGACGGTGCGGACGACGGTGTCCAGCGGGGTGGCGCGCAGGGTCTCCTGCAACGAGCTGGTCCGGGCGCGGTCGTCGAAGGAGCCGTGGCAGCCGTGGTCGCCGGGCAGCGGCTTCCACAGGTTGTCGCCCTTGGGCGCGGGGCGGTCGGAGACCTGGCCGTCGTACCCGGTCGAGGCGAGCAGGTGGTCGAGCGCGCCGGGGACGAGCCGGTCGCCCAGCACCGTGCGGGTGGTGGTCGAGGTGACCAGCAGCGACCGGTCGCCGGTGCGGGCGGCGTGCAGCACCGCGCGGGCGGGCACCTCGGGCTGGAAGATCGGCGGCACCGGCTGCGGCGCCTCGCCGACCAGGTTGCGGCACATGTCGAACTGCGGGGTGTTGACCGCGGGCAGGTTCACCTCGCTGACGGTGATCTTGCTGTCCTGGTGCAGCAGCTCGCTGCGCAGGGAGTCGCTGAAGCCCTGCACGGCGTGCTTGGCCGCGCAGTACGCCGCCTGCAGCGGGATGCCGCGGTAGGCCAGGGCGCTGCCCACCTGCACGATCCGGCCGGTGCCGCGCGGGCGCATCACCCGCAGCGCGGTGCGGGTGCCGTTGACGGTGCCGGTGAACACGACGTCCATCACCCGGTCGAAGTCCTCGGGGCTGACCTTCTCGAACTCGCCGAGCACGGTGACCATCGCGGAGTTGACCCAGACCTCGATCGGCCCGATCTCGGCCTCGATCACGTCGGCGGCGCGGTCGAGCGCGTCGCGGTCGGTGACGTCCAGGCTCATCGCGCGGCAGGCGGGGTGCCGCTCACGCAGCTCGGCCTCGGTGGCGTCGAGGGCGTCCTGCCCGCGGGCCAGCACGACGACCGGGTGCCCGGCCTCGGCGAAGGCGCGGGCGGTGGCGCGCCCGACCCCTGAGGTGCCGCCGGTGATGACGACGGTGCCGGGCCCGTCCGCGGCACTCGGCTCGGCCACGATCTCCTCCGCGCTCACAGCCGGCCTCCGGCCACCCGCTGAGGCAGCGACCGTACGACGCTCACCGCCGTGCGCAGCCGGGCGTGCCCGAGCGCGGCGCGGGCGGCGTTCGAGCCGCAGGCGCCGTGCACGCCGCCGCCGGGGTGGGCCGACGCGGAGCCCAGGTAGAGCCCCTTCACGTGCGTCTCGGCGCGGCCCAGCCCGGGCACCGGGCGGAAGACGAGCTGCTGGTGCAGGTTCGCGGTGCCGCCGTTGAGCGCACCGCCCACCAGGTTGGCGTCGCGGGCCTGCATCTCGCGGGGCCCCAGCACCCGGCGGGCGACGACCCGCTCGGCGAATCCCGGTGCGTACTTCTCGATCCTGGCCTGCATCCGATCGGCCATCCTCTCGACGTCGTCGTGGTCCCACTTCCCGGTGATCCCTGCAGTACCCGCGCTCGCGCCGGCATCCCCGCGGACCTCCTGCGGCACGTGTGTGTAGGCCCACAGCGACTCCGCGCCGGCCGGCGCCCGGGTGGGGTCGGCGGCCGCCATCTGGCCGACCAGCAGGAACGGTCGGGCGGGCACGAGGTGGTCGAGGATGTGCCCGCTCTGCTCGGCGAGCTCGTCGATGGTCTCGGCCACGTGCACGGTGCCGGGTGCCTGGCTCGGCGCGCCCTGCCAGGGCACCGGGCCGGACAGCGCCCAGTCGACCTTGACGGTGCCGAAGTCCCAGGCGAACTGCCGCATCCGCCGTCGTACGGCGTCCGGCACGTCCTCGCTGGCCAGCAGGTCGCCGTACAGCGCCGGTGCGCTGACGTCGGCGACCACCGCCTGGCGGACCCGGACCTCCTCGCCGGTCGAGGTGCGCACCGCCACCGCGCGGCCGTCGCGGACCACGACCTGCTCGCCACGGCAGCCGGTGACGATCCGGCCGCCGACGGAGGTCAGGCGGCGCGCCATCGCCCCGGAGAAGGCGCCGGCGCCGCCCTGGGGCACCGGGTAGCCGAGGTTCTGCCCGACCATCGCCAGCAGCCAGCCCATCAGCGTCGAGCCGACGCCGTCCATCGGGATGTCGGCGTGCGCGGCGTTGGCGGCCAGCAGCATCTTGGCGCCGTCGTCGGAGAAGTGCTGGTCGGCGACCTCGCGCATCGGGGCGAGCAGGGTGCGCACGAAGTCCAGCCCGCCGGCGCGGGGCAGCCGGGTGAGTGCACCCACCCCCGCCCGCAGCGGCGGGAACGGGTCGAGCAGGGCGCCGACGACCTGCTCGCCGATGGCGTCCCAGGTCCGGCACATCTCGAGCCAGGCGTCCCCGTCGCCCTGCGCCCGCTGCTCCAGCGCGGCGGCGGTGGTGTCGCGGTCGCGGTGCAGCACCGCCCAGTGCCCGTCGGCGTACGGCGTGCCCAGCACCGCCGGGGCGTGCGACCACACCAGGCCGTGCTTCTCCAGCTCCAGGGCCCGGATGGTGGGGCTGACCGCGGCCAGCGGGTAGAACGAGCTGAAGGTGTCGTGCACGTAGTCGGGGTGCAGCGCGGAGTCGCTGGCCACGGCACCGCCGATGGTGTCCTGCTCCTCCAGCACCAGCACGCTCCACCCCGCGTCGGCGAGCAGGTTGGCCGCGACCAGGCCGTTGGGGCCGCTGCCGATGACGACGGCGTCCACCTCCCGGTCGAGCCCCTCCGGGCTGCTCACACCGGCGGCGCGGTCGGGACGGTCTGGGCTCATGCGGGAGGCTCCTCGGATCGGGTCGGCTTCGAGGTGGCTGTACCCGGGCGGCGGCGAGGGAACCTCCGTTCGCCCGTACGCCGCCCCGTCCGCCCGTGCTCTCGCTACGCTGCACGACGTGAGCGACTGGGATGGGGTGCGGCTGCACGTGGTCTCGGGCAAGGGCGGCACGGGCAAGTCCACCGTGGCCTCCGCGCTGGCCCTGGCGCTGGCCGGGCGGGGACGCAACGTGCTGCTCTGCGAGGTCGAGGGCCGCCAGGGCATCGCGCGGATGTTCGACGTCGAGCCGCTGCCCTACTCCGAGCAGCGGCTGACCACCGGCCTGCCCGACGCCGACGGCGGGCGCGGGGTGGTGCACGCGCTGCACATCGACGCCGAGGCGGCGCTGCTGGAGTACTTGTCGATGTACTACCGGCTGGGCCGCGCCGGCCGCGCGCTGGACCGGTTCGGCGTGACCGAGTTCGCCACCACGATCGCGCCCGGGGTGCGCGACGTGCTGCTGACCGGCAAGGTCTACGAGGCGGTGGAGCGCAACTCTCGCAACAAGGGCGCGATCCGGTACGACGCCGTGGTGCTCGACGCGCCGCCGACGGGCCGGATCACCCAGTTCCTCAACGTCAGCAACGAGCTGGCCGGGCTGGCCAAGGTGGGTCCGATCAAGGCGCAGGCCGACACGATGATGACCCTGTTCCGCTCCCCGCGCACCGCGGTGCACCTGGTCACCGTGCTGGAGGAGATGCCGGTGCAGGAGACCGCCGACGGCATCGCCGAGCTGCGTGCGGCGCGGCTGCCGGTGGGCGGCGTGATCGTCAACCAGGTCCGCCCCCAGGACCTCAGCGCGGACGCGCTGGCCCCTGCCCGCGCCGGCACCCTGGACCGGGCCCGCATCGAGTCCGACCTGACGAGCACGGGCCTGAAGGTCACCCCCGGCCTCGTGGACGGGCTGCTCGCCGAGGCGGCCGACCACGCCGAGCGGCGGGCCCTGGAGGACTCCCAGCGCGCGCTGGTCGCGGAGCTGGGCCAGCCGACCTACGAGCTGCCGCGGCTGCCCGGCGGCATCGACCTCGGCGGACTCTACGAGCTGGCCGGCATGCTGCGGGCCCAGGGAATGGCATAGGGGGCGCCACGATGGCACGTTCTGCCGGACGATCCTCGCGGGTCGGACCCGCGACGGCGCCGCACCGGCCGGCCGGTGCGCTGGACGTCGACGCGCTGATCGACGACCGCCACACCAGCATCATCGTGTGCTGCGGCTCGGGCGGTGTCGGCAAGACCACGACCAGCGCCGCGCTGGCGCTGCGGGCCGCCGAGCGCGGCCGGCGCGTGGTGGTGCTGACGATCGACCCGGCGCGACGCCTGGCGCAGTCGATGGGCATCGACCAGCTGGACAACACCCCCCGCCCGGTCTCCGGGGTCGAGGGGCCCGGGCGGCTCGACGCGATGATGCTGGACATGAAGCGCACCTTCGACGAGGTGGTGCTGGCACAGGCGAGCCCGGAGAAGGCGCAGCAGATCCTGGCCAACCCGTTCTACGTCGCGCTCTCCAGCTCGTTCGCGGGCACGCAGGAGTACATGGCGATGGAGAAGCTCGGGCAGCTGCACCGCGAGCACGTCGTACCGGGCTCGGAGGCTGAGGGGGACTACGACCTGATCGTCGTCGACACCCCGCCGTCGCGCTCGGCGCTGGACTTCCTCGACGCCCCCGAACGGCTCTCCAGCTTCCTCGACGGCCGGTTCGTCCGGCTGCTGCTGGCGCCGGCGAAGGGGCCGGCGAAGCTGATGACGGCCGGGTTCAACCTGATCACCAACGCCCTGACCCGGATCCTGGGCGCGCAGTTCCTCAAGGACCTGCAGACGTTCGTCACCGCGCTGGACACCGTCTTCGGCGGGTTCCGGCAGCGGGCGCAGCAGACCTACGCCCTGCTCAAGGCCGACGGCACCGCGTTCCTGGTGATCGCCGCCCCCGAGCCCGACGCGCTGCGCGAGGCCGCCTACTTCGTGGAGCGGCTCAGCGAGGACGACATGCCGTTGGCCGGCATGGTCGTCAACCGGGCCAGCGCCGAGCCCGCGGAGATGCTGTCGGCCGAGGAGGCGCTGTCGGCCGCCGAACGGCTGCGGCAGCAGGACCCGGGGTCGCTGACCGCCGGGCTGCTGCGCCTGCACGGCGACCGGATGCGGCTCGTCGAGCGCGAGCGCACCCTGCGGGCCCGCTTCGCCACCGCCCACCCGCAGGTGGCCACGGCCGTGGTGCCGGCCCTGGCCGGCGACGTGCACGACCTGGACGGCCTGCGCCGCATCGGCGAGCTGCTCGCCGAGTCCCACGAGACGCTGGCCCGCTAGACGCGGGCAGCACTGCAGCCGCCTCACCGCAGGGGTGAGGCGGCTCGCGCCGACTCAGAGGGCGCGGACGCCCTCGCCCTTGCGGGCGTCCTCGAGGACCTTGCGCCAGGAGGCGTTCGGTCGGCGCCGCAGCAGCGCCCGGCGCTCACGCTCGGTCATGCCACCCCACACGCCCCACTCGATCTGGTTGTCGAGCGCCTCTGCCAGGCACTCGGTGCGCACCGCGCAACCCGAGCACACCTGCTTGGCCTTGTTCTGCTCCGCGCCCCGAACGAAGAGCTGGTCAGGCTGCGCGTCCCGGCAAGCGGCCCGCGGCGTCCAGTCGTCTACCCACATCATGTTGTGTCCTTGTGTCCCACAGCCGGCCGGCCATCGCCCCCACAGCGACTGGTCCTACCGACGTCAATCAAAGTAAAGGCAGTTGCCCAGGACACAACACCGCTCATCGGACCCAACCTGACTAGTCAAAATTGACTATGGACATCCCGCATCAGGATGGGTGTGACGTCCCCGGGGGTGGCCGGTGCCCTCGCCGGCGCTGAGCGTCGCCACCTCGGTCACGTACCCTGAGGGCCATGTCCCGCACCCGCCCCGACCGCCTGCCGCCCGGCAGGATCGCCTCCCACCTCGGCGTGATGCTCCTGGTCGCGGCGGTGCTCGGCGTGGTCGTGTCCGGGCTGGCGATCCCGTTCGCGGGCGTGGCCGGCTTCACCGCCCGCAACCTGGCCGAGTCCGTCGACGACCTGCCCCAGGAGCTCGAGACCGAGCAGCTGCCGCAGCGCACCGAGATCAAGGACGTGCGCGGCACCACCATCGCCACCCTGTACGACCAGAACCGGGTGAACGTCCCGCTGCGGCAGATCTCGCGCACCATGGTCGAGGCGATGGTCGCCATCGAGGACTACCGCTTCTACCAGCACGGGGCCCTGGACCTGAAGGGCACGATGCGGGCCCTGTTCACCAACCAGGCCTCCGGCGGCGTGGCGCAGGGCGGCTCCTCGATCACCCAGCAGCTGGTCAAGCTGACCCTGGTCAACCAGGCGAAGACCGACGAGGAGCGGCGCGCCGCCACCGACGACACCTACGGCCGCAAGCTGCGCGAGCTGCGCTACGCGATCGCGCTCGAGAAGCGTCACACCAAGGACTGGATCCTGGAGCGCTACCTCAACACGGCCTACTTCGGCGACGGCGCGTACGGCGTCCAGGCCGCCGCGCAGCACTACTTCAGCGTCAACGCCAAGGACCTCAACCTGCGCCAAGCCGCGCTGCTGGCGGGCCTGGTGCAGTCCCCCGAGGCCTACAACCCGACGAAGTACCCCGCCCAGGCGAAGGTGCGCCGCAACATCGTGCTGCAGCGGATGGCCCAGCTCGGCGTGATCACCGACGAGGAGGCCGCCAAGACCAAGGAGCGCCGCCTCGGGCTGAAGGTGGCCGAGCAGCGCAACGGCTGCGTGAACTCCCCTGCCCAGTTCTACTGCGACTTCGCGGTGCGCTGGCTCAAGGAGGATCCCGCCCTCGGCGAGACGCCCGAGGAGCGTGAGCGGCTCATCTTCAGCGGCGGCCTGACCATCCGGACCCCGCTCGACATGCGCCACCAGCGCGCCGCGACGGAGTCGGTGGCCAGCAAGGTCTACCCCGAGGACGCCGCCATCGGCGCCCTGGCGCTGATCGAGCCCCGCACCGGCAACGTGAAGGCGATCGCCCAGTCGCGCCCGATGGGCAAGCGCAAGGGCCAGACGTTCCTGAACTACACCGTCCCGCGCCAGTACGGCGACGCAGCGGGCTTCCAGCCCGGCTCGACGTTCAAGGCGTTCGTGCTGACCGCGGCGATCATGCAGGACATCCCGCTCAACCAGCGGATCCCGGCGCCGAAGCAGATCTCGGTCAGCCTGCGCGACTTCGAGACCTGCGACGGCCCGTACCGCAGCGCCGAGGTGTGGCGGCCGAAGAACTCCACCACCGCCTCGGCCGCGCCGAACCTCTACGAGGGCACCCAGAAGTCGGTCAACACGTTCTTCGTGAACCTGGAGCGGATGACCGGCATCTGCGAGCCGTGGAAGCTCGCCCGCGCGATGGGCATCAGCCGGCTGACCAAGGACAACATCGTGCCGTCGTTCACCCTCGGCGTCGCCGACGTGAGCCCGCTGGAGATGGCGGAGGCCTACGCGACGTTCGCGGCCGGCGGCGTGCACTGCGACGCGCGCCCGGTGACCCAGATCGAGGACATCGACGGCAACGTGCTGAAGAAGTACCCCAAGAGCTGCACGCAGGTCTTCGCCAGCCCGGTCGCCGACGCGGTCAACGACGTGCTGCGCGGCGTGGTCGCCCCCGGCGGCTTCGGTGCCGCGCTCAACCCGGGCAAGCCGGCTGCCGGCAAGACGGGCACCACCAGCGACAACAAGGCCGTCTGGTTCGTCGGCTACACCCCGACGCTGGCGGGCGCGGCCACGGTCGCCGGCCTCAACAAGGCCGGGCAGCCGGAGACCCTCAACGGCCGCTCCATCGGCGGTCGGACCCTGTACTCCACCTCGGGCTCCACCACGGCCGGCCCGATCTGGGGCGATGCGTTCAAGAAGATCGCACCGTTCCTGGAGGACAAGGACTTCAACCGGCCCTCCTCGACCGACATCCGCGGACTGCTGACCCCGGTCCCCGACGTGGGCGGCAAGACGTACGACGAGGCCGAGGACATCCTCAGCGACCTCGGCTTCGACGTGGTCCGCGGCAGCACCGTCGACTCCAGCTACAGCCGGGGGCTGGTGGCCTCCACCGCGCCGCGGGCCGGCACCGGGCTCGCCGGCGGCGACAAGGTCACCGTCTACATCTCCGACGGTAGCCCGAAGAAGGCCAAGAAGAAGCGCAAGAAGGGCGGCGACTGACCCGTCGCCGGATCCGGGTGACCGGCGGCCGTGGCGGCCGCCGGGCCTCCCGGGGCGTCGGGTCCCGGCGTCAGCCGAGCTGGCGTCGTACCTCAGCGGCGACGGCGGCACCGTCGGCGCGGCCCTTGACCTGCGGCGAGACGATGCCCATCACCTTGCCCATGGCCTTCGGGCCCTCACCGGCGACGCCGGCCTGCTCGACCGCGGCGCTGACGATCTGGGCGATCTCCTCCGGACCGAGCTGCTCAGGCAGGTAGTCCTGCAGCACCGCGGCCTCCGCCCGCTCCTTGGCGGCGCTCTCTGGGCGGCCACCGTCCTCGAAGGCCACGGCCGCCTCCCGCCGCTTCTTGGCCTCGCTGGCCAGCACCGTGACGATCTCGTCGTCGGTGAGGTCCTTGTGGGTCTTGCCGGCGACCTCGGCGTTGGTGACGGCGGTGAGCACCATCCGCAGCGTGGAGGAGCGCACCTCGTCGCGGCCCTTGATCGCGGTGGTCAGGTCTGCGCGCAGTCGATCCTTGAGGGTGCCCATGGGGAGATTGTGCCCGTCGTGTGTCAGCCTTGCCGAATGGGATTGGTCAGGACGGCGGGGCGCGTGGCCGGCCTCGGCGCCCTGCTCGGTGGGGCGGTGACGTCCTACGCCCACTGGGAGGCCCGGCAGTACACGCTGCGCCGCTACGAGGTGGCGGTGCTGCCGCCCGGGATGCGGCCCCTGAAGGTGCTGCACCTCAGTGACCTGCACATGGTGCCCGGGCAGCGGCGCAAGCAGGAGTGGGTGCGCGACCTGGCCTCGCTGCACCCCGACCTCGTCATCGACACCGGCGACAACCTGGCGCACCGCGACGCCGTGTGGCCGGTGCTGGAGAGCCTGGACGCCCTGCTGGACGTGCCCGGGGTGTTCGTGCACGGCTCGAACGACTACTTCGAGCCCGGTCTGCGCAACCCGTTCGCCTACCTGCTGCCCGACGACGGCCGCCGGCACACTGACGTCCCCGAGCTGCCCTGGCGCGACCTGAGCGCCGGGCTGGGCGCGGCGGGCTGGCTGGACCTCACCAACCGCCGGGGCACGCTCACCGTCGGCGAGGCGACGCTGGCCTTCGCCGGGGTCGACGACCCGCACCTGGGGTACGACGACCTGCCCGCGATCGCGGGACCGGCCGACCCGGACGCCGACCTGCGCATCGGGGTCACCCACGCGCCGTACCTGCGGGTGCTCGACCAGCTCGCCGCCGACGGGTACGAGGCGATCGTGGCCGGGCACACCCACGGCGGACAGGTCTGCCTGCCGTGGCCCGGCGGCCGGGCCCTGACGACCAACTGCGACCTCGAGCCGGCCCGCGCCCGCGGCCTGCACCGGCACCCCGCCGACTCCCGGCCCGGCGACCCCGGCTCCGCGGCGCTGCACGTCTCGGCGGGACTCGGCACCAACCCGTACCTGCGGATGCGGATCGCCTGCCGGCCCGAGGCCTCGCTGCTGACCCTCGTGCCGCGCGAACGGGACACCGAAGCGGTCCGGTGACCCCCTGGATTGCGGGTCGCGGGCGCCGCTCCGGTATGCTCCCCTGCTTGTGAGCGAACCCCGCGAGGGGTGCGCGATCGGCGGGCTGTGGCGCAGCTTGGTAGCGCGCCTCGTTCGGGACGAGGAGGCCGCAGGTTCAAATCCTGTCAGCCCGACCACCGTGTCACCAGACACCGGCGAAGGACCCACGACCACGTGGGTCCTTCGCTCGTTTTGGCGCCCCCTGGCGCCCCTGGGCACCTCGGACGTTGTCCGGACTCCGTCCGATCGTGGCCTCCCTCGTGACAGACTGCCGCCCATGGCAGACGAGCAGGACAAGCTGAAGCTCAGCTTGGAGCCGCCCAAGCTCTTCGGGCGCAAGAAGCGCGGGGACTCGAAGAAGGCTGTCTCCGAGCCGCCCACCCGGCCGGAGCCCGAGCCCGCCGCAGCGGCGAAGCCCGCCGTCGAGGAGCCCGTCGCGGTGGAGGAACCCGTCGTCGAGGAGCCCGTCGAGGCGCCGGTCGTCGAGGAGCCTGCTTCGGTGGAGGAGCCCGTCGCGGTGGAGGAGCCTGCTGCGGTGGAGGAGCCCGTCGCGGTGGAGGAGCCTGCTGCGGTGGAGGAACCCGTCGCGGTGGAGGACGCCGTCGTCGAGGAGCCCGCCGTCGAGGTGCCTGCGGCTGCCGACACCAGCGACGACCCGGCCGACGACCCGGCCGATGCCACGGCGACGCAGGTCATCTCGCCGGTGAAGCCCGCCGCCGACACGACCGACACCGCCGTCGACATCGACGCCGAATCCGAGACGGAGCCGGAGCCGGCGCGTCCCGCCGGGCGCGGCATGGCCGCCCGCCTGTCCACCCTCTCCGCAGGCCTGCGGCGTCCCGGCGCGGGGCCGGGCGGATCCGCGGCCCGTGGCGGCGCCGTACCGGCCACGGGCGGCTCTGCGACGAGCGTCATGGAGGGGGACGCGGTCCTCGCCGACCTCGCCGCCGAGGACGCGGAGATCGCCGAGATCGCTGCCGCGGCCGACCACGACCCGCTGCTCACCATCTACCGGGCCGCGGCGCTGACTGGGCTCGTGGTGGGCGCGACGATGGTCGTGCTGACCTGGCTCTCGCTGCGCGGCTGCGAGGCCGTGCGCGGCACCTCCTCGTGCGGTGGCGGGCCCGGCTTCCTGCTGCTGATCGCCACGTTCGCGCTCTGCGTGCTGCTGGGCAGCCAGCTGCTGAAAGCGTTCCTGGTCCCCGACCCGGGCAGCTCGAGCTTCCTCGCGGTGGGCATGGTCGCGGTGATCGCGCTGCTGCTGCTCATCGAGGTGCTCGACAGCTGGACGATGCTGGTCGTCATCCCGTTGCTCAGTGTCGGCGGCTACCTGGCGTCGGTGTGGGTGACCAAGACGTTCGTGGAGCCACCAGACGCCTGACCCCGCGCCTGACCCGCATCAGGCGCGCACCGGTGACGCAGAAAGACCTCGCCCCCGGCTCGTCGTACGAGCCGGGGGCGAGGTCTTCGCGCGTCAGGGGCGTTCCGCTCAGCGCGAGGCGGCGATCAACTCCGCGATCTGCACCGTGTTGAGGGCCGCACCCTTGCGCAGGTTGTCGTTGGAGACGAAGAGCGCGAGGCCGCGGTCGTCGTCGACGCCCGGGTCCTGGCGCAGCCGGCCCACGTAGGAGGGGTCCTTGCCGGCGGCGGCCAGCGGGTTCGGGATCTCCGCCAGCTCCACGCCCGGGGCGCCGGCGAGCAGCTCGCGGGCGCGGTCCACGGGCAGGGAGCGCTCGAACTCGGCGTTGATCGCCAGCGAGTGGCCGGTGAAGACGGGCACGCGCACGCAGATCCCGGACACCCGCAGGTCGGGGATGCCGAGGATCTTCCGCGACTCGTTGCGCAGCTTCTGCTCCTCGTCGGTCTCGCCCAGGCCGTCGTCGACGAGGTTCCCGGCGAAGGGCAGCACGTTGTAGGCGATGGTGCGCTTGTAGACGCCGGGCTCGCCGAAGTCGACGGCCTCGCCGTCGTACGCCAGCTCACGGGCCTTGTCACCGGCCGCGGCGACACCGTTGGCCAGCTCCTCCACGCCGGCGATGCCGGAGCCGGAGACGGCCTGGTACGTCGACGCGATGAGGCGGCGCAGCCCGGCCTCCTCGTGCAGCGGCTTGAGGACCGGCATCGCGGCCATCGTGGTGCAGTTGGGGTTCGCGATGATGCCGCGGCCCGCCTCGATCACGCCGCGGGCGGCCTCGGGGTTCACCTCGGAGACGACCAGCGGGATGTCGGGGTCCTTGCGGAACGCCGAGGAGTTGTCGACCACGATCACGCCGGCCTCGACGAAGCGGGGGGCCAGGGCGCGCGAGGCGGTGGCGCCGGCGGAGAACAGCGCGACGTCCAGCCCGGTCGGGTCGGCGGTCTCGGCATCCTCCACGACGACCTCACGGTCACCGAAGGCGAGCACCTTGCCCGCAGAGCGGGCCGAGGAGAAGAACCGGATCTCGCCGACTCCGAAGTCGCGCTCGAGCAGGATCTGGCGCATCGCGACGCCGACCTGGCCGGTGGCGCCGACGACGCCGATGTTGATGGGCTTGCTCATCGTCCGGTACCTCCGTAGACCACGGCCTCGATCTCGTCCGACCCGAGGTCGAACGCGGCGTGTGCAGCGTTGACGGCGTCGACGACCTGGGTCTCCGAGACCACCACGGACACGCGGATCTCCGAGGTGGAGATCATCTCGATGTTGACCCCGGCCTCCGAGAGCGCCTCGAAGAAGCGGGCGGAGATGCCCGGGGAGGAGCTCATGCCCGCGCCGATGATGGAGACCTTGCCGACCGAGTCGTCGTACTGCAGGCTCTCGAAGCCGATCGACTCCTGGATCCGCGACAGCGCCGTCATCGCAGTCTGCCCCTCGCTGCTGGGCAGGGTGAAGGAGATGTCGGTGCGCCCCGTCGCGGCGGCGGAGACGTTCTGCACGATCATGTCGATGTTGATCTGCGCCTCGGCGACGGCGCGGAACAGCGCGGCCGCCTCGCCCGGCTTGTCCGGCACGCCGACCACGGTGATCTTGGCCTGGCTCCGGTCGTGGGCGACACCGGTGATGATGGCAGCTTCCATGGTGGCCTCCTGGGCAACATCCTCGGCCTTGACGACCCAGGTGCCCTCCTTCTCCGAGAAGGAGGAGCGGACGTGGATGGGCATGTCGTAGCGGCGCGCGTACTCCACGCACCGCAGGTGCAGGATCTTGGCCCCCTGCGCGGCCATCTCGAGGGTCTCCTCGTAGGAGATCCGCGGCACCTTGCGGGCGCGCGGCTCGATCCGCGGGTCGGCGGTGAAGATGCCGTCCACGTCGGAGTAGATCTCGCACACGTCCGCGTCGAGGGCGACGGCGAGCGCCACCGCGGTGGTGTCGGAGCCGCCGCGGCCCAGGGTGGTGATGTCCTTCGTGGTCTGCGAGACGCCCTGGAAGCCGGCGACGATCGCGATCGCGCCCTCGCCGATGGCCTTCTGGATGCGGCTGGGCGTGACGTCGATGATCTTCGCCTTGCCGTGGGCGGCGTCGGTGATCACGCCGGCCTGGGAGCCGGTGAACGAGCGGGCCTCGTGGCCGAGCGTGGCGATCGCCATGGCCAGCACGGCCATCGAGATCCGCTCACCGGCGGTGAGCAGCATGTCGAGCTCGCGGGCCGGCGGCAGCGGCGCGACCTCGTTGGCGAGGTCGATCAGCTCGTCGGTGGTGTCGCCCATCGCCGAGACCACCACGACGACCTGGTGGCCGGCCTTCTTGGTGTTGACGATGCGCTGCGCCACGCGCTTGACGCCGGCCGCGTCGGCGACCGACGAGCCGCCGTACTTCTGCACGACAATGCCCATGGGCGGACTCACTCCTGGCTGGACGGGGGAAGGAAGGGGGGAACGCGGTTCGATCCCCGCCGCGGGCGACCAGCAGCGGGACCGCGCACGATTCTACCGAGCGCGGTTACTGTTCCTCGCCGCTGTCCAGGGTCGTGGAGACGGCGGCCACCTGGTCCTCCTCTGAGGGCACCTCGACGTCGAGGCGGTCGTGAGCCACCACCGAGAGCAGCGCCTTCATCGCGGCGCCCGCCTGCGCGCCCCAGCTGGAGACGTAGGAGAACTGCCACCACCACAGCGCCTCGTCCACGTCGCCCCGGCCGTGGTGGCGCAGGCCGAGCTCGAGGTCGGCGGCGATGCTGGCCAGGTCGTCGGAGAGCAGCCCGGTGACCAGCTCGGGCCGGTAGGGGTCGAAGACGTAGCTGTAGGTGTCGGCGTCGCCGAGCAGCTCGGCGATGCGCATCCGCAGCTCCTCCACGTCGGCGTCGGGACCGACGTCGGGCTGGTACTCCTCACGGGGATCGAAGTCGCGCTGCACCCCCAGCCGGGCACCCGCCAGTGCGATCTGCCCGATCTCCAGAAGCAGCAGCGACACCGCCTGCCCGGGCGTGGCCTGGGTGGCGATCGTGGGCAGCGCGTCCAGGAAGCCGCGCACCGAGGTGGCGATGTCCTCGGCGAACGCGATCGTCTCCGCCGACGGCGCCCGAGCGGACCTCGGGTCGAGCACCGGCGCTGCTCCAGGGATGTCGCTCATGTCGCCGCCTGCCTTCCCACGAACGCTCTGCCGAGGGTGACCTCGTCGGCGTACTCGAGGTCGCCTCCTACCGGCAGTCCACTCGCCAAACGCGTCACGCGCAACCCCAGCGGGTTCAGCATCCGGGTCAGGTACGTCGCGGTCGCCTCGCCCTCGAGGTTCGGGTCGGTGGCCAGGATGACCTCGCCCACGGTGTCGTCGGCGAGGCGGGTGAGCAGCTCACGGATGTGCAGCTGCTCGGGCCCGATCCCGTCGATCGGGGAGATCGCGCCGCCCAGCACGTGGTAGCGGCCCTTGAACTCGCGGGTGCGCTCGATCGCGACGACGTCCTTGTACTCCTCCACCACGCACAGCAGGGTGGGGTCGCGGCGCGGGTCGGTGCAGATGCGGCACTGGTCCTCCTCGGCCACGTTGAAGCAGGTCGAGCAGAACTTCACCCGCGCCTTGACCTCCAGCAGCACCTCGGCCAGCCGACGCACGTCGGCGGCCTCGGCCTGCAGCAGGTGGAACGCGATCCGCTGCGCGCTCTTCGGGCCGATGCCGGGGAGCCGCCCCAGCTCGTCGATCAGGTCCTGGACGACACCCTCGTACATGCCGGGTGCGACTCAGAAGCCGAGCCGGCCCGGCGCCGCGCCGGGGCCGGCGTCGCCGCCACCGAGGCCGCCGGCCAGCGGGCCGAGGGTCTCGGCGGCGAGCTCGTCGATGCGGGTCCGCGCGTCGCGGAAGGCGGCGACCACGAGGTCGCCGAGGTCGGCCAGCGACTCCTCGTCGGTGCCCTGGACCGCCTCGGGCTTGATCGTGACGCCGGTCAGCTCGCCGACGCCGGAGACCGAGACGGTCACGGCGCCGCCGGCGACCGAGCCCTCGACGATCGTCTCGGCCAGGCGCTGCTGCGCCGCCTGCAGTTCGTGCTGCATCTGCTGGGCCTGCTGCATCAGGGCGCCCAGGTCAAGGCCGCCGCCGAGGTCACCGCCGCCGAGGGCGTCGAAGGGGTTCTGGCTCATGGTCTTCTCATCTCTTCTCGGGTGGCGGGCCGCTTCCGCGTCGTCCGCCGGGGGTGGTGGGTCGGGTGCCGCTCAGGTGCGCGGGATCTCCTCGATCATCCGGGCGCCGAGCTCGCGCGCCAGCAGCTCGGCACTGGACTCGGCGTCCACCTCCGCGTCGTCGAGGTCGACGGCCGCGTCGGGGTCGGGCGGCGGCACGTCCGGGTGCGCCTGGGCGGCGACCTCGGCGATCCGGGCGCGCCGCGAAGTGGGTGCCTCCGGCTGCGCCGGGGTGCTCGCCGGAGCCTCGGCGTGGCCGGCCGGCCCGGTCGGTCCGGCGGGTCCGTCGAGGTCCCACGGCGGTGCGTCGTCGGTCGGCGGGGCGGCCGGCGGGGCGTCGTACGACGTGGCGGGGGCGGCGGGCGCCGCGGCAGCCGACGCGGCGGGGGCCGCCGGGGGCGGGGGCGGCGCGCCGGGGGTGGCGCCGGGGTCGATGATCGCCTCGATCCGCACGTCGGCGCCGATCTCGTCGATCACCGCCTGCCGCACGATGTCGGCGTGCCCGCCGCTCTCGAAGGAGCGCCGCGGCCCGTCGTTGGCAAAGCCCAGGCTGAGCACCTTGTTGTCGAAGGCGACCACCTGCGAGTTCTGGGTGAGGTGGATCCAGGTGACCCGCTTGACGTTCTTCACCCGGTCGATCACCGCGGGCCACAGCCGGCGGATGTCGACCAGGGTGAGCCCGCTCCCGGCCGCCGGGGCGGGTGCCGGCGCCGCCGCGGCGGGCTGCTCCACGGGCGGCCGGACGGGCGGCTGGGCGGGCTGGGCGGCCGGCTCGGGCGCCCGCACAGGCTCGGGAGCCGGCGTGGGCTCGGGAGCGCGCGCCGCAGGCGGGGCCGCAGGCGGGGCCGCAGGCGGGGCCGCAGGCGGGGCCGCAGGCGGGGCCGCAGGCGGGGCCGCAGGCGGGGCCGCAGGCGGGGCCGCAGGCGGGGCCGCAGGCGGGGCCGCAGGCTCCGGTGCCGGGGCAGCGGGCTGCGGGGCGGGCTGCGCGGCAGGGGCCGGGGCCGGGGCCGGGGCCGGGGCGGCCGGCATCTGCACCTCGGGCCGCACCACCCGGTGGGCGGGCGCCTCGGGTGCCTGCTCGGCCCGCTCCGGGGCGGCGCGCTCGGCGGCCGACGGCACCGGCCGGTCCTGGGCGGGCAGGGCCGGAGCGGGGGCGGGCGCGGCCTCGGCGGAGGTGACACCGGTGATCGCGACCCGGCGCTCGAGGCGGTCCAGGCGGGCCAGGACGCCCTCGGTGCTGTGGTCCGCGGCGGGGAGCAGGATGCGGGCGCAGATCAGCTCCAGCAGCAGCCGCGGCGCGGTGGCGCCGCGCATGTCGGTGAGCCCGGCGGCGACCAGGTCGGCGGCCCGGGTCAGCTCGCCGCGGCCGAACGCGGCGGCCTGGGCCACCAGTCGGTCGGCCTGGTCGGCGGAGACGTCGAGCAGGCCGGAGGCGGGCGCGTCCGGCACCGCGGAGACGATGACCAGGTCACGCAGGCGGCGCAGCAGGTCCTCGGTGAACCGACGCGGGTCCTGCCCGGTCTCGATCACCTTGTCCACCACACCGAACACGGCGGCACCGTCGCCGGCGGAGAACGCGGAGACCACGTCGTCGAGCAGCGTGTCGGGGGTGTAGCCGAGCAGGCCGCTGGCCAGCTCGTAGGTGACGCCCCGCTCCCCCGCTCCGCCGAGCAGCTGGTCCAGCACCGAGAGGGTGTCGCGTGCGGAGCCCGCACCGGCGCGGACCACCAGCGGCAGGGCGGCGGGCTCGATCGCGACGCCCTCCCGCTCGCACAGCTCGGTCAGGTAGGAGGTGAGCAGCCGCGGCGGGATCAGCCGGAACGGGTAGTGGTGGGTGCGCGAGCGGATGGTCGGGATGACCTTCTCCGGCTCGGTGGTGGCGAAGATGAAGCGCAGGTGGGGCGGGGGCTCCTCGACCAGCTTGAGCAGGGCGTTGAAGCCCTGCGTGGTCACCATGTGCGCCTCGTCGATGATGTAGACCTTGTAGCGACTCCTCACCGGCGCGAAGAACGCCTTCTCCCGCAGGTCGCGGGCGTCGTCGACGCCACCGTGGGAGGCCGCGTCGATCTCGATGACGTCGATCGACCCCGGACCGTTGCGGGCCAGGTCGCGGCAGCTCTCGCACTCCCCGCAGGGGTCCGCGACGGGCGCGCGCTCGCAGTTCAGCGTCCGCGCCAGGATCCGCGCGCTGGTGGTCTTGCCACAGCCGCGCGGGCCGGAGAAGAGGTAGGCGTGGTTGACCCGGTTGCCGGCGAGCGCGGCACGCAGGGGCTCGGTCACGTGCTCCTGCCCGATCACCTCGGCGAAGGTCTCGGGCCGGTAGCGGCGGTAGAGAGCGAGCGGGGAGTCCACGTCTGAACACTAACCAGCGGCTCCGACGCACGACAGGCGGGCGGCCCCAGGAACGTAAAGGCCCCTCGTGCACCCGACAGAGCCCACTTACCCTTGCTGCCTTCCGGCCCTGGGGGAGTTGGGTGAGATATCGCCGCACGAGGGGTTGGCACCACCTTAGACGACACCGTCACGCGACCCCCACGCAGGGCGGCCACCTTGGCCACACCGACCTTGCGCGTCGGCCCGATTTCCACGACCGCGGCGCGGACCGGTAGCCTCCCGGGCGGAGGTATCGCCTAGTGGCCTATGGCGCTCGCTTGGAAAGCGGGTTGGGTTAATAGCCCTCGGGGGTTCGAATCCCCCTACCTCCGCCAGAGAACGGCGCCGAGACACCTCGGCGCCGTTCGTGCTTTCCAGCCCCTGCCACTCCGGGCTCCGCGCCCCAAGTGGATTTGTCGACTTCTCGGCGATTCTCGACGAATTCTCTTGGGAGGCGGTTCAGCGGCGGCGGGCGAGCACCGGGCGCAGCACCAGCAGCACGACGAGCGCCGCTCCACCGCCCAGGCCCCACCACACGGCGTCCTCGCGTACGGCGGCGAGGACGTCGGCGCGCTTGCGGGGCACCCGGCCCGGGGCGACCTCCTCGTCGAGACCGGTGGCGTCCGTCGCCTCGACCTCGCGGCGCAGCGCCTCCACGGGCTGCACCACCCCGAAGCCGGTGAGCGGGCTGGTGGCGGCTCCGTTGCCGCTGGCGGTGGCCTCCAGGCGGGCGCGCAGCCAGGCGGCGGACTCCTTCGGGTGCGCGGACCACACCAGTGCCGCGACGCCGGCGACCTGGGCGGCGGCCCAGTGGGTGGAGACCGACGTCACCACGCACCACGCGCCGTTGAGGCCCTTGACCACCGAGCCCGTGCCCGGGGCGGCCAGGTCGATGGCGGAGCTGCGCAGCACCGTGTCGAGGGAGCCCGGGGTCGAGACGCCGACGGCGACGACGTCCTCGTGGGCGGCGGGCCACACCTCGGCGGCCGCGTCCTCGCCGGGCTTGGCCTTGCCGACGAACTGCGCCAGGAACGACTCGTCCTCACCCGGCCGGTCACCGGCCGCGGCGATCACCAGCGCGCCGCGGGCGACGACCCGGTCGAGGGCGGCGCGCAGGCGGTCGGAGCCGGGGACCTCCGCCGGCACCAGCACGATCGTGCGCGGCCCCAGGGCACCGGAGGCCAGCCGGTCGCCGACCTCGCGCAACCGCTGCTCCAGCGCGCCGGCGGTGGGCACCGGCACCCCGTCGCTGGCCTCGTGCCGCGGCGCGGCGTAGAAGGGAAGGTCGACGATGCGCGCCCGCGGCGCGATCCCGGCCTTGATGCGGGGCTTGGGCTGGTCCGGACCCGCCACGATCCCGGCGACGATCACCCCGTGGCTGCTCGCCAGGCTCGCGGAGGGGCGGGCGGCGTACCCGGCGGCGCCGCTGTCCAGCACGACGACGCTGACCCCCGCCCCCGGTCGGACCCCGCGCCGGCGGGCCACCTCGGTGGCCTGGGGCACCTGGAGCTCCACCGACGCCGCGTTCTCACCGGTCACCGGGTCGCCGAGCTCGGTGTCGGCCCCGACCGTGTCGCAGTCCGGCCCCTCCGCGGCGGCCCGCGCCGCAGGTACGGCGCCGCCTGGGCCGACGGCCGGGACGGCCCCCACCGGCGCGACCAGCGCCGGAGCCAGCATCGGGGCCAGCAGCATCGGGGTGGTGAGCAGCGCGGCGAGCGCGGGCCGGGCCCGCCGGGTCACGAGCAGGATTCCTTGCTCGGCCCGCCCGGTGGCGGCTCGGCGCTGGGCGGGCAGAGCGCGGCCAGCACCGACAGGTCGGCGCCGGGCCGGAACAGCTTGTTCCAGGAGTCGGGCACCACGACCTTGTCCACGCCGTCGTACCCGAGGCGCTCGACCTCCTCCGCACCCGCCACGGAGTTGGACCGACCGCGGTCGTCGATCAGGTAGATGCTGGTGCCGGTCGTCGATCCCCAGTCCGCCGAGCGCACCAGCGCCCCGTGGCCGGACATCACGTCGACCTCGCGGGAACCGGCGGCGACACCCTCGAGCATGCCGACCTCGGCGGGCACGGTGGCCAGCCGGACCGCCGGCACGTTGCCCTCCTCGGTCACCAGGACGCCGCAGATCTCCTCGCTGGCGGACACCGAGCCGGTCGGCAGCGCCTCCGGCCAGGAGGAGGCGTCGTACGGCACGCCTTCATCGATCGTGAACGACGCACCCGGCCCGGCGGTGATCTCGCGCGGCAGCCGCCGCTTGCCGTCCACCGGGGTGTTGCGCAGCACGGCCTCCGCGAACGGGGTGAGCTTGACGAAGCCCGACCGGGTGGCGACGTAGGTGTTGTTGTTGCGGACGTAGAGGTCGCCGACCAGCGCGCCGTCGGTGTAGCCGCTCAGGCCCGCGGGTGCCCCGAGGTCGCCCAGCCCCAGGCCACGGGCGTCCAGCGGCTCACCGGCCGGGAACAGGCCGAGCCACTCGTCGGGCACCTCGATCTCGTCGTTCGGCGAGAGCCGCAGCGCGTCGTACAGGCCGTCGTTGTCGGCGGGCAGCTGGTAGCTGTAGGCGCGCCGCGGCAGACGGTCGACGTCGGCCTCCGCGATCAGGTACCGCTTGCCGCTGTCTGCTGCACGCACCACGAACGCCTGGTCATCGGCGGGCCGCGGCCGCACCTCCTCGGCGATCTCGGTGCGGATGCCGGCGCCTGAGGCCGTGCACGAGCTCCAGCCGCTGTTGATCAGCTGCCGGGGTCCGGGCACCGTGGCCGGCGCGTCCAGGATGCCGATCTGCGGGCCCTTCTCCTGCTGGGACAGCGTCTCGTCCGGCACGCTCTTGGTCTTCACGTCGGAGCCCAGGATCAGCTGGGCGGAGGTGACGTTGATGATCGAGCGCAGCTGCACCTGCCCGGGGAAGACGCTCTCGTCGAGGATGATGTACAGCGCGCCGTGGTCGTCGGTGACCAGGCCGGGCTCGCTCCACGACGGGTCGGTGCGCGGGTTCAGCGCCCCCGCGACGGCGCCCGCGGCGACCAGCAGCACCGCCAGTGCGACCCCGCCGACGATCATCCGGCCGGGGCGGGCGGGCTCCACCTCGCGCCCGCCCGGGGCGCCCGAGACGAAAGCGGTGACCAGCCGGCGCCGGCTGAACGAGTAGGCCTCGACCAGGTCCTTCTTGGTCGCCACGCTCAGGACACCGCCTGGCGGACCTGGTCGAACAGACCGATCGCGACGACGAGCAGCGGCAGCAGCGCGATCAGCGCCGCGGACTCCAGCACGTCACCGAGCCGACCGCGACGCACCGAGGGCACCGACGGCGTCAGCGTCGCCGCCAGGAGCACCGCGCCGGCCACCGCCAGCAGCACCGCCAGGGTGGGCCGCCACTCGTCGTGCAGGGTCAGCACCGCCACGGCGGTGACCGCGAGCCCGGCGATGCCCGAGGCGAGACCGAGCATCACCTCGCTGCCGGTGCGGTACTGCCGGGTGCGCAGCATCACGATCAGGCAGGCGTCCACCGCGAGCAGGGTGCCGGTGACGCCGAGGCTGACCGCCAGCGGGGCCACCGCCAGGAGCATCACCCCGACGGTGCCGGAGATGGCGAGCAGGATCTCGTGCGCCAACCGGGCATCGGCCGAGACCCGGTGCGGGTCGATGTCCTCGGGGTCGGCGGTGATGTCGGCCGGGGCGTAGAGCTGCTCGACCCGCGTCGAGGTCGCACCGAGCGCCAGCCACGGGAAGACGCTGCCGGTCAGCACGACGAACGCGAGCAGCACGGTGAGCACGGTCGCCGGCGCGAACCCGTCGGCGCCGGCGGAGCGGAAGTAGAACCCCGCCATCATCGCCAGCACCCCGAGCACCACCGGAGGCAGGACCAGGGTGCGCCCGGCGTCGAGGCCGACCACGCAGATCGCCCCGGCCAGCAGGGCGCCGGCACCGCCGTAGGCCAGCGGCTCCGCGGCCAGCGCCGCGTCGGTGGGCGCGAACATCACCCCGGCCGCCGCGGCGAACGCGGCCGCGAGCCAGGAGACGCCGACCGCGGCCTCCGGCTCCCGCTGGGCGCGGGAGAGCACGATGCCCGCCGCGCACAGGGCGAGCGCGACGAGTGCGGCAGCCGCCGCCGCGAGCTCGGAGCCACGCTGCACCAGCAGCGCCGCCAGGCCCAGCAGCAGGAAGAGCCCCGCCGCCGCCAACGCCGTACGACGCCCCGAAGCCGGCTTCCACGGCCGCAGCTCGTGCTCGACGACGTCGGTCATCGCCTCCACGACGTCGTCGTAGACCCGCGGGGGCGGGTCGTCGACACCGGCGGTCACGGTGAGCAGGCTGCCGTCCTCGACGCCCTGGAGCACCAGGCCGCTGTCGGGCTGGAGCCGGCGCCCGTCGGCGGTGCCCACCCGGTAGCCGCCGTGCACGGTGGTGGGGTCGAGCAGGCCGACGCTGCGGGCGAGCTCGGGGAGGAGCTCCGCGACCGGCACCGCTCCCGGCAGCACCAGGTCGACGCGCCGGGTCCCCGACGTGACGGTCACCCGCACCAGCCCCGAGGCCAGCGCCGGGGGGACCCCGCCCACTTGTGTCATCCGCTCCACCCTTCCTTCGACTCACCGGCCGTGCTCGTCGTCGAGACGCCGACGGAGGGACCGACGCCGGTGCGTCGGTCCCTCCTGGAGGCGCTCAGTCGATCAGAACTCGAACCGCGCCGCTCCGCGCTTGTCCGCGGCCATGTAGTCGGCGTTGGACTGGTAGACGCTCTGGTGGCTCTTGTCGAGCAGGTCCCGCATCTCCTGCATCGCCCAGTCCCAGGCGGCCTTCGAGACCCGGTAGGCCTCCTGCTGGGAGCCGGACCAGGTGGCGACCTTGGGGGCGATGTCGTTCTCGAGGTTGTTCAGGGTCTCGTCCAGCTTCTGGACGGTGGCGTACATGTTCTGGGCGGCGGCGTCGAGCTCGCCGTGGTTGACGCGAAGTCCGTCGAGGCTCATGTCAGTCTCCTTCGTTCCAGTGGTCTCAGGCTGCTCAGAGCTGGCCGAGCTTGTTGATCAGGGTGTTCATGTTCGACCCGGCGCCCTGGTCGACGGCGACGTTGTCGGCCTCGGTCTCGGTGAGCGAGGCGTGGAACTTGTCCAGCGCGGTGGTGATCACCTTGTGCTTCTCGGTCCACGCGTTGTGCAGCACCATGAAGGCGCGGCCACCGTCACCCTCCCACTTGCCCTTCAGCCCCTGGATCTGGCCGTCGAGGGTGTTGGAGTGCTGGGTGAACTCCTGCTTGGCCTGCACGACCCGCTCGGCGATCTGCTTGAGTGCGCCCTCTGCGTGGCCGAACTCGATGTTCGAACCTGCCATGTCTGCTCCTAGGTCGGATCAGTGGACGGCCACGCCGCCCTGGGTGTGTTTTCTCTGCCCGTGGCTCCCGAGTGCTTCCAAAGAGCCGACGCATCAGGTGCTACCCGGGTCCGCGCAGCGGCTAAACCTCAACCGGTGACTTCCCACAGATGGCGGAACAGCCCGACGGCCACCACCAGCGCGCCGACGGCGAACGAGCCGCACAACGCCTCGGCGACCTCCGCGCGGCGCGACCACCATGCAGAACGCCAGCCTCGGCCGACGAGGACCGCGACGGTGACCAGCACCCCCGCGAGCACCACCGCGGCGCCGGCGAGCAGCCCGGCCGAGCCGATCCGGCCGGTGCCGGCGCCCAGCGGCGCGACGTCGAGCAGCACCAGTGCCAGACAGGCCAGCGGCACCACCCCGGCCAGGCGCAGCATCCGCCGTGCGAGGACGTGGCGGTAGCTGCGGGCGGCCAGCAGCAGCGCGGCGCCACCGAAGCCGACCAGGCAGCGGGCACCGACCCGGTCCAGCGGCAGGGTGGCGGTCGCCAGCAGCAGCGGGGCGGCGATCGCCGAGGTCACCAGGATCGCCACCGAGGCGGCACCGAGCAGTCGGGTGCCGCGCGCCGCCACCGTGTCCACGGCGTGGCGGGGCACCACGATCCGGCCGCGACGGCCGGTGGGCCGTTCGCGGGCGGACCAGGCGGTCACGGCCAGCCGCTCGAGGTCGAGCAGGTAGGAGTCCGGTACGTCGACCGCGACCTCGGGCACGAAGCGGGCACCGAGGACGGCCACGAGCAGCAGCACCGCCCAGACCACCTGCGGCGCCAGGCCGAGCAGCACACCGAGCCCGGCGACGACGAACCAGCCGGAACCGACCACCATCCAGGTGCGTAGCCCCTCCTCGGCGCTGCTGCCCAGGGCCGCGAGCGCGCGTCCCACGGCGGCGCACACCGCCGCCGCGAGCCCCGCCGCGCCGAGCACCATCGGCAGCCGCTCCGGCAGCGGGTCCCAGACCGCGGCGAACACCGCGGCCGCCGCGAACGCGGGGGCGGTGAGCACGCGCTGCTCGGCGATCCGGCCGACCGGCAGGCAGCCCACGACGGCGGCGAGCAGCAGCACCGCCACCGCGGACAACCGGTCCTCGGCGGGCAGTCGGGTGCTCGCCCAGGCCGCGGCGACGGCGACGCCGACGGCGACCAGCAGCCACGTCCCGGCAGCCGGACCCGGCGCCGGCCCCCTGCCCCGGTCCTCGCGGGCACCGTCGCGGCGGTGCGACCCGGGTGGGCGCAGCGCGGGGTCGACCGCGACCAGCACCGAGCCGGAGGCGAGCCCCGCGGCGGCCAGGGTGGTCGCCATCGGCAACGGCGCGCCGGTGCGGGTGAGCAGCGGCAGCGGCGCCCGCAGGCCCGTCTCGGCCGCGTAGGCCGCGGCGACGTCGCCCAGCGCCGCGTCCGCCGGCACGGTCAGGTCGAGGACGCCGTAGGGACCGTGCACGGTCACCGCGACGAGCGCTCCGGCCGTAGGCGGCCGGGACGTCGTACCCGACATCGGGCCTCCCGGAAGTCCGTGGTCGTCACCGGGATTCACGGCGACGTGGGCAGGGTAGTCCTCCCTGCCGTGCCCCCATACCCACTGCACCCGTGCTCCTACCATCGGGACGGCCGCGACCTTCGCGCGCAGGCCGTGACCCGGCGGGCAGAGCGCGAGCATGCCGGGGGACGGGGCCCGGGGCAGCACAGCACGGGGCAGCAGAGCACGGGGCAGCAGAGCACGGGGCAGCAGAGCACGGGGCAGGGCGTCGTGCCGGAACGAGGACAGAGGACCGCAGCGTGAGCGTGGCACCACCGACCAGTCATCCACGCCGGGCACGCACGGGCGCGCCGGGCAGCCTGACCCAGCGCACGGGGCGCGGCGAGCGGCCGGAGATGCCCAGCGGCCAGCTGCAGATCCAGCCGCCGCCCAAGGTGCAGCCCAGCGAGGGCGCGGCCGGCGTGGCGATGAACGCGATCCCGATGCTGGGCAGCCTCGGCTCCATCGTCCTGGTCGCCGGCCTGGCCGGGGACGGGCACAACCAGACCCTGCGCTTCATCGCGGCGGGCATGTTCCTGTTCGCCACGCTCGGCTTCATCGTGGTCCAGATCGACCGGCAGCGGAAGCAGCGCCAGCAGCAGGTGACCGGCTCGCGCACGGAGTACCTGCGCTACCTGTCCACGGTGCGCAGCGTCGCCCGCGACGCCGCCGACCAGCAGCGGGAGGCGCTGACCTGGATCCACCCCGAACCGACCGCGCTGCCGGCGCTGGCCGAGGACCGCTCGCGGGTGTGGGAGCGCTCGTCTTCCGACCCGGCGTTCCTGCAGGTGCGCTACGGCACGTGCGCCCAGCCGCTCGCCCTCGAGCTGGTGCCGCCGGAGGGCGCGCCCATCGACGACGTGGACCCTGCCTCCGCCTCGGCGCTGCACCGCCTGCTGGTGGTGCACCGGCTGCAGCCCGACCTGCCGGCCTCGATCGACCTGCGGGCCTTCGACCGGATCGAGGTCTGCGGTGGCGAGGAGGAGGCCCGCTCCCTGGTCCGGGCGCTGATGTGCTCCGCGGCGACGTTCGCCTCCCCGGAGAACCTGCAGGTCGCGGTGCTGTCCAGCGAGGCCTCCCTGGCGCACTGGGACTGGGTGAAGTGGCTGCCGCACGCCCACAGCCAGCACCACAACGACGCGGTCGGGCCGTCCCGGATGGTCACCACCTCCCTGTCCGACCTGGCCACGATGCTTCCCCCCGACCTCAGCGAGCGACCCCGGTTCGGGGCCGACGAGCGGCCGGCGTTGCCGCACATCCTGCTCATCACCGACGGCGTCGAGCTGCCGCCGGGCAACCACGTCGTGCCGCCCGACGGGCTGCACGGCGTCACCGTGATCGACCTTCCCGCCCGCTGGGGCGAGCTCGACAACCCGACGGCGCTGCGGCTGGAGATCGACGAGGACGCCCGCACCGCTGCAGGGGTAGGCGCCGCCTCGGTCCCGCTCGTCGCGGTCCGGCTGCGCACCGAGCCGGTGCGCGCCCGCGGTGACCAGTGCAGCACGGCGAGCGCGGAGGCGCTCGCGCGCCGGCTCACCCCGCTGTTCACGCCCAGTGCCGGCGCCACGGTGGGTGACGACGCCGTCGACATCACCGCGCCCACCGACTTCATGGACCTGCTCGGTCTCGGCGACGTGCGCGAGTTCGACCCGGCGGCCGCGTGGCGCTCCCGGCCGGCTCGCGACCGGCTCCGCGTGCCGATCGGCGTCGGCGACGGCGCGGCACCGGTGCACCTCGACATCAAGGAGTCCGCCCAGCAGGGCATGGGCCCGCACGGCCTGGTGATCGGCGCGACCGGCTCGGGCAAGTCGGAGTTCCTGCGCACCCTGGTGCTCGGCCTGGCCATGACGCACTCCCCGGAGCAGCTGAACATGGTGCTCGTCGACTTCAAGGGCGGCGCCACCTTCGCCGGCATGTCGCACCTGCCGCACGTCTCGGCGGTGATCACCAACCTGGCCCAGGAGCTCACCCTCGTGGACCGCATGCAGGACGCACTGTCGGGCGAGATGGTGCGTCGCCAGGAGCTGCTGCGCGACGCCGGCAACTTCGCCTCGATCCGCGACTACGAGAAGGCCAGGCTCTCCGGCGACCCCGCCGCCGCGGGCCTGGCGCCGATGCCGTCGCTGTTCATCGTCGTCGACGAGTTCTCCGAGATGCTCTCGGCCAAGCCCGAGTTCATCGACCTGTTCGTGGCCATCGGGCGCCTCGGCCGCTCGCTGGGCCTGCACCTGCTGCTCGCCTCGCAGCGGCTCGAGGAGGGGCGCCTGCGCGGCCTGGAGTCGCACCTGTCGTACCGGGTCGGGCTGCGCACCTTCAGCGCCCAGGAGTCCCGTGCGGTGCTCGGGGTGCCGGACGCCTACGAGCTGCCGGCGGTCCCCGGCCTCGGCTACCTCAAGCCCGACCCCACGCAGCTGACCCGGTTCAAGGCGGCGTACGTCTCCGGGCCGCCGGAGACCCACCGCAGGCGGGTGAGCCGCGACAGCGGCGGCAAGGTGCGCGGCATCCTGCCGTTCACGATCTCCGAGGTGCAGACCTTCGACGACCCGGTCTCCGATGAGCCCGTCCCCCAGGCGCCGGCGCCCGAGGACAGCGGCACCACGCTGCTCGACATCGCCGTCGCCCGGATGGAGGGCCGCGGCCCGGCCGCCCACCAGGTGTGGCTGCCGCCGCTGGACGTCCCCGACACCCTGGACGGGTTGATGGCGGACCTGGCGCCGCACCCCGAGCTCGGCCTGGTCTCGATGCACTGGCGCAAGGCCGGCAACCTGACCATCCCGCTGGGAACGGTGGACCGGCCCCGCGAGCAGCGGCGCGACACGCTCACCGTCAGCCTCAGCGGCGCGGCGGGCCACGTGGCGGTGGTCGGCGGGCCGCGCAGCGGCAAGTCGACGCTGCTGCGCACGATCGTGACCAGCCTGGCGCTGACCACCACCCCGCTGGAGTCGCAGTTCTACGTGCTCGACTTCGGCGGCGGCACGTTCGCGCCGTTGGCCGCGCTGCCGCACGTGGCGGGTGTCGGTGCGCGCTCCGAGCCCGAGGTGGTCCGTCGGATCTTCGCCGAGGTCAAGGGCATCGTCGACCGGCGCGAGGCCTACTTCCGCAGCCAGGGGATCGACTCGATCGAGACCTACCGTGCGCGCCGCGCCCAGGGGCGCGCCGACGACGGGTACGGCGACGTCTTCCTCGTCATCGACGGGTGGGGCACGCTGCGCACCGAGTTCGACGAGCTGGAGCTGCAGATCCAGCAGCTGGCCGGGCGCGGGCTCACGTTCGGGCTGCACGTGGTGACCTCCTCGACGCGGTGGCCCGACTTCCGCGCCGCGATGCGCGACGTGCTCGGCACCCGGCTCGAGCTGCGCCTGGGTGACCCGATCGACTCCGAGATCGACCGGAAGGTCGCCTCGTTGGTGCCGGCGAACCGGCCCGGCCGCGGCCTGGTGCCGGGCAAGCTGCACTTCCTCGGCGCGCTGCCGCGCATCGACGCCGTCTCCAGCGCGGAGAGCCTGGGCGACGGGGTGGATGCGTTGATCTCGGCGGTGGCGAAGGCGTGGCGGGGCCCGGCCGGGCCGAAGCTGCGGTTGCTGCCCGACCGCATCGCCCTCGACGAGGTGCGCTCGCTGGCCGGTGCCGCCACGGGTCGCCAGCTGTTGCTCGGCATCAACGAGAAGGAGCTGGCCCCGGTCGGGCTGGACGTGGATGCGGAGCCGCACCTGCTGCTCTTCGGTGACGGCAAGTCGGGCAAGTCCAACCTGCTGCGCAGCTACTGCCGCGAGGTGATGCGCACCCGGACGCCGGCGGAGGCGCAGATCGTGGTGGTCGACTACCGCCGCTCCCTGCTCGGCGAGGTGCCCGAGGAGTACCTGCTCAACTACCTGACGTCCGCGACCCAGGCGACGCCGGCGCTCAACGACCTCGCCACCTACCTGCAGAGCCGGATCCCGGGCCCGGAGGTGACTCCCGAGCAGCTGCGCAACCGGTCGTGGTGGTCGGGTGCGGAGGTGTTCGTCGTGGTCGACGACTACGACCTGGTCGCCACCCAGCAGAGCTCCCCGGTCGCGCTGCTGCAGCCGCTGCTCGCCCAGGCCCGCGACGTGGGTCTGCACGTGGTGGTGGCGCGCCGCTCCGGTGGTGCGTCCCGTGCGCTCTACGAGCCGGTGATCCAGTCGCTGCGCGACCTGGCGATGCCGGGCATCCTGCTCGCCGGCAACCGTGACGAGGGCGCGCTGATCGGCAACCTGCGCCCGGGTCCGGCGCAGCCGGGCCGGGGCCGGATCGTCACCCGGGACCGGGGCACCGAGACGCTTCAGCTGGCGTGGAGCGAGCCCTCGATCTGAGGCTCGTCGTCCTCGGGGCCGGCGGCGTCGTCGTCGCCGGCACCCCCGGGCGTGCCCGAGGCCACCGCCGCGGCCAACGCGGTGGTGATCGGCACGGCCAGCACGAGGCCGATCGAGGTGACCAGGGTGCGCACCACCTCCTCGGCGAGCTGCTCGGTGGAGAGCAGCTCGATCAGGGGCCGGTCGTAGACGCGCAGCAGCATCAGCAGGATCAGCGCCGTGCCGACGTAGGCGAACACGATCGTGTAGATCGTGGAGGCGATGTGGTCGCGCCCGATCCGCATCGCGCTGGTGAACACCTTCGTCCGCGACGCCTGCGGGTTGACCGCGCGCAGCTCCCACACCGCAGAGGCCTGGGTGATCGTGACGTCGTTGAGCACCCCCAGGCCGGCGATGACCAGGGCGCAGCCGAGCAGGTCGGTGAAGTCCAGCTCCCCGAAGGTCGCCAGGATCGCGGCGGACTCGTCGCTGACGCCGGTCAGGTGCGCATCGGAGATCGCGATGACGCCGATGCCCGCCGTCACCACGATCCCGAGCAGGGTCCCCGCCAGCGCGGTGCTCGTGCGCAGCGAGAAGCCGTGCGTGGTGTAGAGGACGACGAACATGATCGCCGAGGAGCCGGCCAGCGCGACGCCGACGCCCGGCGCGCCGTCGAGCAGCGCGGGGAGCACCCACCACCACACCACCACGGCCCCGAAGGCCAGCCCGATCAGGGCGAGCAGGCCCCGGACGCGGGCGATGACGAGCACCACGACCACGAACAGCAGGGCCAGCCAGATCAGCGTGCCGTCGCGCTCGGTGGCGAAGTAGGAGTACGACGCCGCCCCGTCGGTGCCCTCGGCTGCCGGCGTGCGCAGCAGCTCGACCCGGTCGCCCACGTCGATGCCCGAGTCCAGCACCTCCGGCGGGACCTGCACCTTGACCGGGTACTCCTCGCCGGCGACCTCGACGCTCAGCGTGCTGCAGCCCGACCCGTCGGGCAGGCCCTGCCCGCCGCAGCGCGGCGCCACCTCGACGACCTCGCCGCTGGGGAAGTCGACACCTGGCGCGGCGAACTGCGCGGCCTCTCCCCCGGCCTCGGCGCTGCGCTGGGCGGCGTCGCCCGGCGGCCACCACACGACCAGCGCGACCAGGGTCGCCAGCAGCGCGACGCCGAGTCCGCCGAGCAGGACGGTTCGGGCCGTCGTACCGACGTCGATCGTGGCGTGCTCGTTGTTCGCGCGATGTGCGTGTCCGCCACCCACGTGGACTCCTCCGTGCTCGGGGTCGACCGGCCGCGGGCCCCCGCAGCCTGGGCAAGACCGTAGTCGGCGACCACAGCCGGAGCAGAACGAGAACAGGTTATCGTCGCGGCCATGTCCGCACGTGTGGTCGGGGCAGGGCCCCTGCAGCAGGAGTACGACGTCGTCGTGGTCGGGTCCGGAGGTGGCGCGATGACCGGCGCCGCGCTGGCCGCCAAGGCGGGGATGAGCACGCTCGTGCTGGAGCGGACCCCACTGATCGGCGGCACGTCGGCGTACTCCGGTGGCGCCTGCTGGCTGCCCGGCAGCGACGTGCAGCGGCGCGCCGGGCTGCCGGACTCCACCGAAGGTGCGCGGGCCTACCTGGCCGCGGTGCTGCCCGCGGCGGATGAGGCGCGGGTGGAGGCGCTGCTGGCCGAGGCGCCGCTGCTGGTCGCCGAGCTGGAGTCCGACCCGCTCATGGAGCTGGAGTGGATCCCGTTCTCGGAGTACTACGACGCGCCCGGCCGGGTGCCGATGGGCCGCTCGGTGCAGCCCTCCGCGCTCAAGCGCGCCGACCTCGACCCGGCGCTGGGCGAGCTGCTGCGCCCGCCGGTGGAGCGGGACCGGGCCGGTCGACCGGGGCGCAGCACGCTGTCCGGAGGCCAAGCGCTGATCGCCCGGCTCGCCGCGATCACGCTGCGCGACGGCGGCACGATCGCCACCGGGCACCACGTCACCGAGCTGGTCCGCGACGCCGACGGCCGGCTGGCCGGGGTCCTCGCCGAGGGCCCCGAGGGCCCGGTGCGGGTCCGGGCGCGGCGCGGCGTGCTGATCGCCGCCGGCGGCTTCGAGGGCAGCGCCGAGCGGCGCTCGGCGCACGGCACCCCGGGGCGCGCGGCGTGGACGATGGCGCCGCGCGGCACCAACACCGGCGAGATCATCGACGCCGCGGCGGCCGTCGGGGCGGCGACCGACTTCTCCGGCGAGGGCTGGTTCTGCCCGGGCCTGCTGCAGCCCGACGGCAGCGGCAGCTTCACCCTCGGCTTGCGCGGCGGTTTGATCGTGGACGCGACCGGGCGCCGCTACGCCAACGAGTCCCTGCCCTACGACCGGTTCGGCCGGGAGATGGCCAAGGCGCCCGAGCGGCTGGAGTCGTGGTTCGTCTTCGACGCGTGCGAGGGCGGCGCGCTGCCCGCGATCGCGATGCCGGAGGGCGACCGCGAGGAGCACCTGGCGGCGGGCACCTGGGTGCGCGGCGAGACCCTCGACGAGCTCGCCCGGGCCGCCGGGCTGGACCCCACCACGCTGACGGAGACGGTGGAGCGGTTCAACTCGTTCGCCGCCGCCGGCGTCGACGAGGACTTCGGCCGTGGCCAGGACGAGTACGACACCTTCTTCGGCGGCGCCGGGTCGCCGAACAAGGCGCTGGTGCCGGTGGCCGAGGCGCCGTTCCACGCCGCGCGGGTGGTGCTGTCGGACCTGGGCACCAAGGGCGGGCTGGTCACCGACGCCGACGCGCGCGTCCTCGACGGTCAGGGACAGCCGATCCCGGGGCTCTACGCCACCAGCAACTCCACGGCCTCGGTGTTCGGCTCGGCCTACCCGGGGCCGGGGGCGCCGCTGGGCGCGGCGATGGCGTTCGCCTCGCGGGCGGTGCGGGACATGCTGCGCGCGCCCGCGGCGTCCGCGTAGACCGGGCGGGGGGCTGGGCGGGGCGTCAGTCGGTGGCGTCGAGCCGCGCCAGCACGGCCGTGGTGAGGTCTGCCAGGCGCAGCACGTCCTCGTGCGGCACGACGTCGAAGAACATCTCGCGGACCAGCTTCACGTGCGCGGGTGCCGCGGCCTCGATCGCGGCGCGGCCGGCGTCGGTGAGGTCGACGTAGGAGCCGCGGCGGTCGTCCGGGCAGTGCCGTCGTACGACGAGACCGCGGGCCTCCATCCGGGTGACCTGCTTGGACACCCGGCTCTTCTCCCAGGCCAGGCGCTCGCCGAGCTCGAACATCCGCGCCGAGCCGTCCGAGGCACGTTCGGAGGTGAGCTCGACGAGGATCGCGTAGTCGGCCAGCGACAGTCCGGAGGCCTCCTGGAGCTGCCGGTGGATCCGGGCGTTGAGCCGGGCGTGCACCTCCACCCAGCCGCGCCACGCGCGCTGCTCGTCGGGGCCCAGCCAGGGGGTGCTCATCGGCTCCATCGTATCCGGCGTTGTTGACATATCCACTACCCCGTGCCCCCGCGCACCGACCCCGGTCAGTGCAATTGGTCACGTCCCCGTCTCAGCGCTGGGTTCGATTCCGCCGCCGCGAGCCGCCCGGCCTACGATCAGGCGATTTGTTTGACGACAGAGGGGAAGCCGTGAGCGTCACCGAGGACAAGTTCACCCGCTGGAAGCAGTACGAAGAGCTGGCGGAGGCGATGATCCCGATCGTCGGCCGGCTGCACCGCGAGAAGGACGTCACGATCCTGCTGCACAGCCGCTCGCTGGTGAACAAGTCGGTGGTGAGCATCCTCAAGACCCACCGCTTCGCCCGGATGATCGAGGGCGAGGAGCTGTCGGTCGTCGACACCTTCCCCATGCTGCAGGCCATCGCCGACCTCGACCTCGGCGCCGCCAAGATCGACCTCGCCCAGCTCCTCGCTGCGTACAAGGCCTCCGACAAGAGCCTGTCCATCGCCGACTTCACCGCGCAGGCGCTCGCCGGCGCCACCGGTGAGAACAAGGCCTCGGCCCCCGGCCCGCAGGACGTCGTGCTCTACGGCTTCGGTCGCATCGGCCGCCTTGTCGCGCGCCTGCTCGTGGAGAAGTCCGGCTCCGGCAACGGCCTGCGCCTGCGCGCCGTCGTCGTGCGCAAGGCCAAGGGCGACGACCTGAAGAAGCGCGCCTCGCTGCTGCGCCGCGACTCGATCCACGGTGCCTTCAACGGGTCGATCACGGTCGACGAGGAGAAGAACCAGATCATCGCCAACGGCAACGTGATCCAGGTGATCTACAGCAACGACCCGAGCGAGGTGGACTACACCGAGTACGGGATCAACGACGCGATCCTCATCGACAACACCGGGATCTGGCGTGACCGCGAGGGCCTGTCCAAGCACCTGCGCCCCGGCATCGCCAAGGTGCTGCTCACCGCTCCCGGCAAGGGCGACGTGCCCAACATCGTGCACGGCGTGAACCACCGCGAGGTGGACCCGGCGGAGAAGGTGCTCTCCTGCGCCTCCTGCACCACCAACGCGATCGTCCCGCCGCTGAAGGCGATGGAGGACGAGTTCGGCATCACCCGCGGCCACGTGGAGACGGTGCACTCGTTCACCAACGACCAGAACCTGCTGGACAACTTCCACAAGGCCGACCGCCGCGGCCGCTCCGCCCCGATGAACCTGGTGATCACCGAGACCGGCGCGGCCTCCGCGGTCGCCAAGGTGCTCCCCGACCTGGACGCCAAGATCACCGGCAACTCGATCCGGGTGCCCACGCCCGACGTGTCGATCGCGATCCTCAGCCTCACGCTCAAGCGCGAGACCACGCGCGAGGAGGTGCTCAGCCACCTGCGCCAGGCGTCGCTGACCGGTCCGCTGGCGCGCAACCTCGACTACACCGAGGCCACCGACGCCGTGTCCAGCGACTTCATCGGCTCCCGGGCAGCCTCGATCGTGGACGCCAACGCCGCGATCGTCGACGGCGACTCGGCGATCCTCTACGTCTGGTACGACAACGAGTTCGGCTACTCCTGCCAGGTGGTGCGCACCGTGCAGCACATCTCCGGCGTGGAGTACCCCACGCTGCCCGCGCCCGCCGGGGCGTGAGCGAGCACTGAGCGAGCACTGAGCAACCACGGCAGCGGCCGGTCCTTCGGGACCGGCCGCTGCTGCGTTCCGGCTCAGCGGACGATGAGGTCGTCGCGGCGCTCGGCGCGCAGGGAGGCGACGTAGTCGGGGACCAGGATCGCGCTGAGCGGCGCGAGCTTGAGCACGCCGCCGAGGGCGCCCTCCACCGCGATCTGGCGGCGGGCGATGGCCAGCGGGAGGTTGAGCCGGCCCTGGAAGTAGGCGTTGGCGAACGCCGCCTTCACCCGCATCACGACGGTGGGCTCAGGCAGGTCCTCGGCGGCCCCGATCCGGCCGCCCGGCATGTCCACGACCAGCTCGCTGGCGGGCTCGGTGAACACCAGGCGCAGCACCACGGCGCTGTCCCGCAGCCGGGGACCGATCTCGGGGTGGGCGAACCCGGTGAGGAAGACACCGCCGACGAAGTGCCGGACCTCGTCCGCGTCCTTGAAGCCCATGGTCTCGCGCCCTCGCCTCGCACCTCGTGACTCTCGTCGGGCACTGTACTCACCGGCTGGGAGAAGCCCCTGTAGCGCACGTGACGTCGAACACCTCGACCCCCCTGGTTTTGTGCGGGCCCGGGGCATCGTGTAACGCTGGAATCACTGAGACCTCCTCGCCCGAGGGGGCCGCCCACGTGCGCTGAGGCCCGCGACGACGTGGAGCGACATCGGATCACGATGAGGTAGTCGCGGGCGCGGGAGAACCGAGCACCACGCCGCCCCCCTTCACCGGGGCGCGGCTCGGGGCGAAGGAGCACGTTCTACGTGCCCTGGGCACCAGCAGCCCAAGTCCGACAGGTCCCCTTTCGCAAGCGTCGCTGTGGAGCAACTCGTATGTCCCTGTCCTTGCTGCGCGCCGGTGCGCGCATCCTTCTCCTCCCCCTCGTCCTGTCGCTGTTCCTGCTGGCGCCGGGCACGGCGCACGCCAAGGACGCAGAGCTCATCCCGTCCACCGCGGTGCAGTGGAAGGCGAAGACCCAGGCCGAGATGAAGGCCCGGGCCGAGCGCCGCGTCGAGAAGCGCAAGCGGATCGCGGCCAAGCGCAAGAAGGCCGTCGTGCGCGTGCTGCGGGCGGTGAAGTCGCGGGCCGGCAAGCCCTACGCCTACGGCTCGGCCGGCCCGAACTCCTTCGACTGCTCGGGCCTGACCCAGTGGTCCTACCGCAAGGCCGGCAAGAGCCTGCCGCGCACCTCGGGTGCCCAGGCCAGCAAGGCCCAGCGCGTCAAGAAGCCGCGCAAGGGCGACCTGGTCTTCTTCGCCAAGGGCGGCCGGGTCTACCACGTCGGCATCTACGCCGGGAACAACTCGCTGTGGCACGCCTCGCGTCCCGGTACCCCGGTCCGCAAGGAGAAGATCTGGAACGCCGCCCACTTCTACGGCCGGGTCTGACCCGCACCTCGCAAGGACCCGCCCCGGTTCTCCGGGGCGGGTCCTTGCGCGTCCGGGGCCCACTCGCCCCCGGTAGCGTCGGCGGCGTGACGATCCACGTCGACGACATGCAGCTGCCCGCCCGGGTCGGGCGCATGGACGGCGTCTGGTCGCACCTGCTCTCCGACCTGCCGGGCGCCGCCGGGCACGACGAGCTCGTCGCGTTCGCCGCGCGGCTCGGCATCGAGGCACGCTGGATCCAGAACGAGGGCACGGCGACCGAGCACTTCGACCTCACCGAGCCGCTGCGGCAGCGGGCACTGGCGCTGGGCGCGGTGCCGGTGCGTTACGGCCGGGCAGTTGCGGCGATCACCCGGGCCAAGCGCGAGCACGAGGCATCCGGCCAGGCATCCGGCCAGGCACCCGGGCCCGCGACCGGGTTCAGCGGCCGGTGAACCGGGGCGGGCGCCGCTCGGCGAAGGAGGCCAGGGCCCCCGCCAGGTCGTCGCTGACCAGGAAGGCGGCGTTCCACACCGCGGTGTAGCGCAGCCCCGCCTCGACGCGCGGGCCGCGCTCGGCGTCGAGGACGTCCTTGACGCCGCGCAGCACCAGGGGCGAGTTCGCCGCCATCCGCGCCGCGAGCTCCACCGCTCCCGCCCGGGCGGCCTCGGCGTCGGGGTGCACGTGGTTGACCAGGCCGATCCGTTCGGCGCGGGCCGCATCGATGTCGTCACCGGTCAGCGCCAGCTCGCGCAGGTGGCCGTCGCCGACGAGGCCGACCAGGCGCTGCAGGCTGCCGAGGTCGGCGACGATGCCCATCTTCGCCTCGCGCACGCTGAACATCGCGTCCGCCGAGGCGACCCGGACATCGCACGCCGCGGCGAGGTCGACTCCCCCGCCCACGCACCACCCGCTGACGGCGGCCACGGTCGGCTTGCGGCTGCGCGCCACCGTGTCCACCAGGTGCTGCCAGCGCCGGATCAGCTCCAGCAGCTCCAGCCGCGGCCCGGCCCCGGCGGCGCCGAAGAGCGGGCCGAAGGTCTGCTGCGCCTCGGCGAGGTCCAGCCCGAACGAGAAGTGCGGCCCGGCACCGGTGAGCACGAGGGCGCGCACGTCGGGGTCGGCGTCCAGCGACGCGACGGCCGCTCCGAGCTCGTCGAAGAACCGGCCGTCCATCACCGCCTTGCCGCCCGGCCCGGCGAGGGCGAGGACCGCGACCTGGTCGTGGCGGGTGACCTGCAGCGCGCGGTCGTCGCGCAGGTGGGACGGGTCGTGGGGCATGGGGGTCTCCTCCGCTGTCGCCGGGCGCCCGCACAGGGGGGCCCTCACCAGCGAACCAGATCCCACGGCTTCGCGCGATGCACCCGGACCCACGGGATGCGGACCCGCACGGTGTCCTCACCGGGACGTGGCCATACTGACCCCGATGAGCGCACTGGGATCCACCGCAGCCGACACCGCAGTCGACACCGCAGTCGACACCGCCGGCCTCGACCGGGCCGACGCCCTCGCGGCCACCCTGGAGCACCGGTTCAGCTGCCGCGGCTTCCTGCCCGAGCCCGTCCGACCCGACACGCTGCGGCGGCTGTTCACCCTGGCCCAACGCACGCCGTCGTGGTGCAACTCCCAGGCCTGGCAGGTGCACCTGCTCTCGGGCGAGGACGTCGTCGCGCTGAGCGAGCGGCTCACCGAGCGGGTGCTCTCCGGCGCCGAGCAGCCGGACATCCCCGGGCCGGAGCGGTACGAGGGCGTCTACGCCGAGCGTCGTCGTACCTGCGGCAGGGGGTTGTACGACGCCGTCGGCGTCGCCCGCGAGGACAGCGAGGGCCGGCTGCGGCAGATGCTGGAGAACTTCCAGTTCTTCGGTGCTCCCCACGTCGCGATCGTCACCAGCCCGCAGGCGCTGGGCACCTACGGCGTCATGGACTGCGGCGGCTACGTGGCCAACCTCCTCAACCTCGCCGACGCGCTCGGCCTGGGCGCCATCGCGCAGGGCGCCATCGGCATGTACGCCGACGCCGTGCGCGCGCACCTCGACCTGCCCGAGGACCGCTGGGTGGTCTGCGCCGTGGCGCTGGGCCATGCCGACCCGGACCACCCCGCGAACCGGTTCCGCACCGAGCGCGAGGACGTCGACGTCGCGGTCACCGGGCTTCCCGACCCGACCTGAGCACCGGCCTGAGGACTACCTGACGCAACTGCAGGGCATGCACCCTCCGCGCCGCCTACGATGGGCGCCCGCACCAGGAGGAACGCCGATGAAGGAGCGTCAGGGCCGACGCAACGAGGGTCTGCGCGCGGGTTGGTTCGCCGCCGCCAACGAGATCCTCGCCGGGGAGGGCTACGGCGCGCTCAAGCTCGCCACCCTGTGTCGCCGCCTGGGCGTCACCACCGGCGCGTTCTACCACTCCTTCGACAGCTGGCAGGCCTTCACCGACGCGCTGCTGGACGCCTGGCTGACCGAGCGCACCGACCACACCGCCCAGATCGTGCGGACCGAGAAGGATCCCGCGACCCGGCTGCGCCTCATGATCGGCGCCGGCAGCGAGCTGCTGCACGCCACCGAGGCCGCGATCCGGGTCTGGGCCGGCGTGGACGAGCGGGTCGCCCGCGTGCAGCGCGAGGTCGACCACCGCCGCTACGAGGTCGTGTTCGAGGCGGCGAGCGACCTGGTCGGCCCCGACCGCGCCGAGGCCTACACGGTGTGGGCGCTGAGCACCCTGGTCGGCTACGAGATGCTGGCCGCCGAGCACGACCACTCGCACCTGCTGTGGGCACTCGAGCAGGTCCTCGCCCAGGCCGAGGACGAGGCCTCCCGCCGCACCGACTAGGTCGGCCTGGGTCGGGCTGCGTCGGCTCCGGATCGGGGGGGGTTAGGTTCCCGGTCCCGACTGGCGGTCCGGCACGTCCGGGGGCACGTCCGGGTCCGTGGGGGGCAGCGAGGTCACGTCCTCGTCCGGCTCGTCGACGTCCGCCTCGGCCATCAGGTAGCGGCTCACCCACCCGTCGCGGTGTCGCATCGGGTGGACGGGCTCGGGCACCATCCGGTCCTCCGCGGCGTCCCAGAACCGGTCCACCCGGGAGGCGACACCCCGCGCCATGCGCCCGCCCACGCCCTGGTGCGGCAGGTGCGGGTGCGGTCGCGTCGGCACCCGCGTCTCGCTGTTGTAGAGCTCCAGGGCGAGCGAGTCGGCATCCGCGGGCGTGATCGCGGCGGCCAGCTCGTCGACCAGCTCGGTCTCGATGTCCCAGAAGGCGGCCAGCTCGCTCTCGACCGGCAGCCACACCTCCGCCCACGGCTGCCGCACGGCGTAGGAGGAGCCGTAGAGCTTCGACTTCGCGGCGAAGAGCGCCTCCTCCAGCCGCCGACTCTGCCGCGCCAGCGCCCGGGCCCGGTCCCGGCCGTCCCCCAGGTGCCGGCGCGCGGCCGGCCCCAGCACCGCGTTCGCCGCGGAGACGTGCCGGCTCGCGGTGGCCAGGAACGGGTCGATCGCGGCGGTCATGGCGTGTGGTCGCTGAGCCGTGGGATGGCTGGTCTCTGCGACGCGCAGCCGCTCGGTGAGCAGCTCGTGCGTCCTGGCGACGCTGTCGTTCAGGGTCTGGGTCACAACTCGTCCCCCTCCCGAGATCGGTGTCCTTCGAGTGTGCACCCGCCCGATCACGGTGCCAAGCGCCGCAGGACGACGGTGCCCGGGGCGCCGAGGGCTACATTCGGCCCGTGCCCTCCACCGCCTCACAGCTGCGGCGACTCGGTGTCGCGGAGGTCTCCGACGACGCCGCCGTGCTCGGGGCCTACTCCTCCGACGCCTCGCTCTACCGGGTGCCGCCCGCGGCCGTCGCCTTCCCCCGCACCCCCGACGACGTACGACGTGCGCTGCTCGCCGCCCGCGAGCTGGGCCTGCCGCTGACCACGCGCGGCGCGGGCACCTCGGTGGCGGGCAACGCGATCGGCAGCGGCCTGGTCCTCGACCTCTCCCGGCACCTGGACCGGGTGATCTCGGTGGACCCGGGCACGGCGACCGCGGTGGTGCAGCCCGGCGTGGTGCAGGCCGACCTGCAGCGGGCGGCGGCGCCGTACGGCCTGCGGTTCGGGCCGGACCCCTCCACCAGCTCGCGCTGCACGATCGGCGGGATGATCGGCAACGACGCGTGCGGCGCGCGTTCGCTGGCGCACGGGCGGACCTCGCACAACGTGCTCGGCCTGCGGGCGCTGCTGGCCGACGGCTCGGAGCTCCTCACCGGCTACGACGCCGAGGGCCGACCGACCGCGACGCTGAGCCCCGCCGCCCCCGCAGGCACCGATGGCTCTGGTGGTGCGGACGTGCTGGAGCGGCTGCGGGCACTCGTCGCCACGGACCTGGCGACGCTGCGCACCTCGTTCGGCACCTTCGGCCGGCACGTCTCCGGCCTCGCGCTGCACCACCTGCTGCCCGAGAACGGCTTCGACCTGACCCGGGCCCTGGTCGGCTCCGAGGGCACGCTGGCCGTGGTCACCGAGGCGACCCTGCGGCTGGTCCGCGACCCCGCGGAGCGGCTGCTGGTGGTGCTGGGCTTCGACGACTTCCCCGCCGCCGGGTACGCCGCGCCGGCGGTCCTCGAGCACGCGCCGTCGGCGTGCGAGGGCCTGGACCGGCGGATCGTGGACGTGATCGTGGAACGCAAGGGCGCGCACGCCGTACCTCCGCTGCCCGCAGGCCAGGCCTGGCTGTTCACCGAGATCTCCGGCGAGGACGCGGCCGAGGTCCGCGACCGCGCCGAGCGGCTGGCCGCGGCCGGGCTGGGCGTCTCCGCGCTGGTCGTCGACGACCCGGCCGCGGCGGCGGCGCTGTGGCGGATCCGCGCCGACGGCGCCGGCCTGGCCGGGCGCGCCCCGTCCGGGCGCCCGGCGTGGGCCGGCTGGGAGGACTCCGCGGTGCCGCCGGCCCGGCTGGGCGACTACCTGGCCGCGCTTGAGGAGCTGCTGGCTGTGCACGGCCTGACCGCGATGCCGTTCGGCCACTTCGGCGAGGGCTGCCTGCACGTCCGTCTCGACTTCGCCTTCGACGCCCCCGACGGCCCGGAGCGCTACCGCGCCTTCATCGGCGCCGCCGCCGACCTGGTGGCCTCCTTCGGCGGCTCGCTGTCCGGGGAGCACGGCGACGGCCGGGCCCGCAGCGAGTGGCTGCCGCGGATGTACCCGACCGCCGCGCTGCGCCTGATGGCCGAGGTCAAGCGCATCCTGGACCCCGACGACCTGCTGAACCCCGGCCTGCTGGCCGACCCGGCCGGGGTCGCCTCGAGCACCGCGGACCTGCGCTACACCGCCGACACCCGCACGCCGCCGCCACGGCACGGCCTCGCCCTGGCCTACACCAGCGACGGCGGCGACTTCTCCCGGGCGGTGCACCGCTGCACCGGGGTGGGCGCGTGCCGCGCCCCCGTCGCCACCACCCCCAGCGGTGGCGCCGTCAGCGCCGGCGGCGGCGTCATGTGCCCCTCGTTCCAGGCCACCCACGACGAGATCCACTCCACCCGCGGCCGGGCCCGACTGCTGCAGGAGATCGTCAACGCCGACAGCGACCTGGAGTGGTCCTCACCCGCCGTGCACGAGGCGCTCGACCTGTGCCTGGCCTGCAAGGGCTGCGCCTCGGACTGCCCGACCGGCACCGACCTGGCCAGCTACAAGGCCGAGGTGCTGCACCAGACCTACCGACGCCGGTTGCGCCCGCGCAGCCACTACGCCCTGGGCTGGCTGCCGCGCTGGGCGCGGCTGGCCTCGCGCGTGCCCGGCGCGGCCAACCGGGTGCTGGGCTGGGCGCCCACCCGCACGCTCGCGCTGCGCGCCGCCGGGGTGGACACCCGGCGCCGGATGCCGGCGTTCGCACCGCGACCGTTCCGTCGTACCTTCACCGGCGCGGCCGGCTCGGTCGGCGCGGCCGGTGGGGCAGGTACGACGCCGCGCACCCCGGTGCTGCTGTTCGTCGACTCGTTCTCCGAGCACTTCGCACCGCAGGTCGCCGAGGCGACGGTGGCGGTGCTGCGCGACGCCGGCTACGAGCCGCACCTGACCGCGCGACCGGAGTGCTGCGGCCTGTCCTGGATCAGCACCGGCCAGCTCGACGGCGCCCGGCGCCGGCTGCGCTCGCTGGTCGAGGCGATGGCCCCGGACGCCCGCGCGGGTGTGCCGATCGTCGGGCTGGAGCCCTCCTGCACCGCGGTGCTGCGGCACGAGCTGGTCGAGCTGGTACCCGGCGAGGACGCGCGGGCGGTGGCCGCGGCGGCCGTGACGCTCGCCGAGCTGCTCACCGGCACCGAGGGCTGGACCCCGCCCGACCTGAGCGGGCTCGACGTCGTGGCGCAGCCGCACTGCCACCACCACGCGGTGCTGGGCTGGTCGACCGACGCGGCCCTGCTGCGCGGGGCGGGTGCCCGGGTGCGCGCGCTGTCCGGCTGCTGCGGGATGGCCGGCAACTTCGGTGTCGAGCAGGGCCACTACGAGGTGTCGGTGGCGATCGCCGGCCAGCACCTGCTGCCCGCGCTGGCGCAGCCGCCCGCACCCAGGGCCCAGCGGGTGGTGCTCGCCGACGGGTTCTCCTGCCGCACCCAGCTCGACGAGCTCGCGCCGGACGCCCGCCCGGTCCACCTCGCCCAGCTCCTGGCCCGCGACCTGACCACCTGAGGACCGCACCGCCGCGGCACCGACCTGCCCCACGCCCCGAACGAGGAGAGACGATGAGCACCCCCACCCCGCCAGAGACCGCCGACGAGGCGCCGGTGCTGCTGCGCCGCGAGGGGCGCGCGGCGTACGTGGTGCTCAACCGGCCCCGGGCGATCAACGCCCTGACCCACGAGATGGTGCGGCTGATCAGCGACGCACTGAGCGACTGGGCCGACGACGACGGCGTGCGCACCGTGGTGCTCACCGGCGCCGGCGAACGCGGGCTGTGCGCGGGCGGCGACATCGTCGCGATGTGGCGCGACGCGAAGGACGGCGGCACCGCCACCGCGGCGTTCTGGGCCGATGAGTACCGGCTGAACCTGCAGGTCGCGCAGTACCCCAAGCCGTACGTCGCGGTGATGGACGGCCTCGTGCTGGGCGGCGGCATCGGCCTCTCGGCGCACGCCGGGCACCGGGTGGTCACCGAGCGCTCCTCGCTCGGCATGCCCGAGACCGGCATCGGCTTCCTGCCCGACGTGGGCGGCACCTTCCTGCTCTCCCACGCCCCCGGCGAGACCGGCACCCACCTCGCGCTGACCGCGGGGTCCGCCGGGGCCGGCGACGCGATCGCGATGGGGCTGGCCGACCACTACCTGCCCAGCGAGCGGATCGACGCGCTCCTCACCGCGCTGGCGCACCGCGACGCCGACGAGGTGCTGGCCGACCTCACCGAGCCCGCCCCCGGCTCCGGCCTGCTGGCCGCTCGCCCCTGGCTGGACGAGGCCTACGCCGGCGCGGACGCGCTGGAGATCGTCGGGCGGCTGCGGGCACTCGGCTCCGCCGAGGCGGTGCGCGCCGCGGACGCGATCGAGGCGAAGTGCCCCACCTCGGTGCAGGTGACGCTGCGCGCGCTGCGGGAGGCGGCCGCGATGAACAGCCTCGGGCCGGCGCTCGACCTCGAGTACCGGCTCGCGCGGCGGCTGCACGCCCGTCCCGACTTCGCCGAGGGCGTGCGTGCCCAGGTCGTCGACAAGGACCGCGACCCGCGCTGGCAGCCCGCGCACCTCGCCGAGGTCGACGACGCCGAGGTCGAGGCGTGCTTCGCCGGTCTGGGCGGCGACGAGCTCGGCCTGGGGCCTGGGGGTCTGGGCGCGGTCTGACCGGCCGGTAGCCGACGCTACGTTCCGCTCGCCGGAACAGGGGGCTGCGTGCGGCCCGGCCTGTCCTCCTAGCGTCTGCTTGGACCGGCCGCACGCGCCGGCCGAGAGAAGGCAGAGCCCGGATGACGACGACCCCGACCCGCGCAGACACCACCACGAGGGTCACGCTCGGGGTGACCGTGACCCTCGGTCTGCTCGCCGGGCTCGGGCCGCTGTCCACCGACATGCACCTGCCCGGGCTGCCGGAGATCGCGGACGCGCTCGAGACCACCGACGCCGCCGCGGCCAGCACCGTCACCGTCGGGTTCGCCGGCCTGGCGCTGGGCCAGCTCCTCGTCGGCGGGCTGACCGACCGGTTCGGCCGACGTCGCCCTGCCCTGGTCTGCCTCGCCCTGTTCGTGCTCGCCAGCGTCGCCTGCGCCCTCGCACCGAGCATCGAGGTGCTGCTCGTGGCCCGCTTCCTGCAGGGCGTCTTCGGCGCCGGCAGCGTCGTCGCGGCCCGCGCCTCCGTGCGGGACCTCGCCCAAGGCCCCGCCGCCTCGCGCCTGTACTCCCAGCTGGCGATGATCTCGATGTTCGCACCGGTCATCGCCCCGCTGCTCGGGGGGCAGGTGCTCGCGTTCACCTCATGGCGCGGCATCTTCGCCACGCTCGGCGTCCTCGCCGCCGCACTGCTGCTCCTCGCGAGCGTGAAGATGCCCGAGTCGCTGGCCGCCGAGCACCGCCGCCGCGCCGACGGCCCCGGACAGCTGCGGGTCATGGGGCAGGTGCTGCGCCACCGCGGCTTCGCCCAGCACCTCGTGCTGGCCGTGTGCCAGGGCGTCATCCTGGTCAGCTACCTGACGATGAGCGCGCTGTTCCTGCGCGCCGAGCACGGCGTCGGCTCGCAGCAGTACTCCCTGATCTTCGCCACCAGCGGGGCCGGCATGGTCCTGGGCCACGTGGTCAACATGCGGCTCGTCCCGCGGTTCGGGTCGCTGAACATGCTCACGTTCTCCGTCACCGCCGCGTTCACCTCCTGCTCGCTGCTGTGCCTGGCGGTCTTCACCCACGCGCCGCTGCCGGTGGTGCTGGTGCCGTTGTGCCTCACGCTGCCGCTGCTCACGCCGTCGATGCCCAACAACATGGCGCTCGCCCTCGTGCCGTTCGGCACCGCCGCCGGCACCGCCTCCGCGCTGCTCGGCGCCTCCCAGCAGGTCGCCGGCGCCGTCGTGCCGTCGCTGGCGGTCCAGGTGGGCAGCAGCGGCGCGGTGATGGCCACGACCATGCTGCTCGCGGCCGGCGTCGGGCTCGTGCAGGTCTGGGGCGTCGTACGGCCGGCTTTGCGGCGCGGCGACGTGCCCGACTTCTCCGGCAGCGACGTCGTGGCGGCGGACGTGGGCGGCACCGACGTGGCGCTACCGGGGACGGCGGTGGAGCCCCGCTAGCGTGGGCGGATGTCCTGCTACGAGTTCGAGGGCCGTGCGCCCCAGGTCCACCCCGAGGCGTTCGTCGCCCCGACCGCGACGCTGATCGGCGACGTGCGCGTCGAGCGGGGCGCCAGCGTCTGGTACGGCGCGGTGCTGCGCGCCGACATCTGCACGATCATCGTGCGTGAGGGCGCGAACGTGCAGGACAACTCCGTGGTCCACGGCGCCCCCGACACGGTCGTGGAGATCGGTGCCGGCGCGACCGTGGCGCACACCTGCGTGGTGCACGGCGCCACCCTGGGCGCCAAGGCGCTGGTGGGCAACGGCAGCACCGTGCTCGACGGCGCCAGCATCGGCGCCGGGTCGATGGTCGCCGCCGGCTCCCTCATCACCCCGGGCACCGAGGTGCCCGACGGCGTGCTGGCGGCGGGCAGCCCGGCGCAGGTGAAGAAGCCGATCGAGGGCACCGGTGCGCAGTTCTGGGTCGACGCCAACCCGCCGTACTACGCCGAGCTCGCCCAGCGGCACCGCGCCGGGCTGCGCCCGCTGGTCTCCGAGGGCTGACCCGCACCGCACCGCACCGCACCGCACGAGCTTGGCGCGCCCACCGAGGTTCGCAAGCGGCGTGCGTCGGAGTCATGGCCCGCGGAACGGGAGAGAGGTTCGTGTTCCGCCTGGTGGTAGCCCGCCCCGGGTTCGGCACCGAGTCGGCTTGGCTTGCCCCATGGCCATCGACGTCTGTCACCGGACGACAGCGCCCGGCGTCAGGGCCACCCGGGAGGAACCATGAGCAACAGGATCATCGTCGTGGGAGTCGACGGCAGCGAGACCGCCGAGCAGGCGTCCCGCCGCGCCGCGGAGATCGCCGCGATCAGCTCCGCGGAGCTGCACGTGCTGGCCTCGTACAGCCGATTCGAGGTCGACGCCATCGAGCCCGGCGTGCCGCTGTCCAGCGTCGACGACGTCCAGCTGGTGGCCGAACAGACCGTGACGGCCCTGCGCGGCGCCCACCCCGACGTGGAGATCGTCGCCGCCCCCGCCGAGGGCAAGCCGGCCGACGCCCTGGTCCGCCACGCCGAGCGGGTCGGGGCGGACCTGATCGTGGTCGGCAACAAGCGCGCCCAGGGCCTGGCCCGGGTGCTGGGCAGCGTCGCGCGCGACGTCACGGCCCACGCGCCGTGCGACGTGTACGTCGTGCATACCCACGCGGCGCACTGACCTCTCCGCGCCGGCCGCCACCGCGGACCACCCCGGCACACGACGTACGACGGCGGCCGGGAGCGATGTGCTCCCGGCCGCCGTCGTGTCCCGGCTGTCCCGGGGTGGTGCGGGTGCTGCTGCCTCGGGGCGCTCAGCCGGCCTGCGCGGCGGGCTGCTGCTCGGCGGCGATCGTCAGCGCGATGTCGACGATCATGTCCTCCTGGCCGCCGACGAGGCGGCGGCGACCGCACTCCATCAGCACCTGGCGCACGTCGACGCCGTACTGCTCCGCGGCACGCTCGGCGTGGCGCAGGAACGAGGAGTAGACGCCGGCGTAGCCCAGGGTGAGGGTCTCCCGGTCCACCCGGACGGGGCGGTCCTGCAGCGGCCGGACGATGTCGTCGGCAGCGTCCTGCAGCGCGAACAGGTCGCAGCGGTGCTCGAACCCGGACAGGTCCGCGACCGCGACGAACGCCTCGAGCGGGCAGTTGCCCGCACCGGCGCCGTGCCCGGCCAGCGAGGCGTCGACCCGGTAGACCCCGTTCTCGACGGCGACCACGGAGTTGGCCACCGACAGCGAGAGGTTCTCGTGGGCGTGGATGCCGATCTCGGTGCCCTCGTCGAGCACGTCGCGGTAGGCCCGGACCCGGGCGGCGACGTCGTTCATCGTCAGCCGGCCGCCGGAGTCGGTCACGTAGACGCAGTGCGCGCCGTAGGACTCCATCAGCTTCGCCTGCTTGGCCAGCTCCTCGGGGGCGGCCATGTGGGAGAGCATCAGGAAGCCGGACACGTCCATGCCCAGCTCGCGGGCGGCCTCGATGTGCTGCGCGGAGACGTCGGCCTCGGTGCAGTGCGTGGCCACGCGGACCGAGCGGACGCCCAGGTCGTAGGCGCGCTTCAGCTCGTGCACGGTGCCCACGCCGGGCAGCAGCAGGGTGGTCAGCCGGGCGTTCTTCAGCACCGAGGCGGCCGCCTCGATCCACTCCCAGTCGGTGTTCGAGCCCGGGCCGTAGTTGACCGAGCCGCCGGCCAGGCCGTCACCGTGGGCGACCTCGATGGCGTCCACGCCCGCGTCGTCGAGGGCAGTCACGATCCGCTTGACGTCGGTGGGGGTGATCCGGTGCCGCACGGCGTGCATGCCGTCGCGCAGGGTGACGTCCTGGACGAAGATCGGGGTCTTGGCCCCGCTGGTGGTCTCGGTGCTCACTGGGCGGTCTCCTTCGCGGCGGCGATGCGCTCGGCGACCTGCAGGCCGGCCGAGGTCATGATGTCGAGGTTCCCGGCGTACGCCGGCAGGTAGTGGCCGGCGCCGGTGACCTGGAGGAACACCGACACCTGGTGGGTCGGACGCTCGGCGCCCTCGACGAGGAGCGTCTCGACCGGGGAGTCGGCGGGGATCTCGGTGATCTGCACCTGCTGGACCAGCTTGTAGCCGGGCACGTAGGCGGCCACGTCGGCGACCATCTTCTCCACGCTGGCACGGATCTGCTCGTGGGTGTCCGCATCGGGGGCGTTGACCAGGGCGAAGACGGTGTCACGCATCATCAGCGGCGGCTCGGCCGGGTTGAGGATGATCACCGCCTTGCCGCGCTTGGCGCCACCGACCTGCGTGATCGCCGCGGAGGTGGTCTCGGTGAACTCGTCGATGTTGGCGCGGGTGCCCGGGCCGGCGGACTTCGAGGCGATCGAGGCGACGATCTCGGCGTACTCGACGTCGACGACGCGCGAGATCGCGGCGACCACCGGGATGGTGGCCTGGCCGCCGCAGGTGACCATGTTGACGTTCGGCGCGTCGAGGTGCTCCTCGATGTTGACCGCGGGGATCACGTAGGGGCCCACGGCCGCCGGGGTGAGGTCGATCAGCCGCTTGCCCAGCGGGCGCAGCAGCGCGTCGTTGTGCACGTGCGCCTTGGCGGAGGTGGCGTCGAAGACGATCTCGATGTCGGCGAACTCCGGCATCGCGACCAGGCCCTCGACCCCCTCGTGGGTGGTCGCGACGCCGAGGTCGCGGGCGCGGGCCAGGCCGTCGGAGGCGGGGTCGATGCCGACCATCGCCGCGATCTCGACGTGCTGGGCCGTCTGCTGGATCTTGATCATCAGGTCGGTGCCGATGTTGCCCGACCCGATGATCGCCACCTTGGTCTTCGTGGTGCTCATCAGGACTCCTCACTCATGCGGATCGACAGCTCACCGAGGCCGGTGATGGCGACGTGAACCTCGGCACCGGGGCCGATCGGCCGCATCGGGCCGAGCGCGCCGGACAGGATGACCTGGCCGGCCTGCAGCGGCTCGCCCAGGTCGCGGGCGGCACTGGCCAGCCACTGCACGGCGAGCAGCGGGTCGCCCAGGCAGGCCGCGCCGTTGCCGACCGAGTCCTCCTGGCCGGTGACGCTCATCCGCATCTCGGCCTCGACCGGGCTGAACTCGGCCAGGGTGCGGCGCTCGGTGCCCAGCACGTAGCCGCCGGCGGAGGCGTTGTCCGCCACGGTGTCGCCGAACTTGATGTCCCAGTCGGCGATCCGGCTGTCGCAGATCTCCAGCGCGACGACGGCGTACTCGATCGCGGCGCGGACCTGGTCCAGGTCGAGCTCGCCCTCGGCGAGGTCGGCGCCGAGGACGAAGGCGATCTCGGCCTCGGCCTTGGGCTGGATCAGCCGCGGGTCGTGCACGGGGGCGGAGGCGTCGTACTCCATGTCGTCGAAGAGGACGCCGAGGTCGGGCTGGTCGACGCCGAGCTGGGCCTGCACGGCCTTCGACGTCAGGCCGATCTTGCGGCCGACCACGCGGGCACCGGCGGCGATGCGGGTCTCGTTCACCCGCTGCTGCACGGCGTAGGCGAGGTTGATGTCGGAGGCGCCGATCAGGTCGCGCACCGGCGCGCACGGACGGTGCTCGGCGGCGGCGGCCAGGAGCCGGTCGGCCGCCTCACGCACCGCGGCGTCGAGATCGATGGTGGGGGAGGTCATGGCACCACTGTCGGTGCCGGTGACCTGCTCGGCACAGCCCGGCGTTCCACTCACCGATATGGTTCTGGGTGTGGACCGCGACCGGGACGACGCACTGGCACCCAACGACCTCGACACGGTGCTGGGCAAGGCCGTGGCGATCCTGCGCGCCTTCGGCGCCGACGACCGGATCCTCCCGCTGGCCGAGCTCGCCCGGCGCACCGGGCTGGCCAAGCCGACCGTGCACCGCGTCGCCGGCGACCTGGTCCGGCACCGGCTGCTGGAGAAGACCGAGCACGGCTACCGGCTCGCCGGCGGGCTGTTCGAGCTCGGCATGCGCGCCGCCACCGAGCGCACCCTGCTGGAGGTGGCGATGCCTTTCCTGCAGGAGCTCTACGAGCGCACCCACGAGACCGTGCACCTCGGCGTGCAGGAGGGCACCGAGGTCGTCTACATCGCCAAGATCGGCGGGCACCGGCAGGCCCGCAGCCCCTCCCGTGCCGGCGGCCGGATGCCGATGCACTGCACCGCGATCGGCAAGGCGCTGCTCGCCCACGCCCCGTCCGAGGTGCGCACCGCCGTGCTCTCCGGCCCGCTGGCACGTCGTACGCCGCAGACGGTCGTGGCCCCCGGCCTGCTCCGCCAGCAGCTCGAGCGGACCCTGGAGACCGGCGTCGCCTACGAGCGCGAGGAGTCCACGATCGGCCTGCTGTGCATCTCCGCGCCGGTGCTGGACCCCGACGGGCGCACCGCGCTCGCGGCGATCAGCATCACCGGTCCGGTCGGCCGGTTCCGCCCCGAGCTGCACGAGACCGCGCTCCGCGCCACCGCGGCGGCACTGTCCAGCACGCTGGCCCGCACCCGCCTCTGACCGCCCCCCCGGGGGGCGCCCCTGGGCCAGGCGCTCAGGACACCCCTGGGAACGAGGAAGCGTCCTGGCCCGCGGTGGCGGACCAGGACGCTTTCCGTGTCGGCTGCTCAGGACGAGGAGGTGGCCCCGCGCTGCTCGAGCCAGGCGAGGACCACCCGGTTGAACTCCTCGGCCCGCTCCACCTGCGACCAGTGGCCGCACTGGCTGAAGATGTGCGCGTCGGCGTGCGGCAGCACACCGAGCAGCTCCCAGGTCCGCGACACCGGGATCACCACGTCCTGCACGCCGTGGATGAGCAGCACCGGGACCTCGAGGCGCGAGAGCACGTCGAAGTCCAGCGGCAGTGCTTCCCGGTCGCGGTCCCGGGCCGCGACGACCTCGGCGAGCCGGTCGCTCGCGGTGTCGTTGAGCGCGGAGTGGTAGCGCAGCGTGACCAGCTCGTCGGTGACCAGGGTCTTGTCCACGACGAAGGTCTCGAGCGTCTTGCGGATGCCGGCCTCGGTGAGCACCGGGTTGGAGTGCCCGGCCAACGCCTTGGTCAGCTTCGCTCCGCCGGTGCCCATCGACACGATGCCGAGCAGGCGCTCGGGGAAGTCGATGGCGAACTGGAAGGCCAGCCAGCCGCCGAGGGAGTTGCCGACGATCCAGGTCTTCTCGATGCCCAGCGCGTCGAGCACCCGCACCGCGTGCCGCACCCACTCGCGGATGCCGTACTCGGTGCCGGGCGCGACCACGGTCTGGCCGTAGCCGATGGAGTCGATCGCGATGCAGCGCACCTGCGCGGACAGCGCGGGCAGGTTCAGCCACCAGTTGGCCGCCGCGGTGACGCCGGTGCCGGAGCCGTGCAGGAACAGCACCGGCTCGCCCTGGCCCACGTCGTGGTAGTGGGTCAGCTCACCGGGCGCGGTCTCGAGCCACTCGTCGGCCAGCCCGAAGAACGGGTCGGTGCTGTAGTCCGGGATCGCGGTGCTCACACGGCCTCCTTCGCGGCGGCCGCGCCGCCTGCGGTGTCGGCGAGGAAGCCGGCGATCAGGCGGTTGAACTGCGGTCCGCGCTCGTAGGGCACCCACAGGCCGGTCTTCTTGAACAGGTGCAGCTGGGCGTCGGGGATCTGCTTGAGCAGGAACAGTGCGTTGTCGTAGCCCTGCACCTTGTTCTCGGTGCCCCACACGATCAGGGTCGGTACGGCGATCTTGCCGAGCTCGGTCCACAGCGGCTCGGCGGGGACCCCGGCCGACTCGGCACCGGCGCGCCGCTCCTCGCCGCCGGCCACGGACTCGGCGTAGCGCTCCTCGACGAGCTCGTCGGTGACGAGGCTCTTGTCGAACATCATCAGCTCGAGGTAGGCCCGCATCTTCTCCCGCGACGGACCGCTGCCGGCGTAGTAGGAGCGGATCGCGCGCTGGCCCTCCGAGGGCATGGTGGAGAACAGCGGCACGCCGCCCGCGCTGGAGACCAGCGCCAGGCGAGAGACCCGCTCGGGGTGGCGCAGCGCCATCGCGATGGCCACCGCGCCGCCGGTGGCCAGGCCGACCACGGTCGCGCGCTCGATGCCGAGCTCACCGAGCATGGTGGCGAAGCGGTCGGCGTACGGCGCGTACTTGCCGCCCTTGAGCTCGATCGGGTCGGAGCCGCCGTAGCCGGGCAGGTCCACGACCAGGACCCGAGCGTGCTGGGACAGCTCGGCGAGGTTGGTGCCGAAGTTGCCCCAGCCCGATGCCCCGGGCGCCCCGCCGTGGATGCACAGCAGGACCTCGGGGCCGGTGCCCGCCTCGTGGTAGTGGAGGCGGGCGCCGTCGATCGTGAGGGTGCGGGAGGTCGACTCGGGGGTCAGCTCGGGCATCAGACCTTGACCGCCGCGGGCATCTCGCCGCCGAAGAAGTCCATGCCGTAGGCCTGGAACAGGGGGCCGGAGTAGTTCTGCACGTGGTGCAGCGCCGACTGGCAGTCGCGCCACATCCGCTGCATCGGGTTCGCGAAGTGGATCTGCGAGCCGCCGCTGACCTTGAACACCTGGTCCGCTGCCTCGGCGGCCCGGTGCGAGGCGGCCACCTGGTTGCGCCGGATCTCCGCCCGCTCGCCCAGGGTGAGCAGACGACCGGAGGAGACGATGTCGAAGGCACGGTCCATGTCGGCGAGCACGTGGCGCAGGCTGGCGTCGATGTCGGCGGCCGCCGGCCCCAGCGCGGAGAGCTGGAACGGGTCGGTGCTGGCCGAGCCGAACCGGCTGCTGCGCTTGCGCGTCCACGCGACGTAGGCGTCGAGGGTGCCCTGGGCGAGCGCGATCGTCGCGGTGGTGATCGCGCCGGAGAACACGACGTTGCGCGGCAGCCGGTAGAGCGGGATGTCACGCTCGGCCGGCAGCTCGGCGCTGCCGTCGGTGACCGGGTTGGTCCGGATCAGCCGGTGCTCGGGCACGAACGCGTCCTTGACGACGATGTCCTTGGAGCCGGTGCTGCGCAGGCCCATCACGTCCCAGGAGTCGTGGACGATCTCGTAGTCGGCGCGGGGGAGCACGAAGTGGATCGGCTCGCGGTCCGCGACGTTGCCCTCCTGGTCGGTGATCAGGCCGCCGATCATCACCCACTGGCAGTGGTCGGTGCCGGAGGAGAAGGGCCAGCGGCCGTTGAAGATGTAGCCACCCTCGACGGGGCGGGCACGGCCGATCGGGGCGTACGGCGACGCCACCCAGGTGTCGGGGTCCTCGCCCCAGATCTCCTGCTGCATCCGGGTGTCGCCCTGGGCGAGCTCGTGCGGGTGCACCCCGACGACCCCGGCGACCCAGCCGGCGCCGCCGTTGTGCCGGCCGATCTCGAACACGGCGCGCATGAAGTCGGTCGGGTGCGACTCGAAGCCGCCGAAGTCCTTGGGCTGCAGCATCCGGACGACCCCGGTCGCGCGCACCTGGGCGGCGATCTGGTCGGTGAGCCGGCCCAGCTCCTCCGACACGGGGGCGTCCGCCTCCAGCGCGTCGGCGAGCTCGACGATGCGGTCAAGCACGGCGTTCATTGGTGTTCCTTTCGAGGAGGTGCTGGGGGGACTGCTCAGTGGTGGTCGACGCTGTGGTGGCCCCAGAAGTGGGCGGTGTCGTAGCGCGTCGGCGTCCAGGTCTCGTCGTCGATCTTGATCCCGCCGGTGCCGAACTCCAGGCCCACGTTCGAGGGGGTGATCAGGTAGAAGCTGGTCATCCGGTCGTTGCTGTGCCGCCCGAAGGTCTTCAGCAGCCGCTCCGGCTCCTCCTCGATGTGCTCCAGCGCCCGGCCGATCACGTCGAGGTCGGTCACCTCGAGCATGAAGTGGCCGACGCCGAGCGGACGGCCCGGGATCTGCGGGGTGAACGCGTAGGAGTGGTGGCGCGGGTTGCAGTGCAGGAATGTCGCGTAGAGGTCCGGCGTCAGGTCGATGTGGTCGGAGAGCCGGAAGCCCAGCACGTCCATGAACAACCGCTCGTAGACCTCGCGGTCCTTCACCACCTGCAGCACGTGGCCCAGGCCCTCGGTGCCGGCGACGAACTCCGCGCCGATCGGGGAGGCGAAGCGCTGCGCGGCGGTGCCCAGGCCCCAGAAGATCTCGTGGTCGTAGCAGTCGTCGGGGTCGCGGAACCGGATCAGGTCGCTGACCTGACGCTCCTTGGCGACCTCCGGCCCCGGCCGGGTGACCTCGTAGCCGGCGGCCTCGAGCCGCTGGGCGAGCTCGGCGAGCTCGTCGGGGCCCTTGGTCTCCCAGCCGACGGCGGTCACGCCGCCGGACTCGCCGGCCCGGATCTCGAGACGGTAGCTCTTCTCGTCGATCCGGAAACGCAGCCGGTCCTCGGCCTCCCGCACGGCCATCAGGCCGAGGACGCGCTGACCCCACTCCTCCCACAGGTCGAGGTCGGTGGCGGTGAACTGGATGTAGCCGAGGGCGGTGACGCGTGCGGTCATGTCTGCTCCTGCTGGGTCGTGGGTTGTGCCGGGCACGGGGACGTCAGTCGAGGACGGTGAGGTCGCCGAAGCGGGCCTGGACGAGGTCGGCGACCTCGTCGGCCCGGCGGCGCACCAGCCGGCCCCACTCCGCCACGGTGGCGCCGCTGGCGCCGGTGGGCGGGGAGGAGAGCCGGACCGACAGCCGGGGGCCGCCGATGTCGGGCACCGCGGCGGTGATCGAGCGCACGTCGTACCGCTCGGTGTCCACGAGGTCGGGCTCGTAGTAGTCGAGGTGCTCCAGGTGCATCGTCAGCACCTGGCGGCGCCGGTGCGGGGTGGGCTCACCGTGGATGTAGCGGGTCACGTCCTGCCAGGTCTCCTGGTCGGGGCCGCGTCCCACCAGCGAGAGCGAGTAGCCCTGCTCGGCGACCTTGTCCGCCAGTTCGGCGCAACGCTCCCGGATGCCCTCCTCGGTCCGGCCCAGGCGGCCCAGCCACCGGGTCCGGTCCGCCTCGTCGGCGGGGTCGAGGTAGACCGCGCCGGCGGGCGGCACGCTGGGCAGCCGCAGCCCGATCTCGACGAAGGTCCGGCTGGCCGCGCCGCGCTCCGTGCCGATGACGACGTCGTGCTCCCCGACCAGGGCGAGCAGCGAGACGTCGGCGCCGACCTCGCGGGCCAGGGTCGCCAGCGGCTCCATCGCCACCTCGCTCAGCCGAGCCGCCCGGATCAGGTCGTGGTCTGCGGGAGCGAGGAACGAGGACGGGGCGAAGCCGCCGAAGCCGCCCTGGAAGAACAGCAGCGGGCACGTCGGCCGCTGCACCTCCAACGAGCGCACCTCGCCGAGGACGAAGTAGTGGTCGCCGGCGTCGACGATCTGGTGGTAGTCGCAGTCGATCCAGGTGACCGAGTCGGCGAGGATCGGCGCGCCCGACGGGGACGGGCGCCAGGCGACGTCCGCGAAGGACTCCGTGCCCCGCCAGGAGCCGACGAGGTCGGCCTGGTCGGCGGCCAGCACGTTCACGCAGAAGGTCGACGCCTCGCGCAGCTTGGCGAAGGTCCGCGAGTCGCGAGCCGGCAGGAACGCCACCAGCGGCGGGTCCATCGACACCGAGGTGAAGGTGCCCACGACCATGCCCACGAGCTCGCCGTCGTCGAGGGTGGCGGTGATGAGCGCTACGCCGGTCGGGTAGTGCCCGAGCGCGTTGCGGAAGGTGAGCGGGTCGATCGTCGCGACGTCCTGGACCCCCTGCTGCCGCTCAGACATTGCGGATCAAGCGGTAGACGTGGCTGCGCAGCTCCGCGAAGCGGGGCAGTGCCTTGGTGGCGACCTGCTCCCGGGGACTCGGCAGGTCCACGGTGAGCACCTCGCGGATCCCGGCGGGCTTGCCGCCCAGCGCGAGGACGCGGTCGGAGAGGTAGACCGCCTCGTCGATGTCGTGGGTCACCAGGATGATCGTGATCCCGAGGTGGTCGCGCACGCGCAGCAGCAGGTCCTCGAGGTCGGCGCGGGTCTGCGCGTCGACGGAGGCGAAGGGCTCGTCCATCACGATGGCGTCCGGCCGGTAGGCCAGGGCGCGAGCGATGGCGACGCGCTGCTGCATGCCGCCGGACAGCTGCCACGGGTAGGAGTCGGTGAAGTCGGCGAGGCCGACCTCCGTCAGCGCCTCCACGGCGACCTTCTCACGCTCGGCCTTGCCCATGCCGGCCGAGCGCAGCGGCAGCGTGACGTTGTCGATCACGCTGAGCCACGGCATCAGGGAGCGGCTGTAGTCCTGGAAGACGATCGCCAGGCCGCGCGGCGGGGAGTCGATCTCCTTGCCGTCGAACAGCACCTTGCCGTCGGTGGGCCGGCGCAGGCCGGTCAGGCACTCCAACAGCGTCGTCTTGCCGACGCCGGAGGGGCCCACGATGCACATGAGCTCGCCGCGGCCGACGTGGAAGTCGAGTCCCTGGAGCACCTGGCGGGAGCCGTAGGCGTGCCCCAGCGCTCGCGCCTGCAGGACCGGGGTCGCGACGTCGCCGGAGCTCGCGTCGACGACGGGGTTGATCTGCGTCATCGCTGGTCTTCTTTCTGAGTGGTGTAGCCGCGGTGCCATGCCAGGACCCAGGCCTCGAGGAGGCCGAACGCCTTGTTCGCCGCGTAGCCGATGAGGCCGAGGACGATCAGGCCGGTCCACATCGCGACGATGTCGAACGTGCGCTGGGAGTTGAGGACGAAGTAGCCGAGGCCGCCGGGGCTGCCGATCATCTCGGTGAGCACCATGGCCACCACCGACATGGACAGCGCGACCCGCGCGCCGGCGAAGACCTGCGGCATCACCGCGGGCAGCACCAGGTAGCGGACCCGGTGCCAGCGGCTGAGCCGGTAGCTCGCGGCGACCTGGTGCAGCACCGGGTCGACGGACCGCACACCCTCGACGGTGTTGAGCAGGATCGGCCACGTGGCGACGAAGGCGATGGTGACCACCTTCATGTCGTCCTCGGTGCCGAGCAGCAGCATCATGATCGGCAGCAGCGCGACGCTCGGCAAGGCCCGCATGAACTCCACCAGCGGACGGGTCGCGTCCTCCAGTGCCGCCACGGAGCCGAGCAGCAGGCCGAGCGAGACCGCCGCCATGAAGCCGATGCTGAACCCGGCGATGAGCCGTACGACGCTGGGCAGCGCGTCCTCGCGGAGGTGGTCGAAGAACCACAGCTCCCCGAAGCGGCTCGCGATGTCGGACAGCGCCGGCCAGTAGAAGGAGGTGCTGCCGGCGGTGGCGAACCACCACGCGGCGACCAGGAGCACCGGGAGCCACAGCTCCCAGGCGACGGCCTTGGCGGCCTTCGAGAGCCGGTTCACGACGTACCTCCCGCACGGACCGAGGAGTGCCACCACAGGACGCGGCGCTGCAGCAGCACGAAGAAGAGGTTGAGCAGCAGCCCGAGCGTCGCCGCGGTGAACGCGTAGAGGAACGCCCGGTCGGTGTCGTTGAGCTGCATCGCCTGCAGCAGCGTGTAGCCGAGACCGTCGGAGCCGCCGAGGAACTCGCTGCTGATGGCCATCAGCAGCGCGATGGTGGCCGCGATGCGCAGGCCGGCGAAGACGAACGGCAGCATCGACGGCGCGACGATGAAGCGCAGCCGGTACCAGCGGCTCAGGTGGTAGGCGCGGCCCACCCGCTTGAGCTGCGGGGAGATCTGGCCGACGGCGTAGCTGGTCTGGATGATGATCGGCCACACGGCGGAGACCAGGATCAGCACCACGCCGAGCGTGCGGCCGGCGCCGAAGACCAGCAGGAACAGCGGGAGCAGTGCGATCGCCGGCACGGTCCGGCCGAAGTCGAGCACGAGCTGCGTGCTGCGGCGGGTGATCTCGTTGGAGCCGATGAGCAGGCCGACCGGCAGGCCGACCAGGACCACCAGGGCCAGGCCGGTCACCGCGGTGCGCAGCGAGGTGGCGATGTTGGCCCAGAAGTCCTGGGTGGGGACCGCGTCGGCGCCGGCTTCGAAGATGTCCAGCGGGGTGGGGAAGTCGCTCGAGCCTCCCGGCCCGGTGGCGAAGAGGTGCCACACCACGAGGGCGACGAGGATCGCGAGGACCCGGTAGGCCAGGCGCCTCACCGGGGAGGGTGCCTGCGAGGGCTTGGTGCGCGTCACGGCACTACCTCTCTTGCTTGGCGGATGTCGGGGTGCCTGCCGGGTGCGGGCTCGGCAGGAGCCGCGCACCCGGCAGGGTCAGCGGATGGTTCGTCGAGTCAGCGACTCAGCGGGTGAAGAGCACGTCGGCAGCGGCGGGAGCGCCCTGCTCGAACATGTCGTACTTCTCGAGGTAGTCGATGGAGAACTGCACGTCGTCCTCGGTCAGGGTGGCCTCGGTGTAGACCGGCAGGGCCGACTTGGCCAGCACGTCGGAGGGCGCCTTGATGACCTCGGCGATGGTGGAGACCAGCAGGTCCTTGTCGGCGTTGACCTTCGCGTTGGCCGCGCGGACCGCCTCGGCGAACGACTCGACGACGTCGGGGTTCTTCTTCGCGAAGGCCGCGGTGGTGACGTAGACGTAGGCGTGGCCGCCGCCGCCGGAGTTCGTCGGGCCGAGCAGCTTCAGCTCGCCCTTGGCGCGCTCGATGGTGCCCACCGGCTCCGGGGTCGTGGTCGCGTCCACCTGGCCCGACTTCAACGCGGTCAGCGGGTCGGGGCTCTCGACGAACTTGACCTTGGAGCTGTCGCCGCCGGCCTCGTCGACCGAGGCGCGCAGGTCGAGCCAGGGCTGGCTCTTGATCTGCGGGATGCCGACCTTCTTGCCCTCCAGGTCGGCCATCGAGTCGATGCCGGAGTTCTTGGCGACCCAGACGTTGGCGAAGGAGAAGTCCTCCTGGCCCTCCGGGATGCCACCGTCGGTGCCGCCTGCGATGTAGACGAGGTCCATGCCCTGACCGATGGCGACCAGGGAGGTCGCGACGTCGAGCAGTGCGATGTCCACCTTGCCGCCGATGAGCTGCGGGATCATCTCGCTCGAGGTCTTGGCGGTGGTCAGCGCGACGTCGAGGTCGTTGTCCTCGAAGACGCCCTCGTCGTCGCCGGCGAAGGCCGGGGCGCCGTTGACGGACGCGAAGACCGCCAGGTTGATCTTGCCGTCCGCGGCACCCGAGCCGCCGTCGTCGGAGGAGCACGCCGAGGTGGTCGCCAGCAGGGCGGCGACGGCGAACGCCGCTGCGCCGAGACGCTTAGAAGCCATAGGTGTTCATGTCCTTCGTGACAGGGGGATCGAGATCGCTCCCCAGCCGTCGCGGCGACGGCATGTGACGACACTTACAAACCTCGATCGGCGGTGGCCCCGATCACTCACCGTGCGGAATTTCGATCTGCGAGCAGTAGTGCCGTCACGCCTGGCTCGGCCCGTGGGGAGATGTCTGCGACGTACGTCATTCCGCTGGGTGCGAGACCGCGCCCGACCCGCCGACCCGGGCCGGACACTGGAGCGGACGACCGGCGGCCCCGCCCCGGTCCCCGTTCCGCCCGCCGGCCCGCACCGGGTCGCCGCGTCGCGCCCGTCGATCCAAGGAGTCTGATCGTGACCGAGCTGTTCACCGAGGAAGCCACCAGCCGTTTCGTGGAGCTGCCCTCGGGCCGGGTCCACTACAACGAGTACGGCGAGGGCCACCCGATCGTGCTGCTGCACGGCTCGGGCCCCGGCGCCACCGGCTGGTCGAACTTCGCCGACAACATGCGTGAGCTCGGCAAGCACTTCCGCTGCCTGGCCGTCGACATGCCCGGCTGGGGCAAGTCCTCCCCCGTCTCCTACGACGACCGCGACCACGCCACGACGGCGCTCGAGTTCCTGGACGCCCTCGGCATCGAGAAGGCCGCCTTCATCGGCAACTCGATGGGCGGGGCGACGTCGGTCATGTTCGCCGCCACCCAGCACGACCGGGTCAGCCACCTGGTCACCATGGGCGCCGGCGTGGGCGGTGCCCACCTGTTCGTCCCCGGTGGCGGCCCGTCGGAGGGCGTGAAGGTGCTGCAGCGCACCTACCAGGAGCCGACCGAGGAGAACTTCCGCGCGCTGGTCGACATCATGACCTACGACCCGGCCTTCGCCTCCGAGGAGCTGCTGGCCCAGCGCTACCGCGCCGCGGTCGACCACCCCGAGCACATCAAGAACTTCGCCGACGGCATCGGCCGCCCGCGCCCGCACATGGCCACGCACGCCCAGATCGCCTCGATCACCGCGCCGTCGCTGTTCTTCCACGGCCGCGACGACCGGGTCGTGCACTACGAGTCGACGCTGAAGCTGGTCTCGCTGGTGCAGAGCTCGCGCGCGGTGCTGCTGGCCGGCTGCGGCCACTGGGCCCAGCTCGAGCACGCCGACGAGTTCAACCGGCTGGTCATCGACTTCCTTACGCACAACTGAGCGCCCGCTCACCCCGGCACACGACAGCACCCAGAACAGAACGAAGGTCCCCGATGCACGAGGTACACGAACGGATCCTGGCCCGCGCCGAGGAGCTCGCCGCCGAGGCGCCCGTCAGCGACGAGCTGGGACGCCTCAGCGACACCACCGCCGAGATCCTGCGCAGCAGCGGCGTGATGCGCATGCTGCAGCCCAAGGAGCACGGCGGCTACGAGGCCGACCCGATCGACTTCTTCCGCGCCCAGCTCGAGATCGGCACCCGCTCCTCCTCGGCCGGCTGGGTCGCCGGCGTCGTCGGCGTGCACGCCTTCGAGATGGCCCAGATGGATCCCACCCTGCAGAAGGAGATCTGGGCGGACGACCCCGACACCTGGATCGCGTCGCCGTACGCACCGCTGGGGCGGGCGAAGCCGGTCGACGGGGGCTACGTCTTCTCCGGCCGCTGGCCCTTCTCCTCGGGCACCGACCACTGCCAGTGGATCATCCTCGGCGGCCTGATCACCGACGCCGACGGCGTGCCGGTGCCCGGCGGGCTGCGGCACTTCGTCCTTCCCCGGGCGGACTACGAGATCCTGCACGACACCTGGGACGTCGTGGGCCTGCGCGGCACCGGCAGCAAGGACATCCTGATCAAGGACGCCTTCATCCCGGGCCACCGGGTGTTCGACCCGGTCCCGATGGAGGACGGCGGCCTCGCCGAGCAGGTCGGCCGCGGCGACAGCGCGCTCTACCGGATGCCGTTCCACCCGATGTTCACCGCCGGCATCACCACCGCCACGGTGGCCATGGCCGAGGGTGCTCTCGCCGCGTTCGTCGCCGCCATGCGCGACCGCGTCACCGCGCGCGGGGTGAAGACCGCCAACGACCCGCATCAGCTCGCGGTCCTGGGCCGGGCGTCCGCGGACCTCGCGGCCGGCCGCAACCAGCTCTTCGACGACATCGAGCAGATGACGGAGCACGCGCGCAGCGGCGAGCGGTTCAGCCCCGAGCAGCGGCTCACCCTGCGCCGCAACCAGGTCCGGATCGCGCGCCGGGCGGTCAACGCCGTCGACGAGCTGTTCCTGCACGCGGGCGGCACCGCCCTGCGCTCCGGCTCGACCCTGCAGCGGTGCTGGCGCGACATCCACGCCGCGCTGAACCACGCGTCGAACAACGCCGACCCGATCTACCAGGCGTACGGCCTCAACCTCTACGGCAACCCGACGCCGCCGACCGTGCTCTTCTGAGCGGCGCCGCCTGACCCGCCCACCACCAGACGACCTCCGGGTCCGGCCCCACACCGGACCCGGAGGTCTCCCTGTCCCACCCCCTGTCCCACCACCCGCCGCCGGCACCGGAGGTCCCGATGTCGCTCGAGGACCGCGTCGACCGCCTGGGCCGCGACCTGCGCCGCCCGGTGGTGCTCTACGACCAGGCCATGAAGCTGGTTGCGCACAGCGCCCACTCCGAGCAGGAGATCGACCCGAACCGCCGTGGCGCGATCCTGGCGCGTCGTACCGAGCCGCGGGCGCTGCAGCTGGTGCACCGCTCCGGCGTGCACCGCTCCCCCGGCCCCGTCCTGGTGCCCTCGGACCCCGGGCACGCCGACCGCATCGGCATGGCCGTGCGGCACGAGGGCGTCGTCCTGGGCTACCTGGTCTGCAACGTCGAGGACGGCGACGTCCCGTTCGACGAGCGCTTCGACGACCTCCTGCGCACGGCGGCCGCCGAGATCGCGCTGCTGCTGCAGATCCGCGTCCTGGAACGGCGCACCCGGCAGCACTCCTCGCTCGCCGCCGTCCGCGACCTGCTCGCCGACGACGAGGCCACCCGCGAGCACGCCGCCGCCACGTTGCACGCCGAGGGATTCGGCGCCGCCGCCCGCGGCTACCTCGCGCTCGCCCTCTCCACCCGCCTTCCCCTCGACGACCCGCCGCCCCAGGCGGACCGGCTGCGGCTGGAGACGATCCTGGGCGACGTCGCCGCGACATCGGCCGCCGGCAGCGCCGGCGCCGTCGGCGCCGTCGTGGCCGACACCGCGGTGCTGGTCTGCGCTGTCGCCGCCGACCACGAGCGGGCGTTGACCCGGCTGGGCCGGAGCCTGCCCGCCGGCGTCCGGGTCGGTGTCGGCACGTCGCGCGAACGGCTCGCCGACGTCGCGGCCTCCGCCCGCGAGGCGGCCCTGGCACTCGCGGGCTGCTGGCGCGACCCGGGGCGCTACGGCACCGTCGCGACGTGGGCAGACCTGGGCGCCGACCGGCTCCTGCTCCGGCTGCCGCTGACCGACCTGGGCGCCGCCGACCTGCCCGACGCCGTACGACGCCTGCTGGACGCGCCGGGCGGACCGGACCTGGCGCACACCGTCGAGGCCTACCTGCACCGAGGCGGGGACGCGCAGGCCACCGCGCAGGCGCTGTCGATCCACCGCAGCACGCTCTACTACCGGCTGGACCGGGTGCGCACGCTCACCGGGGTCGACGTGCGCCACGGCGCAGCCCGACACGACCTCCAGGTCGGGCTGCGCGTGGCCACGCTCTGCGGCCTGCGCTGAGGCTGGGTGGCCGGGTGGCCCGGTGGTTCAGCGAGCGCCGTCGGCCAGCAGCCGCTCGGCCATCCGCTCGGCCTCTGAGGTCTTGGGCGAGTTGAAGAACAGCACGCGGCCGATGATGGGGTCGCCGGTGTAGTAGCGCTCGTACAGCGCCTGCCGCGCAGCGAAGGGGCTGCTGGTGGCGTCCCACACCATGCGCATCACCTGCAGCCGGCGCTCGGCCGGCACGTCCGGCCCGTGCACGTAGGCCTCGACGAGGTGAGCGATGTCGGCGTGCCGCAGGTCGCCCTCGGTCATCGCGATCGCGCCGCTGCCGGCGACCAGCCGCAGGACCTCCACGGCCTTGGCGATCGCATGCGGGAAGAAGAAGGTCAGCGCCGAGATGCCCACCCGCGACTCCACCGCGGGCTCGCCCGGGCCGGGCACCGGTGCGTCGGCGCCCAGGCGGCGGGTCTCGATCCGGCGGTGCAGGTCGAGCGCGGCGGCGTCGAGCAGGCCCTCGGCGACGTTGAGCAGCCCGACCAGCTCGCCGACCTCCTCCTGGTAGCGCGGCGAGCCGGCGCGGCCGGTGGCCCGGGCGGCGACGGTGGCCAGGCCGGTGAGGAAGCGCAGCTTCGCGGTGCTCCGGGCGGCGCCCTGGAGCGGGCCGTAGCCGGCGGCGCCGCCGACCACGGCGTTGTAGGCCGCGAGGTCACCGTCGACGATGATCCGGTCGCTGGGTACGAAGACCTCGTCGAAGATGAGGATCGCGTCGCCCTCGTCGAAGCGGCCCGACAGCGGGGTGTCAAAGAGACCGTCACCGCGGTCGTACGCCTGCCGGCAGACGATCTTGAGTCCGTCGGTGGCGAGCGGGAGCGTGAACGCCAGCGCGTAGTCCTCCTGGCCGGTGCGGCGCGGCACGTAGGGGCCGACGAAGACCTCGTTGGCCACCGGCGCCAGCGTCGAGAGCAGCCGGGCGCCGCTCACCACCATGCCGTCGGCACGCCGCTCGACGACGTGCACGGCCTCCGGCGGCGCGTCGGTGGTGGACCGGTCGCTCTGCGGGTCGACGAGGGTGTGGGTGACGGCGAGGTCCTCGCGGCGCAGTCGCTCCAGGTAGTCGCCCAGCCGAGCCGCCTCGCGCTCCTTGCCGGCGTGCAGCAGGCTGCTGCGGATGTCGAGCAGGTAGGCGTTCATGAAGTCCGGGAGCCGGCCCATCATGCCGTAGGTCAGGTCGGTACGGAGCCGGTCGCAGCGCAGCCGGGTGCGCGCGTCGTCGAGGGTGTGCACCTCGAGCAGGGTGGTGCTGTGGACCTGTCCGGTGCGCGGGTCGGCGACCGTGAGCACGTCGGCGAGCTCGGGGTCGTGCTGGGCGTCGTACAGCCCCGCCAGGGTGCGCAGCACGCCCTGGAAGGCGGGGTAGGTCGTCACGTCCTCGACCCGCCGGCCGTCGACGTAGACGCTGCGCCCGTCGTCCAGGCTCTTCAGGTACTGCTCTCCGGTGCGGATGGCCATGCTCGCCTCGTCCTCGTCTCGCTCGTGTGCTGCTCCGGGCACTCCCTCGTCCCGGCGCCGGCTCAGGCTAGGAAGCGCCGCGGCGCGCCGCCTCCGCTCCGCGGCGGAACTTCGGGGGCGCCGATCCGACACCGTGTCGCACGGCCGGCATCTCGTCACGTGGGACACGGCCGTTGAAATCTGGACGAGATAGCGCTATCTCGCGTACGTTCCGTTATTCGGGACGGAGTTCCACTATGCTGAACGTACTGCGGAGCGTCAGATGAGCGATATCAACGGCAAGCGCGGCGTGCTGCAGCGCGCCTTCGACATCCTGGGTTGCTTCGGCGGTCCCGATCCCGACCGCTCGGTCGCGGATGTCTGCGCCATGACCGGCCTGCCGCCCGCTACGGTGCACCGCATGCTGGCAACGCTCTCCGAACACGGAGCGATCGACAAGGTGGGACGCGGCCGCTATCGGCTCGGCTCCCGGCTGTGGCGCCTGGGACACGGGGTCCCCGACATCCGCAACCTGCGCGACTGCGCCCGCCCGGCGCTGGTCGACCTGCACGCCAGCACGCGCCTCCCGGTCGCACTGGCCTCCGCCGAGGGCGACCGCCTGCACCTGATCGACAAGATCGCCGGTCGCAGCACCACCGCGGTGTGGCAGCAGCTCGGCACGCCCCGGCTCGCCGAGCACCCCGCCGGACTCGCGCTGCTGGCGTGGAGCGAGGACCAGGGCGTCCGGATCGCCCAGGAGACCCACCCGCGGTTCAGCGAGTTCGCCTGGCGCCAGCACATCGCCCGGATCCGCCAGGCCGGCTTCGCGCACTCCGCCACCGGCGCCGAGTACACCGCCCCCCTGGTGTGGGGCGCGGCGCCGGTCTTCGGCGACCGGCCCGACGCCCAGGTGTGCGTGATGCTCGGCGGACGCCGCGGCCAGCACCCGCCCGTCGCGCTGGGCCGCCTGGCCAAGACCACGGCGCAGGACATCTCCGCGGCGCTGCGCAAGCTCAGCAGCGAACCCTCGCTCTCGGGCACCCACGCCTAGCCGTGTCCGTCCTGGCGAAGGCCGCCGCCGCGATCGACCTCGTGGCCCGCTCCCACGAGCCGGTCCGGCTCAGCGACGCCGCCACCGCCCTCGGCATGCCGAAGTCGTCGGCGCACCGCCTGCTCGGTGACCTCGTCGACAGCGACCTGCTGCGCCGCGACGCGAGCGGCCGCTTCCTGCTCGGCATCCGGCTGCTCACGTGGGGCCAGGCCGCCGAGTCCAGCTTCGACATCCGCGGCCTCGCCCTGCCGCACATGCGCCGGCTGTCCGAGCTCACAGGCGAGACGGTCAACCTGCACGTGCCCCAGGGCGAGTACCGGGTCTGCGTGGCGACCCAGGCCGGCGCGAACATCGCCTTCGCCCCGGTCGTCGTCGGCCAGGCGCTGCCGCTGGGCATCGGCGCCACCGGCAAGCTGCTGCTCGCGTTCTCCCCCGAGCCGCTGCGCACCGACGTCCTGGAGGAGCTGCGGCGTACGGGACGTCCCGTGCCCTCGGCAGACGAGCTGGCTCGGATCCGCGGCCTGCGCTGGGCGACCTCGCAGAACGAGCAGGAGGTGGGGATGAGCGCCGGCGCCACCGTCGTCACCGGGGTGGGCGGCAAGGTGCTCGCCGCGCTCGCGGTCGGCGGCGACGTCGAGCGGCTGCCCCAGGCGCGGCTCGACGCGCTGCGTGAGGACGTGCTGCGCGCCGCCAGCGCCATCGCCGACGGCATCACCGGCGCCGAGGGCTGATCCGCTCCGACGCGGACGGGTGATTCGCCTGCTGTCCGGGCCTGCCGATTCGGGAACGGGCCGATTCCACTGGGTGCGAGCGAGCTGCCACGGCCCGCGCGGGCGCCCGAGACTGGGGCGTCAAGCGACGCGACCGCGTCGAGCCCCAGAGAGGACACCGTGAGCGCCGCTCCCACCGCGCCCCTGCCCGCCACCGCTACCGAGCAGCTGGTCGCCTTCGTCTGCGACGCCGCCCCGGCGCCCACGCCGGCCACCGTCGCCGCACTGCGCGGCCTGGTCGTGGACACGGTGGCCGTGGCCACGGCCGGCACCCGCACGCCGGCGGCCGACCTGCTCCGCTCCTGGGTCACCGAGCAGTACCCGGCGCGCACCGCCGACTCCACCGGCCTCGCCGCCGTCTGGGGCACCGGCACCCGGCTCGGCCCGGCCGACGCCGCCCTGGTCAACGGCACCGCGGCGCACGCGCTGGACTGGGACGACGCCGCACCGTCGATGGCGATGCATCCCGCTGCGGTGCTGCTGCCGACGCTGTTCGCGCTGTCCGCCCGACGCCCGGTGACCGGTGCCGAGCTCGTCGCTGCATACGACGTGGGCTCGGCCGTCTTCCGCGCCGTCTCCGAGATCCTGCCGCACCACGTGCACTACGGCCGCGGCTGGCACAACACCTCCACCACCGGCCGCCTGGCCGCCACCGCCGCCGCGGGCCGCCTGCTCGGACTGGACCGCACCGCCACCCGGCACGCCCTGGGCATCGCCGCGTCGTGCGCGGCCGGCAGCCTGGCGAACTTCGGCACGATGACCAAGCCGATGCACGCCGGGCTCGCCGCCCGGGACGCGGTGACGGCGGTGGGCCTGGCGGCCCGGGGGTTCACCGCCAACCCGGGCCAGCTGGACGCCCGCGGCGGCTTCCTGGAGCTCTTCGGCGAGCCCTCCGCCGACCGGACCGCCCGGCTGGGCGAGCGGCTGGAGCACTGGCGCGTCGCCTGGGTCGAGGACTACGCGATCAAGGCCTACCCGTCCTGCTTCGCTACGCAGCGCGCGATCGACGCCGGCATCTCGCTGCGCGAGGAGCTGGGTGCGGACCTCGGCGCGCACGGCGACGCGGTGGCCCGGATCGAGGTCACCCTCGAGCACCGCGGCACCCGTCCGCTGCGCGACGCTCCCGCGAGCACCGGCTTGGAGGCCAAGTTCTCCCTCGAGTACTGCCTCGCCGTCGCACTGGTGCACGGCGACGTGGTGCTCGGCGACTTCACCGACGCCGCACTGGGCCGGCCCGGGCTGGCCACGCTGGCGGCCAAGGTCGAGCTCGGGGAGCGCCCGGCCGCCGACGAGCCCGGGCACACCGTCGTCCGGCTGCACCTGACGGACGGCCGGACGCTCGAGCGCATCGTGCACCACTCCCGCGGCGACTCCCACCGGCCGCTGACGACCGACGAGCTGGCGGCGAAGTTCGGCCAGTGCGTGGGCGACGGCGCGCCGCAGCGAGCCTGGTTCGAGGCGCTGCACGGCGTACCGGACCGGACCACGGCGAGCGACCTGCAGGAGCTGCTCGCCGGGCCCGAGGCCTCCTGAACCGGCCGGCGGAGCGTCGGTCGCCGACCACTCCGCTCGGCTGGTCGTGACACACCGGCCGCTCGCGCGTCCTCGTTGCTTGTCGTGGAGACGTTGAACCTCACCGTGACCAGCACGAGGAAACCGGTCGGCGTCGCCGGCCGCGGGCCGAGGACGTCCTCGAACAGCCACGAGCCGCCGTCCGGCGGTCAGCAGGCCCACGCCGCGAACGGCACAAGCGTGACCGTTCGTGCCCCGGCGGGCCGTGGAGTGCCGTGCCGCTGCTGATGGGCCGGTGGCTGCTGGTGGCCGGTGGCGGTCAGTCTCGGGGGGCCTGACCGCCACCGGGTCTGAGAGGCGCAAACCCGGTCGGGGGAGATCCGGGCCGCACCTGCCTCCAGTCTCTCTCCCGCGGTGCCGCCGAACATCTCCCGGTGGTGGCACGTCCGTGCCTCCTTCGAGGAGCGTCGGGCGTTTGCACGCCGGTGACGCCGACCTACGCTGAAAGTGGTCCCGGTGCCGGTGCCGCGCCGGCAGCCCTCCGGGACGACTCCTCGGGACGGCAGGTGAGGTCATGAGCAGCAGGCCACGCCCCGAGCGCGATGCCGCCGAGCCCCCCACGATGCTGGCGGAGGCGCTCGGCGCCGACCAGCTGGCCGAGCTGCAGGCCGTGCTGGTGCAGGCCGAGCGGGTGCTCGGCGAGACCTCGGTGCCACCGCTGGAGGACATCGACGACTTCGGCGCCGCCGTGGCCGCCCTCGAGCGCGGGTGGCGCGACGTACGCACCGCGGTGGCCGACGCCGACGTCCGGGCCGACGACCTGGACCACACGAACGTCGAGGACCTGATGCGCCGCATCGTGCGCGCCGAGCGGACGGTGCGCACCGCCGACGTGCGCCGCCGGGAGTCCGCGGTCCGCCTGGTCCGCGAGGCGCTCGCCGAGCTGCGCGACATCGGCTCGGTGGAGGGGCTGATCGCGCACGGCGGGGAGGCGTTGTGCCGGCTCGGGTTCGACCGGGGGCTGATCTCCAGCGTGAGCGACGACGTGTGGCTCACCGAGTCGCTGCACCTGGACGACGACCCGGAGTGGGCGGCCTCGATCGTCGCCGCGGGCCGGGCGAACCCGGTGGTCCTGGGGCGTGGGCTGCCCGAGGACGAGGCCCGGCGCCGACGGCGACCGGTGTTGGTCACCGGCGTGCAGGAGCGCGAGGAGGTGCACCAGGCGGTCGCCGAGGCATCCCAGGCCCGCTCGTACGCCGCCGCGCCGATCATGCCCGGGCAGCGCCTGCTCGGCTTCGTGCACGGCGACCGGTTCTTCCACCGCGGGGACCTCACCGACTTCGACGCCGAGCTGGTCGGGGTGTTCACCCAGGGTTACAGCTTCGCCCTGGAGCGGGCGATTCTCGCCGAGGAGCTGGCGCGGCTGCAGGAGACCGTGCGGCTGATCGGCGCCGGCCTGCAGGACCTCGGCCCACCGAACGGCGGCACCGGCCCGGACCTGGCCTTGCCGCGCCGCCCGGAGCCCGGGCACCCGTGGGCCCCTCCCCCGGCGCGCACCCTGCGCAGCGTGCCCCGCACCACGGCGTACGACGCCACGCTGACCCGGCGCGAGCAGGAGGTCCTGGAGCTGATGGCCCAGGGCGACACCAACCAGCGGATCGCCCGGCGACTCTCGATCACCGAGGGCACCGCGAAGTCCCACGTCAAGCACATCCTGCGCAAGCTCGGCGCCGCGAACCGCGCCGAGGCGGTGGCGCGCTGGCACCAGGCGCGCAGCGACGTCGGGCGCTCGGGCTGACCTCCCCGCCCCGGTCCGCCAGCAACCCCGGCCCAGCGGGACCCCCCGGCTCGGCGGGAGCCGCGCTCCTGCGCCGATGCATCGAACGGCGGATGCTCCTACCCCCAGGGGGAGACGCCGTACCGCCCCCGCGGCCCGCACCATCGTGTGGTGCCCGCACGAGCCGGGCGCGCCGAGCCCCGAGCCACCCCGAGAAGGAGGGCCATGCACTGGCACACCTCGACGATCGAGCAGGACCGACTGCAGCACCTGATCCAGCGGATCCGTGCGGAGGGCGGCACCGTCGGCAGCTGCCAGCGCTGCAGCGAGGGGCTCCTCGTCACCTGGTTCGTGCCGTAGCCGACGCCGCGCCTTCCGGCCCCGCCCGAGCCGCCTCAGGCGCCGGTGAACACCGGCCGGCGGCGGGCCAAGAAGGAGCCGACCGCCTCCAGGTGGTCCACGGTGGTGCCGAGCACGGACTGCTCGGCGGCCTCGGCCGCCAGGCTCGCCTCCAGGTCGCGGTGGCCGGCGTCGGCGAGCAGCCGCTTGGACGCGGCGTAGGAGCGTGTCGGCCCGGTCGCGAGACGGCCGGCCAGCGCCAGCGCCGTGGGCAGCACCTCGCCCGGTGCGACGAGGTCACCGGCCAGTCCCCACTCCAGGCCCTGCTCGACGGGGAACGTCTCGGCGAGCAGCACCAGTCGCGCGGCCCGTGCCGCCCCGACGGAGCGGGCCAGGGTCGCCGACAGCCCGGAGTCGCAGGTCAGCCCCACCTTGGCGAACGCGGTGCCCAGGGTGGTCCCCTCGCCCCACACCTGCAGGTCGCAGGCGAGTGCGAACCCCAGCCCGGCACCGACGCAGGTGCCGGAGACGGCGGCGACCACCGGCTTCGGCATGGTCGCCAGCAGGCGGGTGATGGGGTTGTAGTGCTCCGCGACGGTGTCTCCCGCGCGGGCCGGGTCGCGGCGCAGCGCCTCGTGCAGCTCGGCGAGGTCCTGGCCGACGGTGAACACCTGCTCGTTGCCGGCGAGCACGACCGCTCGCGCGGTGTCGTCGGCGGCCACCTCGGCCAGGGTGTCGCGCAGCGCGGTCTTCAGCTCCACATCGAGCGCGTTGCCGTGCTCGGGCCGGTGCATCTGCAGCAGGACGACCCCGGCCTCGGGCCGGCTCGTCCGCAGGCCGCTCACGCCAGCTTCTCGTAGAGGGTGACCGGGTTGCCCGCCCGGTCGTGGACGAGGACCCGGCGCTCGTGCGGCCCGACGACGACGGGCCCGGTCTCGGTGCCGGCGTCGGCGAGGTCGGCGACCACGGCGTCGAGGTCGTCGACCTCCAGGCTGAGCACGGTGCGCCCGGCGACCGGCTGCTCGCCGGGGCCGGCCAGGCCCAGCGTGGTGGTGCCGTCGGTGAGCGCGGCGTAGCGGTCGCCGTCGCGGAAGCGGACGCTCAGCCCGAGCCGCTCGTAGAAGCCGAGCTGGGCGTCGAGGTCGTCAGCCGGCACGATGACGTGGCCGATCCTCATGCCTTGAACCTCGGCATGACCTCGCGGGCGAAGCGCTCCACGATCTCCATGGAGCGCTCGATCGGCAGGTCCAGCCACTGCGTGCGGAACACGAAGTGGTTGAACCCGGCCGAGGCGAAGTCGGTGACCTTGGCCGCGATGTCGTCGGGCGAGCCGAAGAACAGCGCCTTGTGCTTGATGCCCTCCCACTGGGACTCGAAGTAGTCCATGCCGTACTGGACGTACTCGCCGTACGAGCGCCGGACCGGGCCGCCCGCGATCTCCCAGGCGTCCTCGAAGGAGTCGGCCACGCACAGGTCGCGGTGGATCGGGAAGACCGCACCGGTGTCGTCGAAGCCGGCGTCCTTGCGGTGCGCGCGGTAGTCCTGCAGGTTGCCGACCGCCCAGTTGCGGCGCACGTTGGACGGCGCGAGCCACGGCAGCCCTTGGCGGGCGATCCGCTCGATCCCGATCGGCCCGTTGGCACCGACCCACACCGGGATCTCCTGCTGCGCCGGCAGCACGCTGCAGCGCACGCCGTCGAGGTCGAAGTGCTTGCCGTGGTGGGTCACGGTCTCACCGCTCCACAGCTTGCGCATCACCTCCAGCGACTCGTTGAGCCGCGAGACCCGGGTCCGACGCTCGACCCCGAACGAGGCGAACTCGTCCTCGCGGTAGCCCGAGCCGACGCCCAGCACGAAGCGCCCGCCGGACATCTGGTCGATGGTGGCGATCTCCTCGGCCCAGTGCACCGGATGACCCAGCGGGAGGATGAGGATGCCCGTGCCGAGCTCCATCGTCCCGGAGTGGTCGATCAACCGCGACAGCAGCGGCAGGGGCTGCGGGGTGCTCAGCGACGACAGGTAGTGGTGGATGCCGAAGACCGAGTCATAGCCGAGGTCGCGGATGTGCTGGACGAACTCGACCAGCTCACCGCTGCGACGACCGATGTCGTCGCCGCGGTCGTACTGGTGGTCGAGGAGGATGCCGAACTTCACGGCTCTCAGGCCTCCTGGGAGCGCGCGTCGCTGAGCCGGAAGTAGGGGGCCACCATCATGTCGCGCTTCTCCAGCGCCTTGCTGACACCCTGCGTCATCCGCTCCTTGAGGAAGTTGAAGTCACCGTCCTCGAAGGAGACGTTGGTGGCCCAGCCGTGGCCGACCCAGCCGGTCATCGCGCCGAGGCCCTTGCCGCGGGCCTCCATCACGATCTGCATCATCGACTTGCCCATCATCAGCGAGTCGAGCGGCATGACGGCGATCGCCTCGGCGTAGTCGGCGACCCACTGGTCGAGCTCGTCGCGGGGCACGACCTTGGTGACCAGGCCCTTGGCCTCGCCCTCCTCGGCGCCGATCGCGCGCATGGTGAGCATGACGTCCTTCATCGTCGTCAGGCCGACCTTCTCGATCCAGTGGTACATGTCCTGCGGGGCGGGACCGAGGTAGCGGAACGCCGGGTGGGTGAACTTGGCGTCCGGGCTGGCGATGACGATGTCGGCCGACAGCGCGATCTGGAAGTGGCCGCCGTAGCAGTAGCCCTGCACCTGGCAGATGGTCGCCTTCAGCGACTCGATGATCGGGCGGGTGAAGCCGGCGGTCAGCACGTTGCGGTCGGGCAGGATGCGCTGGCGCTGGGCGGGACGACGGCGCGAGGCCTTGTCGGTGCCCTTCTTGTAGCCGATGTAGTGGCCGAGCTCGGCGGCGTCCGCGCCGGTGCCGAAGTGCTTGCCCTCGCCCTTGAAGATGATGACCTTGACCCGGTCGTCGGTCTCGGCCTCGCGGACCAGGTCACCGACCCGCTCGAACGCCGCCACCGGGATGGCGTTGAGCAGCTCGGGACGGTCGAAGGTGATGGTGGCGGTCGCCAGCTTCTCGTCGACCTCGTAGCGCACGTAGCGCGCGAGGACCTCGGGGTCGACCTCCATGTTCTCGACGTCCCACTGGTTCTCCAGCATCTCTGCTTCGGTCTTCTTCACGGTTTCCTCGCTCGGGGTTCGTTGTCGGCGTCCGCCAGCCGGGGCGGACTGCTCGGGTTGATCGGTTCAGGGGGTGTCGGTCGGGGCGTCGGTCGGGGCGTCAGCGGAAGGCAGGGAAGACCTCCTCGGCGAAGAGCCGAAGCGAGGCACGCACCTTCTCGGGCGGCATGCCCAGCCAGCCGGGCCGGAAGATCAGGTGGTTGAAGCCGACCTCGCGCAGCTCGCCGATCCGCCTCACCAGGTCCTCGGGGCTGCCCAGGAGCAGCGTGTTGACCACCAGCTCGTCGAACCGGTCCCGCTGCCAACGCAGGGCGGGATACTCGGCGTAGGTGGAGTACTCGCGCCGGGCGTGCGGCAGCGCCTCGGCGACGGCCTGCTCGGTCGTCGGCGCGCAGTAGAGCTCGACGCCGACCGGACGCTCCACCGTCGCCGGGTCCTTGCCCGCCTCGAGCAGCGCGGCGTCGTACACCGCGACGTGGTCGGGCAGGAAGGACGGGTTCGGTGAGTTGCCGGGTGCGTACCAGGCGTCGCCGAGCCGCGCCGCACGCCGCACGGCCTTCGTGCCACCGGCACCGACCCAGACCGGCGGGCCGCCGGGGGTGAGCGGCCGGACGCCGATCGAGGCGTCCTCGAGTGAGAAGTGCTTGCCGGAGAAGGTGACCGGCTCGCCGGTCCACAGCTCGCGGATCAGCCGCAGGCTCTCGTCCAGGCGGCCGAACCGGGTGGCCGGGTCGATGCCGAAGGCAGCGAACTCGTTCTCCCGGTAGCCGGCACCGACCCCGAGCACCACCCGGCCGCCGGAGAGCTGGTCCAGCGTCGCGAACTCCTCGGCGACGTGCGCCGGGTGGAAGAGGGGCAGCAGCAGGATGCCGGTGCCGATGGTCATGTCCCCGGTGCGCGGGATGAGGCTGGCGATCATCGAGATCGGCTGCGGGGTGGCCAGGTTGGACTGGAAGTGGTTGATGGTCCACACCGAGTCGTAGCCGAGCTCCGCTGCCAGCTCCACCGTGCCGAACAGGTCGGAGAGGTGGGCCCGCAGGTCCTCCTCGTGCGGGTACTGGTGGGAGGCCATGATGCCGAACTTCACGGCGCCACCTCCGCCAGCTCCACCGCCGTGCGCTTGATCTTGCCGGCCTCGCTGCGCTCCAGCTCCGCCACGAACTCCCACCGGCGCGGGGTCTTGAAGTGCGCCAGGCGCTCGCGGGCGAAGGCGGTCAGCTCGGCGACCACGGAGTCGGCGTCGGCCCCGTCGGCCCCGTCGGCCCCGTCGGCCCCGTCGGCCCCGTCGGCCTGGTCGTCGCGGACGACCAGCGCGAGCGGGATCTCGCCCATCCGGTCGTCGGGCACGCCGACGACCCGGACGTCGCGGACCCGCGGGTGCTCGCGCAGGACGTCCTCGATCTCCTCGGGCCAGACCTGGAAGCCGCCGCACTTGATCATGTCGCGCTTGCGGCCGGACAGCCACAGCACGCCGTCGGCGTCGACGTGGCCCATGTCGCCGGTGTGCACCCAGCCGTCGCGGACCAGCTCCGCGGAGGCGGCGGCGTCGTCGACGTACCCCTTGGTCAGCTCGGAGCGTACGACGATCTCGCCCTCCTCACCGACGCCCAGCACGCGGCCGTCGTCGTCGCGCACCTCCAGGTCGACCCCGGGGTAGACCCGGCCGGCCGAGCCGGGCTTCCAGAGCCCGGCCTTCATGTCCTTGCCGGTCCAGCCGGCGATGTGCCCGGACTCGGTGGAGCCGTAGTTGACCAGGATCGGCACCTGGTAGCGCTCCTCGAACTGCCGCCGCAGGGTCCAGGAGATCGCCTGGCCGGCGACGAGCACCGACTTCACGCCCTCGAACGGCAGGTCCTGCTCGGCATGCACGATGTCGTAGACCATCGTGGGCAGGAAGAAGAAGTTGTCGAAGCGGTGGCGCTCCATGAGCCGGGCGAGCCGGTCGACGCCGAAGCGCTCCCACACGACCGTGCCGCGGCCCACGAAGTGGGCGAACAGCAGCGAGTGCTGGCCACCGGAGTGGAACAGCGGCAGCGCGATCAGGTTCGGGCGGGCGTCCGGTGCCGCCGAGCCCTGTCGGTCTGTGCCGGCGGACACGCGCGCCAGGCGGGCGAGCGAGGCGTAGGTGCCGCCGTGGGTGATGCTGACGGCCTTGGGCCGGCCGGTGGTGCCGCCGGTGAACAGGATGCAGGCCTCGGCGTCCTCGGCGACCTCGACGGCTGCCACGCGGGCCTCGTGCCGCCAGTCCAGCCGCGGCAGCCCGGAGTCCGCGGTGCCGATGCTGAGCACCTCCACGGTCCCGGCGAGGGTGGTGGCCGCCGCGCTCCCCCGGTCGTCGACGAGCAGGAGCCGGGGGGAGGTCTTGTCCACCGACTCCGCCAGCTCGGCCGCGTTGTAGAGGCTGCTGATGGTCACCGGGACGGCGCCGATCTTCCACGCGCCGTACAGGAACAGGGCGAGCTCGGGCCCGTTGGTCAGGTAGCAGGCGACCCGGTCTCCCGCGACGACGCCGTGCGCGGACAGCGCCTGCGCCACGCCGCCGGCGAGCAGGTCGACCTCGGTGAAGGTCCAGGTGCCGCCGTGCTCGGACCACAGCGCGGTGCTCTCGCCGCGGTCGGCGGCACGGCCCTCGATGATCGCGGCGAGGTTGCTGCTCATCGTCCGGCTCCGTCCCCGACCCGGGCGACGACCTCGTCGCCGAAGCGCCGGATCTGCTCCATGGTCTCCTCCTGGCCCGCACCCACGAACTGCAGGCGCAGGCACACCTCCGTGATGCCGAGCTCGGACTCCCAGCGGTGCAGCTTGGCGACGATGTCGTCCGCCGAGCCCACCAGGCAGTCCTCGGCGAGGTAGCGCTCGACGTCGACCGACTGCGCGTCGTCCCACGACTTGTAGCCGGCGTACTGCCGCTCCAGGTGGGGCCGGACGCCGGCGGCGGCCGAGGCGAAGGTGTCTCCGATGAAGCCCTCGCGGCTCATCGGGTACTCCCGCTCGAGGGAGAACCCGTGCTCGCTCAGCGTGCTGCGGTAGAGGTCGAGCTGGGCCGCCAGCTGCGCGTCGTCGCCCTTCGGCCCGATCAGCCAGGGGGCGTCGAGCCGGGCGGCGCGCCGGATCGCGGGGTCGGCGAAGGCGCCGATCCACAGCGGCGGGCCACCGGGCTGCACCGGGCGCAGGGCGAGCGAGGCGTTGGGCACCTCGCCCCAGGTGCCGGCGAGGTCGAGGCTCTCGCCGGCCCACAGCGCGCGCAGGATCGGCACGTACTCCCGCAGCCGGCGCAGCCGGTCCTCCCAGGCGACGCCGAAGGCGGTGGTCTCCCGCTTGCGGTAGCCGGCGCCCATCCCGACGGTGAGCCGGCCACCGGACAGCACGTCCAGGGTGGCCAGGTCCTCGGCCAGGGCGACCGGGTTGAGCAGGGGGGCGAGCAGCACGCCGAAGCCGATGCGCACCCGTTCGGTGGCAGCCGCGAGGTAGCCGGCGAGCGGGATCGGCTGCACGAACGCCGACTGGGCGAGGTAGTGGTGGCCCAGCATGACCGCGTGGAAGCCGGCCTCCTCGGCGGCCACGGCCTGCGCGAGCACGTCGTCGATGCCCTGGGTCGCCGAGGCGCCGGGGTCGAACTGCGCGCTCAGGAAGCAGCTGATCTTCACCCGACGACCGCCTCGACGGGGGCGGCCAGCTCGTCCTGCGCCCGGAAGTGCGGGATGACCTTGTCGGCGAACATCTCCATCGAGCGCAGCGCCTCGGCCCGGTCCAGCGTGGGGATCCGCAGCCAGCCGATGTAGTGGTTGATGCCGAGCTGCTCGCGGAGCATCTCGATGGTCTCGATCACGCGCTGCGGGGAGCCGAAGTTGCCGCCGTGCGTCAGCGTCTGCTCCAAGGTGAGCAGCTCGATGTTCTTGGCGACGGCGCGGTAGTAGTCGCGCTCCTGCTCCATGGCTTCCTCCGAGCCGGGGATCACCTTGCCCACCGACTTGTAGTAGTTCAGCGCGGCCTGCGCCGCCGCCCGGAGGCCATCCTCCCCGTCGCCGCACCACACCTGCTGCATGAAGGGCAGGTCGTAGGAGGCGAGGTCGAAGCCGTTCTCGGTCATCGCCGTGCGGTAGAGGGCGAAGTTCTTCTGCATGATCCCGAGCGGGGTGAAGTTCGGGGAGGTGATGATCGACTCGCCGATCTCGCCGCGCTCGCGGAAGCTGTCCGGCGAGACGGTGCCCTGCAGGATCGGCGGGCCGCCCGGGGTCAGCGGGCGCGGGTAGGTCGTCATGTCCTTGAACTGGAAGATCTCGCCCTCGTAGGAGAAGTTCTCCTGCGACAGCGCGAGCCGGACGACGTCGAGGGTCTCCTTGTAGCGCTGCTTGGACTCCTCGATCGGGACCCGGAAGCCGGCGAACTCGGCGGGGTTGTAGCCGCGGCCGACGCCGATGCTGACCCGGCCGCCGGAGAGCACGTCGAGGGCGGCGATGTCCTCGGCCAGGCGCAGCGGGTCGTGCAGCGGGATGACCAGGACGGCGGTGCCGATGGTGATCCGCTGGGTGCGCTCGGCGACGGCCATCGCGAAGTTCAGCGGGTTGCCGAGGATGCCGTACTTGGAGAAGTGGTGCTCGGCGAGCCAGATCGAGTCGAAGCCGAGCTCGTCGGCGAGCTGCACCTCCTCCAGGGTGTCGCGCAGCACCTGGTGGTCAGACGCCCCGTCGGCGACGGGGAAGAGGTTCATGATGCCGAACTTCACTGGGACTCCTTTATTCCGACCAGTTGGTATGTTACTGGCGACGACGGACCCCGGCAAGGGGCCCTTGGGACTGGGGGGACGAGTGGCCGAGGCGGCCTGATCAGGCGGACGCGCGGCGGTCGGCGACCCGCAGCGCACCCGTACGGCGTCGGTGCCAGGCACCGGTGCCGTACGACGCGTCGAGCACGAGCGCCCGGCGCAGGAACAGGTGGGGGTCCGCCTCGCGGGTGATCCCCATGCCGCCGTGCACCTGGATGCAGCGCTCGGCGGCGAAGACGGCGGCCTTGCCCGCGGCCGCCTTGGCCGCGTGCACCTGGATCGCCGCGTCCGGGCGGGCGTTGTCGACGGCCCACGCGGCGTACAGGGACAGGTCCCAGGCCGCCTTGCGCACCGCGACCGCCTCGGCGAGCTGGAAGGCGACCGCCTGGAAGGAGCCGATGGGCCGGCCGAACTGGTGCCGGTTGCGGGCGTACTCGGCGGCGAGGTCGATCGCGCCCTGCGCGACGCCGCTCAGCTCGGCGGCGGCGACCAGGGTGGCCCGCTGCAGGCCGGCCTCCCCCGCCCCGGCGAGCTCGCCGTCCGCGGTGGGCGTGACGTCGGCCAGGGGCACGGCCGGGTCGAACGACTCGCGCTGCCGCACCTCGACCGAGGCGCGGTCGAGGAGGCGGACGCCGTCGGTGCCGGCGACGACGAACGCGTCGGCGGACTCGGCGTGCGCGACCAGGGTCCGGGTCGTCGTACCGCCGGCGGTGGGGGCCCAGCCGGCCGCGCCGGGCACGACGACCGCGCCGGTGAGCACCTGCTGGCCCTCCAGGGCGGCCTCCGGCACCTCGCCACTCCCGGCGAGGAGCTGGATCGCGGCCGCGTGGGCGGCGAAGCGGGAGGGGACGAGCGAGGCGCCGAGGGCCTCGACGGCGACGAGCAGGTCGACCAGCGAGGAGCCGGGCCCGCCGGCGGACTCGGCGACGCCGAGGCCGGAGAAGCCCTCGAGCAGCGCGGCGTCGCACGAGGGCGCGGACCAGCCCTCGTCGAGCGCGGCGCGGGCGCCGGTCTTCTCATCGCCGACCATCGCGCGCACGGTGGCCGCGATGTCCTGCTGGTCCCGGGTGAAGGTTGCGTGCATCTGCCGGACTCCTGCTCAGCGCGAGCGGGGCAGGCCGAGGACCCGCTCCGCGAGGATGGACTTCTGGACTTCCTCGGTGCCGCCCTCGATCGTGTGGGCGCGGGCACGCAGGTAGCGGCGCATCCGGGCGGCGGCACCGTCGCCGTCGAGGAGGACGCCGCCCGCCTCGTCGAGCTGCACGGCCATGCGGTTGGCGTTCTGCACGACGCCGGCCCACAGGCTCTTCAGCGCGGAGGTCTCCGGGCCGGGGATGCCGCCGGCCTGGCTCTCGGCGACCATGCGCATCGAGCCGATCCGCACGGCCTCGGCGTCGCACTGCAGCGCGCCGACGGAGTCCCAGAAGGCCTCGTCGTCGCACCTGCCGCGCTCCAGGGCCAGGTCGACCAGGCGGTCCACCGCCTGGCGGGCCCAGACCCACAGGTTCAGGGCCATGCTCCCGCGCTCGAAGGCCAGCGTGGTCAGGGCGACCTTCCAGCCGTTGCCGACGCCACCGAGGACGTCGGAGTCGGGGACGAAGACGTCGTCGAGGAACATCTCGTTGAACTCGGTGTCCTCGTTGATCATCACCAGCGGCTTGACCGTGAACCTGTCCATCGGCGCCAGCAGGTAGGAGATCCCGCCGTGCTTGTTGGCCGGGTCCGGATCGGTGCGCGCCAGCAGCAGACACATCGAGGCGTTGTGCGCGTTCGAGGTCCAGATCTTCGAGCCGTTGACCAGCCAGCCGCCGTCGACCTTGACCGCCGAGGTGCGCAGGCTGGCGAGGTCGGAGCCCGAGCCGGGCTCCGAGAAGCCCTGGCACCAGTACGTCTCACCGGACAGGATCCCCGGCAGGTAGCGGGCCTGCTGCTCGGCGGTCCCGTGGGCGATGATCGTCGGCCCGGCGAGCATCATGCCGACGCCGTTGAGCGGGTACGGCGCGCCGCGCTTGGCCGCCTCCTCGTTGAAGATCGCCTGCGCGAGCGCGTCCATGCCGCGCCCACCGTGCTCGACCGGCCAGGACAGGCCCGCCCAGCCGGCCTCGCAGAGCCGGTCCTGCCAGGTCCGCGACCAGGCCTCGCGCTCGTCCTGGGAGAGCTCCTCCTGGTCCGGGACGTCGGCGAGCGCCCGGTCCAGCCAGGCCCCCACCTCCTCGCGGAACGCGCGGTCCTCAGTGCTGTCGTCGAAGTCCATCTGCACCCTTCCCTCGTGCTGGCCGGCTCACGCCGGGGTGGCGTCGGCGAGCCGCGCCTTGTAGAGCTTGCCGTTGGGGTCGCGTGGGAGCGCCCGGTGCACCACGTACTCCCGGGGATGCTTGGGCCCGGCCAGCCGGGCGGCCACGTGCTCGCGCAGCGCGGCGGTCACGGCGTCGGCGTCGGGGGCCTGCGCGGTGGTCGCGACGTGCGCGACCGGCACCTCGCCGTACTCGTCGTCGGGACGACCCACCACCCCGACGTCGGCGACCCAGGGGTGCTCGATGAGCGCGGCCTCGATCTCGGCGGGGTAGACGTTCACGCCGCCCACCAGGATCAGCTCGGCCGCGCGACCGGTGATGTAGAGGAAGCCGTCGGCGTCGACGTGCCCGACGTCCCACACGGTCAGCAGGTTGCCGCGGCGCGAGCCGTCGGTCTTGTCCGGGTCGTTGTGGTACTCCATGCGGTCCTCGCCCTGGCGCATGTAGACGATGCCGGTCTCCCCCGTCGGCACCTCCTCGCCCGCGGCGTCGAGGATCTTCAGCGTGGAGATCGACGCCGGCCGGCCGACGGTGCCGGGGTGGGCCAGCCACTCATGCGGGCGGGCGATGGTGGTGCCGACCTCGGTGGAGCCGTAGTACTCGTAGACGACCGGGCCGAACCAGTCCATGATCCGCCGCTTGACCTCGATCGGGCAGGGTGCGGCGCCGTGCAGCACGTAGCGCAGCGAGGAGACGTCGTACGACGTGCGCACGTCGTCGGCCAGCTGCAGGAGGCGGAAGAAGTGGGTGGGCACCATGCTGGAGCCGGTGACCCCGTGCTGGGCGACCCGGGCCAGGAAGCCCTCGGGGGTCCAGCCGTCCATGAGCACCAGCGTCCCACCCGCGTGCAGCGCGCCCATGGCGGGAGTGATGTTGGCGGAGTGGTACATCGGCGCGGAGACCAGCCAGGCGCCGAACGCCTCGCGCTCCATGCCGAACTCCTTGAACAGCCACACGTAGGTCTGCGCGCCGGTGTCGGCGTCGACGCCGCTGAGCGGGCGCTTGACGCCCTTGGGCCGGCCGGTGGTGCCGGAGGTGTACATCATCAGCGAGCCGGCCGGGGTCGTCTCCGGGCTGGTCGCGGGCATCTGGTCCGTCAGCTCGGCGAGCGGCCGCCCGGCCCTCGCCTCGCCGTCCACGAAGACGGGGACGCCGTGCTCGGCGGCCGCGGCGGCGACGGTGTCCTGCACCCGGTCGGTGCACACCACGACGCGGGCCGCGCTGTCACCGAGGATGTAGGCGATCTCGGGCGCGGTGAGGTGGTAGTTGACCGTGACCAGGTAGATCCCGGACTGCATCGCGGCGAGGTAGAGCGCGACCATGCCGACGCTGTTGGTCATCACGCACGCGACCGTGTCGCCCTCGGCCACGCCGTGCGCGCGCAGGCCGTGCGAGATGCGGTTGACCTCGGCGAACAGCTCGCCGTAGGTCACCTCGCGGTCGTCCGCGGTGATGACTGCGCGCGCCTGCGGCTGGGCGACCGCCCAGCGCCGGAAGCCCACCTGCCCCTGGTCCATCGCACTCCTTGAACTTGATTCCGACCGTTCGGTATGTTCTGTGCCACAACATTAGACGGGAGCTCGACCGATGTCCATACCCCTCCACGAGATCGAGGCGCGCACCTACCGGGAGCGGCGGGTCGCGAGCCCCGGCGCCGTCGTCGACGGCGTGTGGGCGGTGCCGGTCCCGCTGCACGGCAGCCCGCTGCGCTCGGTCACGGTGCACCTGCTCGAGTCGAGCGCCGGCCTGGTGCTCGTCGATGCCGGCTACGAGCACCCCGGCTGCTGGACCGCGTTCCGCGACGGCCTGGCCACGCTCGGCCTCGGCGTCGAGGAGATCTGCGCGGTGCTGCTCTCCCACAACCACCCCGACCACGTCGGGTTCGCCGACCGGGTGCGGCAGGCCTCGGGCGCGGAGGTGGTGATCCACCGCGAGGACGACTTCGACCACCAGCGCGCGATCGGCCGCGGCGGCTTCCTGGACCAGCTGCGCCGGGCGCTGCCGGCCGCCGGGGTGCCCGCCGAGACCGCGCAGCGGATGTACGACGAAGCGGTCAAGGTCGCCCACCACGCCGAGGACCTGGTTCCCGACCGGATCCTCGACGGCGACACCGACCTGACCTACGGCGACCTCGTGGTGCGCGTCCTGCACACCCCCGGGCACACCCCCGGGCACACCGTGCACGTCGCCCACGGGGTCGTGCTCACCGGCGACACGATGATGCCCGAGGGCCCCACCCAGCTCGCCATCCCGAGCCTGCCCGGCGACGCACCGGCCCGCGACCTGCTCGCCACGCTCACCCGGATCCGCGACCTGGCCGCACACGGCGAGGTGCACGCCGCCGCACCCGCGCACCAGTACGCCTACCGCGACGTCGCGGAGCGGGCCACCGAGCTGCTCGAGCACCACGCGGGCGAGCGGGAGCGCGCGCTCGAGGTGGCCGCCACCCACGGCGCCGGGGCGAGCGCCTGGGACGTGGCGCCGCACCTGAGGTGGGCCAAGCCGTGGGAGGACCTCGGCCACGGCACCCGCCGGTTCGCGCTCATGCACACCGCGGCGCTGCTCGCCGGGGGCTGAGGTCTGGGACTCGAGCTCTGGGACTCGAGGTCTGGGCGGGGTCAGGCGGGGCGGGTCAGGCCGGGGCGTAGCGCCAGTCGGGCTCCAGCCCGGCGAGCCGCTCGCGCAGGTCCCGTTTGAGCACCTTCCCGGACGGGTTGGTGGGCAGCTCGTCGACGACGTACACGGCCTTGGGCAGCTTGAACCTGCCCAGCCGTCCGTCGGCGCTGGCCACCAGGTCGGCGGGGTCCAGGCCGGGCCGGCCCACGACGAAGGCGACCGGCACCTCCTGCCAGCGCGGGTCCGGGGCGCCGACGACGGCGACGGAGAGGACGTCGGGGTGGTCGGCGAGCACGTTCTCGATCTCGGCGCTGGCCATGTTCTCTCCGCCCGAGCGGATCATGTCCTTGATCCGGTCGCGGATGTAGAGGTAGCCGTCGGCGTCGCGCACCCCGATGTCGCCGGTGTGGAACCAGCCGTCGCGGAATGCCGCCGCGGTGGCGGCCGGGTCGTCCAGGTAGCCGGGGCTGACCTTGGGACCGCGGGCGACGACCTCACCCTCGACGCCCGGCGGCACGTCCGCACCGCTGGGGTCGACCACCCGGACGTCGACCCAGGCGACCGGCAGCCCGACGGAGCCCTGCTTGGTCTCCATGTGCGCCTCGTCGAGGTAGGTCAGCCCGCTGCACGTCTCGGTCAGGCCGTAGCCCTCGATCAGCCGGGCGTGCCCGAACAGCTCGCGGGCGACCCGGAACAGCGCCGGGGTGACCTGGGAGAAGATCAGCCACCGCACGCTGCGCAGGTCCGCCGAGCGCTCCTCGGCCGCACGACGGACCATGTCGAGCATCGTCGCCGCCAGCACCATCCCGGTGATGCCCTCGTCCTCGATAGCGGCGAGGATGGCGTGCGGCTGCACCCGGCGCTGGAGCACCATCGTGCCGCCGACGTGCCAGATCGCGAAGCCCGGCAGGTCGGTGCCGCCGACGTGGTAGAGCGGGGCGAAGTTGAGGATCCGGTCGCTCGGTCGCAGGCCGAGCTCGACCACCTGGGCGTGCATGTTCGCGCGCACGTTGCCGTGGGTGAGCAGCACGCCCTTGGGCAGGCTGGTGGTGCCGGACGTGTAGACGATCCGCTGCAGATCGTCGTCGCCGAGCGCGACGTCGGCGACCACCGCACCGCGGTGGGCCTCGACCATCCGCGGGATGCTCGCCCAGCCCTCGTCGATCTCCTCCAGGCCGTAGCGGCGCACGCCCGGCAGCGCGGCGGCGGCCTCGGCGGTCAGCGCGGCGAATTCGGGGACCGTCGCCACCGCCTGCACCTGCGCGTGGCCGAGCAGGTGGGCGAGCTCGGCGGCGGTGAGCCGGTAGTTGAGCGGCACCAGCACCGCACCGAGGCGGCTCAGCGCCATCGCCAGCAGCAGGAATTCGGGGACGTTGTCGGCGACGACGGCGACCCGGGTGCCGCGGCCGACGCCGTCCTCGCGCAGCCCGGCGGCCAGCGCGGAGACGTCGCGGTCGAGCTCGGCGTAGGTCCAGCGACGCTCGGCGAAGACCAGGGCGGTGCGCTCGGCGAAGCGCACCGCGTTGCCGCCGACCACGCGGGCCAGGTTCGCGGTGCTCACCGGCCCGCTCCCCCCGCGAGCTCAGCGCTCCCGGCGGCTCCGGCGCTGGCGGTCCCCTGTTGGCGCAGCACCTTCTTGAGCACCTTGCCGGAGTCGTTGCGCGGCAGCGCCTCGACGATCTCGACGTGCTTGGGCACCTTGTAGCGGGCCAGGTTCGCCTCGCAGTGGGTGCGTACGTCGTCCTCGGTCAACCCGCTGCCGGGCCGGGCGACGACCCACGCCTTGGGCACCTCGTCCCAGCGCGGGTCGGGCACGCCGACGACGGCGACCTCCGCGACCCCGGGGTGGGAGGCGACGACCCGCTCCACCTCGGCGCTGGCGATGTTCTCGCCGCCGGACTTGATCAGGTCCGCGCGCCGGTCGACGAACCACAGATAGCCGTCGGCGTCGAGGCGGCCGACGTCGCCGGTCAGGAACCAGCCGTCGCGGCGCGAGCGCCGGGTGGCCTCCTCGTCGCGCCAGTAGCCGGGCGAGACCTTCTCGCCGCGCACCACGATCTCGCCCTCGACGCCGGGCGGCACCGGGCGGAAGTCCTCGTCGACGACCCGGATGTGCACCCCGGGGAAGGGAGCACCGAGCGCGCCGAGCTTCTCCACCTCGTGCGCGGCATCCATGTAGGCCACGCCGTTGCACAGCTCGGTCATCCCGAAGGTGTCCACGGTGCGCACGTGCGGCAGCCGCTCCTTGACCTGGCGGCGCACGCTCGGCGCGACGCCGGCGAAGAGCAGGTAGCGCAGCGAGGACAGGTCCGGGGCGGGGTCCGCCTCGAGGATGCCGAACAGGATCTGGGCGGCCAGCACCAGACCGGTGATCCGCTCGGTCTCCACCAGCCGGCCGATGTCGGCGGGGCTGGTGGTCGGCGCGACCACCAGCGTCGCCCCGGCCACGAAGGTGGCCAGGCCGGGCGCCTCGAGGCCGGAGACGTGGAACATCGGCGCGGAGAGCAGGATCCGGTCGGCCTGGGTCAGCTCGAGCTCGAGCACCTGGGCGCGGTGGTTGGCGGCCACGTTGGCGCAGGTGTGGATCACGCCCTTGGGGTGCGCCGTGGTGCCCGAGGTGTAGAGCAGCCGGTGCACGTCGTCGCGGTCCTTCTCCGCGTCCGGCACCCGGGTGCCGGCCGGCACCGCGGCCAACAGGTCGGTGAGCCGGAGGGCGCCGCGCTCCAGCACGTCGCCGTGGGAGACGAGGACGCGCAGCGGGAGGTCCGCGTCGACCTCGCGCACGAGGCCGGCGAACTCGTCGTCGTACGCCAGGGCGGTGATGCCGGCCTGGCGCAGCACGTAGCTCTGCTCGCTGGGGTGCAGCCGCCAGTTCAGCGGCACGGCGATCGCCCCGATCCGGGCCAGCGCGAGCAGCTCGAGCAGGTAGGTCGCGCTGTTGCGGCCCAGGATGCCGACCAGGTCGGCGGGGGTGACGCCGGCGGCCAGCAGCGCGGCGGCGTGCCGGTCGACGTCGGCGTCGAGCTCGGCGTAGGTCCAGCGCTCCTCGCCGTCGACGAGCGCCTCGCGCTGCCCGCGCCGCAGCGCCTGGCCGCGCAGCACCTCCGCGAAGTTAGCCGTCGTCACGGGCGCTCACCGCCGCCGCGACACCGCGCCGGAAGGCTCGGATCTCCTCCCGGCTGGGCAGGCTGACGAACTCCAGCAGGTTGCCGTCAAGGTCGCGGGCGGCGAACGCGGTGATGTAGCCGTAGTTCTCCAGCAGCACCCGGTTCGGCCGGGTCAGGCACTCCCCGCCGAGGGCGGCGACGCGGTCGTGCAGCTCCTCGATCTCCTCGACCGGCACCTGGAAGCTCAGCAGGAAGGTGCCCAGCTCGAGGTGGCCCGCAGTGCTGGTCCGCTGGGTCTGGCCGTTCCACTCGATCAGCTCGAGCTGGCCGATCTGGCTGGGGCCCTGCAGGTACTGCACCTTGCCGGTGGTGCCCTCGGGCAGGCCGAGGGAGGTCTCGATGCCGGGACCGCCGACGTCGGAGCGCAGGGTCCGGGTGTAGCCGAGCGCCTGCTCGTAGAACGCCGCCGCGCGCTCGACGTCGGAGACCGTCATCGCCACGTGGTGGACTTCGCTGACTGGCATGTTCGCCTTCCTGGTTCTGGCCTGGTTCTGCCGGCCCGGCTCAGTCGGAGCCGAGGACCTGCTGGATGAGCGCGATCTCGTCGGCACCGCCCTTGGGGACGATGAAGTCGTCCAGCGAGGTGATCTCGCCGATCGCGTCGAGCACGTCGTCGGGGGTGGCGGGCTCGCGACCGCCGTACCAGCCGGGGGTGACGCCGATGAAGACCCGGCCGACCCGGCCCCCACCGACGGTGAGGATCGTGCGGTCGAGCTCGCACTGCTCGGAGGCGAGGTACGTCGCCACGGCGGCCACGTGCTGGGGGTCGAACCGCTCGGCGAGCTCGCCGAGCAGGCCCTCGGTCATCCGGGTCGCAGCCGTCGGGGAGATCGCGTTGACCAGGATCCCGCTGCGGGCGCCCTCCAGGGCCAGCACGTTCATCAGCCCGATCAGCCCCGCCTTGGCCGCGGCGTAGCTGGACTGGCCGAAGTTGCCGAGCAGGCCCGAGCTGGAGGTGGTCAGCACGATCCGGCCGTAGCCGGCCTCGACCATGTGCGGCCAGGCCGGGCGCAACACGTTGAACGCCCCGCCGAGGTGCACGTCGAGGACCGACGTGACGTCGGCGTCCTCCATCTTCGCGAACGAGCGGTCGCGCAGGATGCCGGCGTTGTGGATGACCGCGTCGACCCGACCCCAGGCCTCGATCGCGGTGTCGATGAGGGCACGGCCGCCCTCGACGGTGGCCACCGAGTCGGTGGAGGCGACGGCCTCTCCCCCGGCGGCGACGATCTCGTCGACCACGCGCTGCGCGGCACCGGAGGTGCCGCTGCCGTCGACGGCGCCGCCGAGGTCGTTGACCACGACGCGGGCGCCGCGGCTCGCGAGGGTGAGGGCGTGGGCCCGGCCGATGCCGTTGCCGGCACCGGTGACCACGACGACGCGGCCGTCGTAGGAGACGAAGCTGCTCGAGCTGCTCATGCGCGCACCGGCTCCTCGTTGCCGAGCACCGCCACGAAGGCGACGCAGGATCCGGGCTGGCCGCCCAGGTTCTGGGCCAGCGCCAACCGGGCGCCGTCGACCTGGCGCTCACCGGCCTCGCCGCGCAGCTGGCTGAAGCACTCGAACATCATCCGCAACCCGGTGGCACCGATCGGGTGTCCGAACGACTTCAGGCCACCGTCGGTGTTGACCGGCAGCGCGCCGTCGAGGTCGTAGCGGCCGTCGAGGATGTCGCGCCAGGCCTTGCCGCGCTCGGAGAACCCGAGGTCCTCCATGAGCACCATCTCGGTCGGGGTGAAGCAGTCGTGCACCTCGGCCAGCGAGATCTGCGTGGCGGGGTCGGTGACGCCGGCCTGCTCGTAGGCCTGCGCCGCGGCCTGGGCGACCTCGGGGAAGGTGGTGAAGTCGTAGCCGTCGGTGGCCAGGCCGTCGCCGGAGCCGGCGATGAAGGACATCCCGTGCAGGAACACCGGCTTGTCGGTGTACTTGTAGGCGTCCTCGGCGCGGACCACGACCGCCACCGCGGCGCCGTCGGAGACGCCGGAGCAGTCCATGACGCCGAGCATGCCGGCGATCGGCGGCGCCTTCTCGACGACCTCGGGCGTGATCGGCTTCTGGAACTGCGCGCGCGGGTTGAGCGCACCGTTGGCGTGGTTCTTCACCGCCACGTGGGTCAGCGCGGAGCGCAGGTCGGGCTGCGTCACGCCGTACGCCGCGGCGTAGGCGGGGGCCAGCAGGGAGAACCCGGCCGGGGCGGTCCAGTCGACGTCGCTGCCGTCGGCGGGCGGGAAGACCGCGGAGAGGCCGGACTGCGAGGAGTCCTTGAGCTTCTCCACACCGGTCGCCATCACCATGTCGTAGGCGCCGGAGGCCACCGCGAAGGCCGCGTTGCGGAACGCCTCGGAGCCGGTCGCGCAGTAGTTCTCCACCCGGGTCACCGGCTTGCCGGTCAGCCGCAGCGGACGGGCCAGGGTCTGCCCGGACATGCCGGAGCCCTGGGTGCCCACCCAGAACGCGTCGACGGCGTCCAGGGTGATCTTGTCGTTGGACTCCAGGCAGGCCTGGACCGCGTCCACCAGCAGGTCGTCGGCCGACGAGCTCCAGTGGTCGCGGAACGGCGTGCAGCCCATCGCCACGATCGCGACGTCGTGGAACATCGGTTTGGCGCTCATCAGCGGTTGCCCTCCCAGGGACGAAGCTTCCAGAAGTGGTTGTGGATCCCGTCGGTGGTCCACATGCGGCGGAACGTCGGCCGCACCGTCATCCCGACCTGGACCTCGCTCGGCCGGATGTCGGTGGCGTAGCCGGTGAGCCGGCCGCCGCCCTCGACGTCGGCGACGACCACGGCCACCGAGGCCTCGGGCATGGTGGTGAGGTGGTCCTCGGTCACCGAGACGACGGTGGCGAAGGCGTCGCGCAGCGAGACCTTGCCGGTGCCGTCACCGCCGAGGGTGCCGCAGCCGGCACAGACCCGGCTGGGCGGGGTGCTCACGGCGCCGCAGGCCTCGCACCGGCTGCCCTCGAGCCGGTACTTCCAGCCCTCGCGGCGGTACATCGGCGGGGCGGCGGGCGCCGGGGCCGCCGGGCGAGCAGGACCCTGCACGTCGAGCAGCCCGCGCCAGCGCAGGTAGCGGCCGTAGCCCACGCTCGCGCGGCCGGCGAGCTGGTCGGCGACGGCGGGGCTGCGGCGGGCGTCCTCGATGCCGTCGGCGACCCGGAGCACGAACGCGTCCGCGCCCTCGGTGGCCGAGAGCAGCAGCACGGTCTGGCCGGGCTCGGCGACGTCGAGGGTCGCGGCGAGCAGCAGGCCGGGGTGCGCGGCGCCGGTGAAGCCGACCTGTCGCTCGACCGCGGCGTCGGCGCCGCTGCCGCCGAGGCGGCGGCGCAGCGCGGCGGCGGCACGGGCGTTGCTGGAGGAGACCACCACGTGGTCCACGGCCTCGACGCCGGCCTCGGCCAGCGCGGCGGAGGCGGCCGCCGACGCGGCCTCGACGAGCACCTCGGCGGTGAACCGCTCGTCCCACACCCGGTCGTGCTGCTCGCCGGGCAGCCGCCAGCGCTCCAGCAGCTCGGTGGTGCGTCCGGCGGAGGCGAGCAGCCGCACCGCGTCGCCGGGGGCGAACGCGGCGGCGGCGTCACCCTGGGCCAGCTCGTCCGGGGCGCCGGGCCGGGTGCCGCGCAGGTCGGAGGCGGCCGCGGTGGCACCCAGCCGGAGCACCAGGTCCAGCGCGGTGGCGCCGGCGCGGTGGCCGTGCAGGTCGGTGGCCCTCACCGACGGGTCGAGGCCGAGCGCGGCGTGCACGATCCCGGCCGACGTCTTCACCGCGTAGGGCGCCGAGGTGCTGGCGAGCAGCAGCGGGCCGCGGGTGGTCTCATCGACCAGGCCACGCAGGGCCTCCACCGCCATGGTGACGCTGTCCTCGTCGTACGCGGCGACGCTGCGGGCGGGCCCGCCGGGCCGCGCGGACCGGGCACCGTCGATCTGGTTGTCGGTGAGCACGTACGACGGCAGGTACGCCGCGTAGGCTCCGATCCCGTTCGCTTCGGGCATGTGGTTGCTGCTCCTGTCAGTTCCAGGTCGGGATGGCAGCCAGCAGCTGCCGGGTGTAGTCCTCGTGCGGGTGTTCGAGCACGTCCATCGCCGGCCCCTGCTCGACGACGCGGCCCTGGCTCATCACCGCGATCCGGTCGCACAGGTCGCTGGCCAGCATCAGGTCGTGGGTGACGAACAGCAGCCCGATGCCGAGCTCGTCGACGAGGGTGCGGAACAGCTCGACCACCTTGGTCTGGGTGGTCACGTCCAGCGCCGTGGTGCACTCGTCGGCGATGACGAGCGAGGGCCGGGTGACGACGGCGAGACCGATCGCCACCCGCTGCCGCAGGCCGCCGGAGAGCTGGTGCGGATAGCTGTCGAGCACCCGGCGCGCGTCGGCGATCCGCATCTGCTCGAGCACCTCGACCGAGCGCTGCTCGATCTCCTGCTTGGTGATGTGGGGGACGTGGCGCCGCAGCACCTCGGCCAGGTGCGCCCGGATCCGCATCAGGGGGTTGAGCGAGCGGGAGGCGTCCTGGAAGACCATGCCGACCTGTGCGCCGCGCACCTCGCGGGTGCGGTCGACGCCCGGCGCCACGACCTGGGTCTCGGCGAGGCGGACCTCGCCGGCCTCGACCCGGACGTTGCGCTCGAGCAGCCCGACCACGCAGCGGGCGAGGGTGGTCTTGCCGCTGCCGGACTCGCCGACGACGCCGAGCACCTCGCCGCGGCCCACGGTCAGGTCGACGTCGCGCAGCAGCGGCAGGTCGCCGTCGGCGACGCGGGCGGTGATCGCGAGGCCGGAGATGGTGAGCAGGTCGTTCATCGCCGCTTCTTCCTCGGGTCGTGGTGGGTGAGCAGGGCGTCGCCGAGCAGGTTGACCAGCAGCACGGTCGCCGTGATCGCCAGGCCCGGGAACAGCGCGATCCACCACGCCTGGCCGAGCTCGTCCTGGCCGGCGGCAAGCATGGAGCCCCAGCTGGCCTTCGGCGGGACGACCCCCAGGCCGAGGAAGCTCAGGGCGCTCTCGACCAGGATCGCGGTGCCGATCTGCAGCGTGCCCAGCGCGACGATCGTGCCGGCCAGGTTGGGCAGCACGTGCCGGAACACGATGCGCGGCTCGGAGGCGCCGGCAGCGCGCAGCCCCATCACGAACTGCCGCTCGCGCAGGCTGAGCGTCGCGGCTCGGGTCACCCGGGCGCACGGCGCCCACCCGGTCAGCGCGAGGACGACGAACAGCACCGGCAGCGAGCTGCCGCGGTTGGCGATGATCGCCAGCGCGATGAGGATGAACGGCAGGGCGAGCTGGGCATCGATCAGGATCGAGATGACCTTGTCGACCCATCCCCGGCAGTAGCCGGCGAAGAGGCCGAGCAGGGTCCCGGGGCCGATCGAGACCAGGGCCCCGACCAGGCCGATCAGGATGGTGAGCCGGCCGGCCTCGACGAGCTGGCTGAGCACGTCCTGGCCGAGCTTGTTGGTGCCCAGCGGGTTGGCCCAGGAGCCGCCGTCGAGGAAGGCCGGCGGGCGGCGCGTGGCGGTGAGGTCCTGGGCGGTGCCGGGCAGCAGGCCGGTCATCGGCAGCACGAACACGGCCACGGCCATCACCGCGAGCGGGAGCGCGAGCCAGAAGACCGCGGTCCTGCGGCGGCGGTTGCGGCGGCCGGCGCGGGCGGGGGCCGGCGGCGGCGTGGGGGCGACCAGTTCGACGTCGAGCTGGGTCATGACCTCTACCTCACCCTCGGGTCGACGACGGAGTGCAGGATGTCCACCACCAGGTTCAGGCCGACGAAGACGAGCGCGCCGAAGACGACGATCGCCTGGACCAGCGGGAAGTCGCGGAACTGGATGGCCTGCAGGGCGAGCTGCCCGAGGCCCGGCCAGCTGTAGACGTACTCGATGGCCACGGCGCCGGAGAGCAGGATGCCCGTCTGCAGCACGACGATGGTCAGGATCGGCATCATCGCGTTCTTGAAGGCGTGCCGCCACACGACCCGGACCTGGCTGATGCCCCGGGCGCGGGCGGAGTCGACGAACGGCTCGGCGAGCGCCTCGCTCATCGAGGCGCGGGTGAGCCGGGCGATGTGCGCCATCGGGTAGAGCGCCATGGTCACCGCGGGCAGGATCAGGTGCTTGAAGCTCCCCGACTGCCCGGCGGGCAGCCAGCCGAGGTTCACGGCGAACAGGACGATGAACATCATCCCCAGCCAGAACACCGGCACCGACTGGCCGAGCAGGGCCAGGGTCGAGGCCCCGCGGTCCCACCAGGTGCCCTCGCGGAGCGCGGCGAGCGTGCCGAGCGGGACGCCGACCAGGACGGCCAGCAGCATGCCGGCGGCGACCAGCTGCAGCGTGAAGGGAAGTCGCTCCAGGATCATCGCGGTGTTGTCCTGGTAGAACTGCAGCGACGTCCCGAGGTCGGCGGTGAACACGCCGCGCAAGTAGTCGAGGTACTGCACGAGCAGGGGCCGGTCGAGGCCCAGCTCGGCCCGCAGCGCGTCACGCTGCTCCTGCGGCGCCATCGGGCCGAGGATGGTGGCGGTCGGGTCGCCGGAGAGGCGGCCGAGCGCGAAGGCGATGGTCAGCGCGATCATCAGGGACGCGAACAGCGCGCCGAGCCGGGATCCGATCCGGCGCAGGGTGGAGACCTTCATCGGCGGGACCTCCATCGGCTGCCGGGCATCGCGTCCAGCAGCTCTCGGGTGTAGTCCGCGGTGGGGGCGCGGAAGACCTGTTCGCACGCGCCGGCCTCGACGACCTGGCCGCGGAACATCACGATCACCGCCTCGCACACGGACCGCACGACGGCCAGGTCGTGGCTGATCATCAGCAGGGCGGCGCCGGTCGTCTCGCGGATCTCCTGCAGCAGCCGCAGCACGTCGGCCTGGACCGAGACGTCGAGACCGGAGGTCGGCTCGTCGGCGACGATGAGCCGCGGACGCATCAGCAGTGCCCGGGCGATGCAGACCCGCTGGGCCTGGCCGCCGCTGAGCTGGTGGGGGTAGCGGTCGAGCAGCGCCGGGGACAGGCGGACCCGCTCCAGCAGCGCCTCGTCGGTGATCCAGGTGGTCCGCTCCGGCTGCAGCTTGCGCAGCTCGGCGAAGCCCGAGCGCACCGACTGGCGCGGGTCGAGGGAGCCGTGGGGGTCCTGGAAGACGACCTGGACCTCGGGGCGCAGCGCCCGGAGCTCGCTCCGGCCGAGGGCGTCGAGGTCGCGGCCGAGCAGCTCGATCCGGCCGCCGGTGCGCGGGCCGAGCCCGGTGGCGGCCATGGCGAGCGTCGTCTTGCCGGAGCCGGACTCGCCGACCACGGCCAGGCTCTGACCGGCGCCGATCCGCAGGGACACGCGGTCCACCGCGGTGAAGATCTCCCCGGAGGTCCGGTTCCGGTGCTCGACGACGAGGTCGTCGACCACCAGCACCGGGTCCCCCGGTGCCGGGGACGGCGGCCGTCCGGCCGCCGTCCCCGTCACCATCGCATGCGACATGGTCAGCTCTTCACCTTGGTGAAGTCCATCGCGCTGAGGGCGTTGAAGCCCATCCCGCTGACGTCCTTCTGCGTGGCGTAGGTGTGCTGCATCCGGTAGAGCGGGACGTAGCAGTGCTTCTCCACGACGCCGAGGGTGTTGAGCTCCTCGTAGATCGGCGCGGCGGCAGCGGCGTCGTCCTGCTCCAGGGCGGAGGCGACGAGCTCGTCCATCTTCGGGTCCGGGCAGTTGCCGGTGATCGAGACGGACTTCATGAAGCCGCTGGCGAAGAAGTCGGGCACGGCCACGTTCGGGACGCCGGCGAAGAAGTAGATGCCGTTGAGCTGGCGACCGACGATCTGCTTGACCAGGGTGCCGTAGTCGACGGGGTTGTACTTCACCTTGAAGCCGGCGGCCTCGAGACTGCCGCCGATGGCCTGGGCGACCTCGTCGATGTTGACGTACTGGCCGGCCGGGTAGGTGATCGGGACCTCCGGGCTGCCCTTGACCAGGCTCTTGGCCTTGGCCGGGTCGGCGTCGACCTGCTCGGCGGGCTCGCTGCCCGGCTTGATGTTGAGCAGGCCCCCGTCCGGGATCACGTTGCCGTCGAAGATGCCCTCGGCGATGGCCTCGCGGTCGATCGCCAGCGCCGCGGCCTCACGCAGCTGCGGGTCGTCGAAGGGCGCCTTGTTGGACTCCAGGAAGGCGATGATCTTCATCGCCGTGTCGACGGTGGTGGTCTTCAGACCGGCCTTCTCCGCCTGCTCGGCCTGCGCCTGGGGCAGGTCGAGGGCGATGTCGACGCTCTCGCTCTGCAGCAGCGCCAGGCGCTGGGAGGGCTCGTTGGACCAGGTGAACTCGACACCCTCGTTCTCGGGCTCCTCGCCCCAGTAGTCCGGGTTGACCTTCACCGAGATGCTGCGCCCGGCGGCGACCTCGTCCAGGACGTACGGGCCGGTGCCGACCGGAGCGGCGGCGAAGCCCTCGGAGCCCTTCTCCTCGTAGTACTTCGCCGGCACCAGGAAGACGTTGCTGAGCAGGTCGGCGAGGTTGTACTGCGGCTTCTCGGTCGTCACCACGACGGTGGTGGCGTCGGGAGCCTCGACGGTCTTCACGTTGGCGAAGTACGACTTCAGGATCGCGGCGTCGGTGTCGCGGTTGAGCAGGATGCTGTTCGCGACGGCGGCGGCGTCGGCCTTCTCGCCGTTGGTGAACTCGATGCCCTCGCGGACCTTGAAGGTCCAGGTGGTCGGGTCGGTGCGCTCCCAGGACGTGATGATGCCGGTGTCGACCAGCTCCAGGTCGTCGTCGGCGTCGATCAGCGGCTCGAGCATGGTCGACCACACCGAGGCGGCCGTCCGGGCGCCCACGACGGGGTCGAGGGTCGTCGGCTGCGCGTACAGCAGGGCGCGGACCGGGCCGCCGTCGCCGCTGGCGTCGTTGTCGTCGCTACCGCAGGCCGACAGGCCCAGCGCGGTCATGGTCAGCACGGCTGCAGCGGCAACGAGCCGCCGCGAGCCCACGCGGTTCTTGATCATCCTGCTCATTCCTCCAGGCGTCGGGATGCGTCACCTGCTCCCGGGATCGTGACGCGAGCCACACCGTACCGACCGGCCGGTATGAACGTCAACGGCACCCTTCCGGCGAGTTCGGGAACAGTCTTTCGTGACCGTCGTCACGCGCAGGGCCGGGCCATCCGAGCCGGGACCTCGGACCCGGAACCGGGATGATCTTGATTCATACCGACCGGTATGTATGATTCTTTCATGTCCACCACCCTCGAGCGCACCCACGACGGCCGGGCCGCGCGCGTCACGTTCGACAACGCCTCGCGCGCCAACGCGTTCGACGAGACGCTGCTGTGCGACCTCGTCGACACCCTCGAGGCCGCGGCCACCGACGAGGGCTGCGCCGTCGTCGAGCTGGTGATGGCCGGCCCGCACTTCTGCGGTGGCTGGGACACCACCACGTTCCCCGCCCTCGCCGCCTCCGGCGCCGACGCCGTGGCCGGCGGCCTGCGCCGCAGCGACGAGCTCCTCGACCGGATCCGCGACCTGCCGGTGCCGGTCGTGGCGGGCGTGCGGGGCCGGGTGATCGGCTTCGGCGCCGGCCTGCTCGCCGCCATCCACCTCCCGGTCGCCGCACGCGACGCACGACTGCTGCTGCCCGAGCTCGGCTACGGCTTCACCCCGGCCGGCGTCGGGCGCACCCTTGCTCGCGCCCTGCCCCGCGCCCGGGCCTACGGCCTGCTCACCGGCACCACCGAGGCCGACGGCGACGACCTCGTCGCGCTCGGCCTCGCAGCCCGCGCCGTCGCTCCTACGGACCTGGACGAGACCCTCGCCGCGACCGTCACCGCACTCGCCGGGTTGCCGGCGGACGCGGTCCGCGGCCTCGTCACCGTCGTCGAGTCCGCACGCCGCGACGAGGACCCCGGCATCGTGTTCGAGACCTCGGCGCGCACCGTGCTCCGGGGCCTCGCGGCCGGGAGCCGGTCATGAACGCGACCTTCGCTCCGGGCGAGCCGGTCTGGGTCGAGCTCAGCTGCACCGACCCCGCCGCGGCCGAGGCCTTCTACGCCGACCTGCTCGGCTGGGAGGTCCGCCACGAGCAGCTCGGCGACTCGGTCTACCGGATGTGCAGCCTGGACGGGCGCGACGTCGCCGGCATCTCCGAGGCAGGGATGCACGGCGGGCGCCCGCACGGCTGGATCACCTACTTCGCCGTCGACGACATCGAGCAGGCCACCCGCACCGCCCGGTCGCTGGGCGGGGAGGTGCTCACACCCCCGCGCCACCTGCCCGCAGCCGGGCACGGGGCCTCGGTGCTCGACCCGCACGGCGCCGTCCTCGGCCTCTACCAGGGCGTCGCCCGGGCCGGTGTCGAGGCGCTCAACGGCCGCGGCGCCCTGTGCTGGAACGAGCTGGACACCGGGGAGCCCGAGCAGTCGCTGGCCTTCTACGGCGCCCTGTTCGGGTTCGCCTCGCAGCTGCACACCTCCGCCACCGGCCGCCCGTACCGGGTGCTCACCATCGAGGACCGCCCGGTCGCGGGCCTGCTGGAGCTGGAGAGCACCTGGCCCAACCTGCTGCCCTCGAAGTGGATCACCTACTTCGGCGTCGACTCCCTCGAACAGGCCGTCGACCGCGCCGTCGCGCTCGGCGGCACCGCGGGCCGTGGCCCGCTGGCCAGCCCCTACGGCCGGCTCCACCTGGTCCGCGACTCCGGCGGGCACTCGCTGTGCCTCATCGAGCTCGAGGCCGACCTCCGACCCGCCCACCCCTCGACGAAGCCGACGGTGACCCGATGACGACCGAGCCCCTCTTCGACTCCACCACGTTCCGCCGGGTGTGCGGACAGTTCCCGACCGGGGTCACCGCCGTCACGGCCGTGACCGACACCGGCGAGGTCGCCGCGCTGACCGTGAACTCGTTCACCTCGGTCTCCCTGGAGCCCGCGAAGGTGCTGTTCTGCCTGGCGACGTCGTCCTCGAGCTTCGACCGGCTGCAGCGCGCCCGCCGGATCGCGGTGCACATCCTGGCCCAGGACCAGGAGGACGTCGCCCGCCGCTTCGCCACCTCCGGGCTGTCCGGGGAGGAGAAGCTCGAGGGGGTCGAGTGGACGGCCGGCCCCGACGGCGTGCCGATCATCCCCGACACCCCGGCGATCCTGGCCGGCACCACCGACGAGGCGATCACCAGCGGGGACCACGTGATCTTCGTCCTCGACGTCGACCACGTGCACCTCAAGCCCGGCCCCGTGCCGGCGCTGTCGTTCTACCAGGGGCGGTTCGCCTCCCCCACCGCGGTCATCGCCGAATGAGGGCCGGCTGAGGGCCGACTGAGGGCCGACTGAGGGCCGACTGAGGAACGCGAAGGTCAGGGACGCAGGCCGTCCAGGATCAGCTCGCAGAACTGGTCGGCGATCTCGTCGATGCCCAGGCGACCGTCCGGCCGGTACCACTGGAAGGCACCGGCGCACATGCCGATGATGCCGAAGGTCGCGATCCGCCCGGTCAGGCTGTCGCGGAACACACCGGTGTCGATGCCGCGCTGCACCGCGTCGAGGAACAGCGACTCGAGCTCGTTGCGCTTGGCCGCCACGGTCTCCAGCCGCTGCCCGGTCAGGTGACGACGCTCCTGGGAGAAGATCGTGACGTGCGCGCGGTGCGACTCCACGCCGCCCAGGCTCAGCCGGATCAGGGCGCGCAGCTGCTCGACCGGGTCGTCGTCCTTCTCCCGGATCGCCGTGGCAGCCTCGATCTGGCTGTCCAGGTACTCGTTCTGGATCTGCCAGAGCACGTCTTCCTTGCTCTGGAAGTGGTGGTAGAACGCGCCTTTCGTCAGGCCCGCGCCGTCGACGATCTGCTGCAGCGTCGTACGGTCGAAGCCGTCACGCTCGAAGAGGTCCAGCGCGCTCTGGATCAGGGCGCCCCGGGTGCGCTGCGGGTCGTAGCCGTCCGGCCACTTGCGGCGCCCCGATCTCGGCGCGCCACCTTCGGAGTCAGACTTCACCAGGGCTTCCCCCTCGGGCCTAGGCGTAGTAGCGGAACAGGAGCTCGGCGACGCAGCAGGGCTGCGACTCGTCCGCGAACTCTACGACCAAGGACGCCTTCGCCTGGACACCTGAAGCAGATTTGTCGTCGGTGCCGGGCAGCTCGACGGCGTCCACGAGCGTCGCGACGCCCTGGATCGGGGTGCCGGGGCGCAGCGGCTGGATGAAGCGCACCCGGTCGAGGCCGTAGTTGACGCCCATCGTGAAGCCGCGCACGTCGAGGATGTCGGCGAGCAGCAGCGGGGCCAGCGAGAGGGTCAGGAAGCCGTGGGCGATGGTCCCGCCGAACGGGCCCTCCTTCGCGCGCTCCACGTCGACGTGGATCCACTGGTGGTCGCCGGTGACGTCGGCGAAGGCGTTCACGTCGGCCTGGCTGACGCTGCGCACCTCGCTGACGCCGAGCTCGGCTCCGACCAGGCCGAGGAGGTCGTGTGGGCTCTCCACGATGGTCCGGCTGGGTTCGCGCACTGGGGGTCCGATCGGAGGCGGGAAGGTGGCAGCGCCGGCGAGCCAGGACCGCAGCCCTGTTCATACCGACTGGCATGTATTTACCACGCCTGCGACCACCCCGGCAACGGTGCGCGACCGCCCGCGGACCGCGGAGCACCCTCGCCGGGACGCCGCGAGCCGCGGCTCAGGACCGCCGCAGGCGTCGTACGACGCGGGCGCCGGCCTCACGCACCCGCGCGGCTGCGCCCGCCGGCACCAGGGCCGGCACCAGGGCAGGGGCGGGGGCCGGGCGGCGCAGGTCGTGGACCTGGCCGAGCAGGCGGCTGCGCTCGGAGCGCAGGGAGCGGGTGTACTCGCGCAGCCAGTCGACGTACTCCCGGGCGGCCCCCAGGTCGTCGGCCTTCGTCGCCTCGACCGGTCCCGGCAGGTCGACGGCGGCCAGGCGCTGCTCGAACGAGACGCCGCCGTCGCCGTGGGTGAAGGTGTTCTTCAGGCCGTGGGCGTCGAGGTAGGACTCGAACCGGGCGAACCGCTCGCGGTGCCCGGCCACCATCGGACCCCAGTCGGCCTCCTCGAGCAGGCGGGCGGGGTCGACGTCCTCGGGCAGGGTGGTGAGCACGTGGTGCGGGATCTGGAAGTAGCGCGCGAGCTCCAGCGTCCGAGCGTCGCCGGAGAGGACCAGGGCCGGCGTGCCGGCGAGGATCGCGGCGATGTTGCCGTGGATGCGCCCGCCGATGGAGAAGTCGACGTCGCGCAGGTCCCGGATCCAGGTGCTGGGGTCCATGTAGACGCGGACCTTGCCCTCGGCGTACATGGGGTGCTCGGGGTTGGTGGGCACCGAGGTGAGGGCTCGGAGGTTGCGCGGCAGGGTGCGCCAGCGCAGCGAGGTGGCCTCCACGTTGTTCTGGCCGATGAAGATCGTGCGGGGGAACCGCTCGCGGACCCGGTCCACGATGCGGCCGAGGTCCTGGTTGCGGAACAGCGCGTGCGAGCCGTTCATCGAGATCGTCGAGTCCGCGGTGGGACCGGCGCTCGGCTGGCGGAAGGGCAGCTCGGGGCCGTGGCGGAACATCGAGGGGCAGCCGATGACCTCGACGTCGCGGAAGCCCAGGGAGGTCAGGTACTCGGCGGTGAACTCGCCGCGCACGCCGATCGAGGGGCCCTTGTCGAGCACCGCGGAGACGAAGTCCTTGACGGTCTCCTCCATCGGGCGCAGGTGCTCGACGTCGCCGCCGACCCCGGCCTGGCCGCCCACGCCGAGCACGACCACGGGCTTGGTGGACCTGCGGATGGTGCGGGTCAGGCGCTTGAGGCCGGGCTCGAAGGAGGGCCGGAACGCGTTCGCCAGCGGGACGACGAAGGCGTCGAACTCCTCGTTGATCCGGTCCCCCAGCTTGCCGCGCACGCCGTCGGAGGAGGTCGAGACGACCTCGACGCCGGGGACGTCCATCAGCTTGTGGGCGGCCTCGCTGAAGACCAGGTTCCCGCTGTTGGTCAGGATCGTGTCCCGCTCGATCGACTCCTCGAGGCCGACGATCTCGAACGGGTCCTTGCCGGAGCGCATGAGCAGGCGGGTCACGCGGCTCACGCTAACGGATCCGCCCCTGCCGGACCGCGCTGGCCGGGCGGCGTCAGCGCGGGGCCATCCGCAGGGCGCCGTCCATCCGGATGGTCTCGCCGTTGAGGTAGTCGTGCTCGACGAGGTGCAGGGCGAGCGAGGCGTACTCCTCGGGGCGGCCGAGGCGGGGCGGGAACGGCACGCCGGCGGCGAGCCCGGCGCGGAACTCCTCGGAGACGGTGGCCAGCATCGGCGTCTCCACGATGCCGGGGCAGATCGTGTTGACCCGGATGCCGTACTGCGCGAGGTCGCGCGCGGCAGGCAGGGTGAGGCCGACGACGCCACCCTTGGACGAGGAGTACGCCGCCTGGCCGACCTGGCCGTCGAAGGCGGCCACGGAGGCGGTGTTGACCACGACGCCGCGGGCGTCGTCGGCCAGCGGCTCGGTGGCCGCGATCTTCTCCGCGGCCAGCGTCATCACGTTGAAGGTGCCGATCAGGTTGACCTGGACGACCTTGGCGTAGAAGGCGAGGTCGTGCGGGCCCTTCTTGCCGAGGATCCGCATCGAGGGGCCGATGCCGGCGCAGTTGACCACGATCCGCAGGGGCTCGACGCCGGCAGCGGCGGTGTCGACGGCCGCTTGGACCTGCTCGGGGTCGGTGATGTCGGCGGCCAGGTAGCTCACGCCGTCGACCTCGGGTGCGTTCGCGATGGAGGAGGCCAGGTCGAGCACGTGGACGCGGGCACCCTTCTCGGCGAGGGCGCGCGCGGTCGCGGCACCCAGGCCGGAGGCTCCGCCGGTGACGATGGCTGCACTGCCTGCGATCTGCATGGGAGGGGTCCTTTCAGGACGCGATGGGGTGGGGGCCTGTCCGACGGAGGCGTCGGACAGCGCGGTCGCGGTCACGGGCCCGAGGGTCGCCGTGGAGCGCCTGGAGAACGTCAGGGAGCACGGGACGCGCCACCGGAGGCACCGATCGATACTAGCAACCGTTCTCTAGTACAGGTTCTCGTATCAATTCGGGTGTCACAATGGCCGGGTGCCCCCGCCCGACGCGTCCGACGGCCCGAGCACTCTCGGCGACCCCGCGCCGGCTCCGGCGCGCCGGCGGACCCGGCGCCAGCTCGACCTGCTCGACCGGCTGGTGGACCTGCTCGTCGCCGAGGGCTTCCTGCACCTGACCCTCGACGAGGTCTCGGCCCGGCTGCACTGCTCCAAGACGACCCTCTATGCCCTCGCCGACTCCAAGGCGGACCTCGCGGTGCAGGTCGTGCGGCGCTACGTCGAGGTCTCCGCCGAGGCCGTCGAGGCCCGCGTCGCCGAGGTCACCGACCCCCGGGAGCGGGTCGCGACCTACCTCGCCGCAACCTCGGGGCGACTGCGCCCGCTCTCCGGTGCATTCCTGGACGACGTCACCGGCTTCCGTCCCACCGCCGAGGTCTACCGCAGCAGCACCGCCGCCGCGGCCGACCGCCTCCGGGAGCTGATCGCCGAGGGCGTCGCTTCCGGTGCGTTCCGGCCCGTGCACGCCGCCTTCGCCGCCGAGATGGCCACCGCCACGATGTTCGCCGTCCCCCGCGGCGACCTGACCCGGCGCCTCGGCCTCAGCGACACCGAGGCGTACGGCGAGCTCGGCTCGCTGCTGCTGCACGCGCTGGCCTCCGACACCTGACCCTGCAGCACTCCCCCGGTCGGAGCGGCCGCGGACTCCTCCCGACAGAACTGGAACACGTTCTAGTATGAGCCTCGCGCCGGCGGACGCTCGGCGAACGAGCCACCTGGAGGATCCCGTGACCGCTGTGCGACCCGCCCGCTTCACCGACCGCAGGGTCGTCGTCACCGGAGCGGCCGGCGGTCTCGGCCGCGTCGTCGCCGAGCTGTTCCGCAGCGAGGGTGCCCAGGTCCTCGGCACCGACGTGGTCGCCGGGGACGGCGTCGTCGCCTGCGACCTGACCGACGACGCCGCGCGCGACGGCTTCGTCGCCCGCGCCCTCGCCGACCTCGGCGGCCTCGACGTGCTGTGCAACGTCGCCGGCATCCAACAGTTCGCCGAGCTCGGCAAGCTCACCCCGACCGGGGTGCGCAAGCACTTCGAGATCAACGCCCTTGCACCCCTCATGCTGACCCAGTCCTTCGCCGAGGCGCTCGTGGAGAGCAAGGGCAACGTCGTCTCGGTCGCGTCGATCTCGGCGGTGATGGGCCAGCCCTACAACACCCAGTACTGCGCCTCGAAGGCCGCGCTCCTGCTGGGCATGCGCTCGCTGGCCGTCGAGCTCGGCACCCAGGGCGTGCGCGTCAACTGCGTCTCCCCCGGCGGCATCGAGACCCCGATGATCGAGGCCGCCGCCGCGGGCCTGCCGGCGAACGTCAACTGGGACCTCATCGCGAAGAGCCAGTCGGTCATCCCCGGCTTCATGCCGCCCGAGGACGTCGCCGAGGCGTTGCTCTACCTGGCCTCCGATGCCGCGCGCTCGGTGACCGGGGCCAACCTCGTGGTCGACCGCGGCGTGGTCTGGTGAGCATCGGGCCCCGCGCGGGCGTCTCGGGCATGGGCGTCGGCATGACGCTGCCGGTGATGGAGCCCGACATCACCCCCGAGACGCTGCACGAGTGGGCCACGCTCATCGACACCGGGCCCTACAGCTGTCTGTCCTTCGGGGAGCGGATCGCCTTCGACAACCCCGACGCGCTCACCCTGCTCGGGGCGGTCGCGGCGTGGACGAGCCGGGTGCACCTGACCACCACCGTCGTCGTACCGCAGCTGCACGACCCGGTGCTGCTGGCCAAGGCACTGGCGACCGGGGACCGGCTCGCCGGCGGCCGGCTCTCCGTCGGCCTCGGGGTCGGCGGCCGCGACGAGGACTACGCCGCGGTGGGCGCGGACCTGGCGGACCGCACCATGGCCGACCTGGCCGAGCGCGCATCCGTGCTGCGCCGGGTCTGGGCGGGCGAGAACCTGACCGGCGCCACCCGTCCGGTCGGGCCCGCACCGCACCGCGAGGGCGGACCCGAGCTGTTGGTCGGCACCCACGGGGTGCGCACGCTGCGGCACTCCGCGCGCTGGGCCGACGGCCTCGCCGGGATGACCCTCGACGCGGACGTGTCGGGCACCGACACGCTCTTCGACGTCGCGCGTGCGGCGTGGGCCGAGGCGGGCCGGCCCACGCCCCGGCTCACCACGTCGTTCTGGTTCGCGTTGGCCGAGACCTCCGCCGACCCGCGCGGGCAGGTGCACACCCACCTTCGGCACTACATGAACTGGATCCCGGCGAGCTTCGTCGACGCCCTCGCCCCGACGGCCGGCTTCGCGGGCACGCTCGCCGAGCTGCGTGCGCTGCTGGCTCGCTTCGCCGACATCGGCGCCGACGAGGTGCAGCTCATCCCCACCAGCGACGACCCGCGGCAAGTCGAGCTGGTGGCCGAGCTGCTGGACTGAGCAGCTCGGCCGGCAGGGCCCCGGCCCGAGCGAGTCGCCTTGTCGCGATTCCAACCCGGGGACGACTGCGCCGTGACAGTGTCGGCCCCGTCCTCATCAGGACGCTGACCCCAACGACTCGGACGAGGGACTCTGTGGACAACGCGCTCATCCCACTCACCCCCATGGAGCTCGCAGGCACACCTGACGTTCCGGACGGCAACGTGCTGCTCTGGCGGGAGCAGGACGGCATCGTCGTGATCGGCGACGAGCAGGACCGCAGCCGGTTCCTCGAGTCGCTCGACGTGGCGCGCACCCACGTGACGACGGCGGGCGCGGCCGCCGGGTCGGTGGCGGCGGTGGCTGGGACCGCGGGTGAGTACTTCCGGCTCACGAAGACGTCCGCGGAGAAGCTCCATGTTCTGGGGAAGCAACACGATCCGAGCGGATCCATGTACGGCTTCGTGAAGTCGGGCAACCGATTCGCCGGCAACCTGCGGTTCGAGGAGGTCCCGGTTGCTCCCGAACAGGTGCTCGCGTTGCAGTCGGCGGCCGTTTCACTCGCCCTGCGTTCGGCGATCGCCGACGTGCAGGCGGCCGTGGAGCGGGTCGAGGACAAGGTCGAGGACGTGCAGCGCCACCTGCGCGCCCAGCTCAACGGCGACGTGATCGGCACGCTGCGCCACCTTGAGCGCGTCGCGACCGCCACCCAGCAGCGCGGGGTCCTGCTGGAGGCCGACTGGGCCAGCGTGGCGACCGTGCGGGTGGACATCAGCCGCAACCTGGAGCGGTTGCGCGACTTCGTGGCCCGTCAGGCCGGCGAGATCGATGCCCTGGCCCGCCTGCCCCGGCGCGAGGCCAAGCTGGACGACTTCCTCGAGCCCGGCGGTGGGCGGGACCAGCTCAACCTCATCCTGGTCTCGCAGCACTCGCTGCACCTGTGGGAGATGCTGCGTGTGGCGCAGGTACGTCAGCGGGAACCGGCTCACGTCGAGTCCGCGATCGAGGACGCTCGCCGCTCGCTCGCCCAGGAGCGTCGCAAGAACGAGGAGCTCATCATCTCGGTGTCGGCGGCCGTCGACGACCTCCGTCAGATCCGTCCGCTGGAGGTGCACCGATTCTTCAGTGCCCGTGAGATGCGGCAGACAGCGGCGGACATCCACGACTCCCTGGCCCAGTTCGCCGAGGCCGCCCGACTGCCGCTGCCCGAGGTGGGCGAGATCGTGCAGCCGACCGTGCGGGACGCCCGCGACGAGGCGCAGGCCCGCGCGCTCGACGCCGCGCGGACCGTCAGGGCACTGGGGACGGCGGCCGCGCACACCGGTTCGTCAGTGCTCGGCAAGTCTCGGGAGAGCGCTCGGCGCCGGTTGCGGCGTGACCGGCCCGACGCCGAGCACGGCCCGGACGCGCCGCACATGATCGAGCGGGACCTCCCGCCGGAGACCGAGCCGGCGGACTGAGCCGACCGAGTCAGAGGACCGAGTCAGGCCGGATCAGCGCGGACCCTCCGACGGGGCCGGCGCCTCCGCGCCGCCACGGACCCGCTCCAGGGCGTTCATCAGGTGGTAGAGCACGAGGATCGCGGCGGTGGCGATGGCGATCCCGCCGAGGGTGAAGTCGCCGAAGGCGATCACGTCGTTGCCCATGCCCATCGCGAGGATCAGTGCCGCGGCCACCGGGAACAGGTTCTTCTGCTGGCCGAAGTCGACCTGCCGGTCGATCCACATCCGCACGCCGATCAGCCCGATCACGCCGTACAGCACGAGGGTGGCGCCGCCGATGACGCCGTTCGGGATCGTGAACAGCAGCGCGCCGAACTTCGGGGAGAGCGAGAGCAGGATCGCGACCACGCCGGCCACCCAGTAGGCGGCGGTGGAGAAGACCCGGGTGGCGGACATGACGCCGATGTTCTCGCCGTACGTCGTGGTGGCCGAGCCGCCGCCGAGACCGGCCACGGTGGTGGCGAGGCCGTCGGCGAGCAGCGCGCGCCCGGTCAGGTCGTTGAGCGAGTCGTCGCCGACGAGGTGCGCCACCGAGCGCACGTGGCCGACGTTCTCGGCGACGAGCACGAAGACGACCGGCAGGAACATCGGCAGGACGCTCCACTCGACGCTTGGGCTGGTCAGCTCCGGCAGGCCGACCCAGTCGGCCGCCTTCACGGCGTCGAAGCTCACCACGCCCATGACCACGGCGACCAGGTAGGCGACGACGAAGCCGAGCAGCACCGCGATGCGGCCGAGGATGCCGCGGAAGAGGGCGGCGATCACGACGATCGAGAGCACCGTGACCGCGGCGAGCAGCAGGTGATCGTCGTCGACCGGCTTGCCGCCCGGGGCGAAGCTGCCGCCGGCGTCGAGGTTGATGACGTTGTTCCACGAGGCCTGCGCCAGGTTGAAGCCGATCAGGGCGACAACGCCGCCCATCACCACCGGCGGCATCAGGGCGTGGATCCAGCCCGTGCCGACCTTCATCACCAGCAGGCCGACCAGCGCCAACGCCACACCCGTGGCGGCGATCGCGAACAGCGCGGTGCTGATGTCGCCACCGCTCTTCGCGGCGATGACCGGGGAGATGAACGCGAAGGAGGAGCCCAGGTAGCTGGGCATCCGGTTGCCGGTCAGGAGCAGGAACAGCAGCGTGCCCAGACCGGAGAACAGCAGCGTGGTGCTCGGGTCGAACCCGGTGATGATCGGGACCAGGAACGTCGCGCCGAACATCGCCACGACGTGCTGGCCGCCGAGGCCGATGGTGCGCGGCCAGGAGAGCCGCTCCCCGGGGCGGACCACCGCTCCGGGCTCGACGGACTTGCCGTCACCGTGGATCGTCCAGGCCATCGCCGCCTCCTGCTGCTGGTGGGTGCCCGGGCCCAGATCGGCCGCGGGCGATGAAGCGCCCGAAGCCTAGGTCCCGGACAGGGTGATCCGGCAAGGGGGTGCGGTCCGGATCGCTCCGCATTGTCAGTGAAGCAGGACAGCCCCTCTCCCGCGGCGTGCGGGCGAGGGGCTGTTTTGTGGAGCCGCCTGTCGGAATCGAACCGACGACCTAATCATTACGAGTGATTCGCTCTACCGACTGAGCTAAGGCGGCGTGCCGCCCGAGGGCGACCGCGGAAGCATACCGGCGGGCGTGAGCCGGGAGCGAATCGCCCCGGCTCCGTGGGGGAGCCCGACGGAGGTGCGGTCGCCCTCGAGGTCAGACGACCGCGACGTCGCGGGTGACGACGGCCGTCTGCTGCGCGCCGCACCAGCACGTGAGGTGGACCCGGAAGCCGTCCGCGTGCGCCTCCAGGCCGTGCAGCTGGTCGGCGAAGATCAGCTCGCGGCGTTCGCAGGAGGTGCAGCGGTGGACGAACATCGGGGTTCCTCTCGGGGCGCTCGGCGGACCGCCGGTGAGGACCTGGCACCGGCGGCAGTTCCATCCTGGGGCCTCCGCGCGTCTAGGGGTAGGCTCAGATTGCTGCACTTCCCATAGGCAAAACCTATGGACCGGAGGGATCGGAGGGAGCCGTGCGCGTCCTCTCACTGCACCAGCTGACCTGCTTCCTGGCAACCTACGAGCACCAGTCGCTGACCCGAGCCGCCGATGAGCTCGGCTACGCCCAGCCGTCGGTCTCCGAGCAGATCCGGCTGCTGGAGCGCCACCTCGACGTGCAGCTGTTCCTCCGGGTCGGCCGGGGCGTCGTACCGACCGCCGCGGCGGAGACGCTGCGCCCCCATGCGGAGGCCGTGCTCGCTGCGGTGCAGGAGACCGAGCGGGCGGTGGCCGGGGTCCGCTCGCTGGAGACCGGGACGATCCGGTTCGGCATGTTCGGCGTCGCCCGGTTGTACGGCGGCGCCGGGCTGGTCGCCGACGTCCTCGAGCGCCATCCCGGCGTGCGGGTCGAGCTCGTCGGCCAGCACTCCCGTGACGTGCAGGAGAACCTGCGCCGCGGCCACCTCGAGGCGGCGATGATCGCCGTCGGTGGGGTGAGCAGCGAGGGCATGGCCATCACCCCCATCGCCCGCGACGAGCTGGTCTACATCTCCAGCGACCGCTCTCGGCTCGCCAGCCCGATCACCGCCGGCCGGCTCGCCTCCGCGCGGCTGGTGATGGCCGAGACGACCTGGCGCGACCACGACTCCGCCCGGGTCAAGCTGCGCCGGATGCTGCACGAGGCCGGCTACAACCCCGGCACCCGGATCGAGGTCGAGGACGTCGAGACCGCCGTCGAGCTCGTCGGCCGCGGGCTCGCCGACTCGGTGGTCAACCGGGGCGTGGCCCAGCAGCTGATCCCGCGGCTGGCGCCCGAGGCCGGCTGGGTCTCGCTGGAGCCGCGGCTCTACGACACCCTGGCCATCGTGCACCGCGCCGGCGCCAGCCTGTCACCGGCCACGCAGCTGATGATCGAGCTCGCGACCGCCCGGATCCGGGCGGTCATCGAACCGCTCTGAGCCGGCTCAGCAGCGCTTGCCGTCCTGCGGCACCACGCCGTCGACGAGGTAGCGGTGCACGACGTCGTCGATGCACTTGTTGCCCTTGTTGTAGCCCGTGTGGCCGTCGCCGTCGCGGGTCAGCAGGAGGCCGGTCTCGAGCTGGTTGGCCAGCGCCACCGCCTCCTCGTACGGCGTGGCGGGGTCGCGGGTGGTGCCGATGACCAGGATCGGCGGTGCACCGGAGCCGTCGATCTCCAGGTCGGGCGAGTCGGTGGCGGTGAACGGGATGTCCGCGCAGGCGGTCAGGCCCCAGGCGAACAGTCGGCCGAAGGTGGGCGAGGCCTTCTCGAAGTCGGCGAAGTTCTCCGGCACCTCGTCGGCGGTGACCGCCCACGGGTCGTCGAGGCAGTTGATCACGGAGATCGCCTCGAGGCTGTTGTCGGTGTAGCGACCGTCCTCGCGCGAGCCGTAGAAGTCGGCCAGGTAGAGCAGCACGCTGCCGTCGCCGGCCAGCCCTTTGCGCAGCGCCTCGTCGAGGATCGGCCAGTTCCCCTCGTTGTACAGCGGCGTGATCAGGCCGTAGAACGCCAGCCCCGAGGTCAGCTTGCGGCCCTCGGGGTCGGCGGTCTCCAGCGGCTTGGCGTCGATGTCCTCGAGCAGCCCCTTGATCCTCGCCAGGCCCTCCTCGACGTTGTTGCCGAGGAAGCAGTCGCCTGCCTTCACGCAGGCGGCGAGGTAGGAGCGCAGCGCCGTCTCGAACCCGGCGGCCTGGCTGAGCGCACCGTCACGGGAGGACAAACTGGGGTCGATGGCGCCGTCGAGCACCATCCGGCCGACCTTCTCGGGATAGAGCTCGGCGTACGTCGCCCCCAGCCGGGTGCCGTAGGAGAAGCCGAGGTAGTCCAGCTTGTCCTCGCCCAGCGCCTGGCGCAGCACGTCCATGTCGCGGGCCGCCTCGACCGTGGAGACGTGGGCCGCGACCTTGCCGCTGCGCTGCTGGCAGCCCTGCCAGAACTCCTCGGAGTAGCGCTCCCCCTCGGCGACCTCCTGGGGCGTGTCCGGGTCGGGGTCGGCGGCGATCTGCGCGTCCAGGTCGGCGTCGTCGAGGCAGTCGACGGGCGCCGAGGCGCCGGTGCCGCGCGGGTCGAAGCCGACGATGTCGAACGACTTCAGCAGCTCCGCGGCGAAGTACGACTCGGCGTCGCGGACGGTCTCGGTGCCGGGCGCGCCGGGTCCGCCCGGGTTGACCACCAACGAGCCGATCTTCTTTCCGGTGGCGCGGTGGCGCTCCAGCGCGATCTGGATCGTGCCGTCCTCGGGCGCCTCGTAGTCGATCGGCACGACCAGGGTGCCGCACTGGTTCTTGCCACAGGCGCGCCAGCCGACCTTCTGGTCGTAGATCTTCTGCAGGCTCTTGCCCTCGCCGGGCGGGCGGGGGGTGTGCCGCTGCTGCGTGGCACCGTCCCCGGCACTCGGGCCGGAACCGTCGCCGGCGATCACCAGCGCCACGACGCCGGCGGCACCGGCCAGGACCAGGGCGGCGATCAGCACCAGCGCCACGACCGACTTCTTCACGCGCCTGCTCCTAGCCTTGCGGGATCTTCAAGGACACCATCATCGACTCCAGTGCCAAGGCGACCGGGACGTTGAACTCCAGCATCTGCTCACGGGCCGCGAAGATCGCCCCGATCCGGCGCAGGTTCAGCTCCGGGGTCGAGGTGTCCACCAGCTTCTGCACCTGGTCGCGGATCTCCTCGTTGACCAACGCGCCGGGCGCACCGGTGGCCACCGCGATCGCGTCGCGGTAGACCGAGACCAGGTCGGTCAGGCCGCGGTCCACCACGTCGAGGTGGCGGCGCTTGGCGCGGGTGCGCTGTGCCTTCTCCAGGGCGGCGAGCGCGGGCCCGTACTCCCGGGGTCGGCGACCGCGCTCCACCACGCCGTACGACGCGTCGAGGTCGGCCTTCTCCTTCGCGTCGAGCTCGGCGGTGATGGCGTCCGCCTCCTCCTTCGCGGTGCTCGCCAGCCGGGTGGCGGCGTCCATGCAACGCCCGAGGTTGGTCAGCCGGGCGGGGAGCGCGACGACCTCCTGGCGCCGGGTGCGCACCGCCTCGTCGAAGGCCAGCGCGCGGGCCCGGCCGATGTGGCCCTGGCTGGCCCGGGCGGCGTACGTCGCCAGGGAGGGCCCCACGCCCTTGGCGACCAGGAACTCCGCGACCTCGGCGGTGGTCGGGGTGGACAGGGTGACCAGCCGGCACCGCGAGCGGATGGTGGGCAGCACGTCCTCGACGGTCGGGGCGCACAGCATCCACAGGGTGCGGCCGTTGGGCTCCTCGATCGCCTTGAGCAGCGCATTGCAGGCCTGCTCGGTGAGCCGGTCGGCGTCCTCGACGATGAGCACCTGCCAGCGATCGCCCATCGGGCTGAGCGAGGCGCGGCGGACCAGGTCGCGGACCTCGTCGACACCGATGGAGAGCTTCTGGGTGCGGATCACCGCGACGTCGGCGTGCGAGCCGGCGAGCACGGTGTGGCAGGCGTGGCAGGCATCGGGGCAGCCGGGACCGAGGCCGCCGTCGGAGCACTGCAGGGCAGCGGCGAACGCGATCGCGGCGTTCGAGCGACCCGAGCCCGGCGGGCCCGTGAACAGCCAGGCGTGGGTCATGCCGTCACCGGCGACCGCCCGGCTCAGCGCGGTGATGGTGGGCCGTTGGCCGACCAGGCTGTCCCAGACGCTCACGGCGCGTCCTGCAACGGCGCCTGCAGCGGGGCCTGCGCGGCGGGGCGGCGCACCGCCTGGCCCAGCAGCGGCGCGACCCGGGCCGCGACGGCGGCGGCGAGCTCGGCGATCGGGCGGCGGGCGTCGAGGACCAGGTAGTGCTCACCGTCGCGCTCGGCCAGGGCGAGGAACGAGGCGCGCACCCGCTGGTGGAACTCCAGCGACTCGCCCTCGATCCGGTCGCGGCCCTCGAAGCGGCCCAGCCCGGCGGCGGGCTCCAGGTCGAGCAGCACCGTCAGGTGCGGACGCAGGTCGCCGGTGGCCCAGCGCGAGACCTCCTCGATCTCCGCCGGGTCCAGGGCCCGGCCGGCGCCCTGGTAGGCCAGCGTGGAGTCGACGTACCGGTCGGTGATGACCACCTGGCCGGCCTCCAGCGCGGGGGCGACGACGGTCTCGACGTGCTCGGCCTTGTCGGCGGCGTAGAGCAGGAACTCGGTCTTGTCGCCCAGCGCACCGGTCTCCGGGCTGAGCACGATGCGGCGCAGCTCGGCGCCGACGGTGGTGCCGCCGGGCTCGCGGGTGAGGAGGACGTCGTACCCCTGGGCGCGCAGGTGCTCGGCCAGCAGCTGCGACTGGGTGGACTTGCCGCCCCCCTCGCCGCCCTCGAAGCAGACGAAGACGCCGGTGCTGGCGTAGCGGCCGGGGTAGCGGGTCACCCCCCGAACCTACGAGACGGCCCCGACGGCACGCGCCAGTGGGTCAGCGCCGCACCCGCAGCGAGCTCACCTTCTGCCTGCGGATCTCCTTGGCGGTCCAGGGGAAGGTGACCCACTTCTTGGCTCCGAAGAGCCGGGTCTGGTCGCTCGACCACGGCGAGGCCGGGTCCTCGGACTGTCCGTAGGTCAAGATCGTGCGGGCGTTGACCCGTCCCTTGGCGCCGAAGGCGATGGCCTGGATGTGGGAGGAGCCGAAGCCGACCGGCCGCAGCCGGCCCAGGTTGGTCCGCGCACCGTCGCTGTCCAGCGCGTTGGCGTTGCCGGCGAGGTCGCCGTCACCTCCGCCGAGGGGGATCGGCGGCGCGCCGCGGTCCCCGGCGACCTGCAGCGAGCCCCAGGTCGCGTCGGGGGCGATGCCGCGCTGCTTGAGGTAGGCGATCGCCTCGGCCATCGCACCGATCACGTCGCGGTTCGTCTCGTCCAGGTCGCGCGGGGTGTGCTGCGGGTCCGCTGCGTTGAAGGGCACCTTCCAGATGCCCGCGGTGAGCAGGCCGTCGGGGATGCGGGTCACGAACTCCTCGAAGATGTGATAGCCGCGGCTGGTGGTATCGGAGCGGCCGTCCCACCGCGCCAGCGCGGTGCAGTAGGCACCGCCCTTGGCCGCCTGGCAGACCTTGTCGAGATCACCACCGGCCCGCATCACCTCAGCAGCACGCACCCGGTTCTGGTGCTGGGTGCCGCGCAGCGACGCCGGGGTCACCTTCCCGACCCGGAGCCGGTCCAACACGTACTGGTTGACCATCCGGGTGCGCATCGTGCGCTCGCACGACTCACAACCGATGATCCGGGCGAAGCCGGTCAGCCGCTGTGCGGGGTTGGGCAGCCAGTAGGAGTCGTTGGCGTTCATCACCCAGTCGGCGCGGTAGGCGACGGGCAGGTTCTTCGGTCCCAGCACCCCGGGCCGCCCGGCGTCGGCGTCGGTGCCGAACTTGCACGAGGTATCGGCGAACGTGCCGTCCAGGCCGGGCAGGCCGGCGAGGGCGTGGGTGATCCGCCCGATCGGGGTCATGCAGCGGTCGGCCAGCGCGTTGGAGACGGCCGGCACCACCGAGTGGTCCGCATAGACGACGTCGCCGGCCCGGTCGGCGGCGATGGTGTTGACCCACGGCATCCCGCCGCCGGCGTCCTGGCGCCGGATCAGGTCGCGCACCGAGGTCGCCCGGCCCATGTCGAAGAACGTGTCGAGGGTGCGCAGCTGCTCACCGTTGGCGTCACGGATCGCGAAGAAGCTCAGCGGCGTCCATCCCATCAGCGTCGTCGGGTCGTCGATGACGTAGCCCTGCGGCGTGCGGTACATGTCCTCGGTGACGGTGCCGAGGCTGCCGTCCTTGCGCTTGACGACGACCTTGACGACCCGCTTCTCCAGCTGCTTGAGCACCCCGTTGGCGCTCAGGTAGGTGAACGGCGAGCCGACGGTGCGGTACTCGTACGGCGCGAACCGGTAGGCGGTGGAGACCGTGTGGGACCAGGCGACGTCCTTGTTCCACCCGATGTTGACCACCGGCGAGCCGATCAGGCTCGCACCGGCGACGTCGTACCGGCCGGGGATGGTCAGGTGCTGCTGGCTGAACCGGTAGCGACCGTTCCACGGGAAGTGCGGGTTGCCCAGCAGCATGCCGCGCCCCGTCGAGGACGCCTTGCGCCCGATCGCGGTGGCGTTCGAGCCGAACGCGTTGCGCGGGCCCAGCGCCTCGCGCAGCTCCTCGGCGCTGGGCAGCTTCGGCGGCACGATGCCGAAGGTGGCCAGGTCCGGCAGGCCGGGGTCGGTGAGACTGGGCGGCGTCGCGCCGACGATCTGCTTCAGGAAGTGCCCGGTCGAGGCGAGGATGTTGGCCAGGTAGATGCCGTACCAGACGTCGAGCGAGGTCACGTCCGCCTTGAGGTACGACGCCCCGCGGCACCCCCGGTCCGGGTGCCGCTTGCCGTTGCCGACCTTGCGCAGGTACTTGTTCACGCCCGCGGCGTAGCCGGTCACCATCTTGCGCACCGCCGGCCCCGGCCCGGCCTTGGGGTCGGCCAGCAGCCCCTGGACGACCCTGCGGTTGCGCAGGTCGGTGACCAGGGCGTCCATCTGCAGGTTGGTTCCGGACACGCTGACCCCGTCGTCGTACGGCGCGTCGGGGCCGAGGTGGCGCGAACGCTGGCCGCGGGCGGTCATCACGATGTCGGCGAGCGTGCAGGCGGTGGTCTGTGCGGCGGCGTAGCCGGAGCCGAAGCCGAGCGAGCCGTAGTCCTTCGCGGTGATGTGCGGGATGCCGTGCTTGGTCCGCACGATGGTGGCGTCGTAGCGGTACCGCTTCGCCTTCTTCTTGGCCTTCTTGGTCTTCTTGGCCTTCTTGGTCTTCTTCGACTTCGCCTTGGCTTTGGCCTTGGCCTTGGCCTTGGTGGACTTCTTCTTCGGCTTGGCCGCGACGCGCTCGCCCACCTCGTCGCCGGACTCCTCGACCGACGGGCCCGCACCGGGGGCGGCCGCCTGCACGGCCCCCGGGCCGGCCGGGGTCGGCGAGGCGGAGACCGGACCGGCCGCGGCGGCCAGGCCGGAGGAGATCAGGAGCAGGGCGGCCGCGCCCGCGAGGCGTCGTGTGGTCGAGGTCACGCCGTACTCAACGACGGCTTGTAGAACCTGTTATGGAAACGGTGCCCCGGGCGCCGGTGCCACATGCGTCACACGGGCCGGGCTCTTCCTGCGCTTTTGGGGGGTTGCAACCCCCAAAAGCGCAGGAATCCCCGGTCGACCGGGGATTCCTGCGGCAGCCGGCTCAGGACTTCTTCGCCGCAGCCTTCTTCGTCGTCTTCTTGGCCGCGGTCTTCTTGGCAGCCGTCTTCTTCGCGGGGGTCTTCTTGGCCGCCGCCTTCTTCGCGGTCTTCTTGGCGGCCTTCTTCGCTGGGCCCTTGGCGCGACGCTCGGCGAGGAGCTCGGCGGCGCGCTCGAGGGTGATCGCCTCGACGGAGTCGTCCTTGCGCAGGGTGGCGTTGTACTCACCGTCGGTGACGTACTCGCCGAACCGGCCGGCCTTGACCACCACGGGCTGCCCGGAGACCGGGTCGTTGCCGAGCTCCTTGAGCGGCGGCGCGGCGGCGGCGCGGCCGCGCTGCTTGGGCTGGGCGTAGATCTTCAGCGCCTCGTCCAGGGAGATGGTGAAGATCTGGTCCTCGCTGGTCAGCGAGCGGGAGTCGGTGCCCTTCTTCAGGTACGGGCCGTAGCGGCCGTTCTGGGCGGTGATCTCCTCGCCGTCCTCGCCCGCGCCGACGACGCGGGGCAGGGAGAGCAGCTTGACCGCCTCGTCGAGGGTGACCGTGTCCAGCGACATCGACTTGAAGAGGGAGCCGGTGCGCGGCTTCTCCTTCTTCGGCGCGTCCTCGGGCAGCACCTCGGTGACGTACGGGCCGTAGCGGCCGTTCTTGGCCACCACCCGCAGCCCGGACTCCGGGTGGGTGCCGAGCTCGATCTCCTCGCCGGCGGGGTTGGCCAGCAGCTCCTTCGCCTTCGCCAGCGTCAGCTCGTCGGGCGGCAGGTCGTCGGGCACGTTCGCGCGCACCGGCGCACCGGCACCGTCGGGGCCGTCGGGGCCGGGGCCCTCGAGGTAGGGGCCGTACTTGCCGACGCGGAGCACGATCCCGTCCTCGGGCGACCCGACCGGGAAGGTGGCCAGCTCCTTGGCGTCGATGTCGCCCAGGCCGGTGACCAGCGGCTGCAGGCCGGCGACCTTGTCGGAGCCGTAGTAGAACTCGGTCAGCTCGGTGACCCGGTCCTTCTCGCCGCGGGCGATGTCGTCGAGCACCGACTCCATCGAGGCCGTGAACTCGTAGTCGATGAGCCGCTCGAAGTGCTCGCCCAGCAGCCGGGTCACCGAGAAGGCGATCCAGGCCGGCACCAGGGCGGTGCCCTTCTTGTAGACGTAGCCGCGGTTGAGGATGGTGCCGATGATCGAGGCGTACGTCGAGGGCCGGCCGATCTGGCGGTCCTCGAGCTCCTTGATCAGGGTGGCCTCGGTGTAGCGGGCCGGCGGCTTGGTCTCGTGGCCGTTGGCCGACAGCGAGGCCGCGGAGACGGCGTCGCCCTGGGTCAGGTTCGGCAGCCGGGTCTCGGCGTCGTCCTTGGCGGTGGCGGTGTCGTCGGTGCCCTCGACGTAGGCCTTGAGGAAGCCGTGGAAGGTGATCACCCGACCGGAGGCGGAGAAGACGACGTCCTCGCCGCTCGCGGCGGCACCGCCGACGCGGATGGAGACCGACTGCCCGACCGCGTCCTTCATCTGCGAGGCCACGGTGCGCATCCAGATCAGCTCGTAGAGCCGGAACTGGTCGCCGGTCAGGCCGGTCTGCGCGGGGGTGCGGAACGACTCGCCGGCGGGCCGGATCGCCTCGTGCGCCTCCTGGGCGTTCTTCACCTTGCTGGCGTAGGTGCGCGGCGCGTCCGGCAGGTACTCCGCGCCGTACAGCTCGCTCACCTGGGCGCGGGCGGCGCCGACGGCCGAGCTCGACAGCGTGGTCGAGTCGGTTCGCATGTAGGTGATGAAGCCGTTCTCGTAGAGCCGCTGCGCCACGCTCATGGTCACGCTGGCGCTCATGCCGAGCTTGCGGCTGGCCTCCTGCTGCAGCGTGGTGGTGCGGAACGGCGGGTACGGCGAGCGGCGGTACGGCTTGGCCTCGACCGAGCGGACGTCGTACGTCGTGTCGGCGAGCCCGGCGACCAGTGCCTCGGCGCGCTGGCGGTCCAGGTGGACCACCTCGGAGCGGCCCTTGAGCTGGCCGTCGGGGCCGAAGCTGGCGCCGGTGGCCACGCGGGTGCCGTCGACGGTGTACAGCTTGGCCGGGAAGAGGCGCTGGTCGTGCTTGGCGCCGGCGTCGAAGGTGCCCTCGAGGTCCCAGTAGGAGGCGACCTTGAAGGCCATCCGCTCCTTCTCGCGGTCCACCACGAGCCGGGTGGCCACGGACTGCACGCGGCCGGCCGAGAGCCCGGACATGACCTTGCGCCACAGCACCGGGGAGACCTCGTAGCCGTAGAGCCGGTCGAGGAGGCGGCGGGTCTCCTGCGCCTCGACCAGGTCCATGTCCAGCTCGCGCGGGTTGGCCGCGGCCTCCTGGATGGCGGACTTGGTGATCTCGTGGAAGACCATCCGCTTGACCGGGATGTTCTTCGGCTTCAGCTCGTCCAGCAGGTGCCAGGCGATGGCCTCTCCCTCGCGGTCCTCATCGGTGGCGAGGTAGAGCTCGTCGGCGTCCTTGAGCAGCGACTTGAGCTTGGAGATGTGGGACTTCTTGTCCCGCGGCACGACGTAGTAGGGCTCGAAGCCGTTGTCCACGTCGATCGCCAGGCGGCCCCACGGCTTGTCCTTGATCTTGGCCGGGGTGTCGGCGGCGTTGTTCGGAAGGTCGCGGATGTGGCCGATCGAGGACTCGACGACGTAGCCGTCGCCGAGGTACCCGCCGATGGTGCGGGCCTTCGCCGGCGACTCGACGATCACCAACTTGTGTGCCACGGGGCGCCTTCTTCACTGACAGCTGAGGGGTCGGACTCCTCTGGGAGGGTACGGCCTGCCCCGCCGATCGGGGCTCACGGCTGCTCACCGTAGCGCGCCCGGCGTGAGACAGGACGCCTCGGCCCGGCGGTGGTACGACGACCCGGCTCCCGTGACGGGTGCCTCACTGCACCTTGATCTGCTTGATCATCGCCTCGGCCTGGTCGATCTTGGCGGTGTCGCCGATCGGGGCGGCGCCGATGTAGAGGCCATAGGTCTCCGGGTCACCGGTGTCCACCACGATCACGGTGGTCACGTCACCCTCGACGGGGATCCTCTGGTCGTCCACGCGGATCTCGGCGGTGATCCGGTGCGCGTCCTTGCCGTCGATCGTCATCGCCTCGTTGACCTGGTCGGTGCGCGACTCGAAGCTGCTGTAGATCCGGTCGTTGGCGGTCATGCACTGCATCACGATCTCCGCGGCCTGCGCGGGGCTGGTGAAGTCGTTGGCCTTGGCCAGCGCGCCCACGGCGAACTCCCAGATCCAGGTCTCGCTGATCTTGGCGTACTCGAGGGAGAGGGCATCGGCGAAGGAGAAGGCGTCCGAGAGCCGGTTCTCCACGGTGAACCCGGCAAGGAGCGGGATGGTCAGCCCGCCACCGCTGAGGGTCTTCGCGCCGGCCGGCGGGTCGCTCGGCGGTACGGGGTTGCCGCCGGTGCACTGGATGCCGGTGGGCGCGATCGTGCTGCTCGACGAGTCGGTGGGGTCCTCGGTGCCGTCGCTGCCCTTGCTGCTGTCGTTCGACGTCACGTTCGTCGGTTCGTCGCCCGGCTTGTCGCCGTCGTCACCGGTGATCGCGCGCACGCCGAAGAAGCCGGCGACCGCGATCAGCACGAGCGCCAGCACCGCGGCGACCGCGATGCCGATCACCTTGCCCTTGCCGCCTCCGCTACCGCCCTGGCCGGGCTGCGGCGACCACGGCTGGCCGTAGCCGGGCCCCTGGGGCGCACCGGGTCCCTGAGGGCCACCGGGGCCCTGGGGGCCACCGGGTCCCTGAGGCCCACCGGCGCCGGGGAGGCCGGACGGCGGCGGGGGGACGGCGCCGTACTGCGGGGGCGCGGCGGTCGGGGGTGACAGCGGCGCAGGCGGCCCCTGGGGCGGCTGGGTGGTGGTCATCTGGCTCCACGCCTGACCGTCCCAGTACCGGTAGGTGTCCGGGGCGCCAGCGGGATCGGGGTACCAGCCTGCGTTCGTCACGGGGACAGTGTGCCCCAGCGCACCGGCAAGCCCTCGGAGGTCGCGCCTGTCGAGACTCTCAGGCCGGCGCGGGCACCGGCTCCAGGAAGCCGCGGGCCACCAGGTCACCCAGCTGCGGCAGGTACGACGTGCGCAGCTGCGCCGCGTCGCGCTCCAGCAGCTGCGCCACCGCGTCCAGCAGCACCCCGGCGGACAGGTCGCCGTCGCAGGCGCCCACGACGGCGGCGAGCACGGTGTCGACCTGCTCGGCGCGGCGGAACCCGCGCTGCTGGCGCAGCACGATCGTCGCGGGGTCCTCCGCGCCCGCCGGCCCGGTGGTCTCCTGCACGACGTCCTCGCGCAGCCGCAGGTGGGTCTCGGCGGTGAGGTCGCGGGCGGCCAGGGCGGAGTCCGCCCAGGCGCCGATCGTGGGCGCGATGGGCTGCTCCACGTCGTAGGGCCACTCCAGCATCTCGCGGACCAGGCCCTCAGGCGCGACACCGGCGCGCCGGCGCAGGTTGATCCAGCCGAAGCCGATGCCGGCCACGCCCTCGCTCTCCAGCCAGGACAGCCAGGTGTCGTAGCGCTCGGCGTACGTCGCCGGGTCGCCGCCGGTGGCGGGGTGGTGCCCGGAGTCCTTGAGCCACAGCTCGACGTAGGAGGCGGGTTCGAGCACCTCGCGCTGCACCACGAACGCGTCGCACTCCTCGGGCAGCCAGCCGGCCAGCCGCTCGTCCCAGGGCGTGCCGGTCTCGATCACCCAGTTGGCCAGCACCTGGCACCAGCCGCCGTCGGTGAGGTGGTCCGCGGCGCCGCGGACGATGTGCTCGACGACCTGGTCGCCGGGCAGGCCGGAGTCGCGGTAGACGAGTCGCTCGCCGCTGGCCGGGGAGATCACGAACGGCGGGTTGGTGGCGATCAGGTCGAAGCGCTCGCCGGCGACCGGGCCCCAGAAGGAGCCGTCGCGGACCTCGACCTTGTCGTCGACGTCGTTGAGGGCGGCGTTGAACCGGGCGATGGCCAGGGCGCGGGCGTTGACGTCGGTGGCGACGACGCGGTCGGCGTGGGTGGCCAGGTGCAGCGCCTGCACGCCGCAGCCGGTGCCGAGGTCGAGCGCGGAGCCCACGTCGTGGCGCAGCGTGAGCTGGGCGAGGCTGGAGGAGGCGGGGCTGATCCCCAGCACGTAGTCGCCGGTGACGCGGGTGGCCACCCCGTTGAGGCCGGGGGTGAGGTCGCTGAGCACCCACAGGTCGCCCTGCTCGGAGGCGTAGGGCCGCACGTCGAGGCGGGCGGCGACCTCACCGACGCTCTGGGTCAGCACTCCGGCCGCCGCGAGCCGGTCCACCAGGCCGGGCAGCGCCCGCTCGGCGGCCTCGGTGGGCACGCTGGCCTGCAGCAGGAAGAGCCGGACCAGTGTCGCCAGCGGCTCGTCGCTGCGGGTACGGCGCAGCCCGGGGGTGGTCTCGTTGCGGCCCAGGGCCTCGTGGGCGGTGGGGCCGAGCAGCTCGCTGACGGCGTCGTAGGTGAAGTCGGCGGCGATGAGGGCTTCGCGGAGCGGGGCGGCGAGGGAGACGGGCAGCACGGGCCTACGCTACGGGCCCGCGCCGGGAGGCCTGCGGCAGGACCCGGGCGGCCCGGGCGATGCCGCGCCCGGCGACCTTGGTCCGGTAGCGGCGGGTGGTGCGGGCGCCGTACTCGATGGTGGTGGCGACGCCGAAGCGGTCCATCCGGACTCCGTACCAGCCGGTCATCGTGGGCGAGATGGTGCCGGTGGGGTTGCCGACGCCGAAGTAGCGACGCGGCAGGTTGAGGTTCTTGGCCAGCCGCCGCTCCCACTTCACGTCGCGCCCGCCGCTGCCGATGCCGCGCAGCGGCTGGTGGATGGAGGCGATGTAGTCGGGCTTGACGTTGCGCAGGAACCGGATCAGCGCCCGGGTCTCCGGCTCGCTCGCCGGACGCGGCCCGCCCCAGGTCGTGGTGCCGCGGCGCGCACCGCTCCAGCCCGACGTGGGCCAGTTGCGGTTCAGGTCCACGCCCCGGGCGTTGGTGCGGGTACGACGCGCCGCGCCGTCCGGGTTCATCGTCGGCACCACCCACATGCCGGTGCCGGCCTTCGGGCGGACGTGGTCGCGCATCCACCGGGCGGTCGCGGGGCCGGCGGTCTCGTTGCCGTGCATCTGGCCGAGCACGACGAGCACGTGGTCGGCGCCGCGGGTGCCGCGGTAGAACGCCTTGATCGGGCGGCCCTTCACGGAGCGGCCGATCACCTTCGACCGCTTCACGTACCCCGGCTTCGACGGCGCCGCTGCGGGCGCCGCAGCGGGCTGGACGGCAGCGGAGGGCGCGGCGTGCGCGGTCGGCGTCCCCGGCCCGGTCACCGCCAGCGCGAGCCCCAGCAGCAGGACCAGCGCCGCCGTCAGGGCCGACGGGGAGGTGAGCTGAGGAAGACCTCGAGGCCGTGCACCGCGCATGGGGCGCGAGCCTAGGCCCCGGACCCGTCCTCGGCGGGCACCGGCGCTTCGTCGTCGATGGCGGAGGTGCGCTGCTTGGAGACCACGACCGCGGCGACGATGCCGGTCGTGGCGGCCAGCGCGATCAGGATCCGGGCGACGTCGTTCTCGTTGCTGCCGTAGGACAGGCTGACCACCGCCCCGACGATGAGCAGCGCGACCAGGTTCATCACCTTCAGCAGCGGGTTGATCGCCGGCCCGGCGGTGTCCTTGAACGGGTCGCCGACGGTGTCGCCGATGATGGTGGCCTCGTGGGCCAACGAGCCCTTGCCGCCGTGGTGGCCGTCCTCGACGAGCTTCTTGGCGTTGTCCCAGGCGCCGCCGGCGTTGGCCAGGAAGACCGCCATCAGGGTTCCGGTCGCGATCGCACCGACCAGGAAGCCGGCCAGCGGGCCCACGCCGAGCCCGAAGCCGACCGCGATCGGGCTCAGGATGGCGAGGATGCCGGGGGTGGCCAGCTCGCGCAGCGAGTCGCGGGTGACGATGTCGACCACCCGGCCGTACTCCGGGCGTGCGGTGCCCTCCATGATCCCGGGGATGTCGCGGAACTGGCGTCGTACCTCCATCACGACCGCGCCGGCGGCCCGGGCCACGGCGTTGATCGCCAGGCCGGTGAACAGGAACACCACCGCGGCGCCGAGCAGGGTGCCGACGATCAGCTTGGCGTCGAAGACCAGGAACCCGAGGGCGAACCCGTTCGCCTGGGCGTCCGTGACGCCCTCGGCGTCGACGAGCGCCTCGACCGCGGACTGGGTGTAGGAGGCGAACAGCGCGCTGGCGGCGAGGACCGCGGTGGCGATCGCGATGCCCTTGGTGATCGCCTTGGTGGTGTTGCCGACCGCGTCGAGCTCGGTGAGGATCTGCGCCCCCTTCTCGTCGACGTCGCCGGACATCTCCGCGATGCCCTGGGCGTTGTCGGAGACCGGGCCGAAGGTGTCCATCGCGACGATCACGCCGACGGTGGTGAGCAGGCCGCAGCCGGCCAGGGCGACCGCGAACAGTGCCAGCGCCGTGGAGCCGCCGGCCAGCAGCGCTGCACCGAACACCGCGGCGCCGATGACGATCGCGGTGTAGACGGCCGACTCGAAGCCGACCGAGAGGCCGGAGAGGATCACGGTCGCGGCCCCGGTCAGCGACGTCCGGCCGACGTCCTTGACGGGGCGGAACTCGGTGCCGGTGTAGTGGCCGGTGAGCGCCAGGATGGCGGCGGCCAGCACGATGCCGATCACCACCGCACCGGCGGCGAAGAGGGCCGGGCTGACCCCGGGCAGGTCGTCGGAGGCGAGCGTCCCCAGGCCGACGCCGACGCCGTTGAGGTCGGACCACTCGCCGGGCAGGTAGGCGAAGGCCAGCGCCACACTGCCCACCGCGCCGACGGCGGCGGAGAGGTAGAAGGCGCGGTTGATCGTGCGCAGCCCGGGCTCGCCCGCCCGGGGCCGGGTGAGGTAGACGCCGACGATCGCGGACAGCGCGCCGATCGCCGGCACCAGCAGCGGGAACACCAGGCCCTTGTCGCCGAACGCCTGCGAGCCGAGGATCAGCGCCGCGACCAGGGTGACGGCGTACGACTCGAACAGGTCCGCGGCCATCCCGGCACAGTCGCCCACGTTGTCGCCCACGTTGTCGGCGATGGTGGCGGCGTTGCGCGGGTCGTCCTCGGGGATGTTCTGCTCGACCTTGCCGACGAGGTCGGCGCCGACGTCGGCGGCCTTGGTGAAGATGCCCCCGCCCACCCGCATGAACATCGCCAGCAGAGCGGCACCGAAGCCGAAGCCCTCGAGCACGTTGGGGGCCGCGGACTGGAAGAACAGCACCACCACGCTGGCGCCCAGCAGCCCGAGCCCGACGGTGGCCATGCCGACGACGGCGCCGGTACGGAAGCCGATGTTCATCGCCGGGTCGCGCCCGACCTCGTTGGCGGCCGCGGCCACGCGCAGGTTGGCGCGCACGGCCAGCGACATGCCGAGGAACCCGATGGCGGCGGAGAAGCCCGCACCGAGCAGGAAGAACACGGACCGAGAGATCCGCACCGCCCACTCCGACTGCAGGCCGTCGGCCGCCTCGGCGGTGTGCGCCGGCAGCACCAGCAGGACGACGAACGCGATCGCCGCGAAGACCGCCAGGGTGCGGAACTGCCGGGTCAGGTACGCCGTGGCGCCCTCCTGGATCGCCTGTGCGATCCGCTGCATGTTGGGGGTGCCCTCCCCCGCGCGCAGCACCTCGGCGCGGAAGACGACGGCCATGAGCAGGGCGAGGACCGCGATGGCGGCGACCACGAGCACCAGGGCGAGATCGCCTCCGGTGACTTCGACATCTGCGACGAGGGGACGGGGCATGCCATGCCTCCTGGCGGAGTGTCAGCTTCGGGTCGGGGCAACCCAGGACCGAGATCGTGAGCGGGAGTCTACGCAGAGTGTGTCGCAGAACACACTCAAAACGTGACACGTGTCACACTTGATCAGGCCAGCGACGTTCCGAGATGTGGTAATGCACCACCAAGAACGCCGCGCCGGGAGAGCGTGCCGGTGGGCGCGGGCAGGCGCGCCGGCACCACGGAGCGGCGGTGCGAGAACGGCCGGGTCGGGTCGGCCACGAGGGCCGACCGGACGCTCAGACGGAGGCGGCCTCAGGAGAGTCGTGGATGACGAAGACCTTGGCCAGGCCGGTGATCTTGAAGATCTTCAGCAGGCGGTCGGAGTTGCAGACCAGCTCGAGCGAGCCGTCGTGCGCGCGGACCTTCTTCAGGCCGCCGACCAGCACGCCGAGACCGGTGGAGTCGAGGAACTCGACGTCCTGCATGTCGATCACCAGCTGGTAGGTGCCTGCGGCGACCAGCTCGGTGATCGTGTCCCGCAGCTTGGGCGCGGTGTAGACGTCGATCTCGCCACCCACGACGACGACGGTGCGCCCACCGACCTCGCGCGTCGACAGTGTCAGATTCACGACCCTCACCCCGGGGAGTTCCTCACCTACTTATGGCAGTGGCACACACTAAACCATCCAGGTCAGGACCGCACGACGACCAGCGAACTCTCACCAAGCCGACCCTCCGGCACCCTCGCCGCTTGGGGGTGTGTCGGGCGTGGTTGCGACAATCGTGCGATGAGTGCCCAGCCCGAGATCCACGCCCGTCCCCGGGCGTGTCGCGACGACCCCATGTCGTTGCTCGACCGGCTGTGCGCCGCCCCCGGCCGGGCCGACCGGCTGACCCACTCGCGCCTGGTGCCTGCCCGGGCGGCGCAGAGTGCCGAGTGGCCGGCGTGGGCCGACGAGGCGGTGGTGACGTCGTACGCCGCCCGCGGGGTGACGCGGCCCTGGGCGCACCAGGCGGCCGCCGCCGACGCCGCGCACCGCGGCGAGCACGTCGTGCTGGCGACGGGCACCGCCTCAGGCAAGTCGCTGGCCTACCTGCTGCCAGCGCTCACCACGATCCGCGCCGCCCGGGGACCGCGCGGCCAGCGCGGCGCGTCGGTGCTCTACGTGGCCCCGACCAAGGCGCTCGCGCACGACCAGTGGGCCTCGCTGCGCGAGCTCGGCCTCGACGTACGGGTCTCCACCCACGACGGCGACTCCAGCCCCGAGGAGCGGGAGTGGACCCGCGACCACGCGGAGTACGTGCTGACCAACCCCGACATGCTGCACCGCTCGCTGCTGCCCGGCCACCAGCGCTGGTCGGCGTTCTTCCGGTCGCTGCGCTACGTGGTGATCGACGAGTGCCACCACTACCGCGGCGTGTTCGGGGCGCACGTGGCGCAAGTGGTGCGCCGGCTGCGGCGCATCTGCGCGTCGTACGGCGCCTACCCGACGTTCGTGCTGGCCTCGGCGACGGTGGCCGAGCCCGAGGTGACTGCGCGACGGATGACCGGGCTGGAGGTCACCGCCGTCACCACCGACGCCTCGCCGCGTGGCGAGCTGGCGCTGGGGCTGTGGGAGCCGCCGCTGACCTCGTTCACCGGTGAGCAGGGGGCGCCGGTGCGCCGGCCAGCCACCGCGAAGACCGCGGACCTGCTCACCGACCTGGTGCTGGAGGAGGTCCGCACGCTGGCGTTCGTGCGCTCGCGGCGCGGGGTGGAGACGGTGGCCCAGCGCGCCAACGAGCTGCTCGCCGAGGTGGACCCGTCGCTGGCGGGCCGGGTGGACTCCTACCGCGGCGGCTACCTGCCCGAGGAGCGCCGGGAGCTGGAGGCGGCGCTGCGCTCGGGCCGGCTGCTCGGCATGGCGGCGACCAACGCGCTCGAGCTGGGCATCGACGTCAGCGGCCTGGACGCGGTGCTGGTGACGGGCTACCCCGGCACCCGGGCGGCGTTTTGGCAGCAGGTCGGCCGCGCCGGCCGGGACGGCGGTGCGGCGCTGGGGATGCTGGTGGCCCGCGACGACCCGCTGGACACCTACCTGGTGCACCACCCCGAGGCGCTGCTCGGCGCCCCCGTGGAGGGCACGGTCTTCGACACCGACAACCCCTACGTGCTCGCGCCGCACCTGTGCGCGGCCGCGCAGGAGCTGCCGGTCACCGTCGCCGACGCGGCGCTGTTCGGTCCCCGGATGCGGGAGGTGCTGGGCTCGCTGACCGCGCAGGGCATGCTGCGCCGGCGTCCCGCCGGCTGGTACTGGACCGATGCCTCCCGGGCCTGCGACCTGGCCGACATCCGCTCCGCCGGCGGCGCCCAGGTGCAGCTGGTGGAGTCCACGACGGGGCGGGTGGTGGGCACCGTGGACGGCGGCCGCGCGCACGGCACCGCGCACCCCGGCGCGATCTACCTGCACCGTGGCGAGACCTGGCTGGTCGAGGACCTCGACCTGGAGCAGAACGTCGCTGCGATGCGGCGCGTGCAGGTGGACCACACCACCAGCGCCCGCGACGTCACCGACATCGTCGTGGTCGCCGAGGACGAGCACGTCGCGTGGGGTCGGTGCCGGGTCGCGCTCGGGCAGGTGGAGGTGACGAACCAGGTCACCTCGTTCCTGCGCCGCCGGGCCCGCACGGGTGAGGTGATCGACGAGACCCGGCTGGACCTGCCGCCGCGCACGCTGTCCACCACCGCGGTGTGGTGGACCGTGCCGGACGAGGTGCTCGCCGAGCTGCAGGCGGCCGGGTTGGAGCCCGACGACCTGCCCGGTGCCGCGCACGCCGCCGAGCACTGCTCGATCGGGCTGCTGCCGCTGTTCGCCACCTGCGACCGCTGGGACATCGGCGGCGTGTCCACCGCGCGGCACCCCGACACCGGGCTGCTCACCGTCTTCGTGCACGACGGCCACCCCGGCGGGGCCGGCTTCGCCGAGCGCGGCTACCGCACCGCCGCGGCGTGGCTGCGCGCCACCCGAGCCACGATCGCCGCCTGCGAGTGCGCCGCCGGCTGCCCGTCGTGCGTGCAGTCCCCCAAGTGCGGCAACGGCAACGAGCCGCTCGACAAGGCCGGTGCGGTGTTGCTGCTCGACGCGCTGCTGCGTGAGGCCCCCGAGGCGCCCGCCGCGGGGTAGCGTGGACGAGACGGCCGTCCGGTTGGGACGAGTCCGACGAAGTTCGACGAAGAACGACGAGGTGGTCCCATGGTGGTCGTCGGAGTGATCCTGATCCTGATCGGAGCGCTCGGCATCCTCGCCGGTCTGTTCGGCACGGACACCGAGGCGGTCTCCAGCGGCGGTCGCTCCGAGGTGCACGCGACCTTCCTCGGCATCGAGATGTCGGCGACCGCGGTCTTCCTCCTCGGTGTCGCCTGTGCCGTGCTCGTGCTGTCCGGGCTGTGGTGCACCAAGGTCGGCGCGAAGCAGAACTGGCGGCGGCACCAGGAGCGCAAGCGCCTCGAGGAGCTGTCCGGGAAGCTGGAGAACGTCGAGTACGACAGGCGCCGCCAGGCCGACGACGGCGCCTGATCTCAGACGGGCCCGGCCCGGGCCTCCCCTCGCAGGTCCTCGACCTGGCCCAGCCAGCGCGGGCCGGCGACGCTGACCTCGACCAGCACGTCCTGGCCCTGCACCGTGCACGAGACGAGCGCGGCGCCGTTGGCGGCGGCGACCTCACCGGCCGCCCCGCACGGATCGCCCCTCCCGGGCTCGGCGAGGACCGTGGCGCCCGCCAGCGCCGCCAGGTCCGCGGCGCCCTGGGCCTGCCGGTGCGCCACCACCAGGGCCGCGACCACGCCCGTGCCGGCGCCGACGAGGAGGAGCACCCCGCACATCGCCACCACGAGCACCGTCGCGGCGCCCCGCTGACCGGTCGGGACGGTCGGGGTGTCCCCACGATCAGCGATGACCGCCGCGCCGGGGGCGGATTCACTCGGCAGCATGAATCTGCGCCCCTTCCTCATCCTGTTCGGCTCCGGCCTGCTGGTGGCCACGCACCGCACCGCACCGTCGCTCGCCGGGCCCGGTCCCAGCCCGGCCACGCCGACGGTGCGGGTCGGCCCGTCGTTCCGAGAGGTGGGCAGGGCGGCGCCGCTGCGGCGGGTCGGGCTCACGGGCCCGCCCCCACCGGCGACTCCGCCGACTCCTCGGCGAGCGCCACGGCCTCGGCCTGCAGCACGACGCCGGTGAGCCGGAGCAGGCCGCCGGGTCCGCGCATCCGTCCCCGCGCGGCGACGACGACCCGCTCGCCGTCGCGGCGCACGCTGATCCGTACGCCGTCGGGGGCCACCCGCTGCCCGAGCGCCACCGCCGCTGCGGGGTCGTCGCCGCGGGCCAGAGCACGGGCGCTCTCCCGGGCCGCGTCGACGGTGCGCAGCTGAGCCACGCCCACCGCGAGCAGCCAGACCAGCGCCGCGGTCAGGACCAGCAGCAGCGGCAGCCCGAGGGCGAGCTCGGCGGTGACCGCGCCGCGCTCACCACCCCGACGACGCCAGCGGCGGCGGCGGTGATGGCGGCGGTGGTGGCGGGTCACCGCACCCCGAGCAGGTTCAGCACGTGGTCGAACAGGGTGGTGAGCAGCTCGTTGCCGAAGCCGCCGCTGAGCATCTTGTAGAGCAGGCCGGCGAACCCGGCGCCGGCCGCGGTGGCGACGGCGTACTCCGCGGTCGTGACGCCACGCTCATTCCGCTCGCTCCGAGCGGGGTCGACGGCGGGGTCGACGGCGGGGCGGGCGGCACGGCAGGGCTGGGGCTGGGGCTGGGGCTGGGGCTGGGGCTGGGGCATGAGGATCTCCTTCGACCAGCGGCCGCCGGGTGCGGCCGCTGGTCGAGGATGCGCGGCACCGGCCGGGCCCTGCAGCGGCCCGGGGACCGTTTGTGCAGGTGTCGTCCGCTCCACAGCCCGGCGCTCTCCGGCGGGCACCGCGCGGGACAGGGGCTCACCCGATCGTCGAGGCCAGGGAGACAGCGAGCGGCACGATGCCCAGCAGCAGGAACGACGGCAGCAGGCACAGCCCCAGCGGCACCGCGGCCCGCACCCCGACCGCACGGGCGCGGTCCTCGACCTCGGCCCGGCCGCGGTGCGCCAGCTCGTCGGCGAGCCGATCGATGACCGCGACGACGGGCGCGCCGGTGCGGTGGGCCCGCGCCAGCGCCCTGCCCAGCGGCCCCAGCTCCGGGTCGCCGCCCAAGGACGACCAGATCGCGGCCGCGTCCCCGCCCAGCTCCAGCCGCGCGGCCAGCGGGGCGAGCCGGTCGGCGGCGGGCCCCGGCAGCGCCCGGCCCACCACGCCCAGCGCCTGAGGTGGCGCCAGCCCGGCGCGCAGGGCCGCACCGAGCAGGCTGACCAGGTGCGGCAGGTCGCGTCGTACCTGCTCGCGGCGCCGGCGGGCACCCGGTGGCTCCAGGCGCCCCGCCACGACCCACACCATCCCGCTCGCGGCGAGGCCGATCGGCACCGCCAGCGGACCACCCAGCACGACCCCCGCACCGGCGCCGGCGAGCAGCGCCCACACCGCGCGGCCGCGACGCAGCAGGCCGTCCGGCGGCTCCCCGACCGAGCCGGCCCCGGCCCCAGGTCCTGGGGGCACCGCACCCGACCCAGGTGGTGGCGGCAAGGCAGGCCGTGCCCCGAGCAGCGCCAACGCCCCCGCCACCGCGAGCACCGCGGCCAGCAGGGCGAGGCCCCCGGCGCTCATCCGGCGTCCCGCTCGACGGCGCCGGCGAGGGCGTCGATCCACGCCAGGCCGGCGTAGGCGAGCCCCAGCCCGGCGCCGAGGCAGCCCAGACCGACCGGGTGTCCGAGCAGGAAACCCCAGGGGTCCGCACCGGCGCCCGACCCCATCGCCAGCGCCAGCACCGGCAGCACCGCGAGCAGCCGGGCGGTGGCCCGCGCCGACGCCAGCTCCCCCGCGACGACGCGTCGGGTCTGCTCGGCGGCCCGCAGGTCCTCGGCCACCCGGCCGATCGCGTCGGCCAGGCCGTGCCCGGTGCGGTGCGCCACCTGCCAGGCCGCGGCGACCACGCGCAGCGAGCCGGCTCCGGGCTCCTCGGCCGCCACCGCTCGCAGCGCACGCGCCACGTCACCGCCGCCGAGCGCTGCCCGGGCCGCCGGTGCCACCGCCGGCCACGGCATCGCGGCCCGTTCCAGCGCGGCGGGGACGCTGAGCCCTGCCGCGAGCTCGGCCTGCAGCGCCTCGCAGAGCTCCACCACCCGGGCCCGGCCGCCGGCCGCACGCCGCTCCCGCCGCCGTGCGGTGAGCAGCCGGGCGGCACCGGCGACCAGCGCCGCGGCGAGCACTGCCAGCACCAGCCAGCGTGCCGAGCCGGCGAGGACCGTCCAGGTGGCCACGCCCCCACCCCCGAGCAGTACGACGACCCGACCCCGCCCCGCACCGCCGCCGGGCCACCCGGCCCCGCCGAGCCCACCGCCGCGGGCGGGCACCAGCAGCGCGCCGAGCAGCGCGCTCGCCACCGCGGCCACCGCGAGTGCCACCGCCGACCCGGGCACCACCTCGGCGCTCACCGGCGACCGTCCAACAGGTCGATCAGCCGCCGCGCGCCCGGGCCCGGCTGCAGCACGCCCGCGGCGTCGAAGGTGGCGGCCGGCACGGTCCGCACGGTGCCGGCGGGCTCGCGCTGCAGCACCGCGACCTGGGCCAGCCGGCGCCGCCCGGTGCCGCGCTCGCGCACCACGTGGAGCACGACGTCGAGCGCGGAGACGAGCTGGCTGTGCGCGGCCTCGCGGCCCAGCCCGGCGGTGAGCGCCAACGCCTCCACGCGCGCCGGCACGTCGGCGGCGGAGTTGGCGTGCAGGGTGCCGCAGCCGCCCTCGTGGCCGGTGTTCATCGCGGCGAGCAGGTCGACCACGGCGGCGTCGCGGACCTCGCCGACCACGAGCCGGTCCGGACGCATCCGCAGCGCCTGCCGGACCAGGTCGCGCAGCAGCACGGCGCCAGCTCCCTCGAGGTTCGCCGGTCGTGCCTCCAGCCCCACGACCTGCGGATGGTCCGGTCGCAGCTCGGCGGCGTCCTCGACGACGACGATCCGCTCGCCGGCGGGGACCTCGCCCAGCATCGCGGCGAGCAGGGTGGTCTTCCCGGTGCCGGTGCCGCCGCTGACCAGGAAGGCCAGCCGCGCGTCGACGACCTGGCCCAGCAGCTCGCGGCCCTCACCGCCGAGCGCGCCGGCCGCGGCGAGCTCGTCGAGGGTGAACCCGCCGCGGCGCGGCACCCGCAGCGAGATCGCCGTGCCGGGCTGGGCGAGCGGGGCCAGCACCGCGTGGCAGCGGGTGCCGTCCGGCAGCCGTACGTCGGCCCACGGCGCGGCGTCGTCGACCCGCCGGCCGCCGGTGGCGACCAGTCGCTGCGCGAGCCGGCGGCAGGCGTCCTCGTCGGGCAGCACGACGTCGGTCTCCTCCAGCCCGCTGCCCCGGTCGATCCGGACCGGTCCAGGACCGTTGACCAGCACGTCGCTCACCCCGGGCAGCCGCAGCAACGGCTCGAGGACCCCCGCGCCCGCGACGTCGCGGTGCAGCGCCTCGTAGACGGCGAGCACGGTGGCATCGCCCACCGGGCGACCGGCGGCCCGCAGCGCCTCGGCCACCCGGTGCGGGGTGAGCGTGCCCTCGCCGGCCGCGAGCCGGCGCCGTACCTCCTCGACCAGGCCGGCCGGCACGCCCGCGATCATGCCGCCGCCCCGGGGCCGAGGCTGCCCATGCCGTCCCGCGCACCAGCGGGAGCGCCAACGGCGGTGACGGTCTCGCCCGGGCCGGGCGCGGGATCGGTGCTCAGGATCCGGGCGGCGGCGCGGGCCAGCGGGCCCCGCGCGGAGCGCAGCGGCCCCAGCCCGAGGTCCACGGACTCCGCCAGGCCGCGCTGGTCGCGCATGTGGGCCAGCACGGGCAGCCCGACGGCACGCTGCACCTCGGCGGCGGTGAACGTCTCGCCGCGCAGCACCAGCCCGGCACCGGGGTGCTCGGCGAACCGGCTGCGCATCCGCGCCGCCCCGGCCACCCCGACGACGCTGCCGACGGTCACCACCAGCAGCTCGTCGCAGCGTGCGGCGACCTCGTCGACCAGCGGGTCGCGGGAGCGGGGCAGGTCCACCACGACCACCTCGTGGCCGCGCCGCGCCGCCGACAGCGCCTCCCGCACGGCGAAGGCCTGCAGCGTGGCGACCCGCCCGTCGACGTACCAGGACAGCACGCCGAGGCCGTCACGCCGCGGCAACGCCTCCCGCAGCGCGCGGGCGGAGAGGCGGCCCGTGGTCTGGCACAGCGCGTCCCAGCGGAACCCGTCGTGCCGCTCCACGCCGAGCATCCGGTCCAGGCCCGGGCCCTGGGGGTCGCAGTCGATCACCACGGCCGGGCCGCGGCGCGCGGCGGTCTGGCCGAGCGCGCAGGCCAGGGTGGTCGCCCCGGCGCCGCCGCTGCCGCCGATCACCCCGATCACCCGGCCGCGTCCGGGCAGGTGCTCGGTGAGGTCGGCGAGCAGCTCGACCAGCCAGGCGGCGGAGCCGCTCAGCTCGACCACCTGCTCGGCGCCCAGGTGCAGCGCGGTGCGGAACACCTCGTCGGGTGCGCGGCCGGCGCTGACCAGGTACGTCCGCGGCCGCCGGTCCGGTGCGACCCGGGCCATCGCGTCGGCCAGGTCGGCGCCGACGAGGACGACGGGTGCCCGGCTCCAAGCGCCCAGCGCGCTCACCGGGTCGCGCACCACCACCGGGGTGACGTCGGCGGCCGCCGCCAGCGCGAGCAGCTCAGCGAGCAGCGTCTCGTCGGCGCTGATCACCAGCGGCGGGTGTGCGGTGGCGGGGTCGGCCGCCAGGTCAGGACGGGAGTCGGGACGGGGGTCGGGCCTGCGTGGAGTCATGCCGGCCTCCTCGCCGTACGACGCCCCGGGCACGCCAGGGCTCCGCGCCCCTGTGCACACCTGGGCGCGGGTCCGTGGCTGTGGAGGGCTGCGGGACCCGCCGAGCCGCTAACGCCTCGGCGTCGGGCCTGCGGCCTACGATGGCGCCATGGCCTCCGCCGGCACGCCGCGCACCGCGGCGTTCTTCGACCTCGACAAGACGATCATCGCGAAGTCGAGCGTGCTGGCCTTCAGCAAGCCCTTCCAGGCCGGCGGGTTGATCTCGCGGCGCTCGGTGCTGCGCTCGGCCTACGCCCAGTTCGTGTTCATGGTGGGCGGCGCCGACCACGACCAGGTGGAGAAGATGCGGCAGTTCATGTCGCAGCTGACCGCCGGCTGGGACGTGTCCACGGTCCGCGAGATCGTGGCCGACACCCTGCACAACGTGGTCGACCCGCTGGTCTACGACGAGGCGGTCCGCCTCATCGAGGAGCACCGTGCGGCCGGCCGCGACGTCGTCATCGTCTCCACCTCCGGCAGCGAGGTGGTGGAGCCGATCGGTGCCCTGCTGGGGGCCGACCGGGTCGTCGCCACCCGGCTCGCCGTCGACGACGGCCACTACACCGGCGAGATCGAGTACTACGCCTACGCCGAGGAGAAGGCCCGCGCGATCCGCGACCTGGCCGCCTCCGAGGGCTACGACCTCGAGCAGTGCTGGGCCTACTCCGACTCCATCACCGACGTGCCGATGCTGGAGGCCGTCGGCCACCCGTATGCGGTCAACCCGGACAAGGAGCTGCGCCGCGAGGCTACCGCCCGGGAGTGGCCGGTGCTGACGTTCAGCCGGCCGGTGGCGCTGCAGTCGAGGCTGCACCTGCCGCCGCCCAAGCCCACACTGGCCGCGCTCGCGGTCGGTGGCGCCGTGGCCGTCGGCGCCGCGGTGTGGGTCGGCGCCCGGCGCCGGCTGATCAGCGCCTGAGCGCTGCCGCGCGCGATCTCCTTCGAGGGCCGGTTCGGCCCCGAGAAACAGGTGGCCCCAACCTCCCACCGTGCGCTTCACGGAGGGGAATTTCAACCCCTTGAAGGTGCCTGTTCAGGGGCGTACAAAGGGACCAGACAACAACAAGAGCAGCACGTGATCCGGAGTACCCACGCGGCGGTCTACCCTTCCGAATTGGGCGCTTGCATCCCGGACAAGCTCCGGCGCAGCAAACCGATGCACGCTTGGTAGCCCACGGCTCACGTGCCGGCGGTGGCACTCGAGTCATGCGTGATTCGGGTGCCACCTGCATGCCCGGATCATTCCGCGTCGCGCACCAGCGGGCTCGCCTCCGCGGCCGCCGAGTAGGCCTCGGTGGCGTAGAGCAGCCAGGAGTGCATGCCCGCCGGCCCGCCGTCGGCCCAGCCGCGCAGGTTCGACTCGTACGCCGGCCGCAGCGCCAGGTGCGCCGCCTCCGGCACCACCAGCGACTTCTCGTCCACGCCCTTGGCGGCGAGCAGCAGCCGCTCGGTGGCCCGGGCGACGATGCCGTTGTGCGAGCCGAACGGCGCGGCGGTGACCAGCTCGGCGTGCACCACCGCGGCCACCGCCAGCGCGGGCGCCTGGGTGGGGGCGGTGATCAGGTCGGCGATGCCGCGCAACCGGGAGGCGGAGTCGCCGGGTCGCGGCCGGCCGAGCATCTCGTCGGGCAGCACCCCGCGCGCGGCGAGGGTGTGGATCCGGGCGAGCGCCTGCAACGGCTGGCGGCGCAGCACCGGCAGCAGGGACAACAGCTCGGTGGCGACCCGCACGGCGTCGCGGGCGATCTCGTCGCCCTCACCGGCGCGCACCTGCGCCAGGGAGGAGGCGGAGCCCTCGAGCACGGCGCTGGCGTGGGCCCCGCGCAGCAGGGACTCCGCGGTCAGCTCCGGGCTGGTACGACGCAGCCCGCGGTCGCGCAGCATCACGTCGATGCCGTCGCGGGCGCCGGCGAAGCCCGACGGCACACCCTCCAGCGAGATCAGCCAGGCGAAGGGGTCGGTGCTCACCGCAGAAGGGTAGAAGGCGGCGGGTGCGCGCGTCGTACCGCGTGCCTGCACGACGGCGCCGCGCGGGCGTCGTACGCTGCGAGACGATGGCTACCGACGGCTCCACTCCCGCCTCCCCCGCGCTCGTCTTCGGCGCGGTGGCGCAGGCCTACGACCGCGGCCGCCCCGGCTACCCGCGCGAGGCCGTGGAGTGGCTGACCGGACCCGAGCCGCTGAGCATCCTCGAGCTCGGCGCCGGCACCGGCAAGCTGACCGAGCACCTCCTCGCGTTGGGCCACGACGTGCACGCCACGGACCCCGACCCGCGGATGCTCGACCGGCTCGGCGCGCGGCTGGGCGAGCTGCGGGTCTCGCAGACCACGGCCGAGGAGATCCCGGCCGCCGACGCCACCTACGACCTGGTCGTCGTGGCCGACGCCTTCGAGTACTTCGACCACGACCGGGCGCTGCCCGAGATCGCCCGGGTGCTCAAGCGCGGCGGCTCGCTGGCGCTGGTGCGCAACGTGCGCGACGAGCGGATCCCGTGGGTCAAGCGGCTGGGCAACCTGATCGGCCACCACGCGCTGGGCACCGGCCCGGGCGAGGAGCTGGAGTCCTCGCCGTACTTCGGGCCCACCGACGAGGCGACCTTCAAGCAGTGGCAGGTCATCCACCGCGCCTCCGTGCAGGACCTGGTCCGCTCCCTCGGCGACGTCGCGGGCCTGCCCGCAGACGCGCAGGAGGCACGCATCCGCGAGGTGCTGGCCTTCTACGACGACTTCGGCCGCGGCATGGACGGCATGCAGCTGCCGTACGTCACCGAGTGCTTCCGGGCGGTGGTCGGCATCCAGCCGAAGACCATCCGCAAGGAGCCCGAGCGCGCGGCGGACGACGCCGACCAGCCGGGTGGGACCGGCTCAGGCGCCGAGGCAGGCTCGACCGAGGTCGCCGGACCGGTCGGCAAGGACAGCATCCCCGTCGTGCTGGCACCGGCGGTCGAGCCGCCCGCGGACGACGACACCGGGATGCTGCTCATCCGCTTCCGCTGAACTCGGAGCACCAGGGAGCACAGCCGCACCCTCACCCGCAGTGTCGCCCGGCCACGGCGGCGCCGGTGCGGCACGATGTCGGCGTGCGAACCGGACGGCTGTGGCGCCGCGCCCACCTGGGCAGCGAGGCCGACCGTGCCGCGTTCCGGGCGCTGCACCAGGCCTCGCTCGCCGCACCCGCGCTGCGGGAGGGGTTGACCGCGAGCAGCGCCGAGCGCGCGATCCGGCACCTGCGCAACCTGCTCGGCACCCCCGCCCTGGCGTTGACCGACGGCGAGTCGGTGCTGGCCTGGGACGGCGCCGGCAGCCACCACGCCGAGCAGGCGGTGGCGCACGGGCTCGCGGCGATCCGGCGCGGCAGCACCCGCACGGTGGACCGCGCCCAGCTGCCCTGCGCGGCCACCGGCTGCCCGGTCCGCACCGGCGTGGTCAGCCCGCTGGTCGTCGAGGACCGGGTGCTGGGCACGGTGCAGGCGTTCTCCCCGAGCCCGACCGCCGGCCTGGTCCGCGCCACCGAGGAGGTGGCGCAGTGGGTCTCGGGCCAGCTCGAGCTCGCCGAGCTCGACGCGCACCGCAACCGGATGATCGAGGCGGAGGTGCGTGCCCTGCGCGCCCAGATCAGCCCGCACTTCGTCTACAACTCGCTCAACGCGATCGCCAGCTTCGTGCGCACCGACCCCGACCGGGCGCGCGAGCTGCTGCTGGAGTTCGCCGACTTCACCCGCTACTCCTTCCGCCGGCACGGCGAGTTCACCACGCTGGCCGAGGAGCTGCGCTCCATCGAGCGCTACCTGCTGCTGGAGCAGGCGCGGTTCGGCGACCGGCTCCAGGTCAGCCTCAGCATCGCCCCCGAGGTGCTGCCGGTCGTGGTGCCGTTCCTGTGCATCCAGCCGCTGGTCGAGAACGCCGTACGCCACGGCCTGGAGGGGGCCGAGCAGACCGGCCTGCTGCGCATCCAGGCGCTCGACCGCGGCCACGAGGCCGTGATCGAGGTGGAGGACAACGGCGTCGGCGAGGACCCCGACAAGGTACGACGTGCCCTGGCCGGCGACGCCTCGCTCGACTCCGTGGGGCTGGGCAACGTCGACGCGCGGCTGCGCGCCACCTTCGGCGACGACTACGGTCTCGTCGTGGAGACTGCACCGGGAGCCGGCACCAAGGTCGTGGTGCGGGTGCCGAAGTTCGCGCCGGGGGTGAGCGTGTGAAGGTCTCGACAGGTTCGGTCCCGGCGTCCGCCGGCGGCCCCGGCGGCCCCGTCGGTGCTGGTGGTGGCGGTGGGCTGCGGGTGCTCGCCGTCGACGACGAGCGTCCCGCCCTCGACGAGCTGGTCTACCTGCTGGAGGCGGACCCGCGGGTCACCGAGGTCATCGCCTGCCAGTCGGCCACCGACGGGCTGCGGACCCTGCGCGAGCGGGAGGTCGACTGTGTGCTGCTCGACATCCAGATGCCCGGGCTCAGCGGCCTGGAGCTGGCCGAGGTGCTGCGCCGGTTCCGGCAGCCGCCGACGGTGGTGTTCGTGACCGCGCACGAGCAGCACGCCGTGGAGGCCTTCGACCTGCGCGCGGTCGACTACGTGCTCAAGCCGGTGCGGCCCGAACGGCTCGCCGAGGCGGTGCGCCGCGTGCTGGCCGACACCACCCCACCCGCGCCGGCCGCCCCGGAGTCCCAGGTCGCCGTCGAGCGCGCCGGGGTCACCCGGTTCGTCGACCGCGGCGACATCACGCACGTCGAGGCGCACGGCGACTACGCCCGGCTGCACACCACCGCCGGGGAGTCCTACCTGCTCCGGGTGCCGCTGAGCGGGCTGGAGGAGCAGTGGGGCGAGGCGGGCTTCCACCGCATCCACCGCTCGCTGCTGGTCGCGCTGGCCCACGTCACCGAGGTCCGCACCGAGGCGGGGCGCACCTCGGTCGTGGTCGGCACCCACGGCGGTGCGGTCGAGCTGCCGGTCAGCCGGCGCCACACCCGGGCACTGCGCGACGTGCTGCTGCGCCGCGCCCGGGCCTGAGACGGTCGGGTCGACGATGACCGAACGGGTGCGGGTGACCGGACCGCCGCGGCACTCCACGACCGCGCGGCAGGCGAGCCGGCTGGGCGACGTGCACGAGCTGAACCCGGTCGGCGACGTCTACCTGCGCTCGCTGCTGCGCGAGCAGCTCGGCCTGGCGCTGCGCGTCGTCGTGCTGCTGGTGGTGACCTTCGGCGCGGTGCCGCTGCTGTTCCGCCTCGTTCCCGGGCTGGCCGACGTCGAGGTCGGCGGCATCGGGCTGGCCTGGCTGCTGCTGGGCGGGGCGACGTACCCCTTCCTGCTGCTGCTGGCCTGGCGCTACGTGCGCCGCGCCGAGCGCAACGAGCGGGTCTTCGCCGACCTGGTCCACGGCGGCCGGGACCACGGCGGCCGGGACCACGAGAGCGAGCCCTGAGGTGGGCCCGGACTCCATCCCCGGCCTGGTCGCGGTCGTCGGCGTCACCCTGGTCACGCTGGCGATCGGCACCTGGGGGCTGCGGTTCTCCCGGACCACCAGCGACTTCTTCGTCGCCTCCCGCACGGTGCGCCCGGGCCTCAACGCCACCGCGATCGGCGGTGAGTACCTCTCCGCGGCCTCCTTCCTCGGCATCGCGGGCCTGCTCGTGGTGGGCGGGGCGCAGATGCTGTGGTACCCGGTCGGCTGGACCGCCGGCTACCTGCTGCTGCTCGTGCTGGTCGCGGCGCCGCTCCGCCGCTCGGGCGCCTACACGCTGCCCGACTTCGCCGAGGCGCGACTCGGCTCCCGCACCGTCCGCGCGGCCTGCTCGCTGCTGGTCGTCGCGATCGGCTGGCTCTACCTGATCCCGCAGTTCGAGGGCGCCGGCATCACGCTGCGCACCGCCACCGGTGCCCCGGAGTGGGCGGGCCCGGTCGTCGTGGGCGCCGTGGTGCTGGCCAACGTCACCTCCGGCGGCATGCGGTCGGTGACCTTCGTGCAGGCCTTCCAGTACTGGCTGAAGCTGACCGCCCTGCTGGTGCCCGCGGCCGTGCTGCTCGCGGTGTGGTGGGGCGACGGGCGCCCCGGCGCCGCCACCACCGGCGCCGAGGCGTGGTCGGTGCCGGTGGCCGGCTCCGGCTCGGTCGGGCTCTACACGACGTACTCCCTGATGCTGGGGCTGTTCCTCGGCACGATGGGGCTGCCGCACGTCGTGGTGCGCTACTACACCAACCCCGACGGTCGGGCCGCTCGCCGCACGACCGTGGTGGTGCTGGCGCTGCTCGGCCTGTTCTACCTGTGGCCCCCGGTGTACGCCGCCCTCGGCCGGGTCTACGGCGCGAGCATCCTCGCCGAGGGACGCTCCGACGTGCTGGTGCTGGAGCTGCCGCGGCTGATGGTCGGCGGCGTCGGTGGCGACGTGCTCACCGGGCTGGTCACCGCCGGCGCGTTCGCCGCGTTCCTCTCCACCGCCTCCGGGCTGGCGATCGCGGTCGCCGGGGTGATCACCCAGGACGCCACCTCCCGGCTGGTCGGCGAGCGCCGGGGCGGCGGGGTGACGGCGTTCCGGCTGGCGGCCGTGGTGGCGGTGACCGTGCCCGTGCTGACCGCGCTGGCGGTGCGCGACGTCGGGGTCGCCCAGGCGGTCTCGCAGGCGTTCTCCGTGGCCGCGTCCACCTTCGCGCCGCTGCTGGTGCTCGGCATCTGGTGGCGCCGATTGACCGACGTCGGAGCGCTGGCCGGGCTGGCCGCGGGTGGGCTCGGCGCGGGCTCGGCCGCGGTGCTCACCCTGGCCGGGGTCGCGCCGGCGGGCTGGGCCGGGGCGCTGCTGGCGCAGCCGGCGGCGTGGAGCGTGCCGCTGGCCGCGGCGGTCATGGTGGTCGCCTCGCTGGCCACCCGGGACCGGGAGCCCGGACACGCGGGCCGGTTCCTCGTCCGACTGCACACGCCCGAGTCGCTCGACCCCGCCGCCCGCTGAGGAGCGTTCTCCCAACCGGCCCCCACACCGGCCCTGGTTCTGCGATCGTGACCCGCTCGGGCGCTCCCTCGTTGCGTCCTGTATCCCGCATCACGGGAGGAGCGAGACAGAAACCGTACATATGTGTACGGTTCCAGGCGTCGGTGTGTCCGCACCGGTGGGGAGAGAGCGAAGGAGAGCGTCGTGCCGGGAGGCCCGAGGTGAGCGCCACGGCCCGCGGCGGCGTGCTCGCTCGCCCGCTGGTGCCCGTGGGCGAGCTGCTCGTCTTCGCCATGGAGGTCTTCCGCGGCATGTTCCGCCGCCCCTTCGCGTGGCGCGAGCTGTCCGACCAGGCGTGGTTCGCCACCCGGGTCTCGCTGCTGCCGGCCTGCGCGATCACGGTCCCGTTCGGGGCGGTGCTGGCCCTGCAGATCGGCTCGCTCTTCGACCAGCTCGGCGCCCGCTCGTTCACCGGCGCGGTCGCGGTGGTCGGCATCGTGCAGCAGGCCGCCCCGATCGCCACCGTGGTGATCGTGGCCGGCGCCGCCGGCACGGCGGTCGCCGCCGATCTCGGCTCCCGCAAGATCCGCGAGGAGCTGGACGCCCTCGAGGTGCTCGGGCTCAACGTCATCGACCGGCTCGTCGTACCGCGGGTGCTGGCGATGGGCATCGTCGCGGCGCTGCTCAACGCGATCGCCACCAGCGTCGGCATCATCGGCGCCTACGGGTTCAACGTGATGGTCCAGGGCGGCTCACCGGGCGCCTACCTGGCCAGCTTCGGCGCCCTGGCCCAGCTGCCTGACCTCTACGTGGGCGAGCTGAAGGCCTTCCTCTTCGGCATCCTCGCCGGCATCGTGGCCACCTACCAGGGCGTGCGCGCCAAGGGCGGCGCCCGCGGCGTCGGCGACGGCGTCAACCAGTCCGTGGTGATCGCCTTCGTCCTGCTCTTCCTGGCCAACGCGCTGCTCACCGCCGTGTACTACGAGCTCGTGCCGCCGAAGGGGTTGTGATGAGCGCCCCCGCGCCCGAGACCCGTCCCTTCCCCGGGTACGACGTGCTGGCCGACCTCGGCCGCCAGGTCGCGTTCTACGGCCGGGTGCTGCGCGGGGTGCCGCACGCGGTGCGCCACCACCGCGGCGAGATCTGGCGGCTGTTGACCGAGGTCTCCTTCGGCCGCGGCGCGCTGGTGCTGGTCGCCGGCACCGTCGGGATCCTCGTCTTCGAGGTGGTCGCCGTCGGCTCGGTGGTCGGCCTGGTCGGCTACGAGGGCCTGCAGCAGGTGGGGATCCAGCCCTACGTGGGGTTCCTGTCGGCGTACTTCAACACCCGCGAGGTGGCGCCGCTGATCGCCGGCAACGCCCTGGTCGCCACCGTCGGCGCCGGCTTCACCGCACAGATCGGGGCGATGCGGATCAGCGAGGAGATCGACGCGCTCGAGGTGATGTCGGTGCGCTCGGTGCCCTACCTGGTGACCACCCGGATGATCGCGGCGTTCATCGCGGTGGTGCCGCTCTACCTGATCGCGCTGGTCGGCACCTACGCCTCCACCCAGGCGGTCTCGGTGCACTACTACGGGCTGACGGGCGGCACCTACGAGCACTACTTCAGCCTGTTCCTGCCGCCGATCGACGTGGCCTACTCCTTCGGCAAGGTGCTCGTCTTCGCGGTGATCCTGACGATGGTGTGCTGCTACTACGGCTTCACCGCCAGCGGCGGACCGGCCGGCGTGGGCGTCGCGGTGGGCCGCGCGGTGCGGCTCTCGATCGTGATGATCATCGTCGCCGACTTCTTCCTGAGCCTGGCGCTGTGGGGCTCCACGACGACCGTGCGGCTGGCCGGCTAGCGACATGCACACGACCGGATCCCGCCTGTGGCAGCGACACCGCCTCCCCGTCCTCGGGGTGGGCTACCTGGTGGTGCTCGCGCTGCTGGTCTGGGTGTGCGTGGCGGCCTTCACCAAGGACCTGCCGTGGCAGCGGGTGGTCTCCGTCGAGGTCGTCACCACCCATGCCGGGCTGGAGCTCAACAACCACGCCGACGTGAAGATCGCCGGCCGGGTGGTCGGAGAGGTCCGCGGCGTGCGGAGCTCGGCGGGGCGCACCGTGATCGAGCTCGGCCTGGACCCCGACGAGGTGCGCCACGTGCCCGCGGACGTGGACGCCGCGATCGTGCCCAAGACCCTGTTCGGCGAGAAGTTCGTCGACCTGCTGCCCCGGGCGGCGGCTCCGGGAGCGGGCGGGGCCGGGGACACGGGTGGGGCCGGGGACGCGGGTGGCTCGATCGAGGCTGCCGCGGTCGGGGCGACCGGCCCGCGCATCACCGACGGTGCGGTGATCGAGCAGACGGCGACCGCGACCGAGATCGGCGACGTCTACGCCAAGCTGGTGCCGGTGCTGCGCGCGGTCGACCCCGCCAAGCTGTCCACCGTGCTCACCACCCTGGCCAGCACGGTGCAGGGCCGCGGCGCCCAGCTGAACCAGACCGTGCGCAACCTCGGCGAGCTGCTGGAGCGGGTGGACCCGCACCTGGACACCCTCGACGCCGACCTGCGCCAGCTCGCCCGCGTCCTCGAGGGGTACGACGCCGCGGCTCCCGACGTGCTGCGCACGCTGGCCAACGCCACCGCGCTGAGCACCGACCTGCTGGTGCCGGCCGAGGAGCGGCTGGGCCGGTTCCTGGACACGCTGACCGACCTGTCGGACACCACCCGGGAGGTGCTGGCCGCCAACGGGGAGAACCTGGTCCACATCGTCACCCGCGGCGAGCCGCTGCTGGCGCTGCTGGACGAGTACTCCCCGATGCTGGCCTGCTCGATCGACGGCCTGCGGTTGGTGGACCTGCACGGCAACCTGACCACGGGCTCGCGCGGGCCCTACGTGCTGCTGTCGATCGACATGTTCCTGCTCCGCGAGCCCTACTCCGCGCCGCGGGACCTGCCCACCGAGCGGACCTCGGGGGCGCACCTGGACAGCCTGCCCGCCCCGATCCGTTCGTGGGCGCCGCACTGCCCGCGGTTCGGTGAGCAGATCCACCGGGCCGTCGACGCGCAGCCGCGCTCGCTGCCGCCGATGCCGCACCAGGTGATCAGCAACGAGCGCGAGCAGGCGGGCGCCCAGTCCGGCACCAAGGCCGGCACCGGGTCCGGGAAGAAGGGTGCCGGCACGAAGGCGGGCACCGCGGCGGGCCCGCTCGACCTGGAGGCCCAGCGCCTGGCGCTGGCCACCGCACTGGCCCGCGACCTGCTCGCCCGCACCGGCGGCACGAAGCCCGGCACCGGCGAGGCCGGCACGGCCTCCGGCTCCGGTACGACGCCGGGCAGTGCCGAGCTCGGCGGGCTGCTGCTCGCGCCGCTGCTGGGCGACGACCCGGTGGAGGTGCCATGAGCCGCCCCGAACCTGCGGTCCGGGCCCAGTCGCGGATCCCGTCGTCGGCGTACAAGATGGCGATCTTCGCCGCCGTCACGATCCTGCTCTTCGGGCTGCTGGCCACGGTCATCGGCAACGTCTCCTTCGCCCCGAGCCGCACCTTCCATGCCGAGTTCACCGACGCCACCGGCGTCACCGTGGGCGACAAGGTGCGCCTGTCGGGTGTGGAGGTCGGGCGGGTCACCGAGGTGCGTCTCGCCGGCGCGGGCGAGGCGGAGCCGGACTGGGGCGCGCGGAACGCCCGGGTCTCGTTCACCGTCGACGAGGACGTGCCGCTCTTCGACTCCGCGACGCTGGCGCTGCGGTTCGAGAACATCGTCGGGCGCCGCTACCTGGCGATCACCGAGGAGCCGGGCGGCACCCCGCAGCAGCCGGGCAGCACGATCGAGGTCGCCCGCACCTCCCCGGCGCTGAACCTGACGGTGCTGTTCAACGGGTTCCAGCCGCTCTTCCGGGCCCTGGACCCCGAGCAGACCAACCGGCTGGCGGACCTGATGGTGCGCACCCTGCAGGGCGAGGGCACCACGTACGCCTCGCTGATGCGGGCCACCGCTGGGCTGACCGCCGAGCTCGCCGACGCCGACGAGGTGATCGGCACCGTCGTGGACAACCTGGGGGCCGTGCTGAGCACGATCGCCGAGCGCGACGTGCGGCTGACCCGGCTGATCGTCACGTTCCGTGACCTGATGCAGGGCCTGTCCGAGGACCGCGAGGAGATCTCCGCCGCGCTGCCCGGCCTGGCCGACCTGCTCTCGGTCTCCGGCGACGCCATCGCCGACGTGCGCGGCCCGCTGCGCGGCGACGTGGAGCAGCTCGCGGAGGTCGTGGAGACCCTGGATGCCGACCGGGACGTGATCGCGGAGTCCCTGCAGCGGCTGCCGCGCCGCTCCCGCGCCCAGACCCGGACCGGCTCCTACGGCTCCTACTTCAACTTCTACGTGTGCGGCCTGGAGCTCAACGTGCGGCTGCTCGGCAACGAGTACCTGCTCTCCTCGCCGGGCCTCTCAGCCAACGAGCGCGCCACGGTCTGCGCCGGCACCGAACGGGGGAACCTGCAGTGAGCCGGGACCGCCGCTTCTCGCTGATCGCGCTCGGGCGCCGCCACCCCGCCCTGCTCGCCGCGCATGCCATCGTCGCGTTCGTCGCGCTGACGCTGCTGGTGTTCAACCTGGAGCGGATCCCGATGTTCGCCGGCACCCACTACTCCGCGGTCTTCACCGAGGCCGCCGGGCTCCAGGGCGGTGAGGAGGTGCGGATCTCCGGCATCAAGGTCGGCAAGGTCACCGGCATCCGGCTGGTGCGCGACACCGTGGTCGTCGACTTCGAGCTCGACGACGACACCGAGATCGGCGAGGACACCCGGGCCGGCATCGAGATCCGCACCCTGCTCGGCCAGCACTACCTGAGCCTCTCCCCCGCCGGTGCGGAGCGGCTCGAGGCCGGCGCCACGATCCCGCAGGAGCGTACGACGACCCCGATGAACGTCGTACCGACGCTGCAGCAGGCCACCGGCACCCTCGCCGAGCTCGACACCGCGAAGCTGGCCGAGGCCTTCGACTCCCTCACCGAGGTGGTGCAGCAGGTCGCCCCCGAGGCCCGCGGCGCGCTCGATGGGCTGGGTCGGCTCTCGCAGACCATCGCCTCCCGCGACGCCGAGCTGGCCCGGCTCTTCGCCGACGCCGAGGAGGTCACCGGGGTGCTGGCCGAGCGCGACACGGAGCTGACCCAGCTGCTCGGCGACACCTCCGACGTGCTCGAGATGCTGCGCAGCCGGGAGCGGGTGATCGCCGCGATCATCCGCGACACCAGCACCTTCGCCGGACAGCTGCGCGGGCTCATCACCGACAACGAGGCCGCGCTGACGCCGATGCTCGCCCAGCTGGACCGGGTGCTGGAGGTGCTCTCCGAGCATCGCGACGACCTGGGCGCCACCATCAAGGCCACCGCCCGCTACGGCAAGACGTTCACCAACGTCGGTGGCACCGGGCCCTGGTTCGACGGCACCATCAAGTTCCCCGGCGGCTTCGCCCTGTGCACCTCCGAGGAGGACACCGTGGTCAACGACGTGCTCAGCCCCGTGCTGGCCAAGCTGAACCAGGCGCTCAACGGCGGCACCGCCCCCTGCCTGCCGCTGGGCCCGGCCACCCCCGGACCGCTGGGAGGTGCCGGATGAGCCTGCTGCCCCGTCGTGGCTCCGGCCGCTCCCCTGCCGGCCGGGCCGTGCTCGGCCTCGCCGTCGCGCTCGCGGTCGTCGCCGGCGTGCTGGCCTGGGACCGCTCGCACACCCCGCCCGAGCGCACCCTGGTCGCCACCTTCGAGCGCACCACCAGCCTGTACGCCGGCGCGCCGGTGAAGGTGCTCGGGGTGCGGGTCGGGAAGGTGACCTCCATCGAGGTGAAGGGCACCGCGGTCGAGGTGCGGATGACCTACGACGGCGACGTCAAGCTGCCCCCCGGCGTCACCGCCTCGATCGTGCCGCCCTCCATCGTGGGCGACCGGTTCGTGCAGCTGGCACCGGCCTGGTCGGGCGGGCCCGCGCTCGCCGACGGCGCGCGGCTGGAGCTGGCCCGCACGGCCGTCCCGTTGGAGCTGGACGAGACCTTCACCCAGCTCGACGACCTGGCCACCGCGCTGGGGCCGAAGGGCGCGGACGCCGACGGGGCGCTGTCCCGGCTGACCGCGGCCGGCGCGGAGGCGCTCGAGGGCAACGGGCGCCGGCTCAACCGGACGCTGCGCAGCCTGTCGCAGGCGCTGGGCACGCTGGCGAAGATCGACACCGACGCCTCCGGGGTCCTCGCCAACGCGGCCCGGCTGACCCGCACCCTGGCCGCCAGCGACGCCCAGGTACGACGCCTGGTGCTCGGCCTGGCCGAGGTCAGCGCCCAGCTCGCCGCCCAGCGCACCGAGCTGACCCGCGCGGTGAAGGGACTGTCCCGGGCGCTGGCCGACGTCGAGCGGTTCACCCGCAAGAACCGCAAGCACCTGACCGGCAGCATCCAGGGGCTCACCGTCACCGCCGGCACCATCGAGGCGCACCTCGACGACCTGACCGACCTGCTCGACCTCGTCCCGGTCGGCTTCGCCAACGCGATGGCGATCTACGCGCCGAACAACTGGGACCCCGCGCACCCCGAGCGCAGCGTGGTCGGCGGCCGCACCGGGTCACTGGCGCTGCGCGGCAACTTCACCGAGGACCTCGGCGTGCAGCTGTCCTCCACGCTGAGCTCGGTGTGCGGCCAGGTCGGCGCCTACTCCGGCGGAGCGGACAGCCCTGCGGCGCGGCAGCTGGTGCCGTTCTGCGCCGCGCTGCAGGCCGCCGGCAACGACGTCGGCGTGCTGCTCACCGCGATCGCCAAGGGCAAGGTCGACGGCGACCTGTCCGGCCCGCTCGGTGGCATCGTCGCCGCGGTCCGCGACGCCCTCGCCGCGCTCACCCCGGCCGCGGGAGGTGGCCGATGAGGTGGCGTAGAAAGAGGTCCGCCACGGCCCCGGTCGTCGTCCTCGCCGCGGCGCTCGGCCTGAGCGCGTGCGGCTACGAGGGTCCGCAGGACCTGCCGCTGCCCGGCGGCGTGGGCCGCGACGGCTACGAGGTGGTGGTCGTGCTCGAGGACGCCACCAACCTGGTCGCCCACGCCACCTGCCGCTCCGGGGACACCGTGGTCGGCTCCATCGCCTCCGTCGAGCTGGACGAGGATCTGCACGCCCGCGTGGTCTGCCGGATCTCCGACGACGTCGAGCTGCCCGGCAACGTGGTCGCCACGCTGCGCGAGACCAGCCTGCTCGGCGAGCGGTACGTCGCCCTCGACCCGCCGCGCGGGCAGGCACCCACCGGCCGGCTGGCCGCCGGCACCACCATCCCGGCTGAACGCACCACCGCGCACCCGGACACCGAGACGGTGCTCGGCGCGCTGTCGCTGGTGCTCAACGGCGGCTCGCTGGGCAGCATCCAGGTGATCGCGGAGGAGCTGAGCGCCGCGCTCGAGCAGCCCGGCGACGTCCGCACCACCGCCCGGCGGCTGACCTCGCTGGTCGAGACCCTGGACACCCGCCGCGACAGCCTGGTCACCGCCCTCGACGCGCTGGCCCGGCTCTCCACCACGCTGGCCGACCAGCGCGGCGTGATCGGCGAGGCGCTGGCCGCCGTGCCCGACGGCCTGGAGGCGCTCGAGCGGCAGCGGCCCGCCCTGACCCGCACCCTGCGTCGGCTCTCCCGGCTCTCCCGCACCGCGGTGCCGCTGATCAAGCGCAGCAAGGACGCCACCGTGGCGGACCTCAAGCACCTGCAACCCGTGCTCACGCAGCTGAGCACCGCGAAGAACGAGCTCTCGCGCACCGTGGAGCGGGTGGCGTCGTTCCCGTTCTCGCGCAACGCGCTGTCGACGATCAAGGGCGACTACGCGGGCATGTACGGCCAGGCGCTGATCGACGTCGACACCATCAACGCGCTGCTGGTCTCCCTCGCCGAGCTGACGCCGGGTCCGCCCGTCGGCGCACCGGCGAGCACCGGAGGCGGCGACGGCGCCGCCAAGCCCGGGAAGAAGCCGAGCACCATCGCCGAGGTGCTCGCCGACCTCGACCTGACCACGCTGCTCGACGACGCCGCCAGCGGCCTCGGCGAGGCACTGGACCTGTCCGCGCTGCTCGACCCGGGCAGGAAGAGCGGGGCGGGCGAGAAGGGCGGCGGGACCGTGCCCCGCGACCTCGGCGAGCTGCTCACCGGAGGTGGCCGATGAGCTCCAGCACCCGGCTGACCCGCAGCGTCCGGCTCAAGCTGGTCGCCTTCGGCGCGGTGATCGCCGCGACCACGACGTACGGCGCCAGCCAGTTCTTCGACCTGTCCGGGGTCCTGCACGACCCCGACCGGGTCCGGATCCAGTTCAGCGACCCCGGCGGCATCTACCCCCGCGCCGACGTCGAGCTGCTGGGCACCCGGGTCGGCTCCGTGGTCGAGGTGCTGCCCGGTCCGGGCACCGGCTCCACGGTGGTCGTCGACCTGCGCCACGACGCCGACGTGCCCGCCGACCTCACCGCCACGGTGAGCAGCAAGTCGGCTATCGGCGAGCAGTACGTCGCCCTCACCCCACGCTCGGCCGACGGCCCGCGGCTCGGCGACGGCGACCTCGTCACCCTCGCCGCCACCACGCCGCCCCCGGACCTGGCGCAGCTGATCGGCAACCTGGACGCCCTCGCCGGCTCGGTGGACCCCGCCGCGCTGGCCACGATCCTCGACGAGGCGACGCTCGGGCTCGAGGGCGTCGGTCCCGCGCTGGGCTCGGTGCTCGACGACGCCGACTCGGTGACCCGCACCGCCCTGGACTCCGCCGACGACCTCACCGCCCTCATCGACTCCGCGCAACGCGTGCTCGACACCCAGGTGGACCTGCTGGACGAGACCCGGGCCGGGCAGGCCGACCTGGCCGCCCTCACCACCCGGCTGCGCCGCCTCGACGACACCCTGGACGACGTGCTGCGCCGGGGCATCGGCGCCGGCTCCGCGCTCCAGGGGCTGCTGGAGGACAACCAGGCCGCGCTGCCCCGGCTGCTGGACGACCTGGTCGCGATCACCGACGTCGCCGCGGACCGGCTGCCGCACCTGCGCAAGGGCCTGGTCGTCTTCCCGCACGTGCTGGAGCAGAACATCCAGACCCTGCGGCACTGCGACACCCTCGACCCGGTCACCGGCAAGGCCGTCGAGTCGACCTGCCACTACGACGACGAGGGCAACCCGATCTACAGCGCGCACATCGCGATCGTGCTGCCCACCGTGCCGCTCGCCCCGCCCTGCACGAAGGGGTACGAGACGAAGAAGAAGTACAACCCCGACGGCACGCCGGCCGACGGCAAGGGCCCGCGCCAGCCCGACGACGCCCCGGTCTCCGACGACATCCGGTGCTCCTCCTCGCCGTACGACGCCACGGGACCGAACGTGCGCGGCTTCCAGAACGCACCCAAGGGCGGCACCCGCGGCTCGGGCGGGGGCGCGGGTGGTCCCGGGGCGCTGGGTCGCAGCGGACCGGTCTGGGGCCAGGCGCTGTTCAACCCCGCCAGCGGGATCGTGGTGACCCCGGACGGCCGGGCGACCAAGGTGCTCGCCCCGACCCCGCCCGACCCGACCGGCACATCCACCGACGCGGCCGGCGACGGCTCCGGCCTGGGGTGGCTGCTGACCCGGAACCTCGAGGAGTGACGCGTGGACGTCGACGAGTTGCCTGAGACCACCCCGGACGAAGCTGAAGCACCCGAACCGCCGCCCGCGGACCGCCGCGAGCGACACCTCAGCCTCGCGCTGGCCGTGCTGCTGGTGGCGCTCGTGGCCACCGCCGGCGTGCTGTGGTGGCGCCAGCGCGACGACGACCGGACGGCGGCGGTGCTGACCAGCGCGCGGAGTGCCGCGGAGACGTTCTTCGCCTTGGACCACGCCAGCATCGAGGCGGACCTGGACGCGATGGCCGAGCTCGCCACCGGCGACTTCGCGAAGGCCTACGCCACCGAGCGTGAGCGGCTCGCCGAGCAGGTGCGCACCAAGAAGCTGACGATCACGCCCTCGATCCCGGAGTCGGGTGCGGCCGTGGAGTACCTGCACGACGACGACGCGCAGGTCCTCGTCGCCGTCGACGCCACCACCACCGCCGAGAACGGGGCGGCGCAGACGGCGCACTACCGGATGCGGGTGGTGCTGGCGGAGACCGACGGCCGTTGGCTCGTCTCAGCGCTGGAGCAGGTCGGATGAGCCGCCGGGTGCTGGCGCTGCTCGTCGCCGTGGTCCTCGCCGCTACCGCGGTGGGGTGGCTGGCGACCCGTACCGATGCCGACCCGGTGCGCCCCGAGGTCGGCGAGGACGCCCGCTACCGCGCGGGCACCGTGCCCACCGCACCCGACGGCGCGGTGCAGGCGGTCGCCGAGGCGCTGCCCGAGGCGCTCGGCTACGACCACACCCGCCTCGACGACGACCTCGCCGAGGCGAAGGCGGTGATGACGCCCGCCTTCTCCGAGGAGTACGCCACCACCTTCGACGCCACCGTCCGCCCGCTGGCCACCAGCAAGCAGGCCGTCTCCGAGGCGCACGTGCGTGCCGCCGGCGTGGTCTCCTCCTCCGGCGACGACGCCGCCGTGGTGCTGGCGTACGTCGACCAGGTGCTGCTGTCCAGCGCCGCGCTGAAGAAGAAGGCCGAGCCGGTCGAGGTCAGCCAGACCCGGGTGCTCGTCGGGGTGCGCCGCGTCGAGGACCGCTGGCTGCTGGACTCCGTCGACCCGCTCTGACCGGCGCTCTGGGCTGACCCGGGCCGACCCGGAACTGACCCTGCAGGCAGGGCCGGCCGCGCTGCCAGGACATTCCCAGAACAGCGCGCACTGTCGTGCTTGCTGGTGCAGGATGAGCCGACTTCGTTCCCCCTCGGTCTGTTCCCGGAGTCCACCGAGATCCCGCTGGAGACGCCGTGCCCGCCGAGAACCCTGCCGACAAGCCTGCCGAGAAGGCCGCCCCGAACCCCGGCCGGCCCCAGAGCCCGGCCGGCGCCCGCTCCCTGCTCGTGCTGCTGCCACTGGTGCTCGTGGCGAGCGTGCTGACGCTGCTGACCGCCGCGCACCCGGCCCAGCCCCGCACCGACGCCGCGGCCACGGCCGCGGCCACGACCTCCGGCGATGCGTACCGGGACGCCCGCCAGGACGGGCGCCCCGCCGAGCAGCCGATCCGGCGCCCGAACGTGGTGCTGGTGATGGCGGACGACATGCGGGTCGACGACCTGCGCTACGCCCCGACGGTGCGCAAGGTGCTGGGCGAGAACGGGGTCACCTTCGACAACGCCTTCTCGCCGTTCCCGCTGTGCTGCCCGGCCCGGGCGTCGTTCCTGACCGGCCGCTACGCGCACAACCACCACGTCTACTGGCACGAGCGGCCCTACGGCTTCGGCGCGTTCGACGACTCCCACACCATCGCCGGCTCGCTGCGCGCCGCCGGCTACCGCACCGGCTTCGTCGGCAAGTACCTCAACGGCTACGGCGTGATGCGCGCCAAGGTCACCGGCCGCGCCTCGCTGCGCTACGCGCCCGCCGGCTGGAGCGACTGGTACGGCGCCCTGGAGAACCCGGGCGACGCGGGCATCCACGGCAGCACCTACAACTACTTCGACACGCCGTACAACATCAACGGCAAGATCAAGAACAGCTACCGCGGGCAGTACCAGACCGACGTGGTGGGCCGGTTCGGCCGCCAGCTGGTGCGCAGGTACCACCGCAGCACGAACCCGTTCTTCCTCTACCTCTCCTTCGTCGCGCCGCACCACGGCGGCCCGAGGGAGGGCGACGACCCGGGCAGCGTGCGGCGCAACGACGGCAAGCTGGTGAAGTTCCAGACCCCGGCCCGTCCGAGCTGGGTCAAGGGCCGCTTCGACCGGGCGATCAAGCGCGGCGCCGGCATGCCGAAGGACGGCGGCCCCGCCGAGGCGAGCGTCTCCGACAAGCCCGGACGCTTCAAGCGCCCCGACCTCAACGCCGCCGAGCGGCGGGCGCTGCGCGAGGTCACCCGGCAGCGGGCCGAGGCCGTCTTCGTGCTGGACCGGCAGGTCAAGAAGCTCGTCGCGACGCTGAAGAAGAGCGGCGAGTGGAACAACACGGTGCTGATGTTCACCTCCGACAACGGCTACTACCTCGGCGAGCACCGGATCCGCACCGGCAAGGTGATGGCGCACGAGCCGTCGCTGCGGGTGCCGTTCCTGGCCACCGGCCCGGGCATGCGCGACGGGTCGCACCGCAGCGACCCGATGAGCACCGTCGACCTGACCGCGACCATCCTCGACGCCGCCGGGGCGCGCCCGCCGCAGACCCCCGACGGCATCTCCCGGTGGCGCACGATGCGCTACGGCGACGCCGGCTGGGACGTGCCGGTGGTGACCGAGGCGATCCACAGCGGCCCGCGCAAGCGCCGGGGCAGCGCCTTCGCGGCCTCCGATGCCCGGACCACGATCGGCCTGCGCACCGCGCAGTACTCCTACACCCGCTACCGCAGCCGCGCCGGCGAGCTCTACGACCTCGCCCGCGACCCCAACCAACTGACCAACCGCTACCGCGACCCCGCCTACCGCAAGGTGCGCCGCGACCTGGACCGGATCTGGCGCCGCTACAAGGACTGCCGCGGCGCCGCCTGCCGGGTGCCGATGCCGGCGCCGTACGCCGTCACGCCCACCCGGGCCGCGTCGCTGACCGCGACCTACTGGCGCGGGGTGCGCAAGGAGTACGGCGGCGGCTGGTAGTCGCACCACCCGCCGGCGACCCCGCCGGCTGACCGTCGCCCTTGCCTGCGTGCGCGGGCTTTCGTACATTCGACGGCACCGGATGTGACCTCCGTCACTTCTCGGTCCATCCTGTATACGAAACGGGTGCCGGTGTGAGCTCCGAGGAGACCCACGAGACCCTCCCGCTCGACGACGTCCGCGTGGTCGAGCTGGGGCAGCTGCTGGCGGGCCCGTTCTGCGGGCAGCTGCTCGGCGACTTCGGGGCCGAGGTGATCAAGGTCGAGGACCCCGCGTCCGGCGACCCGATGCGCCAGTGGGGCCGGGAGAAGCCGCACGGCCGCTCGCTGTGGTGGCCGGTGGTGGCGCGGAACAAGAAGTCCGTCACCGCCGACCTGCGCACCGCCGAGGGCCAGGACCTGGTCCGCCGGATGCTCGAGAAGGCCGACGTGCTGATCGAGAACTTCCGGCCCGGCACCCTCGAGCGGTGGGGCCTGGCTCCCGAGCGGTTGTGGGAGACCAACCCCCGGCTGGTCGTCACCCGGGTCACCGGCTTCGGCCAGACCGGTCCCTACGCCTCGCGGGCCGGGTACGGCTCGATCGGCGAGGCGATGGGCGGCATCCGCTACGTGACGGGCGACCCCGACCGCCCGCCCGCACGCGCCGGCATCTCGCTGGGCGACTCGCTGGCCGCGACGTTCGCCTGCCTCGGCACCCTGGTCGCGCTGCACCAGCGGGAGCGCACCGGCCGCGGGCAGGTCGTCGACTCCGCGATCTACGAGGCGGTGCTGGCGATGATGGAGTCGCTGATCCCGGAGTACCAGGTCGCGGGCTACCAACGCGAGCGCACCGGCACCACGCTGCCCAACGTCGCACCCAGCAACGTCTACCCCACCGCCGACGGCGAGATGGTGCTCGTCGCGGCCAACCAGGACACGGTCTTCCGCCGCCTGGCCGCCGCCATGGACCGCCCCGAGCTGGCCACCGACGAGCGCTACGCCACCCACGGCGCCCGCGGGCACCACATGGCCGAGCTCGACGAGCTGATCGCCCGGTGGACCGCCACCCAGCCCGCCGACGCGCTGCTGGAGCTGCTCCACGAGCACGGGGTCCCCGCCGGCCGCATCTACAAGGCCGCGGACATGCTCACCGACCCGCACTTCGCCGCGCGCGAGGCGATCGTCCGGCTCACCCACCCCGACCTGGGCGAGCTCGCCATGCACAACGTCGTCCCGAAGCTGTCCGAGAGCCCCGGCCGGGTGCGCCACGTGGGACCGCGGCTGGGCGAGCACAACGACGACATCTACCGCGACCTGCTGGGGATCGACGACGACGAGCTCTCGTCGCTGCGCTCGGCCGGCATCATCTGAGAGGACGACGACATGACCTACCGGCTCGGCGTGGACGTGGGAGGCACGTTCACCGACATCCTGCTCATCGACGAGGACACCGGCGAGACCCATCGGGCCAAGACCGCCTCGACGCCGGCCGACCAGTCCGTCGGCGTGCTGCGTGGCATCGAGAAGGTGTGCTCCTCTGCCGGCATCACCATGGAGGAGATCGCCGAGGTCTTCCACGGCACCACCGTGGCGACCAACGCGATCTTGGAGAACAAGGGCGCCCGGGTCGGCCTGGTGACCACCGACGGGTTCCGGCAGGTGCTGCAGATAGCCCGCTCCTTCGTGCCCGGCGGGCTGGCCGGCTGGATCATCTGGCCCAAGCCCGAGCCGTTGGCCGCGCTGGAGGACACCGTCGAGGTGCGCGGGCGGATCGGTGCCGACGGCTCGGTCGTGACCGAGCTCGACGAGGACGACGTACGACGCGGCCTGGCCCACCTGCGCGAGGCGGGCGTCGAGGCGCTGAGCGTCAGCCTGATCAACTCCTACGCCAACCCCACCCACGAGCGACGCATCGGCGAGATCGCCGCCGAGGAGCTGCCCGACGTGCCGGTGTCGCTGTCCTCCACCGTGCTGCCGGAGCTGCGCGAGTACGAGCGCACCATCACCACGGTGGCGAACGCCGCGGTGCAGCCGCAGGTGCGTCGCTACGTGTCGAACCTCGAGGCGCAGCTGCGCGACGGCGGCGTCGAGGGCTCGTTGTCGATCCTGCGCAGCGACGGCGGTCTGGTCTCCGGCCCGGTGGCGGCGGAGAACCCCGTCAACCTGCTGCTCTCAGGCCCCGCGGGCGGCGTCACCGGGGCTGCGTGGGTGGCCGAGCAGGCCGGGTTCCGCGACTTCCTGACGTTCGACATGGGCGGCACGTCCACCGACGTCGCGTTGGTGCAGGACTCCGTGCCGCGGATCGGCCGGGAGACCATGGTCGGTGACCTGAAGGTCCGCGCCACCTCGGTGGACGTGCGCACCGTCGGTGCCGGCGGCGGCTCGATCGCGCACGTGCCGCCGCTGACGCAGGCGCTGCGGGTGGGCCCGCAGTCGGCGGGCGCCGCACCCGGCCCCGCGGCGTACCCGGGCGGCGGCACCGAGCCGACCGTGACCGACGCCAACGTGGTGCTCGGCTACCTGCCGACCCAGCTCGCCGGCGGCGAGATCACCCTGGACCGCGAGGCCGCCCGCGCCGCGGTCGCCTCGATCGCCGAGGCGACCGGCCTGGAGTCGGTCGAGGCGGCCGCCGCTGGCATCGTCGACATCGTCAACGAGAACATGTTCGGGGCGCTGCGCCTGGTCTCGGTGCAGCAGGGCTTCGACCCGCGCGACTTCGCGCTGGTCGCCTTCGGTGGCGCGGGTCCGTTGCACGCCAACGCGCTGGGCAGGCTGACCGGCTCCTGGCCGGTCATCATCCCGCCCTCGCCCGGCGTGCTGTGTGCGTACGGCGACGCGACCACCAACGCGCGCGACGAGTCCGTGCGCACCCTGGTGCGCCGCTTCGGTGACCTCACCGACGACCTGCTGCGCACGCTGCTCGAGGAGCTGGCCGACGCGGCCCGCGGCACGCTGGTCAAGGACGGCATCGCCGAGCCCGACCAGGACGTCGTCTACGCCGCGGACCTGCGCTACCACGGCCAGGGTTTCGAGATCCCGGTGACGATCGACATCGAGGCCTTCGACGGCGCCGGCGCCGGCCTGGCCTCGCTGCGCGCCTCCTTCGACATCGAGCACGAGCGGCTGTTCTCGTTCGTGCTCGACAACGAGCACGAGCTGGTGACCGTCCGCGCGACCGCCCACGGGCCGCGGCCCTCGGTCACCGCGGCCACCCTCGCCGACGGCGGCGAGGACCCGGTCGACGCGCTGCTGGAGCGTCAACCGATCTGGGTGCAGGGCGCCGAGGTGGAGGCCGCCATCTACGACCGCACCAAGCTGCGCACCGGCAACGTCGTACGCGGTCCCGCGATCGTGGTGGAGATGGACTCCACCACCCTCGTCCTGCCCGACCACGCCGCCACCGTCCACCCCAGCGGCAGCATGCTGATCCGCCCGCTCGACTCCACCCCCGCCCCCCCCACCACCGCCCCCACCCCGGAAGGCTGAGCCATGGCCCGCCTCATCGAGACCGCCACCGGGTCGCCGACCCGGGTCGACGTCGACGTCGTCACCTTGGACCTGATCGAGAACGGGCTGCGCAACGCCCGCTACGAGATGGACGAGGTGCTGTTCCGCACCGCGCTGTCCCCGGGCATCCGCGAGCAGCACGACGAGTTCCCGCTCATCGGCGACCCCGAGGGCAAGATGGTCGTAGGCCAGTTCGGCCTCTCGATCCCCGACTTCCTGGCCAACTTCGACGGCGACATCGAGGAGGGCGACGTCCTGCTGACGTCGGACCCGTACTCGTGCGGCGCCGCGATCAGCCACGCCAACGACTGGCTGGTGGTGATGCCGATCTACTTCGAGGGCCGCATCGTCGGCTGGGCCTCGATGTTCGGCCACATGTCCGACGTGGGCGGCAAGACGCCGGCCTCGATGCCCACCGACGCCCGCACGATCTTCGAGGAGGGCGTCATCATCCCGCCCTTCAAGCTCTACAAGAAGGGCGTGCTGGACGCGGACGCGCTGCGCATCATCCTCAACCAGGTCCGCAAGCCGGACTGGAACCGCGCCGACCTGAACGGCATCGTCGCCGCCTGCCGCACGGCGTCGCGCCGGGTGCAGGAGATGTGCGCCCGCTTCGGCGTGGACACCTACACCTCGGCGCTCGACGCGCTGCTGCAGCGCAACTACGACGCCATGAAGATCCTGCTCCAGGAGGTGTTCGAGGACGGCCGGACGATCTCGTTCACCGACTACATCTGCGACGACGGCGTCGGCTACGGGCCGTACGAGCTCAAGCTCAGCCTGACCCGCACCGGGGAGAAGGTGCTGCTCGACTTCTCCGGCAGCAGCCCGCAGGCCAAGGGGCCGATCAACTACTACATCAACGAGAACCTGGCGCGGATGTTCTTCGGGATCTACATGATCACCGTCGCCGACCCGCAGATCCTCTGGAACGACGGCTTCTACCCGCTGGTCGACGTCGAGATCCCCGAGGAGTCGTTCTGGAAGCCGAAGTACCCCGCCGCGCTGAACGCCCGCAACCACGGGATCGGCCGCATCTTCGACCTCTTCGGCGGCCTGCTCGGGCAGATGAACCCCGCCCTGCTCAACGCCGCCGGGTTCTCCTCCTCACCGCACTTCATGTACTCGGGCACCTACGGCGAGGGCGAGCGCAAGGGCGAGTGGTTCCAGCTCTACTCGATCGGCTTCGGCGGCATCCCGGGCCGCCCGATCGGCGACGGCCCGGACGGCCACTCGCTGTGGCCCTCGTTCGTCAACATCCCGTGCGAGTACCTGGAGTCCTACTACCCGCTGCGCATCGAGCGCTGGGAGACCGTCGCCGACACCGGCGGCGCCGGACTGCACCGCGGCGGCAACGGGGTGGACGTGGCCTACCGGTTCCTCGAGGACGGCACCATCGCGATCCACGACGACCGCTGGCTGACCTACCCGTGGGGCGTCAACGGCGGAGCGCCGGGCGCCCGCGGCCGCAAGTGGGTCGAGCGGCCCGACGGCAGCACCGAGATCCTGCCCAGCAAGCTGCACGACTTCACCGTCCGGGCCGGCGAGGTGCTGCACTTCGTGACCTGGGGCGGCGGCGGCTGGGGCGACCCGCTGGCCCGCGACCCCGACCTGGTCGCGCTGGAGGTACGCCGCGGCCTGGTCACCGCCGAGGGCGCGCGCCGCTTCGGCGTGGTCTGCGACGAGCGCGGCGCCGTGGACACCGAGGCCACCGACGCGCTGCGCGCCGAGATGGGCGAGGGCCGGCCCGACCCGCTGCCGACCTTCGACATGGGCCCGGACCTGGCCACGATCCTGGACCGCTGCGAGGAGGAGACCGGGCTGCCCCGTCCCCGTCCGCCGGTGCCGCTGTGAGCCCGGAATCGCGCGTCGACGTCATCGAGATGGCGCCGCGCGACGGGCTCCAGAACGAGGCGACGCTGCTGTCCACCGAGGACAAGGTCGAGCTGGTCGAGCGGGCGGTGCGTGCCGGCGCGCGGCGGATCGAGGTCACCAGCTTCGCGAACCCGAAGCGGGTGCCGCAGATGGCCGACGCCGACGAGCTGATGGCCGCGGTGCCGCGGCACGAGGGCGTCTCGTACGCCGGGCTGGTGATGAACCGGCGCGGCCTGGACCGGGCGCTGGCCGCCGGGGTGGACGAGGTGGACGTGGTCGTCGTCGCCACCGACACCTTCTGCCGGCGCAACCAGGGCGTGGACACCGCGGAGATGGTGGCGGCGGCGACCGGGATCGTCGCCGAGGCCCGGGCCGCGGGGATGTTCACCACGATCACCGTCGGCGCGGCCTTCGGCTGCCCGTTCGAGGGCGAGGTGTCGCCGGCCCGGCTGCGCGACGTGCTCGACCGGGTCGCCGACGCCGGTGCCGACGAGCTGTCCCTCGCCGACACCATCGGGGTCGCGGTGCCCACCGACGTCGCGGCCCGGTTCGCCCTGGCCCGGGACGTGGTCGGGGACGACGTGGCGCTGCGGGTGCACCTGCACGACACCCGGCACACCGGCGTCGCGAACGCGGTCGCCGCGGTGCAGGCCGGCGTCACCCGCCTCGATGCCAGCATCGGCGGCGCCGGCGGCTGCCCCTTCGCGCCGAACGCCACGGGCAACGTCGCCACCGAGGACCTCGTGTACCTGTTCGACCGGATGGGCGTGGCCACCGGCCTCGACCTCGACGAGGTCACCGACGCCGCCGGCTGGCTGGAGGGGCGCCTCGACAAGCACCTGCCCGGTGCGCTGCTGCGCGCCGGCGGGTTCCCGGCCGGCGCCCGAGGACCCCTCAGCCGGTGACGAGCCGGAGCAGCTCCTCGATCTCCTCGGCGGTCGGCTTGGGCAGGCCGGCCTGGCCGTGCGCGAAGCCGATGCCGGCATAGACCAGCAGCCCGGCCAGCACCCGCGCCTCGGACGCCTCGCCGCGCAGCTCCAGCAGCGCCCCCTCGACGAGCGAGAACACGAACCGGTCGCCCTCGGCGATCACCTCGGCGACGCTCGGCTCCGAGCGCGCCCACTCCCGCAGCGCCCGCTCCACGCCCCAGTTGGAGTCGTCGACCAGGTGCAGCGTCATCGCCTGCAGCCGCTCGCGCGGAGGCAGCCGGTCCAGCTCGGCGAGGTTGCGCATCGCCTCCCGGGTCTCGGCGCACCACCGCTCGGCCATCGCGGCGTGCAGCGCACCGAGGTCGGAGAAGTGCCAGTAGAAGCTGCCCCGGGTCACCCCGGCGTGCTTGCAGACCGCGTTGATGTCGACTCCCGCGATGCCGTCGGCGACGAGGACCTCCAGCGCCGCGGCCGCCCAGTCGTCCCGGGACAGCCGGCTGCCCCGGGAACGCCGTACCGGCGCCGGGGTCCGCGCGGGGGTCTGCGCCGGGGCGGCGGCCGGGCTGGGGTCCAGGGTGGCGGCCGGCACCTCGTCCTTCGTGCTCACGGGCACCAGCCTCTCAGCGACACCCCCGCGCCGTCACGACCAGGTGGGCGGAGGACCACCGATGAACCAACCGTACACATATGTACGGTTTTCGGTTAGGCTCCCGACGGCGGCCAGCGCTGGTCGCCGCATGGACCAAGGGGGAACGATGCCCGCACCGATGTCGCCGCTCAGCCGGCGCGGCCTGCTCACGGCGACCGGCCTGCTCGGGGCGGGCGCCCTGCTGCGCTCGGCCGGCCCGGCGGCGGGCGCGGACACGACGGGCGGCGGCCTGACCCGATGGCTGAAGTCGCCGCTGCTGTTCCACTCCCCCGACGTCGCGCCGTTCCGCGACACCATGCCGGTGCCGCAGGTGATCGACAGCAGCGACGTCACCGTCACCGCGCGCAACACCATGCACCGCTTCCACCGCGACTGGGACCGGGTGCCGTCGTTCGCGTACGGCGACGAGACCCACCTCGGCCCCACGCTCATCAGCCACCGCGACCAGCCGTGGCGGCTGCGCACCCGCAACGAGCTCGGCGCCCACCCCCTCGCCAAGGACGTCGACCACTCGCTGCACAACGTGCCGCACGACTTCGGCACCCGGCCGCGCACCAGCACCCACCTGCACGGCGGCGTCACCCCGCCCGAGGCGGACGGCCACCCGCTGGACTTCGTGGCGCCGGGCGAGCAGCTGACCTACGAGTTCCCGGTGCGCCAGGAGGCCACCCACCTGTGGTACCACGACCACTCCATGGCCACGACGCGGCTCAACGTCGCCGCCGGCCTGGCCGGGATGAACCTGGTCCGCGACGAGTTCGACACCGGGCGCCCGGACAACCCGCTGGGCCTGCCGGCCGGTGACTTCGAGGTCCCGCTGGTGTTGCAGGAGAAGATCTTCGGCCCCGGCGGGACCCTGAACATCCGCTCCACCTGGATCGTGCCGGAGGGCAAGTGGGAGGGCGGCGCGGTCGGCGACGTCGGCCTGGTCAACGGGGTGGTGTGGCCCGAGCTGCCGGTGGCCCGCGGGCTCTACCGGTTCCGGGTGATCAACGCCGGCTCGTTCAGCGTGTGGCGGCTGTTCTTCTCCAACCGGATGCGGTTCTGGGTGATCGGCAACGACGGCGGGCTGCTCGACGCCCCGGTCGCCACCACCGCGCTGCGGCTGTCCCCGGCCGAGCGGGTCGACATCCTGGTGGACTTCTCCGGGCTGCGCCCCGGCGAGAGCGTCGAGCTGCGCAACGACGAGAAGCCTCCCGGCCAGGCCGCGATCCTCGGCGAGGTCACGATGCCGCTGTTCTGCCGCTTCACCGCCACCTCCGCGCGCGGCTTCACCGGCGCCGTACCGGCGCGGCTGCGCGGCGGGCGGAACCGCCCGCCGGCGCTGGCCCCCCTCACCCGGCCGGTACGACGCCGGGTGCTCACCGTGCTCCAGGACACCGACGTGCGGCTGCCGCCGGCGCTGATGAGCCTGAACAACCTGGGCTTCACCACCACCGACATCGAGAAGCCGGTGCAGGGCACCACCGAGATCTGGGAGCTGGTCAACATCACCCCGGACCCGCACGCGATCCACGTGCACCTGGTGCACGCGCGGATCCTGGAGCGCCAGGCGCTGCGCAGCACCGCCTACCAGCTGGCCAACCCTCGTCCGCTGCACGGCAAGCGGTGGACCCCCGACCCCGACCGGTTCGTCACCGGCACCCCCACGCCGCCGGCGGCCTGGGAGGCAGGCCTCAAGGACACGGTCCTGTCCGACGGCAACTCCGTCACCCGGGTGCTGGTGCACTGGCCGACGGCCGAGGAGCTCGGCTTCGACCCCGACCTCGCCTTCACCCCGCAGGGCGCCACCGCCCGCGCCGAGCTGGCCGGCGACGGCCACGCCGGCCACGGCACCAGCTCGGGCAGCGGCTCGGGCGCCGGCACCGGCGAGACCGGCCCCGGCGGCGGTGCGACCACCGCGGACGGCAAGGTCCGCGGCTACCTGTGGCACTGCCACATGCTCGACCACGAGGACCACGACATGATGCTGCCGTTGCGGGTGGTGGCGCCATGAGGACCCACGTCACCGATCGAAGGAGCTCGCGATGAGCACTGCCACCGACGTCACCACCGCCCCCGCCCCGACCGGCGCACCCGGCGAGGTCTGCCCGACCCGGTTCAAGTACTGGGAGCGCAAGGACCTGCCGCAGTGGCAGCGTCGCCGCGCGTTGTTCCGCAAGCTCACCGGCCACGACCTGTTCCCCACCGACGAGCAGGCCCGGATGCTGTGCGAGGACCAGTTCGCCGGCGACCCGGTGGCCGAGCGCTTCGTCGCCGAGGTGTTCTTCGGCAAGGAGTTCGGGCACCGCAAGGGCCGGGCGATGCTGGACCAGGCCCTCGACCACGGCATCGAGACGGTCCCGGAGGCCCCGGAGTCGATGCGGGAGCTGTTCGCCGAGCTGGAGACCGTGCCGGAGTGGGTGGACCGCGACCTGGTCGAGCAGGGCGCGGCGGTGTGGCGGCGCTGGGGCACGATGCTGTTCAGCGTCGCCGGCGCGATCACGCTGGAGATCTACACCGAGGGCGCAGTGGCGATGCCGCTGTCGCTCTCGGGCGGCTACGCCGGCGACAACGCGCTGCGCCGCTTCCTGGAGACGTCGAAGTTCTGGATCGACGTCTCCCAGCCCGGCCAGCTGTTCGAGAAGAACTCCCAGGCCCGCAAGACCGCGATGCAGGTCCGCGTCATGCACGTGGCCGTGCGCAAGCGGGTCGGCGAGCACCCGGAGTGGGACTTCGACGGCTGGGGCCTGCCGATCAGCCAGACGTACGAGCAGATGACGCAGATCGGCGGCGCCGTCGCGCCGTCGCTGATGCTGTGGCTGGCCGGGGTGCAGACCACGCCCAAGGAGATGCGGGCGCTGATCCACTTCAACCGCTACATGGGCCACCTGCTGGGCGTGCAGCCCCGGTGGGCTCCGGAGACGATCCTGGAGCAGGTCCAGACGCTGATGATGACCACCGCGGCGCGCAGCTACGACGCCGGCGCGGCGGGCAAGGAGCTCATCGAGTCCTTCCCCCGGGCGTTCGCGCCGCGCGAGGGCCAGAAGGGGCTCAAGCGGCTGCGGGCGGCGTACAACTACCGGATCTACTCCGCCTACTGCCGGCTCTGGATGGCCCCGGAGACGTACAAGATGTACGACATGCCGCCAGCGTTCCCGTGGCTGCTGATCATCGCCGCCCGGTGGCCGCTGATGACCACGGTGGAGCTGCTGCGCCGGCTGCCCGTGCTCAAGGAGCTGCACGGCAACCTCATGGACGCCCACCGCCGGCAGTGGTGGGAGGCCCAGATGGAGGGCCGCCAGGCCGAGTTCGACGCCAGCAGCTCGCTGCGCCGCTGACCAGACCCATCCACAGACAGGACGACCGCACGTGGCGATCACCATCACCGAGGGCTGGAACGGCCCCGGCAGCAAGGACGGCAAGCTGACCGTCGTCGAGCCCAAGAACAACGCGCTGCACCCCAGCGACTCGAAGTGGGCCTTCGAACACTGGTACTTCGACGCGCGCCTGGACACCGGCCACACCGTCGTCGTGTTCCTGCAGAAGCGCCGCCCGGAGGAGCCGCCGAACTCCAAGCCGGTGGTCGAGATCGTCGTCTACTTCCCCGACGGCACGCGCCGCCAGATCATCAAGCACTACCCGCGGATGGCGTTCGAGGCGTCCGCGGAGCAGTGCCGGGCCCGGGTCGCGCACAACACCTGCGAGCTGGTCTCGACCGACCCGCTGCCGGTGCACCGGGTGCAGGTCGCCGAGGACGGCATCGAGTTCGACTTCACCTTCACCAACGAGCTGCCCTCGTGGATGCCCGGCGAGGGCTACACCAAGTACGGCGACACCGACTTCTTCGCCTGGGTGGTGCCCGCCCCGCGGGCGAAGGTCAGCGGGACGCTGTCGATCGACGGGGAGGACATCCCGGTCGACGGCCTCGGGTACGCCGACCACAACTGGGGCGTGGGCAACATGACCCGCGTCATCGAGCGTTGGCACTGGGGCCGGCTCTACACCGACCGGTTCTCGCTGATCTACGCGATGGTCGGCACCCAGAAGCGGTTCGACCACCACCAGTCGCAGCCGCTGATGCTGGCGATGGACGGCGAGATCATCCTGTCCACCGGCGAGCTCACGCTGACCGAGGGCCCCACGGCGTACAACGCGGATGCCCGCCGCAGCTACCCGACCTGGATCCGGATGGAGACCGAGGCCTCCGGGGACGGCGTCACCGACGCCCAGGTGACCCTGCAGCTGAACGTCAAGGACGTCATCCACGGCCACGACCTGCTCGACGACATCCCCGTCGTCGGCACGAAGGTCGGCGGTGCGTTGCTGAAGCCGATCATCCACAAGGTCGTCGGCCAGCCCGGCTACTTCCGCTTCCTCTCCGACTTCGAGCTGAGGGTCACCGTCGACGGCGCGACCACCGTCGAGACCGGTACGACGCTGCACGAGCTGGTCGCGCTCACCTGATCCGCCGTCGGGCGTGGGTCCGCTCGTGGGGGGCGGCCCGCGTCCGGCGGTGCTCCACGTACGGGCCTGCGCGAACGAGCCGGCCTACGTCTTCCGGTGGAATCGGACCTGCCCGTCGGGCAACAGCTCGCGGTCGTAGGCCGGGTCATGCATCCGGTGGTGGTCGAAGCCGCAGAACAGCTTCGCGTCCTTCAACCTGGTGTGGCCGCCCTGGCTCCACGGGACGAGGTGGTGCGCTTCGCACCACCGCGCGGGCACCGTGCAGCCCTCGGCGGCACAGGTCTTCTGCTTCAATCCGAGCGCTCGGCGGATCGCGGGGCTGAACAACCGCTGCTTGCGTCCCAGGTCGAGCACCTCACCCTGGCCGCCCAGCACCGCGGGGATGATGCCGGCCGTGCACGCCAGGCGACGGGCCTCGGTCGCGGAGACCTCCCCTGCACCGTCCGCCGTCAGCGGGGTGGTCAGGGTCGCGGCACCGAGACCGGAGCGCAGCTGCTCCAACCCGACCGTCACGATGACCGTGGTCGCATCCCCGCCGTGCTCGGGCAGCCTGCGCGGGTCGAGGTGCTCCAGCACCGTGCCGAACGCCAGCGCCAGGCGCCGGTGCCGCGGCAACCGCTCCGCCTCCGGACACGTCCCCTCGAGGCCTCGCGGGCTGGTGAACGAGTCCAGGTAGGTCCCCAACCGCCCCGCCATCGCATCGGCCAGCCGCATCGAGACCCGGGTCGTGCCGTCCCCCAGCGGCCGGAACCGCACCGACGACTTCTCCGCGGCGTGCTTCTCCTGCTCCTGCAACCGCCGCGCGTCCTCAGCGTCCGCGATCTCCGGTGCACAGACGTGCAGGATCGCGCGTCCGAGCCGCCGCAGGTCCGCGGGCCCGAACTCGCGGGCGAACCCCAGCAGGTCGGTCTCGGCCTGCGCCTTCGCCTCGACCCCGATCCGGTCGGGCAGGTCGTCCAGACACTCGGCGATGACCCGCGCCTGGTCGAGGTTCACACCACCCGACGCCATCACCGCCGCCGTCGCGGGGAACCGCCCGTCGAGCGCGTGCGCGAGCTTCTCGTCCCCACGCATCCGCACCGGGTCCGCGTGCACGGTCGCGGCGAGCCACTGCGTCACGTCGCGCGTGCCGTGCTCCTCCGCCACATCAGAAGAGACCGCCAGGGTGCGCAGCCGGAGCTCGTCGACCTGCGCCTGCAGCCCGGCGAGCTGGACGAGCAGCACTTCCTTCTCGTCCCGGTCCAGGTAGAGCGGCTGCATGTCGCGGACCTCGGCCAGCGCGTGCCGCGCAGTCCCGACGGCAGCCGTGAGCGGCTGCGGTGGGGTCTGCGTCAGCGTCATGGCCAGGCCTCCCGAGTGGCTTGCGACGTACGCCCATCCTCGCGAAGGGGTCCGACGGAACTCGGGGTCGAGGGTGGTGGTCGAGGGTGGTGGTTTCGAGGCTCGTCGCTAGCGCTCCTCACCCCTCAACCACCGGGTCGGCACGGAGGTTGAGGTGCGAGCGCCCGACGATCGGCCCGATCCGCTGCCTCGAGCCGCGGTCGGTGGCGGGCAGGGTCGCGGTCACCGGGTCAACCTAGCTGTGCCTCAGACGTCCAGAAACGCCTCCGACCGCGGCGCGCCGGTGCGATCCTGAGCGGACCCACGTCGACGAGGAGGTCAGCATGCGCGCTCACCGGTCCGCCCGCGGAGTCGTCCGCACCACGCCCGTCCGGGCTGTGCTGCTGGCCCTCGCCGCCGTGCTCCTCACCGTCCCGGTCCTCACCGCGCCGGCCCTCACCACCCCGGCGGGGGCGGACTCGTACGTGAAGATCTTCCCGAGCCGTGCGGTCGTGAAGTCGGCGCTCGGCGGCACGGGCCGGTGGGTCCCCTACCGCGCCGGTGACGTCCGGGCCCTCGGCGCGACGCCCGCCGCCTGCCGCTCCGACCTCCAGCTGCTGGACTTCCGGTTCGCCAAGGTCCGCAACTACTACGGCCACGAGAAGGGCATGCCGCACTCGGTCAGCACCCGCGCGGAGATCGCGGTCGTCGGCTACGCCTCGCGCGCGAAGGCGAGGGCCGCCGTCGCCCGTCTGCGCACCTACGCAGAGCGCTGCCCGCGGGTGCGCGAGTGGACCTGCGAGGACTGCGACGGCGTCGCGACGACGGTGCGCACGAGCGTGCGGACCCGCCGGGTCGGCACCGAGAGCACCGCATGGCGGTTCCGCGAGGTCGGCAACTTCAAGTCCAAGGGCTACGCCGTCGTGGCGCGCCGCGGCACGACGCTGGTGCGCGTCACGGTCTCCCGGATCCGCGACCCCTTCGCCGCGAAGACCGGTTGGACGTACCCGAAGCTGATCGACGAGCGCGAGGTCGTCCGGCTCGCCCGGAAGGCATTGGCACAGGCGGCTCCGCTGCGGTGACCCGGACCACATGATCGGGCGAGGCCGGGGTACCGCTCGATCATGTCCAAAGAAGAGATCATCTGGCTCGTCGTGGCGATCGTCGTCGTGCTGGCGATCATCGCCGCGGCGCTCGTGCTGTTGCGGAACCGCAAGCGCAAGCAGGCCGAGGTACGACGGGAGCGGGCCGCCCGCGCCGCCGAGCTGCGGCAGGACGCCGACCGCCAGGCCCGGGTCCTTCCCGACGCCCACCTGCGCGCCGAGGAGGAGCGAGTGAAGGCCGAGAAGCTGCAGCGCGAGGCCGATCGGGCCCAGGACCGGGCGCAGGTCGCGGAGACCGACTACCTCCAGCAGGCCGCCAAGCACGAGGACAAGCTGCGCGAGGCGGACCGGCTCGACCCCACGACCGACTCCACGGCCGGCACCGGCCGCCGACCCGAGCGCCGGCCCGAGGCGCCGCCGACTGAGGCGCCCCGATCCGAACCCTCCCAGGCCGAGACCCACCAGGCCGAGACCCACCAGGCCGAGACCCACCAGGCCGAGACCCACCAGGCCGAGACCCACCAGGCCGAGCCCCACCAGAGCGAGACCCCCCAGGCCGACATCGAGCGCGGCAGGGCCCACCATGCCGACGCCCAGCACGCCGAGGGTTCCGACGCCGGCCGTCGGCCCACCCACCGGGGCGGCGCCCACGCGAGCACCCCGCCGCCGCCCCCGCCGCCCCCGCCCGGCGCCGGCGCGCACCGCGCGGACCCGCGCACGGACGAGGAGCGGGCGTTCGACGACTACCCGCCGGGCGAGCACCGCCCCTGACACCACCGCACCCGCCACACCGGCGCGGGTGCGGTCACCCGACGCCGGCCGGCCGGCCGAACAGAAGCCCGACCGGCCGGCGTGCCGGCGCCTCAGGCGCCGTTGAAGGTGGCCGGGTCCGGCCCGGTCCGGGTGCCGTCCTCGAGCGCGTCGAGGGCGGCGAGGTCGTCGGCGGTGAGGTCGAAGTCGAAGACGTCGAGGTTCTCGGCCATCCGGGCGGGCGTGACGGTCTTCGGGATCACGATCCGGTCCTGCTGCAGGTGCCAGCGGATGACAACCTGCGCCGGGGTGCGGCCGAGCCGCTCGGCGATCGCGGTGACGGCCTCCTCGGCGAGCAGCGCGCCGCCCTTGGCCAGCGGGCTCCAGGCCTCGGTGGCCACGCCGAGGCGGGTGTCGGCGGCTTGGATGTCGCGCTGCTGCAGCAGCGGGTGCACCTCGATCTGGTTGACCGCGGGCACGATGCCGCGCTGGCTGACCACGCGGTCGAGGTGCTCGGGCAGGAAGTTGGACACGCCGATGGCGCGCACCCGCTTGTCGGCGTACAGCCGCTCGAGGCCCTCCCACGCCCGCAGGTACAGGTCGCGGCCCGGGGTGGGCCAGTGGATCAGGTAGAGGTCGGCCTCCATGCCGAGCCGCTCGACGCTGGCGTCGTAGGCCTCCACGGCGCGCTCGTGGTCGGAGTTCCACAGCTTGGTGGTGAGGAAGAGCTCCTCGCGCGGCACCCCGGAGGCCGCGATCGCGCGGCCGACGCTGCGCTCGTTGCCGTAGATGGTGGCGGTGTCGATGCTGCGGTAGCCGGCCTCGAGCGCGGCGCTGACGGCGGCCTCGGTCTCCTCGTCGGGCACCTGGAAGACGCCGAAACCGAGCTGGGGCATGGTCACGCCGTTGTTGAGGGTCACGGTCGGGATCGTCGGGTTCGTCATGCCCCCGATCCTCCACCCGAGGCGGTAAGCCCCCGGGCCCGCGGGACACGGGACCCCTGGACACGCCTCGACGCGGTGACTAGCGTTCGCATACCGGACTCTGCGTAACGAATGTCGAACACCGAACACCCAGGAGCTGTGCATGCCGTACTACCGGGCCGTCGGGCAGTACCCCGCCAAGCGGCACGTCGCGTTCTCGTTGGACGACGGCACCCCGTGCTTCGAGGAGTTCATCGGCGAGGAGGGCTTCTCCAGCACCGGCTCGCTGCTCTACCACCGGCACGTGCCCTCCGCGCTCGTCGGCTCCCGCGACTGGGACCTCGGCGACCAGACGCTGGTGCCCAACACCCCGCTGCTGCCCCGGCACTTCCGGGTGCCCGACGCCTTCGACGACGTACGACGTGCCGACGCCGTGCGCGGACGCCGGCTCGTGCTCGGCAACGCCGACGTGCGGATCTCCTACGTCGCGGCCGAGGTCGACTCCCCGCTCTACTCCAACGGGGTCGGCGACGAGATCGTCTTCGTGGAGTCCGGCGCGGCGGTGCTGGAGAGCATCTTCGGCCGGATCGAGGTCCGCCAGGGCGACAACGTGGTGATCCCGCGCGTCACCATCCACCGCTGGCTGCCCGTCGACGTCGACACGCTCGGCCCGCTGCGGCTGCTGTGCGTGGAGGCCAGCGGCCACGTCACACCGCCGGACAAGCACCGCTCGCGCTACGGCCAGTTCCTCGAGGGCTCGCCGATGACCGAGCGGGACTTCCGGGTGCCCCAGGGGCCGCTGCTGGCCGACGAGGCGATCGCCGGCGAGGACACCGACGTCTACGTCAAGCACCGCGCGCCCGGCACCCCGAGCGGCCTGCACGGCTCGGTGGTCACCTACGACCACCACCCGTTCGACGTGGTCGGCTGGGACGGCCAGCTCTACCCGTACGCGTTCAACTACCGCGACTTCGCGCCGGTCGTGGGCGCCTACCTGCAGCCGCCGCCGACCTACCAGGTGTTCTCCGGCAGCGGGTTCGTGGTGTGCAACTTCGTGCCGCGCCCGCTGGAGTTCGGCCCGGATGCGATCAAGGTGCCGTACTACCACTCCAACGTGGACTCCGACGAGGTGATGTTCTACTTCGCCGGGGAGACCGCGGCCCGCAAGGGCTCCGGCATCCGCACCGGGTCGATCAGCCTGCACCCCGCGGCCTACACGCACGGCCCGCGCCGCCAGGCCTACCTGGACTCCCCCGGCCTGAGCGAGCCGAACGAGATGGCGTTCATGGTCGACACGTTCGCCCCGCTGGCGGTCGGCGAGGCCGGCCGCGCCACCGACGACCCGTCGTACCCGTGGAGCTGGAGCGACAAGCCGCACGCCGGGGGCCGGCAGTGAGCACCGGGTACGTCCGCGAGGAGCCGTTCGTGCGGCTGCCGGTGGTGCTGCACACCGAGAGCCAGCCGAGCGTGCGCGAGACCTACGGCTTCACCGGCGGGCACGGCACCGTCCTGGAGGGCCAGCTGCTCCGCCCACCAGGCAGCACGCCGAGCACGACCAGCACGCCGGGTGCGCGGACGGTGTTCGTCTTCATGCACCCCACCTCGACGCTCAACCTGCTGCCGATGCCCACGGCGCTGGCCGCGCGCGGGCACCACGTGCTGTGCGCGTCGAGCCGCTATCCCAAGAACGACTCCGCGCTGATCCTGGAGAAGGTCGTGCTCGACCTGGGCTCCTGGGTGCGCTGGGCGAAGCAGGACGCCGGCTACGAGCGGGTGGTGCTGGTCGGCTGGTCCGGCGGCGGCTCGCTGTCGTTGCTCTACCAGGCCGAGGCGCTGGACCCGACGATCACGCACACCCCCGCCGGCGACCCCGTCGACGTGGCCGGCGCCGGCCTGGTCCCGGCGGACGCGATCGTGTTCATCGCCGCGCACCTGTCCCGGGCGGAGACGCTGACGGAGTGGATGGACCCCTCGGTGCTGGACGAGGCGGACCCCTCCCGCCGCGACCCCGAGCTCGACATCTACGCCGACGACGCGGTGCACACCCCGCCGTACTCGCCCGACTTCGTGGCGGCCTTCCGCGCCGCCCAGCGGGCCCGCAACCGGCGGATCACCGACTGGGCGCTGGAGCGGCTGGACGCGCTGCGCAACGACCCGGGCCCGGAGCAGGAGCGCCCGTTCCTGGTGCACCGCACGATGTGTGACGTGCGCTGGCTGGACCCGGCGGTCGACCCGAACGACCGCCGGCCGGGCTGGTGCTACCTGGGCGACCCGCGGACCGCGAACGTCGGCCCGGTCGGCCTGGCCCGCTACACCACGCTGCGCTCGTGGCTGAGCCAGTGGAGCCTGGAGGAGTCCCGGGCCTCGGGGGCCCGTAACGCCGCCCGGATCACCGGCACCCCGGTGCTGCAGATCGAGAACTCCGCCGACGACGCCGTACCGGCCACGCACAACCCGACCGTGGCGGCGGCGCTGGCGACCGAGGATGCGACGTACGAGGTGATCGCGGGGGCGACGCACTACTACGTCGACCAGCCCGAGCACCTGGCGCGATGCCTGGAGCTGATCGAGAACTGGGCCGAGGCCCGGGGACTCATCGGTCCGTGAGGCGCGGCGCCCTCACTAGGATCCGGACATGGCCGCGGCAGAGACCTCCCAGACGTTCAGCCGCGGGCTCGACGTGCTGCAGCTGCTGGCCAGCTCGCCGCACGGGCGGACGCCCTCGCAGCTGGCCGCCGAGCTCGGCCTGTCCCGGACGATCATCTACCGGCTCGTGGCGACCCTGGTCGAGCACCGGCTGGTACGACGCGCCCCGGACGGCACGGTCAGCATGGCCGCCGGCGCGCTGGCGCTGACCCAGCACGTGCTGGGTTCGGTGCGCGAGTCGACGCGGGTCGCGCTGGCCGACCTGGCCCGCGAGGCCGGCGCCACCGCGCACTTCTCGATCCTCGACGGCGAGGACATCCTCGCGGTGGCGGTGGAGGAGCCCCCCTTCACCACCTTCCACGTCTCCTACCGGGTCGGGGCGCGCACCCCGCGCGACCGGGGCGCACTGGGGGTGGCGATCGCCGCCGCGGCCCGCGGCGAGGAGGGGATGTTCGAGAGCGAGGGCCAGCTCGTGCCGGGTGCGCACGGCATCGTCGTCTCGCTGCCCCGGGTCCCGGGCCCGCCCGCCGCGCTGGGCCTGGTCACCCTCGCCGGCCAGGAGAGCGCCGCGATGCGCCAGGCGCTGCGCACGGCCGCCGCGCGGCTGGCCGCCGAGCTGGGCTGAGGCTCCGCCTCACCCGCCTCGGCACCCGCCTCGGCGCACCCGGGGCCCTGCCTGGCGACATCGGTCACGAGTTGTCCGATAATCGGCGAGCGGTACCCAACATGCGAACTTGTCGCTACGCTGCGGGTCACGTGACCTAGACCACAGGAGCTGCTCGTGTCCGACTACACCTCCACCGCCCTGGCCGACGGCGCCCAGGCGCCCACCCAGCTTCCGCCGCGACAGCTGTGGATCGGAGGCCGGTGGCGCGACGCCGCCGGCGGGGCGACGTACGTCTCGGAGAACCCGGTCGACGGCTCGGCGATCTGCGAGGTCGCCGCGGCCACCGCCGCCGACGTCGACGACGCGGTGCGCGCCGCGCAGCACGCCTTCGAGCACAGCGGCTGGAAGGAGCTCGGCGGCGCCGAGCGGGGACGGATCCTGTTCCGTGCGGCCGACCTGATCGAGAAGGAGACGCAGTACCTCTCCGCGGTCGAGACCCTCGAGGTCGGCAAGCTCTACAAGGACGGCGTCTTCGGCGACATCCCCGCCGTGCTCGCCACCTTCCGGTACTACGCCGGGTTCGCCGACAAGCTGCACGGCTCCACCGTCCAGCTGCCCGACTACGCGGGCCGGCACCGGCTGAACTACACGCTGCGCGAGCCGCTGGGCGTGATCGGCGCGATCACGCCGTGGAACAACCCGATCGTGGTCGCCGGCTGGAAGATCGCCCCGGCCCTGGCCGCCGGCAACACCGTGGTGATCAAGCCGCCGGAGGACGCGGCGCTCTCCATCCTGCGCCTAGCGGAGATCCTGGCCGAGGCGGGCGTGCCGGACGGCGTGTTCAACGTGGTGCCCGGCCTCGGCGAGGTCGCCGGCGCCGCGCTCGCGCAGCACCCGGGCCTGGCGAAGCTGACCTTCACCGGCAGCCCCGAGGTGGGCGCGTTGATGCCGACCCACGCCGGCGGCCAGTTCCGCAAGGTCACCCTCGAGCTGGGTGGCAAGAACCCGCAGATCGTCTACCCCGACGCCAACCTCGACGGCGCGATGCCGTTCATCGCGGTCGGCAACTTCCTGCACCAGGGCCAGGTCTGCGCGGCCGGCACCCGGGTCTACGTGCACGAGCGCCTCGTCGACGAGGTCGCCGACCGCCTGGTGGACCACGCCAAGCAGATCACCCTGGGCGACCCGTACGACGCGAGCGTCGGCATGGGCCCGGTGATCAACGCCAAGCAGCACCAGCGCATCGGCGGCTACCTCGGCCTCGGCGTCGAGCAGGGTGCGGAGCTGCTCACCGGCGGCTCGCTCGTGGACCGCCCGGGCTACTACGTCGAGCCCACGGTGTTCATCGGCAGCCAGGACCAGCGGATCGCCCGCGAGGAGATCTTCGGCCCGGTCGCCACGATCATCCCGTTCTCCGACGCCGACGACGTGCTGGCGCTGGCCAACGACAGCACCTTCGGCCTCAACGCGATCATCTACACCGAGGACCTGCACCGCGCCCAGGTCGCCGCCCGCGACCTGCGGGTCGGCAACGTGTGGATCAACGCCTTCGGCATCCCGGACATGACCACGCCGTGGGGCGGGCGGGCCGGCAGCGGCGTCGGGCGCGAGCTCGGCCCGGCCGGCATCGAGTGCTACACCGAGGAGAAGACCGTCCAGATGATGTTCTGACGCCTGCCGCGCAGGCGTCTGCGGACATCTCGAGGGTCATCTCGGGGGACATCTGGAGGCTGTCGGGCGTCCCGGCCGTCGGCTACCCGCTTCGGGCGATGCCGACGGCCGGGACGCCGACGACGATGCTGACATGGCTCCCACCCGGCGCCGGCGTGCCGCCGTCGGTGTCCTCCTGCTTCCCCTCCTGCTGCTGACGTTCGCCCAGTGCACCGCTGTGGTCGAGGAGGCGGAGCCGGTCGCGCCCGTCCTGTCGGGCGCGGTGCCGATCGCGGCAGCGGTGCGCTCGGAGCCGTTCGGCGTGCGGCTGGAGGTGCAGGTGCGCTTCGGCGAGGACCGGGTCGTCACCGGCGCCCGGCTGCACTGGGCCGGCGGCTCCGCCGACGTCGTACGACGTGTGCCGGGGCCCGACGCCGAGCCGGCCGACGGCGACCTCGACCTGCAGGCGGGCACCCCGATGCTGCTGGCCGGCACCGTGCTCGCGCCGTGCCCGGACCTGCCGACCCCGGTGGTGTTCGAGGTGGACTCCACGGAGGGCGGGACGCGCCGCACCGACCGGTTCGTCGCCGAGGAGACGGAGGCGCTCACGAGCGCGTTCGAGCGGTGGTGCCGGCAGCCGGCGAGCGTGCGGTTCGCCCGGTCGGAGGTGACCCGCGACGGCGACTACACGGTCGTCCTGGACGTGGTGAACCCCGGCCCGGTGGCGGCGATCGTCACCTTCGCCGGCACCAGCATCGCCGACACGACGTGGGAGCCGGCGTTCCTGGTGGTGGAGGCGGGCACCCGTCGGGTGCTGCGGCTGCGCGGCCACGGACCGCCCGGGTGCCTGGCGGTGCCGCCCGCGGGCGGCGGACGCCTGCGGATCGACGACCGGACGGTCCAGCTCCCCGACTGGTGCTGAGCCCGGGAGCGCTCCCTCGGGGCCGTCGTACGCTCGAAGAGTGAGCACCACACCCACCACCTCCCTCACTACCCTGCAGGCCCGTTTCGCCACCGAGCTGCCCGAGCTGGCGCGCGTCTGGCAGGCCGACGAGGCGCCCGCGCCGCGGCTGCTGGTGCTCAACGAGCCGCTGGCCGCGGAGCTCGGCCTGGACGCCGAGGAGCTGCGCGGGGCCGAAGGGCTGGGGCTGCTGACCGGCACCCTGCCACCCAAGGGCGCCCACCCGGTGGCGCAGGCCTACGCCGGCCACCAGTTCGGCGGGTTCGCTCGCCTCGGCGACGGCCGGGCGCTGCTGCTGGGCGAGTTGACCGACACCGCCGGGCGCCTGCGCGACCTGCACCTGAAGGGCTCGGGACGCACGCCGTACGCCCGGGGCGGGGACGGGCTGGCCGCGGTCGGCCCGATGCTGCGGGAGTTCATCGTCAGCGAGGCGATGCACGCCCTCGGCATCCCGACCACCCGGTCGCTGGCGGTGGTGGCGACGGGGCGCGACGTGTACCGGGAGAGCGTGCTGCCGGGCGCGGTGCTGGCGCGGGTGGCGAGCAGCCACCTGCGGGTGGGCACCTTCCAGCTGGTCGCGGCGCTCGGCGACGACGCGCTGCTGCGGCGGCTGGCCGACCACGCGATCGCCCGGCACCACCCGGCGGCCGCCAAGGACCCGCAGCCCTACCTGGCGCTCTACCGCGCGGTGATCGCGGCGCAGGCGGAGCTGATCGCGCAGTGGATGCTGGTCGGTTTCGTGCACGGGGTGATGAACACCGACAACATGACGATCTCCGGGGAGACCATCGACTACGGCCCGTGCGCCTTCCTGGAGGCGTTCGACCCCGGCACCGTGTTCAGCTCGATCGACACCGGCGGGCGCTACGCCTACGCCAACCAGCCGCCGATCGGCGCCTGGAACCTGGCCCGCTTCGGCGAGACCCTGCTGCCGCTGCTCGCAGACTCCCCCGACGAGGCAGTGGAGCTGGCCACCGCGGCGCTGGACGGGTTCGGCGAGGCCTACAACGCGGCGTGGTCCGCGGGGATCCGCGCGAAGCTCGGCCTCGGCACCGTCGGGGACGCCGCGGACGGACCGTCGGTCGAGGCCGTGGACGAGCTCGCCGGCGAGCTGCTGGGCCTGCTGCGCGCCAGCCACGTCGAGCACACCTCGTTCTGGCGGGAGCTGGCCACCGCGGCCCGCGGTGACGCCGAGCCGGTGCGCGGCCGGTTCCTCGACCTGCCGGCGATCGACGCCTGGCTGGAGCGGTGGCGGGCGCTGGGCCCGGACCCGGACGCGATGGACGCGGTCAACCCGCTCTACATCCCGCGCAACCACCTCGTCGAGGAGGCGCTGGACGCCGCCACCGGCGGGGACCTGGTGCCGCTGCTTGGCCTGCTGGACGCGGTCCGGTCGCCCTACGTCGAGCGGCCCGGGCTGGAGCGCTACGCCGAGCCGGCACCCGAGGACTTCGGGAAGTACATGACCTTCTGCGGCACCTGAGCCGCTGGCCCGCACGCCTTTCAAGATGGCTGTGGGACGGCTGCGCGAGCGGTGAGCGGGTACCGCACCGGGTATGAAGATCCTCCGCACCGCCGCCAGCATCGGCATCGCCAAGAAGCTCTACGACGAGGCCCGCAAGCCGCAGAACCAGGCCCGGATCAAGGCCGGGGTGGGCAAGCTGCGCAACCGCGGCGGCGGGCAGCGGGCCAAGCGCTGAGCCACCCGCCGCGTTGCCTGCCGCTGCGGGTGGCCGGGGTCAGCGGAGCTCGAGGCGCTGGTCGCGGTTGCTGTCCTCGACCAGCATGAGGATGCCGGCGATGAGGTTGCAGAACACCAGCGTGCACACGCCGAGGGCGGTGTGCTTGCGCCGGTCGCGGGCCGCCTTGTGGATGCAGATGGTCATCGGGACGTACCAGGCCGCCGCGATGATCCCGAAGCCGCACGTGGCGGCGGTCAGCGACGCGAGGGTGATCCAGTTGAGGATCGCGGCGGCGACGTAGAGGCCGCTGGACGGCGGCGGCTGCTGGCGTGACCAGGGCTGCTGTGCCGGCCAGGGCTGCTGCCCCGGCGGCGAGTAGCGGGCGTAGACGGCCGGCATGTACACCGGCTCGTCGGGCCGCGGCCCGGGTCCACCGTGGTCGTAGCCGTTCTTGCGCTGTCCTGCGTCCTCGGGCCGTTGCCACGGCGGCTCCGGTTGCTGGCTCACCCTTACGACGCTAGCCACCGTCGGGCCTCCGGTCACCGGCGTGCGCCCGAATACCGTAAATCTGCTGACGCCCTGAGACGGCGGGCTCAGCGGCGGAAGCTGCTCCAGGGGTCCGTGCCCACCTCGTCCAGCAGCCGGTGCTGCAGCCGCTCGGCCTCGGCGTCAACCGTCCGGGTCGTCGCCATGATGACCCGCACCGCCGCCACCCAGATCCCGACGCCGACGAGTGCGATGAGGACCGCGATAACCGCACCTCCGCCCTCGGCCGCCACGAGCCCCGCCACCCCGGTGAGCAGGGCAGCAACGACGACGTACAGCGCGTTGAAGACGTTGATCCAGCCGAAGTGCACGTGCCCCTCGACGAGGGTGCCGCCGTCGGCAGGGGTCAGCGTCGCCTTCAGCACCGGTGTGGGCGTCCGCGTCGCCGGCACCTCCAGGCGGATCCGCTCCCCGCTCACCCGCAGCCGCGCGCTCCCCGGCCCGCGGCGACGGTCCCGCGCCGATCGTTCGATCTCCGCAGGCGTCACCTCCGGTACGACGAACCGGACCGCCCTCTTCCCCACCATGTGCAGATCCTGTCGTCGGGGAGGGGACGGGACAAAGCGCTGGGGGTCAGGGCCCGCTCGTCGGCGTACGCACCGCAGCGAGGAACCCGAAGACCGCTCCCGCTGCCGCGCCGATCCCGAGCCCGTAGGCGAGCGACGTCGCCACGTCGTCGGTCATGAACCCGAACACCAGGCCTCCGACGACACCGACCATCGTGCACAGCCCGATGGCGCGAAGAGCGTTGACGAGGATGCGGGTCAGGTCGTTCATGTCCCGCGAGTACCCGAGCTCCGTTCCTCGGATACCGGCATCGAGTCCCGCATGAATCAGACAAGCTCGGTCGGGATGCCTTACATTCGGCGACACCAGATTAGCCACGCTGAGGTCGGCCGCAGCCTAGAGTCCCAAGTGTGACTGGCTCCCCCGCCCCGAATTTCCTCGGCCTTCTCTTGCTGCCCGTTCTCGCGCTTACGGCGTGCAGCGGTTCAGACGAGGCCGCCAGCCCCGACGGGGACGGGGCGCAGTCGCAGTCTTCGCCAAATCCCTCTGAAACGTCTGATCCCACGGCGCCCGCATCGCCTTCGCCCGCCGACATTGCGCTTGCCGAAGCGGCGCTGTTAACGCTGAGCGACTTCCCGGCGGGCTGGGAATCTGTCCCTCAGCCAGAAGAGGATGGGGACGACACGAAGGAAAGGGAGAAGATCGCGAACTGCGTCGGAGTCAGTTACGACACCCTCTACTCCGATGCCAACGCCGAAGCCGAGTCACCAGACTTCACCAACGAGGACGACGAGACGGTTTCCGTCCGCGTTGTCGTCGACACCGACGAGAGTACGACGATCGAGAACTTCGGGATTGTCGCCAGCCCCAAGTATCGCGAATGCGTGAGCAAGTACATGGGCGAAGCAGTGGAGGAATCCATGAAGGACCAGAAGGACGGGAAGGTCGGCAACCTCTCACTGAACGAAGTCTCTTTGGGAAACCACGGCGACCAGACAGTTGCATTCCGCGTCACCATCCCGATTGAGGTTCAGGGGTTCAACCTCGAAGCAACCGGAGATTTCGCGCTCGTTCGAGTCGGCCGCGCGCTGACGAACGTCAGCGGCATGCGGTTCGATGTCGGCTCAATGACGACAGACGACTTCGTGAAGTTCGTAGAGACTGCGACCAAGCGACTGCAAGCTGCGCTGACCGCCAACCCCTAAAGGGGATCGGCGTCAACGAGCAAGCCGGTGTTCACACAGGGGTGGGGATGGTCCGCAGTCGGTTCCGTGGCGAGATCGTCGGCGTCGGCGGCGACAGCGGCGTTCGGATCGTCGTCGGTCGCTGGCCGTCGTCACCGCTGGGGAGCTTCGCGGACGTCATGGTGGAGTCGGCCGACGGACACCGCGTGCTGCTGGCGCCGAGCGCCGAGGTCGCGGAGTTCGTGGCGGCGACGTACTCCTTCGACAGCGTGCGTCTGGAGGACGTGCGAGTCGACGTCACGCCCGGACACTGGTCAGTGCGGTCGCCGTCCCTGCAGCTCGATGTCGCGTTCGGGAGCCGGACGCTCCTGGGCCGGCTGCTGCGACTGGTGCCCGCCCGGATCGCGGAGAGCCCGGCGTGGTGCACGCTGACCGACCCGGTGGCGCGCGTCGTGCTGCGCGGCGTGCGCACCCGCGGCAGCGCGCGCGGGGGTCGCCGCGAGTGGTACGGCGCCACCGACCACCGCGCCGTCACCGGCCTGTCCGGGTCCTTCGATGCCACCGACCTCGGCGGGCTGGAGCCCGTGCTGCCGTCGCCGCGCTTCGGCTTCTCCTCCACCCCCGCCAGGCCCTCTCTCACCCAGGTGGTCACCACCGTCGAGTGGTGAGCGCGGCCACCGGCGGGACCAGACGACGGACCCCCGCCACCAGCCGGTGACGGGGGTCCGCTGCTCAGGAAGGCTGCAGGCGGCGCTCAGCGCTTGACCCGCACGACCTTCACCTTGGACGAGGCGACGTACCGCTGGGTGTCCTTGGGCGTGAGCCGGACCGTGACGACCGCCAACCCGTTGGCCCGCCGCGGCAGCTTGCCGAGCCGGACGGTGGCCTTGCGGCCCTGGCGCACCGTGACCGTGCGGGTGAGGGTCTTGCCGGCGACGCGCACGCTCACCCGCACCTTCCCGCTCACGCTGGGCCGTACGACGACCGCGGCGCGCCGGTTCGCCCGGGCGACCGTCTTGCCCACGCTCACCTTGGACGCGACCTTGCGATCGGGAGCAGCAGGCAGCCCGGTCACCCGCACCGAGATGGGCGCGGAGTGCACCGTGCGGGTGCCGGCGGTGACGGCGACGCGGTAGGCGAAGCGGGCGGTGCCGGCCCGCAGGTCCTCGAGCACCAGCGTGGACTTGTCCTGGTTGACGATGTCGGTCCAGGCGTCCTTGCCGACCGGGGTGCGCTGCCACTGGTAGGACAGCGGACCCTCACCGCGAGCGGTCACGGACAGGGTCAGGGTGTCGCCCGCGCGGCCCTCGATCGAGGTCGGGGACTGCTCGACGATCTCCGGCGCCGGGGTGAGGTCCTCGAACTCGGGGATGGGGGCGCCGGCCTCGGTGACGACCTTGCGGCCGTCGTCGTGCTTGGTGACCACGAACTCGTCCCACACCCCACCGACAGGGACGTCGGTGGTGGCCGAGGCGGTGCGCTCGGCGATGTAGGAGGTGTAGTGCAGCTGGTCGTCGGTGACCTTCACGACGGCGAAGCTGGAGAAGTCCTCGCCCTTGCGGACCTGGGTGGCGCCGTTGTTGGTCCACACGTTCTTGGCGTCGGTCTCCAGGTTGTAGTGCTTGGCACCGGAGTTCTGCACGATGTAGACGGGGCCGTCGGTCACGCCGTCGACGCCGGTCCGGTCGTCGTTGTTGTAGCCGCGGGCGTAGACGTGGTCGTGGCCCATCTGCACCAGGTCGATGTTGTGCTTCTGGAAGACCGGCACCCAGGCGTTGCGCAGGTGGGGCTCGTTGCGGCCGGCGGAGGCGGAGTAGACCGGCTGGTGGAAGGTGACCACGTTCCACTTCGACGGGGAGTCGCTGAGGATGTGGTCGAGCCAGGCGGCCTGGTACTCCACCCACAGCGCCGCGACGCCTGCCGAGGGGCAGTCGGCGCCGCTGCACGCGGGCAGGTTGTCGGGCTTGAGGAAGGTGGAGTCGGTGGTGGCGTTGATGGTGATGAACCGGACGCCCTGGTAGTCGCTGTAGTAGACGGTCTCGTGGGCGAAGTTCGACCAGTGGTCGAAGTACGCCTGGTACTGCCGCGCGACGTCGGTGTCGCCGACCGCACGCTGGGCGAGGTCGCCGATGGTGGCGGTGTTCGGCTGGTTGTCGGGGTACTCGAAGTGCGCCTTCCACGACTGCAGCAGCCGGTCGCCGGAGTACTCGTGGTTGCCGGGCGCGGCGAAGATGTTGGTCGTCGCGGCGGACTCCTCCATGCCCTTGAACCAGTTGGACCACTGGGTGTCGTTGCTGGAGGTGTCGATCAGGTCGCCGGCGTGCACGGAGCCGATGGAGTCGGGTGCCTTCTCCTGGGCGAGCTCCACGACCGAGGGCCAGGTGGAGTCGAGCCCGATCTGCGCGTCGCCGTAGTAGACGTACTCGAACTCGTCGACGTCCGGGTCGGCGGTGGTGAAGCTCTTCCACTCGCTCCATGCGTCGGCGTTGCCGACGCGGTAGGTGTATTCGGTGCCGGGCTTCAGGCCGCGGACGGTGGCGGAGAAGTGCGGGTTGGCCTGGTTGACCGCGGTGCCCTGGCTGGCCGCGTTGACCGTGCGGACCGCGCCGTCGCCGACACGCAGCTGCACCTTGCCGGTGCTGACGTCGGGGGCGCCCGCGAGCCAGGTGAAGCTCTGCGAGGTCTCGGGCGCATCGGTGGGGGTGAGGATGACGCGGCTGGGCGCACCGACCTCCGGGCCCGCGGGCGGCGGGGGCAGCTCGCCGCCGAGGTGGTCGAGGGAGAACCAGATGTCGGAGCTGCTCGCCCGGTCCTGGTGCAGCCGTACGGCGATCGTGTTGGCACCGGCGCGGAACCGCTCGGCGGGGATCGTGAAGGCGAGCTCTGCCCCGAACCCGGTCTGGTAGGCGACGTTCGGCGTGCCCGCCTCGACGTTGTGGCGCTGGACCTCGACGCCGTTGACGAAGATGACCGCGCCGTCGTCGACGTAGCCGTCGAAGCGGATGTCCTCGCCGGTCGCGAGGTGCTCGGGGGTGACCTGGACGTCTGCGCGGAAGAAGTACGTCGGGATGTTGTCGCCGCCGCCGGGCCGCATCGGTAGCACCGTCCGGGCGACCATCCCGCTGTCGAAGTTGGGCGTCTCGACGTCGGCCCACTTCGCACCGAAGCCGCCCTTGCCGCTCGGCCAGGCGGAGTCGTCGTACCCGGGCTGCGCCCAGGCGTTGGGGTCGCCGGTCGGGGACGGGTCGACGCCGGTGGCGAGGTAGCGCCACGTGGTCTCGGAGTCGGCGAGCGGAGCGAAGTACGTCGGCTCGGCGGCCGCCGCCTGCTCAGCGGCGGGCGTGCTGGCGGGCGCGGCGTTCGCGACGCTGCCAGCGGTGATCGGGTTGAGGCAGCCGACGGCCGCCACGGCGACAGCCATCGACGCCAGGGAGATGCGCCGAGGACCCATCCGGCCCAGGGTGTTCTTCATCTGGATTCCTCTCGATTCATGCACACGGCGTGCACGGCGAGACCAGTCAGTCGGAGCCGGGTGAACGGGGCGCTGTCGAGGGGGCACGGGACGTCGGCGGTGAGGTGACGTCTGGGCGAACACTCGTCGGTCCCCTCGGGCGGAGGGTGTGGTGACCAGCCGGTGACCAGGGGGCTATCCCGCCGCAATGAACGGGCCCGAGGATGACGGCCATGGCATCCACTCTCGGGACCCTCGATCCTGCCCACCCACGACGCCGGCAGCTCGGCTCGCCGTACGCCGCGACCTCGGTCGCCGTCGTCGCCGTCGTCGTCAGCCTGCTCGCCGCGCTGGTGGTGCTGCGGCCCGCCCCGGCCGACGCGGCCTCGCCGATCACCGTCGCCAGCGCGATCTCCAGCAACTCCGGCACCCAGACCGTGCGCGGGTACGTCGTCGGGCAGCCGACGGCGACCAACACCGTGGTCACCAGCAACTACCCCAACGACTACGCACTCGCGATCGCCGACTCGGCGACGGAGACCAGCACCTCGCGGATGCTCTACATCCAGATCCCCTCGGCGCACCGGTCCGCCTGGGGGCTGCGCAGCAACCCGGACCTGAAGGGCGTGCGGATCGACGTCACCGGCAGCCTGGGCGCCTACTTCTCCCACGCCGGGATGACCGGCACCACGGCGTTCGCACTCGCCTCCGGTTCGACGCCCGCCCCGACCCCGACCGCCACGCCGACCAGCCCGACGCCGACGGCCGACCCCGGCAGCTACTACGCCCCGGTTGCCGGCAAGACCGGCGCCGCCCTGCATGACGCGCTCCACGACCTGATCGACGAGCAGACCAAGATCTCCTACTCCACCGTCTGGGACGCGCTGAAGGTCACCGACGCCGACCCGGCCAACTCCGCGAACGTGCTCACCTTCTACTCCGGCGTCTCGATGCCGAAGTCGGCCAACGGCGGCAACACCGGGAACTGGAACCGTGAGCACGTCTGGCCCCAGAGCCACGGCGACTTCGGCACCTCGATCGGCCCGGGCACCGACCTGCACCACCTGCGCCCCGAGGTCGTCTCGGTGAACAGCACCCGCAGCAACAAGGACTTCGACAACGGCGGCTCCGCGGTCTCCGGCTGCCCCGACTGCTGGACCGACTCCGACTCCTTCGAGCCCCGCGACGCCGTCAAGGGCGACGTCGCGCGGATGGTCTTCTACATGGCGGTCCGCTACGAGGGCGACGACGGCTTCGCCGACCTCGAGGTCAACGACACCGTCAACGGCACCACGCGCTACCTCGGTCGGCTCTCGGTGCTGAAAGCCTGGCACCAGTCCGACCCGCCGGACGCGCGCGAGCGGCAGCGCAACGAGGTCATCTACACGACCTACCAGCGCAACCGGAACCCGTTCATCGACCACCCGGAGTGGGTCGCCTCGATCTGGGGGTCCTGACTGAGGGTGTCCTGTTCGTTCAGGTGCTCTCGGCGGTTCGCCGGGCTGGCATGGCCTGAGCTGTTCCAGCGGCCTGACCGATGAGCAGTCGGCCCTGTTCGAACCCCGGCTCCTACGCCCTCGTGGTGGCGCCCGCGCGGCACCGGTCGGCTGGGGATGGTCAAGGCGAGCTCGGCGCCGAAGCCGGTCTGATCTCAAGTGGCGGTTCGCAATAGGTAAGTGCGGGCGTCGCCATACACCCACGCGACGGATTCGTTCGCCCGACCTGATCATTTGAACTCGGCTTGCTTCAGTCTGGCGGCGATCCCGGCTCTATCGCGGCGAAGTGACGCTGATGCCTGGCCGCGCGAACTGCTGCTCTCTGTCGGCTCTGGCGGCTACGGTCGAAGCATGCGAGCGCGACGGTCCGACCCACCCCGCCCTCCGTGGCGGGGGTTGGTCACGGATTGGAGCCACGATGGCTCACTCACCTCATCGGCAGCACAAGGGTTGTCCGCTCTGTAAGCCTCACAAGAACCGGCGCGCTGGCCGCGCTGTTCGTGAGCCCTGGGCCGTTCTTCGGAAGGTCGGCAAGCGTCGGCGCGTCAGTCGGGGCGACCTCGGCGACAGTGATGACAGGTAGCGCAGTATCTGACGCGGCCGCGTGGCGCTTGAGTCTCGAAACGACCGTTCGCAGTGCTCGGCCTTGTAAGACAGGTCCGACGGCCTTTCGACCGGGGTTAGCGAACCAACCGACGGAACATCGTCCACCAATGGAGTTTGTCCGCGAACGGCATCGTCGCATGCGCCCCGCTGCTGTTCGGGACGACGAACACTCGACTGGGACCGATCGCCCACGGCTGCTCGCCGAGACCGACCTCCTTTGGGCGTCCAAGGCCAAGCTGGCGTGAGGCAGCCCGCCCGGCGGTCAATCCGTTGAACGCGACCCACTGCGGTGCAGCCGCGATGATGTGGCCGGCCACCGTCGGCGCTCCACCGAAGTCAAGGCCGCGGTCGTGACTCTGGGCGACGGTCTTGACGAGGTCGGTAATGCCGACGCCAAAGGAGGGGAGTGAGGCGTCGTCCTCGGGGGTGAGGCGGAAGGGAGTGAAGCCGGACTCGTGGAGGAGCTGCCAGAACTTGTTGCCTCTACCCGAGTAGTAGTGACCGCGCTCCGCGGAAGCCGTAGCAACCGCTGTCCCGCAGAACACGACGCTTAGCCCAGGGCGAAGGAGATCAGGTAGCACCCAGCCCATTGTTGCCGAGGACCGGTGCTCACGCGGCGGATAGACGCACTCACCGCGGCATGAGCGGGCGGGCCCGCAGGGTGGCATGGGCATCACTCCGTTGGCGAAGTAGCACTTCGCGGCGACGTTCGTCCGGTTTCAAACTGCCCGCGCGGCGACGGCGGCGTACTTCCGACCCGGGCGCTTTGCGAACTCCCGTTGTAGGCGCTCCACCTCGGCGAATCCAGCCTCGGTAACGCGTCGCACCATCAGGTCACACGGCCAGCGGTACGCGGTGTGGACAGCGTGGTCGAACGAGGCGACCTCGTCGTCACTGTCAAAGAACCCGAGGACCAGCGTGCCGGACGGGGCAAGGAGGCGGCGGAACTCGGCGAGCACGCCGTCCAGGTCTGCCGGGGGAACGTGGATCGTTGAGTACCAACTGAGGATGCCTGCTATGGAGTTGGCCGCTAGGTTCAGGTCGGTCATTGAGTCCAGTCGGAATTCCGGGCCGGGATGGTTGGCGCGAGCATGGCTGATGAACTCCGGCACCACGTCAATGCCGGTGACTTGGACGCCGCGCTGGTGCAGATCGGCAGTCCAGTGCCCGGGTCCGCAGCCGAGGTCGAGCACGGGGCCTTCGCTACCGGCGAGGTGCCGCCGGATGAACGTCGCGTCGGCCTTGTCCGCGTCCCAGTCCCCGTCGAACAGGTCGACGTACTGCTGCGATTTCGACGAGTAGGCGTCGCGCACCGAGCGGAGATCCACGACGGCAGGCTAACGGCCCGCCACCGAAAAGTTCCTCATGCCGTTACCCGACTCTCGGCATGAGAGTGCGCTTCCAGCACACGCTGATAGGCGGCGAAAAGACGCACCTCGTCTCGAAGTGGCGCGGCAGAAGCCATTAGATTCGGGCGCTTGCGACTTACGACCGTGGCGTAATCGGGTACGCCTCATCGAAAGGGCGAGCACGTCCAGCCCGATGGGCCTGAGGGCACGAGTACCCGATCAACTCGCCAGTGACGCCGCAAGGCGGACGTAGGGCTCAGGCATCGATTCGTGTTTGGAGCGGACAACGGGCCGGGCGTGGTAGTTGTACTCGTGCCACTCGGCCTCCCAGTTGGTGGGCTCTTGGGGTTCGTCACATGTGCTCCGATGGAGGTGGGATGAGGATTCCGGCTGCTGTTCTGGCCGAGGTGGACTACCGCGCGGCGGTGATCGACGAGCTGACCGCACGTAACCGCTACCTACCCCCACCGCTGGCAGACCGCGCGCTCCTCGGCCACCTCGAGGACCTGGTCGGTCGGCTCCAGGCCCGCATGCGTCGTGACTTTCACCCGGCACCGCAGGACAGCGTGCTGGCGCGCAAGGCTGCGAGGGGATCACGTCCGCTGCCGTACGTCGCGCTCGAGGATCGGTTCATCTATCGGGCATTGGTGAACGTGGTCGTAGGCCGACTGCCCGTGATTCCTGACCGCGGTGACTACGACGAGTTCGCTCACAGCCCACTGGAAGTCGAGGGCTGCAACTACGTTCTCAAGGCCGACGTTGCCGCCTACTACCAGTACATCGACCACGAGAGACTGATAGATGAGGTTGTCGCCCAGACCGGTGACGACCTGGCCATCACCGCGGTGGTGGAGTTGCTACAGGGTGGTACTGGTCGCCAGTTTGGGCTGCCTCAGATGAACGACCGCTCCGACGTGCTTGGTGACTTGTACGTCGACCCGATCCGTCGCAGTCTCGTGCGTCGCGGCTACGCGGCCGCCCGCTACGCCGACGACTTCCGTGTCGCCTGCGCCGACTACAACGAGGCGCTGGAGGCTCTTGAACACATCGAGCGGTCAGCGTTCGAGCTCGGGCTTGTCCTAAACGAGGCGAAGACCGGCACGCCGGGTAGGGAAACCTACGAGGATTCCCGGACCGAGGTTAGGCGCGCCGAGCAGCGTCTCTTCGACGAGCAAGCCATACAAGGCATCACTATCGAGGAGTTCTTCGCATCGGTCGCTGGGGTCTATTCCGACGACGACGACGAGGACCTCGTCGACGTTGTCATAGACGACGTCACCGAGGAGTCACGCAGGCTGCCCGGCATCGAACATGACGAGAGCGACTCGACGGAGGAGTCTGCGGCCAGGCTCGAGCCGACCAGCGACCAGCTCGACGTCGCGGCGCGGGTAGTCAGCATCTGGCGCGATGAGGAGGCCAGGGACGACTATGGGTGGGGGTCGCACATCTGGTCGACCCTGTTGCGTAAGTCCCTGGCCACGTTGGAGACAGGTCGAGATAACCGCGCGGTCAACGCCGCCATTGCACTCCTGGTCCACGAACCACACCTCACCCCGCAGGTATGCAACTACTTGATCGCAGTCGGCAGGGACGATGCGGCGCTGGTTCACGGTGTCCTTAACGAGTTGTGTGGACGCGACCGCAACATCGTCAGCATCTGGCAGTCGCTGTGGGTTGCCTACCTCGCGGGGTCGGTGTCCGACGGGACGCGTCGACGCCAGCGCCACATTGCGTGGTTGAAGGACCAGGTCGACGGAGCCCACGACGCGGTTTCAGCGCAGGCTGCTCTCGCCCTTGCTCGTAGGCGCCAGCTAACCGTCGACCTCGGCGCACGCGCATATGACCGCGCTCCGGAGTCGCACAGGCTGACCGCCGCCTTAGCCCTGGCAGCGGCCCGGGAAGCGAACGGGGTCGAGGAGGTCGCCGCCGACCAGGTCGAACGTTGGCTGGCGGAATGGGCGCGGAAGCAGACATGGGGGACTCGGCGCCGTGTCGTCCGAAGAACCCGGCTGGTTGCTGACGGACCGTCATGACCACGTCGTCAAAGCCGGGCGCACCCACGGCGAGCCTCGCCGGCTTGTCCGTGGTCTCCGTGGCGTGCGAGCACTCTCGGCGCCAGCTCATGGTCGCTTTGGCTCAGCATCGTCGCGCCGAGGCGGCACTGGAGTCCCACGTGTTCATCGGTGGGAGACTCAAGGTCCTGCCTCCTGGGTCCATGCAGGCCCAACACCGTCGAGAGGGTGTCCTCGTGCGGTGCGTGACAATCGTCGAGTCCTTTGTCGCTGGCCAGCTCGTCGTGCGGCTGGCGCCTCAGGCACCGTCCCCTCGTGCCGCGTTGGTCGAGAAGCTCTACGCCGAGTTCGAAGACAAGGGCACAGGGTCATGGCTCGCGATGGACGAGTACTTCACGAAGTATGTAAAGAAGGACATCAAGATCAGGAACGGTGCCTCGCCGTTCGCCCAGGTTGGCCCCATCATCGAAGCCCGGAACGCGCTCGTTCACGGGTTGGGACGCTTCACAGCGCGTCAAGTGCGGGGCAAGGGTCTGCAACAGACCAAGCAGCGCCTCAAGGTGCTGAAGTTCGGCTTTACGCCGGACGAGCTTGGTGTTCTCGTCACTCCTGCCGCTATCGAGGAGTCTGTGACCGCGCTACGCGCCTACCTTGAGTGGGTCGACGGCGAACTGAGCGATCACGCCCCGCTCTGAGGTGCGGCACCAGCCTGGATGGACTCGGATCGATTGGCGACAGCGCCGCGGAACGAACCTGTGACTCGTGCTTGCTCGTGGTTGTCGGCGTGGCGACGAAGGTCGTCGAGTTGGCGGTGACGCACCAATCCTGAACACCGGGGCCGGTACGGCGGCACCGGCGCAATCATGCGACTACCGCGTGATGACCTCCTCCAACCTAAGGGGATTGGCTCGATCCCGGTGAAACGCCAAAAGACGTGCCGCGCATGGTGTGAGATGTGTTCGCCAAGAATGGCTGAGACGGGGGCGAAGGTGAGTGTTGAGGACGGCGGCCGGCGTAGCCGGCGGGGATTCGCGTATCAGGACGCGGTCACGCTCATGGAGTGCCTGAACCTCGGAACCCTCTACACCTCGGTCGGTTTCGAAGCCGAAGACGACATCATCTGCACGCTAGACGACCGCATCATCTATCGCCAAGTGAAGACGCGCGAGAACGCCGAAGCACACAGTGCCGCACGGGTGTGCCGACCCGAAGTCAAGGGCAAGGTCGAGACCAGCATTCTGGGACGACTATTTAGCGGTAAGGACGAGCCGGTAGGCGAGGTCACCTTCTGCGTCGTGCTGAACGAACCGCCCGCGCAAACCCTCTGGGGGTTCAAACACGAGGGACCGTGCGGAACGACACTAGCCGATCAGAAGTCTCGCCAAGACGTAGCAAACAAGCTCACCGCCCTGCCCTTGCCCGACTGGGCACCAGACATCGACTTCCTTGTCGAACGCCTCGAAGTGCAGGTCCTTCCGCGTACTGCGGATGACCTCGAGAAGGACATCATCGGCCTGCTGGAGGACCCTGTCACCAAACAGATAGGCCAGAAGCCGCTCCTCGATGAGCTTGCCAAGATCGCCGAGTTGCTCCTGAGCAAGGTCGCGCGTGAAGCGCGCCGACGCGTTGCTCGTTCCTGGACGGCAGGCGAGTTCTGGAAGATGTTCGCGGACGTTGTAACGCAGGCGACCGGGGAGTCGGCCAACGGCACCCTGCCTCTCGTCCCACTCGCTGAAAAACTGGATGCGGCTGGTCTTGATGATGAGGAGATACAACGTTCGTTCCAGGAACTGGAGTCACTCAGGCGAAAGATCCGATCGGCGATCGGGGCAGAGAAGGTCCGATACAAGGAACTGAACCGCGAGGTATTCGCGATCTGCCAGCGCGTCGCAGCCCATCGTCGCGCCGGAAAGGTCCAGCCAGGGCCAGCAGCGTTCAGCGCCGTAGTCGATGCCCTCGACACTGATATTGATGGCACGCTAGGGACAAGCGCCGACAGAATGGCAACGCTCTCTGACGTGACCTACCGCTGTCAGAACCGGTACGTGTGATGTCAGCGGGCATCGGCCCCGATGTCGTACCGCCGCTTCACGAACCGTGGGATCCGGACGACAGCATTGACTTCCACGCGGCGCGGCTCCTAGTGCTGCTGCGCCGGTGCGGAACGGGGACAAAGCCCGGCATAGACGGGCGAACGAAGCTAGCCAAACTCGACTTCCTACTACGCTATCCAGCATTCCTCGAGCGGGCCCTCGACCACCTGCGTGACATCGGTGCCAGTACTACGGAGTGGACGGCAACCGGCGCGGAGATTGAAGCGCCGATGATTCGGTACCGCTACGGACCTTGGGACCCCAGGTACCGACAGTTTCTCGCATTCCTGCTCTCGAGGAAGCTGATCACCATCACCACCGCGAAGCCGGAAAGGGTCCAGTTGACGGCCGCGGGTCGTCGCGCAGCTGACGACCTCAGCGGCCGGGCGTCCTTCCAGCCGCTGCTGAATCGCTGTGCGGCCATGACCCCCGACCTGAGCACGATGACAGGCACTGAACTGAAGGACCTCGTCTACGACCTTTTCCCGAACGAGGTCGGCGACCTGCCCTACTGGACGGAGATCCGACCATGACCGAGCCCCAACGGCCGGCTGTTCTGGCCCCACTGCGCCTTGAGCGCGGACTGCGCATCCTCGAAGTCGAACTCATCGAAAACACCGGGGTCGTTGAGTCCTACGACTTCTCAAAGACACCTATGACGGTGATTACCGGTGAACCGAACAGCTCGAAGACCACGACCCTAAAAATCATCGACTACTGCCTCGGGAAGGAAAAGAGCCCAGCAGCCGCTATGGGGTCAGCCATCGAAGAGAAGTATTCGGCGGTCGCGATCACCATCGCCATCAACGGCGATAAGCACCGTCTTGCTCGTGACTTCGCGCAGGGTCTCAAGTCGAAGGTGACTATTGACGACAACCTTCCCATCGACGCGAGCGACCTTAGTCCTTGGCTGATGGGCAAACTCGGGTGGCCGCTTCTAGAGGTCCCGCTCGGGAGGAACCCTCTGACGGCAACCCAAAAGGTACCCCTGACCTTTCGCTCGCCGTTACGTCATATGTACCGGCGTGAAGACTCGTGGACGGAGTTCGCGACGAAGGAGCGGCAGTTCCTTCGGAGCGCGGTCATCAGCTTGTTTCTGGGCTTTGCGCCGAACCGATACGAGACTGCCGAGTTCGAGCTCGGTGAGGCACAACGTGCACTCGCGGCAGCCCAGGCGGTCCATCGGGACGTGGCGGAGTCCGCGCACACTGTGGTGGGTGACCTCAGCAAGCAGCTCGGGCTGCCGCCGATTCTGAATGCGGCATCCATCGATCGCGTACGCGATCAACTCGCTGCGACCCTCAGGCAGACGGAGGGTCAGCGCGACGGCATCAGTGAGCTCGCCCGACAAGCCGTGCATGGCGACGGTGCGCCGGGGCTCGATCGCGAACTTCCGACACGCCTCGCCGCTGCTTCACAGCAGGTCGATCGGACGACCTCCCGAGCATCCCAGCTCGCCGTAATCCTCGAGGAATTTGGATTCTCTCGCCGGACCGCTCGGGGCGAAATTGAGCGTCTGCAGCGGCTCTCGGACTCGGTCGATGTATTCGGCGACCTACCCGTGCGGTTGTGCCCCGCCTGCGAACAGAAGATCGACCCGCGGCACCAGCACGCTACTGACGACTGCTATCTATGCCGCCAGCCAGTGACCGATGATCGTCGTCAACGCCGCGCCGACCGTGAGATCCGCGCCCTGGAGACGGAGATCGAGGACCTCAATCACGCAATCGAGCGTACCGCGGTCGATCTGGAGCGGGCCCGCGCGGCCGAGCGAGACGCCAAAGCGCTGCGGGAAGACCTTGCGGCCGAGCTGCACGACGAGCGGTTTGCGCTTCTCGCCCCGTTCGTGGGCCCACTGGAAGACACGTCGCGCCAGATCGGACGCCTTCAGCAGCAGCTCGCCGCGCTACCAGCCCTTGAGTCGATCCTCCTGCGTGAGGAGAACGCATCGAATGCTGTGGACGACGCGCTCGCCGAGGTGACTCGGCTCGAGGCGCTGGCAACACAGGAAGCGGCGGCACGGTCAGATGCCCAGCGAAACTGCAGCGCACTTGCGGATCGAATGAATGAATTTCTCGTTGCGTTTAATGGGCGCGGGTGGATCGGGCAACAAGTGACGATCACCGCAGACGATCTCACTTTCTATGTCGGCACCAGGCCTTGGGATGAGAGTTTGGGAGCTGAGGCCAAGGTGCTCTTCTTCCTCGCGTACACCTACGGCCTCGTGAGATTGAGCGGGGCCAACGATTCGTCATTCTGCGTGCCAGGCGTGGTGATCCTCGACAACCCCTATCAGCACGGACTGAGTCCCGCAATCGTCGCCGAAGCCATCAGTCGCATCGGTAACGAGGCGGTTAGGCTTGGCGCCCAGGTAATCGTCACGCAAGTCGGCCCCAGTGAATCGATCACGGCGCCGCACAGCGTGGTGCGCATGCCGCATATCTACGCGGCTGATCCCTCGCCGCGCGGTTAGGGGTCTCAAGCTGCTCAAGGGGTATGGGAAGACGGGCGCCGACCAAGAAGCGCGCCGAAGTGCTGGCGCTGCCACCTCGTCAATCTCCGCCGCTTCACAGTCCTTTAGCGCGTCATTGTCGGCGGAATGACATCACGAAGCCCTAGAAGTGCGTCGTACGAGGAGGCCGACGGCGAGGGGGTGCGGGCCAATGACGTCGGCGACGACATCGGCCCCGAACTCCTTCGCCTCAGCGACGAGCTTGCGGTGGAAGAACCCTGTCGCCAACAGGTACGACGACACCGCATCCCCCGGCTGCACGACCTCCGCGGGTCGCGGTCCCAACCCACCGAGCGTCGCGAACCGCACCGGCGAGCCCCACGCCTCCGCCAACAAAGAAGCCGCAACCCCAAGGTCATCCAACGCGGCAGGATCGGACGAGCCGGCAGCCACCATCGTCACCGGCTGACCAACCTCAGCCCCTGCTTCCAGCAGCCGCGCCACCTGCGCCTGAGCCAACAACGGATCCGGCCCGAACGGCCGGGCCAGCCGCACCCGCGCAGGATCTGCCGCCCCCGCCACAGCCTCCGGCAGGTCCACCCGCACGTGATAGCCCGTCGAGAGCAACAACGGCACAGCCACGCTCTCCCCGTCATAGGGCTCGCGAAGCACGTCGGCGAAGAGCGGCTCGGAGAGCTCGACGTACGAGGCGATCGCTTCAATCCCCAGACGCTCGCCAGCCAGAGCGGTGAGCTCGCGCGCGACCACGTTCCCAACGGCCGTGCGGGTGCCGTGGGCGACGGTGACGAGGCGAGGCACCGCTACACCCGGACGGCCAGGCGGTAGCCGCGCTTCACGACGGTCTCCACGCAGCGTGTCCCCAGCGCAGCCCGCAGCCGCGCCACGGCCATCTCCACCGCGTGCTCCGAGCCCGCGGTGCGCGAGGGCAGGGCAGCGAGCAGGTCGCGGCGGGAGACCACGGTGCCGGGGTTGACCAGCAGCGCCTGCAGGACCGCATAGGGAGCGGGCGACAGCTTCACCTCGACGCCGTCGAGCAGCACGTCGCCGCCATGCAGCAGCAGGGTGTGGCCGGCGACCTCCAGCGACGTACCGCTCGCCCGCGACGGCAGCTCGGCCTCCAGCTGCTTGACCATCGCCGCCAGCCGGGAGCGGTCGGGGTAGATCGAGGGCACGCCCCACATCTCGAACGCGGCCGCGGTCACCGGGCCCACACACGAGGCGATCACGTCGGCCTGGAAGGCGGTGACCACCTCGTCGCGGTGCCCGGTCGAGGCGGCGGCCTGCATCATCGCCGCGATCGCGGGAGCGGCGGTGAACGTCACCGCGTGCACCTCGCGCGCCGCGATCTGCTCGATCAGGCCGAACATGGGCTCGGGGTCGGTCGCGCTCTCCACCCGGTACACCGCCACCGTGGTGACCTCCGCACCCAGCCGGCGCAGCGCGTGCGCGGCCATCGACAGCGACTGGCCGTGCTCCTGCACCACGATCCGGCGCCCGGCCAGGTCCCGGCCACGCAGGTGGCGCAGCACGTCGTCGAACTCCTCCGACTCCGGCGACCACAGCTCGCGCAGCCCCAGCCGGCGCAGCGCGCCCACGCTCTTCGGCCCGCGCGCCAGGATCTCCGCGCCGCCCAGGTGCGCGGCCAGGTCCCCGGCCAGGCCCCACCGCTCCGCTGCGGCGAACCACGACCTCACCCCGATCCCCGTCGTCGCCACGAAGATGTCGACCGGCTGCGCCAGCACGTCCTTCGTCGCCGCCAGCAGCGCCGTCTCGTCGATCCGGTTCGGGTCCACCGACAGCACCGGTGCGTGCAACACCTCCGCGCCGCGACGCTCCAGCAGCGCGACCTGCTCCTCGGCACGCCGGGCTGCGGTGACGCCGATCCGGAAGCCGGCGAGGGGGAGTTCGCTCACGTGCCGATTCTCTCCCGCCGTGCCGCGACCACCACGACGCCGCCGGCCAGACGCACGTCGTACGTCGCGACCATCACGTTCGGGGAGCCCAGACACGCCCCACCATCCGCGGGTCACGACAACCGGCAGGTCTCGGCTCGATCACCAGCAGGTCTCGGCTCGGCCACCGACCGGGCGAGCGTGCTGGGTCACGTTACGCGTCCGTAATATGGGGCCGGAGATCTTCCTGCTAGGAAGGGATGAGACGGTGGAGGGCGTGTCCTTGAACGAGCCCCTCCAGCCCATCTTCGACGAGGTCCTGGCGCGCAACCCCGGTGAGACGGAGTTCCACCAGGCGACCCGCGAGCTGCTGGAGAGCCTCGACCCCGTCGTACGGCACCACCCGGAGTACGCCGACGCCGCGATCATCCGCCGCGTCTGCGAGCCGGAGCGGCAGATCATCTTCCGGGTGCCGTGGGTCGACGACGAGGGTCGGGTGCAGCTCAACCGCGGCTTCCGGGTGGAGTTCAACTCCGCGCTCGGCCCCTACAAGGGCGGCCTGCGGTTCCACCCCACGGTCTACCTGGGGATCATCAAGTTCCTCGGCTTCGAGCAGATCTTCAAGAACGCGCTGACCGGCATGCCGATCGGCGGCGGCAAGGGTGGCTCGGACTTCGACCCCAAGGGCCGCAGCGACGCCGAGGTGATGCGCTTCTGCCAGTCGTTCATGACCGAGCTCTACCGCCACATCGGTGAGCACACCGACGTCCCCGCCGGTGACATCGGCGTCGGCGGCCGCGAGATCGGCTACATGTTCGGCCAGTACAAGCGGATCACCAACCGCTACGAGTCCGGTGTGCTCACCGGCAAGGGGATCAGCTGGGGCGGCTCGCTGGTGCGCACCGAGGCGACCGGCTACGGCACCGTCTTCTTCGCCAACGAGGTCCTCAAGTCCCGCGGCAGCTCCTTCGACGGCCGCACCGTGGTGGTCTCCGGCTCGGGCAACGTCGCCATCTACGCCGCCGAGAAGGCCACCCAGCTCGGCGCGAAGGTGGTCGCCTGCTCCGACTCCTCCGGGTACGTCGTCGACGAGGCCGGCCTCGACCTCGCCCTGCTCAAGGACGTCAAGGAGAACCGCCGCGAGCGCGTGTCGACGTACGCCGAGGAGCGGGGCGGCTCCGCCCGCTTCGTCGCCGTCGACTCAGGCAGCTCCGTGTGGGACGTGCCGTGCGACATCGCACTGCCCTGCGCCACCCAGAACGAGCTGGACGGCAAGCACGCCCTGACGCTGGCGAGGAACGGCTGCGCCGTGGTCGCCGAGGGCGCCAACATGCCCTGCACTCCCGACGCCGTGCAGGTCTTCACCGGCGCCGGCATCGCGTTCGCGCCCGGCAAGGCCGCGAACGCCGGTGGTGTGGCGACCAGCGCGCTGGAGATGCAGCAGAACGCCTCCCGCAACTCGTGGTCCTTCGACCACACCGAGGACCGGCTGCACGACATCATGACCGGCATCCACGCCCGCTGCCTGGAGACCGCGGACGCCTACGGCACCCCCGGCAACTACGTCGCCGGCGCCAACATCGCGGGCTTCATCAAGGTCGCCGACGCGATGCTGGCGCTCGGGGTCATCTGAGCCGGGCTCACGAACGCGCTCCTGATCGCCGCCGGGCGCCCTCGGGTCGCCCTCTCCTCAGCTCCGCCTCCCCGCGTCACGGGGTGAGGACCAGCTCCTCCACCCGTGACCGCGAGAGGAAGAGGAACTGCGCCGGCTTCTCGCTGATGCTGGTGCGCAGCTGCACCCGCGGACCGCGCTCGGCGCCGAGGCGCTCCAGCAGGGCGATCGAGGCGTCGTTGCGGGCGTCCGGCTCGGTGACGAGCCGGGCGAACCCCGGCTGCGTGAGCAGCCACGCGAACACCGCGCGCACCACCTCGCCCGTGTGTCCGCGGCGCCGTGGGTCGTCGGCCAACAGCAGGTGGACGCCCAGGTCGCCGGGCCGGCGCTCGTAGAACTCCCCGATCTCGTCGACGAACGGGTCGTAGGTCTGCAGCAGCCCGACGGGGTGGCCGTCGACCTCGAGCAGGTACACCGCCAGGTGCTCCTGCGCGACGATCCAGCCGTAGATCTCGGCGACCTCGTCCCGGGTGCGCTCGGTCATCCCCCAGAACGCCGCCCGCGGCTGCGTCACCCAGGAGTGCAGCAGGTCGGCGTCGCCGTCGGGGTCGACCGGGCGCATCGTGGCCCCGGTCGGCCTGACGACCGGCAGCGTGCCGCCCGCCGCCCACACCGCCTGCTGGTCGTGGTGGTGCGGCGAGGCCGGGTCGCCGGAGGCACCCAGCGGCACCACCCAGCGGCTCGCGCCGGCCAGGTCCCAGACCCAGCGGGCGACCGGGCCGTGCACGCAGGCCCCCCGGCCGCCCAGCGCCCGGGCGGCGAGCACGCAGTCGGTGTCCCCGGCCACCGGCAGCAGCGGCGGCACCTCGGCCCGCGGCGGCTGGAGGCCGAGCTGCTGGTGCGGTGTCAGCGGTACGGCGACGTGCGCCGCGCCCCACGTCTCGGTGCCCGGCTCCGGCTCCGGCTCGTGCGCCACCGACTCCACCGCGTCCCGGACCGCCGTCGCCAGGTCCACGCCGAACGGCCGATCCGCGGCGAGCAGCGCCGGCAGCGCGGTCTGCACGCGGGCGCCGAGGTCGAACCAGGGCGCGAACAGCTCGCCGTACGGCGAGGTGTCCAGGCCGCGCAGCCCCGGGCCGTCGACGACGGCGCGGACCACGTGGGCGCGGACGCGGGCGAAGAGCGGCGCCTCGATGCTGTCCGGGGCCATCCGGCGGCCCCAGGCCAACAGCCGCTCGCGCAGCGTCGCGGCGGGTGCGGACAGGTCCGCGAGGTCGGCGATCGCGTCCAGCAGCGCGCCCCCCGCGGTCTGCTTGTCGTCGGCGAGCACCTCGGCCAGACCGGCCGGGGTGATCGGGCCACGGGCGGCGAGGTCGGTGACCAGCTCGGTGATCCGCGCGGCGCGGAACGGTGGCGCGAACTCGTCGCCGATCCGGGCGAAGTCGGCGGCGGCCCGGTCGTTGGCGCTGACCAGCACCTCGCCGGTACGGCGCGGCAGGTCGGTGACCCACCCGGTCCAGCCGGTGCCGGCGCGGGCGTCGCCGGGCAGCCGGTGCAGCGCGGCGGCACGGTCCGCCTCGCGCTGCGGCACCCGGCCCACGACCCGGTGCTCGGGCTGGCCGGGCTGGCCGGGCTGGCCAGGCTGGCCGGCCCCGTCGGCGACGAGGAGGTTGTTCACAGGGCTGACCCAGTGGTCCTCGAAGGCGTCGATCACGTCGGCGGCCGTGCGGGCGCGCAGCAGCGGCAGCAGCGCGTCGCCGCCGAGGTCACCGAGCACGTCGGCGGGCGTGCGCAGGCTGAACGCGACCTCGTCCGGGCCGCCGAGGACCACGGGTCCGCGGCCGGTGCGCAGCACCTCGAGCCGCTCGGTGCACAGGCCGCCGTCGGCGCCCCGGACGCGGATCTCCTCCACACGGCGCTGCACCGGCTCGGTGCCGGCGGGTCCCTGGGCGACGACGGCCTCGCCGTCGCGGGTCAGGTGCTCGACGTACAGGTCCTCGGCGTCGGCGACGGCGTTGGTGATGCCCCACGCCACCCCTCCTCCGGCATGGGCGGCGTGGCCGAAGTGCTGCACGCCGGGGACACCGACGAAGGTCAGCCCGGTGACGTCGAAGGCGTCCTCGGGGTCGGTGCACACCAGCCGGACCTGGGCGTAGACGCCGGGCGCCTCGATCACCCGGTGCGGGTCGCCGGCGAGGATCGGCAGCCCGCTGGCGGTCAGCGAGCCGGCGACGGCCACCGCGTTGCTGCCGCCGGGCAGGCCCTCCCCGCGCAGCAGCTCCAGGTGGTCGCGGAGCTCGGGCGCCAGCCCACCGGCGAGGTGGTGGCGCCAGAGCTTGCTGGGGAACGTGGAGAACAGCAGGTGCTGCACCGCGAGCACGCCCAGCGGCGTCCACGGCTGCCACGCCTCGTCCCCCGTCCCACCGGTGCTCCCGGCACTCCCGGCACTCGCGAGCACGTCGTTGACGCCGGCGACGTAGGCGTCGACGAACGCGCGGCTCTCGTCGCTCATGGCGGCGTACGCGCGCTGTGCCAGGCCGGGCAGGTCGGCTCGGCGGGCGAGCCGGTCCCACTCCAGCGCGGCCTCGCCGAAGAGCTCGGCGCAGGTGCCCTCGGCCCGGCGGCGCTCCACCTGCAGCTGCCAGGCGCGGTCGGTGGCGGTGGCGCGGCCCTGCTCGCGGGCCACCTCCACGACGCTGGCGCCGAGGACGTGCGGGATGCCGAACCCATCGCGTGCCACGGCCATCAGGCGCTTCCTCCTGCACGGTCGACGGCGACGGGGTTGGCCAGGGTACCGGCGAAGATCAGCGACTCCGCCTGGTCGCTGAGGTCCACCATCTGCAGGGTGTTGCGCAGCTGCAGCCGGTTCAGGCAGCTGTGCTTGAACCGGGGCCGGAGCAGGTCGTAGCGGGCGACGGCGTCGGCCAGCTCCGGGTGGTCGGCGGCGTGGGCGACGATCGTCTCCCGGGCGATCGCCCAGAACTCCTCGACCGGCAGCAGGCCGTCGGCGTCGAGGATCGCCGCGACGTGGCGCAGCACGCCGTCGAACACGTCGGTGTGCACGGCCAGCGCCTTCACGTCATCGGGGAAGTCACCCCGGACCCGCTCCACCTCGGCGGGCAACGGCAGGTCACCCATCACCGCGATCTCCTCGCCGATGTCCTTCATGAACGCCCCCGTCGGCACGTGGTCGCGCAGCCGCAGCAGCAGGTTCTCCCCGTGCGGCATGAACGCCAGGTCGTAGGCGGCCAGGCAGTGCACCAGCGGACGCAGGTAGCAGCGCAGCCAGGCCCGCACCCAGTCCGCGGCGTCCACCGGTGAGGCCTTGATCCATGCCGTCACCAGCGCATCGCCGGCGGCGTCGCGGTGCAGCAGCGCCGCCATCGTGGTCAGCTGCTCGCCCTCGGCCAGTCGCGGCACCGGGCTCTCGCGCCACAGCGCCGCGATCATCTTGCGGTACGGCGACGTGCCGGCCAGCCGGTGGAAGGCATCGCCGGTGTAGCCGATCGCGGCCACCTCGCGCAGCACCTCGAAGCCACAGTCGCGCAGCTCGGGGTCGGCGTGCACCACCTCTGCCACCCAGTCGTTGATCGCCGGGGTGGCGGCCATGTACGCCGGCGAGAGCCCGCGCACGAACCCCATGTTCTGGATCGCCAGCGCGGTCTTCACGTAGTGCCGCCGCGGGCGGCTGCGGTTGAAGAACGTGCGGATCGACTGCTGCGGCTGGTGCTCGTCGAGGCCGGGGCCCAGGTGCACCAGGTCGCGGCGCGCCACGTCGGGGGCGAACGTGATCGCCAGCTTGTGCTGCCACTGCCACGGGTGCACCGGCAGGAACAGGTAGTCGGCCGGGTCCAGGCCCAGCCCGGTGAGCTGTGCGGTGAACCGGTCGCGGACGCCGGGGGGCAGCTCGGCGTCGTACAACCTCTGCTCGGTCTCGCCCTCGCCCAGCGAGAGCCGGGTGAGGTCGCGTCGGGCGGCGACCCAGTGCAGCCGCAGCGTCGCGCCGGTCTCGGGGGCGTAGGCCCGGTAGTCGTCCAGGGAGAACCCGATCCGGCCGTTGTTGGCGATGAAGCCGGGGTGGCCCTCGGTCATCGCGGCCTCGATCTCCTGGAAGTCTGCATCGATCAGGTCGGCGACCGGTACGTCGCGGTGCCGCAGCTTCCACGCGCCCGCCGCCAGCGTCGCGGCGATCTCCTCCAGGTAGACCGGCAGCAGCGCGTCCGGCACCTCGAGCACCGGTGCCAGCTCGGCGATCAGCTCCTGGGCGTCCAGCGGCACCTCGCGGCCCGCGACGGTGCGCCGGATCGACGCCTCGTCGATCGCCCAGTGCTCGAGTGGCAGCACCCGCGCCGTGAAGACGTACGACGCCCCCGGCTCGCCCGGCTCCCCGCCGGTGTCGAGCCGCCAGGTGCCCGTCCTCTCGTCCTCGACGACCGGCGCGATCAGCCGCTCGTGGGACAGCTCGGCGATCGCCTTGGCCACCAGGTGCCGCTGGGCGCGCTCCATCAGCTCCGGCGTCAGGTGGTCCGCGGACGGTAGTCCCTGACCAAAAGCACCCCCTTCCGGCGCGTCACGGTGCTTTTCGTCAGGGACTACCGCGACGGGACGGGGGTCGGGGTGGACCCGGTCCTCGCGCGGCAGGACGGAGAGCATGGCGGTCTTTCCGGGCAGCGGGACCTCGCGCAGCTCGGTGAACCCGGCGGCGACGTTCTTGGCGCGGATCTTGGCATTGCGCACGTCCGGCTCCACCACGACGCGGCGCACGGACGGGTCGGCGAAGCAGTGGTCGAGCACGGCGTGGAACACCGCGGTGGTCAGGCCCGGCTCGGGCTCGTCCGCGGGCGGTGCCACCAGCACGTGCATGCCGAGGTCGCCCGGCGCCAGCTCGGGCAGCTCGGCGAGCTGCTCGTCGTGGGCGGGGTCGTAGGTCTCCAGCAGGAACGTCGGCCGGCCGTCGACGCGGCCCAGGAAGGCGTCGTGGTGCGGGTCGGCGGCGATGGCGGCGTAGGCGCGCTGCACGTCGTCGAGGGAGGCGTCCTGCATCATCCAGAACACCGAGCGGGGGTGGGTCACCCACGCGTGCAGCAGCGGAAGGTCGCGGTCCAGGTCGACCGGCTCGATGGTGATGGCGCGGGTGCTCATCGGGCCACCTCCGTGCGCAGGTGGTCCGGCACCCCGAAGTCCTGCACCGCGATCCGCTTCTCCAGCGGGTACACCTCGCGGCCCAGCACCGCGGCCAGGATCACCGAGCTGCGGTAGGGGCCCATGCCCAGGTCGGGGGCGAGCAGGGAATGGGTGTGCTCCTCGGCGTTCTGCACGAAGATCTCACCGCCGGCCACGTCGACGGAGTAGTCCGCGGCGACGTCGTAGCGGCCGCGCTCGTCGCGCCGGATCCGGTCGGCGACACCGTCGAGGAACGACGGCGTGGTGGGGGCGTAGCCCGTGGCCAGGACCAGGCCGCCGGTGTTCAGCCCGAACCGCTCGCCGGTCTCGACGTGGTGCAGGTCCAGCTCGAGACCCGCCGCACCCGTGCGCGAGCCGGTGACCTCGGTGTTGGTGAGCAGCGTGGTCCGCGGCCCGTCGCCGCACACCCGCTGGGCGTAGTGCAGGTCGAAGATCGCGTCCACCAGCTCGGCGCTGATCCCCTTGAACAGGTGCCGCTGGTCGCGGGCCAGCCGGTCGCGGGTCTCCGCGGGCAGCCGGCGGTGGTACTCGCCGTACTCCGGGGAGGTCATCTCCAGGGTGAGCTTGGTGTACTCCATCGGGAAGAACCGGGGGCTGCGGGTCAGCCACACCAGCTCGTAGCCGTGGGCGGGGGCCTCGGTGAGCAGGTCGTGGTAGATCTCCGCGGCGCTCTGCCCGCTGCCCACGATCGTGATCCGGTCCTGGGCCTGCAGCGCCGCCTTGTGCGCCAGGTAGTCCGCGGAGTGGGTGGCGGCGGGGCTGTCCGCCACCGGCGCCAGCGCGTCCGGCACCCGTGGGGCGGTGCCGATGCCGAGCACCAGCCGCTTGCTGCGGAAGCGGCGGCCGCTGCCGGAGTGCACCAGGTAGGCCTCACCGTCGTGCTCGACGGCCTCGACGTGCTCACCGAACCGCACGGAGTCGAGCCGCTCGGCGGCCCAGCGGCAGTAGTCGTCGTACTCGCGGCGCAGCGGGTAGAAGCTCTCCCGGATGTAGAAGGGGTAGAGGTGCCCGGACTGCTTGAGGTAGTTCAGGAACGACCAGCGCGAGGTCGGGTCGGCCATGGTGACCAGGTCCGCCAGGAACGGCACCTGCAAGGTGGCGTCGTCGAGCAGCATCCCGGGGTGCCAGGCGAAGGCGTCGCGGGCCTCGAGGAAGACCGCGTCCAGGCCGTCGCTGGCGCGCAGCGGGTCGGCCAGGCAGGCCAGGCCGAGGTTGAACGGGCCGAGCCCGATGCCGAGGAGGTCGTGGGTCCGCATCACGCCACGCTCCCGGTGAGGTCGGCGTTGCGGTGCGTCGGTACGGCGTGCGGGCTGCGCCTCACCAGCGCCTCACCGGTCTCGCGGACCAGGTCGAGCACACCGACGATGTCGCCGAGCGTCGCCATCGGGTTGAGCAAGGTGAGCTTGAGGTGCGCGACGCCGTCGACCGTGGTGGCGGCGACCATCGCCTTGCCGGACTCGTAGAGCGCGGTGCGGATCGCGGTGTTCAGCGCGGCGAGCGCAGGCTCGTCCAGCTCCACGCCGCAGGGCACGTAGCGGAACACCAGCGTGGAGAGCTCGGGTGCGGCCGCGAACTGCAGGTCACAGGTGTCGTGCGCGGCGGCGTAGGTCTCGGCGGCGAGGTCGATCACCGCGTCGACGTACTCACCGAGCAGCTCGGGGCCCATCGTGCGCAGCGTCAGCCACAGCTTGAGCGCGTCGAAGCGGCGGGTGGTCTGCAGGCTCTTGTCCACCTGGTTCGGCATCGCGGTGCCGCGCGGGTTGAGGTAGTCGGCGTGCCAGGTCGCCGGCGCCAGCGTCGCCGCGTCGCGCACGATGATCGCGCTGGAGGAGACCGGCTGGAAGAAGGTCTTGTGGAAGTCGACGGTCACCGAGTCGGCCCGGTCGATGCCGGCCAGCAGGTGGCGCCGGGTCGGAGAGACGAGCAGGCCGCCGCCGTACGCGGCGTCCACGTGCAACCAGGCGTCGTAGACCCGGGCGAGGTCGGCGATCGCGGGCAGCGGGTCGATCGCGCCGAAGTCGGTGGTGCCGGCGGTGGCCACGATCGCCATCGGTCGCAACCCCACCGCGGCGCACGCGGCCAGCGAGGCCTCGAGCGCGGCCGGGTCCATCCGGTGCCGGGCATCGGTCGGCACGCTGATCACCGACTCCTCCCCCAGGCCGAGCAGCCGCGCGGACTTCTGCACCGAGAAGTGGCTCTCGGCGGAGGCGAGGATCCGCAGCCGCTCCGCCGGCACCTGCGCGTTCCGGTCGCGGGCCAGCAGCAGGCCCTGCAGGTTGGACTGGCTGCCGCCTGAGGTGAAGACGCCGTCGGCGCCCTCGCCGAAGCCGATGCGCTGCGCGGTCCACTCCACCAGCCGGCGCTCGATGAAGGTGCCGCCGACGCTCTGGTCGAAGGTGTCCAGCGAGCTGTTCACCGACGCCACGAAGAGCTCGGCGAGCAGGGCCGGCACCACGACGGGGCAGTTGAGGTGCGCGGCGTACGACGGCTCGTGGAACCACACCGCGTCGTCGAGCCACAGCTGCGACATCTCCGCCAGCACCGCGTCGGTGCCGGCCAGCGGCTGCTCGAGGTCGACCGCCGCGACCCGCGCCGCGGCGTCGGCGGGGCTGGCGCCGGTGGCCGGGCCGCGCACGCCGGCCAGATGGGTGAGCAGGTGCTCCATCCCCTGGCCGAGCACAGAGGCGTAGTGCGCGGCGTGGTCGGGGTGGAAGAGGTGGTGCAACGGTGGCTTGGGCACGCAAGTTCTCCTGAGTCCGAGACGGCCCACCCAGTACTCAGGTGAGCCTTACCTAACTGCTTTACCCAAGCAGATCGGCCGGGGTCTTGACCAGCCCCCCGTGCGCCAGGTCACCCCCGGACGAGTCAGGCCGGATCACGCCGGGAGTGCCCGCGCGCTCGACCGTTCGTCGCGCGCAGCCGACCGCTCGCCGACGAGCCCGTGCCGTTCACCGAGCGGTCCGCGACGACCTCTCGCCCGCGACCGCGTCGGCTCCTAGCGTCGCAGCCACGTGACTCCCGTCACATCGAGGTTCGCCGGCGCCGCCGGCCCGCACCAGGAGGTCCCCGTGTCAGCCGACGTCCCGAGCACACCGCCCGCCGAGGACCGCGTCCCCGGCGAGGTCCCCGACGAGGGCCACGCCCCCACCGTGGCCGCACGCCACGACCCCGTCTACGACGAGCTGCACGCCTCCCCGGAGTTCGCCGAGCTCCGCCGGCGCCAGCGCACCTTCATCATCCCCGCCACCGTCGCGTTCCTCGTCTGGTACCTGCTCTACGTCGTCATGTCGAACTGGGCCGGCGACTTCATGGGCACCAAGGTCGTCGGCAACCTCAACGTCGCGCTGATCTTCGGCCTGCTGCAGTTCGTGACCACGTTCGCCCTGGCCTGGGTCTACAGCCGCTACTCGACCAGCCGGCTCGACCCGCTCGCCCGCCAGCTCGACGAGCGCTTCATCGCGCTCGCCGGCAAGTCGTCCACCGGACGGAAGGACCACTGATGAACGACCAGGTGCTCACCGCCGCCCTCTTCCTCGCCGTCGTCGCGCTGACGCTGTTCGTCACCATCCGCGCCAGCCGCAACACGAGCGGGACCAACGACTTCTACGCCGGCGGCCGCTCGTTCTCCGGCTTCCAGAACGGCCTGGCCATCGGCGGCGACTACATGTCGGCCGCCTCGTTCCTCGGCATCTCCGGGGCCATCGCGCTGTCCGGGTACGACGGCTTCCTGTACTCGATCGGCTTCCTGGTCGCCTGGCTGGTCGCGCTGCTCCTCGTCGCCGAGATGCTGCGCAACTCCGGTCGGTTCACCATGGCCGACCAGCTCGCCTACCGGATGCGGCAGCGCGAGGTGCGCACCGCCGCGGCCACCTCGACCGTGGTCGTCTCGATCTTCTACCTGCTGGCGCAGATGGTCGGCGCGGGCAGCCTGGTGGCCCTGCTGCTGGACGTCGACAAGGAGAACACCCTGGCGATCTCGGCGGTCATCGCCGCCGTCGGTGCGCTGATGATCCTCTACGTCACCGTCGGTGGCATGAAGGGCACCACCTGGGTGCAGATCGTCAAGGCCGTGCTGCTCATGCTCGGCTCCGCGCTCATCGTGGTGCTGGTGCTGGCGAAGTTCGACTTCAACCTCTCCGAGCTGCTCGGTGCCGCGGCGTCCACCTCGGGCAAGGAGGGCTTCTTGGAGCCCGGCCTGAAGTACGGCATCGACGCCACCAGCAAGATCGACTTCCTCAGCCTCGGCATCGCGCTGGTGCTGGGCACCGCCGGCCTGCCGCACATCCTGGTCCGCTTCTACACGGTGCCCACCTCGCGTGATGCCCGGAAGTCGGTGCTGTGGGCGATCGGCCTGATCGGCGTCTTCTACCTGTTCACCCTGGTCCTCGGCTTCGGTGCCGCGGCGCTGCTGAACACCGGCCCGGACAGCGAGGTCGCCGCCAGCGGCGGCAACCTGGCCTCGCCGCTGCTGGCCGAGGCGGTCGGCGGTGGTGCCGGCTCCACCGGCGGCGCGATCCTGCTGGCGCTGATCTCGGCGGTCGCGTTCGCGACCATCCTCGCCGTGGTCGCCGGGCTGACGCTGACGTCCTCGACGTCGGTGGCGCACGACATCTACAACTCGGTGATCCGCAAGGGCAAGGCCACCGAGGCCGAGGAGATCCGGGTGACCCGCTACGCCGCGGCCGGCCTGGGCATCATCGCGATCCTGCTGGCCATCCCGGCCCGCAACCTCAACATCGCGTTCCTGGTCGCCCTGGCCTTCGCGGTCGCGGCGTCCGCCAACCTGCCGGCGATCGTCTACAACATGTTCTGGCGCCGGTTCAACACCCGCGGTGCGACGTGGAGCATCTACGGCGGCCTGATCTCCTGCATCGGCCTGGTGATCTTCTCCCCCGTCGTCTCCGGCAAGGGCGTCGACGACAACGGCAAGAGCCTTTCGCTGCTGCCGGCCGACATCGACTTCTCCTGGTTCCCGCTGGAGAACCCCGGTCTCATCTCGATCCCGCTGGGCTTCTTCTTCGGCTGGCTCGGGACCGTGACGTCGAAGGAGCCGGAGGCAGAGGAGAGGTTCACCGAGCTGGAGGTCCGGGCCCTCACGGGTGCCGGAGCCGAGCAGGCCGTCCAGCACTAATGTGACCCGAAGCACCCCGAGCGCACCCCGAGTCGATCAGGAGACAACGAGCGTGAGCGACACCGAACAGACCCTGGCCAACCTGCTCAAGGAGGACCGGCGCTTCGAGCCGCCCGCCGAGCTCGCAGCGAACGCCAACGTCACCGCCGAGGCGTACGACGCCGCGGCTGCGGACCCGGAGGCGTTCTGGGCCGCCCAGGCCGAGCGCCTGAGCTGGTCCCAGCCGTGGGAGCAGGTGCTGGACTGGTCGGAGCCGCCGTTCGCGAAGTGGTTCGTGGGCGGGAAGCTCAACGCCGCCTACAACTGCGTGGACCGGCACGTCGAGGCCGGTCGCGGCGACAAGGTGGCCCTGCACTGGGTCGGCGAGCCCGAGGGCGACGCCCGCGACCTGACCTACGCCGAGCTGCAGGCGGAGGTCGCGAAGGCCGCGAACGCACTGATCGACCTCGGGGTGCGCACCGGGGACCGGGTGGCGATCTACATGCCGATGATCCCGGAGGCCATCGTCGCGATGCTGGCCTGCGCCCGGCTCGGGGCGCCGCACACGGTGGTGTTCGGCGGGTTCTCCGCCGACGCCCTGGCCTCGCGCATCGTCGACTGCGGCGCGAAGGTCGTCATCACCGCCGACGGCGGCTACCGGCGCGGGGCGGCCTCGGCGCTCAAGCCGGCCGTCGACGACGCCCGCGGCAAGGCCGCCGAGCATGGCCACACCGTGGACAAGGTGCTGGTCGTTCGTCGTACCGGCCAGGAGGTGGCCTTCGACGAGGGCACCGACGTGTGGTGGCACGACGTGGTCGACGGCGCCTCGAGCGAGCACACGCCCGAGGCGTTCGACGCCGAGCACCCGCTCTACGTCATGTACACCTCCGGCACCACCGGCAAGCCGAAGGGCATCCTGCACACCACCGGCGGCTACCTGACCGGCGCCGCCTACACCCACCACGCGGTCTTCGACCTGAAGCCGGAGACCGACGTGTACTGGTGCACCGCCGACATCGGCTGGGTCACCGGGCACTCCTACATCGTCTACGGCCCGCTGGCCAACGGCGTCACGCAGGTGCTCTACGAGGGCACGCCCGACCACCCGGAGCCCGGTCGGTGGTGGAAGATCATCTCCGACTACAAGGTCTCGCTCTTCTACACCGCGCCGACCGCGATCCGCTCCTTCATGAAGCAGGGCCGCGAGGTCCCCGACCGCCACGACCTGTCCTCGCTGCGGATCCTCGGCTCGGTCGGCGAGCCGATCAACCCCGAGGCCTACGTCTGGTACCGCCACGTCATCGGCGGCGACCGCACCCCGGTCGTCGACACCTGGTGGCAGACCGAGACCGGCGCGATGATGATCTCGCCGCTGCCCGGCGTCACCGCCGGCAAGCCGGGCTCCGCGATGACCCCGCTTCCCGGGATCACCGCCGAGGTCGTCGACGAGGACGGCAACCCGGTGCCCAACGGCTCGGGCGGCTACCTGGTCGTCACCGAGCCGTGGCCCTCGATGCTGCGCACCATCTACGGCGACGACAAGCGCTTCGTGGACACCTACTGGTCCCGGTTCCGCAAGCAGGGCTACTACTTCGCCGGCGACGGCGCGAAGAAGGACGACGAGGGCCACATCTGGGTGCTGGGCCGGGTCGACGACGTGATGAACGTGTCCGGTCACCGGCTCTCCACCACCGAGATCGAGTCCGCGCTGATCTCCCACCCCAAGGTGGCCGAGTCCGCCGTGGTCGGCGCCACCGACCCCGACACCGGACAGGCCGTGGTGGCCTACGTGATCCTGCGCGACGAGGCCGGCGACGGCGGTCCCGACATCATCAAGGAGCTCAGCGACCACGTGCGCACCCAGATCGGCCCGATCGCCAAGCCGCGCCAGATCATGATCGTGCCCGAGCTGCCGAAGACCCGTTCGGGCAAGATCATGCGTCGCCTGCTGCGCGACGTCGCCGAGGGCCGCGACGTGGGCGACACCCAGACCCTGGCGGATGCCTCCATCATGGAGCTGATCTCGGCCAGCAAGGCCACCACGACGGAGGAGTGAGGTGCCTTCCTGGCACTCCGCCGACCTCACCACCCTGCCGGACGCCCTCGCCGCGATGTGGGCCGAGTACCACCTGTGCGTCCTCAGCACCCTCGACCGGGACGGCGCCCCGCACGCCGTCCCGGTGGGGGTGTCGCTGGACCCCGAGCAGGGGTGCGCGTGGATCATCACCCGCGGCGGGTCGCAGAAGGTCGCCAACCTGCGCCGCGACCCGCGGCTCGCGGTCACCCAGGTCGACGGCGGCCGCTGGTCGACCCTGACCGGCACCGGCGAGGTGCGCACCGACGAGGCGTCGATCGCGCGGGCCTGCGAGCGCTACGCCGCCCGCTACCGCCCACCCGGCCCCAGCGAGGCCCGGGTGGCGGTGCGGATCAGTGTCGAGAAGGTGCTGGCGTCGGCTCAGCTGCTGGGCTGACCCGATCCCGACCTGCCACCAGCAGCAGCACCACGCCGACGACCGCGGCCACCATCGAGGCGAGCAGGATGCCGACCTTGGCGTTGGCCGTCAGCGTCTCGTCGCCCGGGAAGGACAGCCCGGCGATGAACAGCGACACCGTGAACCCGACGCCGGCGATCGCACCGACGCCCACCACCTGCGCCCAGCTGGTGTGCTCGGGCAGCCGGGCCAGGCCGAAGCGGACGGCGAGGAAGCAGGCCAGAACGATGCCCAGCGGCTTGCCGACGACCAGGCCCAGCCCGATGCCCAGCGCCACCGACGAGGTCACCGCGTCGCCCAGCACGCCGCCGGTGAGCACCACGCCGGCATTGGCCAGCGCGAAGATCGGCAGCACGACGTACGCCGACACCGGGTGCAGCATCGACTGCAGCCGCTCCGCGACCGGCACGGACTCGGTGACCAGGAACCGCAGCCGGCTCAGCTCCTCGGCGTCCAGCTCCTTGTCCTGCAGCGCCTCCGCGGCGAAGGCGGTGGCCACCGGCGCCTTGAGCAGCGCCGTGGCGGGGGTGAGCAGGCCGACCGCGACACCGGCCAGCGTCGCGTGCACCCCGGAGGAGAGCAGCGCGAACCAGAGCACCACACCGAGCACCACGTAGATCTGCACCGACCACACCCGCAGCGCCTTGAGCAGCGCCATCACCGCGAGCAGGCCGAGCGCCAGCGCCAGCCAGCCCAGCGAGAGATCGGCGGTGTAGAAGACCGCGATCACCACGATCGCACCGATGTCGTCGACGATCGCCAGGGTCAGCAGGAACAGCCGTGCCGCGGACGGCACCCGCCGCCCGAGCACGCCGAGCACCCCCACCGCGAACGCGATGTCGGTGGCCATCGGGATGCCCCAGCCCTGCCCGGTCTCCGGGCCGCCGGCGATCGTCACGTAGAGCAGCGCCGGCACCACCATGCCGCCGAACGCGGCCACGATGGGCAGCGCGGCGGTGCGCGGGTCGCGCAGGTCGCCGTGCACCAGCTCGTACTTGATCTCCAGACCGACGACGAAGAAGAAGAGCGTCATCAGGCCGTCGTTGACCCAGTGCTGCAGGGTTTCCTCGATCCGCCAGCCGCCGACGTCCAGCCCGATCGGGGTGTGCCAGAAGGCGTCGTACGCCTCGGCCCAGCCGCCGAACGGAAGGTTCACCCAGGCCAGGGCGGCCAGGGTGGCGAACAGCAGCAGCACCGAGCCGGCGGACTCCACGTGCAGGAACTCGCGCAGCGGGCGGGCCACGTAGCGGGCCACCGGGCTGCCGCCCTGGGTCCACACGGGGCCTCGGCTCCACAGCTCGTCGACGGACGGCTCGGTCGTCGGCTGGGCTTGCGGCTCGGTGGGCTGGTCGGGCACACGGGCTCCTCGGGGCAGGCGGGGCGAAGGGGTCGGTTCATCGATCGCCGACCAGACTTCCCGGCTCACCTGCCCTCCACCTTAGCGGTGTCGGTAGGGTCAGGGTCATGGCGATCGACAAGCCCCGCGACGAGCCCACCATCGGGCAGCTGATCAAGGACGCGCAGGCCGACTTCTCGACGGTGATGCGCAAGGAGATCCAGCTGGCGAAGTCGGAGCTGAAGGTCAGCGTGACCGCCGGCGGGATCGGCACGGTCTTCATCGCCGCGGCCGTGTTCCTGCTGCTGCTGGCGGTGATCATGTTCTCCATCGCAGCGGCCTACCTGATCCACTGGAACGGCGACGGCCTCGCCCTGCACTGGGCGTTCCTCATCGTCACCGGCTTCTACGTGCTGCTCGCCGTGCTGCTGGTGCTGCTCGGCATCCGCCGGTTCAAGAAGGTCAAGGCCCCCGAACGCGCCATCGAGCAGGGTCGCGAGATCCCGCGGGCGCTGCGCGGCAAGGCCTGAGCCACCACGACAGGAGCGCGATGGCCCGGCAGTCCGTCGTCGCCAGCCGAGCCGAACAGCTGCTCGGCACCACCGTCGTGGCCACCTCACCGGTGGCCGGCGGTGACATCGCCACCGCCGTCAAGCTGCGGCTGTCGTCGGGCCGGTCCGCGCTGCTCAAGACGCTGAGCAACGCACCGCCGGCCTTCTTCGCCACCGAGGCCGCCGGCCTGCGCCGGCTCGCGGCGACCACTCCCGCGGGCGGCCTGGCCACCCCCGAGGTGCTCGCGGTCGCCGACGACTGCCTCATCCTGGACTGGGTCGAGACCGGACGCCCCAGCGCGGAGGCGGCCGCCTCCTTCGGTCGGGCACTGGCCCGCACCCACCAGTCCGGTGTCGAGCAGCTCGGTGGCGCGCAGTTCGGGGCCGAGCAGGACGGCTACATCGGGCGCCTGCCGATGCTCAACCGGCCGCTGCCGACCTGGCCGGAGTTCTACGCCGAGCGCCGCATCGCCCCCTACCTCAAGGTGCTGCGGGACAAGGCGATCATGACGCCCGCCCAGGTCGCCGCGGTCGAGACCGCCGCCGCCCGTGGTGCCCAGGTCGTCCCCGCCGAGCCGCCCGCGCTGCTGCACGGCGACCTGTGGAACGGCAACGTGCTGTGGACCCGCGAGGACGGCGTGGTGGTGATCGACCCGGCGTCGTACGGCGGGCACCGCGAGGTCGACCTCGCGATGCTGGCCCTCTTCGGGCTGCCCCAGCTCACCCAGGTGATGGCCGCCTACACCGAGGTCGCCCCGCTCGTCCCCGGCTGGGAGGACCGGCTCGGCTTCCACCAGCTCTTCCCGCTGCTGGTGCACGCCTGCCTGTTCGGCGGCCAGTACGGCGCCCGCGCCGCCCAGGTCGCCCAGCGCTACCTCTGAGCGCTCCGCCCGATCCTGACCGGACCCGGACCGGTTTGCGCACCTCTCAGCGCGCGCTCAGGGCCATCGGCCATCATGGACCGGTGACGTCCCGGCCCACGCCTGCTCCCCGCGTGCTCGTCGTCGACGACGACCGGGCCGTGCGGGAGTCGCTGCGCCGGTCGCTGGAGTTCAACGGCTACGACGTCCTCCTCGCCGGCGACGGCGCCGAGGCGCTCACCAGCATCGCCGCGCTCGCCCCGGACGTCGTGGTGATGGACGTGATGATGCCCAAGCTCGACGGGCTGGAGGCGACCCGCGCACTGCGGGCGGCGGGCAACGACGTACCCGTCATCGTGCTGACCGCCCGCGACGCCGTGGGCGACCGGGTCGAGGGCCTCGACGCCGGTGCCGACGACTACCTGACCAAGCCGTTCGCCCTGGAGGAGCTGCTGGCGCGGCTGCGCGCGCTGCTGCGCCGGGCCACCCCGCAGGACGACTCGGAGGAGGAGGAGGTCCTCTCCTTCGCCGACCTCACGATGAACGTCACCACCCGCGAGGTGTGGCGCGGCGAGCGGCACATCGAGCTGACCCGCACCGAGTTCACCCTGCTGGAGATGTTCCTGCGCCGTCCGCGCCGCGTGCTGGACCGCACCTTCATCCTCGAGGAGGTGTGGGGCTACGACTTCCCCACCACCGCGAACTCGCTCGAGGTCTACGTCGGCTACCTGCGGCGCAAGACCGAGGCCGACGGCGAGCCACGGCTGATCCACACGGTGCGCGGGATCGGCTACGTGCTGCGCGCAACCGAGACGTGAGCACCCACCCCACCGGTCCCGTCGCGCCCGGAGCGGGTGCCGGCGCGGGTGCCGGTGCGGACAGCGCCGGGCCGGACAGCCGCTGGCACTACCGCCGTTCGCTGGCGAGCCGGGTGATCTGGTTGACCACGATGGCCGTCGGCATGTCCGTGGCACTGGTCGCCGTCGGCGCCTACCTGACCGCCCGGGTGCAGATGCAGGACGCCCTCGACGCCGAGCTGTTGGACCGCGCACACAAGGCGGCCGCCTCCGACAGCCTGCTGCGTGCCGACCTCAACAACATCCCCTCGTGGGCGCTCGGCGCGGGCGACGTCCGGATCCTCTTCCTCAGCTACAAGGGCGACCAGCGGCCCCTGGACGGTGGGCCCACCCTGGAGATCGGCGAGCCCGAGCGCGAGGTCGCCGAGGGCGAGCGCGACCAGAGCGTGCGCACCATCACCAGTGCCGGCGACCGCTACCGGGTCGTGGCGGTGCCCACCCGGTGGGCCGACCTGTCGCTGGTGATCGGCCAGCCGCTGGAGTCCCAGGACCGCACCCTGGCCCGGCTCGGCTGGGTGACGGTGGCGTTCGGCTTCTTCGGCGTGCTCGCCGCCGGGCTGGGCGGGTGGACCGTGGCCAGCAACGGGCTGCGGCCGGTGCGCCGGCTGACCGCCTCGGTCGAGGACATCGCCCGCACCGAGGACCTCACGCCGCTGCCCGTGGAGGGCGACGACGAGGTGGCGCGACTGGCGACCGCCTTCAACCACATGCTGCTCGCCCTCGACGCCAGCCGCATCCGGCAACGCCAGCTCGTCGCCGACGCCAGCCACGAGCTGCGCACCCCGCTGACCGCGCTGCGCACCAACCTCGACCTGCTGACCATGACCGCGCGCAGCGGCGACGGGCTCGGCGGGCTGCCGCCCCGCGCCCGCGACGAGCTGCTCGACGACGTGCAGGCGCAGATCGAGGAGCTCACCACGCTCATCGGCGACCTCACCGCGCTCGCCCGCGACGAGCCGATGCCGGTGCAGGTGGAGCCCGTCGACCTCGTCGAGGTGATCGACCACGCCACACAGCGGGTCCGCCGCCGCGCGCCGGGCCTCACGTTCGAGGTCTTCACCCGCCCCTGGTGGGTCGTCGGCGAGGCCGCCGAGCTCGAGCGCGCCGTGACCAACCTGCTGGACAACGCAGCCAAGTGGAGCCCCGAAGGAGGCCAGGTGACCGTACGACTCAGCGACGGTGTGCTCACCGTCGACGACCAGGGACCGGGGATCGCGGAGGCCTATCGGGCCAACATCTTCGACCGGTTCTGGCGCACCCCCGACGCCCGCACCATGCCCGGCTCCGGGCTGGGGCTGGCGATCGTGCGTCAGGTCGCCGAACGGCACTCCGGCTCGGTCGAGGCGACCGAGAACGCCAGCGGCGGCGCCCGGCTGGTGCTGCGGCTCCCCGGACGGGCGCGGCGCGATGGCTGAGCGGACCCGGGGACGTCGTACCGCGCTGGCGGGGATGGCCGCCCTCGCCCTGCTCGCCGCCGGCTGCGGCGACGGGGAGGAGGTCGGCGCCAAGCCCGACCTGCCCACCGAGCCGCCCGCGCTGTGGAACCCCTGCGACGCGCTCGACACCGACTTCGTGGCCAAGCAGTTCGGCTCCACCACGACCAAGCAGGCCGGCACGCCCACCTCGCCGGAGTGCCGGTTCGTGCCCGAGGCCGACTCCGGTGAGGCCGTGCTCACCGCGAACTACGTCCTCTTCCCCGGCACCCTGGAGGCCGCCTGGGACAAGATGGGCCAGCCCGACGACGCCGACGTGCGCACGCCGAAGATCGCCCGCGCCGACGACGCCCGCCTCGTGGTCGACCAGACCAAGGAGCAGCTCTACGTCACCGGGTTCGTGCAGAACGGCGACCTGATCCAGCAGGTCGACGTCGCCGACCCCGCGCCGTACGACGCCAAGCGGATCGTGCGCGCCGTGGAGGCCACGCTCACCGTGCTGTCCGCGCACGCGGCCGACAACGACGCCACCCAGCCCAGCGAGTCGCCCAGCAAGTCACCCAGCCCCTCCTCTCAGGGCTGATCGGCTACGGCGTCAGCGCCGCCAGCAGCCGCTCGACCTTCCAGCGGGTCTCGGCGTGCTCGGCGGCGACGTCGCTGGCCACGGTGATCCCGCCGCCGGTGCCGAGGACGTACTCGGTGCCCCCGTCGCTCTCGAGGTCCAGGGCAGCGGCGGGGCCGGCGGTGGCCAGGCTGCGGATGACCACGCCGAGGTCTGCGCGGCCGTCGGCGGCGATCCAGCCGAACGCGCCGCTGTAGACCCCGCGCGGGGTGTCCTCGACGGCGCCGATGACCTGCATCGTGCGCAGCTTGGGCGCCCCGGTCATCGACCCGGCCGGGAACAGCGCCCGCAACGCCGCCACGGTGTCCACCTCGGGCCGCAGCCGGCCGCGCACGGTGGAGACCAGCTGGTGCACCGACGGGTAGGACTCCACCGCCATCAGCTCGGGCACCTGCACGGAGCCGACCTCGCACACCGCGGAGAGGTCGTTGCGCAGCAGGTCGACGATCATCAGGTTCTCGGCGCGGTACTTGGCGTCGTAGGCCAGGTGCTCGCGCGCGGCGGCGTCGGCGGCCGGGGTGGCGCCGCGGGCGGTGGTGCCCTTGATCGGCCGCGCCTGCAGCACCCGGTCGGCGTCGACGGCGGCGTACTGCTCGGGTGAGGAGCTGAGCAGCCACGCCCGCGCCCCGGGCACGTCGTGCTGCAGGAAGCCGCCGTACGGCGCCGGGTTCAGCTCGCGCAGCCGCAGGTAGGCCGCCGCCGGTGCCAGCGGGCTGCGCACCCGCTCCCGGTAGGTCAGGTTGACCTCGTAGGAGTTGCCCGCGTGCAGCTGCTCCTGCACCGCCGCGAACGCCTCCCGATACCGCGAGTTGGGAGTTTCCGTCCCCCGAGTCGTGAGTTTCCGTCCCCCGAGATCACCGGAAGTGCCGACTCGGGGGACGGAAACTCCCAAGTCGGCGAATCGGCTGGGGCGCATCCAGACCGCGTCGGGCAGGTCCGGGTCGGTTGCGGCGGGCAGGTCGGCGCGGGCGGCGTAGCCGAGGTAGCCGAACCAGCGGTCCTCGCGGTGCCCCGCCGCCAGCTCGGAGGCCAGTACGGCGAAGGGGTCGTCACCCACCACCACCGCGGTGCCGCCGGCGTGCCGGGTGACCTCCCGGGAGGTGGCGTCGTAGGTCAGCGAGACGTCGTCGGGCTCGCACCAGGCGAGCGTGCCGGTCCCGGCGCCGGGACCGCCGGGGTCGAGCCACACGCAGCGGGCGTGCTCCGCCTGCACCCGCCGGAACACCTCGACCGCCTCGCCGTCCACGTCGGTGCCCCCGCTCACGAGTGCCCCGCCAGGAAGTTCGCAACCAGCCGGGCACCGTGCTCGCTCAGCACCGACTCGGGGTGGAACTGCACGCCCACGACGGGCAGCGAGGTGTGCGCGACCGCCATCACCAGCCCGGTCGCGGCGTCGGTCGCGGTCACCCGCAGCACCTCAGGCACCTCCAGCGCGGCGAGCGAGTGGTAGCGCACCGCGGTGAAGTCGTCCGGCACACCGGCGAACAGCCCGGTGCCGTCGTGGCGCACGGTGGCGGTGACGCCGTGCCCGGGATCGACCCGCCCCACCCGCCCGCCGTACGACGTCACGATGCCCTGCATGCCCAGGCAGACCCCGAGCACGGGGCGGGTGCCGGCGAGCACGACCTCCCGGCCGACGGCGAAGTCCGCCGGTTCGTGCGGGCTGCCCGGCCCTGGGGACAGCACGACGTGCTCGTGCGCGAGCACGTCGGCGGCCTCGACCTCGTCGTGCTGCACCACGGTGGGCAGCACGCCGGTCACCGACGCCACCAGGTGCACCAGGTTCTGCGTGTAGGAGTCGTGGTGGTCGACGACCACGACGTCCGGGGCGCTCATGGCCGGCTCAGAGCAGGACGGCGGACACCAGGTCGTGCACGATGTCGAAGCCCCGCTCGGTGAGGATCGACTCGGCGTGGAACTGCACGCCCCGGTAGTGCGGGCCGGTGACGGCGTTGACGTCGCCGCTCACCGGGTCGGTGTCGAGGGTGACGCCGGTGGGCAGCACGGTGTCGGCGTCGGGGCGGGCGACGAAGGTGTTGTAGAAGCCGACCTTGGCGGGGCGGCCGTCGAGGAGCACCGTGGCCTGGGTGCCCTGGAAGACGATGTCCTTGTAGACCAGCGGCAGCCCGAGCCGGTGGCACAGCGCCTGGTGGCCCAGGCAGACCGCCAGGAACGGCCGCTCGTTCGCGAGCAGCCAGTCCACGGCCGTGCGGAGCCGGGCGATCTTGGGGTCGGCGTCGTCGCGCGGGTCGCCGGGGCCGGGGCCGACAATGACCAGGTCGGCGTCGAGCAGGGTGGCCAGGTCGCCGCCGTCGACCTGCTCGTGGCGCACCACCCGGCTGCTGATCCCCATCCGGGTCAGCATGTGGCGCAGCATGTTCACGAAGTCGTCCTCGTTGTCGAGGATGACCGCGGTCCGCCCGATCAGCCGCGGGTCGACCGGGTTGCCGGCCTGGTTGGCCAGCCAGAAACCGGAGAGCCGGTTGTTGCGGCCCGCCAGCGCGATCAGGGTCTCCTCGTCGGCGACCAGCTCGGCGACCTCCTCGGGACTCACGGTCGGCGCGGCGGCCGGGGCCTGCGAGCGCAGCCCGAAGGCGGTGAGGATGCCGCCGGCCTTGGCGTGGGTCTCGGCGACCTCGTAGGCCGGCTCGGAGTCGCGGACCAGGGTGGCGCCGGCGGTCACCTTGAGGTTGCCGGCCAGGTCGACGTCGGCGGTGCGGATGACGATCGGGCTGTCCACCACCGGCTCGCCGTCGCCGTCGCGGCCGAACAGCGCCAGCGCGGCGCCGTAGTAGCCGCGGCCCTCCGGCTCGTAGGTCTTGATCAGCTTGCACGCGTTCTCCACCGGCGAGCCGGTGACCGTGGCGGCGTACATGGTGTCGCGCAGCACCTCGCGCACGTCGCGGCTGGTGCGCCCGGCGAGCAGGTACTCGGTGTGGATCAGGTGCGTCATCGGCTTGAGGAACGGGCCGAGCACCTGGCCGCCCTCGGTGCAGATGTCGCACATCATCTTCAGCTCCTCGTCGACGACCATGAAGAGCTCGTAGATCTCCTTCTCGTCGGCGAGGAAGTCGCGCAGCCGGGCCGCGGCGGGGCGGGTCTCCCCGGCCGGCGGACGCAGGTGGAAGGTGCCGGAGATCGGGTTCATCCGCACGTCGCCGCCGTGCACGGAGACGTGGCGCTCGGGGCTGGCACCGATCAGGTAGCGGTCGCCGGTGAAGAACAGGAAGGTCCAGTAGGCGCCGCGCTCGCGCTCGAGCAGCCGGCGGTAGACGGTGAGCGCCACCTCGGCGCTGAAGTCGGCGACCACCGCGCGGTAGGTCCGCCCGATGACCAGGTTGGCGCCCTCGCCCTGCCCGATCTCCTCGTCGATGATCGCGGCGACGATCTTGGCGTACTCGTCGTCGTCGCTGTCGAAGCCACCGGCGTCGGTGAAGGTCACCGGCACCTCGGTGATCGCCTCGACGACCTCCGCCACGGAGAACTCGTGCTCGGCGTCGACGTCGACGACCACCAGCGGGGTGCCGTCGTCGTGCGCCTCGAAGCCACGCTCGGCGACCTGCCGGAACGGTACGGCGACCAGCCGGTCGCAGGTGCGGCCCGGCTCGGGCACCCCGGTCTCCAGCGGGATGTCCATGATCGAGGAGACGACGCTGCGGCTGCCGCCGAGCACGCCGACGGTGTCGCGGTCCCCGGCCCGGGTCGAGCGCCGGATGATCGCCCACGCCTCGTGCTCCCGGACGGCCGCGATGGCCTCGGCGGCGGAGTGCGTGGGACCGGACTGCTCAGACATGGGGCGAAGCCTATGCGGGCCCGCCGGCACGGGCGGCCGTGGTCCGCGCCTCGCCCACGGTGCCCCAGAACGCCCCGGCGCCCGTACGCTCTGCGCCGTGAGCACACCCACCCGGATCCGCCTGGCCACACCTGCCGACACCCCCGGCATCGAGGCCGTGCTGAGCGCCGCCTTCGACGCCGACATCCCGGGCGTCGTGGCGTTCTGGCGCGAGGTCGTCGGCCGTGGCCTGGTGCGTGCCGAGCTGGTCGCCGAGCACGACGGCCGGGTCGTCGGTCACCTCGGCCTGAGCCACGCCTGGCTGGACGCCGAGCCCCGGCTCGTGGACGTCCTGGTGGTGGGCCCGCTCAGCATCGACCCCGAGCACCAGGACCAGGGCATCGGCTCGGCACTCCTCGACGCGGCGCGCACCGAGGGCGCCCGGCAGCTGGCGCCGTACCTGGTGCTGGAGGGCGAGGGTGCCTACTACTGCCGCAAGGGCTTCGTCCCGGCACACACCTACGGTTTGCTGCCGCCCTCGGACCGGGTGGCGGGCGACGACTTCCTGGCCTCGGCGCTGGAGACCCGGGAGCCGTGGATGCACGGGCGGGTCGTCTACCACGACCTGTGGTGGGAGAGCGACGCGATCGGGCTGTTCCAGCCCGCCTGAACCGCGCTCGGTCGCCCCGGCCCGGGAACGCCTCAGATCAGGCGCCTCAGATCAGGCCGGGGACGAGCTCCCCGACCACCGGCAGCACCGGGACGCAGGTCAGCTTCCGAGCGTTCTTCGGGTCCAGGGTGTTGAGCACGATCCGGGCCACGTTGCGGCTGGAGACGATCTGCAGGTGGTCCGAGAGGTCCTGGGGGCACACGTCCTGCAGGACGTAGTTGCGCGCCCCGGGCAGGATCCCGTTGGTGTAAGGGATCACCAGCTCGTCGATCCGGGTGACGATGCTGGTGTAGCTCACGCCCTTCTGCATGAGGCCGCCCTCGTGCAGCTGGCGGACGAACTGCGACTTCGGCGAGAACTGCAGGCACGCCTGGCAGACGGGCACCTGCTCCGGCGCCAAGATCCCGTTGAGCAGCCGCTCGAACAGCACCGGCAGGTTGGTGCCGCCGAACGCGGAGCCGAGCCCGATGAAGTGGTGCACCTTCTTCGCCCCGCCGAGGTACTTCAGGTACCAGTTCGGCATCAGGCTGCCCTCGGAGTGCCCGACCAGGTCGACCTTGCCGGCCCCCGTCGCCTTGAGCACCTTGTCGACGAACACCTTCAGCTCGCCGGCGCTGGCGCGCATGTCGCCGACACCGCCGAGCAGGTTCACCGGCACGACGTCGGCGGCGACGCCGTACGTGAGCGCGAAGACGCAGTAGCCCTCGTTCTTGAGCAGCGGCCCGAACGTCGGCCAGTTGGTGGCGCGGTTGCCGGCGAAGCCGTGCACCAGCACCACCGGACGGGGGTGCGCCTTCGACGGCTTGCAGCTCCAGTCGTTGGTGCCCGCCGCGTTGGCACCGGGCAGCCCGTTGAGCAGCGCGCCCGGCACGAACCCGTAGGGCACCGGCAGCGGCTCGGGCGCCGCGGAGGCGCGTGGGGCGGCCAGGGTGAGCGTGGCCAGCAGCGCCACGGCGGTGACGAGCACGCCTGCCAGCAGGCCGGCAGGACGGGCGGCAGGACGGGCGGCAGGACGGGTGGCGGTACGTCGGCTCAGGCGCTCCATGCAGGACCAACGAGGCCCCTGGGACGAGGTGACGAGACTGCTTCCGCGATCGGGTCCCATTCGGCCGCAGACCGACTTATGGTGGATGTCCGGCGCCTCGCGCCGGACCGTCGAGCGGCCCTTCGTCCCGGGGAGGCCGGCGGGTGGGAGGGAGCGTGCCGCCTCGGCGGCGGGGCGTCTGGAAGGAACATCGTGCGGCGCGATCTCGGGCGTCCGGCCGTCGGCCGGACCATGTTGGGCACCCTGGTGGCCCGGACCGTCCTCGGCGCGAGTCTCGCGACGTTGCTCGGTGTCGGCGCCGCCTCCTCCTCCGGCTCCGACGCGAGCCTGGCCGTCCCGCCGCCGCACAGCCGCGACGCGGAGACCCCGGACACCTCCGCCGCCCGGGAGCCGGACGCCTCCACGCTCAGCGACGTCTCGTCGCTGACACCGGTCGCCTTCCGTGTCGCCAGCTCTCCCCCGGCGTTGGGCGACCTGCCCGTGGCCACGCTGGGCGCCTACCAGCGCGCGGAGGCGATCATGAGCCAGGCCGACCCCGGCTGCCACCTGGACTGGATGCACCTGGCCGCGGTCGCCGCGGTCGCCACCGACCACGGTCGCAGCGGCGGCGGCAGCTTCGACGCCCAGGGGCGGGTCAGCCCTGCCCTCTACGGGCCCGTGCTGCGTCACGCCGGCGGCGCCGAGGACGGCAAGGCGGTGCCCGACAGCGACCAGGGCCGGATCGACGCCGACCCGCGCCATGACCGCGGCGCCGGACCTTTCCTGCTGCCCCCGGCCCTGTGGACCGTCGTCGGGGTGGACGCCGACGACGACGGCACCCGCGACCCCCAGGACCTCGACGACGCCGCGCTGGCCGCGGGCGTGGTCCTGTGCAGCGCCGGCGGCGACCTCTCCGCGCCGGCGGAGGTGTCCTCTGCACTGGGTCGCCTGAACGCCTCCCCCCGCTTCCCCGCCATGGTCCGCGGCGCCCGCACCACCCTCGAGGAGCAGCTGACCCTGCCGCCGATCGCCGCCGCCGGCCCGCTGGCCGACGCGTGGCCGATGCCCACGGTGATCGTGTCGGCACGACGCCTCCCAGGGCTGGGCCCGGACGCCGTGCAGAAGGGCTGGGCGAGGGACCCGAGCCTCCGCTCGTTCGTCCCCGCGACCCCGCCGGCCACCCCGCCTGCCACCGGCTCGGCCACGCCGACCGCACCCGTCACCCCCACGCCCACGGTCACCCCCACGGCCACGCCCACCGGCACCCCCACGCCCGTGGTGCCGACCGAGCAGCCCACGGCGGAGCCGACCGGGGAGCCTTCTGATCAGCCCACTGACCAGCCCACTGATGAGCCCGCCGACCAACCGTCGGACCAGCCGTCGGATGAGCCCTCCGAGAAGACCTCGGAGCAGCCGTCCCAGAAGCCGAGCGGGAAGCCGAGCGGGAAGCCGAGCGGGAAGCCGGCGGGCGACCCGAAGCCGAACCGGAAGCCTCGCGACGAGTGCGTCAGCGACGCCCCGAGCACCTCGGCGAGCCCGAGCACGACCACGCCTGCCCCGAGCACCACCGCGGCGGCGGAGAGCCCCACCGCGGATCCCGACGAGGACGACAAGTCCGACAAGGATGTCCAGACGGACGAGGAGGACCCCTGCGGTCCCGCCGGCAAGGCCGACGAGGACGAGCAGGACGGCCCTGAGGCGCCCTGAGCGGCCCCTGAGGGCGCCCGCAGGCGTCCTCAGCTGATGGTGGTCAGCAGCTGCGTCGCGCGGGTCAGGACGACGTACAGCGTGGCCCGCCCGGTCGCGGACTCGTCCTCGATCTCCTGGGGACGGACGACGACGATGCCGTCGAACTCCAGCCCCTTGGTGTCGAGCCCGGTCAGCACCACGACCCGGTCCTCGCCCGAGGGCGTGGTCGCGGAGTCGACGGCCGCGGCGCGGGCGCCGGGCGCGTCCTGGGCGAGCTCGGGCCAGGACGCGAGCCAGGCGTTGACCTCGCTGCGCCGCGCGACCGGGACCACGATGCCGACGGTGCCGCTGACGGCGCCGGCCAGCTCGAGCACGGCCTCCCGGGTGGCGGCCTCCAGCTGGGCGGAGCCGGCCCCCGGGCCGAGGACGACGTCCTTGGGCTCCGCCCCGGTGCGTCGTACGGCGTCGGGCAGGTCCGCGTCGAGGCCGACCCGCTGGGCGTAGGCGGCGGCGTGGGCGTAGATCTCGGCGGAGTTGCGGTAGTTGGTCGACAGGTGGAACTCGTGGACCTGCTTGCGGTCGAGGGCCTCGGCGCGGGCGGCGGCGGCCTCGGCGGGCTCGGGCCACGACGACTGCGCGGGGTCGCCGACGATGGTCCACGACGCGGTGCGGCCGCGGCGCCCGACCATGCGCCACTGCATCGGGGTGAGGTCCTGGGCCTCGTCGATGAGCACGTGGGCGTAGCCGTCGTCCTCGATGCTGTTGGTCGGCGGGCGCCACCCGCGCCCGGAGGAGAACTCGCGGTCGGCGGCGGTCATCAGCTCGTTGATGTCGACGGCGCCCTCGATGAGCGCCATCGGGTCGTCGCGCTCGTCCTCGGTGCGGGCGGGCACGTCGCCGAGCGCGTAGCGCAGCTCGTCGAGCAGCGGCACGTCCTCGATGGAGATCTGCGGGGAGATCGGGCGGTTCGGGTCCAGGGTGCTCCACGACTTGGCGAGGAGTCGCTGCTCCTCGCCGCTGAGCAGGCCGTCGGCGATCCGGGCGAGCAGCTCGCCCTCGCGCAGCCAGCACAGCACGGCCGGGGCGTCCAGCGGCGGCCACCAGGCGGCGGCGAACTCCAGGAAGTCCGGGCGCGAGAGCATGTCGTCGTTGAACCGCTCGCGGCCCTGCTCGCGCCCGCGCTCGCCGCGGACCTGACGCCACAGGGCGTCCAGCAGCGCCTGCGCGACCCGGGGCACCTGCTTGTTGCGCATGCCCTGCGACATCAGCTGGCGGCGGATCTGGCCCAGCTTGCCGCGGTCCAGCACGAGCCGGTCGTCACGCCAGAACACCCGGAACTCGGTCGGGCTGCCCGGGGCCTGCTGGCGGGCCAGGCGGCGCATCAGCTCCGCCATCCGGGCGCTGCCCTTGACGTCGGCCACCGCGGGCTCGTCGTGGCGGGTGGCGCGGACCTCGTTGACCACCTCGCCGAGGCTGCGCAGCGCGACCGCGGTCTCGCCGAGGGAGGGCAGCACCCGCTCGATGTAGCGCATGAAGACCCCCGAGGGGCCGACGACGAGCACGCCTCCGCGCTCGTAGCGCTGCCGGTCGCTGTAGAGCAGGTAGGCCGCGCGGTGCAGCGCGACCACGGTCTTGCCGGTGCCGGGGCCGCCGGAGATGGAGACCACGCCGCGCGAGGGCGCCCGGATCGCCTTGTCCTGCTCGGCCTGGATGGTGGCCACGATCGAGTGCATGGAGCGGTCCCGGGCCCGGGAGAGCTGCGCCATCAGCGCGCCCTCGCCGATGATCGGCAGCTCGCGGCCCTGCTCCTCCGCGGCGGCGAGGCCCTCTGCGTCGAGCAGCTCGTCCTCGACGCCCACGACGCTGCGCCCGGCGCTGCGCAGCACCCGGCGGCGCAGCACCTGCTGGGGGTCGGCCGCCGTGGCCTGGTAGAAGACCGCGGCCGCCGGGGCGCGCCAGTCGATCAGCAGCGAGTTGCGGTCCCCGTCGCGCAGGCCGATCCGGCCCACGTAGCGCGGCGCGGGGTCCAGCGCGGCGTCCATGTCGAGGCGGCCGAAGACCAGGCCCTCGTGGGCGGCGTCGAGCTGGGCGATCCGCTTGGCCGCCTGGAAGACCATCGCGTCGCGCTCCACCAGGCCGCCCTCGTGGCCCAGCCGACCCCGGGAGTGCCCTTCGCGGGCCAGCTCCGCCGCCGCACTGGCAGCGTGCTCCATCTGGGCGTAGACCCGGTCGACGAAGGCCTGTTCCGCCGCGACCTCGCGCTCCACCAGTTCGTCTGTCACCGACGTGACCCCTCGCCCGTCCACCGTCCGCTCGAGGCAGTGCCTCGAGACGCTGCCGCGCGCTGCGGCAAGCACTCAACTCTACTAGGGGCGTCGGGTGTATGAATGGAAGTGGCTTCGCAAACCCGAGGGGGGTCCGAATGAGCGAACCGCCGACACACGCAACCCGCAAGCCCAACCGCCGCGGGGTGGCAGCCCGAGAGAAGCTTCTCGCCACCGCTATGACGATGGCCTCCACCGGCCGTCCCGAGACCGTCTCCATCAACCTGGTCGCGAAAGAGGCCGGGCTGTCCTGGGGCTCGGTGCAGAACCTGTTCGGGGACTCCGACGGGTTCTGGGCCGCGGTGGTCGAGAGGATCCTGCGCGACGCCCCGGGATGGTGGGCCGAACCCGTGGCCGAGACCGTCGCCGGACGGGTCGCGGAGGTCGTCGACTTCTACAACGAGACGCTGGGCTCGCCGTACACGGTGGCGTTCGAGACCATCCGCGACGGCCTGCCCCGACCACGCAGCGCCCTGGAGGTCTCCCACCCGCGCACCGCGGCGGCGCTCTCGGAGCTGGAGGTGGCCTGGACCAAGGGGTTCCTCACCTACTTCGCGGGCCTCGACGTGGACCAGGAGCAGGCGCTCGACGTGGCCACGCTGCTGATCATCGCCGTCCGCGGGCTGCGCGACGAGGAGACCTACGGGCACCACGCCGACCTGGACCGGCTCCGGTCGACCCTGATCACGGCGATGTCGTCGCACCTGGGGTCGCCGCCCGGCTCGCCACCCGGGCTGCCGCCCGCGATCGGCCCGCTCTGAGCCACCCTCAGGCGAGCAGCTCCCGCACCGGGCCGAGGACGTCGTCGCCGAACCGGGCGACGCCCTCGAGCTTCGCCTCCAGCGGTGCGTCCTGGCGCTCGTAGTACATCCAGGGCACCGTCATCGTCATCGTCACCCCGCCGCGGCGGGCGCGCACGAAGTCCTCGGGCCGCATGCCGTCGAGGAGCGCGGAGACGACCTCGAACGGCTGCTCGGGGTCGTCGGGATCCCGGCCGGCCTCGACACGCAGGGCGCGCAGCCGCTGCGCGACCTCGATCGCGTCGTCGATCTTCGCCATGTCGCCCACCCAGCCGTCGTGCCGGGCGGCGCGGCGCATCGCCACCTCGCTGAGCCCGCCCACCCACACCGGCACCCGGCGCGGCGGGGTGGGGTTCATGGTGAGCCGCTCGCAGCGGTAGAACTCGCCGGCGAACTCCGTCCAGCCCGGCTCCCACAGCGCGCGCATCAGCGCCAGCGCCTCGTCGGTACGACGCCCGCGGGTGGCGAAGTCCTGCTCGAGCAGCTCGAACTCCTCGCGGCACCAGCCCACCCCGACGCCGAGCGCCACCCGGCCGCCGGACAGCGCGGACGCCGTACCGACGGCCTTGGCGACGGTGAACGGGTTGCGCATCGCGGCGACGTAGATGGAGGTGAAGAACTGCAGCCGGGTGGTCGCCTGGGACAGCGCGCCGATGGTGACCCACGGGTCCGGCCAGTCGGCGTCGGTGCTCCAGCGACGCTCGCCGGAGGAGGTGTAGGGGTATGGCGTCGCGACCGTCTCCAGGTCGACCACGTGGTCGGCGAGGCACAGCGCCCGGAAGCCCGCCTCCTCGGCGGCGCGGGCGAGCGGGACGAGCTGCTCGAGCGGCTGGTAGGCGACCACCATCGCGAAGTCCACGCGACCACCCTAGGCGAGAAGGTAGAACAGGTTCTATGTTCTCCTGTCTCCTCGCTCCCGGGTCCATCGGCACGATGCGGCTGCGGAACCGGCTCGTGATGTCGCCGATGGAGACGATGTACGGCACCCCTGCCGGCCACCCGTCGGAGCGCACGGTGGCGCACTTCGCCACCCGCGCCGCCGGCGGGGTCGGCCTGGTCACCGTCGGCGCGACCGGGATCGACCCGCAGCACCCCGAGACGCCCGGTGGCCTGCAGATCGGTGAGGACGCCGCCGTGCCCGCGCACCGGCGGCTCGTGGAGGCGGTGCACGACCTCGGCGCGAAGATCCAGCCGCAGATCGTGCACGCCGGCCCGGACGGGCTGGGCCCGGAGATGTACGGCGTGACCTCGCTCGGCCCGTCGGTGATCGGCTCCTACCTGACCGGGCGGCCCTCGACCGAGGCGAGCAAGGAGCAGATCGCGGCGATCCTGGACCAGTTCCGAGCCGCCGTCCTCCGCGTGCGCGAGGCCGGGTACGACGGCATCGAGCTGCACGCCGCGCACGGCTACATGTTCCTCGGCTCCTTCCTGGCCCCGCAGCGCAACCGGCGCACCGACCGCTACCGGGGCTCTTCGGTGGAGGGCCGGATCCGGGTGGTGCTGGAGGCGTTGACCGCCATCCGCGCCGAGGTGGGCGCCGACTTCCCGATCACGCTGCGGATCTCCGGCTACGAGCGGGTCGCCGGCGGCCGGCCGATCCACGACACCGCCACCATCGCCCCGCTGCTCGTCGAGGCCGGCGTCGACGCCTTCCACGTCTCCGGTGGCGTGATCGACCGGCTGGTCACCGGCATGGTGAACGGAGCCGACGACGGCGACGGGCTCAACGTGGGCGCCGCCGCCGCGGTCCGCGAGGCCGTGGACGTGCCCGTGATCGCGGTCGGCCGGCTGCACGACCCGGCGCTGGCCGAGCAGGTGCTGGCCGAGGGTCGCGCCGACTTCGTCGCCCTGGGCCGCCCGCTGCTCGCCGACCCCGACCTGCCCCGCAAGCTCGCCGGCTGGGGCGGTGGGCCGGCGCGGGTGCGGCGCTGCATCTCGTGCGAGAACTGCATCGACACCCTGGAGGAGAAGCTCGCCGCCGAGTGCGCGGTGAACCCGTTCACCGGGCACGAGCGGGAGCTGGCCGCCCTGGCGCCCGGGAGCGGGGGTGTCGGCGTCGTGGGCGGCGCCGGCTCGGCGGGGCGGCGTCGGGTGGTGGTGCTCGGTGGCGGACCGGCCGGGATGGAGACGGCCCGGCTGGCGGCCGGCGCCGGCCACGAGGTGACCCTGCTGGAGCAGGGCCGGTGCCTCGGCGGCGCCCTGGTCGCGGCCTGCGCGGTGCACCCGGAGAACCGGCCTTACCTGGACTGGCTGCTCGCCGAGGTCGACCACGCCGGCGTGGACGTGCGGCTCGGGGTGGATGCGGACGCCGCGACCGTCGCCGCGACCGTCGCCGCACTCGCGCCCGACGTGGTCGTCGCGGCGACCGGGGGCCGGGTCGTGCTGCCGCAGCTACCCGGCGCCGACCTGCCGCACGTGCACCGCGGGCTGGATGGCCTGGCCGGGGGCGGGCTGGATGGCCTGGCCGGGGGCGGGCTGGGCCCCGACGCGCTGCCGGTGGGCCGGCGGGTGGTCGTGCTCGGCGGCCGGTTGGCGGCGGTGGAGCTCGCCGAGACGCTGGCCCGCGCGGGTCGGCTGGTCGCGCTGCTGCACACCGGCGACGAGGTCGCGACCGAGGTCGGTGCGAAGCGGCGCACCGAGCACATGGACCGCCTCGACGCGCTCGGCGTCACCGTGCACGTGGGCTGTGTGGTCGAGGCGATCACCCCGGACGGCGTGCGGTACGTGCCGGCACACGGCCGGCCCCGCGACCTGCCGGCCGACGCCGTGGTGCTCGCCGGGGACGTCGTACCGGACGAGGGGGTGGGCGAGGCTCTGCGGACAGGGCTGGCGCAGGCGGGCCTGGACGTCGCGGTGCACACGGTGGGCGACGCGGCGCTCGGGCTGGGCCTCATCCGGGGGGCCACAGCGGGTGCGGCCCGCCTCGTCGCCGCGCTCTAGCCTGGTCCCCATGAGCGAGCTGCGCCGTGTCGCCGTCTTCTGCGGGTCCGCGCCGGGCCACGACGCCTCGCTGGTCGAGGCGGCGTACGACGTGGGCCGCGGGCTGGCCCAGCGCGGGCTGGGCCTGGTGTACGGCGCCGGCGGGCACGGCCTGATGGGCGCGGTCTCCCAGGGCGCCCTGGACGCCGGGGGCGAGGTGATCGGGGTGATCCCGCGGTCGATGGTGGAGCGGGAGTGGGGCCGGAGCGACCTCACCGAGCTGCACGTGGTCGAGACGATGCACGAGCGCAAGGCGCTGATGGCCGAGCTGGCCGACGGCTTCCTGTGCCTGCCCGGCGGCCTCGGCACGCTGGAGGAGATCGTCGAGGTGTGGAGCTGGCGCCAGATCGGCTTCAACGACGACCCGGTCTGCTTCTACGACACCAAGGGCTTCTGGCAGCCGCTGCTCGGCGCCCTGCAGGGCCTCGTGGACGCCGGCTTCGTGCGCCAGGACGTGCTCGACGACGTGGTCGTCGCCGACGACCTCGACACCGCGCTGGCGGGCCTCGCCGAGCGCGCCGGCGCCACCTTCGTCGACAAGCTCCGCGGCACCTGACGCCGAATCCCCCTCTGGGGCCCGCCGAATCCCCCGTGGTGGTCCGCCGAATCCCCCGTGGTGGCTCGCCGAATCTCCCCTTGTGGTCCGCCGAATCTCCCCTTGTGGTCCGCCGAATCACCCCTGGTGGCTCGCCGAATCACCCGTGGTGGCCGCCCGAGCCTGCCGTCACTTCTTGCGTGACAAGAACGCCTTCATCGCCTCACGGGCCTCGGCGGAGCCGAACAGCCGGGCGCTGAGCTCGATCATCTCCTCGGCGCCGGCGTCGATCCGGGCCAGCAGGTCCGCGGACAGCAGCCGCTTGGTCTCCCGCAGGCCCTGGGGTGCACCGGTGGCCAGCTGGCCGACGACCTCGTCGACCTTCGCGGCCAGCTCGTCCGCGGGTACGGCGAGCGTGACCAGGCCGTACTCGGCCGCCTGCGCGCCGGTGAACACCTCGCCGCCGAGCGCGGTCAGCGCCAGGCCGCGCGGGGTGAGCCGCGGGAAGACGGTCAGCGAGATGACCGCGGGCGTCAGACCAAGCTTCACCTCGGTCAGCGCGAACGTGGCGTCCTCGGCGACGATCGCGACGTCGGCGGCGGCGACGATCCCGATCCCGCCGGCGCGAGCCGCACCCTCGACCACGACGACGACCGGCTTGCCGGCGGCCACGATCGCCCGCTGCACGCCGACGATCGCCCGCGCACCCTCGTGCATCGGCACCGTCGAGGCCTCCGACAGGTCCGCCCCGGAGCAGAACACCCGGCCCGAGGAGACGAGCGTGATCACCCGTACGGCGTCGTCCGCGTCGGCCGTCGCCAGCCGGTCGGCCAGCTCGGTGACCAGCTGCTTCGACAGCGCGTTGCGGTTGTGCGGGGAGTCCAGCGTGATCGTCGCGACGCCGTCGGCGACGTCGAGGTGGACCAGCTCGGCAGGGGCGTCGGTCATGCGGTCATCCTGCCGTGTGGGCGTCTCCTACCGCGTCCCGCTCCGCCGAGGACGTCGTACGACGCGGTGACCACAACGGGCGACTCGACCAACCACAACGGGTGATTCGGCGAACCACCGGGTGATTCGGCGAGCCACAAGGGGAGATTCGGCGGGGAGGGGGTGGGCTCAGTCGCCGTGGATCGGCTGCTTGGGCAGCCGCTTCACCCGCGCCCGCCGGCTGCGGCGGGCGGGGATCATGGAGCGCATCTCCTCCAGCTTGCCGAAGCACAGCAGCCGGTCCTCGGCCTCCAGCACGTGGTGCGGGAAGGGGTTGGGGACCACCGTGGTGCCGCGGTGCAGGGTGAGCACGGAGATGTCGCGCTCGCGCAGGCCGGAGTCGCCGATGCTCTTGCCGACCAGGTCGGCGTCGCCGTGCACGACGATCTCCGCGACGCCGTACCCGGTGGAGACGCTGAGCCGCTCGCGGACGTCGATCTGCGGGAAGGCGACCTGGTTGTCGATGTAGTCGATGATCGCGCCGGCCACGTCGAGCTTGGTGGCGGTCTCGATGCCCTCCAGGCCGGGCGAGGAGTTCACCTCCATCACCAGCGGTCCGTCGTCGCCCTCGAGCATGTCGACGCCGGCGACCTTGAGCCCCATGATCTGCGCGGCGCGGACGGCGACGCGCTCGTACTCGGGGTCCAGCTCGACCTTCTCCACCGATCCGCCGCGGTGCACGTTGGAGCGGAACTCATCGCCCTGCGCGACGCGCCGCATCGCGGCGACCACCCGGTCGCCGACGACCAGCGCCCGGATGTCGCGGCCCTTGCTCTCGACGACGAAGCGCTGGATGAGCACGTTCTGCTTGGTGGACTGCAGCGTCTCGATGATCGCCTCGGCGACCTTGATGTCGGGCGCCAGGATCACCCCGATGCCCTGGGTGCCCTCGAGCAGCTTGATCACCACCGGCGCACCCCCGACCCGCTCGATCGCCGGGATCACGTCGGCGCGGTCGCGCACGAACGTGGTGGGCGGCATCCCGATGTTGTGCCGGGACAGGATCTGCGAGGCCCGCAGCTTGTCGCGGGAGTTGGCGATGCCGTTGGCGGTGTTCGGCGTGTAGACGTCCATCTGCTCGAACTGGCGCACCACGGCGGTGCCGAAGTACGTGATCGAGTTGCCGATCCGGGGCAGCACGGCGTCGTAGTCGCTCAGCTGCTTGCCCCGGAACTGCAGGTCGGGCTCGTCGCCGGACAGGTCGATCGCGAACCGCAGCGTGTTGAGGACCTTGACCTGGTGCCCCCGGTCGAGGGCGGCGGTGCGCAGGCGCTGGGTGCTGTAGGACCGCGGGGCGCGGGAGAGGATTCCGAGCTTCATTCCTGACCTGTGACTGGGTGGGTCGGCTGGGTCTGCCGGTTGGGGGGCGGCGGCTGGGCGGGGCGGCTGGATCGGCCGGGCGGGCGGGGTCGGCCGACGAGGATTGCGGTGCCTGCTTGGATGTCAGTCGTGCCCAGCCCTCATTCAAGCAGGCAGCCCGATGCCCCGGTCGTGGCCGGCTGGCGTGAGTGGGTGAGCTTGCCGGGATGGGGTGTCGGGCACGTCAAGGCCAAGCTCGACACCGGTGCCCGTTCCTCTGCCCTTCATGCCTTCGACCTCGTCGAGACCGAGCGCGACGGTGTCGACTGGGTGCGGTTCTCGGTGCACCCGTGGCAGCGCTCGGACGCCGACGCGGTGCAGGTCGAGTGCCCCGTGCACGACCGCCGCGTCGTGAAGTCCTCCACCGGCCACGCCCAGGAGCGGGTGGTCGTCCTCGTCGACGTCGAGCTCCTCGGCCGCCAGGTCGCCACGGAGATGACGTTGACCCGCCGCGACGAGATGGGATTCCGGATGCTGATCGGCCGCGAGGCGCTGCGCCAGGGGTTCCTGGTCGACGCCGGCCGGTCCTACCTGGGCGGTCGCCCGCCCCGGCGGGTACGACGCCGCAACCGAGGCCGGGAGGCATGAGCACCCCGCGCCGCGGCCGGCCCCGCGAGTCGTTCGCGATCGGCAACGTCCGGGTCCGTGCCGGCTCGACCAAGGAGGTCGAGCTGCCGATCACCCGCCTGGTCACCGGCGGCGACGTCAGCCTGCCGGTGCGGGTGATCCACGGCCGCGAGCCCGGCCCGACCGTGTGGGTCAACGCCGCGGTGCACGGCGACGAGGTGCTCGGCGTGGAGGTGATCCGGCGGGCCGTGGCCACGCTCTCGGCCAAGGAGCTGCGCGGCACCCTGGTCGCCGTACCGGTGGTGAACGTGCTGGGGTTCATGACCGGCGACCGGTACCTGCCGGACCGCCGCGACCTGAACCGCTCCTTCCCCGGCTCCGCGCGCGGGTCGCTGGCCAGCCGGATCGCGCACCTGTTCATGACGGAGGTGGTCCGCAAGTGCGAGGTCGGCATCGACCTGCACACCGCCTCGGACCGGCGCGCCAACCTGCCGCAGATCCGCGCCGACCTGGACGACCCCCGCACCCGCGAGCTGGCCGAGGCGTTCGGCGCGCCGCTGATGCTGCACGCCAAGCTGCGCGACGGCTCGCTGCGCCAGGCCGGTCGGGAGGCGGGCGCGACCGTGCTGCTCTACGAGGCCGGGGAGGCGCTGCGCTTCGACGAACACCCGATCACCGTCGGCGTCGAGGGCGTACGACGGGTGCTGGCCGCGCTGGGGATGATCGACCCCCTGCCGCCGGGGCCCGCGCCGGAGCGGGCACCCGTCGCAGCGCGCAGCAGCGGCTGGGTGCGCGCCCGCGGCACCGGGATCCTGCACCTGGAGGTCGGCCTCGGCGAGCAGGTCGAGGCCGGTCAGCGCCTCGGCGGCCTGTCGGACACCTTCGGTCGCCGGGTGCGGCTGGTGCACGCCGACCGCGCCGGCATCGTGATCGGGCTGACCACCGCCCCGATCGTCAACGCCGGCGACGCGCTGGTGCACGTGGCGACCCCGGACTGACAGACGCACCGCTTCCCAAGCGAATCTGTCGAGATTTCGCGGATTCTCGACGAATTCGCTTGGGAGGCGGTCCCATCCAGCCTGCGGGTCGGTGACGAACCCTCCCCATGAGGACACGTCGGCTCGTCCGGTCACTGCGCCACCTCGTCTGGGCGGCGTACGGCGTCCTCGCGACCCTGGTGGGCATCGGGCTGGCACACGCGGTGGCGGCGTTCGGCGACCCGGCGACCTCACCCGTGCTGGCGGTCGGCTCCGCGGTGATCGACCGCACGCCGACACCGATGAAGGAGTGGGCGATCCGCACCTTCGGCAGCGCCGACAAGGTGGTGCTCGTCGGGTCGGTGATGCTCGGCGTGCTGGTGCTCTCCGCGCTGGCGGGCCTGCTCGCGCGACGCCGACCGTGGCTCGGCGCGGCCGGGCTGCTGGTGCTGGTCGCGCTCGCTGCCGGCGCCGTGCTCGAGCGCCCCGAGGTGGGCGCCCTCGACCTGTTGCCGAGCCTGGTCGCGGCGATCACCGGCCCGCTCACCCTGCTCGTCCTCGCCCGGCTGCACCGCGCCGCGACCAACCCCAGCATCGCCACGACCGCCACCGCCCCGACCACCGACCCGAGCGCCACCGACCCGAGCGCCACCGACACGAGCACCGACCCCAGCACCACCGACACGACCAGCACCAAGACCCCCACCAGCACCAGCACCAGCACCAGCGCCAGCCGCCGCCACCTGCTGCTCGGCGTCGGCGTGGCCACGGCGCTGGCCGCGGTCGGCGGCGTCACCGGCCGCATCGTCGGCCGGCTCCGGCTCCGCCCGGAGGACGTCACGCTGCCGGCGGCCACCGACCGCGCGCCGACGCTGCCCCGCGGCCTGGACGACCAGGTCGACGGGATCACGCCGTTCCGCACCCCGAACGGCGACTTCTACCGCGTGGACACCCGGCTCGACGTACCGATCCTGTCCGCCGACGACTGGACCCTGCGCATCGACGGCGACGTGGAGCGGGAGGTGACGCTGACGTTCGACGACCTGCTGGAGATGGACCTCGTGGAGCGCGACATCACGCTGACGTGCGTGTCCAACAGCGTCGGCGGCCCCTACGTGGGCGGCGCCCGCTGGCTCGGCGTGCGCCTCGTCGACGTGCTCGCCCTCGCGGGCATCGCGAACACGAAGGCGGACCAGATCCTGTCCACCGACGTGGACGGGATGACGATCAGCACCCCGCTGGAGCCGGCCACCGACGGCCGCGACGCACTGATCGTGGTCGGCATGAACGGCCGTGCGCTGCCGCGTGAGCACGGGTTCCCGGTGCGGATGGTGATCCCCGGCCTCTACGGCTTCGTCAGCGCCACCAAGTGGCTGCGCCGGCTGACGCTGACCACGTACGCCGAGCGGGAGGCGTACTGGACGAAACGCGGCTGGGCCAAGGACGCCCCGATCAAGACCTCCGCCCGGATCGACACGCCGCGCGCGCTGGCGAAGCTGGACGCCGGGGACGTCGTGGTCGGCGGCGTCGCGTGGGCCCAGGCCCGGGGCGGGGTCACCGGCGTGCAGGTGCGCATCGACGGCGGCGAGTGGTTCGCCGCCCAGCTGGGCCCGGAGGCGAACGACTCCTACTGGCGCCAGTGGTTCGTGCGCTGGCCGGCCGAGCCCGGGTCGCACCGGATCGCCGTACGTGCCCTGGCCGGGGACGGCAGCGAGCAGAGCGGGGAGCGGGCCGAGCCCTATCCCAGCGGATCCAGCGGCCTGCACGAACTGCTGGTCACCGTCGGCTGAGCGGCGGTGGAGAAAAAACCTGTGATCCACCCCATCCGGTTCACCGACGACGTCGAACCACCAGAGAACGCAGCAGAACCCAGCAGGACCCGCAGAGAACCCGGCGATACCCGCCACCTCGATCGGAAGGCATCACCATGAAGCTGCACACCCTTCGCCGCAACGCCGGCATCGCCACGGCCGTCCTCGCCCTGTCCCTCTCGTTCGCCGCGTGCGGCAGCGAGGACGACGGCAACGACAGCGCCAGCTCCAGCAAAAGCTCGGAGAGCTCCGAGTCCCCCAGCGACGACATGAGCTCCGAGAGCTCCGACATGGGCGCAGACCCGGCCGCCCAGGTGTTCGGCGACGGCTGCGACGCGCTGCCCACCGACGGCAAGGGCTCGCTCAAGGGCATGGTCTCCGACCCGGTCGCCACCGCCGCCAGCAACAACCCGCTGCTGTCCACCCTGGTCACCGCGGTCACCTCGATCGACGGCCTGCCGGACACCCTGAACTCCGCCGAGGAGCTGACGGTGTTCGCGCCCACCAACGACGCGTTCGCCGAGATCCCCGAGGCCGACCTCAACGCGCTGGTCAAGGCCGGCCAGGAGCAGGGCCAGGAGAGCGACCTGTACAAGATCCTCGCGCACCACGTGGTCGGCAAGAACGCCGACAAGGACGCCGTCGTCGGGGACCACACCACGCTCGCCGAGGACAAGATCACCGTCGAGGGCGACGCGGAGTCCGGCATGACCGTCACCGACGGCACCGTCACCGCCAAGGTGGTGTGCGGCAACATCCCGACCGCCAACGGCACCGTCTACGTGATCGACAAGGTCCTCACCGGAGTCAAGTGACCCTCCGCCGACCTGAGCCGGCGCGAGCGATTCGCCACTGTTGACACGACGCGGAAGGATCACACCCATGGATCCGGTCCCCGACGACCCGGCCGGCGTCCCCTCACGGGGGACGCCGGCCGGCGTCTCCCCTCCGCCGGGCGAGCTGGGCGACCTGCTCCGGCTCTCCGCGCGCGGCGACCAAGCGGCGTTCGCCACGGTGTACGACGCCACCGCCGCCCGGGTGCACGGCCTCGTGCTCCGCGTGGTCCGCGACCGCGCGCAGGCCGAGGAGGTCACCCAGGAGGTCTACCTCGAGGTCTGGCGCCAGGCCAGCCGGTACGACGCCGCCCGGGGATCCGCGCTGTCGTGGCTGATGACGATCGCGCACCGCAAGGCCGTCGACCGGGTGCGGGCTGCGGAGGCCGCCACCCGCCGCGACGAGAACTACCACCACAGCCACCAGGTGCCCGCCCACGACGCCACCGCGGAGGCCGCACACGCCTCCCTGGAGGCGCGCCGGGTCCGCACCGCCCTCACCCAGCTCACCGATGTGCAGCGTGAGGCGATCCAGCTGGCGTACTTCGGTGGCTACACCCACACCGAGGTCGCCACCCTGCTCGACCTTCCGGTGGGCACCGCCAAGACCAGGATCCGCGACGGACTGATCCGGCTGCGCGACGCGATCGGAGTGGGCCGATGACCGATCAGATCGACACCTGGGGAGGAGACGACGTGCACGCCCTGTCGGGTCCTTACGCCCTCGACGCCCTCGAGCCGGCTGAGATGGACCGTTTCGAGGCCCACCTGCAGCGCTGCACGGACTGTCGCGCGGAGGTGGACAGCCTGCGCGAGGCCGCGGCGCTGCTCGCCACCGACGAGGTCGCGCCGCCGCCGTCAGTGCGTGACGCCGTGCTCTCCTCCATCACCACGATCCGACCGCTGCCGCCGCTGCCCGCATCGCCCGACGGCTCCGAGGACGACCCCGACCCGCTGCCCGCGGCGGCCGGACCCGACCGGACGCCCCGTGCGCCCCGTGCGCCCGGTGCCGGCGGTACCGGCGGTGCCGGTGGTGGGGACGGGACCGTGGTCCCGCTGCGTGCCTCCCGCTGGCGCCGGCTCGGCCTGCTGGGGGCGGCTGCCGCCGTGCTCGTGGCCGCCGCCGTGGGCGGGCTGTGGCTCAAGCCGTGGGCCGACGACGGCCGGGACGAGACCGTGACGCGCCTGACCGCTGCCGAGCAGGTGCTGGCCGCGCCGGACGCCACCCGGGTGGAGCAGCGCTTCCCCGACGGCGCGGTGGCCACCGTCGTGCTCTCCCGCGACCTCGGTCGCGCGGTGATCGTCACCGAGGACATGCCGTCCGCGCCGGAGGGCAAGGACTACGAGGTGTGGCTGGAGACGCCCGCCGGCGACATGGTGAAGGCGGGCCTGATGCCCGACGTGCAGGACACCACGCTGATCCTCGACGGCGACGCCTCCGAGGCCACCGGCGTCGGGATCACGGTGGAGCCCGACGGTGGCTCGAAGCGGCCGACCAGCGACCCGATCGCCTACTTCTCGCTGTCCTGAGGACCGCGCGAGGTCCCCGAGGTGCGCCGCCCGATCGCCGGCGGCCACCCGGGCACCGGTGATCCCCTACGCTCGCAGCCGTGAGCGAGGCTGAGGAGTACCTGCGGCTGGCATCGGTCGACAACTTCCGCGACGTCGCCGGCCCGGAGCCGGGCTACGCCACCGCGGACGGCGGCCGGCTGCGGACCGGGGTGTTCTACCGCTCCAACGACCTGCAGCTGACCGAGGAGGACCACGGCCTGCTGGCCCGGGTCGGGCTGCACACGGTGATCGACCTGCGCACCGCGCCCGAGGTCGCCCTGCACCCCGACCCCGCGCTGCCCGGCGCCGAGCTGGTGCACCTCGACGCCAGCGGCATCCCGATGGAGGAGCTGGCGGCGCTGGACCACCGCGACGACGCCCAGGCGCTGATGGCGCAGGTCTACCGCAGCTTCGTGACCCACCCGAAGTCGCTGTCCGCCTTCGGCGCCGTGCTCACCCGGCTCGCCGACGGCGGTCCGCAGCTGTTCCACTGCTCGGCCGGCAAGGACCGCACCGGCTGGGTGGCCGCACTGCTGCTGCACCTCGCGGGCGTCGACGACGCCACGATCGAGGCCGACTACCTGCTCACCAACGCCCGGACGGCGCGCAGCCGTGCCCGCACCGAGGCGCAGATCGCCGAGCACCTCGGGCGCGAGAAGGTCGCGGTGTTCGCGCCCGCGCTGGTGGCCGACGTCGCCTACCTGCACGCCGCGCTCGACGAGGTCGAGGCGTCGTACGGCGACCGCAGCGGCTACCTGCGCGACGGGCTCGGGCTCGGCGAGGACGTGCTGGAGCGGCTGCGCACGCTGCTGCGCGTCGAGCCCGGCCAGCCCTAGCCCGCTGGTCGGCGCTGGTCCGCGGGGCCCCGCCGCCCGCTGCGCTGCAGCCGGCGGCGGCGGCGGTCACCCTTGCGTCGCACGTCGCGGCCCATCCGGCGGTCGCCGTGGTAGAGGATCGACTCCCAGTCCACGCCCCGCGCGGCCGGCTGCTCCTCGACGACCGGCTTCTGCTTGACCGGCACGAACAGCCAGTGCACCACGCCCATCGTCATGTCCACGATCGAGTTGCTGACCCCGATGTAGGCGCGGATCGCCCAGGCCGCCAGCACCGTGTTGAGGGTGGCGAAGGCGAAGTTGCCCCAGTTTCCGTCGAGGTAGCTGCGCCAGGCGGTGACCAAGGAGTAGCCGACGATCAGGTAGGGCACCAGCACGTGCAGCCCCGGTGCCGCGGTGCGGTTGCGGACCTTGGGGGTGCGCGCGAACGGGATCTTCTCGCCGGTGAACGCCTGCTGCACCGACTTCAGCACCCCGGCCAGGTTGACCGGCAGCAGCACCAGGTTGAACCCGTAGATCCGGAACACGTCGGAGCGGCGGTGGCCGCACACCCGCAGGTCGCTGGCCATCGCCAGGAAGTACGGGAGGGCCGCGCCGAGCACGAACGGGCTGAGCAGGCGCTTGTCGTAGGGGTAGAAGAGCAGGAACAACAGCGCCACGCTGGCCCACGCGATGGAGGCCATGTAGTTGACCCGCAGCGCCAGCTCGCCGAGCCGGATCGGGCGGCCCTCCCGGGCGCGCGGCTTCCGCTGCTGGAAGAACTTGGGCAGGATCAGCAGCCCGCCGTTGGCCCAGCGGGCCCGCTGCACCACCAGCGAGCCGAAGTCCGGCGGCGTGGCCGAGTAGCTGAGCCGCTCGGGGTAGTTCACCAGCCGCCAGCCGGCGGCAGCGATGTCGATGCTGGACTCGGTGTCCTCGATGACGGTGCGGTCCTGGATGTAGGTGCGCACCTCGTGCCCGCCGATGGTCTCCACCTGCACGATGTCGTGCAGCGCGCTGCTGCGGATCACCGCGTTCGCGCCGACCCAGAACGTCGAGTCGTAGTAGGTCATCCCCTGGTGCAGGATGTGCTGGATGTCGGTGGTGGCGCCGGCGATCCGCTCGATCCGGGTCGGTGCCCCGCGATAGGAGGAGTACGGCGTCTGCGTGATCGCGACGTCGTGGTTCTCCGGCTGCTCCAGGAAGTAGACCAGCCGCAGGCAGTAGTCGCGCAGCAGCTGGGAGTCGGCGTCCAGGGTGAGCACGTAGACCGGGTCGGGCACGACCAGGTCGCCGGGCGCGGGGTCGTCGTCGTGGCGGCGCAGGATGGTGCCCTCGGCGGTCTCCACCGGTCGCCAGGTCTTGCCGATCAACCCCAGGTAGGAGTTGATGTTCATCGCCTTGTTGGCCTCCTGCGAGAGCGAGACGTAGCGCTTGCGCTCGAAGTTCTCCAGCCGGGCGGAGAAGATCCACAACAGCCGCCGGTGCAGCTCCAGCACCCGGCGCGCCGGCATCGTGGCGCCCTGCTCGATCGCGGCCTCGAGCGCCACCAGGGTGAGCCGCAGCTCGTTGGCCAGCCCGAGCAGCACCTGGTCGGCGAAGAACTCCGCGACGTGGTCGGTGACCACCTCGGCCTCGGCCATCCGCTCCAGCCACAGTGCCGCGGCCAGGTACTCGTCGGCGAGCTCGGCGATCACCTCGCCTTCGGCGAGGTCGTGGCCCTCCAGCTGCTCGGCGGCGCGCTTGAACCCCAGGAACGCCCGGCGCCCCGGGGCGAACAGGGTGCGCTCGATCTCCGCGGTCAACGCCCGGGTGGCCTCCAACCGGGCGACGACCTCCGGATCGGTCGGGTTGGGCGGGTCGTCGATGAGCAGCACGATGCGCAGGTCGGGGTACTCCTGCAGCGCCGCGCTCCACAGCGTCAGCCGGACGATGTCCGGCTCCTCGGCGTAGGAGGGGATGAGCACCGCGAGCGCGCGCGGGGTGGCGTCGAAGTGCTGGTCGAGCAGCCCGCGCGGCACCCGCTGGTGGGCGCGGAAGCGCTGCAGGGCGCCCTGGCGGGCGACCAGGTACATCAGCGCGGAGAAGGTCAGCGCGGTGACCACCAGGACGTAGGTGATGGCCTCCATGGTGAACCGGAACCCGCCGCGGCCCTCGAGGAAGTGCCGGATGACGGTGTTGACCAGGTACAGCACCCAGGACGACACCACCACGGTGATCGCGATCCGGCCCCACATCAAGGTGCCGGAGGTCGGCCGGGGGTGCACGATCGGCATCGGCTCGGCGCGCCGCTCGGCTCCCCACTGCCGGCGACGCCGCGGGGTCGGTGGCGCGACCTCCACCACTCGATCTTCTCTGACCCCTGTCACCTGAGCATCTTCGCGGATCCGGACCGCGCTTGTGCGCGATAGCCACACAACACTCCGGTTGCGCCCCGTACGCTGACGCACTGACACCGGGCACCGGGCCCCCGCGCTCTGGCGGGGCCGGCCAGGTGACAGGGCGCAGGAAGGGGCGGGGCCGTGGCGCTGGTCGAGGGACGGCGTCTGTCCTGGGTCCGTCTGGGCATCGTGCTCGTCACCACGGCCGCGGTGGCGTTCGCCTCGCTGGAGGGCTGGCGCTGGTTCCAGGACTCCCGGGTCAAGCTGAGCACCGACGTCTGGTTCGCCGGGTACGTCGACGTCACCGCCACCCCGACCCTGGCCTTCGAGGAGCCGGACACCACCGCCGAGGGGGCAGCGGCGCCGAACGCCGTGCTCGCCTTCGTCGTGGCCGACCGCGCCGACCCGTGCCGGCCGTCCTGGGGTGCCGCCTACACCCTCGACGAGGCGGAGGACCAGCTCGACCTGGACCGCCGGATCGCGCGCCTGCGCCAGCTGGGCGGTGCGCCCATCGTCTCCTTCGGCGGCCAGGCCAACACCGAGCTCGCCGTCGGCTGCACCGACGTCGACGCGCTGTACGACGCCTACCGCGAGGTGGTGCGGCGCTACTCCGGCGGCATGATCGACCTGGACATCGAGGGCGCCGCCCTGGAGGACGCCGAGGCCAACCAGCGGCGCGCGGAAGCCGTCGTACGGCTGCAGGAGGCCGAGGACACCGAGGTCTGGGTGACGTTGCCGGTCGCACCGCACGGGCTCACCGAGTCGGGGCTGGCGCTGGTGCGCACGATGATCCGGGCCGGCGTCGACCTCGCCGGTGTCAACGTGATGACGATGGACTACGGCGGCTCCAAGGACGCCGAGGACTCGATGGCACAGGCCTCGATCAAGGCGCTGGAGTCCACCCACGCCCAGCTCGGCGAGCTGTACGTCGCCGCCGGCGACCGGCGGACCGAGGCGCAGCTGTGGCGGCTGCTCGGCGCCACGCCGATGCTGGGGCAGAACGACGTGGTCGAGGAGGTGTTCACCCTCGCCGACGCCGAGCGGCTGCGCGACTTCGCCGACGAGAAGAAGCTGGGGCGGGTCTCCGCGTGGTCGTTGAACCGCGACCGGCCGTGCAGCAACAACTGGCCCGACCCCACCAAGGTCTCCGACTCGTGCAGCGGGGTGCGGCAGGCAGCGGGCGACTTCGCCGCGGTGCTGGGCGAGGAGCGCGAGGGCGTGCCGCAACGGGCCGTGGTCCCCTCGGCGACCCCCAGCCCGACCCAGGTCCCCTCGCCCGGCGCCACCCCGACCGACGACCCGGAGACCAGCCCGTACCAGATCTGGGACCCCGAAGTGGTCTACCAGAAGGAGGAGCGGGTGGTCTGGCGGCGCAACGTGTACGTCGCCAAGTGGTGGACCAGCGGCGACGTGCCCGATGACCCGACGATCGAGGACAGCGCGTCGGCGTGGCGGCTGATCGGGCCGGTGCTGCCAGGTGAGCGGCCGCAGCCCACCCCGAAGGTGCCCGAGGGCACGTACCCCATGTGGCGGCCCGGGAAGGTCTACCGCGCCGGGTCGCAGGTGCAGCTCGACGGCGTCGCGTACGTCGCGCTGTGGTGGACCCGCGGCACCTCCCCCGACCAGCCCTCGACGGCCGACGCGCCCTCGCCGTGGCGCCGGTTGTCCGCCGCCGAGCTCGCCAGTGCGTCCGCGGAGCCGGGCAAGAAGCCGCGCCAGCGGCCGAGCGAGAGCCCCGGCGCCGGCACCCCCGGCGGGGGCTGAGCCTGCTGCGGCGTGCCGGCCCTCAGGGAGCCGGCGGCGGCAGCTTCATCGGCAGGGTCGGCTCGTGGGCCGCCTCAGGCCGGGGCGGGGCGCCGGGGATGTGCTGCTTGATGACCTTCTCCGTGCGCGGGTCGAGGACGATCTCGTGGGTGTCGCCGTCGCGGCCGTCGAAGCGGACCGAGACGGTCTCGAAGCCCTTGTGCCGCTGCATCTGGGCGTACATGGCGTACGCGCGGCGGTCGGCCTCGGTGAGGTCGACGGAGTCGGTGAACGGGGTGAGCAGGGCGCGCGGCCACAGCTTGCGGGCGATGACGACGTTCACCTCGATGCCGAGCACGCCGATGATCGCGCCGATGTAGAGCAGGCCCATCAGCCCGAGGACGACGCCGAACACCTCGGTCATGCTGTTGCGGCTGGCGCTGGCGATCACGTTGGTGACATAGACGGTCCCGATCCACTGCAGCAGCTGCCACAGCACCGCGATGGTGAATCCGCCGGGGGCGGCGCGGATCCCTCGGTCACGGATCGCCCGGGCGGCGGCCACCCGCAGCAGCGCCGTCATGCCGAGGCCCAGGACCACCACCGTCAGCAGCCGGATCATCCAGTGGAACCAGCTGTGCCGGGACAGCTCGCCCACCAGGTCGGTCTCGGTGAGCACCGCCGAGCCGATGGAGAGCCCCAGGATCGCGGTGCCGGCGCCGAAGAGGATGAACAGGCTGTTGACCCGGGTCATGATGGGGTTCGGGCGGCTGTTGCGCGGCACCGCCCATGCGGCGGACTGCACGTTCTGCAGCGCCAGGCCCAGGCCGAGCGCGCCGTACAGCGCGGTGAGGGCACCGACGATGATGCCGCCGGTGGAGCCCTGCAGGCCGCCGGGGCGGCCCAGCTGGTCGCCGATGATCGGGAACTGGGCGAGCGCGGAGTCCAGCACCTGCTCCTGCAGCGCGGGGCGGCCCTCGAGGAAGAAGCCGAGGATCGAGGTGGCGAGCAGCAGCAGCGGGAAGATCGAGAGGAACGCGTAGAAGGTCAGGATCGCCGCGAGGTAGTTGCCCTGGTCGTCGAAGAACTTGTAGACGACCGCGAGCGGGAAGCCGATGACGGATCTCCGCCGCTGCCCGCGATCGATCTTCCCGACGACGCCCACTAGCGCAACCTATGACATCGCCCTGAAGGCACCGGTCACCGCCGCCGCCTCGGGCTCAGGCGAGCAGCGCCGAGATGACCAGCGCGACGGGTGCGCTGGCCAGCGTGCTGACGAAGATCGCGTCCCGGGCGAGCAGCACACCGCGGTCGTAGCGGAGGGCGATCACGAACACGTTCTGGGCTGTCGGCAGCGCGGAGAGCAGGGTGACGGCGAACAGCTCCTCGGCGTCCAGGCCGACCGCGAACCGGCCGATCAGGTACGCCACCAGCGGCTGCACGACCATCTTCAGCACCGTCACCACGCCGAGCGCGGCCGGGGTCACGCCCCGGCCCGGGGTGGGGCCGAGGCGGAGCGCGACGCCGTACGCGATGAGCATGGCAGGCACCGCCATCCCGCCGATCAGCTCCAGCGGCGCGTGCAGCGTGCGCGGCAGCTCGGTGTCGGTCAGCGACAGCACGAGGCCGAGCAGCGAGCCGATGGTGAGCGGGTTGGTGACCGGGCGGGTGAGCACCTTGGTGAGGCTCGGTCGGGTCGGGCTGGTCATCACGTCGAGGACGGTGAGGGCCAGTGGCTGCAGCACCAGCAGCTGCATGAGCAGGGCCGGCACGATCAGTGAGGCGTCACCGAGGGCGTAGGCGGCGATCGGGATGCCGAGGTTGCCGGCGTTGACGTACGCCGAGCACAGTGCCGCGATCACCGAGGTGCCTGCGTCCAGGCCCCGCCAGACGGCGACGGCGACCAGCAGCGCCGCAGTGATCACCACCCCGCCGGCGGTGGCCACCAGCGGCCCCGACAGCACCTTGGTGGCGTCGGCGTCCTCGAGGACGGTGACGAGCAGGGCCGGGCTGGCGAGGTAGAACGACGTCAGCGACAGGCTGCGCTGGGCCTTCAGGTCGATGATCCCGAGGTGGGCCAGCAGGGCGCCGCACCCGATCACGATCGCGATGGTCGCGAACCCCTCGAGCACTCCTCCCACGCGGGAGATCCCACCACCTCCCCGGTGGCCCGCCGACCACGCCAGCCGCCGTGAGACGCCGGCACGCGGTGGTGGAGGTGCGAGCGCCAGCGAGCCTCGAGACCCCTACTCGGTCGGCGGGTCCTGGTGCCGGTCGCGCTGTCGACGGCGCTGCTCCTCGGCGCGCTCGCGCACCCGGCGCAGGAACTCCTCGTCCGCCGCCTCGTCTCGGGCCGCGAACCGCCCCGGGCGCTCGTACTCCGGGAAGCCCGGCGCCCCGCCCGCCGCACGGTCGAGCGGGCGGGCCGACAGCGGCCGTCCGGCGACCAGCCAGGCGATCGACCCGGCGAGCGGGAAGAGCAGCACGATCAGGATCCAGCACCGCTGGCGAGGTTGCGCACCCCGTCCTCGCGCGCGCCGATGACCTCGACGAGGCAGTACACCCACAGCACCAAGATCACGATGGGCGGCAGGAACCTGAGCACGGACGCGATCATGCTCCGCAGAACGCTCTGCCCGCCCGGCTTCGCCCGAACTCGTCTCGGCCGGTGCCCGGGCGCGCTGCGGACCCGACGGAGAGAAGGGTCAGGCGGCGGGGACGAGACCGGGATCGGCCAGCGCGTCGGGCCAGCGGCCGGGTGGGTCGAGCGCTTGCGTGCCGTTCGGCCCGACGTGGAAGAAGTGCCCGTGGGGACTTCGCCAGAGAAGGTGGCCGGGCATGAGGACGAAGTAGCGCCAGCCGGAGTGGGTCTTGGCGCGGTGGTGCCGCCTGCAGCATGGGAACTCGTTGCACGGGCAGGTGCTCCCGCCCTGCTCATGGGGGATGCGGTGGTCGAGGTCGCAGCGTTCGGCGCGGGTGGTGCAGCCGGGGAAACAGCAGGTGGTGTCCCGCAGCTCGACCTGCTTGCGGTGCCGCGCGGGGATCTCGTACCGGTCCACCGGGTCGCAGTCGGCGAGGTCGATCACCGGCTGCACGGTGATCGAGGTGGCGGTGCGCAGCCACTCCCGGATCTGCTCCTTCAACACCGGGCGCTTGCCGTCGTGCCAGCGCCCGACCGGGTTCTCGGCGTCCACGACCTCGTTGAGCATGGTGTCGGTGATGTGGACCGCGATCTCGGCCTTGCGGCCAGCCGAACGGACGGTCACCTCACCGGTCTCCTCGTCCGTGGTGAGCAGGTCGAGCTCAAGGTCGTTCCTGGCCAGCTCGCCGACGGCGACCGCACGCCGCACGTCGAGCGACTCCTCAGAACCGAGTCGGCCCAGCAGCATCGCGCGCCGGCCGACGGCGTCGTCGAGGTCCGCGGCATCGGCGGCGTCGACCAGGCCCCCGATGACCGCAAGCCCGTTCTCGTTGGCGTCGCCGATGTCGAAGTGCCGATGGTCGGAGGCTTCCTTGCGCCGCGCCTCAGCGGCCTCAGGGTCGTGGCGCAGGATCGCGGTAGCGACGATGCGGTCCATCTCCGCCCAGCCGACGCGGCCTACCCGGGCGGCCACCTGGCGGTCCACGAACCCAGCGGCATCGGCGTTGAGGCTGCGGGTGAGGTCGGCGACCCGCTCGGCGCGCCAGGTGGCGACCTTCCCGGCCATCACCTGGCCGTAGAGAAGAGGCAGCCGCCACGCGCACTCCACGATCCGACCCACATAGGCCCGTCCGCCGTCGGGTGAGCGGCCCAGCACGGCGATCAGCTCCATCAGGTTGAACTCCGACACCAGCGGAGCACCCGTCCCGGCGATGGGGACCCCGGTGTCGACGAACGAGTCCCGCAAGGTGGCGGCGTGCTCGGGAGCGTCCACGACGTTCTGGTCCGCCCACGCGACGATCGCTGCCCACTCGTCGATCATCAGGGCGGCGCGACGTCGAACGCCGGCGTCGAGGACGTTGAGCAGCTCGGCGACCGGACGGCCGTCGTGCTCCGCGACTGCGGTGCTGCTCCTGAGATCCATACCTGGATTCTCCTCCGACCCTCCGACAGAACCCCACCCCCGAAAACCGCCTGTGAGCTGCGGAAACACCGGTCCGCCTGGGGACGATTCCGGGTCGTTCGAGTGGCTCATGGAGGAGAACGCACAGGCCCGCCGCGGGACCCGGAGGTCCCGCGGCGGGCCGTGGACGACGTACGTCGGACGTCAGTAGGACTTCGGCAGCCCCAGGGAGTGCATGGCGACGAAGTTGAGGATCATCTCCCGGCTGACCGGGGCGATCCGGCCGAGGCGAGCGGCGACGAGCATGTTGCCCAGGCCGTACTCGGCGGTCAGGCCGTTGCCGCCGTGGGTGTGCACGGCGACGTCGGTGGCGTTGCAGGCGATCTCGCCGCCGGCGTACTTGGCCATGTTGGCGTACTCACCGGCGGTGAAGTCGTCCCCGGCGTCGTACAGGGCCGCGGCCTTCTGCCACAGCAGGCGGGCCTGCTCCAGCTCGATCTTGGCCTTGGCCAGCGGGTGCGCGATGCCCTGGTGGGCGCCGATCGGGGCGTCCTTCCACACCGAGCGCTCCTTGGCGTAGGCCACCGCCTTGTCGAGGGCGTAGCGGGCCAGGCCGCACGACATCGCCGCGCCCATGATCCGCTCCGGGTTGAGCCCGGCGAACAGCTGCCACAGGCCGCCGTCCTCGTCGCCGACGAGGTTCTCGGCGGGCAGGCGGACGTCGTCGAGGAAGAGGGTGAACTGCTTCTCCGGGGCGTCCCACGACATCGGGATCGGCTGCTTGGTGAAGCCCGGCGCGTCGGTCGGCACGACGAACAGCGCCGGCTTGAGCTTGCCGGTCTTCGCGTCCGCGGTGCGGGCCACGATGAGCACCGACTGCGCCTCGTCGACACCGGAGATGAAGGTCTTCTGCCCCTTCAGCACCCAGCTGTCGCCGTCGCGCTCGGCGGTGGTGGTGATCTTGTGCGAGTTCGAGCCGGCGTCGGCCTCGGTGATGCCGAAGGCCATCAGGTGGGTGCCGTCGGCGATCGCGGGCAGCCAGCGCTGCTTCTGCTCCGGGGTGCCGCAGCGGGCGATGATCGAGCCGCAGATGGCGGGCGAGACGACCATCATCAGCAGCGGCGCACCGGCCGCGGCGGTCTCCTCCAGCACGGCGGCCAGGTCGGCCATGCCGCCGCCACCGCCGCCGAACTCCTCGGGGATGTTGACGCCGAGGAACCCGGCGGAGCCCATCTCGAGCCACATCTCGGTCATCTTGCCGCCCTCGCGGGCCTGCTTCTCGACGAACTCCCGGCCGTACTTGCCGGCGAGCTTCTTCACCGCCTCCCGCAGCGCGGTGCGCTCCTCGGGCTCGCTGAACATCGTGGCGACGGTGTCGCTCATGCGGTCTCTCCTTGTTCGGTGGCGTCGGAGGGAGCACCCTCCGCCTCGACGACGGCGAGCACGGTGCCCGCCTCGACCTGCTGCCCGGCGCTCGCCGGCAGCGCGACGACGGTGCCCGCACAGGGCGCCGCGACGGTGTGCTGCATCTTCATGGCCTCCATGACGAGCAGCGGTTGGCCCTCGGCGACGACGTCGCCGACTTCCGTGTGCACGACGACCACGCTGCCCGGCATCGGGGCGAGCAGCGAGCCGGCGGCGACCTGGGTGGCCGGGTCCACGAACCGCGGCACCTTGCGCAGCGCCAGGTGGATCCCGGCGCCGTCGACGTCGAGGCGCTCACCGGCGATCGCGACGTCGTACGGCGTGGTGAGGCCGTCGCGCTCGACCACGACCCGCCAGCCGGCGGCGGTCCGGGTCACGGCGGCGGCGGTGACGCCGTCGACCTCGCCGTACCCGTCGACGAGGCGGTAGCGCCCGGCCTCGGTGACCCAGCCGACCTCGACCTCGGTGCCCGCCACCTCGAACGTCGTACGACGGACGTCGGCGTGCACGTTGCGCCAGCCGCGCGGCATCCGGCGCTGCACCGGCCGGCGTGCGGCGAGGTGCTCGACCCAGGCGACGGTGGCCGCGAACAGGGCGGACGCCTGCTGCACGACAGTGCCGGGCACGCCGGGCTCGAGCGCGGCCAGCTCGGCGGTGTCGAGGAACGTGGTCGACATGGTGCCCTCGACGACGCGGGGGTGGCCGAGCAGCTCGACGAGCAGGTCGCGGTTGGTGCGCAGCCCGTGCAGCCGGGCGCGGCGCAGCGTCCCGGCGAGCTGGCGCAGCGCCTGCTCGCGGGTCGGGGCGTGCACGATGACCTTGGCGATCATCGCGTCGTAGAACGTGCCGATCTCATCGCCCGCGCCCACGCCGGAGTCGAGCCGCACGCCGAACCCCTGCGGCCCGGCGAACTCCGCACTCACGCCGGGGATGTCGAAGGCGGTGATCACGCCGCTCTGCGGCTGGTAGCCGGCGGCGGGGTCCTCGGCGTAGAGCCGGACCTCGATCGCGTGACCGCGCGGGCCCGCCGCGACGACGTCGGCCAGATCCGGGGTGCGGCCCTCGGCGACGGCGACCTGCAGCGCGACCAGGTCGACGCCGTGCACGGCCTCGGTGACGGGGTGCTCGACCTGGAGGCGGGTGTTCATCTCCAGGAAGTAGAACCGGTCGCGGGCCGGGTCGTAGAGGAACTCCACGGTGCCGGCGCCGCGGTAGTCGATGGCCTCGGCGGCGGCCTTCGCGGCGGCGTGCAGCGCGGTGCGGGTGGCCGCGGGAAGCCCGGGGGCGGGCGCCTCCTCGATCACCTTCTGGTGGCGGCGTTGCACCGAGCAGTCCCGTTCGCCGAGCACGACGGTGCCCTCGGCGGTGCCCAGCACCTGCACCTCGATGTGCCGGCCGTCCTCGACGTACGGCTCGACGAACACGGTGCCGTCGCCGAACGCCGACGCCGCCTCGGCGCCCGCGGCCGCGACCTCGGCGGCGAGGCGGTCCAGGGACCGCACGATCCGCATGCCGCGGCCGCCGCCGCCGGCCGAGGCCTTCACCAGCAACGGCAGGTCGGCCTCGGTGGCGGTGTCGGCGTCGGCGTTGCCCAGGACCGGGACGCCGGCGGCGTCCATCAGCTTCTTGGCCTCGATCTTCGAGCCCATCCGCTCGATCGACTCCGGCGCCGGGCCCACCCACACCAGGCCGGCGGCGAGGACGGCGCGGGCGAAGTCGGCGTTCTCGGAGCCGAAGCCGTAGCCGGGGTGGATCGCGTCCGCGCCGGTGCGCCGGGCGGCCTCGATCACCAGCTCGCCGCGCAGATAGGTCTGGGCCGGCGTGCTGCCCGGCAGCCGTACGGCGACGTCGGCCTCGGCCACGAACGGCATGTGAGCGTCGGCGTCGGAGTGCACGGCCACGGTCTCGATGCCCAGGTCGCGGCAGGTGCGGAAGACCCGCCGCGCGATCTCGCCGCGGTTGGCGACCAGCAGTCGTGTGATCACAGGCGGAACACCCCGTAGCCCCGGGCGCCCTCGAAGGCGCGGTTGGCGATGACGGACAGGCAGATGCCGAGCACGGTGCGGGTGTCGCGCGGGTCGATGACCCCGTCGTCGTACACCATCCCGGACAGCACGTAGGGCAGCGACTGCTCCTCCACCATCTGCTCCACCATCTGCTTGGTGGGCGCGAACGCGTCGGCGTCGAAGGGTCGGCCCTTGGACTCCGCGGACTGCCGGGCGACGATCTCCATCACCCCGGCCAGCTGCGCGGGGCCCATCACCGCCGACTTCGCCGACGGCCAGGTGAACAGGAACCGCGGGTCGTAGGCGCGCCCGTTCATGCCGTAGTTCCCGGCGCCGTAGGAGGCGCCCATGATCACGGTCAGGTGCGGCACGGAGGAGTTGGAGACGGCGTTGAGCATCTGCGCGCCGTGCTTGATGATCCCGCCCTGCTCGTACTCCTTGCCCACCATGTAGCCGGTGGTGTTGTGCAGGAACAGCAGCGGGGTGTCCTTCTGGTTGGCCAGCTGGATGAACTGCGCGGCCTTCTGCGCCTCCTGGCTCATCAGGACGCCGCGGGCGTTGGCGATGATCCCGATCGGATACCCGTGCAGCTGCGCCCAACCGGTGCACAGCGCGGTGCCGTAGAGCGGCTTGAACTCGTCGAAGGCCACCTCGTTGCCCGGCCCCGGGCCGTCAACGATCCGGGCGATCGCCTCGCGCGGGTCGAAGGGCTCCTTCAGGTCGCTCGGGATCAGCTCCAGCAGCCCGTCGGGGTCCAGCTCCGGCTCGGCGTAGCCGGCGGCGGGCACCGTGCCGGTCTTGCGCCAGTTCAGCCGAGCGACGGTACGACGTGCCAGGCGGATCGCGTCGCGTTCGTCGACGGCGAGGAAGTCGGAGGAGCCGGAGACCCGCGAGTGCATCTCGGCGCCGCCGAGCGACTCGTCGTCGGACTCCTCGCCGGTGGCCATCTTCACCAGCGGCGGGCCGGCCAGGAACACCTTCGCCTGCTCGGCGACCATGATCACGTAGTCGCTCATGCCGGGGATGTAGGCGCCGCCGGCGGTGGAGTTGCCGAACACCACCGAGACGGTGGGCACCTTCGCCGCCGAGGACCGGGTCAGGTCGCGGAACCCGCGCCCGCCGGGGATGAAGATCTCCTTCTGCGTGGGCAGGTCGGCGCCGCCGGACTCGGTCAGGTTGATCACCGGCAGCGCGTTCTCGCGGGCGATGTCGAGGGCGCGGAAGTTCTTCTTCACCGACCACGGGTTGAGGGCACCGCCCTTCACCGTGGGGTCGTTGGCGATGACCATGCACTCGACGCCCTCCACGACGCCGATGCCGGTGACCAGCGAGGCGCCGACCGGGAAGTCACTGCCCCACGCCGCCAGCGGCATCAGCTCGAGGAACGCGGCGTCCTCGTCGAGCAGCAGCTCGATGCGGTCGCGGGCGGTGAGCTTGCCGCGGGCGCGGTGGCGCTCGACGTACTTGCCGCCGGCCTCGACGGCCTTGGCCTGCTCGGCGTGCAGCGCCGCGATCTTCTCCTCCATGGCGGCCCGGCGGGCCCGCTCCACGGACTGCTCCGGTGCGGTCGTGCTCACCCCTCGAGCACCGCCTTCATCCGCTTCAGGGTGGTGCGCATCCCGCGCTCGTTGGTGCGGGTGCGGAACGGGCCGAGCAGCGCCCAGTAGATCCGGATCGGCCATGACGGGGTGAGCCGGAAGTACTCGGTGACCCGGGTGGTCTCCGAGCCCAGCGACTCCAGCCGGTAGCCCCAGCGGTTCACCGGGGTCTTTCCCTCCATGCCCACGGTGAACTCGAAGAGCCGGTTCTCGACGCACTCGGTGACCGTGCACCCCGTCCAGTACGTCGGCCCGACCCCGTTGCGCTTCACGTGGCCCTTGAACCGGGCGCCCTCCGCCGGCCCCGTGGCGCCGCGCGTCCACTGCGCCTCGAACGTCTCCGGGGAGAACTCCCCGATCCGGGTGACGTCGCTGACCAGCGACCACACCTGGTCCACGGGTGCGGCGATGGTCAGCGACACCTCGCTGCCGAGCGGCTTCAACAGGGCCATCATGTGCTCCTTCGCTGGTGCTGCCGGTTGGGTTCGGGTGGTGCTGGGTGGTTCGGGTGGTGCTGGGTGGTTCGGGGTCGGGCTTGGTCGGGCGGGGTCGGGTCGGTGCGTCAGGCGTAGCCGAGCAGCTTCGCCGACAGGTCGGTGAGCACCTCGGTGGCGCCGCCGCCGATGGGCAGCAGGCGGGCGTCGCGGTAGTGCCGCTCCACCTCGGTGCCGTGCATGTAGCCGTAGCCGCCGTGCAGCTGCACGGCCATGTCGGCGACCGCGACGGCGGTCTCCACGGCGGTCTGCTTGGCCATGCACGCCTCGGCGATGACGGACTCGCCCTCGACGTGGCGCTGGGCGACCTCGAGGGTGTAGGTCCGGGCGACCTCGGCCTGGCGGCGCATCTCGACGAGCTTGTGCCGCACCACCTGGTTCTTGATGACCGGCTTGCCGAAGGTCTCCCGCTCGCGGCAGTACTGCGCGGCGAGCTCGGTGCAGCGCAGCGCGGTGGTGTAGCCGATGAGGGCGAGGAAGATCCGCTCCACCACGAACTGCTCGGCGATGTAGTAGAACGCGTGGTTCTCCTCGCCGACCAGGTTGGTGACCGGGACGCGCACGTTGTCGTAGGACAGCTCGGCGGTGTCGGAGCAGCGCCAGCCCATCTTCTGCAGCGAGCGGCTGACGGTCAGGCCGGGGGTGTCCTTGTCGACCACGATCAGCGACAGGCCGCCGTGGCCCTCGTCGCCGGTGCGGGCGGCGGTGACGACGAAGTCACCGCGCACCGCGGAGGTGATGTAGGTCTTCGCGCCGTTGATGACGTAGTGGTCGCCGTCGCGCACCGCGCGGGTCTTGAGGCTGGCGACGTCGGAGCCGCCGTCGGGCTCGGTGATGCCCAACGAACCGATGAGATCGCCCTGCAGGGTGGGCCGGACGTACTTCTCGAGCAGGTACGGCGAGCCGTGGGCGATCATGTGAGGCGCGGAGATGCCGTGGGTGTAGAGCGCGGAGAGCAGGCCGCCGGAGGCGCCGGCCGCCATCAGGCCCTCCTGCAGGGCGCACGCGTCGAGCACGTCGCCGCCGTCGCCGCCGAACTCCTCGGCGTACCCGACGCTGAGCATGCCGGCCTTGGCGGCGGCGTGGGTGAGGCTGCGCGGCAGCTCGCCGGCGTCCTCCCACTCCTGGATCGACGGCGCGATCTCACGGGTGGCCCAGTCGGTCGCGGCCTGCTTGAGCGCGGCGCGCTCGGAGTTCCAACGCATGGAGGCGGGTCCTTCTCTCTGACGGTTCGGGGGGTGTGGGGTGTGCTTGTTCGGGGTCGTGCAGGTCAGACGAGGTCGTCCTGGATGTGCACGCTGCGCGCACGCACCCACTCACCCAGGGCCTTGGCCTGCGGGTCGAAACGGGTCGTCGAGGCGACGCCCTCACCGAGGAGCCCGTGGATGACGACGTTGACGGCACCGAGGTTCTCCAGCACGTAGACGTCGATGTCGAGGTCGCGGGCCTCGGGGATCAGCTCGCGCACCTTGCGCGGCGTCATCAGCTTGGCCAGCCACTGCACCCGGGCGGCGTACTGGGCCGCGGTGGTGGCGCCGGTGGCGGCGTCGTTCTTGACCCACAGGCCGAGGTTGGCGTCGCCGCCCTTGTCCCCGGAGCGGGCGTGCAGGAAGGTGCCCAGCGGCATCCGGCGGGTGATGGTGTCGGCCGGCGCCGGGTACGGCGAGGGCCGGGCGCCGAGGCCGGGGTCCAGCTCCTCGGGGGCCACCTGCTCGACGAACTCGGTCGGGTCGGCGACCACCTCGCGGCTGCCGTCGTGGTGCACCACGACGTGGGTGACCTCGGAGCGCTCGACGTAGGCGGGGGTGTAGACGCCGTACGGCGTGGGCTTGGCGGGCGGGGCGGTGACGTGGAAGCCGGGGTAGGAGGCAAGCGCGAGCTCGACGACAGGGCCGGTGAAGGCCTTGCCGACCGGGCCGGGCTCGGGGTCCTTGGCGGTGCAGCGCAGCAGCACCGAGGCGCCCTCCTCGGTGTCGGCGTCGCCGGTGCGGGCCGGGGTCTGGGTCCAGGTGACCTCGGCCGCGGTGAACGCGCCGTCGAGCTGGGCGCGCACCCAGTCGGCCTTGGCCTCGACGTCGAGGCCGGTGAGCACCAGCTCGACCTGGTTGCGGTAGCCGCCGAGGGTGTTGACGGCGACCTTGAGCTGCTGCGGCGGCGCGGTGCCGGTGACGCCGGAGACCTGCACCCGGTCCGGGCCGGCCTGGCGCAGCACGATCGAGTCGAGCCGGGTGGTGACGTCGGGGTTGAGGTAGCGGGTGCTCTGCACCTCGTAGAGCAGCTGCGCGGTGACGGTGTCGACGGTGACCGCGCCGCCGGTGCCCTCGTGCTTGGTGATCACGCTGGAGCCGTCGGCGGCGACCTCGGCGATGGGGAAGCCGAGTGGGCGGTCCATCGGGGCACCGGCGCGGAACAGCTCGCGGAAGCCGGAGAAGTTGCCGCCGGTGGCCTGGGTGCCGCACTCGATGATGTGGCCGGCCACGACCGCCCCGGCGAGGGCGTCGTACTCGGTCGGGCTCCAGCCGTGGTGGGCGGCGGCGGGGCCCACGACGAGGGCGGCGTCGGTGACCCGGCCGGTGACGACGACGTCGGCGCCGTGGCGCAGCGCCGCGGCGATGCCGAAGCCGCCGAGGTAGGCGTTGGCACTCAGGGCGCCGTCGAAGCCGGCGTGGCCGCGCAGGTCGTCGCCGGTGACGTGGGCGACCTTGGCGCCGAGCCCGAGCCGGTCGGAGAGCTCGGTGACCTTCGCGGCCAGGCCGGCGGGGTTGAGCCCGCCGGCGTTGCTGACGATCTTCACGCCCTTCTCCAGCGCCAGCCCGAGGGTGTCCTCGAGCTGGCGGACGAAGGTGCGGGCGTAGCCGAGGTCGGCGTCGCGCAGCTGGTCCATGCCGAGGATGAGCATGGTCAGCTCGGCGAGGTAGTCGCCGGTGACGACGTCGACGTCGGGGCCGGTGCTGCTGCCCTCGAGCTGCTCGCGCAGCGCGGAGAGCCGGTCGCCGTAGAAGCCCGAGCAGTTGGCGATCCGCAGGGCGCTCATCGCGGCGCCCTGCCCGGCCCGGCGGGTCCGGCGAAGGCCTGGGCGATCTCCAGCCACCGCTCGGCGTCGACCCCGATCGCGAACAGGTCGGTGTCGTCGCGGTGGACGCGCTGGGTCACCAGCTCACAGAAGTCGTACGCCGACCCGGTGACGCGCTGCGGCGCGTCCTCCGCGCCCCAGGTCCACAGCTGGCCGCTGGGTGCGGTGAGCTCGATGCGGAACTCCTCGGTGGGCGGCTCGAGGCCGTGGCCGGCGAAGGAGAAGTCGCGGGTGCGCACGCCGATGTGGGCGACGTGCCGGATCCGGTCGGTGGGCGCGGGCCGGGAGCCGAGGGCGTCGTACACGTCGAGGGCGTGCGCCCAGGTCTCCATGAACCGGGCGGTGGCCATCGAGGTCGGCGACATCGGCGGACCGAACCACGGCAGCTTGTCCCCGGCGGGGAAGGCGCGCAGCGACTCGGTGAGCGCGAGGCGGGCCTCGTCCCAGCGCTGCAGCAGGTCCGCGGGCGGCAGCGCGGCCAGCGCGTGCGCGGACTTGTCGACGAAGCCGTCGGGGTCCTCGATCGCCTTGAGCACCAGGTCGTCCCAGGCCCGCTTGCCGGGCGTGGTGTGGGCGGCGGTGGCGAGCACGGCGCACTCGTCGGTCCAGCGCAGGTGCGCGATCGTGGTGGCCACGCTCCACCCCTCCGCCGGCGTGGGGGTGGCCCACCCGGCCTCGTCCAGGCCGGCGACGGCGGCGCGCAGGGCGTCGCCCTCCGCGGTCAGGTCGGCGAGCACGGTCTCGAGCACGCTCATCGGCTTGGCTCCTTCTCGTCGCGTTCTGCTCGGCCCGTCCCAGGCCGAGGGGCGCTGCGGCCCAGCTCAGCGTCCAGCACCCGCGCCCATTCGTCGAGGATCCGGCTGCGCCGGGGTGCGTCGTCGCCGAGCGTGTTCGCCAGCCCGAGGCCGCGGACCAGGTCGAGGGTGGCCTGGACGAGCTCACGCACGCCCGGCACCGACTCGTCGGCGCCGAGCAGCTCCACGGTCAGCCGGTGCACCTCGCGGCCGACGTGCTGCTCCAGGGGGGCGACCGCGGCCAGCAGCGCCGGGTCGGTGCGGGCCGCGACCCACAGCTCGAGCGCGGCGCTGAAGACCGGGGAGGCGAAGTGGTCGCCCAGCATCCGCAGCACCGCGCGGGTGCGGTCCGGGCCGGTGGGCAGCCGCTGCGCGCTGGCCGCGAGCTCCGCGCCGCGCCGGTCCGAGAGGTGGGTGACCGCGGCGACGACGAGGTCGTTCTTGGTCGGGAAGTGGTGCAGCTGGGCGCCCCGGCTCACGCCGGCCCGCTCCGAGACGAGCGTGGTCGTCGTACCGCCGAAGCCGCGCTCGACCAGCAGCTCGACCGTGGCCTCCATCAGCCGCGACCGCATCAGCCGGGTGCGCTCCTCCTGGGGGACGCGGGCGGCGGGTGCGGTCATGAGCCCAGCATGCGCCGAAGGAAACAAACAGTCAAGCCTGACTTTTTTATGGGTCGTCCGTGGACGCTCCACCCAGACCTGGTGAGCCGTCCTTAGAGTGACCGCGCGGGCGACGGGCCCGCGAGGCGGCGGCACGACCGCGGCCGCTCACCCTTCCGGGAGGAGACCCCATGTCCTCGGCGTACCGACGCCACGCCCTCGCGGCGCTCACCGCCCTCTCCCTGGCCCTCTCCCTGGCCCTGGGCACGCTGCTGCTCGCACCGCTCGCCCCGGCCGCGCACGCCGTCGCCACCGGCGCGATCACCGGCGTCGTCAAGGGCAAGCCGGCCGGGGGCACCGCCAGCCCGCTGGCTGACGCCTGGGTGGACCTGTACCGCGACACCGACGGCTCCACCAGCTGGTACGCCGGCCGGGAGACCGACCAGCAGGGCCGGTTCACCTTCTCCGGCCTGCCTGAGGGCACCTACCAGCTGCACACCAGCCCTGAGGCCCACCCCGGCCTGCAGGCGGAGTGGTACGACAACGCGTGGACCCGCAGCAGCCAGATCACGGTCGCCGGCGGCACCGTCACGCTGCGCGACATCGTGCTGGAGCCGGCCGGCTGGGTCAGCGGCCGGGTCACCGACCAGGACGGCGCGCCCGTCCCGAACGCGGCGGTGTCGATCTCCGAGGACTCGATGTCCGGCGGGCACTACGTCTTCGCCGACGCCGACGGCCGCTACGACACCCGCACCAGCCCGACGTACGGCGGCCAGACCGTCGCGCCGCTGATCGCGCGCAGCTACGAGGTCGACACCAAGGGCCCGGACACCTACGGCATCGACGACGACGTCTACGCCCGCGACACCCGGAGCGTCACCGTGCCCGGCGGGCAGGGCGTGGTCGCCGACCTGAGGATCACCCGGCTCAAGACCGTGGTGTTCACCGTGCGCGACAGCGCCGGCGCCCCCGTCACCCAGGCACCGGTCACGCTCAAGATCAAGCGCACCGCGACCGGCGGGTTCGAGGACCCGCAGTACGGCCCGATCCTCACCAACGACGAGGGCAGGTTCCGGGTCGTCGAGGACACCGGCCTCGCCTTCCAGCTGGGGTTCCACCCCGAGGCCGGTGCGGACCGTGGCGATGTCTCCGAGTGGTGGGACGGCGCCGAGGGCGCCGCCAAGCAGGCCGACGCCCGCGCCCTGGACTTCCCGGCCTCCGCACCGATGAGGCGGGACGTGACGATCGAGCTGGGCCCGCTCACCGGCCCCGCGCCGTCCGTCTCCGGCACCCCGCGTGCCGGGAGCAGGCTGACCGCGACCGCCGGCACCTGGAGCCCGGCCCGCCCTGACCTGAGCTACCAGTGGCTGCGTGACGGCAAGGTGATCGCCGGCGCCACCGGCGCCGCCCTGGACCTCACCGCGGACCACGTCGGCGGGCGGATCTCCGTGCGCGTCGCCGCCACCCACGACGGCCGCACCGTCGAGCGCACCTCGCTGGCCACCGCCGCCGTCACCCCAAACCCGGCGGACCCGGAGGACCCGGTCGACCCGGTCGACCCGGTCGTGCTCACCCCCGCGGTGCCTGCGATCGCCGGCGTCACCCGTGCCGGCAGCACCCTCACCGCCCGCCCCGGCACCTGGACCCCGGCCACGGCACGGCTGAGCTACCAGTGGCGCGCGAACGGCGTGCCGATCCCCGGCGCCACCCAGACGACCCTGCGGCTGACCAACACCCACGCCGGCAAGCGGATCACCGTCACGGTCACCGGCGTGGTGACCGATGCCGCCGGTGACCAGCAGGCGGCCGCCACCTCCCGCGCGACCCTCCCCGTGACCGGTGTCCTCAACGGCCCGAAGCCGAAGGTCAGCGGCAAGGCGAAGGTCGGCAAGAAGCTGAAGGCCAAGACCGGCACCTGGGGCCCCGGCAAGGTGCGCGTCACCTACCAGTGGCTGCGCAACGGCAAGGTCATCAAGGGCGCCACCAAGGCGTCGTACAAGCTGGGCAAGAAGGACCGCGGCAAGCGGATCCAGGTCCGGGTGACCGTACGGCGCAGCGGCTACCTCACCGCCACGGCGGTCAGCGCCCGGACCGCGAAGGTCAAGCGCTGAACGGTGCGGCACAGCGCTGACTCGCGCTGAGCCGCAGCGAACGCACGAACGGCCCCGGTGTCCCTCGGACACCGGGGCCGTTCGTCGCTCTGGGCTCATCTGTCACACGGGGCAGGGTTTCCTGGCGGGTTTCGGGGGTTGCAACCCCGTAATGCGCAGGAATCCCCGGTCGACCGGGGATTCCTGCACCCGGCCCCCTCAGTCGATCCGCGCCGCCAACGGCAGCCGGCTGCGAGCAGCCAACCCGACCGCAGCGGCGGTGAGCAGCGGCAGGCCGACGACGACGACCGTGATGAGCAACCACGGGACCTCCAGCACGGTGGCGCCGCTGCCGTCTCGGGTCAACGGCTTGCTGATCGCCACGCCGGGGATGAACCCGATCGGGGTGCCCAGCACAGCGCCGACCGCACCCACCACCAGCGCGTAGCCGGCGGCGACCGCCCGCCGGGTCCGGGGACGCGCACCCACCGCGGCCATGGTGGCCAGGTCGGGGCGGGCATCGGAGAGCGCCAGGAACGTCGCGGTCAGCGTGCCGCCGAGCATCAGCACCCCGCCCAGGATCGCCAGCACGAGCTGGACGATCCGCACGGAGGCCTCGGTGCGGTAGCCGCGCTCGACGTACAGGTAGCCCGCGCCCGGCATGGTCTGCAGCCGCTCGTTGAGGTCCTCGACCGCCTCGTCGGACAGCCCCGGCCGGGTGATCAACCCGCTGGTAGCGGTGCTCAGCTCCAGCTCGTCGACCACCGCCTGCGGCAGGAGCGCCGCGACCGCCGCCGTCCCCGAGTCCGGGTCGAGCACCGAGGTGGCGACGTCGAGCGACCGGAGCGGGCGGGACTCGCCGGCGCCGTCGTAGAACGTCACCTCGACGGTCATCTCCGCGAAGTCGTCGGGACCGACGAAGTCCGACGTGCGCAGCACCACCACCTCGCCGGCGGCGAGGCGCTCCTCGGCGAGCGTGCGCTCCGCCGGGCTCAGCCCGATCCCCTCGGGCACCTCGGCGCCGACCAGGTACGACGAGCCGAGGGTGCCCCAGCTGGAGAACTCGACGTCCTCGCCGCCGGTGGTGAACGTCAGCTCGCGCCAGCCACCGGCGTCTCCCTCGTCGTCACCCCCGTCGGTCACCACGCCGGTCACCTCGGTGACGGAGCCCTTGCCGGCCTCCGCCTCCAGGACCCCGCGGATCGCGGCGACGTCGACGCCCTCGGCCTCGGCGTCGACCGTGGCGACCGTGACGGCGCCGTAGCCCATCGCGAGCTGGGGGCGGTAGGCCTGCTCGTCGGCGCTCTCCATGCTGCCGATCCCGATGCCGAGGGCGATCACCCCGGCGACGGTGGCACCGACGGCGGCGACCGCGGGCACGGTGCGGGTACGGTGCCGGGCGGCGTCGCGGGCAGCGAAGCGCAGCGGCAGCGGCCAGCGCGTGGCGACCCGGGCGACGGCGGCGACCGCGACCGGCACGAGGAGCACCATGCCGAGCACGGCGAGGATCGCGGAGCCGCCGACCAGCAGCGGGGAGGCACCGCCGTCGGCGACCCCCAGCAGGGAGCCGGCGACGCCGAGACCGATCAGCACCACGCCCAGCAGCGGCGACCGCGCCGAGGGGCGGCCCTCGCCACGACGACCGGCCAGCACCGCGACGACGTCCTGCCGGGACGCGGAGACGGCCGGCACCACGGCGGCGAGGAAGGCGGAGAGGAAGCCGAACCCGGCGACCACGGCGAGCAGCGGCCACGGCACCTCGAACGGCCCGAACCAGGTGCGTTGCATCCGCTGCGCGAGCGGTACGGCGAGCGCGCCGACCCCGATGCCACCCACGGCGCCGAGCACGCCACCGACGATCCCGACGACCACGCCGGAGGCGAGCACGGTGCGCCGCGCCTGCGCGGGCGTGCCGCCGGTCGCGGCGACCAGGGCGAGGGTGTGCGCCTGCGCCTTGGCGCGGACGGCGAACGCCGGGCCGGCGAGCAGCACGACCTCGATCAGCACCATCACGATGATCAGGCCGAGCACGGTGATGGTGGCCTCGTCGGGGCCGCCGTCGACCATGACCTCGACCTCCGGCGGCAGCGCGGAGCTCGGGGGCGGGTCGCTCAGCACCGCGCGGGAGAGGGCGAAGGCACCGATCTCGTTGAGGGCCTGCACGGCGGCCCAGTCGACCGGGGCGCCGCCGACCAGCCACTGCGGGGCGGCGTCCTCGGAGTAGGGACCGAACGCCTCGGGCAGGCCGGCGGCCACCGGATAGTCCCGGTAGGCGGCGTGCTCGGCGATGCCCACGATGTCGGCGACCCGCCGCTCCTCGCCGTCGGCGCTGCGGCTCAGGAGGGTGAGGGTCTCACCGATCCCGGGGCCGCGCTCGACCAGCGCCGCGTTGACCACCACCTCGTCCTGGCGGGTGGGCAGCCGGCCCTCGGTGAGCCGGACGAGGCCCTCGGCCAGCGGGTCGGCCAGGGCCGTCTCGAGGGTCTCGAGCTCGGCGATCCCCTCGTCGGTCTCGAACAGCAGCGTGTGCTGACGGATCGGGATCATCGGCCGCTCGGCGCCGAGCACCGCACCGATCTCGGCGCTTCCCGCGCGGACCTGTCCCTCCAGGCCACCCCAGCTCAGCGCGACCTGGGGGTCGAAGTGCTGCGCGACCGGACCGCTGCGCTCGGGGGTCACCAGGGCCTGCGCCGCCCCCAACCGGCGGTCGAGACCCTCGACGCCGGACACGTCCTGGGTACGCCACACGACCGCCGCGGCACTCACCGCAAGCACCGGCAGCACGATGAGCACCAGCATCAGCGCGGTCTGCGCCTTGCGGCGCAGCGCCTCGCGGCGGGCCAGCCGCAGCGCGACCCGCCAGCCGGCGAGCCGGTTCGAGGCGCCCTTCGTCGAGCTCACCGGGCGGAGGTCTCGGTGAGCAGGTCGACGCCGCCGGTGCCGGTCTCGTCGACGACGGTGCCGTCGCGCAGGAAGACCACCCGGTCCGCCCAGGCGGCGTGCCGGGCCTCGTGGGTGACGAGCACGCCGGCGGCGCCCGCGTCGCAGCGCGCGCGCAGCAGCCGCAGGATCTCCTCGCCGGTCTCGGAGTCCAGCGCCCCGGTGGGCTCGTCGGCCAGGATCAGCCGGCGCTCCCCCACCACGGCCCGAGCGATCGCGACCCGCTGCTGCTGCCCGCCCGACATGTCGTCGGGGAACCGGTCGGCGAGGTGGCCGATGCCGACCTCGGCCAGCGCGGTGCGCGCCTCGCTCCGCGCCTGCCTGGCGCCGATGCCGTCGAGCTCGCGCGGCAGCGCCACGTTCTCCACCGCGGTCAGCGCCGGGATCAGGTTGAAGCCCTGGAAGACGTAGCCGATCGAGGTACGACGCATCCGGGCCCGGCCGCCCAGGTCGAGGCCGACCAGGTCGGTGCCCTCGACCTCGACCGCACCCGACGTGGGCTGGTCCAGGCCGCCGGCGATCGTCAGCAGGGTGGACTTGCCGGAGCCCGAGGGCCCCATGACGGCGACCAGCTCGCCGGCGTGGGCGGCGAACGAGATGCCACGCAGCGCCTGCACCTCGCCGGCGCCGGTGCCGTGCACCCGGGTCACGTCGCGCATCCGCAGCACAGCACTCATCGTCGTACCTCCGTCGTGGTGGGGATGTTCGTGTCGCCCGCGCCGCCGCGGCGGCTCAGCAGCCGGTCGCGGGCCTCGGCCAGCCACCGGCGTTCGGCATGGTCCAGGCGCCGGGCATGGGCCTGCAGCAGCTTCATCGCCGGCCCCGCTTGCGCTTCGCCGCCGCCTCGAGCACCGGCCCGGCGGCGGCCGGCGTGGGCGGGGCGGGGGCCGCGGCGACGTCGAGCGCCTGCTGCTCGACGGCCGCCCGGCGCAGCCGGGCCTCGCAGTGGTCGAGCCAGCGGATCTCCGCCTCCGCGGCGAAGACGAGGGAGTCGAGCACCAGGCTCCAGGCGAGGTCGGCCGGGTCGCCGGCGAGGCCGGCACCGTCGCCGACCTGCCGCTTGAGCCGGGTGTAGTCCTGCAGGGCGGCCATGGTGGCGCCGCGCTGCTGCTGGATGACGGTGCCGACGTCGACGCCGGGCACGGTGACCGCGAGGGCGAGCTTGATCGCGAGCTCGTCGCGCGGCGGCTGGGTGCGGGCGACCGGGGTGGTGAACCAGGCGGCGACCTCGTCGCGACCGGAGTCGGTGATCCGGTAGATGACGTGGCCCTCGGCGTCCTCGCCGTCGGCGAGCGCCAGTCCGTCGCGCTCGAGCCGGCTCAGGGTGGTGTAGACCTGCCCGACGTTGAGCGGCCACGTGGTGCCGGTGCGCTGCTCGAACTCGGAGCGCAGCTGGTAGCCGTACATCGGCTGCTCCTCCAGCAGGGCGAGGAGGGCGTGCTTCACGGACATGCGGGGGCCTCTCGACGGGCGATACATACTCGGTATGGATATATATACCGGATATGCAGCGCGAAGGCGAGCCCTCCTCCGCCAGGACGGGATCCCGGGGCCTTTGGTCCCGTGCCCCTCTCGTCGCCCCCGAGCCCGCACCGGCCCACCTACGCTGGATCCTCGCGGCAGGCCCCGCGGGAGGGACACGCTCATGACCACCGGCCACCGCCTCGTACGGAACCACGGCCGTCGTGACGACGACGCCCCGATGCTGCCGTTCGCGACCGCGACCATGTACCTCAGCAGCGCCGCGATGCTGGGCGTCGGCATCGCGACCTGGAGCCCCGGCAAGAACCCGCGCTGGCTGATCGTGGTGCTCGCCCTCGTCGCCCTCGGCCTAGCGATCGCCGTGGTCGCGCTGCGCAAGCGGTTCACCCGCCGCCACGCCCTGGTCCTGGTGACGGTGCAGGTCGGTGCCATCTGCTGGCTGACCGACCACACGCACGTCGACCTGGCCGCGGTCATGAACGGCGCGGTGCTGCCGATCATCGGCGCGTTCTGCGCCTGGTTCCTGCACCCGCGGTGGGGACGCGCCGTGGTGTACGGCGGCACCGCCGTCTGGCTGGCGCTGATCGCCGAGCGCGGCGAGGCCCTGCTCGTCGGGTTCGCGCTCTCCATCGCCCTGCAGACCGTGCTGACCGCCGAGGCCTTCGCGGTCGTGCACCGCCGGGTCGACCGGCTCACCCGCATCGACCCGCTCACCCTGCTGCCCAACCGTCGCGACATCATCGCCCACGCCGAGCGCGAGTTCGAGCGGGCTCAGCGCCGGGGCGAGCCGTTCACATTGGTGATGATCGACATCGACGGGCTGCGCGATGTCAACAACAACCGCGGGCACAGCGCCGGCGACGACATGATCCGGGACCTGGCCGCGCATTGGCGCTCGCGGCTGGACCGGCAGCAGCGCATCGGCCGGATCGGCGGTGACGAGTTCGTCCTCGTGCTGCCCGGCGTGCCCGAGGACGGTGCCCGCGCACTCGTGGCGCGCCTCGTGCAGGACTCTCCGTCCCCGTGGTCCGCGGGTGTGGCCAGCGCCCGTCCCGGCGAGCCGATCGACCAGCTCGCCGACCGGGCCGACCAGGACATGTACGCCGCCAAGCACGCCCGCTCCGGTGCGCACCCCCACTCACACGGCGGGCGCGGGCCCGATGAGGCGGCGCGGGCACCGGGCGCGACAACAGAGCCGGTGGACGGGACAGCGGACCCGGCGGGCGCGGCCGGCCCCGGCGACACCCCGGCGGTCGTGGCGTTGCGCCGCGGCCTGCGGGCGCGTCAGGCCTGGTGAGCCACACTGACGCCATGACCAAGACCATCCTGATCACGGGCGCCTCCAGCGGGCTGGGCGCGGAGATGGCCCGGCAGTTCGCCGCCCGCGGCCACGACCTGGCGCTCGCGGCACGTCGTACCGAGCGGCTGGCGGAGCTGCGCAGCGAGATCCTCGCCGCCCACCCGGACCGCCGCGTCGCGGTGCACCCGATCGACGTGACCGACCCCGACGCGGTGTTCGCCGGGTTCGGTGCGCTGCGCGAGGAGCTCGGCCGGCTCGACCGGGTCGTCGTCAACGCCGGCCTCGGCAAGGGCGCGAAGCTCGGCACCGGCCGCTTCGACGCCAACCTGGAGACCGCGATGACCAACTTCGTCGGCGCGCTGGCGCAGACCGAGGCCGCGATGGAGGTCTTCCGCGCCCAGGAGGCCGGCCACCTGGTGATGGTCTCCTCGATGTCGGCGCTGCGCGGGATGCCGTCGTCGATGACGACGTACGCCGCCACCAAGGCCGGTGTCGCGCATCTCGCCGAGGGCCTGCGCACCGAGCTGCACGGCACCCGGCTCGCGGACAAGATCAAGGTGACGGTGCTCTACCCCGGCTACATCCGCTCGGAGATGAACGCCCAGGTCGAGCAGTCCACGCCGCTGATGGCCTCCACCGAGAAGGGCGTGGCCGCGATGGTCGCGGCCATCGAGAAGGAGGTCGGCTCCGCACACGTGCCGCCGCTGCCGTGGGCCGCGCTCGCCCCCGTGATGCGCCACGCCCCGCTCGGGGTGCTGAAGAAGATGATCTGAACCTGCTCGGGCGCTCCGCCTCCCAAGCGAATTCGTCGTGATCTCGCCGATTTCCGACAAATCCGCTTGGGAAGCGGTGCGCCACAGCAGCCTCAGGTGTTCTGCGGGAACCCCAGGTTCAGCCCGCCGTGGGAGGGGTCGAGCCAGCGGGAGGTGATCGCCTTCTCCCGGGTGAAGAACTCCACGCCCTGGGGGCCGTAGGCCTTCGCGTCGCCGAACAGCGAGGCCTTCCAGCCGCCGAAGGAGTGGTAGGCGACCGGGACCGGGATCGGCACGTTGATGCCGATCATGCCGACCTCGACCTCGCGCTGGAAGCGGCGGGCAGCGCCGCCGTCGTTGGTGAAGATCGCGGTGCCGTTGCCGTAGGGCCCGGCGTTGATCAGCGCCACCCCGTCGGCGTACGACGCCACCCGCACCACCGACAGCACGGGCCCGAAGATCTCGTCGGTGTAGACGGTGGAGTCGGTCGGCACCTTGTCGATCAGCGTGGGACCGAGCCAGAACCCCTCGCTGGCGCCGTCCACGGAAACGTCGCGACCGTCCACGACGACCTCCGCGCCGTCGGTGGCGGCGACGTCGAGGTAGCCGGCCACCTTGTCCCGGTGCTCGCGGGTGATCAGCGGACCCATGTCGCAGGCCCGGCGGCCATCGCCGATGACCAGCTTGCCCATCCGGTCGCGGATCTTGGCGATCAGCTCGTCGGCGATCGGCTCGACGGCGACCACCACGGACACGGCCATGCACCGCTCGCCGGCGGAGCCGAAGCCGGCGTTGACCGCGGAGTCGGCGACCAGGTCCAGGTCGGCGTCGGGCAGCACCAGCATGTGGTTCTTCGCCCCGCCGAGCGCCTGGACCCGCTTGCCGTGCGCGGTCGCGGTCTCGTAGACGTACCGCGCGATCGGGGTGGAGCCGACGAACGAGATCGACGCGACGTCGGGGTGGGCGAGCAGCGCGTCGACGGCCTCCTTGTCGCCGTGCACGACGTTGAACACCCCGTCGGGCAGACCGGCCTCCTTGAGCAGCTCGGCCATCCAGTTCGCGACGCTCGGGTCCTTCTCGCTCGGCTTGAGCACCACGGTGTTGCCGGTGGCGATCGCGATCGGGAAGAACCACATCGGCACCATCGCCGGGAAGTTGAACGGGCTGATGATCCCCACCACCCCGAGCGGCTCCTTGACGGAGTAGACGTCGACCTCGGTGGAGACGTTCTGACTGAACGCGCCCTTCGCCAGCTGTGGCATCGCGCAGGCGAACTCCACGACCTCCAGGCCGCGGGCCACCTCCCCGGCAGCGTCGGAGAGCACCTTGCCGTGCTCGGAGGTGAGGATCTGGGCCAGCTCGTCCTTGCGGGCGTTCAGCAGCTCGCGGAAGGAGAACATCACCTGCTGGCGGCGCGCGATCGAGGTCTGCCCCCAGGTCGCGAACGCCGAGCGGGCGACGCCGACGGCACGGTCGACGTCGTCGGTGCTCGCCAGCCGGACCTGCTTGGTGACCTGGCCCAGGGCCGGGTCGTGCACCGGGGCGGTGCGGGTGGAGGCGCCGGGGTCGTTGCTGCCGGCGATCCAGTGGTCGAGCACGGGCAGGTCGGTGGCGGTGGCGCTGGGGGTGTCGGTCATCTCAGAGCTCCTCGTCGAGCAGGGTCAGGACGTCGTCGTACGCCGCCAGGGCCTCGGCGACCTCGTCGTCGGTGACGACACAGGGCGGTACGACGTGGATGCGGTTGTCGGAGGTGAACGGGATCAGCCCGCGGGCGAGCAGCTCGGTGCGGGCCTTTCCGATCAGCGCGGCGGGCAGCGGAGCGCGGGTGGTGCGGTCGGCGACGAGCTCGAGTGCCCAGAAGACGCCGGTGCCGCGGACCTCGCCGATCACCGGGTGCCGCTCGGCGAGGTCGGCCAGGCCGGGGCCGATGACGTCGGCACCGATGCGGCGGGCGTTGTCGATGATGCCCTCCTCGCTCATCGCGTCGATGGAGGCGACGATGGAGGCGGCCGCCAGCGGGTGCCCGGAGTAGGTGAGCCCACCGGGGAAGACGCGCTCGTCGAAGGTGGCGGCGACCTCGCCGCTGATCAGCACGCCGCCGACCGGCACGTAGCCGGAGTTGACGCCCTTGGCGAAGGTGATCAGGTCGGGCACGACGTCGTGGGCGTCGAGGGCGAACCACTCGCCGGCCCGGCCGAAGCCGGCCATCACCTCGTCGAGGATCAGCATGATGCCGTGCGTGTCGGCGAGCTCGCGCACGCCGGCCAGGTAGCCCGGCGGCGGGACCAGGACCCCGGCGGTGCCCGGGATCGTCTCGAGCAGGATGGCGGCGATGCTGGTCGGGCCCTCGCACTCGATCACCCGGCGCAGGTGCTGCAGCGCCCGCTCCCCCTCCTCCTCGGGCGTGGTGGCCCAGAACTCGGAGCGGTACAGGTAGGGCCCGAACACGTGCACGTGGCCGCGGGAGTACTCGTTCGGCACCCGGCGCCAGTCGCCGGTGGAGACGATCGCCGCACCGGTGTTGCCGTGGTAGGAGCGGTAGGTGGAGACCACCTTGTCCCGGCCGGTGTGCACCCGCGCCATCCGGATCGCGTTCTCGTTGGCGTCGGCGCCGCCGTTGGTGAAGAACACCTTGTCCAGCCCGCCGGGCGCCCGCTCCACGATGCGGCGGGCAGCCTCACCGCGGGTGAGGTGCGCGGTGGCCGGGGCGACGGTGGCGAGCGTGGTGGCCTGCTCGGTGATCGCCGCGACGACCTTGGGGTGCTGGTGGCCGATGTTGACGTTGACCAGCTGGCTGGAGAAGTCCAGGTAGCTGCGACCGGAGTGGTCCCAGACCCGGGTCCCGGACCCGCCGGCGAGCACCATGGGGTGGAGCGCGCCCTGCGCGCTCCAGGAGTGGAAGACGTGGCTGCGGTCGAGCTCCACCGCACGCGCGTCGAGATCGCTGCTCTGCTGGACCGTCACCTTCGTCGGCCTCCTTCTGTGGGGGTGGGTGGTGGCCCCGGGGCACGGCGGGTGGCCGCGCCCCGGGACCGCCGCGGTACTAGTTGCCGCCCTCGGCGAGCTCGACCTCGATCGGCTTGTAGCCGGCTCCGGTCGTGTCGACCTCCTCACCGAGCTCCTCGATCGCCTTCTCGATGAAGGTGTTGTCGTAGGCGCCTGCCGGGGGCTCGGCCGTGATCAGCTTCTGGCCCTGCTCGTTGGTCGCGCTGAGCGCGCCGTCGACGGTCTTCTTCCAGGCGGCCTCGTCGATGACGCCGATGCCCTTCTCGGCCGGCCAGATCAGCTTGTTGGTCTCGTTGGTCATCCACAGCTCGTGGCTGGGACCCCAGCTGGAGCCGGCGGCGACGGTGATGTCGGCGGCCTTCTCGGCGTTGTCGCGGGCGTAGGCCCAGCCCTTGACGACGGCCTTGAGGAACTTCACCGTCCGGTCGGCGAACGCCTCGTCCTCCAGGCACTTGGTCTCGGCCCAGATGGCGTCCTGCAGCATGGCGCCGTCGGTGTCCTCGTAGGAGATGACGTTGAAGTCCTCGGGCGTGTACAGCTTGCCCGTCTTGGGGTTCTTGGTCTCGAGCAGCTGCGCGTACTCGTTGTAGGTCATCGCCTGCGCGGCGTCGATGTCACCTTGCAGGAAGGCGGTCATGTTGAAGTCCTGGGTGACGATCTCCACCGACTTGGAGTCGAGGTTCTCGGCCGCCATGGCGGCGAAGATCTCCCACTCGTTGCCGAATCCCCAGGATCCGATCTTCTTGCCCTCGAAGTCGGCGACCTCGTCGATCCCGGAGTCGGCCATGGCGACCTGCAGCGTCCCGGAGCGCTGGAAGATCTGCGCGATGTTGGTCAGCCCCGCGCCCTGCTCGATGGAGCCCAGCACCTTCGGCACCCAGGCGATCGCGTAGTCGACGTCGCCGGAGGCCAGGGCGTCCTGCGGCACGATGTCGCCGCCGGAGGGGATGATCTCGACGTTCAGGCCCTCGTCGGAGAAGTAGCCCTGGTCGAGCGCGGCGTAGTAGCCGGCGAACTGGGCCTGGGGCAGCCACTGCAGCTGCAGCTTCACGTCGTTGCCGACGTTGCAGCCGCTCGCACTGGTCTTGTCGTCGCCCTCGTCGTCGCTGCCGCAGGCGGCCAGCACGGTCGAGGCGGCGAGGGCGAGGGCGGTGGCCGCCAGCCCTCGGCGCAGGGAGAGGTTCATGTGGGTTCCTTTCGGCGGGGGTGGAGGAGGCCGTACGCCGTGCGACGCTGCAGGCGCGGACCGGCCGATCGGAGCGCACTCATGTCGCCGCTCCGGTCGGTAGGCGGTGCTGCACGAGACGTTCGAGCAGCACGGTCACGACGTACGCGACCAACCCGAGAACGATGGCGGCGCCGACATAGGCCCACGCGCGGGCGTAGGCACTCGTGGCGGCGCTGGTGGAGATGAAGCTGCCGAGACCGCCGCGCGGTCCCCCGAAGTACTCCGCGACGAGCGCGGAGATGACGGCCAGGGAGCTGGCGACCCGGATGCCGGTGAGCACGAACGGGGTGGCCGAGGGCAGGGTGAGCACCCGGAACCGCTGCCAGCCGCTGGCGGCGGTGGCGTGCATCAGGTCGCGGTGCAGCTGCGTGGTCTGGTGCAGGCCGCGGGCGCTGTTGACGTAGACGGGCACGAAGGCGGCGATCGCGGCCACCACCCGGCGTCCGTACTCGCTGTCGGCGCCGTACATCGCGTTGAGCACCGGGGCCAGCGCGACGATCGGCACCACCGCCAGGCCGGCGACGACCGGTGCCACCATGCCCTCGGTGAAGCGGACCCAGGAGGTCACCGCCGCCAGCAGGACGCCGGCGAGGGTGCCGGCGAGCAGCCCGATCGCGGCGTTGGTGCCGGTGATCATGAACGCCTCGCGGATGACGGTGCTGTTGGCCTGCCACTCCTCGGCGATCTCCGCCGGCCCCGGCAGCAGGTACGGCGAGACGCCGACCACCGACACCAGGAACTGCCACAGCGCGAGACCGAGCACGCCGACCAGCACCGGGGCCCCGATGCGCAGCGCGAGCCGGCCGGACGGCCTCATCGCAGCTCCCGGCCCTCGCCGGCCACGGGGGCGCCGTGCAGCACCTCGCGGACCTCGGTGACCCGGGCGAAGAAGGCGGGGTCCTGGCGCAGCGCGTCGTCGCGGGGCACGTCGCGACCGATGCCGGTGACGACCTCGCCGACGACCCGGCCCGGGCGCGGGGACATGACCACGACCCGGTCGGCGAGGAAGACGCCCTCAGGGATCGAGTGCGTCACGAACACCACCGCGGCCCCGGTCTCCACGCTGATCCGGGCCAGCTCGGCCTGCATCCGCTCACGGGTCATCTCGTCGAGGGCGCCGAACGGCTCGTCCATCAGCAGCAGCCGGGGCTGCTCGGCGAGCGCGCGGGCGATGGCCACCCGCTGCTGCATGCCGCCGGAGAGCTGGTCGGGGTGGTGCCCGGCGAAGTCGCTGAGCCCGACCATGTCGAGCAGGTGTGCGACGCGCTCCTTGCGCTCGCGCCGGGAGATGCCGTGCAGCTCGAGTGGCAGCGCCACGTTGCGGGCCACGGTGCGCCACGGCAGCAGCCCGGCGGACTGGAAGGCGATGCCGTAGTCCTGGTCGCGCCGCGCCCGGTCGGGGGACTTGCCGAACACCTCGATGCTGCCGGAGGTGAGCTGCTCGAGGTCGGCGACCAGGCGCATCAGGGTCGACTTGCCGCAGCCGGACGGGCCGAGCAGCGCGACGAACTCGCCGGCGCCGACCTCGAGGTCGACGTCGCGCAGCGCCTCGACCACGCCCTGGCGGGTGCGGAACGTCTTGGTCACCCCGCGCGCCGACACCGCCGCGCTCGTGCCGGTCGCGGCGGCCCCCTCGGCCCTCCTCTCGGCCGGGCCGCCGGCGGCGTCCGCGGGAGTCGGGGCGGGCGTGGGGGTGCTCAGGTCGCTCATCGCGCCTCTCCTCGGCGGTAGGGGCGCAGCAGCACCCCGATGACAGTGACGATGCCGCCGGCCACCAGGCCGAGCGCGATGGCTCCGAAGATCGGCGCCCACGCCTTGGCGGGGTCGCCGGATGCCTGGCCGGCCAGGGAGACCAGCATCCGGCCGATGCCGTCGAGGAAGCCGGTGGAGACCTCCGCGACCACGGTGCCGACCACCGCGCTGGCCGCGCCGAGCCGCAGTGCCGGCAGCAGGTAGGGCACCGCGGAGGGGATCCGGACCCGCAGCAGGGTGGACCACCAGCCGGCGGCGTAGGCGTGGAACAGGTCGGCGTGGATCCGGCTGTGCGCCTGCAGGCCGCGCAGCGCCCCGACGGCGACGGGGAAGAACGCCAGGTAGGCGGCGATCACCGCGACCGAGAGCCACGGCGGCCACTCCCAGCTGCCGATCTGCATCCGCGAGCCCCAGCTGCGCACCACCGGCGCGAAGGCGATCAACGGGATGGTCTGGCTGAGGATGATCCAGGGCAGCAGCCCCCACTCCAGCACCCGCAGCCGCGCCATCGCGACCGCCAGCAGCAGCCCGACCGTGGTGCCGACCAGCCAGCTGACCCCGGCGATGCCCAGGGAGACCACCGCGGCGTCCAGCACCGAGCGCCACAGCGGGTCGGCGCCGGGCATGCTCGTGGTCGGCTCACCGAGGCGCTGCACCATGTCCCACACGTGCGGCATCGCCAGGTCGGTGGTGCGCGGCAGCACCCGCTGCTCACCGACCAGGACCCCGTTCTCGGGCACCAGCGCCTTGTAGCCCTCCCACGCCCCGACCAGCGCGACCAGCCCGAGCAGCGCCAGCCCGATCGCCCGGACCCAGCCCAGCACGCCGGGCATCCGGCGCACCCGGACGTCGAGCGCGGAGGCCACCGAGGTGGCCTCGCCCGGAGCGGGGTCGAGGACGGTCTGGGTCACCGGCGCCTCACACCCTCCCCCGCCGCAGGAACACCCGGTTCATGCCTTGGCCGTCACGTGCTCGCGCAGCTGCGGGATGATCGACTCGCCGTAGACCCGCAGGGTCTCCTCCTTGTTGTCGTGCTGGAGGTAGACAGCGAACTGGTCGACGCCGATCGCCTTGAGCTCGACCAGCTTGGCGATGTGCTGCTCGGGGGTGCCGAGGATGCAGAACCGGTCGACGATCTCGTCGGGCACGAAGTCGACGTGGTCGTTGTCCGCCTTGCCGTGGGTGTTGTAGTCGTAGTCGGTGCGGCCCTTGATGTAGTCGATGAGCACCTCGGGGAAGTCGGCGTCCTCGCCGTACTTGGCGACGATGTCGGCGATGTGGTTGCCGACCATGCCGCCGAACCAGCGGGTCTGGGCGCGCATGTGCTGCCACGACTCCGGGGTGTCCTCGCCGACGTACGCCGGGGCGGCGACGCAGAAGGTGATCTTCTCGGGGTCGCGGCCTGCGTTCGAGGCGGCGGTGCGGACCTGCTCGATCATCCACTTCGCCACGTCGATGTCGCCGACCTGCAGGATGAACCCGTCGCCGACCTCGCCGGCGGTCTTCAGCGCCAGCGGGCCGTAGGCGGCGATCCACACCTCCAGCGCGGAGGTCCGCGCCCAGGGGAACTGCAGCTTGGAGCCGTTGTGCTCGACCGCGCGGCAGTTGGCCAGCTCGCGGATCACGTGGGTGGCCTCGCGGACCTGCTTGAGCGTGGTCGGCGCGCCGTTGAGCACCCGGACCGCGGAGTCACCGCGACCGATGCCGCACACCGTGCGGTTGCCGTACATCTCGTTGAGGGTGGCGTAGACCGAGGCGGTCACCGTCCAGTCCCGGGTGGCCGGGTTGGTCACCATCGGCCCGACGATCACCCGTCGGGTCTCGGCGAGGATCGCCGAGTAGATGACGTACGGCTCCTGCCACAGCAGGTGGGAGTCGAAGGTCCACACGTAGTCGAACCCGTGCTCCTCGGCCTGCTTGGCCAGCCCGACGGTCCGCCAGGCGGGGGGATTGGTCTGCAGCACGACGCCGAAGTCCATCTGCTTCCTTTCGTTGGTCCCGAGGAGGTGGCGCAGGCGCCCGGCGGTCACCGGGGCAGGGGCCTTAGACGAGGTACTGCGTCAGGTCGCGCTTGAGGAACCGGCCGTGACCCTTGCGGCCCTTGAACTCGCCGTCCTCGACCAGCACGGTGCCGCGGGAGATGGTCACGTCGACGTGGCCGTCGATCTCGAATCCCTCCCAGGCGGAGTGGTCCATGTTCATGTGGTGGGTCTTCTCCACCCCGATGGAGGTGTGCCCGTTCGGGTCGTAGACGACGATGTCGGCGTCCGCGCCGGGCTGGATGACCCCCTTGCGTCCGTAGAGGCCGAACATCCGGGCCGGGGTGGTGGCGATCAGCTCCACCCACCGCGGCAGGGTGATCCGGCCATCCACGACCCCTTGGTAGAGCAGGTCGACACGGTGCTCGATGGAACCGATGCCGTTCGGGATCGCCCGGAAGTCGTCCTTGCCGAGCGTCTTCTGGTCCTTCATGCAGAACGGGCAGTGGTCGGTGGAGACCATCTGCAGGTCGTTGGTGCGCAGGCCCTGCCACATCGCCTCGAGGTGGCCGTCGGTCTCCGAGCGCAGCGGCGTCGAGCAGACCCACTTGGCGCCCTCGAACTCGCCCCACTCCTCGCTGCGGGCGCCGAGCTGCTTCTCCAGCGAGAGGTAGAGGTACTGCGGGCAGGTCTCGCCGAACACGTTCTTGCCGTTGTCGCGGGCCCACGCCAGCTGCTGCACCGCCTGCTTGGCGCTGACGTGCACGACGTACAGCGGGGCCTCGGTGACGTCGGCCAGCATGATCGCCCGGTGGGTGGCCTCCTCCTCCATCTGCCAGGCCCGGGCGATGCCGTGGAAGTACGGCGACGTCTTGCCCGACTCCGCCAGCTGGGCGGCGAGCACGTCGATCGCCGGGCCGTTCTCGGCGTGCATCATCGTGAGCAGGCCGGTCTCGCGGGCCTTCTGCATGGCGCGCAGGATCTGCGCGTCGTCGGAGTAGAAGACGCCCGGGTAGGCCATGAACAGCTTGTACGACGTGATGCCCTCGTCGACGAGGCGCTCCATCGCCTTCAGCGACTCCTCGTCGACCCCGCCGATGATCTGGTGGAAGCCGTAGTCGACCGCGCAGTTGCCGCCGGCCAGCTCGTGCCAGGCCGCCAGCCCGTCCTCGACGCGCTCGCCGTGGCGCTGCACCGCGAAGTCGATGATCGAGGTGGTGCCGCCCCACGCAGCCGCCACCGTCCCGGTCTCGAAGGTGTCGGAGGCGTAGGTGCCGCCGAAGGGCAGCTGCATGTGGGTGTGCGCGTCGATGCCGCCGGGGATGACGTACTTGCCGGTCGCGTCGATGACCTTGTCCGCGGTGATGCCGAGCGCCTCGGCGGTGCCGGGGGCGAGCAGGGCGGTGACCTTCTCGCCGTCCACCACGACGTCGGCCTGCGCGGTGCCGGTCGCGTTGACGACCGTGCCGCCCTTGATGATCAGGTCGGGCATCTGGAGTCCTCTCCCCTTGCTCGGCGTCAGGCCCGCGCGATGGCGGTGTAGGAGTCCGGCCGGCGGTCGCGGTAGAACTGCCAGTCGTCGCGCATCTGCTGCACCATCGCCAGGTCGAGGTCGCGCACCAGCAGCTCCTCGTCGGTGGACGAGCCGCGCTCGCCGACGAAGTTGCCGCGGGGGTCGATGACCTGGGAGGTGCCGTAGAAGTCGACCGCCTCGTCGCCGTACTCGTTGTCCTCGCGGCCGACCCGGTTGGGCTGGAGCACGAAGTAGCCGTTGGCGACCGCCGCGCACGGGCCCTCGACCTCCCACAGCCGGTTGCTCAGCCCCGGCTTGGTGGCGTTGGGGTTGAACACGATGTGCGCGCCGTTGAGGCCCAGCTCGCGCCAGCCCTCGGGGAAGTGCCGGTCGTAGCAGATGTAGGTGCCCACCTTGCCGACCGCGGTCTCGAAGACCGGGTAGCCGAGGTTGCCGGGGCGGAAGTAGAACTTCTCGTAGAACTTCTCCAGGTGCGGGATGTGGTTCTTGCGGTACTTGCCGAGGATGGTGCCGTCGGCGTCGACCACCACGGTGGTGTTGTAGTAGACGCCGGTCTGCTCCTCCTCGTAGATCGGCAGCACCATGACCATGCCGAGCTCTTTTGCGAGCGCGGCGAAGCGCTGCACGGTCCGGCCGTCGGCCGGCTCGGCGTAGCGGTAGTACTTCTGGTCCTGGGTGATGCCGAAGTAGGGGCCGTAGAAGAGCTCCTGGAAGCACATCACCTGCGCTCCGTCGGCTCCTGCGTCCCGGGCGAACTTCTCGTGCTTGTCCAGCATCGAGTCCTTGTCACCGGTCCAGGTCGTCTGGCTGATGGCGGCACGAACGACGGTCATGATGCACCTCCGCGAGGGTGTGTTCGGGTGCCCGAGGTTTCGTTATCCTGCGGGTTGAACATTTCGCTTCGATTTCTCCGCTGTCAAGGATCACTGCTAAATCCGGGCCGGAATCCCCTTCCGGCTCCCGGGGCGCTGACGGCTGGGACGAGCACCCCGGCAGGAGACGTGATTGAGCCAGGCAGTGGACCTCGGCGGGCTCGGGGACCGCACGCCGCGCGGCATCGCCGGCGCCTTCAGCCGCGCCATCCGGGCCGGTGACCTGGCCCCCGGGGACCGGCTGCCGACCGTGCGCGTCCTGGCCGCGGACCTCGGGGTCTCCCCGGCGACGGTGTCCGCGGCCTGGCAGGCGCTGCGCCGCACCGGGCTGGTCGTCTCCCGCGGCCGCTCCGGCACCTTCGTGCGCGACACGCCCACGCCGTGGCTCTCCCCGCGTCAACGCGGCCTGGTCGGCGCCGGCCGCGACGGGCTGCGCCTGGACCTGTCCCGCGGCACCCCCGACCCCCGCCTGCTGCCCTCGCTCGGCCCGGCGCTGCGCCGGGTCTCCGAGCGGGCCGGCACCCTGGCCTACCAGGACGAGCCGGTGCTGCCCGCGCTGCGCGAGGTGCTGCGGGCCTCGTGGCCGTACGACGCCGAGTCGATCACCGTCGTCGACGGCGCCACCGACGGCATCGCCCGCACCCTCGAGCAGGTCGTCTCCTACGGCGACCGGGTGGTGCTGGAGTCGCCCGGCTTCCCGCCGTTCTTCGACCTGGTCGAGGTGCTCGGCGGGGAGGTGGTGCCGGTCGAGCTGGACGCCCACGGTGTGCGGCCCGACGCGCTGCGCGAGGCGCTGCGCACCGAGCCCGTCGCGGTCGTGCTGCAGCCGCGGGCGCACAACCCCACCGGGGTGGCGATGGGCGCCGAGCGCGCCGAGGAGCTGGTCAGCGTGCTCACCCGCGCCGCGACGGCCACCGGGCGCATGCCGTGGGTCCTCGAGGACGACCACAGCGCCGGCATCAGCGCCGCCCCGGCCGTCACCCTCGGCACCCGGCTGCCCGACCGAGTGGTGCACGTGCGCTCCTACTCCAAGTCGCACGGGCCCGACCTGCGCATCGCGGCGCTGTCCGGGCCGGCGGAGCTCATCGATGCCGTGGTCGCGCGCCGCATGCTCGGGCCGGCGTGGACCTCGCGGATGCTGCAGACCATCCTGCTCGACCTGCTCACCTCCGCTGCGGCGATGGACGAGGTCGCCGAGGCGCGCCGGCAGTACTTCGCCCGGCAGCGCACCGTCGTCGAGCAGCTGGCCCGCCACGGCCTCGCCCTGGCCCCGCCGGACGGGATCAACCTGTGGCTGGAGGTCGCCGACGAGCGGGCCGCGCTGCTGCACCTGGCCGCGTCCGGCATCCGGGCCGCCGGCGGCACGGCGTTCTGGGCCGGCGGCGCGGACGGCACCGCCGGGGCGCCGTACCTGCGGCTGACGACGGGGCTGGTGGCCGCCGCCGACGCCCCGGACGTGGCGGCGGCGCTGGCCGCGGCGACCCGCGCCCGCTGACCAGCGCCTGACCGAGCGCTGACCAGCCTGCGGTCGGGGCCCGCGGGGGCGTCCCGGCGCAGGACAATGGCGCCATGACCACCGTTCACGACTTCAAGGTCCGCGCGGCCGACGGCGCCGAGGTGTCGCTGGCCGAGTTCGCCGGCAAGCTGCTGCTCATCGTCAACGTCGCCAGCAAGTGCGGCCTCACCCCGCAGTACGAGGGCCTCGAGGCGCTCTACCGCGCCGAGAAGGACAACGGCCTGGAGATCCTGGGCTTCCCCTCGAACCAGTTCAAGGAGCAGGAGCCCGGCACCGACGCCGAGATCCAGGAGTTCTGCACGACCACGTACGACGTCACCTTCCCCGTGCTGGCGAAGGTGGACGTCAACGGCCCCGACGCCGACCCGCTGTTCGTGCACCTGCGCGCGGCCGCGCCGGGCGACTTCGGGCCGCACCTGGGCCGGTTCTACGAGGCGATCAGCGCGCTCAACCCGGACGCGCCGGCCGACGCGGTGAAGTGGAACTTCACCAAGTTCCTGGTCGGTCGCGACGGCGAGGTGATCAAGCGCTACGAGCCGCCGACCACGCCGGAGGAGATCCGCGAGGACCTGCAGCAGTACCTCTGAGCGACCTCTGGGCTCCGAACGCACGAGGACCCCGGGCGCTTGCCCGGGGTCCTCGTGTTTTCAGCTCAGCAGGTCAGGCGGGGAAGCCCTTGCCCGACGCGGCGAGCTCGCGCAGCCACGGGGTGGGCTCGAAGCGCTCGCCGTACTTGGCGGCCAGCTCGTCGGCGCGCTTGAGGAACGCCTCGATGCCGACCTCGCCGGTCGCCTTGTTCTCGTAGCCGGTGATGAACTGCGCGGCGCCACCGGTCTGCGGCGGGAAGCCGATGCCCATGATCGAGCCGATGTTCGCGGCGGCCGCCGAGGTGATGACGCCCTCCTCGAAGCACTTCGCGGTCTCGAGCGCCTCGGCGAACAGCATCCGGTCGCGCACGTCGGCGATGTCCGGCTGCTCCTCGGCGACGGGGAACACCTCGGCCAGGCCCTCCCAGATCGAGCCGCGCTTGCCGGTCTCGGCGTCGTAGTCGTAGAAGCCGGCCTTCTTCAGCCGGCCCGCTCGGCCCAGCTCCAGCATCTTCTCGACCACGGCGGTGCCGGGGTGCTCGACGTTCATCTTGCCGTCGTTGGCCTCGCGGGTGGCCTTGGCGATCTTGCCCATCAGCTCGAGGTTGAGCTCGTCGGACAGCTGCAGCACCGGCGCCGGGTAGCCGGCGGAGGAGGTGGCGCGCTCGATCGTGTACGGCGCCACGCCCTCGGCGAGCATCGCCATGCCCTCGTTGACCATGAAGCCGATGACGCGCGAGGTGTAGAAGCCGCGGCTGTCGTTGACGGTGATCGGCGTCTTGCGGATCTGCTGCACGACGTCGATCGCCTTGGCGAGGCTCTCGTCGGTGGTCTCCTTGCCGGAGATGATCTCCACCAGCGGCATCTTGTCGACCGGCGAGAAGAAGTGCAGGCCGATGAAGCGGGGCCGGTCGGCCTCGTTCTCCAGGCCGGCGGCCAGCTCGGTGATCGGCAGCGTCGAGGTGTTCGAGCACAGCAGCGCGTCGGGGGCGACGTGCGGCAGGATCTCGGCGAACACCTTGGCCTTCAGGGCCGGGTCCTCGAAGACGGCCTCGACGACGAGGTCGGCGCCGGCGGCGGCGGCCGGGTCGTCGGTGGCGGTGATCCGGTCGAGCAGCTCGGCCTTCTTCTCGTCGGTGGAGCGACCGCGCGAGATCGCCTTGTCGAGGATGGTGGTCGAGTAGGACTTGCCGCGCTCGGCGTTCTCGACCGAGACGTCCTTGAGGACGACCTCGACACCGGCCTTGGCCAGGACGTAGGCGATGCCCGCGCCCATCATGCCGGCGCCCAGGACCACCGCCTTCTTGGCCTGGTAGCGCTCGAAGCCCTCCGGGCGCAGCGAGCCGGAGTTGATCGCCTGCAGGTCGAGGAAGAACGCCTGGATCATGTTCTTGGCGTTCTGGCCGACGACCAGGCTGGTGAAGTAGCGCGACTCGATGCGCGAGGCGGTGTCGAAGTCGACGTTCGCGCCCTCGACCGCGGCCGAGAGGATCGCCTTCGGGGCCGGGTAGTCCGCGCCCTTGAGCTGCTGGCGCAGCAGCGCCGGGAAGGCGGGCAGGAAGCCGGCCAGGGCCGGGGACTTCGGCGAGCCGCCGGGCATCTTGTAGCCGGGGGCGTCCCACGGGTTGAGGGCAGCCTCGGGGTTGGCCTTGAGCCACGCACGGGCCGCGGGGAGCAGCTCGTCCTGGGTCTCGACGAGCTCGTCGACCAGGCCCTTCTTGTGCGCCGTCTCCGGGTTGAACTGGGTGCCCTGGAGCAGGACGTCCATCAGCGCGGACTGCAGGCCGAACTTGCGCACGGCGCGGGTCACGCCGCCGCCGCCGGGCAGCAGACCGAGGGTGACCTCGGGCAGGCCGATCTTGGTCTTCGGGTCGTTGACCACGATGCGGTGCTGCGCGGCGAGGGTGATCTCGTAGCCACCGCCGAGGGCGGCGCCGTTGATCGCGGCGACGACCGGCTTCGGGAACAGCTCGAGGCGGCGCAGGCTGTGCTTGATCCGCTCGGCCATCTCGAAGAGGGTCTGGGCGTCGTCCTTGGTGGCCGTGACCATGCTCTTCAGGTTGCCGCCGGCGAAGAAGGTCTTCTTCGCCGAGGCGAGGATGACGCCGGTGACGTCGTCGGCCTCGTCGTACAGGCGGTCGACGGCCTTCTCCATGGAGTCGAGGTAGAGCTCGTTCATGGTGTTGGCGGAGGCGTTGGGGTCGTCGAGGGTCAGGGTGACGATGCCGTCGGCGTCACGGTCGTAGCGGACCGAGGTCTGGGTGTCGGTGCTCAATGTCGTTCCTTGAGGTCTGTGAGGTTCGAAAGATCGATGAGGGCCGCGGCGCGGGTCAGACGCGCTCGACGATGCAGGCGATGCCCATGCCACCGCCGACGCAGAGCGTGGCGAGGCCGCGGCGCAGGTCGCGGCGCTCGAGCTCGTCGACGAGGGTGCCGAGGATCATCGCGCCGGTGGCACCGAGCGGGTGGCCCATGGCGATCGCGCCGCCGTTGACGTTGGTGATCTCGTCGCTGATGCCCATGTCGCGCATGAAGCGCAGGGCGACGGCGGCGAACGCCTCGTTGATCTCGAACAGGTCGATGTCGCTGACCTCGAGGCCGGCGATGGCCAGCGCCTTGCGGGCGGCCGGGGCCGGACCGGTGAGCATGATGACCGGGTCGGCGCCGGAGACCGCGGTGGCGACGATCCGGGCGCGCGGGGTCAGGCCGTTGGCCTTGCCCGCCTCCTCGGAGCCGATCACGACGAGCGCGGCACCGTCCACGATGCCCGACGAGTTGCCGGCGTGGTGGACGTGGTTGATCTTCTCCAGCCAGTGGTACTTCTCGAGCGCCACGTCGTCGAAGCCCGCGTCCTTGCCGATCTGGGCGAAGGACGGCTTGAGGCGGGCGAGGCCCTCGGCGGTCGTGTCGGGACGGATGGTCTCGTCCCGGTCGAGGATGGTCAGGCCGGCGACGTCCTTGACGGGCACGATGGCCTTGTCGAAGTAGCCGTTGGCCCACGCCTTGGCGGCGCGCTGGTGCGACTGCGCGGCGTAGGCGTCGACGTCCTCGCGGCTCCAGCCCTCGATGGTGGCGATGAGGTCGGCACCGATGCCCTGCGGCACGAAGGCCGCCTTGAGCGCGGTGGCGGGATCCTGGGCCCAGGGGCCGCCGTCGGAGCCCATCGGCACGCGGCTCATCGACTCCACGCCACCGGCGAGGATCAGGTTCTCGAAGCCACCGCGGACGCGGCCGGCGGCCTGGTTCACGGCCTCGAGACCCGAGGCGCAGAAGCGGTTGATCTGCACGCCCGCGACGGTGTCGGGGTAGCCGGCGGCCAGCGCGGCCGTCTTCGGCAGCACCGCACCCTGGTCGCCGACCGGCGACACGATGCCCAGGACGACGTCGTCGACGTTGTTGGGGTCGAGGTCGGGGTTGCGCTCCTTGACGGCGTCGAGCAGGCCGACCGCGAGGTCGATCGGCTTCACCTCGTGGAGGGAGCCGGAGGCCTTGCCGCGTCCGCGCGGGGTGCGGATGTGGTCGTACACGAATGCTTCTGCCATGACCGTCCTTGGTGTTCGGGCGTTGCTGGGGCGTTGCTGGGTCTTAGTCGAGTCTGTGCCGGGCTCTGTGTCCGCGCACGTCGCGCCGACCTGGTGTCCGGGACGGGACGAGTGGTCCCTGCGATGATTGTGACACTATTACTGTCATGGTCAAGAGCGAGGGTGGGGTGGAGGACATGAGTCCCGACGTCACGGACGAGGACCTGCTCACCTTGGAGGAGCTGACCAAGCGCACCGGGCTCACTGTGCGCACGGTGCGCTTCTACACCGCACGGGGCCTGGTGCCACCGCCGATCCGGCGCGGTCGCTCCGGTTACTACACCGCCATCCACGTCGCCCGCATCGAGCTGGTGCTGGAGCTGCAGAGCCACGGCTTCACGCTCTCGGCGATCGAGCGGTACGTCGCCGGCATCCCCGAGGAGGCCACCCCGGAGGACATCTCGCTGGCGCGCACCATGCTCGCGCCCTGGCAGTCGGACCTGCCGGTGGAGATGGACCACCAGACGCTGGAGACCCGCGCCGGGCGGAAGCTGGACGACGACGACATCGCCACGCTGCAGGCGCTCGGTGTGCTCCGGCTGCGTGGCGAGGTCTACCTGGTGGCCAGCAACCAGCTGGCGATCGGGGTGCGGCTGCTCGAGCTCGGCTTCCCCCGCGAGGTGGCCGTCGCCGCGGCCGCGGTCTACTCCGAGCACGGCCGGCAGATGGCCGAGGAGCTCTCGCAGGTGGTCATCGACAAGCTCGCCCCGCTCTACCTCGACACCGACTCCGAGCACTTCCGCGAGATCCTGGAGCGGCTCAAGCCGTTGTCCGTGGGCGGCCTGGTCAGCGCCTACGAGGCCGCCATGGCCCGCGCCGCGCGCGTGCCCCCGCGGGTACGTCGTACCACCGCCGGCTGAGGCGCCGAAAACGCACCGCGCCCCAAGCGGATTCGTCGTATTTCCGAGGATCTGCGACGAATTCTCTTGGGGCGCGGAGACGGCTGGGTCAGCGACGACCGCTGAAGCCGGCGGCGGTGTGGCCGCCGGAGCCGGAGCCCGCGCCGGTCGAGCGGCCACGGCCGCGGCCGCCACCGGCGCCGGAGCCGCCGGACTTCGGGGCGCCGGCCTTGGCCGTGCCGGACTTGGGGGCACCAGGCTTGGTCGCGCCGCCGCGACCGCCGGAGCGCGCACCCGCCGGGCCGCCGCTCTTGGCCGCAGGCCGGGCAGCGCCCGTACGACGTCCGCGACCGCCACCGGAGCCGCCACGACCGCCGCCACCCGAGCCGCCGGAGCCGCCGGAGCCGCCGGAGCCGGCCGGCACCAGGTCGATGCCGCCGGGACGCGTCCGCTCGCCGGGAGCGAGCTGGGCGAGCACCGGGTGGGTGGAGCCGTCGATGCGGGTCGTGGTCGGCTTGATGCCGGCCGCGCGGGTCAGGTCGCGCACGTCACCGCGCTGGTCGGAGGTCATCAGGGTGACCACCGTGCCGGCGGCACCGGCGCGCGCCGTACGGCCCGAGCGGTGCAGGTAGGCCTTGTGCTCGGCCGGCGGGTCGGCGTGCACGACCAGCGACACGTCGTCGACGTGGATGCCGCGGGCGGCGATGTCGGTGGCCACCAGGGTGGTCGCCGCGCCGGTGTGGAACGCCTCCATGTTGCGGGTGCGGGCGCCCTGGCTGAGGTTGCCGTGCAGGTCGACCGCGGGCACGCCGTTCTTGTTCAGCTGGCGGGCCAGCGCCTTGGCGCCATGCTTGGTGCGGGTGAACACGACCGTGCGGCCCGGCGCGCTGACCAGGTCCAGCAGGATCGCGACCCGGTGGTCGCGCTCCACGTGCAGCACGTGGTGGTCCATCTTGGACACCGGCGACTGCGCGGAGTCGGCCTCGTGCACGGCGGGGTTGTTCAGGAACCGCTTGACGAGCACGTTGATCGCGCCGTCCAGGGTGGCCGAGAAGAGCATCCGCTGGCCGTCGGCGGGGGTCTGGTCCAGCAGGCGCCGCACGGCCGGCAGGAAGCCGAGGTCGGCCATGTGGTCGGCCTCGTCGAGCACCGTCACCTGCACGTCGGCGAGGCTGCAGTGCCGCTGGTTGATCAGGTCCTCGAGCCGGCCCGGGCAGGCGATGAGGATGTCGACGCCGTTGCGCAGCGCGGTGACCTGGGGGCCCTGGCCGACGCCGCCGAAGACGGTGGTCGTGCTCAGCCCGGCGGCCTTGGCCAGCGGGGTGATGGTCGCGGCGATCTGGGAGGCAAGCTCGCGGGTCGGGGCCAGCACGAGCGCGCGGGGCTTCTTCGGAGCCGGACGGCGGGCGTCACCGGCGAGCCGGGCGACGAGGGGGAGGCCGAAGGCGTAGGTCTTGCCCGACCCGGTGCGGCCGCGGCCGAGCACGTCGCGTCCCGCCAGCGAGTCCGGCAGCGTCGCGGCCTGGATCGGGGTGGGGACGGTGATCTGCTCGCCCGTCAGGACGGCGAGCAGGTTCGCGGGCACGCCGAGGTCGGCGAAGGTGGAAGTCAAGGTGAATCTCTCCGGAGACCGCAGCAGAGCACGGCGGTCCCCTCAATGGGCGTCTCGCCGTGCTGTCCCGTCCGGTGACGGGAGCGTGTGAAGCGGTGCCTCGTTCGAGGGCGAACCACCGGGGTGGTGCGCGAGGATCCGGGGCAAGACCGGCCGGACCAGTGCGCCCACCATAGCGAGCATCGCGCCGAGAGGCCGCATCGCCGCGCCCGGCCCGAAGCGGGGGTAGTCCCTGACGAAAAGCTCCGTTTGCCGTCGGCAGAGGGTGCTTTTCGTCAGGGACTACCGCGATCAGACGTCGACCTGCACCGCCGCGCCGCGCTCGATCAGGCCGTCGACGTCCCTGATCCCCCACGCGGCCAGCGCCTCGCGGGTGTGCGCTCCGGCCTTCGGCGCGGGCGGCAGGGACAGCGAGGCGCCGGTGCGGGAGAACCGCGGCGCCGGCTGCGGCTGCAGCACGCCCTCGTGCTCGACGAAGATCTCGCGGGCCTTGATGTGCGGGTGCTCGGGAGCCTCGCTCATCCGCAGGATCGGCGCGACGCAGGCGTCCGTGCCCGCGAAGATCGCCGACCACTCGTCGCGCGTCTTGGTCTTGAAGGTCTCGGTGAGCAGCGCACGCAGCTTCTCGGTGTTGGCCGGGTCGAAGCGGGCCATCTGGTCCGGCGCGGTGTCGGTGAGGCCGAGCAGCTCGATGAGCTCGTCGTAGAACTGCGGCTCCAGGGCGCCCACCGACAGGTGCTCGCCGTCGGCGGTCTCGTAGATGTCGTAGTACGGCGCGCCGCCGTCGAGCAGGTTGGCGCCGCGCTCCTCGACGAAGCCGCCGCCGGCGAGGAACGCCGAGGTCATCGCGTTGAGGTTGGCGGTGCCGTCGACGATGGCGGCGTCGACCACCTGGCCCTTGCCGGAGGTCTTGGCCTCGAGCACGGCGGCCAGGATGCCGATGACCAGGTACGTCGACCCGCCGCCGAAGTCGCCGACCAGGTTGGTCGGGAACTGCGGGCGGTCCTTGGTCTGGCCCAGGCCGTGCAGGGTGCCGGTGATGGCGACGTAGTTCATGTCGTGGCCGGCGGCCTGCGCCCACGGGCCGTCCTGGCCCCAGCCGGTCATCCGGCCGTAGACCAGGCGCGGGTTGCGCTCGTGACACTGCTCGGGCCCGAAGCCGAGCCGCTCGGCCACGCCGGGACGCATGCCCTCGACCAGCACGTCCGCGGACTCCACGAGCTCGAGGACCGTGGCGACGGCCTCGGGGTCCTTGAGGTTCAGCGCGACGCTGGGCCGGCCGCGGTTGAGCAGGTCGTGCGAGCCGCCGGCGAGCATCTGGCCGCCCGGGCGCTCCACCCGGATCACGTCGGCGCCGAGGTCGGCGAGGATCATGCAGGCGTGAGGGCTGGGTCCGATGCCCGCGATCTCGACGACCTTGAGGCCTTTGAGCGGACCGGTTCCCTGACCGAGTGCGAGAGTCATGGGCCGATCATGGCACGAACGTGACAGTGATGGTGTCACGGTCGCCAGGTGGTCTCACCCGGGCGCCGGACCGGTCGCCGGGAGCGGTCGCCGGAGCGGTGCTCAGCCGGGGCTGACGATGCGGGCGAGCTCGAAGTGCATCGGGTCGGTCCAGGACCAGTCGCCACCCCAGGCAAAACCCCACAGCTTGAAGATCGCGACGACCTCGCGGTTCATCTCCCCCACCGTGCCGCGCTGGTTGCCGGGCACGTTGAAGTCCAGGGCCAGGCCGAAGGAGTGGTTCGACAGCGAGCTGGAGCCGGCGATGAACCGCGGGTAGTAGCAGCCGGCGTACTCGTCGGCGTGGATCTCGTCGGCCAGCCCGCGGCGCTGCACCTCGGCGAGGGCAGCCTTCAGCTGCGGCATCATGTGCCGGTTGCAGGTCACCCGGCCGAGGATCGGGACCGCCTCGGTGACGATGTACTTCTTCACCCAGGCCGGGTCGGGGGCGATCCGGCCGCCGCCGATGGGGTTGTAGCGGAAGACGCCGACGGCGTCGCTGAACGAGCCGACCGGCACCACGGTCTGGAAGGTGTCCAGGTCGAGCCCGCGCTGCGCGACGATGTCGAGGGCGATGATCGACAGCTTGTCCTTGCCGACCTTCTTCTCGATCTGCTCGCGCACCGCCTGCGGGGAGGCGATGCCGGTGTTGATGACCACGGCGTTGCGGCGCGGCAGGTCGAGCTCGGCGCCCCACTTCTCGTTGACCATGACGTCGACACTGTCGACCTCGGCCGGGGAGTAGGCGCCGACGTGGATGGAGTGCTTGCCGATCTCGAGGTAGCCCTTGTCGTCGACGGGCAGGTCCTTCTGCAGCCGCTGGGCCACGGCGACCTCGCCGCCGGCGAGGCGCTCCCACTGGTCGGCGAACTCCGCGCTGCGCTGCCCGGTGAAGGCGCGGTAGCGGCCGGGGTCGACCGCGGCGATGTTGAACACCTTGTTCTCGATCGAGAACTGGCCGTAGGAGAGCTGCTCGTACGCCGCGACGCCGGGCTTGCCGCGCACGGTGACGCCGGTGACCTGCTTCAGCAGCTCGGTGTCGATGGTCTCGTCGCTGACCACGAGGAGGTCGTCGCCGTACAGCGTGCCGTCGAACTTGCCGGGCGCCGAGACCGCGCGGTCGGGGTCGGCGGCGTCGCTGGGGATGTCGCTGGGCACTCCCCCGGAGAGGCCGTCGGCGGTCGCGGCCGCCTTGCTCGGGTCGTCGGAGGCGTCGCCTGAGGCGCCGCAGGCAGCCAGGGAGACGACCATGCCGCCGGCGAGCAACCCTGCCGCCAGCCGTACGCGTCGTCGCGCCAGACCCATGACACCCTCCCTGCCGCCGGAGCTCCCGGCAGCCCTCCCGAAGCGAGCCTAACGGCTCAGCGAAGCACCCGCGCCGCGATCCAGGCGATGCCCTCGGCGGTCTCGGCCGGGTCGCCCGAGGGCTGCATGACGTGGCTGAGCACGAGCCGCACCACCATGTCGATGCTGGCCTGCAGCCGCTCGGGGGGCAGGTCGACCCGGTAGTCGACGACCCGCTCGCCGACCACGGCCTTGGCAGCGTCGAGCAGGGACTCCGAGTGCGTGGTCAGCAGCGGCAGCAGCTCGGTGTCGGCACCGTGGGTGGCCGAGACCACCGCGTGCAGCAGCGCGTTGTCGCGGGCGTACTTGAGCACCCGGCGCGCGGAGTCGCGCAGCGCCCCGATCAGGTCGGTCGGGTTCTCGTCGAAGGAGCGGGTGACCCCGGCCAGGAACCGGTCCAGCTCGCGCAGCACCATCGCCTCGGCGAGGTCGGTCTTGGTGCCGATCTCGTTGTAGACCGTCTGCCGGCTGACGCCGACGTCGTCGGCGAGGCGGGCCATGGTGACCTTGCCCCAGCCCTCCCGCGTCATCCGTCGTACGGCGGCCTCGACGAGCTTCTCGCGCAGGGTGGTGGCCGGCGCCTCCGGAGGGAGGTCGGGGTCGGCACCGGGTTGCGCGAGGATCGGCATCGGGGGTTCAGCCCTCCAAGGTGAGTGCGAGCACGGGACACGCCTGCACAGCAGCGTAGACGTGCGCCCGGTCCTGCTCCGGAGGGGAGTGCTCCAGGACGTTGACCAGTTCGTCGTCGTCGTCGACCTCGAAGTAGTCGTCGGCCATGGCCTCGCACATGCCCAGGCCCTCACAGCGGCCCTTGTCGGCGACGATGCGCATCTCAGGCCTCCGCCCGGACCTGCTCGAGGGCGGGGTCGAACGGCACGAAGTCGATCTTGTCGCGCACGCCGCAGTCGGGGCAGAACCAGTCGTCGGGAATGTCGTTCCAGGCGGTGCCGGCCGCGAAGCCCTCGTGCTCGTCACCGGCGGCGACGTCGTACACGTAGCCACAGCTCGGGCAGCGGGCGGCGAGCACCTCGCCGGCGAAGGACTGCGCGAACTCGTCGTCCTTGGTCGTGTCGGCCTCACCGGGCGGCGGGAACTTCGCCAGGTAGGCGGCCTCCTTGCCGGGCTGGATGTTGGCCAGGGTGATGTCGCCGTCGAAGTGCGCGGCCACCCGCTTGTCCATCACCTTGCGCCACAGCGGCGGCACCAGGGCCAGGTCGATCATGCCGGCGTAGCCGGTGGGCAGGGCCGGGGACTCCTTGAAGTCGCGCAGCGTCTGGTAGCGCCGGGTGGGGTTGGCGTGGTGGTCGCTGTGGCGCTGCAGGTGGTAGAGGAAGACGTTGGTGACGATGTTGTTGGAGTTCCACGAGTGCATCGGCAGCACCCGCTCGTAGCGCTGCCGGGTGCCGGTGCCGACCTTCTGCCGCTTCATGCCGTAGTGCTCGAGGTAGTTGACGACCTCCAGCAGCGAGAAGCCGATCACCATCTGGATCAGCAGGTAGGGCAGCGTGCCGATGCCGAACAGCGCGAGGACGGCACCGAACAGCACCACCGACATCAGCCAGGCGTTGAGGACGTCGTTGCCGAGGTGGAACGGGTGGGTCTTCTTGCGGGCGTAGCGGCGGGCCTCCAGGTGCCAGGCGCTCTTCAGCGACCCGGTGACGCTGCGGAACCAGAAGGAGTAGACGTTCTCGCCGAGCCGGCTGGACGCGGGGTCCTCGGGGGTGGCCACGCGGACGTGGTGGCCGCGGTTGTGCTCGATGTAGAAGTGGCCGTAGAACGACGGCGCCAGGGCGATCTTGGACAGCCAGCGCTCGACGGACTCCTTCTTGTGGCCGAGCTCGTGGGCGGTGTTGATGCCGATGCCGCTGATCATGCCGAGGGAGACGGCGAGGCCGACCTTGTCCAGCACGGACAGGTCGAAGTCGCGCACCAGGTCGGCGCCGAGGTGGGTGGCGACCCAGCCCTCGACGCCGAGCAGCTGGGCAACCTCGGCGATCGGGTTGAGCCCGGCGACCATGGCCATGACGCCGAAGAAGGCCAGGTACTGCAGCGGCAGGTACATGAACACGACCCACCGGTAGTACCGGTCGTTCTCGAGCTCCTCGATCACGTCGTCCGGCGGGTTGGTCGGGTCGAGGCCGGCCAGCAGGTCGAGGACCGGGATCACCCCGAAGACCAGGATCGGGCCGATCCACAGCACCCACGACCAGCCGAGCTCGGCGTAGGCGACGAATGCGGCCAACGCGAAGCCGGGGATCATCAGGCCGAGGAGCCACAGGTAGCGCTTGCGGTCCTTCCAGCGCTCGGTGGAGCCCTCGGGGACGGTGCCGGCGACCCGGGTGGGGCCGGGGCCACCGGGACCGGAGGTGCCGGGGTGAGGGGTGCTGGAGGTCGTCATCGATCCCTGCCTTCGCGTCGGAGCCGGAGCATGGCGTTGACAAGAAGGTATGACTTGTAAAGGGTTTTGACAAGACCTTGTGACTTGTAAAGCGAGGCGGGGGACGCGGCTCAGCCCACGCTGCTGTGCGCCCGCGTCGTCACGGGCAGCTGCTCGAACCCCCGCAGCACCCGGGTACGACGCCGGGCGGGCGCCCCGGCCAGGCGCAGCTGCGGGTGGCGGCGGTAGAGCACGCGCAGGGCCACCGCGGTCTCCAGCCGGGCCAGGCTGGCGCCGAGGCAGAAGTGCACGCCGGCGGAGAACGCCAGGTGCTCGCCCGCGTTGGGCCGGGCGACGTCGAAGGCGGCCGGGTCGGTGAACACCGCCGGGTCGCGGTTGGCGCCGCCGAGGAAGAGCAGCACGCCGCTGCCGCTGCGCAGCGTGTGGCCCGCGACCTCGACGTCGGTGTTCGCCGCGCGCAGCGTCACCTGGACCGGCGACTGATGGCGCAGCACCTCCTCGACCGCGCCCGGCCAGCGCTCGTCGTCGGCCAGCAGCCAGGCCAGCTGGTCGGGGTGCGCGTCGAGCAGTACGACGGCGTTGCCGATCAGGTTCACCGTGGTCTCGAACCCGGCGCCGAGCACCAGCAGGCCGACCTGGTGCAGCGCGACCTCGTCCAGGGCGTCCGGGCCGGTGTCGGTGGCGAGCTGGCTGATCAGGTCGTCCCCGGGCTCGCGGCGCAGCGAGGCGACGTGGTCGGCGAACCAGCGGTGCATGTCGCGCAGCGCGGTGTCGGCGGTGCGGTACTGCCGCCAGGTCAGCGCGGGGTCCAGCGTCACGGCGGCCCGGTTGCCCAGCTCCAGCAGCAGGCCGTGGTCGGCCTCGGAGACCCCGAGCAGGTCGGCGATCACCGCCACCGGGAGCAGCGAGGCGTAGCGCTCGACCAGGTCGAACTCGTCGGTGCCAGCCAGCTCGTCGAGCAGCCGCTCAGCCACCACCTCCACCCGGTCGGCCAGGCGGCCGACCTTGCGCGCGGTGAAGGCCCGGGCCACCTGCTTGCGGTAGTGCGTGTGCACCGGAGGGTCCACCACGAGCATCGACGGCGGGTCGATCGGGCCCAGCGCGGCCGGGTCGAGCAGCCGGTGCAACAGCCGGCGCAGCGGCACCGGCAGCTCCGCGTGCCCGCCGCCGGTGTTGAACGCGTCGCTGCGCAGCACCTCGTTGCACACCGCGTGGTCGACGGTGCCGTGCACCAGGCCGTTGTCGCTCAGCGGGCCGCGGGCGCGCAGCTGCTCGTAGGTGGCGAACGGGTCCGCGACCACCTGCGGGTCCACCGAGAGCCGTGCGATCAGGTCGCCGCGGGCCGCCGCGCGGGTCAGCAGCCGCCGTTGCACGCCGTGGGCGAGCAGCCAGGTCGCGTACGAGCGTGCGGTGGTCAGTCGGTCGGAGAAGGCGTCGGGCAGGGGCGGGAGCAGCGCGCGGTCGGCCATCGGCACAGCATCCTGCGCCGCGCCCGCGCGGACAACACCCCCGCGCCGCGGGGCGTGGGCGTCGCAGGAGGAAAACCCGACGACCCGCCGCGGTCGGCGGCGGGTCGTCGGCAGGCGGTTCAGGCAGGCGGGTCAGGCCGGCGGGTCGGCGGGAGCGGGCTTGCGCTCCACGACGCCCATGCCGGTCGCGGCCTTGTCGACCGAACGGTGGATCAGCGACTCCAGGTCCAGACCGGTGGAGGTCTTGAGCATCTGCAGCGTCTGGGTGACGTTGTCGGTGACCTGCTTGGGCAGCGCGCCGGCGCCGTCGGTGGACAGGATGGTGAGCTGGTCGATCGCGGCGATCGGGGAGGCGACCTCCTTGGCGATCTGCGGCAGCACCTCGATCAGCATCTGCAGCACGGCGGCGTCGTTGTAGTGCGCGAACGCCTCGGCGCGCTTGTCCATCGCCTCGGCCTCGGCCTGACCGATGGCCAGCGTCGCGGCGGCCTGCGCCTCACCCTCGGCGCGCAGCGCGTCGGCCTCGGCCACACGGCGGCCCTTCTCGGCCTCACCGCGCTTGATGCCCTCGATGGCCTCCGCCTCGGCGAGCGCGGCACGCCGCGCCTTCTCCGCCTCACCGGACAGCTGGGTCTCCTCGGCCTTGGCCTGGGCGGCGGCGATGGTCGAGGCCTTGCGGGCGTCGGCCGCCGCGATCTCCGCCGTACGACGTGCCTCGGCCTCCTGCTCGACGCGGTAGCGCTCGGCGTCGGCGGGCTTGCGGACCTGGGTCTCGAGCTGGCGCTCGGTCAGCGCGGCCTGGCGCACGGCGACCTTCTCCTGCTCCAGCAGGATCGCCTGGTCGCGGTCGGCCTGGGCCAGCGGGCCGGCGGCGGCGGCCTGCGCGGAGGCGGCGTCGGTCTCGGACTTGATCTCGGCCTGCTTCAGCGCGAGCTGGCGCTGGGCGATGGCGATCTCCTCCTCGGCGCGGATCCGGGCCTGCTCGGCGGCCCGGCGGGCCTCGGCCTCGGCGATGGAGGCGGCCTGCTCGATGCGCGCGGCCTCGGGGCGACCGAGGTCGGCCAGGTAGGTGCCGTCGTCGGTGACGTCCTGGATCTGGAAGGCGTCCAGGATCAGGCCCTGCCCGGTCAGCGAGCTCTCCGACTCGTCGGCGACACGCTGCGCGAACGCGGCGCGGTCACGGATGATCTGCTCCACCGTCAGGCCGCCGACGATCGAGCGCAGCGCGCCGGCGAGCACCTCCTGGGTGAACGGCTCGATGTCGGCCTGCTGGGAGAGGAACCGCTGGGCGGCCAGCCGGATCTGGTCGGCGTTGCCGCCGACCTTCACGATCGCGACCCCGTCCAGGTTGAGCTTGATGCCCTGCCCGGAGACCGCGCCGCGGATCTGCACCGAGATGCGGCGGCTGGAGAGGTCCATCGTGGCCAGCTTCTGCACGAACGGCACCACGAAGACGCCGCCGCCGAGCACGACCTTCTGCCCGGACAGGTCGGTGGACAGCTCGCCGGTCTCCGGGTTGATCACCGCCTTGCCCTTGCGGCCGGTGACGATGAACGCCTGGTTGGGCCCGGCCACCTTGTAGCGGCTGGTGACCAGCAGCACCAGCAGGACGAGCAGGACGACGATGCCGGCGATCGGCACCAGGACGGATGAGCTCATGAACTCCACTTTCACTCGGGGCGGGGTGGGTGGTGCGGGGCTGGGTGCGGTGCCGGGTGGGCGCCGCGGGTCGAGCTCGGGGCAGCCGGGTGGCTCAGGGTTGCCAGACCTGGGTGACGCTCACCGCGGTCGGGGACAGCACCCCGGTGACGTCGACGGTCGCGCCGGCGGGGATGGGCTGCAGCGCGCTGGCGTTGACCTGCATGGTGTGCCCGCCGACCACGACGCGGACCACGCCGTACCCGTCGGCGGGGATGTCGGTGACCACGCGCGCGGAGCGACCGACGGAGTCGGTGATCGAGGGCGTGGCGTCGCTGGGACTGTCCTTGACCAGGCGGGTCAGCCACCAGGCGAACCAGCCGACCACGAGCCCGGAGCCGGCGCCGACCCCCAGCGCGAGCGGCAGGGGCAGCCCGGCGCCGTCGGCGGCCGCCCCGCCGAAGCCGAAGGCGGAGACGAAGCCGCCGATGACGGCGGTGGAGATCCAGTCCCCCTCGAGGGCGTCGAAGGCTCCGTCGAAGAGGTCGCCGACCACCAGGGACAGGGCGAGCACGACGATGCCGACGATGCCGACGACCAGGAAGACGGTCACGAACCCTCCGGGGATAGTGGGATGCGGCGATCGTAGCCGGGAACGCGGCGCGCGGAGATGGTGACCGGCATCACATTTGTGCACTTTTTGGGGGGCAGTGCAAGAATCGTGCCCGTGCCCGCCACCCCCAACCGCCGTCAGGCCAAGCGGCACCAGACCGCGCAGCGTCTGCAGCAGTGCGCGCTGCGGCTGACGCTGGACAAGGGGTACGACGGCTGGACCGTCGACGACCTCGCCGAGGAGGCCGGGGTCTCGCGGCGCACCGTGTTCAACTACTTCGACGGCAAGGCCGAGATCGTGCTGGGCCCGCCCCTGTACCTGGACCGCGAGCAGGCGGAGGTGTTCGTCGCCGGCGGCCCGACAGGCAACCTGCTCGCCGACGCGCTGGCGCTGGCCGCGGACATGATCGCCGCGCACACCACCGACGAGATGTTCTCGGCGAGCCGCAACGCCATCCTCAGCGACGTCGTACTGATCAAGCTGGTGCACGAGCGCTTCACGGCGATCACCGACGAGTTCGTCGACCTCATGCAGCAGCGCGAGGGCGACGCCTTCAACCCCGCCCGCGCCCGGCTGCTGACCAACCTCGTGGTCGCGATCTTCGACAACGCCGCCGAGCGTGCCGAGGCCCAGCCGGACCGCCCCTTCTCCGAGCACTTCCACGACGCGGTCATCGACGCCCGCGCCGTGCTCAGCTGACCCCCGCACCCCACCCGCGCGGCCGGTGAACCCCCGGCGCACGACGCACCCAGGAGAGACCTGACCATGGCCCGCCTGCTCTACCGACTCGGCTCCACCGCCTTCCGGCGCTGGCCGCTCTTCATCGCCGGATGGCTGGTGCTCATCGTCGCCGTCGGCGCCATCGCCGCCTCGGCCGCCAAGCCGTTCAGCGACGAGTTCACGATCCCCGGGATCCCCTCGGAGAAGGCTGCGGACATGCAGCAGGAGCTGTTCCCCGACGCGGGCAGCGCCTTCGACGACGCCACGGTCAACGTGGTCGTCGCCGCGCCCGAGGGCAGCACCTTGGACGAGCCGGAGTACGCCGACGCCATCGCCGGCCTGATCGCCGCGATCCCCGAGCTGCCGCAGATGGACCCCGAGGCCCCGCAGGCCGGCCTGGCCGACCCCACGGTCGCGGCCGAGCAGCTGGAGAAGTCCTTCGTCAAGGGCGCCAAGGCGGCCGGCGGTGACGTGGCGCAGGCGCGCGACAACGCCGCTGCGCTCTCCCCGCTGTCGAAGGACGGCCGGATCGGCACCTTGTCGTTCGAGTGGGACGTCGAGTCCGTCGGCGACCTCAAGCCGACCTCGGTGGAGGAGCTCAAGGAGCTGCTGGCCGAGACCAGCGACGAGTCCGGCCTCACCGTCGAGGCCAACGGCCAGGGCATGGCCGTCTTCGAGACGCCCGGCGGCACCGCCGAGCTGATCGGCCTCGGCATCGCGCTGCTCGTGCTGCTGCTGACCTTCGGCTCCTTCATGGCCGCCGGCCTGCCGCTGGTCAACGCGATCTTCGGCGTCGGCCTGAGCCTGGCCGGCGTGAGCGCGATGACCGCGTTCATGGACCTCAACTCCTCCACCACCGCGCTGTCCACGATGATCGGGCTGGCGGTCGGCATCGACTACACGCTCTTCATCCTGGCCCGCTACCGCACCGAGCTGCACCACACCGACGACCGGCGCCACGCCGCCGGCATCGCGGTCGGCACCGCCGGCTCGGCCGTGGTCTTCGCCGGCCTGACCGTCCTCATCGCGCTCGCCGCACTGTCGGTCGTCGGCATCCCGTTCCTCACCACGATGGGTCTCGCGGCGGCGGCGACCGTGCTGATCGCGGTGCTGGTCGCGCTCACCCTCCTGCCCGCGATCCTGGGCATGACGAAGTCGAAGGCGTTCGCCGGGCGGTTCCGCCGCTACAACCCGAAGCGCGACGACCACGGCCGTGTCCTGAACAACGGCGTGCGGTGGGCCCGCGTGCTGGCGAAGGCGCCCGTCGCCTGGATCGTGGCCGTCGTGGTGGTGCTCGGCGCGATCGCCGTGCCGATCTCGCAGATGTACCTGGCGTTCCCCAGCGACAGCACCGCACCGAGCGAGACCACCGAGCGCAAGGCCGCCGACCTCACCGAGGAGGCCTTCGGCCCCGGCCGCCAGGGCCCGTTCGTGGTGGTCGTCGACGGCCGCGACATCGACGACGACGACGAGCGCACCGCCGCCTTCAACGAGGTCGTCGCCTGGGCCTCGGAGCAGGACGAGGTCGCCAACGCCCAGATGGTGGCGACCAACGCACCGCTGGGCAAGGACGGCGCCCCGACCGGTCCCGCGACCGGCGCGATCATCCAGCTCACGCCGACCTCGGGCCCCGACGACCCGGCCACCCTGGACCTGCTCGACACCCTGCGCGACACCGAGGGTGACATCGAGGCCGCCACCGGGACCACCGTCGGCGTCACGGGGCTCACCGCGATCACCACGGACGTCTCCGACCAGCTCAACGGCGCCCTGCCGGTCTACCTGGCGGTGGTCATCGGCCTGGCGTTCATCCTGCTGACGCTGGTGTTCCGCTCCATCCTGATCCCGCTGACCGCCACCCTGGGCTTCCTGCTCTCGGTGCTGGCCACGCTGGGCGCGACCGTGGCGATCTTCCAGGAGGGCTGGTTCGGGATCTTCGAGGGCCAGCCGATCGTCAGCTTCATCCCGATCTTCGTGATCGGCGTGGTGTTCGGCCTGGCGATGGACTACCAGGTCTTCCTGGTCACCCGGATGCGGGAGGCCCACGTGCACGGGCTGTCGACCCACGAGGCCGTCGTCGACGGGTTCCGCAACAGCGCCCGGGTGGTCACCGCCGCCGCGGCGATCATGATCGCGGTCTTCTCCGGCTTCGTCCTCGAGGACGACGCGATCATCAAGTCGATGGGCTTCGCCCTCGCGCTGGCCATCGTCTTCGACGCCTTCGTCGTGCGGATGGTGCTGATCCCGTCGCTGATCTACGTGATCGGCGACAAGGTCTGGTGGCTGCCGAAGTGGCTGGACCGGATCCTGCCGAACGTCGACGTCGAGGGCGAGTCCCTGGAGCGCGACTCCGTGCCGGTCAACGTCCACGCCCACGACGCCAAGGACGACAAGGACGACAAGGACGACAAGGACGACAAGGACCGCGAGTACGCCGGGGCCTGATCCCGCCGCGACACCACGACGCCCCGCAGCCGACCGGCTGCGGGGCGTCGTACGTCTCGGGGCGTGTGTCTCAGGCGCCGGGGCGGCCCAGTGCCTTCTCGATGTCGCCGGTGAGCTTCTCGGGCTTGGTGGTCGGCGCGTAGCGGTCCAGCACCGTGCCGTCCTTGCCGATGAGGAACTTCGTGAAGTTCCACTTGATCTTGTTGCCCAGCAGCCCGCCCTGCTGCTCGCGCAGCCACCGGAACACCGGGTGCGCGTCGCCGCCGTTGACGTCGACCTTGGAGAACATCTGGAACGAGACGCCGTAGTTGCGCTGGCAGAAGTCCGCAATCTCGTCCTCGGTGCCCGGCTCCTGGTTGGCGAACTGGTCGCAGGGGAAGCCGAGGATCTCCAGGCCCTGGTCGGCGTAGGCGTCGTACAGCTCCTGCAGGCCCTCGAACTGCGGGGTCAGGCCGCACTTGGAGGCGGTGTTCACGACGAGGACGACCTTGCCGTCGTAGGCGGAGAGGTCGACCTCGTTGCCGTCGATGGCGGTCGCGGAGAAGTCGTGGAGTGTGGTCACCCCTGCATCCTGACAGGTCAGGGTGCACCTCGACCCGGACTCGTCCTCAGCTCTCGGTCAGGCCCGGCCACGGCGTGCCCCAGGCGTCACCGAAGGCGGTCTCAGCCAGCGGGCGGCGGGTGCGCTCGCGGCTGTCCCGCTCGGCGTCCCGCTCGCTGACCGCGCCCGGGTCGCCGCGCACCCCGACCGCGATCCCGGCGAGCAGGCGGGCGTGCTCGGGCAGGCCCAGCTCCGCGGCCACCGCGTCGTGGTCGAAGCCGGAGAACTGGTGCGCGGCGAGCCCCATGGCGTGCGCCTGCAGGGTGAGGTGGGCGCTGGCCTGGCCCAGGTCGTGCACCGCGTAGGCGGGGTCGCGCGGCTTCTTCGCGTCGGGCTCGGTGACCGCGACCGCGAGCAGCACCACCGACGCCCGGGGCACCCAGCCGGAGTTGCCCCGGCTGAGGTGGGCGACGAGCACCTGGTGCGCCCGGCTGCCACGCGGCGCGACCAGGTAGCGCCACGGCTGGGCGTTGCCGGCGCTCGGCGCCCACTGGGCGGCCTGCAGCAGCCGGGTGACCTGGTCGTCGCCCAGCTCGTGGGTCGCGTCGAAGACGCTCGGGCTCCAGCGCGAGCGCATCGGCTCGCTGGTCGGCACGGGGTTCACCCGGCCGATTCTCCCCAGTGCCTGGTCGCGGCCACCGCACCCCGGTGCACCGGCCGGGGCGGGGCGGGCTCAGATCCAGCCCAGGCCCCGGCGCCACGGATGCCCGAGGAGAGAACTCGTGACTCCGGCCCCCCACATCGAGGCGTCCACACCGCGGCGGCGGTGTCAGCTGCGGGCCGGGGAGTCGGTGGCGGTGGCGTCGGTGGCATGCCGGTCCTTGCCGGCCGCCTTGGCGCGGTACATGGCGCGGTCCGCGGCCTCGAGCAGGTCGCGTGTGCTGCCGCCGGGCAGGTGGCTGGCCACGCCGGCGCTGAAGGTGACGCCCAGGGTGCTGGCGTCGGGCAGGCGGGCCGGGCCGCGGCAGTCGCTGCGGAGCTCGGACAGCACCTGCGTGGCCTCGGCGGCGTCGCGCCCCGGCAGCAGGAGGACGAACTCGTCGCCGCCGAAGCGTCCGAGCACCGCGTCCGGGATCCGGGCCTCGCCGATCGACTCGGCGAGGCCGCGCAGCACCCGGTCACCGGCGAGGTGGCCGTCGCGGTCGTTGACGGTCTTGAGGTCGTCGACGTCGAGCAGGGCCAGGCTCAGCGGCTGCCCGGTGGTCTCGGCGAGGGTGAGCGCGTGGCCGAGCGCGGCGTCGAGGGAGGCGCGGTCCAGGCAGCCGGTGACCGGGTCCAGGCGCGGCAGCCCGCCCACGCTCCCGGCGGGCGGCACCTCGGTGAGCCGCTCCACGAGGACGCCGTACGCGAGCGCCCAGGTCGCCAGCGCCGCGAACAGGCTGATGTGGTCCGTGCCGCTCGGGGCGGCCTGGGCGACCGCGGTGACGCCGAGCAGGGCGAGCACCGTGACGACCACCCACCGGTCGCGGCCCGCGGAGGTGGTGAGCCGGGCGATCAGGAAGTAGAGCGTGGCCGAGACCAGGAGGGTGTCGTAGAAGACCACGACGTACCAGCCCGGACCGGGCACGAGGTCGCGCCGTCCGCCGACCTCGGCCCAGCCACCGAGGACGTCGAGGTCGCTCAGCGCCAGGTCGACGGCGGCGACCAGCAGCGGGACGCCGACGAGGACCGCCGCGAGCGCAGGCCTCGGCCGCCATCGCGGGGTGGTCATCCGCCGGCTGAGCACCAGCAGCGCCCCGCACCAGCCGGCCACGGCGGGCAGCCAGTGCACCGAGGTCCACAGCTCCTCGCCCGTCCACTGCTCGGACTTCAGCAGGCACCACGCCCCTGCGCACCCCAGCGCCACCGCGAGCAGCACCGAGTCCGGGCGGCGCCACAGCAGGGCCGCGAGGGCCAGTGCGGCCGAGACCGCGGCGAAGGACAGGGACAGTGCGAGCACGAGGGGACTCCAAAGGGCGACGTCGGCGCCCCGGACCCGCCTGCCCTGCAGGTCAGGGCCACCGGCTCAACGAGCGAGCCCGCGACGGGTCACTCAGCCGGTCACTCAGCCGGTCACCCAGCCGGTCACCCAGCCGGTCACCCAGCCAGTCACTCGGCCGGGACGGTCGGCCTGCTGTCCGGCTGCGGCTGCGGCTGATCCGCCGTCGCACGACGCGCGCCGGCGCCGGGCAGCGGACGGTGCCCGGTGGCGAGCGCACCGAGGTAGAAGGCGACCACCGCGATCGCGATCCCGCCGAGGTCGTCGGCCAGGTAGTGCCACCCGAAGTAGATGGTGGCGAGCACGGTGAGCCCGAAGTTGGCCCAGAAGATCACGTGCACGATGCGGCTGCGGATCGTGTACTGCGCCATCAGCGCCCAGAGCAGCGAGATGGCGGTGTGCAGGCTCGCGAAGCCGGCGACGCCCTGGTAGGCGCCGTCGGCCCACAGGAACCGGTGCCGGGCGTTGACCAGGGAGTCGACGAGGTCGCCGGTGGCCGTCGGCGTCAGGTCGGTGAACAGCGACGGGTACGCCAGGCCCGGGCCCAGCGTCGGCAGCGCGTAGTACGACAGCACGCCGAGGGTCCAGGCGATCGCCTGGGCGGTGACGAACCACCAGCCGAAGCCGATGTTGCGCGACCAGACCAGCCACACGGTGACCAGGATCGCGACCAGGGGGATGTAGGTCAGGTAGACGAACGACAGGACGTGCGCGGCGACGGTGGTGCCGAGCACCTCGTGCAGCACCGCGGACGGCTCGGTGCCGAAGAAGGCCACGCGGTCGAGCAGGAAGAGCTCACGGTCGTAGGTCGCGTCGCGCACCAGGGGCAGCATCGACTTGAGGTTGCGGTAGCAGACGTAGGTCACGTAGAAGCACGAGATCCCGACGAAGACCAGCGTCACCCGCTCGCGGGTCCAGTGCTCGCGGATCCGGGAGCGCACCACCGCCACCGTGCGGGAGGGGTGCAGCCGGCCGAGCCACAACGCCCGGGGCAGCAGGTCGACCACGACGGCGGAGAAGCAGAGCACCGGCAGCCGGACCCACGAGGGGCCCAGGAAGCTGCCCTCGGGGTCGGAGACCTTCTGGTCCAGCACGATGCCCGCCACCAGCGTCGTGACGCCGATCACGAAGGCGATGACCACGAGCGTGACCCACCGCCACCGCACCGCCCCGTCGACCACCTGCATCCGGTCGGCGGGGTGGCCCGTGCGCGCCTCGGTGGCTGCCTGACCTGTTCCTGACAAGGCTGCGAGCTCTCCGTTCCGCGCGTGCTTGGTCCCCCGTGGACGGTAGTGAACCACGCGCCCGGCGCCAACTCCGGGCCGGCGTGAGATCAGTCCTCCGGCACGCTCGCGGCGTGGCACCGGTCGCCGCCGGCCCGTTTGGCGACGTACATCGCGGCGTCCGCCGCGCCGAGCAGGTCCGCCACCGAGCCCCCGGCGGCGTGGGACGAGACGCCCGCGCTGAAGGTGGCCGGGGCCGTGCGTCCCTCGCCGACCCGGACCGGTTCGCGCGCAGCCTCCTGGCAGCGCCCGACCACCTGGTGCGCCCGGAGCAGGTCCGTGCCGGGCATGATCACGACGAACTCGTCCCCGCCGAAGCGGCCGAGGACGAACCCCGGGCGCAGCGCTCCGCTGATCCGCTCCACCGCGGCGCGCAGCACGGTGTCGCCGACGAGGTGACCGTGCTCGTCGTTGACGACCTTGAGGTTGTCGAGGTCGAGCAGCCCGATGCTGAGCGGGCGGCCGGTCCGCTCGGCGGCGCTCACCTCGGTGGCCAGGACCTCCTCCAGCGCAGCCCGGTCTAGGCAGCCGGTGACCGCGTCGACGCTGCGCACGACGCGGCGCACGGGAACGGGTCGCGAGGTGAGCCCGCCGAGGAGCGCGGCGTGCGCCAGCATGGCGGCGACGAGCACGCCGAACAGGTGCGTGTACGGCGTCCCGTCGGGCGCCGCCTGGGACACGAAGGTGCAGCCGAGGGCCGCCAGGACCGAGACCAGCAGGCCGCGATCACGCCGGGACGCCACCGCCACCCGGTCGATCAGGAAGACCAGGGCCAGCCCCACGAGCACGATGTCGTAGGCGGTGACGACGTACCACCCGGCTCCCTGGGTGATGACGTGCTCGCCGTCCTCCTCCCGGGCACCGCCGAAGACCTCCAGCGGAAGCAGCACCAGCTCGATCGCGAGGATGAGGAAGGGCACCGCCACCAGCACCCGGGGCCACGTGCCGGGGGGTCGCCAGCCCGGCACCGCGGTGCGCCGGGCCAGCACCATCACCGCGGCGCACCAGCCCGAGACACAGGGCAGCCAGAGCGCCGACCACCACATGAAGTCCGGCGCCCCAGGGTCGCTCTTCGCTGCGGCGACGCACCACCCGGCGCTGCAGCCGAGGGCCGCGGCGACGACCAGCGAGTCGCGGCGGCGCAGGAGCGCCACCACCACGGCGGCGCCGGCGGCCAGTGCGGCGACGACCAGCGAGACGACCACGGAAACGGGCAGCACGGGTCTCGATCTCCTCGGCGTGGACGCGGGCGGCGGTCTCCGCCGAGTCGGTGAACCTTTGCCAAGCGTACTCCGGACCAGCGGCCACCCCGGCCCTAGGCTCGGCCGGTGCCTCCGCACGACCCCGCTGCCGCCCCGACCACCAGCCCCCTCGCCAGCCATGACCTCGTGCCGGTGCCCGGGGGCGAGGTGCTGATGGGATCGGCGCGGTTCTACGCCGAGGAGCGGCCCGTGCACCGCCGCCGGGTGGAGGCCTTCGAGATCGACCGGCACCCGGTCACCGTCGCGCAGTTCCGGCGCTTCGTCGCCGCCACCGGGCACGTGACGACCGCGGAGCGCGCCCCCGACGCCGCCGACTACCCCGATGCCCTGCCGGAGCTGCTGGTGCCCGGCGCCATGGTCTTCACCCCGCCGGCGCACCCGGTGCCGCTGCACGACCCCGGCGCCTGGTGGTCGTGGGTGCCGGGCGCGTCGTGGCGGCAGCCGCAGGGCCCCGGCAGCACGGTTCCGGGCGAGGACCACCCCGTCACCCAGGTCTCGTACGACGACGCCAGCGCCTACGCCGCCTGGGCCGGGCTGTCGTTGCCGACCGAGGCTGAGTGGGAGCACGCCGCCCGCGGCGGGCTCGTCCAGGCGACGTACGCCTGGGGCGAGGAGGCGATGCCCGGCGGCCGGGTGCTGGCCAACACCTGGCACGGACAGTTCCCGCACCAGAACCGGGCGCCCGACGGGCACACCGGCACCTCGCCGATCGGCTCCTACCCGGCCAACGGCTACGGCCTGCACGACATGTGCGGCAACGTGTGGGAGTGGACCAGCGACGTGTGGACGCCGGACCACAGCGCCGCCGCCCGCACCGGACCAGCGACGGCAGTGGCCGCAGCCACGCCGTCGTGCTGCGCCCCGCCCGCACCGCGGGCACCCCTGCCCGAGCCGCCGGCGGCGCACGTGGTCAAGGGCGGCTCCCACCTGTGCGCGCCCAGCTACTGCCTGCGCTACCGCCCTGCCGCCCGGCAGGCGCAGACCACCGACGCCGCCACCACGCACCTGGGCTTCAGGTGCGTGCGGCGCCCGGCGTCCCGGGCGACCTCGCACGGTGCCACGGTTTTCCTGTCGCTGGAGCCACGGCCGGCACCCCCGAAACGCGAACAACCCTAAGTCGACCAAGTAACCTCACTTTTGGTCTCCCGGGGCCGGGACCGAAGGGGGGTGCGCCATGACACGGCGACGGGCACGGCGACGGGCACGGCAGCAACGGCGGACGGGGGAGCTGCGCGCCGCGCTGAGCATCAGCGAGCGCGCGCTGCTCGGCATCGAGGAGGCGCTCGCGCCGGTCCCGGGCACCGGCGTGCCGGTCGTGGCGCCCTCCCCGACCCCGGAGCTCGCGCCGGGCGTGGCGCGGCCGAACGTGCTGGTGATCACCGTCGACGACCTCGCCGCCATCGACATGCCCTACCTGCCCCGGGTGCGCCGGCTGATGGAGGCCGGCGGGGTCGCCTTCGCCGACGCACTGGCCCCCACCCCGCTGTGCGCGCCGTCGCGGGCCTCGCTGCTCAGCGGGCAGTACGCGCACAACCACGGCGCGCGCACGGTCAACGGCGTCGACGGCGGCTACCAGGCGTTCTCCGACGCCGACACCCTCGCCACCGCGCTGGCCGGCGCGGGCTACGACACCCTGTTCACCGGCAAGTACATCAATGGCTACGGCAAGGACGGCACCGAGCGCGACGTGCCGCGGGGCTGGAGCGACTGGCGGGCCACGGTGGACCCGTCGACGTACAACTTCTTCGACCCCAAGATGAACGTCAACGGCGTCGTGGCCCGCGCCCGGGGCTACACCACCGACGTGATGACGGCGCACGCGCGCGAGATGATCGGCGCCGACCGCGGCGGCCGGCCCTGGTTCGCCTGGGTGAACTATGTGGCCCCGCACGTCGGCGGCCCGGCGGGCAAGGGCGACCCGAAGCAGCTCTTCGGTGGCACCCCGGCCGGCGACCTCGAGACCACCGTGCCCGCGCCCCGGGACCGCGGCCGCTACCGGCGCGTGCCGCTGCCGCTGTTCCCCAGCTCCTTCCCCGACGGGGACCCCACGGTGCCGGCGCACGCGCCGGCCAACCAGCGCCGCTTCGACGCCCTGCAGCGCCGCGCCTTCGACGTGGTCTACCAGCGCCGGATCGAGGCGGCCCGCGGCCTGGACCGCGCGGTCGCCCGGCTCTTCGCCACCCTGCGCCGCACCGGACAGCTGGACCGCACGCTGGTCGTCTTCCACTCCGACAACGGCTACGCCATCGGGCCGCACAACATGAACGGCAAGCGGTTCCACTACGACGAGTCGCTGCGGGTGCCGCTCTACATGCGCGGGCCCGGCCTGCCCCGCGGCGTGGTGGTCTCCACCGCGGTCACCGTGCCGGACCTGACCGCCACGATCCTGGCCGCCACCGGCGTGACGCCGCCCCGCCCGCTCGACGGCGTCGACGTCCGGCCGTGGGTCACCGCCGCGCCGCACGTGCGGGTGGTCCCGATCGCCGCGTGGGGTGCGGTGGGGGCGCGCAAGGTCGCCAAGCAGATCTACGCCGGTGTGCGGGTCGGCAGCTGGACGTACGTGGAGTACCGGCGCGGTGGCGCCGAGCTCTACGACCGCGCCCGCGACCCGTTCGAGATCCACAACCTGGCCGACGACCCGTCGTACGGCGAGGTGCGGGCGGTGCTGTCGCGGCTGAGCGCCCGCTACGCCGAGTGCGCCGGGCCCACCAGCCCGCGCGAGCTGTTCGCCGTCGACCGCCTCGAGCCCGGGCCGGCCACGCCGCAGCGACCGGAGGAGGTCGCGACGGGCTGAGCCGCCCGCGGACAACCGCACCACGCGAGCGCCGCGGAGCGGAGAATGCCGTCATGACCGACCCGGCCGCACCTTCGGCCAGCCCCGCGCCCATCGCCGTGCCCGACCCCGAGGTGCTCGCCGCGAACGCCGCCCTGGCCCAGCGGTGGCTGCCGGCGTTCCTCGCCGGCGAGCGCGCGGACGAGGACGTCTACGCCGAACAAGTGACCACCTGGCACAACATCGGCGAGCGGACCGTGGAGGTGCAGCGCACGCCCTCGCGCACCCGGCTGAGCGACGGCGGCGCGGACCTTCGCACCGTCGACGTCCGGCTCCGGGTCGACGCGGACGGCTGGGTGCTGCAGGCGACCACCGTGGGCACGAGTGCCGCGGGGGAGGCCGTGCGGATCCCCGTGTGCCTGGTGGTCACGGTCCGCGAGGGCCGGATCGCCCGGTTCGAGGAGTACGCCGACTCCGCCGCCGTACGTCCGCTGCTCGGCTGAGACTCAGCGCTGCTCCGCGCTCCCCCGGCTCCCGGCCGGGGCGGGCGCCGGGCCGCGCTCCAGCGCCTGCATCCCGGCGCGCTGGAGCAGCCAGCCGGCAGCGATCAGCGCGACGGCGAGGGCGAGGAACCCCAGGTCCCACGCGAGCGGGCCGCCGAGGTCGTCGCGGACGTGGTGGATGCCGAGGATCTGGTGGTCCACCAGGCCCTCCACGAGGTTGAAGCCGCCCCAGCCGATCAGCAGCCCGCCGAGGTGCAGCCGCCAGCTGGGCGCGAGCCGACCCTGCTGCCACTGCGCGAGGGTGACGATGGAGGCGCCGACGACGCACAGCCACGAGAAGACGTGGAAGAAGCCGTCGGCGAGCGTGTTCACCTCCAGGCCGGCCACCGTGTCCACCGGGTTCCCCGCGGTGGAGCTGAGCATGTGGTGCCACTGCAGGATCTGGTGCAGCACGATGCCGTCGACGAAGCCGCCGAGCCCGATCCCGTAGAGGATGCCGGGCGCGCGCGAGGGGCGCTCGGGCGGATCGGGAGGCACCGGACGGGACGGGACGGTCATGCCTGCGCCGTACCCACGCGCGGCGATCCCAGAAGCCTGGCGCTTGACGGCCTTGGCACCGGCGGGTCCAATGTGGGCCCCGCCACCCCGAGGACGCCCATGACCGACGCCACCCGTCCGCGCCACCACCTCGTCATCGGCGCCTCGGGCTTCCTCGGCGCCCACGTCGTACGACGTCTCGCGGCCGCCGGGCACCCCGTGCGCGCCCTGCTCCGACCGACGAGCTCCACCCGCGGGCTCGAAGGGCTCGAGGAGCTGGCTGGGCCGGTGGAGGTGGTGCACGGCGACGTGCACGACGCGGACTCGATCCGCGCCGCGATGGCCGGCGTCGACGTGGTGCACTTCTGCGTCGTGGACGCCCGGCCGTGGCTGCGGGACCCGGCGCCGCTGTACCGGACGAACGTGGACGGGCTGCGCACCGTGCTCGACGTCGCCCGCGAGCATGACCTGCACCGGTTCGTGCTCACCAGCTCCATCGGCACACTGCCGATCGGCGAGCGTCCGGTCACCGAGGACGACGGCCCGCACAACTGGTTGCACCGCACCGGCCACTACATCGCCTCCCGGGTGGCCGCCGAGGAGCTGGCGCTGGGCTACGCCCGCGAGCACGGCGTGCCGGTCGTCGCACTCTGCGTGGCCAACACCTACGGCCCCGGCGACCACCTGCCGACCCCGCACGGCGGGTTCCTCAAGGCGGCGGTGCGCGGGCGAAGCAGGTTCTACGTGCGGGGCGCGGCGGCCGAGGTCGTCGACGTCCGCGACGCCGCGCAGGCGTTCCTGCTGGCCGCGGAGCGCGGCCGGGTCGGTGCCCGCTACATCGTCTCCGCGGGCTGGATGAGCACCGAGGAGATCCTGCGCACCGGCGCCGAGCACGTCGGCGTGCCCGCCCCGCGCTGGGGGATCCCGCTGCCGGTGCTGTCCGCGGTCGGCGCGGTGGGCGAGGTCGTGGCCCGGGTCCGCGACCGAGAGTCACGGCTGACCCGGGAGACGGTGCGCCTGATGCACGTGATGACCCCGCTGGACCACAGCCGCGCACTGACGGAGCTGGGCTGGCAGCCACGGCCGCTGGCGGACACGGTGCGCGACGCAGCGGAGTTCTTCCTCCGCCGCCGCGCCCGGCCGCCGGCGGCACCGGTGCCACCGGTGCCGGTCGACTGAGGAGCGAACCGGGCGAGACCCGCCGATGACAGTATCCCGACACGGTGTCGGTATCATGGGGACATGGCGTCGACAAAAGGTGGGCCGCGATGAGGCCCCAGTTCCTAGCCGTCCGTGAGCTCCGCTTCGCGCGGGGCCGCTTCGCCCTGATGGGCAGCGTGGTCGCCCTGATCGCCGTGCTGATGGTGCTGCTCAGCGGCCTGTCCTCCGGCCTGGTCAACGACGGTGTCTCGGGCCTGCAGAAGATGCCCGTCACCTCGCTGGCCTTCCAGCACGACGTGGAGAAGGGATCGGCGTTCTCCCGCAGCGTCGTGGGCCCCGACGCGGTCGAGACGTGGTCGAAGCGCGACGACGTCGCCGAGGCCGCCCCGCTCGGCAACACGCTGGCCAACGGCCGCACCGACAAGGGCGTGGAGATCGACCTCGCCCTGATCGGCGTCGAGCTCGGCTCCTTCCTCGACCCCGATGTCGTCGACGGCGAGCCGCTGAGCGGCGACAACGAGATCGTCATCTCCGAGACCGCCCTGGACGAGGGCGTCGAGATCGGCGACACCGTCGTGCTCGAGCCCAGCGGCATGGAGCTGCGCGTCGTCGGCGTGCTCGACGGCCAGCACACGTTCGGCCACGTCGACATGGCGTACCTGTCGCTGCCCAGCTGGCAGGAGGCCAAGGCGGGCGTGCGACCCGGTGACCAGGTCCCGGACCGTGTCTACGAGGACATCACCGCCGTCGCGGTGCAGGCCAAGGACGGCGACGCGACCGACCTGGCCGCCGCCGACAAGGCGGCCGACACCACCTCGATGACGCTGGAGGAGTCGTTCGGCGCCTCGCCCGGCTACACCGCCGAGACCTCGACGCTGCAGCTGATCAAGGTCTTCCTCTACCTGATCAGCGCCCTGGTGGTCGGAGCCTTCTTCACCGTGCTCACCATCCAGCGCAAGGGCGAGATCGCCGTGCTGCGCGCCATGGGCGCCGGTCGCCGCTACCTGCTAGGGGAGAGCCTGCTGCAGTCCTTCGTCCTGCTCGTCGTCTCCGCCGGCCTCGGCATCGCGGTCGGCGTCGGACTGGGCCTGGCGATCGGGACCACCAGCATGCCCTTCGCCCTGGAGGCCGGACCGATCGCCTTCGCCGGGATCCTGCTGCTGGTGCTGGGCATGCTCGGCGCCGCGGCGGCGGTGCTCCGCATCACCAAGGTCGACCCGCTGAGCGCCCTGGGAGGCAACCGATGACCACCGCACTCCAGCTGAGCTCGGTCACCCTCGTCCACGGCGACGGCGACGAGACCGTCACCGCCCTGGACGACGTCAGCCTCACCGTGGCCCGCGGCGAGCTGGTCGCCATCGTCGGCCCCTCGGGCTCGGGCAAGTCCAGCCTGCTGGCCGTCGCCGGCGCGCTCACCACACCGACCTCCGGCTCGGTGGTGCTCGGCGACGTCGACCTGGTCGCGGCGTCCCCGCGCCGTCGCAGCGAGATCCGCCGGGAGCGGATCGGCTTCGTGTTCCAGAGCTCGAACCTGGTGCCGGCGCTGACCGCGCGCGACCAGGTGCGCCTCCCGGCGACCTTCGGTCGCCTCGGCGAGGGCAAGGAGCTGCGCGACCCGATGGAGCTGCTCACCGAGGTGGGCATGGACCACAAGGCAGGGCGGCGCCCGCACGAGCTCTCCGGTGGCGAGCGGCAGCGGGTGGGCATCGCCCGCGCGCTGGTGACCCGTCCCGAGCTGCTGCTCGTCGACGAGCCGACCGCGGCCCTGGACCGGCAGCGCAGCCAGGACATCGTCGCGCTGCTGGCCCGCGAGACCCGCGAGCACGACGTCGCGGGCGTGATGGTCACCCACGACCACGAGGTGCTGCACCACTGCGACCGGGTGTATGAAATGGTCGACGGTCGGTTGGAGCCCCGGGCTGACTGAGCCGGGGTTCCGTGAGGTCGTCGCGACCGGGCTCCGTCCCGGTCGCGACGGCCCCGGACAGCGGGCGGAGAGGAGATCGGTCATGCCGCGCATCGACGCACCCACCGTGGCCGAGCACCACGCCCGGCAGCGCCGCGTCCTGCTGGACGCGGCGCGCGTGCTGCTCGCCGAGACCGGGCAGGCCCCGTCCATGGCGGCGCTGGGCCGGCGCGCCGGGCTGGCCCGCAGCAGCGTCTACCAGTACTTCTCCTCCCCCGACGACCTGCTGCGCGCGGTCGTCGCCGACGTCTTCCCCGACTGGGCGCGGCAGGTGCAGGAGCAGGTCGCGAGCGCCGGGAGCCCCGCGGAGCGGGTCTGGGCGTACGTCGAGGCCAACGTCTCGCTCTTCGCCAGCTCCGAGCAGGCGGTCGCCCACGCCCTGACCCGGGTGGTCGAGCCCGCCGTGCTGCAGGGCCCCATGGAGCAGTTCCACGCCGAGCTGCAGGTGCCGCTGCGCGCGGCGCTCACCGAGCTCGGCGAGCCCGAGGTCGGCGCGATGGCCGAGCTCGTCGACTCCCTCATCGTGCAGGCCTCGCGCAACGCCGGCAGCTGCGAGACGACCGGCGACGGGCAGCCCTCGCACGAGGTCGTGCTCGCCCGGTTGCGCCGGCTGCTCGGCGGCTACCTGGGGCTGGACGGCGCCCCGCCGGCGTGGGCCGGCGACGCCTCGTAGCGAGGCGGAGGGCCTGCCGTGCGGTACGACGTCGTCGTGGTCGGTGGCGGCATCGTGGGCCTGGCGACGGCGCACCGGCTGCTGAGCGAGCGGCCGGACGCGAGCGTGCTGGTGCTGGAGAAGGAGGACGCGGTCGCCGTCCACCAGACCGGGCACAACAGCGGCGTGATCCACTCCGGGATCTACTACGAGCCCGGCAGCCTCAAGGCGCGGCTGTGCCGGGCGGGTGCGGCGGCGACGAAACGCTTCACCGCCGAGCACGGCATCGCGATGCGCGAGTGCGGCAAGCTCCTGGTCGCCACCGACGAGACCGAGCTGGCCCGGCTGGCTGCCCTGACCGAGCGGGCCGCGGCCAACGGCATCGAGGCTGAGGTGATCGACGCGGCCGAGCTGCGTCGTCGTGAGCCCGCCGTCGCCGGGCTGGGCGCCCTGGCGATCGCCGGCACCGCGATCACCGACTACGTCGCGATCACCCGCCGCCTCGCCGAGCTGGTCGCCGCGGCGCCCGGCGGCGAGGTGCGCACCGGCGTCGAGGTCGTCGGAGTGGGCGAGGGCGCCGAGGCCGTCACCGTGCGCACCGCGACGGGCGCCGGCACCGGCTCGTTCACCGCCGAGCGCGTGGTCTTCTGCGCCGGCCTGCAGGCCGACCGGATGGCACGGCTGTGCGGCATCGACGTGGACTTCCGCATCGTGCCGTTCCGCGGCGAGTACTTCGACGTCGTACCGGCCAAGCAGGACCTGGTCTCGACGCTGATCTACCCGGTTCCCGACCCCGCGCTGCCGTTCCTGGGGGTGCACCTGACGCCGACGGTCGACGGCACGCTCAACGTGGGACCGAACGCGGTGCTGGGGCTGAGCCGCGAGGGCTACGCCAAGGGGTCGGTGCGCTGGGCCGACGTCCGCGACCTGGCGACGTTCCCGGGGACGTGGCATGTCGCCCGCACCCACGCCGCCACCGGTGTGCGCGAGCTGCGCAGCTCACTGTCCAAGCGCGGCTACCTGGCGCTGTGCCGCAAGTACTGTCCTTCGCTCACGTTGGCCGACCTGCGCCCGCGCGAGGCGGGCATCCGAGCCCAGGCCGTGCTGCGCGACGGCTCGTTCGTGCACGACTTCCTGCTGCGCCGCACCGCGCGGACCCTGCACGTGGTCAACGCACCCTCCCCGGCCGCGACCTCGGCCTTCCCCATCGCCGCCATGCTCGCTGCCGAGGTGGGTCGGCTCGGCTGACGCCGCCCGAGGGGTACGACGTGCCTCAGCCGCGCAGCGCGGGCAGCACCCGCTCGCCGTACGCCGCAGCACCTGGGCGAGCTCGCCGGGCAGGCCGGCGTTGGGCCAGAGCCGGTGCGCGTGCGCGACACCCTCGTCCTCGGTGTCGGCCCACGCCACCTTGAAACCGGCCGCCATCGGTTTGCCGGACTCCCGGAACGCGTCGACCACCCCGCCGCTGGGCATCATCGTGATCAGTCCGTCGCCCATCCGGGTGGCCAGCTCGGCCGCCCGGGGTCCGAAGGCGGAGATCCACACCGGCGGCGGGTCCTCACGCCGGGTGTAGATCCGTGCGTTCTCCACCGTGTAGTGCGGGCCGTGGTGCTGCACCGCCTCCCCGGTGCCCACCCCGAGCCGGAACCGGCCCTTGAGCAGGGCGTGGGAGGTCGCCGCGGCCTGTGCCAGCACGGCGGGGTGGATGCGCACGGTGGGGCAGGTGACCGCCGTGGTCACCGGCAGCTCGGTGACCTGGGAGAGCGCCCCGATCAGCGACCACACGAACGCGCTCTGGTGTGTCGTTCGCCATGGTGCCTCCTTGCGCCGGAGCGGCGTTTCGCCGACGTCTCGGTACCCGGCCTGCCGGAGCGCAGCCGAGCAGGAAGGACCCGCCAGAAGGACCGTGGCCAAAAAACAACGAAGCCCCAGTTTCCTGGGGCTTCGCCTCTTCTGTGCGCGAGGGGGGAGTTGAACCCCCACGCCCTTTCGGGCACACGGACCTGAACCGTGCGCGTCTGCCTATTCCGCCACTCGCGCTTGAAGCAGTCGGAAGGCTATCCCAGCCAGGGCCCATCGCCCAAACCAGCGCGGTCCCCGGCTCAGCGGGCCCTCACCGATACGATCATGGGGACTTGATGGGACAGGTACGGCGCGCCTTCGTTGGACGGCGAGGCGCACGAGCGGAAGGAGGCGTGCACGTGGGCGGGCTGCAACGTTTCGAGCAACGGCTCGAGCAGGCGATCTCCGGCGTCTTCGCCCGCACCTTCCGCAGCGCGGTGCAGCCGGTGGAGATCGCGGCCAGCCTGCAGCGCGAGCTCGACAACAAGGCGCAGATCCTCTCGCGGCAGCGCCGGCTGGTGCCGAACACGTTCGTCGTCGAGCTCGCCGAGTCCGACCTCGAGCGGCTGGCGCCGTACGACTCGGCGCTGGAGAGCGAGCTGACCCATCAGCTCAACGAGCACGCCGAGCTGCAGTCCTACGTCTTCCCCGGTCCGCTGCGGATCTCGTTCGAGGCCGCCGAGGACCTGGGCACCGGGCGGTTCCGGGTGCGCAGCAAGGCGGAGGCCGCGGTCACCGGGCACGCCCGGGGCGCCACCGGCCGGCGCACCCGTGCCGTCATCGAGGTCAACGGCACCCAGCACCCGCTGTCGGCGCCGGGCCTCGTCGTCGGCCGCGGCAGCGAGGCCGACATCCGGATCAACGACCCCGGCGTCAGCCGGCGGCACGCGGAGTTCCTGATCACCTCGGCCACGGGCCCCGGCGCCGACGGACCGGTCTCGGTCGAGGTCCACGACATGGGCTCGACCAACGGCATCCGGGTCGACGGGCAGAAGGTGGCCCGCGCCGTGCTCCACGACGGCTCCCGGGTCCAGGTGGGCCACACCTCGCTGGTCCTGCGACTGCTGCAGGAGGCAGCCGATGTCTGAGCTCACCCTGTTCCTGGTCCGCATCGCCTACCTGGCGATCCTGTGGATCTTCGTGCTCTCGGCGATCTCGGTGATCCGCTCGGACATGTTCGGCGCCCGCGTGCCCGCCCCCGCAGGGCCCGGCAAGCAGCCCCGTCCGCCGAAGACGCCGAACCCCAAGCGCGGCCAGCCCACCCGGGCCGAGGTCGTCCAGGGCGTCAACACCGGCATCGTCGCCTCCCTGGCCGACGCCCCGATCCTCATCGGGCGCGGCAACGACGCGGCCATCCGCCTCGACGACGACTACGTCTCCACCCGGCACGCGCGGATCGTCTCCTCCGGCGGCCAGTGGTACGTCGAGGACCTCGGCTCCACCAACGGCACCTACCTCGGCAGCCAGCGACTGACCCAGCCCGTCCCGATCGGACTGGGATCCCAGATCCGCGTCGGCAAGACCATCGTGGAGCTGAGGAAGTAGATGAACGACCCCACGCCCCTCGACGGCTCGGCTGTCCCGGAGTCGCCCGCGCTGGCCGCGGACACCGCGGAGGTGCCGCCGCAGCAGCCCGACGCCGACGGCGCCCCCGGCGCCGGTGAGCAGCGCAGCCCGCTGGAGCTGGCGTTCTACGCGGTCTCCGACGTGGGCCGGGTCCGCAAGGACAACCAGGACTCCGGCTACGCCGGGCCGTGGCTGCTCGCGGTGTGCGACGGGGTCGGTGGCGCCGCACGTGGTGACATCGCCTCCAGCATCGCGGTCAACGAGCTGCGCCAGCTCGACGAGCCGCCGGGCTCGGTCGACCTCATCGACCGGATCAACGACGGCCTGCACGAGGCGCACGTCTCGATCGGCGTCCAGGTCGACCAGGACCCCTCCCTCAACGGCACCAGCACCACCGCCACGGTGGCGCTCTTCGATGGCCGGCGCCTGGCGCTGGGCCACGTCGGGGACTCCCGGGCCTACCTGCAGCGCGACGGCGAGCTGTCCCAGCTGACCAGCGACCACACGTTCGTGCAGAGCCTCATCGACGAGGGACGGATCACCGAGGAGGAGGCGCGGGTCCACCCGCACCGCAACCTGATCCTCAAGGCCCTCGACGGGCTCCACGACGTCGAGCCGGACCTGTTCACCATCGAGCTCGTCGCCGGGGACCGGCTGTTCCTGTGCAGCGACGGGGCGTGCGGGGTGCTGGACGACCGCCGCATCGCCGACATCCTCACCGGCGGGACCCCGGAGTTCTCCGCGATCGAGATGGTCCGCGCCAGCCTGGAGGCCGGCAGCTCCGACAACGTGACCTGCGTGGTCGCCGACGTCGTACCGGCGCCGCTGGCACCCACCGGCGACATGGCCGACACCACCGACGCGCCGCTGCTGTTCGCCGAGCCGCAGGTGGTGGGCGCCGCCGCCGACCTCAAGCAGCGCCGACCGCGCGGACTGTTCCGCGGCCACCGCTCCGGCGACACCGGGGAGCTCGAGCCGATCCCCGCCGACATCCCCGTCGGCGTCTCGGCGGTCTACGCCGACCCGCCCGACCTGGAGACGATCCGCTACGCGCCGCGCCCGCCGCGCCGCTTCAGCCTGGCCCGACGGCTGCTGGCGCTGGCGGTGCTCGTCGGCCTGGTCTGGATCGGCGTCGCGACCGCCTACTGGTGGAGCCAGAAGCAGTACTACGTCGGCACCGACGACGACACGGTGGTGATCTACCGCGGCGTGCAGGTGCCGGGCCTGTCCAGCGTCTACCGGGTCTCCGACCTGTCCGTGAACGACCTCAGCGACACCGAGCGGCGCAAGGTCGACGAGGGCATCGCCTACGACAACTACCGCGACGCCGAGCGCAAGCTTCGCCAGCTCGGCAGCGACCGTGCCGAGCAGTCCACGGACCCGGCCGACCTCGACGAGCCCGACGAGCCCGCGCCCTCCAGCGGCGCCGAGACCGACGGTGGCGGCTTCACCGGCGGGCTCGGCTCCCTGAGCGACGCGTCCTGAGGCGCGAAGGACGCATGCACTGATGGCCACCAACTCCGCCCTGATGGGCTTCGTCCACCGCCGCCGCCGCGGCGCGGAGCTCTTCCTGCTGGTGCTGGCGCTCGTCGTCGGCATCGGCGGGTACGCCGCGGTCGGGCTCGGCGTCGACGGGGAGGTCCCGGCCAACCTCGTCGGGTACGGCGGCTGGCTGACGGTGCTCATCGTCGCCGCCCACGTCGCGGTGCGTCTCGTCGCGCCGTACGCCGACCCGGTGCTGCTGCCCGTGGTGGCTGCGCTCAATGGCCTGGGCCTGGCGGTGATCCGCCGCCTCGACGTCGCCAAGGACACCGACCTGGCCGCCCAGCAGCTGACCTGGATGACGCTCGGGGTGATCCTGTTCGTCCTCACCCTCGTGCTGCTGCCCGACCACCGGCTGCTGGCCCGGTTCACCTACACCTCGGGCCTGGCCGCGATCGCGCTGCTGGTGCTGCCGATGCTGCCGGTGCTGGGCACCGAGATCAACGGCGCGCGGATCTGGATCTCGCTCGGCCCGTTCAGCTTCCAGCCCGGCGAGGTCGCCAAGGTGCTGCTGGTGATCACCTTCGCCGGCTACCTGGTGGTGCACCGCGACGCGCTGGCGCTCGCCGGGCGCCGGGTGCTGTTCCTGGACCTGCCGCGGGGCCGCGACCTCGGCCCGATCCTGATGATGTGGGTGGTCAGCCTCGGCATCCTCGTGCTGCAGCGCGACCTCGGCTCCAGCCTGCTGTTCTTCGGCCTCTTCCTGGTGATGCTGTACGTCGCCACGGAGCGGCCCGGGTGGCTGGTGGTCGGCGGCCTGCTGTTCTTCGGCGGTGCCGCGATGGCGTTCCGTCTGTTCTCCCACGTGCAGCGCCGCGTCGACATCTGGCTGGACCCCTTCGCCGACGCCAACGGCACCGGCTACCAGCTGGTGCAGGCGCTCTACGGCTTCGCCTGGGGCGGGATGATCGGCCGCGGCTTCGGTGACGGCATGCCGGAGCGGGTGCCGTACGCGGAGTCGGACTTCATCATGGCCGCGATCGGTGAGGAGCTCGGGCTCACCGCGGTGATGGCGGTGCTGCTGCTCTACGGGTTGGTGGTGGAGCGGGCGCTGCGGGCGGCGCTGATCTCCCGTGACGGCTTCGGCAAGCTGATGGCGACGGGGCTGGCGGCGATCTTCGCGCTGCAGGTCTTCGTCGTGATCGGCGGCGTGACCCGGCTGATCCCGCTGACCGGTCTGACCACGCCCTTCCTGTCCTACGGAGGATCCTCGCTGATCGCGAACTGGGTGATCGTGGCGATCCTGCTGCGGATCTCCGACCAGGCCCGTCGTCCGGTGCCGGACCTCGACGTGGCCGGTGAGGACCCCGACGAGCAGGCCACGCAGATCGTGAAGGTGGTGAAGTCGTGAACAAGCCGATCCGTGCCGTCTCGATCTTCTGCATGTTCTTGTTCCTCGCCCTGATGGCGAACGCGACCTATCTGCAGTTCTTCAAGGCCGACGACCTCAACGACGACGGCCGCAACGCCCGGGTGACGGCAGCCTCGTTCAGCCGCGAGCGCGGCCTGATCCTGGTCGGGGACAGCCCGGTGGCGCGCAGCGAGCCGGTCGACGACCGCTACAAGTACCTGCGCGTCTACCCGGGCCGCAAGGTCTACGCCCCGATCACCGGCTACCTGCAGCTGGGCGCCCAGACCGGCATCGAGCGCAGCCAGAACGCGGTGCTCTCCGGTGAGGACTCCCGGCTGTTCGTGAACCGGCTGGTCGACCTGCTCAAGGGCGACACCAACCAGGGCGGCAACGTGGTGCTCACCCTCGATGCGGACGCCCAGAAGGCCGCCTACTCCTCGCTGCGCGACACCGTCGGCCCCGAGGGCGAGGGCGCGGTCGTGGCGATCCAGCCGAAGACGGGCCGCATCCTGGCGATGGCCTCCTACCCGTCGTACGACCCCAACGAGCTGGCCTCGCACGACCGGGAGACCCGGGAGAAGGCCTACGACCGGCTCAGCGACGACGACCACCAGCCGCTGCTGAACCGGGCGATCCAGACCCGGCTCTTCCCGGGCTCGACGTTCAAGATCGTCACCGCCGCCGCAGCGATCGAGGCGGGTCTCTACAACGCCGACGACCGGATCCCCTCCGGCGCGACCTGGCAGGCGCCCGGCACCCGGGGCGAGAACAACGTGATCGACAACGAGGGCCGCGGCGGCTGCAGCCCCAAGGAGATCTCGTTCGCGACCGCGATGGGCCAGTCCTGCAACACCGCCTTCGCCAAGATGGCCGTCGAGGTGGGTCCGGAGCGGCTGCGGGAGACCGCGGAGGCGTTCGGGTTCAACGAGGAGTACCTGCGCGACCTCGGCCCGCAGGCACGGTCGGTGTTCCCCGAGGAGGTCGTCGACCGGGTCGACGGCGAGGCGCGCGACCCCCGTGAGCTGAACGACGCCGAGACCGCCCGCGCCGGCTTCGGGCAGTTCGACGTGCAGGCCACGCCGCTGCAGATGGCGATGGTGGTCGCCGCGATCGCCAACCGCGGCGCGCTGATGCGGCCCTACCTGGTCCAGGAGGTGCAGACCTCGACGTTCGACGTGCTGGAGACCACCGAGCCGGACAAGCTGCGCGACGCGATCTCCCCGCAGACCGCCGCGCAGGTCACCGACCTGATGGTGGCCACCGTCGACGACGGCACCGCCTCTGCCGCCGCGATCCCCGGGGTCAGCGTCGCCGGCAAGACCGGCACGGCGCAGAGGGGCGTCGAGGGCAAGGCGCCGTACGGCTGGTTCACCTCGTTCGCCCCGGCCGAGGACGCCGAGGTGGCGGTCGCGGTGATGATCCAGGAGGCCCCCGGCAGGAGCATCTCCGGTGGTCGGCTCGGCGGTCCGATCGCGAAGGCAGTGATGGAAGCGGTGTTGGAGAAGTGATCACCCAGTGAGCGACGAGCAGCAGCCCACCTACGCCGACCCGGGCCGGCGCTACCGGCTCGACTCCATGATCGCCACCGGCGGCATGGGCGTGGTCTGGCGCGCCACCGACACCCGGCTGGACCGCAAGGTCGCGGTCAAGGTGCTCAAGGCCGAGTACGCCGACGACCCGACGTTCCGCACCCGGTTCGAGACCGAGGCGCGCAGCGCCGCCGCCCTGCACCACCCCGGCATCGCCGGGGTCTACGACTACGGCGCCCCCGAGGGCGACGGGCCGACGCAGCCGCCGTTCCTGGTGATGGAGCTGGTGGAGGGGCAGCCGCTGTCCGCGCTGCTGGCCACCGCCCGCGACGCCGGCCGCACCCTCGACACCGGGGTGGTCGCCGACCTGCTCGCCCAGGCCGCCGACGCGCTCGGCGTCGCCCACGCCGCGGGCATCGTGCACCGCGACGTGAAGCCGGCGAACCTGCTGGTCACCCCCGACCGCAAGGTCAAGATCACCGACTTCGGCATCGCTCGCGCCGCGGACGCCGTCGCGCTGACCCGCACCGGCTCGGTGATGGGCACCCCGCAGTACCTCTCCCCGGAGCAGGCCCGCGGCAACCCGTCCACGCCGGCCTCCGACGTCTACTCCCTCGGCGTGGTGGCCTACGAGTGCCTGACCGGCCGCCGCCCGTTCGAGGCCGAGACGCCGGTCGCGACCGCGCTGGCGCACCTGCAGCAGCCGGTGCCGCCGCTGCCGGACACCGTGCCGCCGGCACTGGCCGCCGTCGTCACCCGGGCCCTGGCCAAGGACCCCGCCGAGCGCTTCGCCGACGGTACGGCGTTCGCCGCCGCGCTCCGCTCGCCGGAGACCGTCGCCGGCGTGGCCGCCGTGGCCGGCGCGGACGAGAGCGCCACGCAGGTGCTCGACCCCGTGACCCAGCAGGTGGGCGCCGCGCCGATGCAGCGCCTGGACGCGCCCACGCCGTACGCCGGGGACCCGGCGACCGGGGAGCTGGCCCAGGAGGAGGACGAGGAGCACAAGCGCAAGCCGTGGCTGGCCGTGGTGGCCGCGATCGTCGCGGTCGTCGTCATCGTCGCGGTGCTGGCGCTGGTGCTCGGCGGCGGAGGGGACGACGACCCGAAGGTCGACGACACCCCCACCCGGACCACCAGCGAGCCGACCACGGAGCCGACCACGGAGGAGCCCACCTCCGAGGCACCCTCCGAGACCACGACCGCGCCTGCGACGGTCCGGGTCGACGACGGGCGCTACCGCTGCCGCACCGACTACCGCGACGCGGTGGCGGACCTGCAGGACGAGGGCCTGCGCGTGTCCTGGGAGCAGGTGGGCGAGCCCAACGACGGCCGCTGCCCCGCGGACTCCGTGGCCCGCTTCGCCCCCAACGGGACCCTCGAGGAGGGCGACTCCGTGACGGTCTTCTACTGGGGCCCGGAGCAGGCCCCGACGACCGCGACCGCCACGCCGACGACCGAGCCGACCGAGGAGTCGTCGGAGCCGACCGACCCGAGCACCGAGGAGGGAGACGAGTGAGCACCCCCACCGAAGGCGGCACGCAGAACGGTCCCCTGATCGGCGGTCGCTACCAGCTGGCCGAGCTGCTCGGACGCGGCGGCATGGCCGAGGTGCGCAAGGGCACCGACACCCGGCTCGGCCGGGTGGTGGCGGTCAAGCGGCTGCGCACCGACCTGGCCAGCGACCCCACCTTCCAGGCCCGGTTCCGCCGCGAGGCGCAGTCCTCGGCGTCGCTGAACCACCCCTCGATCGTCGCGGTCTACGACACCGGCGAGGAGCGCACCACCAGCCCGTCGGGGGACGTGGAGGTCGTGCCCTACATCGTGATGGAGTACGTCGCCGGGCGGACCCTGCGCGACATCCTGCGCGAGGGCCGCAAGATCCTGCCCGAGCGGGCACTCGAGATCACCTCCGGCGTGCTGTCCGCGCTGGACTACAGCCACCGCGCGGGGATCATCCACCGCGACATCAAGCCCGGGAACGTCATGCTCACCCCGTCGGGCGACGTGAAGGTGATGGACTTCGGCATCGCCCGGGCGATGAGCGACGCCCAGTCGTCGATGACCCAGACCGCGGCCGTGGTCGGCACCGCGCAGTACCTCTCCCCGGAGCAGGCGCGCGGGGAGACGGTGGACTCGCGCTCCGACGTCTACTCCGCGGGGTGCCTGCTCTACGAGCTGCTCACCGGCCGTCCGCCGTTCGTCGGCGACTCCCCGGTCGCCGTGGCCTACCAGCACGTGCGCGAGCCGGCGGTCCCGCCGTCGCGGCACGAGCCGGACCTGACCCCGCAGATCGACGCGATCGTGATGAAGTCGCTGGCCAAGCGGGTCGAGGACCGCTACCAGTCGGCGGGCGCGATGCGCGCCGACATCGAGCGCTACCTGGCCGGGCGACCGGTGCAGGCGATCGTGCCGGACCGGACCTCGGTCGCGGCCGGGGCTCCCGCCGCGGCGGGCTCGGGCGGCCCGGGCGGCTCGGGCCCGGAGACGGCCGTGCGCCGGCCGCTGCCGCCGACCAAGGAGGACGACCGGCGCAGCCGCACGCTGCTGTGGGTCGTGCTCGCCGTGCTCTTCGTGGCGCTGCTCGCCACCGCCGCCGTCGTGTGGCCACGGCTGTTCCCCTCCGAACCGGCCGACGTCAAGGTGCCCTCGGTGATCGGGCTGGACAGCCAGGTCGCGCGCAACCTCATCGGCGACAAGGGCCTCGCGGTCGACGACCGCGCCACCGAGTGCAGCGACCAGTATCCCGACGGGGGCGAGGTGATCGCCCAGGACCCGCCCGCGGACCGCTACATCGAGCACGACGGCACCGTGTTCCTCACCCTGTCCAGCGGGCCCTGCGACTTCCCGATGCCGTCGGTGACCGACCAGAAGTACAAGCAGGCCGTCGCCACCCTGGTCGAGGCCGGCATCCCGCAGGCCAACATCACCCGCACCGAGTGCGACGAGGACGAGCCCGAGGGCACCGTCGTCCAGCAGAACCCGACGGCCGGCACCGCGGTCGACCCGACCGCGATGATCGAGCTGTGCGTCTCCGACGGCCCCGAGGCGGTGCCGAACGTGGTGGGCCGCAAGCAGGCCGCCGCCGAGGAGGCGATCCGCGCGGCCGGGTTCAACCCGGTGGTGCGCAACGCCGCGGCCGACGACGACTCCCAGCCCAAGGGCCGGATCACCGAGCAGCTGCCCGCGGCCGGCGAGAAGCGCGACCGGGGCACCGACATCCTGCTCTTCGTGTCGATCTACGAGAAGCCGGCCGCGCCCACCGACTCCGACGCCGACGGCCTCTCCGACGAGGACGAGGCGACCCGTGGCACGGACCCGGCGAACCCGGACTCCGATGGCGACGGCGTCAGCGACGGCCAGGAGGTCGCCGGCGGCACCGACCCGCTGAACCCGGCCGACCCGGCCCCCTCGGACGGTCCGGACGCCGGGGTGCAGGACCCGACGCAGCGCGGGCAGACGCCCACGCCGGTCCGGACCTTGCCGGGCGCCACCAGCACCGAGCGGAGTCGCGGGACCGGACGCTGAGCAGGCGGACGCCGGGTCGGCGTCCGCACTCGGCGCCGGCTCAGCGCAGCGGCTTGGCGTACTGCAGGTCCAGCACGGCGTCGTAGGCGGGAGCGCGGACGTCCGCGACGCTCTCCATCTCCCAGCCGATGCCGATCTGCGGGTCCGCGGAGTCGGAGCGGTAGAGCGAGACCAGCTCGTCCGAGTCCACCGCGGCGAGCAGGTCGGAGACCTCCCCGACCGCCTCGATCACGTACGGCTGGGGATAGGGCACGCCCTGGAGCTGGACGACGGGCCCCTGGCACCGGATCCCGGTGGTGGACACGACCCGCTGGCCGGCGATGGTGACCGCCTCGGCGCCGCCGGTCCACAGCGCGTTGACCACGGCCTGGATGTCCTGCTGGTGCACCACGAAGCGATTCAGCTTCACCACCCCGGACGCGACGGCCGCGTCCAGCAGCTCCTCGGGCGCGTCGGAGAGCGTGATCCGGATGCCGGGGCCGCGCCGGGGCGTCGCACCGGCGCGATCACGCAGCTCGCGCTGCTCGCGGCGCAGCCGCTCGACCCGCTTGTCACTGACGCCGGCGCCGAGCCGGTCGACCTCCTCGGAGAGCTCGTTGAAGCGGTCCTCGATGCGCTGGTAGTCGCTGGCCTCGCCGGCGACGAGGCCGGCGAGGTCGGTGTAACGGCCCGGACGCAGGTCCGTGCCTTCGCTGTCGGTGCCGGAGACCGCGAAGAGCAGGCCGCTGAGCAGCACGACTGCGGGCGTGCCGATGCGCCAGACCGGCGATCGGCCGGACCGGCCGGATCGGCGGCCCGTCGGACCTCCGGCGTGTGCACCCGTCATACTGACAGTGTCCACCACGGCATCACCGCTGCGCGCACCTGCCCGTGCAGGAGCGCGGCGCGCGTCGCGGAGGTCACCGACCGTGCACGACCCTGCGTCCAGACGAACCGACAGAGGAGCCCTTTTCGTGGCCAAGCTGCCCCGCCTGCCGAAGAGCAAGGACCGCGACCCGCTCGCCGGTGACCGTCTCGCGGTGCTCACGCCGCGCACGATCATCGCCGCGCTGCTGGTCATCGCCGGGATCGCGCTGATCGTCTACTACTACTTCGGCATCCGGCCCACCGACGGCTTCGGCTCGTTCAACTCCGACGGCAAGCCCAACCAGCCGGGCGGGCCGGCCTTCCTGGCCGACCTCGAGGGCTACAACTACCTGATCGGGTTCATCGCGATGTTCCTCGGTCTGGCGATCTCCGCGCACCCCTCGACCCCGCTGGGCCGCGGGCGTGGTGTGGTCGTGGGAATGCTCGGCTGCTTCCTGCTCGGGCTGCTGTGGATCTGCATCTTCTACATCTTCCTCACCGGCAATGACCCCAAGGACATCCCGATCTTCAACGACCTGGGTCAGAAGAACCTGTTCGTGGGCATCGGCTTCATGGCGGTCGGCTTCACCTTCGCCACCCGCTGGGAGTAGGCCGGAGCAACCCCAGGCAGACGTACGACGGCGCCGGCGGACCGAGGTCCGCCGGCGCCGTCGCCTTTTTCGTCACGGTTCCCGCGAGCAAGGGCAGGGTCTCGCGGGCTCCGGTAGGTCAGTTGTCGTCGACCTCGCCACCCTCGTCCCCGGAGCCTTCTTGCTCCTCGGCGGGCGTCGGCGGGGTGACGGAGGCGGTGTCGTCGACCGGGTCGTTGGTGACGTCGTCCTTGGCACCGTCCTCGCCGCAGGCGCCCAGCGTGAGCGCGGCGAGCAGTGCGACGGATCCGGCGCTCCAACGGGCGGCGACCTTGCGGTGGGTCACGGGGTCTCCTTCTGCGTCGGCGTGCGGTACGCCTCGACCGGTACCCAGCCCGGCCGGCCGCAACAGCCGCGCCACCCACTCCACTCTCTCCAGGACGGAGTTATCCACAGGTTTCTCCACCGCTGGGGAGAACTACACGTGTGTAGTTCCTCCACAGCGGTGGAGAAACCTGGGGATGAACTGGGTGGACTGCGCCGGACGGACCGAAACCGGGCGGGACGGCGTCAGGTCAGCACGAGGGCGCGGGCCACGATGGCCGCCACGAGCAGCAGCGCGAAGGCGCTCAGCCCGGCCGCCTGCACCTGGGCGCGGCGGGTACGCGGGGCGAGGACGATGATCGCGGTGACCACCGACCCGCCGAGCAGCCCACCGAGGTGGCCCTGCCACGACAGGTTCGAGACGGTGAAGGTGAGCACGACGTTGATGCCGAGCCACAGGAACAGCGACTGCACGTTGGCGCGGACCTTGAGGCCGACCACGATGAGGGCACCGATCAGGCCGAACACCGCACCCGAGGCGCCCACGGTGGCGCCGTACTCGTTGGAGAGCCAGTAGACGGCCACCGATCCGGCGAGCCCGGAGAGCAGGTAGACGGCGAGGTAGCGGACCCGGCCCAGCACCTGCTCGAGCTGCGGGCCCAGCACCCAGATGGCCAGCAGGTTGAAGCCGAGGTGCAGCGGTTGGACGTGGGTGAACGTGCTGGTCACCAGCTGCCAGAAGGCGCCGTCGGTGACGCCGGGCAGCCACTCGGCGCCGGCGCGCGACTCGCAGACCTGGCGGGAGACGGAGTAGGCCAGGTTGCCGTCGACGCACAAGCCGCGCGGGCGCAGCAGGATCCAGTCGAGGAGCCGGCTGTTGCCGCCGCCGGTCGCGGTGATCAGCACCCACACGACGGCGTTGATGCCGATCAGCGTCAGGGAGGTGGCGCCGGGGTTGCGCGAGGGCGCGCCGCCGTACGCCGCCTGCGCCTGCCGCACGGTGCGCCGGCCCTCGGCGACGCAGTCGGGGCACTGGAAACCGACCGCGGCCTCGTTCATGCAGTCGGGGCAGATCGGGCGCTCGCAGCGCTGGCAGCGGATCCAGGTCTCCCGGTCGGGGTGCCGGTAACAGGTCGGCACCCCGACCGGAGGATTGCTCATCGGTGCTGGGTCAGCCCTTGATCTCGATCGTCTCGATGACGACGGGCTCGACCGGCTTGTCGTTGCGGCCGGTCGGCACGGCGGCGATCGCGTCGACGACGTCGCGGCTGGCCTGGTCAGCGACCTCACCGAAGATGGTGTGCTTGAAGTTCAGCCACGTGGCGGGGCCGACGGTGATGAAGAACTGCGAGCCGTTGGTGCCCGGGCCGGCGTTGGCCATCGCGAGCAGGTAGGGCTTGTCGAAGGTGAGCTCGGGGTGCGGCTCGTCCTTGAACTGGTAGCCCGGGCCGCCGGTGCCGATGCCGTCGGGGCAGCCACCCTGGATCATGAAGCCGGGGATGATGCGGTGGAAGGTGATGCCGTCGTAGAAGGGGCCCTCGCCGGTGCTGCCGCCGCGGCGGTCGGGGGTGTAGGGACCCTCGGGGGTGACCTCGACCGGGTTCCCGGTGGCCAGGCCGACGAAGCTCTTGACCGTCAGCGGCGCGTGGTTCGGGAACAGGTTGACCGTGATGTCGCCCTTGTTGGTCTTCAGGACGGCCTGCTGGTCTGCCATGGGGTTTCCTCGTCTCTGGGTTGGTCTCGCACCGGGCGTCGGTGTCCGGCGACGCCTCGATCCTACGGTCGGGCGCGCAGCCGGGTTTGCCCGCCTGGGACATGCTGGGACCCCCACCCACCCATGAAGGAGTGCTCGTGAAGAAGCTCAAGAAGCTGGTGTTCGTCTCGCTGGTCGGTGCGGGGGTGGCGGCCGTGGCCAAGAAGCTGCAGGCCGGCAAGGTGCAGAGCGGTGCGGTGTGGCAGTCCGCGGACTCCTCGGGTCCGGTCACCACGACGCCCCAGGGGTCGGCACAGGGGTCGGCACAGGGATCGATGCAGGGGTCGACCGAGACGAGCGTGCCGCCGGCCAGCCCGGCGTCGAACCTGGCCGAGGCGCCCACGGACACGCCGCCGGCCACCGGCTACTCCACCGGCCCCGACCCGGACCCCAGCGACGAGACCGAGCGGCTCGCCTGAGCCGCCCCGAGTCGCTCAGTGCGCGGCGAGCTCCTCGCCGAACTCCTCGCGCACCCGCTTCGTGGCGCGGTGCTCGGCCCAGAAGCTGAGGATCGGCACGGTGCCGCAGGCCAGCGTGACGAGGGTGAACGGGGTGTCCCACTCAGCCTTGCGGGAGAGCAGGAACGCCGCGATCAGGAAGATCATGTAGAGCCAGCCGTGCGCGACGCCGAGGTAGGCGGAGATGTCGGAGCCGAGCTTCCAACCGTCACCGGTGCCCTCGGCGAGGAACGCGGCGTCGCTGATCAGGTAGCCGTAGTGCAGCGGCAGCCCGACCAGCACCAGCACCACGAGGAGCACGCCGACGATGGAGGCCATCACGCGGTAGGCGAGCAGGTTCTTCTTCACGTCCGGGAGCCTACGACGTCGGTCTCGGTGTCCTCGTCGTCCGTCTGCACCACCCGGCGCGCGTGCGTGGTGCCCGCCACAACGTCGCGCACGTGGCGCCACCAGATGAACGCGGCGAAGGCGGCGAAGACCCACCACTCGACGGCGTAGAGGATGTTGCGCAGCCCGGTGAACCGGCTGGCGGGGGGCAGCTGGTCCAGTGTCGCGGCGACCACCCCGGCCTCCTCGTCGGTGGCCAGCGGCTCCTTGGCGAGGACGAAGGCGCCGTACATGTCCTGGCCGGGCTCGACGCGCTGCAGCAGGTCGGCGACGCGCAGCAGCGGCACGATGTCGTCGGTCGGGTCCTCGTCGGGGTCGTTGCCGCCCTCGGTGGGCTGCAGCCAGCCGAGCACGTCGACCTCGCCGGTCGGCGGCGCGGGCAGCTCGTCGAGGTCGGTGTCGTCGTCGACCCAGCCGCGGATGACCGGCACCGCGGGAGCGCCGGGCTCGCCGACGGTGATCGGGGTGACCAGCCAGCGGCCGTCGCGGCCGCCGGCGCCCTCACGGTCGTCGATCAGCACCGTGCCCTCGGGCAGGAAGGTGCCGCGGACCTCGACGGGATGGCTGAGACCGGCGCGGGGGAAGGGGTCGTCGGGCCCCATCAGCTCGGTGATGGCCACCGGCTCGGAGCGGGTCAGGTCCTGCTGCTCCGCGGCACGGCGCTCGGTGAACGCGTCGTACTGCCACAGGCCCATGCCGACGGCGAACCCGACACACAGCAGGCCGAGGAGGTGCACGCCCCACAGGCGCGGGCTCCACGGACGCAGCTTCGAGCTCTCCGACACCCTCCCAGGGTACGATCCGGACGCCGTCTGGGCCGATTTCGGGACGCCCCCGCTGGCTCAGTCGGCCCAGGTCTCAGCCGGTGCCGGTTTCAGCCGGCGCAGACCGCGAACGGCAGCTGCCGGGTGCGGGTGAGCTCGGCCGCCGCGGCGGGGTCGTCGAGGGTGTAGCCGAGGCGTCCCGTGGAGGGGTCCGCGACGGGACGGGTGAGGGCGACGTTGAAGTCGGGGACCGTCGGCGGCAGGTTCTCGGCGAGCCTGACGCGGTCGAAGGCGTCGCGGCGCTTCGGACCGAGCTGCACGGTGGCCAGCTCGCTGCCCATCGCCAGGGCGAACCCGTCGAGCTCGTCGAGGTCGCGCAGCGCGGCGGCCGGCTCGGCCGCCAGCTTGGCCTGCACGCCCTTGCCGAAGACGGAGTCGACGTCGAGGCAGCCGCGCGAGAGGTACGTCGCCACGGCCTCCTGGCCGCCGAGCGCCGCCAGCGCCGGCTCGGCACCCCACGCGGCCTCGGGCTCCGGTGGCTTCGCGGAGGTGACCAGGCGGCGGTCGGCGTCCACGACGGCGTCCGCCAGCGGACCGACTCCGGCCTTCACGGCGCGCGCGACGGCATCCATCGAGGTGCCGTTCCGGAACGCGAGGATCCAGCCCTTGGCGGCGCCGGTGTAGCGCGCCTCCCACGCGACGTCGTCCTGGGTGAACCCGAAGTCGGCGCGCAGCCTGGCGTCGACCCCGCGCAACAGGCCGCGGGACAGGGTCGCGGTGCGGGGGAGCCGGCGCCAGAACCGGGCCACGTCAGCGGGGGACGCCTCCTGCATCGAGCCGAGCCCGAGCACGAGGCGCAATTGCTCGAAGTCGGTGACCGACACTGTCTGGGCCTCCGCGGGCACCAGCGCGAGCACCGCGGCCGAGGGCTCCAGCTGTTCGTCGTACGTCGTGATGACGGCGCGGGCGATCGGCTCCTCCTGGTAGACGGGCTTGGCCTCGCTCGCGCAGGCGCTCAGAAGCGCCAGCCCGGCCAGAGCTGCAGCGAACCGGGCTCCCCTCACGGCGACGATCTTGCCATGGGCTCACCGGTCCACCGGAACGAGATCCTCACCACGTTGCCAACACGCTCAGGGATGCGTCCGATCGGCCGTCGCCCTCGGGGACGGGGTGACCGGAAGTGCCCGTCCGTCTGGGTCGTCTGCAATACAGTCGACAGACCTGATCACGGCGCGCGCATCACGGCGTGTCCCACGCGCAGCACCGTCTGGAGCTCTCCCCATGTTCACACGCCCGATCCGCCGCGCCGTCCAGGCCGTCCTCGTCATGCTGCTGTGCGGTGCGCTCGTGGCCGGCTTCGCCGACGCCGGGGGCGCGGCCCGCAAGGCCAAGTCGAACCCGACGGGGGTGGCGTCGGGCAGCTACCAGAACGGCACGAAGTACCTGAAGCTGAGCCTGACCAACACCCGCGACGGCCGGATCAAGGTGTCGTGGAAGAAGCCGGGCAAGTACGTCAAGAAGTACGTCGTCAAGGTCGGTGTCAGTCGCCAGCTGGACGTCGAGACGCGCAAGTACAAGGTGAGCCGCAAGAAGCGGTCGGTGATCGTGTCCCGCGCTGCCGGGGCCTACCCGCAGTCGGGCAACTACACGTTCGTGAAGGTGTTCGTCTACCGCAAGGGCGGCGGGCGCAGCGAGACCCCGACCAAGTGGATCCAGACCCCGATCGGCGCCGCCTGCACCGCGGCGGCCACGAACCGGGTGACCGTGGGTGCGTTCAACATCCGCACGTGGACCGCCGACAAGGGCGCCTTCAGCTGGGCGAACCGGCGCGCCAACGTGGTCAACGAGATCCGCCGCAGCGGTGCCCGCGCGGTCGCCATCCAGGAGGCCAGCGGCCAGCCCGACCAGGGCTACGGCTCCCTGCCGCAGAACGAGGTCGTCCTGCGCGCACTGAACGCCGCCGACACCAGTGCGGACTGGAGGGACGCGATCCCGCAGGAGTGGTACCGCCCCCTGCCCGGCTCGCTCGGCGGCACCCGCGTCTTCTACGACGCCAACCGTTTCCAGATGCTCGCCGGCACCGACGCCGACAAGGGCAACGGACGCGGGCTGCTGCGGATCGATGACAGGGGCGCCCCGAAGGACACGATGGTGCCCTGGGTCCGGCTGCAGGCGATCGACGCCGCACGCCGACCGACGCAGGCGCCTTTCATCCTGGCTTCCGTGCACATGCACCTCGGCGAGCGCCTCGCCGACGTGCAGACCCGCGGCCGGCAGGTCAACCAGGTGATCACGCTGCTCAAGAACCTGCACAAGAAGTACGGCGACCAGGTGGTCCTGGCCGGCGACCTGAACTCCACCGCCGCCACGAAGCCCAACAACAACGTGCAGCGCGCGCTGATGCGGGCCGGCTTCTACGACGCCTTCGCCTCCGCCCGGATCTCGGGGGCGAAGTACCAGACCACGAACCAGTTCAAGTTCCCGCTCAAGGCCAGCCCGCTGCGCCGCGACTACATCCTCACCTACGGTCGGGTGAAGGGCTCCTGCGCCTTCGTCAACCGGGTCTACGGCTTGAAGTCGCAGGTCGCCTCCGACCACTTCATGCAGGTCGCGTCGCTGCCGCTGCCTCCGCGCTGAGCCCTTCCGGCCCCCCGGAGTTTCACGGGAAACACTCACGAGGGGCGCCTGAGCCGGTCGGGAGCGTAAAGGAACTCGAGAATCGCGCCGGCGGCACGAGCGGGTGGTCACCCTGTGCGCCATGACCGCATGGACGGAGATCGACGATGCGACCCAAGAGCTCTGCTGGCAGGTCCTCGACCACGCCGCGGACGCGTTGGCCGGCGGCGGGCCGTTGCCCCCGTTCGCCGTCGTCGTCGCGGCGAGACCCTGCACCGGTCCATCGCCGGGACGCTTGGGCAGGACTTGCCGGAGGCCTGGGCGCTCCGGAGAGGCCACCCCGGCGCCGAGGCGGCAGCCCCCGCCTACGACGGCTACCTGCCCGTGAGGGCGCGCACCGACGCGACCTACGTCGAGGTGCACCGCAGGGGTCGGCCGGCTGCCGGATGCCTGGCGCACCGCTACAACCCCAGGCGCACCCCAGTTGATCGGCCACGCCGCGGACTGAGGCGACTTCCCGTCGTTGTTCGGACGAGGGTCACCACCGAGGCAGACCGCGGCTCCCCGCAAGAGGCGGCTGTCCGGCGCTAGACGTACCCGGTCATCAGGTCACTAGCAGTCGCGGGACCTCCCAGCGGGAGCCGCGCATTGCCGCACTTCAAGGCCACTTCTGCCGTCCGGCCAGACACCCAAGACGTTGAGGGACAGCTAGAGACGTTCAGCAGCGACCAGCACCAATGAGTACTGGAATCTCCTCGATAGTCGTCTCATCGTCTCACCGGCGGTGCCGCCTGTCCGACTTTGCTCGCCGCCTGCGCCGGGCGAAGATGGAGAGGTGCCGGCGTACCAGAGTTGGGCGAGCAGCCCTGCCTCGCGCAAGGTCATGCAGGGCAACAGGTCCCGAGACACCTCTCCCGAGCTCGCCGTTCGTCGGCATTTGCACGCCGCCGGACTTCGCTACCGCGTCGACTACCGCCCTGAGCCGTCCCTGCGGAGAACGGCGGACATTGTGTTCCCGAAGCGGCGGATCGCGATCTTTATTGACGACTGCTACTGGCATTCGTGCCCTCAGCATGCGACCAGCGCCAAGTCGAACGCGGCCTACTGGTCCAAGAAGCTCGCGGAAAATGTTGCGCGCGACACCGAAACCACAGAACGACTCCGCGACGCCGGATGGCTCGTCCTCCGGTTCTGGGAGCATCAGGATCCGCGCGAGGTCACTGCGGCCGTCGTTGCCGCGGTCGTTCTTCACTCCGAGCCAAGTCCCCGGCCGGGGCCCTCTGCCGCAGAGGATGAACCGGTCAAGAAAACCGTGTGATGGGCTGCCAGATCGGACGAATCCTCATTGCGGCGGCGCAGCTACGTGAAAGCATCTCCACATGACCGATGGCCCATCCGCGAATCTCGTACCGACGCCGACTGCCTTCGAGGAAGCAATCAACAACCGCGCCGAGGAGATCCTTGAGCTCGGCAAGACGGGCTATAACTGGTCCTCCGTGGATGCGCTTCTGGATGAGGAGCTCGCCGCGGATGCTGGTCGACACCTGAAGACTCGGTGCAAGACGGCCAACAGTTCCGGTCGTGCCGCGAACGTCCTTACCGAGAGCATGGACAAGGACATCGATCTGTACCTGGTCTTCATCTCGGCGCCATACACGGTCGCCAAGTTCGTGGGAGCGGCTCGCAAGCGAATCAGCCGGTTTCCGAAGGTGCGCACCGTCGCCGTCGCTGAAGTCGTCGGCGGCATGTGGAGAGTGACCACCGTGATCCACCGAATTGACGACGACCTAGTTGAGCGGATTGCGCCCCATTTTCCGATGTTGGGCTCGCCCAGCATCCACTCCGTGACAGATCTCCCATTCGACGGCCATGCGGTCGCGCCGAGCGTGGGCCAAGTCGATGAGGAGGAACTTGTCGGGCGCGCTCTTGCTACCCCGTCCGAGCTGGCTGGGCTTTCGGAACTCCCGACCGGGCTGGTTGCGTACGCCGACTCACATGGCATCGCGTTGGATCTTGCTACTGCAACAGATGTCCTTGCCTGTGCCCTGTCCAGCCAACTCGTACTCTTCGCGGGTCCCAGCGGAACTGGCAAGAGCACAATCGCTCGTTTGCTCGCGGGGTTTTTGAGCGTCGAAGCTGCGACAGCGGTTCTCGATGCGCGCTCCGGGTGGTCCGGACCCGAAGACGCGTTCGGCTACTACTCCAGCCTGACTGCGCAGTTCGCACAGACTCCTGACACACCCAAGCTCGTTGCCCTGCACGAGTTCACCGTAGGAGCACTTGGCGGAGACGAAGCAGAGCTTTCTAAGGCGGCATCGACAGTGCTGATCGTCGAAGAGGCGAACCTTTCGCCGATTGAGGGATACCTAGCACCCGTAACGCACGGTCTTAGCGCAGTGAGCGTCCCGATGCTGACATGGCCGCTACACGCCCAGCGCGCTGGTGCCGAAGACTCGGACGAGATGCTCGACGTTCCGCCCGTCGCGACCCTTGGACCCTGGCCGCGCGTGTTCGCCACAATCAACGTTGACGCGAACAGCACGGCACCCGCCCGCAAGGTGACGGCCCGCGGAGCGGTAGTGCTCCTGGAGCCCGAAGAAGCATGGGACCCGTCGGCCGAGGCCGCACGGCTCGTCGAGCCATCCCCAGCGAACGGCGCGAATGGCCCTGCGGTCGTTGCGCCCCGTGCGGTGCGCGCGCCGGTCCGCTGCATGGGAGATCCGTCCGCCGCGCGGCGGGCGCTAAGCCTCGATCAGCTCGTCGCAATGTTGAAGCATCTGGGCCGGCTTCTGGAGTTGATCGGTGGTGGCACGCCATTCGTTCCTAGTCGCCGTGATGCGGAGCGTGCAGCCAACTACATGGCTTACTTCCTGGCCCTTGCGGGGGCCGAAAGCACCGACGCCGCGGCAGAAGTCGCGGCGGAGAATGCCGTTGTCCACGTACTGCTGTCACAACTTCCAACCCATGCCTTCGCGGGGAGCGTAGAGCGGCTGGCGTCGGACAGCCAGCTCACAGCGTCAGGTGGAGCCGAAGGTCTGGGAGGAGGGCTCCGCCGAAGGATTGACGCCCTGCGCGGGGCGACGTCAGGGATGCTCTTCGCCGACTCGATGGATTTTTGGGCCGCGCTGTCATGAGCCCGTGTCGGGTCGTGTTCCGCGATAAGTGGCGCACTGTCTCCTTGGATCTACCCTCGGAGCCACTCGTGGTTCCACCTGAACTGCAGTTGACCTCTCGATCCCCCGGCCTCGTGGTTCTCGGCCCGCCCGACACGACGGTGGAGATGGCCGCGGACGTTGTGGCTGGCTCCGTTCCGGTCGTCTACCTTGACGGCGACCGGCCCAAGCTCGCGTGGCTCGATATTCCTCCACCTCCACCCCTACGACTCGCTGATCTGCACCACATGTGGCGCCAGCTAGTCGAGGCCGGCCTCCCAATACCGTCGTCGGTTGGTACACAAGGACGACTGCCTTCCGGACTCCTTGAGCCACGCCAGCACTTGTTGGCCGAGTACGTTGAACTTGGACACCGCCTTGCACGCAGTGCCTTAGCAACGTGGCCAACCCGACGAAAGACCCAGATCCGCTGGCAACACCTTGAGCTTCCCGGCGGTCGTGAAGATCCGGTCGTGACCGCCCGGGGAGCTGCTCGGTATCCGGGCCTGTCCGCGGGGGGACGCACTCTGCCCGCACGGAGCGCTCGACGTGTTGGTGCCGCACCGGCCTGGACGTCTAAGGCTCTGGCTCACGCCGCAGCCAGCGCGGCGCGATTGCTTCTTGAGGCGGAGTGGCTCGGCGACATCGCGGAGCGGCGCACCGTCGTTCGGCCATTCTTGGAGGTGGCAACTCAAGCAACTGGGGACCCAGGTCTTGCTGATCCACCGCTATCCAGTTGGCCAACCCTGACGCGCCAGCTATTCGAATGCCTGGTGGCGTTGCAGGCCGTTGCGACTGCCACGGTCCATCACAGACCGACGAGTGCTCCGTTGTGCTACGTGTGGCGGCTTTACGAAGCGTGGATCGCATCCGAAGTGCTACTTGGATTGGATTCGCTCGACGGCGCGGTCCGCACCGAGTTGCATGCCGCATCTCCTGGGTATGAGTGGCTCGCCCGCTGGACTATCCCGGCGGGCGATCTCTTGGTGTGTGCCCAGTTCCGAGTCGGATCTGATCCTGACGACCTCGGTCATCGGCTCCCACACGGGCTCCTGTCCAACACGAGCATTTTGATCCCAGACGTGAGCGTCTTCCTCAGCAGCGCGGAGCGACTCAGATGCGTCGTCGTCGACGCGAAACGTCGGTCCTCGGTCTCGATGCGGGCAGATGACGCAGCCGAGGCAGCCAGCAAGTACGTATGGGGGTTGCGGATCGACGGCCCCCGTTTGGATGAGCCTCGGATCGACGTCGCTCAAGTCATAATCGCGACGACCGCATTGGCGCCCTCCATGTTCTCTGCGAGGAGCAGGATCACGGCAGCGAGGGTCATTCCAGGATCCAGTGGCGCGCTCACCAAAGCCGTGGTTGGTGCGCTGGGACTAGACTCCTGAGTTCACAGCCATCTCGCCTGCGTGCTGACGAAGGGCTTCAAGGAACCCATCCGAGAAGCGCAGCTTGCCGCGCTCAGCCCGGTTAAGAAAGCCGAGGGTCGCGCGCTCCGACAGTGGCTTGAGCGGTAGTGCGAGGAACTTGCGCAAGCTATATGTCTCGTCGAACGGTCGCATACCCACAGGTGCCACCCATCGCTTGCCACCGCCACCGTAGGCAGCAAAAGGCCACCGTGCTCCTGATAGCGGCATCCCCCAGTCGCCAGCGACGGGTTCGCCGGGCTCGGCCAGGCGTCGGCCGAGCCACTCGCTCATTGGAACGCATACGGCGTTGCCGATCTGCTTCCACCGGTGTCCCGCGCGCCGGCCATCCTGTGTCATGGCTGGAGCTGTCCATCCTGTCGGAAAGCCCTGAAGTCGCTCACCGTCCTCAATTTGAGGAGTCCCAAACTCGCCGGTGGCAGGGAACCACACCGCCGGCGGAGAGGGGATACCGATGGTCGAGCCACCCTTGATCGTTGGCACTGCGTCATGCACCCAACCCAGGCCGCGAAGTCCCTCGGTCCAGTAGAACCCGTAGCCACGGTCGAGGTCGATCGGCCCGATTGGATCCTTGAAATCAGGCTCGCCGTGATTGTCAGCAAAGAGGACCGAGCGCGGATCCTCCGTCCGGGACGCTACGAACAGGACCCGTTGCCGGCGCTGGGGCAGGCCGAAGGCACGTGCGTCGACCACGCGATATGCCCATCGAAACCCCAGTTCCTCAAGGGACTGCACCACGTGACGCATGCCGCTGCCGCGATCGAGGCGCAGTAGATAGCTCACGTTCTCGAGCACGAGCCATTTCGGCGATGTGTCACCAACGAGCCGGAAGACCTCATCAACCAAGCCCGACGCCGCGCCGCCAATCCCAACTTTTCGACCAGCTTGGCTGATGTCGGTACATGGAAATCCCGCGGTTAAGACGTCGACCTTGGGCAGCGATCGGATCGCGCGCACATCTTCAGTGAGATGCGCGTTGGGGAAGTGCGCGGCGAGCACCTGCCGAGCCGTCTCATCGATTTCGTTCAGGAAGACAGTCCGATGCCCGGCCCGATGCAGGCCCTCTTCGATCCCGCCGATGCCTGCAAACAAGCCGGCGACTTCAAGCGAACTGGCACTCACCGGAGGAGACTCGCAATTGCTGCGTACGCCAGTCTTGAGGGCACTGCGTTGCCGATCATCTTCTGCAACGCCCCTCGCTTCTCGACGGACTCAAACGTGAACCAATCTGGGAAACCCTGCAGCCGAGCAGCTTCGTGTGGGGTCAGGGTCCGCCGTTCGAGGGGGTGAACGAACCTCCCCTGGCCAGTACTGCCGAAGCCAGAGGTAATCGTGGGCGCGGGCCGATCCGCATGCATCCGGCCGTAAACCGAAACGTAGCTATGAGGCTTGAGTCGGTGGCAGTCGGGACGTTCCTCGTTGGGGAGGTCCCAAAGAGCATTGTCGAAGAGGAAGTTGATTCGGCGCTCGTTGACGGCCGAATGCTGGGCCGGCGTGTCGAAGATGCCGCCCGACGGCTGAACACGTAGGTCGCCAATAGCATCCATGATCGTCCGCCCCGGACTACCGAAGTTCTGGAGGAGATCGTCGGCGGTAGGTGCGCCGGCGCCAGCCTGAGTGGCGAGGAGCACATGGCGCCGCCGCGACTGAGCTGCACCAAAGTCGGTCGCCGTGAGCACCGCTGCCTCTACAGAGTAGCCCGCAGCAACCAAGGTCTCCTTCGTTCGGTGAACGACTCCGGACTTGTCGTGCGCGACTCCAGGTACGTTCTCAATGAGCACGTGCCGGGGGCGCACGACCTCGACGAATCGCGCCATTCTGAGGTACAGAGCATTCCGGGGATCGGCCCGTCGCGTGTGGTTGTTCAGGTCGCTGTGCCCCTGGCAAGGCGGGCCACCCATCGCGATGTCGAGTCCAGCAAGGCGACTGGCCAACCGGCGCTCGTTGCGGCTGGGACCGTCCCCCAGGTCGCCGTCGACGAGCTCCTCGATGCCACCCGCATGGAGATCGGCCTCAGGGAAGTTCTGTCCAAAGACCCCGAGCGCGTCCTCGTTGTTGTCGGCAGCAAGCACGTGGACCGCCAGATGCCCAGTCGCTCGCGCCGCCTCATGTGCTCCGACAGAGAGGCCGCCACATCCGCTGAACAGGTCTGCGATCGTGACGGGTGTCCCCGCCGCCTCGACATGACGTGTTCTCCGCAACCAAAGATCATTGAAGACCGCCCCCAGGTTCGTCGCCGCAGGCAGTCTGTCGACGCCGCGCGCAGACTCAGCCGTAGTGACCGCGCGACCGTCGGACATCACCAAGGTGCGGCGCACGGACTCTCTGGACGCCGCGAAGGTCTCGACGGGACTAGCCGCGTCGCCCAAGTGTTCAGAAGCGACGGATGACATGAATGTGATTCTAGGTCCAACCGCCGACGGTTCCGAGTTGCCGCACTGTTCGCACACCACTCTTCCCCAGTCCCGACGCACGACCCGGAAATAGCAGGGGATAGCCAAAAGGGCAGAAACCGCAGGTCGATGACCTGCGGTTTCCCATGGTGGAGCCTAGGGGACTCGAACCCCTAACCCCCTGCTTGCAAAGCAGGTGCGCTACCAATTGCGCCAAGGCCCCGGATGGGGAGGATCAGGCCTTCGGCAGCGTGTCGGTGGCCTGGGCCCAGAGGTCCTTCTCGGCCTTGGACTGCTGCAGCTTCTTGCGGACGACGATGGCGCCGACGGCGGCCAGGGCCGCGATGAGGACCTTCTTCACGTTCCGCCTCCTCCTTCGAAGAAGCCCCGGTCCGCAGTGTCTGCGGCCGGGGCTCTTGGTGGGCCTAAGAGGACTTGAACCTCTGACCCCCACATTATCAGTGTGGTGCTCTAACCGTCTGAGCTATAGGCCCGGGTGGAACGCTGCATCTGGGTGGAAGCCCCTCCGCAGCGAACCGAGGTGGAACACTACCCGACCCCAGCCAGCGCCGACAAAACGGGGTCGGCCGCTGCTGGGAGCAGGCTCAGTTGTCCTCAGCCAGGGTGACCTCGACGCCGCCGAGCAGCGCCGCGGACATGTTGTAGAGGAACGCCATCAGGGTCGCCGCCGCGGTGATCAGTACGACGTCGATGGCCGCGACGAGCATGGTGAAACCGAGGACGCGGCTGGTGCCGACGTAGTCCTCGATCCGGAAGCCGGCGACGTCCTCGCCGCCGATGCTCTCCTGGATCGTGGAGTTGATCGACTCCCACACGCCGGCGGCGCCGAGCACCTGCCACACCATCGCCACCGACACCACGGTCACGACGGCGAAGGCGATCGACAGCAGGAACGACGTCTTCATCACCGTCCACGGGTCGACCCGGGTCAGCCGCAGCCGGGCCCGGCGCGGTCCCCGGCCCCGGGGAGCCGGGGCCGGGCCGGAGGGCTTGGCCGACGGCGCGGGCTGCGCTGCCGGGCCGGAGGGACGCGACGGCGCATCGGCGCCGCGGCCGCCCGTCACTGCCGGACGGGTCGCGGTGTCGTCGATGCTCTCGGTCATCAGCCCTCAGTCTCCCCCGGATCGCCGTCAGCCTGTCCGGCCTGGTCGGTGTCACCGATTGTCGCACCCGAGTCCTGAACCGGCGACTCCGACGATTCGCCGGCGTCCGCCACAGCGTTCTCCGTGACGTTCTCCGTGACGTTCTCCGCCACGTTCTCGGTGGCCTCGTCCTCCTCGTCCTTGGCCTCCACGGAGCGGGCCACGACCGCGACGGCGTCGCCCTTCTTCGGGCTGACGAACTTCACGCCCTGCGTGGAGCGCCCGGTCGGGCGGAAGTCGTCGTTGATCGGGCTGCGCACGACCTGGCCGGACTGGGTGATGGAGAGGATCTCGTCGCCGTCGACCACGATGAACGCACCGACGAGCGAGCCGCGCTCCTCGTTGGCCAGCGCCATCGCCTTGATGCCGGTGCCGCCGCGGTTCTGGAACTTGTACTCCGAGATCCGGGTGCGCTTGGCGAAGCCGCCGTCGGTGATGGTGAAGACGTACTGGACGTTGTCGTCGCTGTCCTCCGCCGCGGTCTCGGCGGCACGGATCACGGCCATCGAGAGCACCGCGTCGTCGGCGATCTTGAACTTCATGCCCGTCACGCCCGACGTCGCCCGGCCCATGGGGCGCAGCTGGTCGTCGTCGGCGGGGAAGCGGATCGCCTGGCCCTTGCGGGAGACCAGCAGGATGTGGTCCTCGCTGTTGACCAGCTCCGCGCCGATCAGCTCGTCGTCGTCGTCGCGGAAGTTGATCGCGATGACGCCGGCCTGGCGCGGGGAGTTGTAGTCCCCGAGCCGGGTCTTCTTGACCAGGCCCTTCTTGGTGGCCAGCACCAGGTACGGCGCCTGATCGTAGTCGCGGATCGCCAGCACCTGCGCGATCGACTCGTCCGGCTGGAACGACAGCAGGCCGGCGACGTGGCCGCCCTTCGCGTCGCGCGAGGCCTCGGGCAGGTTGTAGACCTTGGTCCGGTAGACGCGCCCGGCGGTGGTGAAGAACAGCAGCCAGTGGTGGCTGGTGGTGGAGATGAAGTGGTCCACCACGTCGTCGCCGCGCAGCGAGGCGCCCCGCACACCCTTCCCGCCGCGCTTCTGCGTGCGGTACTGGTCCGCGCGGGTGCGCTTGGCGTAGCCGCCGCGGGTGATGGAGACGACCTGGTCCTCGTCCGGGATCAGGTCCTCCATCGACATGTCGCCGGCCGCCGCGATGATCTGGGTACGACGGTCGTCGCCGTACTTCGCGACGATCTCGCCGAGCTCGTCGATGACGATCTGCCGCTGCCGGGTGATGTTGGCGAGGATGTCCTTGAGGTCGGCGATGACCAGCTCGAGCTCGGCGAGCCGGTCGATGATCTTCTGCCGCTCCAGGGCCGCCAGGCGGCGCAGCTGCATGTCGAGGATCGCGTTGGCCTGCAGCTCGTCGATGTCGAGCAGCTCGATGAGGCCGCGGCGGGCGTCCTCGACCTCGGGGCTGCGCCGGATCAGCGCGATCACGTCGTCGAGCATGTCGAGCGCCTTGACCAGGCCGCGCCAGATGTGGGCGTCGGCCTCGGCCTTCGCCAGCCGGAACTCGGTACGACGCCGGATGACGTCGACCTGGTGCTCGACCCAGTTCGAGATGAACTGGTCGAGGGTCAGCGTCCGGGGCACGCCGTCGACCAGGGCGAGCATGTTGGCGGAGAAGTTGGTCTGCAGCTCGGTGTGCTTGAGCAGGTTGTTGAGCACCACCCGGGCCACCGCGTCGCGCTTGAGCACGATGATGATCCGCTGGCCCACGCGCGAGGACGTCTCGTTGCGCACGTCGGCGATGCCCTGCACCCGGCCGGCGTCGGCCAGCTCGGCGATCTTCACCAGCAGGTTGTCCGGGTTGACCATGTAGGGCAGGTCGGTGATGACCAGGACGGTGCGCCCGGACTTCTCCTCGTCGACCTCGATGATCGCGCGCTGGGTGATCGAGCCGCGACCGGTGCGGTAGGCCTGCTCGATCCCCTCGCGGCCCACGATCAGGGCGCCGTTGGGGAAGTCGGGGCCCTTGATCCGCTCGAGGAGCGCGTCCTGCAGCTCCTCACGCGAGGCGTCGGGGTGCTCGAGCGCCCAGATCGCCCCGTCGGCGACCTCGCGCAGGTTGTGCGGCGGGATGTTGGTCGCCATCCCGACCGCGATGCCGGCGGAGCCGTTGACCAGCAGGTTCGGGAACCGCGCCGGCAGGATCGTCGGCTCCTCGGTCTTGCCGTCGTAGTTCGGGGTCATGTCGACGGTGTCCTCGTCGATGTCCCGGACCATCTCCATGGCCAGCGGCGCCATCCGGCACTCGGTGTACCGCATGGCGGCGGCGGGGTCGTTGCCCGGCGAGCCGAAGTTGCCCTGCCCGTTGACCAGCGGGTTGCGCATCACCCACGGCTGGGCTAGGCGCACCAGGGTGTCGTAGATCGCCGAGTCGCCGTGCGGGTGGTAGTTACCCATCACGTCGCCGACGACGCGGGCGCACTTGTTGAATCCGCGCTCGGGGCGGTAGCCGCCGTCGTACATCGCGTAGAGGACGCGACGGTGCACCGGCTTGAGGCCGTCGCGGACGTCCGGCAGCGCGCGGCCGACGATGACTGCCATCGCGTAGTCGATGTAGGAGCGCTTCATCGACTCCTGCAGGTCGACGGGACGGATCCGGCGACCGCCGTAGCCCGGGAATTCCTCGATGGGGGTCTCGCTCACGATTGCTCTCTCTGATCTGGTCTAACGAAATCTAGGGGTTCTTTTAGAGACCTAGATATCGAGGAATCGGACGTCCTTGGCGTTGCGCTGGATGAAGGAGCGACGCTGCTCGACGTCCTCCCCCATCAGCACCGAGAAGATCTCGTCGGCCTGGGCGGCGTCCTCCAGCGTGACCTGGAGCAGCACCCGCTGGTCGGGGTCGAGCGTGGTGTCCCACAGCTCGTCGGCGTTCATCTCGCCGAGACCCTTGTACCGCTGGATCGAGGCGTCCTTGGGCAGCTTCTTGCCCTGCTCGATGCCGTCGCGGATGACCGCGTCGCGCTCGGCGTCGGAGTAGACGTACTCGTGCGCGTGCGGCTTGTTCCACTTGATCCGGTACAGCGGCGGCTGGGCGAGGTAGACGTAGCCGGCCTCGATCAGCGGGCGCATGAACCGGAAGAGCAGCGTCAGCAGCAGTGTGTTGATGTGGTGGCCGTCGACGTCGGCGTCGGCCATCAGCACGATCTTGTGGTAGCGCAGCTTGTCGGCGTCGAACTCGTCCTGCACCCCGGTGCCGAGCGCCGAGACGATCGCCTGCACCTCCTGGTTGGCCAGGACCTTGTCGATGCGCGCCTTCTCGACGTTGAGGATCTTGCCGCGGATCGGGAGGATCGCCTGGATCCGGTTGTCCCGGCCCATGACGGCCGAGCCGCCGGCGGAGTCACCCTCGACGATGAAGACCTCGCACTCCTCGGGGCTGCGCGAGCTGCAGTCGCGCAGCTTGCCGGGCAGGCCACCGCCGCCGAGCAGGCCCTTGCGGTTGCGGGCCAGGTCGCGCGCCTTGCGGGCCGCGAGGCGGGCGGTCGCCGCCGCCTGGGCCTTGCGGATGATCTCCTTGCCGTCGGAGGGGTTCTGCTCGAGCCAGGCACCGAGCTGGTCGTTGACCACCGACTGCACGAAGCCCTTGGCCTCGGTGTTGCCGAGCTTGGCCTTGGTCTGGCCCTCGAACTGCGGCTCGGAGATCTTGAGGCTGATGATGGCGGTCAGGCCCTCGCGGATGTCGTCCCCGGTGAGCCGGTCCTCCTTCTTCTTGATCAGGCCCCACTCCTCGCCCCAACGGTTGACCAGCGAGGTCAGCGCCGCCCGGAACCCCTCCTCGTGCGTGCCGCCCTCGGGGGTGTTGATGTTGTTGGCGAAGGTGTGGACCGACTCGTTGTACGACGTGGCCTGCCACTGCATGGCGACCTCGAGGCTCATCGAGTTGGGCGCATCGGGGCCGGTCTCGGCCTCGAAGTCGATGATCGGGGAGATCGGCTGCTTGCGCAGGTTGAGGAAGTCGACGTAGTCGGCCAGGCCGCGCTCGAATTGGAAGACCTGCTCGAGCACCTTGTGGTCGTGGCCCTCGACGGCGTGGATCTCGCCGGAGTTGAACGCCGCCTGGGTGGTCGGGCTGAGCTCGGAGGTGCCGTCCTCGACAGCCTCCAGCACCTGCTCGGCCTTGGGCCGGGCGTCGCGCAGGATGATCTTGAGGCCCTTGTTGAGGAAGGCCATCTCCCGGAAGCGGGCGGAGACCGTCTCCAGGTTGTACTCGGTGGTCTCGAAGATCTCCGGCGAGGCCCACCAGGTGATGGTGGTGCCGGTGCGCTCGCCGTCCTCCAGGGTCCGGACCTCACGCAGGTCGTAGTCCGGGACGCCCTTGGTGAACTCCTGCTCCCACAGGTGCCCGCGGTTCTTGATCTCCATGTGCAGGTGGGTCGACAGCGCGTTCACCACCGACGAGCCGACGCCGTGCAGACCACCGGAGACCTTGTAGCCGCCGCCGCCGAACTTGCCGCCGGCGTGCAGCACGGTCAGCGCGAGCGTGGCGGCCGGGATCTCCTGGCCGGGAGCGGTGTCGGTCGGGATGCCACGACCGTTGTCCTCGACGCTGACCGAGCCGTCGGCGTTGAAGGTGATCAGGATCGTGTCGCAGTGGCCGGCGAGCGACTCGTCGACCGCGTTGTCCACGATCTCCCAGATCAGGTGGTGCAGGCCGCGCTCACCGGTGGAGCCGATGTACATGCCGGGTCGCTTGCGGACCGCCTCGAGGCCCTCGAGCACCTGGATCGCGGAGGCGTCGTACGCCACCTCGGTGGTGAGCTTGGGCGTCTCGCCACCGGGGGCACCGGCCTGGGGCACCGAGCCCTCGCCGGGCATGGACTGGTCGTCGTTGGACACGCAAGACCTCTCTGAGTGTCGACCTCTCGGTCGTCATGCCCGAGGCATGACGAAGGCCGAGGCGAGCGTGCAGGAGACGCGATCTCGGCCAGAGTCCCATTCTATCCTGCTGAGGGCCTCAGAGCACGCGTGTCGCCCCGCGGGACGGGGTGCGTCTGTGGAAAATCCACCCTGAGGACCCCAGAACGCCGGTTTGCAGCGCCGAGCGGGTCTCGGACGGACCCCGGTACGGGCCGGCGGGCGCTCAGGGCGTCAGATCGGCGCGCAGCGCTCCCGGACCGGACCGAGGTGGCTCCTCACCCGTAGGTGTCGCGCGGTCCACGGGCGTCGCGCACCCCGCGCCGGCCGTGCTTCCAGCTCGGCGCCAGCGGTCCGAGCACCTCCACCACGGTCACCGTGCCGTCGCCGAGCTCGGTGTTCAGCCGCTTGACGATCGTGCTCGCCAGCAGCTTCAGCTGCGTGGCCCACGCCGTGGAGTCGGTGCGTACGACGAGCACGCCGTCGGTGAGCGACTCCGGGGTGGAGTGCGCGCCGATCTCGGCGCCCACGATCTCGCTCCAGCGGCCGAAGACGCCGCGCACCTGCAGGTCCAAGCCCCAGCCGCGCTCCCCGATGAGCCGGGCGACCTCGCCGGAGAGCCCTTGCGGGTCGCGCCCGTCGGGGTGCGCGCTGCTCAGCTGCGGCTCGCCGCGCCGTCCGCGGAAGCCGAGGAAGGCTCGGCGCGGGTCGCCCGAGCGCGAGCGCGGTCGCTTCGCCGGCGTCGTCGCGGCGCCCGCGGCGCTCGAGGTCTGGGCCCGGGCCAGGTCGAGCCCGTCGGGTCGGTGGTCGAGATCGGCCGCTTCGGCCGACTCCCCGCGCCCGGTCGGGTCGGGTGCGTCGGGGCCGGGCACGGGGTCGGGCCCGGCGTCAGGATCAGGCACGGCGCACCTCCCCCGCCTCGACGATGAACGTGGCGCCCCGCAGCTGCTCGGGCACGTCGGCGGCGACCGCGGCGGTGACCAGCACCTGCTCGGCACCGGCGACCAGCTCGGCGAGCTGGGTGCGGCGGTCGCGGTCGAGCTCGGCGAAGACGTCGTCGAGGATCAGGATCGGGTCGTCGCCGTCGGCGCGCAGCAGGTCGTAGCTGGCCAGGCGCAGGGCCAGCGCGAACGACCACGACTCTCCGTGGCTGGCGTAACCGCGCACCGGCAGCCGGGCCTCGTCGCCGGGACCGAGGGTGAGCACCAGGTCGTCACGGTGCGGGCCGACCAGCGTCACTCCGCGGCCGATCTCGTCCGACTGCCGCCGGGCCAGCTCGGCCCGGAAGCCGGTCACCAGCGGGTCGGCGTCGGGGTCGTCGGGATCGGCTTGGGGCAGCACGTTCGCGGCGTACTCCAGTCGGGCGTCGTCGCGGGAGGCGCCGCGGGCCACCGACTCGTACGCCTTGCCCAGGTACGGCGCCAGGTCGGCGGCCAGCGCCTGCCGGGCGCGGAGCAGCTCGGTGCCCGCGCGCACCAGGGCCTCGTCCCACACCGACAACGTGGCCAGGGCGGCCTCGCGTGCGGAGCCGCGGGCGGCGTACATCGTCTTGAGCAGGGAGTTGCGCTGCTTCAGCGCACGCTCGTAGTCGGCGATGACCCCGGCCATCCGCGGGGTGCGGAGCACGAGGAGGTCGTCGAGGAAGCGCCGGCGCTGACCGGGGTCGCCCTTGACCAGGGCGAGGTCCTCGGGGCTGAACACGACCGTGCGCACGATGCCGGCCAGGTCGCGCACCCGCGGCAGCGGCGAGCGGTTGACCCGGGCCCGGTTGGCGCGGCCGGGGTTGAGCTCGACCTCCAGCGTCGCTGTCCTGCCCTCGCGCACCACGGCGGCCCGCACGACCGCCTGGTTCGCGCCGGCGCGGATCAGCGGGGCGTCGGTGGCGACGCGGTGCGAGGAGAGCCGGGAGAGGTAGTCGATCGCCTCGACGAGGTTCGTCTTGCCCTGGCCGTTGCTGCCCACGAACACGTTGACACCGGGCTCCAGGGCGACGTCGACGGCCGGATAGCTGCGGAAGTCGTGCAGCTGGAGGTGCGCGACATGCATGGGCAACCTCCTCCACGATGTCTCGCACGACGTACGCACGATGTTTCGACGCGCGCCGCCAAGCCTAGGCTGCGTCCCATGACGCAACCACCCAACCCGCCCTACGGCGACCAGCCGGACCCCTACGGTCAGTCCGGCTCCTCCAACCAGCCCTCCGGCCAGCCCTACGGCGGCCAGCCCGGCCAGCCCTACGGCGGCCAGCACTACGACCCCTCCCAGCCCTACGCCGGCTCCTACGGCAACGCCGCCGCCGGCCCGTTCTACATCAACGTGCTGGGCCAGGAGTACGGCCCGATCGACTACGCCAGCCTCGCCCAGCAGGCGATCTCCGGCCAGATCAAGCCCGACACCGCGGTGCGCACCGCCGACAGCCAGCAGTACTTCTCCGCGCGCGACGTCCCCGGGCTGTACTCCGACAAGGAGTGGCTGACCACGCTGCTGATCTCGCTGTTCCTCGGCGGGTTCGGCATCGACCGGTTCTACCTGGGCCAGACCGGCCTGGGCATCGCCAAGCTGCTGACCTGCGGCGGCTGCGGCGTGTGGTCGATCATCGACCTGATCCTGATCGCGATGCGCAAGCTTCCCGACGCCCAGGGCCGGCCGCTGCGCTGAGCACCGCCTCCCCCGGTACGACGATGAGCACCCTGCTCCGCCGCCCCGCCGGCGACCTGCCTCCCATCCGCCCCCGTCTGGGGAGCGCGGAGGCGGTCGCCGTGCTCGGGGTGCTCGGGCTGGGCGTCGGGGCGCTGCTCTCGCCGTACTCCATCGAGGACGGGCCGGTCCTGTGCCCGTTCCGCCGTCTCACCGGGCTGCCGTGCCCGGGCTGCGGCATGACCCGCTCATGGGTCTACCTCACCCACGGCTGGTGGCAGGACTCGTTCCTCGCCCACCCCTTCGGAGCCGTCGCTGCGGCCACGGTGCTCACCCTGGCGGTGCTGGTGCTGCGCGCGCGGCTGCGCCGCACCCGGCCGCCGTCGTTGGACCGGCTGGTGCGCCACCCGGTCGCGATCGGTCTCGTCGCGGCCTGGCTGTCCTTCTCGCTCGTCCGCGCGGTGCTCGCGCTCTGAGCTGAACCGCTCCGATCCGGACGACCAGCCTCAGACGATCCGGGTTCAGAGATCCGGGTTGGCCTCGCCGCCCGGGGGCGGCTCGGTGTGCACGGCGTGGCCACCGAACTGGTTGCGCATCGCCGCGATCGCCTTCATCGCCGGGCTGTCGTCCTGGCGCGAGGTGAACCGGGCGAACAGCGAGGCGGCGATGACGTGCACCGGTACGGCGTTGTCGATCGCCGCCTGCACCGTCCACCGTCCCTCACCGGAGTCCTCGGCGTAGCCGCGGACCTGGTCCAGGTGGGTGTCCGCCTCGATCGCCTCGGTGAGCAGGTCCAGCAGCCAGGAGCGGATCACGGTGCCGTGGCGCCAGGATTCGAAGATCTCGGGCACGTTGTCGACGAGGTCGACCTTCTCGAGCAGCTCCCAGCCCTCGGCGTAGGCCTGCATCATCGCGTACTCGATGCCGTTGTGGACCATCTTGGCGAAGTGCCCCGCGCCCGGGGAGGTGCCGGCGTGCACGATGCCGCCCTCGTCCGGCTTGAGCGCGTCGAAGGCGGGCTGGACCTTGGCGACGTCCTCCACCGAGCCGCCGTACATGAGCGCGTAGCCGTTCTCCAGGCCCCACACCCCGCCGGAGACGCCGCAGTCGACGAAGCCGATGCCCTTCTCCGCCAGCGACGCGGCGTTCTCGGCGTCGTCGGTGTACTTGGAGTTGCCGCCGTCGACGACCAGGTCGCCCTCGCCGAGCAGCTCGCGCAGGTCGGCGATCGTGGCCCGGGTCGGCTCGCCCGAGGGCACCATCACCCACACCACCTTGGGCGAGGGCAGCGCCTCGACCATCGCGGCCAGGCTCTCGGCGTCACTGAGGTCGGGGTTGCGGTCGTAGCCGACCACCGTGTGCCCGGCGTTGCGCAGCCGGGTGCGCATGTTGCCACCCATCTTGCCGAGTCCGACCAGTCCGATGTGCATGCGCGCTCCCGTTCCTCGTGGGCCCTGTCCTACGGCGAGTCGAGGTCGACGCTAGTGGGCAGCCGGTGACGAGCGGAAGCCTCGCCACGCCCGCGCCTCGGCGCGGGTGGGGTCGGGCGCGGGTCAGGAGAGCAGGCGGCGCGGCATCAGCAGGTAGCGGAACGAGCCGCCGTCACCGGCGTCGTCCCCGGTGCCGCTGATCACCACGGGCTTGGAGGCCTGGGTGAAGGCGAGCTCGACGACCGGCTCGTCGATGGCGCCGAGCCCGTCGAGCAGGAACGCCGGGTTGAAGCCGGTGACCAGCTCCTCGCCGTCGATGTCGGCGGGCACCGACTCGGTGGCCTGCGCGTCGTCGCCGGAGCCGGCGTCGAGCGTGAGCTGGCCGTCGCCGAAGGCGAGCTGGACGGCGGTGTTGCGGTCGGCGACCAGCGAGACGCGCTTGATCGAGTCGATCAGCTCGGCGCGGTCGATGCGCGCGACGGTGACCTTCTCGGTCGGGAAGAGGCTGCGGACCTTCGGGAACTCGCCGTCGAGCAGCCGGGTGGTGGTGCGTCGTACGCCGCCGGGGCCGGTGCCCTCGAAGCCGATGATGCCGTCGCCGGTGCCCGAGGCGGACAGCGCGATGGTGATCTCCTCGCCGGAGGCCAACGACTTCGCCGTGTCGCCGAGCACCTTCGCCGGCACCAGCGCGGCGACGGAGGCGTCCGGGGTGCCCGGGTTCCAGGTCAGCTCGCGCTGGGAGAGCCGGAACCGGTCGGTGGCGAGCAACGCGATGGTGTCGCCCTCGATCTCGACCCGCACGCCGGTGAGCACCGGGAGCATGTCGTCGCGGCCGGCGGCGGTGACCGCCTGGGCGACGGCGTGGGCGAAGGCGGCGCTGGAGACGGTGCCCGTCGCGGCCGGCATCTCCGGGATCGTCGGGTAGTCGTCGACGGGCAGCGTCTGCAGGGAGAACCGCGACGAGCCGCAGGTCAGCGACACCCGGGAGCCGTCGAGGGCGAGGTCGACGGGCTTGTTCGGCAGGCTGCGGCAGATGTCGGCGAGCAGCCGGCCGCTGACCAGGGCCTTGCCCTCGTCGCTGACGTCGGCGGCCAGCGTGGCCCGTGCGGAGGTCTCGTAGTCGAACGTCGACAGCACCAGGCCCTCGTCGCTCGCCTCGATCAGCAGGCCGGCGAGGACGGGCGCGCTGGGACGCACCGGCAGGCTGCGGGCAGCCCAGGCAACGGCGTCGGCCAGGACGTCACGGTCGACACGGAACTTCACGTCGTACCTCTCACTTCGATGGGTGCGGGCTCGACCACCTCGACCCGGACCGCCGAATGACAAGTCCAGAGCCTGCGCCCGTGTGGGAGTGCATCCTGCCATGTCATTCGATCGGCCCGCACCGGCAACCGGCACACACACGCTGCCGCGGATGCGACGAGCACCGCATCCGCGGGACCGGATCAGGGGGGTTCGTCCACAGGTCGAGGGCCCGGAGGAGTTCGACGGAGGATCGATCCAATTGTCATTCCGGAGTAGCAATAGGTTCGGTGGAAACTGTGGACAACTAGTGATCGTGCAGGTCAGCCCCGCTTTTTCAGTGGACAACGCCTGTGGACTAAGTCCGTGCGAACTACGGCGCCCTGTGGACGCGAAGCCGGTTGGGGATGCCCGTACCGGTGGGTCCACGGAATCCTCCCCGTGTAGTTCGCACTAATTGCCCATGGTTTTCCACAGCTGTGCACGGGCCGGTGGAAGCACAAGAAAAAGGCGTCCGGGCCCGGCCGCACAGCGACCGGACCCGGAAGGAACAACACCAGAGCACCCCCCGGCGGCGCGGCGCTCACCCCTGACGCGCCTGCATCTTGACCCGGTTGGTCAGCTCGGAGACCTGGTTGAAGACCGCTCGCCGCTCACCGAGGAGCTGGTTGATCTTGCGCTCGGCGTACATGACGGTGGTGTGGTCGCGGTTGCCGAACTGGGCGCCGATCTTCGGCAGCGACAGCCCGGTCAGCTCGCGGCACAGGTACATCGCGATCTGACGCGCCATCACCAGGTGCCGGCCGCGGCTGGGCCCGGTGAGCTCCTCGATGGAGAGCCCGAAGTACGCCGCCGTCTGCGCGATGATCAGCGGAGCGGTGATCTCCGGCTCGCCGCCGTCGGGGATCAGGTCCTTCAGCACGATCTCGGCCAGCGTCATGTCGACGTCCTGGCGGTTGAGGTTGGCGAACGCGGTCACCCGGATCAGTGCGCCCTCGAGCTCGCGGATGTTCGTCTGGATCTTGCTGGCGATGAACTCCAGCACGTCCGAGGGCGCGGTCAGCCGGTCCATCGCCGCCTTCTTGCGCAGGATCGCGATCCGCGTCTCGAGGTCGGGTGCCTGCACGTCGGTGATCAGGCCCCACTCGAACCGGTTGCGCAACCGGTCCTCCAGCGCCTCGAGCAGCTTCGGCGGCCGGTCGGAGGTCAGCACGATCTGCTTGTTCGCGTTGTGCAGCGTGTTGAAGGTGTGGAAGAACTCCTCCTGGGTCTGGGTCTTGCCCGCCAGGAACTGGATGTCGTCGATCAGCAGGACGTCCACCTCGCGGTACTTCCGCTTGAACCGGTCCTGGCGGTCGTCGCGGATCGCGTTGATGAACTCGTTGGTGAACTCCTCGCTGGAGACGTAGCGCACCTTGGAGCCGGAGTAGATCGTGCGCACGTAGTGACCGATCGCGTGCAGCAGGTGGGTCTTGCCCAGCCCGGACTCTCCGTAGATCAGCAGCGGGTTGTAGCTCTTGCCGGGCGCCTCGCTCACCGCGACCGCGGCCGCGTGCGGGAACCGGTTCGAGGAGCCGATCACGAAGGTCTCGAAGGTGTACTTGGGGTTCAGCCGCGTCTCGCCGGTGTTGGTCGCCGACGGCCCGGCTGCGTTCGCGGCGTCGAGGTCGGGCGGCGTGAACGCGGCGTCGTAGCCGGTCGGGACGCCCTTCGGCGCGACCGGGGCGTCGTACGTCGATGAGTCGACGTGTCGATTTGTCGACATGTCGCTGTGTCGATCAGTGCTCGACCCGGCCTCGCCGCCGTCGTAGGCGTCCTGGTTGTAGGAGCCTCCCTCGAACGGCTCGTCGTGGCGCAGGGTCGTGTCGACGGTGACCGCGAGCTGGACCTCTTGGCCGAACCGCTCGGTGAGCGCGTCCTCCAGCTGTCCGCGCAGCCGGCCCTCGAGGCGCTTGCGGGTGAAGTCGTCGGGGACCGCGACGATGGCGGTGGTGCCGTGCATGGTGACCGGCCGGCTCGCCTGCAGCCATGCGCGCTGGTGCACCTGCAGGTCGGCGACGACGGCGGACCACTCCCGGGCGAGCAGCGACGTAGCGGCGTCGGTGTCCGGGGCCTGGCCTGTGGTGTCGGCCTGGGCCTGCGGTCGGGGATCGGTCTGATCGGGCTGATCGGGGTTGCCGGTCACGCCACACGCCTTTCACTGTTCTCGGTCGCGCCTCGCGGTCGCGAGCGCTCGGTGCTGCCGCGGACTCACGTCCACAGGTTTGTCCACAGGTTGTGAACATGGGGACCACCGGTTCGTGGTCCACGGCCGAGGCCGGACCGCCGCACCGCTCGGACCGGTGTCCTCGCAGGTCAGGCGGGTTCTGGTGACAACCTGCCCGGTTGCGGGAACATGGTCCGGCCGGAGCCTGCGGAGCCGGCGGGGAATCCCGGGTCAGCCGAACG